>NZ_JAGEMO020000180.1 GCF_017921975.2 Hymenobacter terricola
GACAAGAGCAGGCAGAAGTTCAACCGCCTTTTACAACTACTCCAAGAATACGACATGACCCAATTTAATTCAGAGACAAAAAACGCTGCACAGACGCTCATTAACTCCCTCAAAGAGGAAATGATAAACGCAGACTTGATAAAGCCTTGGGATGTGCAAGAAAAGGCAATTATACGTGCTCTGTTCGTTAAGCGACTACTGCAAAGTAATTGGGATAGTGTGATTATTGAGGACATTCTTAAAAGTGTGTTCAGAAAGGACGATGATAGTGTGCGGAAATTGCTTGATTGATAGGCTTGAGCGATAATGGGTATGGCGGTACAATAGAACCGCCATCGGATTTCCAAAGAAGAACGACGTAAGTCGTTGTTATGCAGGAAATTCGGGAGAAATTCCCTCGCCCACGTGGGGGCGCGCACGTACACCCACGCGAGGACACGATAAAAATGATACATTAAAATTTACAATTATGGCAAGCATTAAATTAATATTCAAGACAAGAAACAGAAACAGAGAAAGGATTGATAAAGACGCTTATTTGCTACATGACGTAATTACTCGTTATTCGCAAGATACAACCTTTACCACTTATTCTAATTCGTTGATTATTTTCAACGTGTATAAAGTCGATGCAAGACAAAGAATGGGGATAGTTTCCGACGTATGCAATAAAATACTACTGGGGGCAGAAATGAAGTGTTTAAACTTATTGTCATACGAAATCATGTAGAAAGAAAGCAGGGTCTTTGATACCCTGCTTTCTTTGTCTCTGAGCGCCGATGGGGGCAGGGGGCAGGGGGAGCAGGGCAGAGCCGACCCGACCCGACCCGCCGACCCGACCCGCCGACCC
>NZ_JAGEMO020000181.1 GCF_017921975.2 Hymenobacter terricola
GAAATGTTTCCCGTGTAGCTCATCGTTATCGCATCCATCAAATCAGAGCAAAGATAGATCATGGTCATGCACTGCGCTGCCTCGTCTATCGTCAAATAATCGAGGATAAGACTGGTGTCTTTTTCTAACCTGGTTGTTGCTGCCGCCCGTACGACATTGTAATCAGTTACTTTCATTTTCAATCGTTTTGTTTGTTTATAAATCATCCATCAATCCAATTGCAAATCTCGACTCGCTTTAGATATTCCATATATCCATCAGGAATCAGAATTACCCGCAAGAGCCTTTTTAGGTGTCGGGTTTAGGTAAAAGCGATAAAACATCTTCGCGGTTTATGTTAAAATGTTTGGAGAGGATCGCCCATGGATTATTAGGGAATAGCCCGCAAAATGTCTGCCTGAACTTTTCATATCCGTGGTTACTATAGAAAAGGTTGTGCACAAGATTCAGTGCAGCATCATCTGCAGTACGGTTGTGTTTCATGTGAAAGATGATGCCCCTCCTTAAAATTTGTTTGAGTAATTTCGGATAGTGGTAAAAGTCCCCTCTACCTCTATCGCTTTTCAAAGGGCACCCGATACAACCTAACCGTTTAGTAACGTCGAACTGTCCACATTCATCATAGTAGAGTGGGTGCATTTCAATCGAGTGTTCCTGCACTAATTCACGTTCATCATCATCTGTAAACAAGAGTAAAGGAAAAAATCTATTCGTGAACACTTTCTTTGTGTAATAGTATATATCGTCAAAATCAGAATAGCAATTATTCCGCTTGATTGATTCGCCTTTCCGAATACCAAAGAAAACATAATCAGCGTAGTATTTTTCTTTCAGTTCTTTGCAGCAAAATCTCCGAAACATCGTTGGAAAACCTCGCTTTTCAACTAGTTCAAGGAAAGAGACTCTACCTCTAACAATCTTGCAACCTTGTTTTTTGCAAAAAGAAATGGTGCCAGGAGGGTCTATAGTTGTGTTGTTATAGTACAAGTCGACTTTTACGCCCGCCTCTTTAGCAAGAAAGTTTAGGATCACCGAATCTTTGCCACCTGAAAAAGCGAGTGCACAGTTATGTTGTGAAGCTATCGCCTTAATGAATCGGACGGCTTGTTTAACCTTATCAGTTGTTTCTATTTGAACATTGCAATTTTCCATTTGGGTTTTGATTTATAAATCTCGATTAAGTAATTTCAAACCATATATCAAGTAAAGTTCAGAATTAATCGTAAGAGCCTCTTTCAGTATCGGGGTGGTATAGTTGTCCACCTGAATCAAATAAAGGCCGTGGCGGTACCATTCTGCCCTCGTACGAGCACGCACGCGCCCGCCTGCGGGCGTGGGCGCGCATTCCGTCGGCGCACGCGCGAGGTGAAAGCCTTTATCTATCGGCATTTCGGGTGTGTTGATGTTGGTAAAGGCATTGGAATTCCACTGCGGTATTACTGTACCGCAGTTCCCAGGCAGAAAATCGAGCCAGGAACTAGAAAGCATCGAGCAAATCTTCACCATGGCCACACATTAAAGAATCAGCCCAAACCTTTTGATTGAGGTACGGGCAATACACGAAGCCACCAATTGGCTCGCTCCACAACTCTTTGCACATACGACATCGTCTAACATTCAGAGTATCGTCTACCATATCTCTTTATCTTTGATTAGTCTGTGAATCTCTTCCGCTTTCTCTAACACGGTCTGATAGTCCCATCCCGTTCGTGTAGCGATGGCCAAACGAATTTGGTTTATCTCGTCTGCTGATCCTGATTTAGTCAGTTTGGACAGTTCACGTCTTTGCATATAGTCTATAACGACATCACAAGCCTTTCGCAAGTCCATATCAGGATGATGCTCACGATATTTTATTAGCTGGTGTAAGAGGCCATTCACCCGGTCGTTTGAGTAATCAAGTCTCGGCAGACCATCCATTTTATAAAACTCTCGG
>NZ_JAGEMO020000182.1 GCF_017921975.2 Hymenobacter terricola
CAATTTTATAAAACTCTCGGTCTTTGTTGAAATCAAACAACCGCTTCTCTCGACAAACGTCTTTTCTCTTCAACTTTCTTTCTTGCGCAGAATTTACCTGAGCGACATATTCCACGTGACGGAACTGGAAATAGTGGTGCGCTAATTCCTCGAATCTCTGCCACAATTTATCCCGACTATCGAAAAGGTCTAATCTGTGAGGTATCGCTCTCTTCCGTGAACGCTTGGCGTCTGCATCCTCAATCACTATCCAATTACGTGCTGAACTGTGCATAGAGAATTCGATGCGCCA
>NZ_JAGEMO020000183.1 GCF_017921975.2 Hymenobacter terricola
GTCGGGCGCATGGTGTCGGGCGTGAGTCGGGCGCATGGTGTCGGGCGTGAGTCGGGCGCATGGTGTCGGGCGTGAGTCGGGCGCAGAGGGTCCCCCCCCACCCGCTCATGAGCTTCTACTTTCCCCCCTCTTGTGCTGCATCATGCCGTATGAGTACGTCTATATAGTTAGTTCAATTATCCAATTTGTCCCCCAGTTTATCTTAACAATAATTAACCCATATTCTTTGATTTCTTCCTTTTGTAAGATTAATTTTGGGCGATTTTTTTTTCACCTTTAATTAAATTGCTTATGAGTACAATAAAGAAAAAGGACTTGTGGGGTCAGGTTATTAACGTTGTCATTGCAATTCTATCAGCAGTGGCAACAACTTTGGGCCTTAATTCGTGCATGTGATTTTAGAAAAATTCCTTGATTAATCATTGTTTTTTTAATTGTTAAAGTTTTTTTGATTATGGCAAAAGGTAACATGTTCATAGGAAATGGTAGTGGCAAGGTTGGAAATCTTGTTGTTGCCACGAGAGCAGGGGAGCAGATAACAAGAGTTTATCAGCCGCGGGTTTCGAACCCAAAGTCGTACTCACAAATGCTCCAGCGGGCGAAGTTCGCAAATGCTGTCAAATTTTATAAAAAGGCAGTACAGAATTTCTTCAAATTTGCTTTTGAAGATAAAAAAAAGGCTGAAAGTGATTACAACGCATTTATGCGTCATAACATCATGAACTCAACATTACTAATAAAAGGTAATGTTGACGACGCATATTTCCCGGCTCTTGGTCGGTGGCAAATGTCAAGTGGTTCACTGCCTAACGCTTTTAGCATCGAAAAATCCAGTGCTTCGGGTTTTACTTTTTATAATGAAGGCATAAAGCCAAATGCTACAATTGGCGACATCTCGAGCACATTAATAGGTCAAGGTTTTCATACGGGAGATATAGTTACTTTTGTACTGATTACTTCTCCGGTAACTTATTTAGATTTTGACTTAACTAACCTTTATGATAGCGGGCTTAAGCAGCCGGAGTGGCTGATTGTTCAGTTTGCAATTGATCCAAAAGATACTAGAGACATTAGTCAAGCTAATTATCTAGGTTCTAGGAGTGGTATGTCGGGTTACGAGGGAAACTCCCTACTTGTCCTCGATAATGGCACGATACAATGGGACGGAAATTTCGATGATGAAATGGCCGCAACATGTTGTATTGTTACTCGAAATACGGGGAGCGGAGTTTTGGCAACGAATACTTCGTTATTCGGCAACACTAATTTTGACAAGATGTTGTCGGACGCAGAGGGAACAGATTACGAAAATGAAGTTCTTGTTAGCTGGGGTGCACGAGAAGGTGCAATTTTAAAAGGTTCGATAGCTACACGTTCCGGTGCCGTTACCGAAAGTGTTGTTGGGCTCAAAGTCAACGGAGAACGGGCACCATTCAACCAGGTAGCAGCACATGGTGATGTTACATATACAATAACTTCCGAAAAAGGAGATTTGAAAAATGATGCACCCGGTAATGTTCCGGCAGGTATCACTGTAAAGTCTCACACGCTTAGCGAAAACAAAAAGACTTATACTTTGATATTAACATTTCCGAATACATCGTATCCTGAGGGTATGATTACATACATGGGTAAAAATA
>NZ_JAGEMO020000184.1 GCF_017921975.2 Hymenobacter terricola
AGACTTATACTTTGATATTAACATTTCCGAATACATCGTATCCTGAGGGTATGATTACATACATGGGTAAAAATATTATCCATATCGAAAAATATCAAAGTTCGGGTGGTACAGATGCTTAGTTTTTTAGTTTTTAGCGCTCTGTTTATCCTTTACATTCATTTCCCGGTCGGCGGACCGGGATTTTTTTTTCTTTTTTTTTGGGACAAATATTTGCGTAAGTCCTAAGGTTGTATTATATTTGCACACAATTAATATCTTAATATAAATTATTTAATATGAACATTGTGCAATCTTATCTTACAACAGTAATGAAGGGCAATTTTTCCCTTTATGAAGTACGAATTTTTGTTAAAATCGTAGAGCATGCTAACAAGGCATTGAATGGTGCCTCCGTGATCGATGCAGTGCGTACGGGTATATCTGCAGATAATATTACCGCAAACATAACTGTACCTATACGTGAAATTCTAACAGATGGTAGCAATGATTATTCAAAAATTTTTGAAGCGTGTAAATCTCTTAGTAATAAAACAATTGAGCTATGGAACACAAAATCCGGCCAATGGGTAAAAATGCCAGATATAGACGAGAACGGGAACACTCATTATTTCACGCACATGA
>NZ_JAGEMO020000185.1 GCF_017921975.2 Hymenobacter terricola
AAAAAAAAATTTCAGGGAGCGGCTACGGAGTGACCAGGGTCAGACAGCGAGGCCTTACGGCGATTCGCCTCCAGTGGATAAACTGGAAATGGTAGCGTCAGTGCCTAAGAAGGCATCTGATATTGTACAAGAAAGTAAGAACGATGAGGTGAACACCCCGGACCGGCATTATCCTGCCGACAGCACAAATATAAGCGGTTTTTTAATCTTGGCTGGTGATGGTCTCGCTAGCCGCTCGACAACGACCACCACGGTATAATTTAATTAGCGCCGCAGCGCTCACACACACCAGGTGTGCCGAGCTGAGATTCTAAATACAGAACCGCGCGCCCGATTTCGTCGGCAAATGGCAAGCCATCACCACGAAGGCGCACATTGAGTTTTGAGAGCACAGAATACCAAATCCCAGCAGGTGCAACAGGCAGGTAAAGTTCTTTGGGGGAAATAGCAATAGCGTGCTCTACGGTCTTGGAAATGGCGATTTTTGCGGATTCTGTGAGTTTATTGAAGTGTGACATTTGATGAAATTTGAGAGGGTGAAAAAGTTACTTTGCACCAGTGAGAATTAACTGTCTTGCATATCTGCAATGCAGCTGCTTTTCACTGGTGAAATCTTGTGCGTTTTTTAATCTGAATTCATGGGCTTTTTCTGAGGTGAATTGTAGACGATTTTCGTCTCCACAAATTTTTTGAATTGAGGGGTGGGCTTGTAATTGGTGAGCATTTCACCGGACTCCTTATCTACCCAGTCGGCTTGCGCCTGGACCCACTCAAACACTGCATCGATGTTCAGCTCTTCGGCCAATGCATCGGCCTCCTCGTCACTGGCCACCTCCTTGGTGGTGGGAATGTTGAACTTCTGAAAAGTGCACTGGCCGGCTATCGCCTCAAAAATCACATTCAAGGGAGCCAAGCGGATAAACCGCTCTTTTGACTGCGTAGTGACCAATTTTGTGAAGTATTTGAACAACTCGTGAGCTGCCCCGGCATTGGCCGGTCGTACGTCCTGGCCTTTCCACTGCGCGGAGGGAAATTGAGAGAGCCAGGCCACCCGCAGCTCATTGGCAGAAGCCAAGTCTGGTACCACCAAGTGGAAGTGGGGATGGTAGTCGTCGCGGTCGGGGTTGTGAGTCGCTTCCAGCTTGCGGAGAGCCACGAGAGGCGCGGCACGTTGCTTGCGCCGGTGCTGCATTGCCCAGCTGCGCCGAATAGTGTCGAATCCCGCCTTCATCTGCTTCACAGTGGCCGCCAGGTCGTCCCCTGAGCAGTTCGGTACAGTGAGCGTAACCAGGTGTTTTTCTGGCCAGCTTTGGAGCACCGGGGCGTACTGCTTTATCAGCTGCGCGGACCGAATACGGCAGCACACAAGGCACCACCGATTCTTGCAGTACTTCCCGGTCAGGCTGTCGCCTTTCTTCTGCAAAATAGTCGAGCAGTAGAAGGTATTCCAGTAACTCTTCGTCAGCTTGCTGGCTGGCACGTTGGCCAGACCCACGGCCATAGCCTCGGTGAGAAATTTGACCCGAGCACGCTTCCCAAAGTTCTCTTTTGCGGAGAATTGGGCGTTTTTGGTAATCCGAAAGTCATCTTCGACGACCGCAGCGCCCCCCGTTACGGATGGGCTTGTTACCTGGTGTGCTAATTTATCAAGCGGGCGCCCCGAATGAGGAGCAAACGCCGGGGCTGAAGAAGCCGCACGGCGTGGCAGCCGTTTTACCGGCTGTTGCGTATTTTTGGACATCTGGTCATGGTTGTGACATGATTGGAGTATTCCCCCGGCTGGCTGGCCGAGGCATTTTTGGGCTGCGTTGCTTGCCGGCACCGCAGCCCTATTTTTTTGCGAGAAAGGGGCATCTTCCTCAGAACAGAGCAAAACTAGCCCTGAAAATTGGAGGATTTGTTAGATATCACTGGTAAGAGTTAACTGTCTTGCATATTCGCAATACAGCTGCTTTTCACTGGTGATATGTTGCTACCAAAATGTGCCCAAATCGGCAAAAAAAGGCATAAAAAAAGCCGCTCCACCCGAAAAAAAAATTTCAGGGAGCGGCTACGGAGTGACCAGGGTCAGACAGCGAGGCCTTACGGCGATTCGCCTCCAGTGGATAAACTGGAAATGGTAGCGTCAGTGCCTAAGAAGGCATCTGATATTGTACAAGAAAGTAAGAACGATGAGGTGAACA
>NZ_JAGEMO020000186.1 GCF_017921975.2 Hymenobacter terricola
CCCCGTGGGTCGGGGGGGTATAAAGTTTGCGCCCACCTCGCTTTCGCTCGGTGGGCGCTTATCAGTCCTCAGACCTCCGCAGTCGGTCTGCTCGTATCAAATTGTTTAGGTACCGCCCTTTGTTGGGAAAGGTGCTCAGCCAATACTCGTTTTCTTGGTCAAGACGAAACGACATCATCTTTTGACTGCGTTCCCCCCTGGGGGCGAACTTACGCTTAATGCGCTCTTTCTTTTCTTCGCTCATAGTGTTTAGTGATTTAGTGGTGAATATTGGGCGGAAACGGCTCTGCAGTCCATTTGCGCCATGTCGATATACTTCTGTGTAGTCGAAATGCGGTTGTGCCCTAAGATAGTCGCTATCGTGGCAACGTTGACCCCCTGCCTTGCTAATGTGGTGGCGAATGTGTGCCTTATCGCATGGGGTGACAGTTGTTTTGCCCTGCTCCATGGCTTCAAGGCTTCCCATATCATGTGGCGCGCGTCTCGCTCATTGTAACGGAATATGCGACCCTCTGTAGGGTTGCGCTCGTATGCTTGGCGAATAAGGTCGAGATATTCAGAGGTGGTGTACACAATTCGGTCTTTATTCCCCTTACCCCTTATCTCCAGGGCGCAGGTCTTAAAGTCTATGTCTTCCCAACAGAGCGAGAGTAATTCCGAAATGCGTATGCCAGTAG
>NZ_JAGEMO020000187.1 GCF_017921975.2 Hymenobacter terricola
GTATGCTTGGCGCATCAGTTCCAAGTATTCGGGAGTAGTATAGACAATTCGGTCTTTGTCCCCCTTGCCGTTTATCTCCAGGGCGCAAGTTTTGAAGTCAATATCTTCCCATTTCAGACCTAACAATTCACTAATGCGAATGCCAGTAGTTGAGAGCAAGCCTATCCAAACATGAACGACACCTACAGAGTTGGCATAAGCCTTTTGCAAGTCCTCGGATGGGATGGTGTTCGGTAGGTGGTGTCCTACCTTTCGCCTACTCTGAAAGCGTGCAGGGTTATTTGTCAGAAGTCCCTCACGGATGAAGTAGCGATATAGTGCCGAGATGCTCGCTAACTCTCTGTTTGTGGTAGCAGGCTTAATACCCTCTTTCGCCCTCTGTGTTATATACTCGTCAATGTCTGAACGTGTCAGAGTTGACCATTTCGCACCCTCTCTGTGGGTCTTTGCCCAACGTGCAAAGGCTTTTAGGTCTTTAAGATATTCCGAGGTGGTACGCTCGGAATAGCCTTTTATGTTCCTAAGATAGTTTTCAAATCGTGTTAGCATAATGTTCGAGGTGTTATTTGTTTTCGTTCTTTACTCGGT
>NZ_JAGEMO020000188.1 GCF_017921975.2 Hymenobacter terricola
AGCCTTTTATGTTCCTAAGATAGTTTTCAAATCGTGTTAGCATTGCTTTTCCTCCATTTTCTTGATAGTTAATTGATAGCCTTTGTTCAGTAGGTCTTTACATACCCCCTGCATGGCTCTTTGATAGTCAGTAATGATAAAACATTCTGTCTGTCTCTGTTTGTTCTTGTAAGTTACTTTGTACATATTATTATCTCCTTTCTTACTGCAAAGTTACTAAAATGTATTGACATAACCAAAGAAATTAAGTTAAAAATGTATTGACATTATGTTAAAGAATGTCAATACATAGAGTATGGGAAATTATAAAGTTTGTTAAATCTTGCCCCTCGCCTTTGGCTCGGTGCGTTCCCGAATTGTTAAAGGTTCTTTCTCGAAGTGTTACAGAATGTTAACGTCTAAATGCAAACAAATGTTAAACACTTCCTCAACTCCTTAACAAATCCCACTCAGAATGCACCACTCCTTAACCCAACACCGACACCTCGCTAACTTTGCGCATCCTCAGAAAAATTTGTACCTTTGCAGACGTTGAGAAACACCCTTTTTATTGAGGGGCAGACATTCTTACACTATCTATTGTTTCACTAATATCAATCTTCATGGGAAAAGTTACTTCTCTTTACGGCAAGACAACGGGCAAAATTGGCTCAATCGTCTTTTCCACCTCTGGTGGCGAAACCATAGCACGCGAATACAATCCGCATGTTGCTAACCCTAACACTATGGCGCAAGTTAACCAGCGCGCACGTATGAAACTTATGTCACAGCTTTCAACCGCTCTTGCACCGGTT
>NZ_JAGEMO020000189.1 GCF_017921975.2 Hymenobacter terricola
CCGGGCCACCCTGCTCAACGCCCTGGGCCAGGTGGTGCGGGAACAAGCCCTGACCAACGCCGCCGAACAAACCCTGCCCACCCGCGGCCTGCCCACCGGCGTCTACACCCTGCGCGTGGCCCGCGCCGGCCAGCTCCTCACCCGCAAAGTCGTCCTCGAATAGCTATTCGCAGATACGTGGTTTTAATCATCAGAAAAGGCCGTCCTACTCAGGACGGCCTTTTTTTTACGAACCAGCGGCAGTGACAACGTGCAAAAAAGTACATATTCTGCTACTCGTTCAAATTCTACGCCCTACATTACGGCACTGAAGTGCTTTTGCCTCACCCAAGGCACCATTTCGATAGGCTAAATACTATTGTCCCTAGGTTTCCCTGTTTTCTCCCCTTCACTCCTTTTTCCCCTTCACCCTTATGAGCACAAATTTACATTCACGCCAACGTGGACCTTTGGTCTGCGCGCTGCTGGTACTGTGCGCCCTGTTGCTGGGCGCGCGCGCTGGCCGGGCCCAGGTCGACACGTACACCTTCGCGGCGAGTGCGGGCACTTTTGTTCCCCTACCAGCCACGGCCACCACGGTTACAACCATTAGCTCCGACGACGACGTCTCGGGCGCGCTGCCCATTGGCTTCAGCTTTGTTTTTGATGGAGCCCCGTTTACCCAGGTTTACGCCAACTCCAACGGCTTTCTCTCCTTCAACGCCGCCACGCCCGGCAGTGGGTCGTACACCAACGAGCTGGCCCTGGTAACGGCGGACTATCGGCCCCTGGCCGCGCCGTACTGGGACGACCTGACCGGGACGGGCGGCACGGCCAGCTACCTCACCACGGGCACGGCCCCCAACCGCACTTTCACCTTTGAGTGGCTGAACTGGCGCCAGCTTAGCGCTAATGGCCCGCAACTCTCGTTCCAGGTGCAATTGGTGGAGGGCAGCAACGTCGTGCGCTTCGTTTACCAGCCCGGAGCTACTGCCATGAGCAACGCCAGCGTTTCGATTGGGCTGGCCGGCACAGGCACGGGCAGTGCCCCGTTTCTATCGCTGAGCGATGCCACGGCCACGGCAGCGGCCAGCTCGGCCACCGAAACGACCAGCATTGCCACCGTTCCGGTTGCGGGCCAGGTGTATTCCTTCACCCCACCGGTACCGTCCCTCTGCCCCACTCCGCGCAACCTGACGGCAGTAGCAACGAATACGACGGCTGCGCTGTCGTTCAGCGTGTCCAACGCTACCCCCGGCCCCTTCACGCTGTTGTACGGCCCCGCGGGCTTTAATCCGGCCCTGGCCGCTTCGGCCACCAACGTGTATACGTCGGTGCCGACGACGGTCACCACGGTCAACCTCACGAGCCTGGCGCCCCAAACGGCTTATCAGTTCTACGTGCGCCAGAACTGCGGCGGCACCAACGGCAGCAGCGCCTTGTCGAACGCGGGGGCCTTCACGACCAGCCCCAACCCGCCGGCCAACGACGACTGCGCCGGGGCCATCGACGTGCCGATTCAGTTTGGGACCTGCGTGGGCCAGACCAGCGCCGACAACACGGCCGCCACCAGCTCAACGGGCGTATCGGCCCCGACCTGCGCCAGCTATCAGGGCCAGGACATCTGGTTCAAAGTCACCGTGCCGGTCAGCGGCACCGTGACGGTGCAAACCCTGTCGCCCTCCGGCGGCAGCGCCATCACCGACACGGGCCTGAGCATTTACTCCGGCACCTGCGGCAGCCTTACCGATATCGGCTGCAACGATGACGGCAACGGCGCGTTTTCGCTGCTAACCCTGACCGGGCGCACCCCCGGCGAGGTGCTCTACATCCGCGTGTGGGCTTATGGGGGCAATAACGTGGGCCTGCTGGCCGTGTGCGCCACTTCGCCCTCGAACTGCTCGGTACCCACCGGCCCCACTTCCAGCAACCTGACCAACACCACCGCCACCCTGAGCTGGACGGCTCCCACCGGGGGCCTGCCCGCCGGCAATACCTACGAGCTGGAGTATGGCCTGTCGGGCTTCGCGCAGGGCACGGGCACCAACGTCACGG
>NZ_JAGEMO020000019.1 GCF_017921975.2 Hymenobacter terricola
CCGCTTTCTGCCACTGATAAAGTAATTTAGCATTGATGGTGAGGGCACGGGCAGCGGCCCGCGTCACGCGGCTTTCGCGGGCCAGCCGCCGGGCTTCGGCGCGAAAGGCCGCATCATACCGCGGCCGTTTGGAGGAAGAGGCTTTTTCCATGGAATTGGGAAATTAACACCCAATTCTCTCCTGATTCACCCAACCACCTCACGAAGACGTGGTCGAACAGGCGCTCGAAGACCGCGGCCGGAAAGAACTGACGGGTGCGGCTCACGGTCGAGTGCCAGGGCAACTCCTCGTCCACTTCGTAGCCGAGAAAAAGCAGGATATCCAGCCGCAGGGCACAATGCTCGACCAAGCGGCGGTCGCTGACCAGGTTTTCCAGCCGGCCCACCAGCACCAGCTTGAAGAAGACTACGGGGTCGAGCGAGGGCTGGCCGGTGTGGCTATAAGGGGCCCGGGTCTCGTCGTAGAGGAAGGTCCAATCGACCACTTCCGCTAGCCGCCGGTAGAGGTTATGCGCCGGGACCCGTTCGGAAACCCCAAAGTGGGACACCTCTTTGTCGAGGTACTGCTTCTTGCCTTGCACCTCGATTCTACTACCGTAGCAGCTGGCAAGGTCCGTCGAATAGCCGTTCTGCAACAGCCACGAGCCCTAGGACGTGTAAACAATTAAAGCCACATCAGGATGGCTCCGAGGGTGACCATTGCCAGAAAGGTGCTGGCGTTCTTTTCGTAGCGTGAAGCGAGGCCCCGAAACCGCTTGAGGCGGTTGAAGCAGCGTTCGATTTGGTTACGATTTTTGTAGACTTCTTCGTTGTGCTCAATCACTTGCGTCCGATTTTTTTT
>NZ_JAGEMO020000190.1 GCF_017921975.2 Hymenobacter terricola
ACCCGGTGGCCCGCATCGTCGATGGTCGAGAAATCAGCCGGAGCAAGGGGGAAGCTCACCGTGCGCTGCTCGCCGGGCCGCAGCGTCACCCGCTGAAAGCCTTTCAGGGTGCGGATTTCGGGCTTATTCGGGCTGCTGGTGTTGGCCAGGTAGAGCTGCACGATTTCGTCGCCGGCGCGGGCGCCGGTGTTCTTCACCGTGGCACTCACCGTCACGGGCTGGCCGATGGCGGCCGTCGTCGCCAGCTGCAGGTGGGAGTAGGCGAAGGTGGTGTAGCTCAGGCCGTAGCCGAACTCGTAAAGTGGCTGCCCACTGAAGTAGCGGTAGGTGCGGCCGGCCATGTCGTAGCTGTCGAAGGCCGGCAGCTGCGTTTCGGAGGTGTAGTAGGTCACGGGCAGGCGGCCGGCGGGGTTCACGGCCCCGGTCAGCACATCGGCCAGGGCGTTGCCGGCCTGCTGCCCGCCGTACCAGGCCTCCACGATGGCCGGCAGGTGGGCGTTTTCCCAGTTCACGGCCACGGCGCTGCCGTTGAGCAGCACCAGCACCACGGGCTTGCCCAGGGCCTGCACGGCTTTTATCAGCTGCAGTTGCGTGTCGGGCAGCTTGAGCTTGGTCCGGTCGCCCTTGTTGAAGCCGTCGACTACGAAGTTCTTCATCTCCTCTCCCTCCAGGTGCGCCGAGAGGCCCATGCACAGCACCACGGCATCGGCTTTTTTGCAGATGGCCAGCGCTTTGGCTTGCAGGTCCTGGTTCGGCACTTCCCATTTCAGCTGCACCAACGGCGCGGGCTTGGTGTTGGCGAAGCGCAGCTCCAGCTTGTAGGTTTTGCCGGCTTCCAGCACAAAGGGCTGGTACTTGAGGTCGGGCTCGTGCTCGTTGTTGATGCGGGCCACCAAGCTGTCGTTGAACCGCAGCTCGCACTGCTCGTAGCCGTGCAGGCCTAGGCTGTAGGTCCCCGACGTGGGCGGCCGCAGGTAGCCCGACCATTTGGCGCTGAAATTCTCGCGGTCAAACGTCGCGGCCGGCAGGCGGTTAATCCAGTAAAAATCAACGTTCTTATCCACCTGCCGCCGCGCCGGAGGGCCCTGAAATTTGCTGTTGGCGTAATATTCCGCGTTGAGGCCGTGCGTCTTCGCATCAGCCGTGGTGAACAGATAATCAGTGGGAATGACGTCCAGCGCCGGCACTTCCGCTACGTGGCGGCTGCCCTTGGCGTAGAGGATGTTGGTGCCCGGCAGGCGGTTGCGCAGGCCCGCCAGCGGCGTCACGACCTGGGAGGGAAAGCCGTGGTAATTGGCCAGCGGCACCTCCTCGTCGTCGGCATTGGGCCCCACCACGGCCAGGGTTTTGATGGTGTGGGCCAGCGGCAGGGTGTGGTGTTGGTTCTTGAGCAGCACGATGGACTTCTGCGCCGCCTCCAGCGCCAACTGGATGTGGGCCGGGGACTCTACCGTGCTGTAAGGAATTTTGGTGTAGGG
>NZ_JAGEMO020000191.1 GCF_017921975.2 Hymenobacter terricola
CAGCACGATGGACTTCTGCGCCGCCTCCAGCGCCAACTGGATGTGGGCCGGGGACTCTACCGTGCTGTAAGGAATTTTGGTGTAGGGGTTATCGGCGGGGTTGTCGAAA
This sequence comes from Hymenobacter terricola, assembly GCF_017921975.2. GTDB lineage: Bacteria > Bacteroidota > Bacteroidia > Cytophagales > Hymenobacteraceae > Hymenobacter > Hymenobacter terricola. The sequence continues at coordinate 110 of NZ_JAGEMO020000191.1, forward strand.
AAGCCCAGCTTGAAGCGGGCCGTGAACAGGCGCTGGAGGGCCACGTCCAGCTCGGCCTCGGTCACGAGGTGCTGCGCCAGCGCTTTATCCAGGGAGTTAAACGCTTCGCCACACTCCAAATCCGAGCCGGCCCGGATGGCCAGGGCGGCGGCCTGCTCGGGCGTCGGCACCACTTCGTGGGCACCCTTTTCGTAGAAGAGCGTCACCGCGCCGCAGTCCGTGACGACGTA
>NZ_JAGEMO020000192.1 GCF_017921975.2 Hymenobacter terricola
ACCGTACCACTTATGACCGCGCAGTGGGGTAAGAAAATACCGCGGACCGTAGTCCGCGGCTATATAGAATTGAAAGGATGATGTCAGTGATTATTCTTCAGTTGTCTCTGTTGGCTCCTCAGCCTCATCGATGTCTGTTGGCTCGTCGTTAACGATACCGGCAATGTTCTCCAACAGTGACTTCAGTTCGTCTTTCTTCAAGCTGCCAAAGTCGACACCCTCAAGTGCTGCCTGAACATCTTGCTTGGTGGTATCTGCCTGACGAACTACTCTGGTAGATACTCTCTGCGCTTTAAGCTTCTCTTCAGCCTCAAGTAATGCAAGCCACTGTTCGCTGTTCTCGTCAAATCCGACCTTGCCTTTCATGATACACTTTCGGCTTTGGATATTTCTGATGGCTTTCTTCAGTGCTTCCTGGTCTGCAGCCAATGCTTGGATTTCTTCATCGCTGTAGGTTACCACTGACCCTGCGCCGCCGCGAGCAGCATTCTTCTTCATGTCGAACGCCTCTCGCAAGATGTACTCGCTGATGGCTGCATGCACTAAACTCTTGTAGTTGTCAATCGTCATCTCTTTGCCCTTCAAGCGGCTTCTCTTTGACTGAACAGATGCCAATAACTTGTTTGGTGTGTGCTCGTCAGTACCTACAGCATCTACAAGTGATGTAGTGTCAACATCAGCAACGTCGGTCAACTCTTGCACCAATTTGTCCATCTCACTGTTGTCAGTCTTTGAAGCTTCAACGGCTTCCATACGGTCATCATCAATGTCGTTGAGTGCGTTCATGAACTCATTGACATAAGTTGCAGCCAGTGAATTAAGTTCGCTTGTGCCGTTAAGTGCTCTTGAATTGCTGTTAGTAGTTGCTCCGTTTGTGAATAAATTTGTCATTGTCATAATAGTCCTTTCGACCGTCACTCTCAGTGATACGGTCACCGCTCTGCACATAGGGTATTGCGGTTAACCCTGAAATTTATTTGGTTGTCTTAATCAACCTTACAAGTATATTATAACACATAACCCTGCGGATGTACATAAGAAATTTCATTTTCCGATCGCCGCTGTGCTGAAATTCTTTTGCTGAGTAGGACCACAGAAGAGGTCTTCCTCAGCGCCGCCTGGCTGAAGCTTAATAAATCTACTATGCGACCCAGTGCCGCCGCGGGTCGCAGACCATCTACTAGTAAGTAGTCCTCTTCGGTCCAAGGGAAGCGTAAGCAACCGTGAGTAGATTTCTGGCGGACCATCTACTAGTAAGTAGCCCTCTTCGGTCCAAGACTGCGT
>NZ_JAGEMO020000193.1 GCF_017921975.2 Hymenobacter terricola
TAAATCTACTATGCGACCCAGTGCCGCCGCGGGTCGCAGACCATCTACTAGTAAGTAGTCCTCTTCGGTCCAAGGGAAGCGTAAGCAACCGTGAGTAGATTTCTGGCGGACCATCTACTAGTAAGTAGCCCTCTTCGGTCCAAGACTGCGTAAGCAACCGTGCATGGACCTGCCTCAGCCAGGCGGCACTTAAGCTCACTATAGTAGTTAAGCCTCAGCCAGGCGGCACTTAAGCACATCGTTGCAGTGGTCCATCTTGCCTGCATGGCACTTAAAAGTCTTACCAGCACCTAGGCGCCGCAGGGCCTGCGAGGCGGTTAGGGTCATCTACATATGTGACCGTTTACCCGCGGTGCCTTAAAAGCTGCCTCGGCGTCTATGCGCCGCTGGGT
>NZ_JAGEMO020000194.1 GCF_017921975.2 Hymenobacter terricola
CGATGGGAGGAACAACCCGCCTAAAGTGGAGAGGGACCGCTCGCTTCGCTCGCGGCCTGGCTGCGCACTGATACAAGCCCGCCCAAGATAGGCGGGTTTTTCATTGGCACTCCGCGCTCGCCCTCCGCACTCGCCCTCCGCTCTCGCCCTCCGCACTTGCCCTCCGCACTCGCCCCTCATAAATTGTTTTTTTGGTCGCTTTCTCTTTGTTGTTAGCGGGCGCGCTCTCGCCCGAGGCCCCGCCCTGTCGTTCTGCAATCGCCACTACTCGTGGTTAGGCCATCGGGCTCCTGTTTCGCTCTTCCTCGTCCGTTGCGCCCTCGGCGCGCCCATCCGGTAGCGTTGGCCTTTGCGTTGGTTCAGCGCCTTAACGCCTTTTGGTTACTCGTCGCGGTCTCTTGCTTCATCCACAGGTCTCCGCGCTCGCCCTCCGCCCTCGCCCCTCGGCGCCGCACTCCGCCCTCGCCCTCCGCACTCGCCCATCAAACCGCTCGCTACGCTCGCGGCTTTGCTGCGCTTACCAAATCCCGCGGGGGCTCCCCCGCCCCCGCACCCCCGCGGCCTACGGCTTCCGCTTCGGGGCGCCGTCTCCGTCCTCGGCGTTACCGCCTGCGGAATGATCGCCGCGCCCCTGTCGCGTGAAGTTACTCTGCGGCGGTCTGCGCCCAGCCCTGTCGGGCTTCGCGGCCTCTGGGCGTGCCGTGCCTGCTCCAACGCTCGCTCGGTCTTCGCCCTCCGCTCTCCGTGGCCGCTCTTCGCCCTTTCGGGCGTCGCTCACATGCCGCCACGCCCTCCCGCCTGCTCCAGTTTCGCTTTCGCTCATTCTTCCGCCTGCTCACGGGCGTGGCCGCTTTTCGCTAAGAGCCGCCACTACGGTGCTCGTTCTTCGCCCTCGGTCGCTCGTCGCGCCCCTTGCACAGCCCATCGGCCGCAGGCGGCTAACGCCGCCTTTGGGCGCAGGGCTGCGCACAGACATAGCACAGAGTGCGGCGGCGTACGGCAGACTGTTTGCCGTCCTCGGGCGGGGGTTTCCGGAACCTCCCCCGCCACTCGTCCGGCAAGGGCTGGCGCTTGCCTCCCTTGGCGGCTATTCATTACTTTGCATGCCACCCTTTAGCCCGTCACCATCGTTTTGAAACGTGCTTGCGTTGTGGG
>NZ_JAGEMO020000195.1 GCF_017921975.2 Hymenobacter terricola
TTAGCCCGTCACCATCGTTTTGAAACGTGCTTGCGTTGTGGGGTCGTGACAGGCTTTTCGGGTTCCTCCTTGTGCCCCCGCCTATAGGCGCGGGCAGCGTCGTCGCCCGTTGCCCTTGTCGGGCTCCTGCGCCCGGTGTGCTGCCGGGCGCGCCATCACGCACGCGCCTAAAGGCGCTCCGCTTCGCGGGCAGAGGGGTAGGGGCTTACGCCCCTGTCTTTTTTATCGGCTGGCGCACCCATTTGCGTGCAGCCTTTATAATGGTTTCCCCTTGACGCTGCCCGCATCAAGGTTTGCCCATTCTAAAGCCTGCCCGAATGCTCGCCGGGTCTACTCCTTTTGCGGGGGCTCATGCCGCCCGCGCCCCCCTCTGAAAAAGGTCGCTCCGCGGGGTTTTTATATAGGGGGGCGGGCTGTCGCGTCCCGCCCGCCCC
>NZ_JAGEMO020000196.1 GCF_017921975.2 Hymenobacter terricola
TCCGTCCGGCTTCCCCGTCCGCATCCGTCTGAAGCTGTTAATCATAACCGCCGATTATATATATTAAATATTGTTTAATATATTAATAATTGTAAAAAGCAAAAAAGAAGAATTTGTAAAAAAAACAGAAATGAAGAAAAATAGGGGAAAAAGTAAAAATGCAAGACAAATAATAAATCGTTACAAAAATAGAGAAATAAATATGTAAAAAGAAATCAGTTAAAGAAATTAACAATCATGGAAAAATGAAAAGTTAAGTAAAGGAAAATCAAAGAGTTGTAACTGCCCGCTCCCCCGCCTTACTCGCTTCCCCCTCGCCCCGCTTCGCGTCCCCGCCCTGCTTCGCTACGGGCGGGATCGCTTCGCTGGGCTGCGCTATCGCTCCCTCGGCCGGGTCGCTCACCCCATCCGGCGTAAGGCTCAAAGCCCCGGCTGCGCCCGGGCTTTTCCGCGGTGATAGAGAGATTACCGTCAAGGGGTCAAAGTGTCCGCTTCCCCCGCCTTTTTTTTGCGGCTGTCGCCTGTCGGCGACAGCGGCTGGAAGCCATCCACCGCAAAAGTTTCCGAGGTGGGGTATCTCCTCCGCAAGCAAGGGGGTGGGTGTGCGGAAGCAGGCACAAATTTCCCCACCGCCTTTTTTTTTGCGGCTGTCGCCTATCGGCGGCAGCGGCTGAAAGCCATCCACCGCAAAAGTTTCCGAGGTGGAGGCAGACCCCCGCAAGCAAGGGGGTGGGTGTGCGGAAGCAGGCACAAATTTCCCCACCGCCTTTTTTTTTGCGGCTGTCGCCTATCGGCGGCAGCGGCTGAAAGCCATCCACCGCAAAAGTTTCCGAGGTGGAGGCAGACCCCCGCAAGCAAGGGGGTGGGTGTGCGGAAGCAGGCACAAATTTCCCCACCGCCTTTTTTTTTGCGGCTGTCGCCTATCGGCGGCAGCGGCTGAAAGCCATCCACCGCAAAAGTTTCCGAGGTGGAGGCAGACCCCCGCAAGCAAGGGGGTGGGTGTGCGGAAGCAGGCACAAATTTCCCCACCGCCTTTTTTTTTGCGGCTGTCGCCTATCGGCGGCAGCGGCTGAAAGCCATCCACCGCAAAAGTTTCCGAGGTGGAGGCAGACCCCCGCAAACAAGGGGGGGTGGGTGTGCGGAGGCAGGCACAAATTTCCCCACCGCCTTTTTTTTGCGGCTGTCGCCTGTCGGCGGCAGCGGCTGGAAGCCATCCCACCGACGACGGCAAAATCCACCGTTGC
>NZ_JAGEMO020000197.1 GCF_017921975.2 Hymenobacter terricola
GACGACAAAATCCACCGTTGCCGCAGGCGTTCAGCTGGTCGGGCTCCAGCCGACGACGGCAAAATCCACCGTTGCCGCAGGCGTTCAGCTGGTCGGGCTCCAGCCAGCGACGACAAAATCCACCGCCGCCTTTTTTTTTGCGGCTGTCGCCTGTCGGCGGCAGCGGCTGAAAGCCCGGAAGCCCGGAAAGCCCGGAAAGCCCGGAAAGCCCGGAAAGCCCGGAAAGCCCGAAAGCCCGGAAAGCCCGGAAGCCCGGAAAGCCCGGAAAGCCCGGAAAGCCCGGAAAGCCCGGAAAGCCCGAAAGCCCGGAAAGCCCGGAAAGC
>NZ_JAGEMO020000198.1 GCF_017921975.2 Hymenobacter terricola
CTCTTGTATGATTGCCCTGCCTTTCAAGTAGAGAGGTAGCCAGAAAAGGAAACGAGGACACTATTATTCTCTAACGGCGGCTCTTTGGTGTCGACCGTGTACAGGAGAACCTGTGCCTCGTTTCTCGTTTTTGCCTGAAGACTGCACAGTATGGAGGGAGCTCGGTTCGCTTCAGCATCCCGTATTTGTACAAGAATAGTTGCGGTAAAAACCTGACTGGCTGCGTGTTTCATTTATTCCCCCCTTGTTTATGCGCGCTGCTACTTCCCCTATTACCCCGCTTAAGTATGTCGTGGGCATTGACATTGCCAAAGACACCTTTGTGGCTTGTTTCGGCCATATCGATACAAGCCAGCACTTGTCCTTCGGCAAAGAAACCAGTTTTGCGAACACGCTGGCAGGCTTCACGGCGCTGTTGGTCTGGACGGCCAAACAGCAGATAGGAGCGGCTCCGCAGTGGTTCGTGGTGGAAGCGAGGGGCGTGTACTACGAAGAACTCGCCTACTTTTTAGCTGACAACGGACAAGCCCTCAGCGTTTTGCTCCCAAACAAAGTCAAGCACTTTGCGCAGAGTACAGAGCAGAAGAGTAAAACGGACCAACTCGATGCCCGCCTGCTCTGTCGCCTAGGCCTGGAACGTGCCCTGCCCGCCTGGCAGCCACCCACGCCTGCCCTGCGCCAGCTGCGGGTCCTCTCCCGCGAACGGCAGAACCTCACCCAGCAGGCTGTTCGACTTAAAGCGCAACGCCATGCTTACCAGCATAGTTATCAGCCGGATGCGCGCACCTTGGACCGGTTGGCAACTCGGCTGCAACTACTTAGTCAGCAGTTAAAAGCGATAGGCCAAGACCTGGCCGCGCTACTAGCTACCGAGCCAAAACTGGCTCGTAAGCTGGCGTACCTGACCAGTGTGCCGGGTATTGGCCTGACCACGGCTATCGTGGTAGTCGCCGAAACCAACGGCTTCGGGTTAATGGAAAACGAACGGCAACTCGCCTCCTATGCCGGCCTGGATGTGGTGCAGCGGCAAAGTGGCCTCTCGGCCGGGGCCACGCGCATTTCGCGCCGCGGTAACGTACGCTTGCGGACGGCACTCTATCTGCCAGCGGTGAGCAGCTTACGCTTCAACCCCCAGCAAATGGCCTTTTACGCCCGGCTGCGAGCGCGCCAACCCAGCGGCAAGCCCGGCGTCATTGCCGTCATGCGCAAGCTGCTGTTACTCTGCCACTCGCTCTGGAAGAACGATTGCGCCTATGACCCGCACTACCATCCGGCCCATTGCCTGGAAAAAGAAGTAGCCCCGACCAGTTGAGGGGCCGAGGCTACGCAGGATGAACCCAAAGGCTCTCCTTAAAGGCGCCTAAAGGTAAAAAAACTTGCTCACTTCCTTGCTTTTTAACACAGTATCTCCTG
>NZ_JAGEMO020000199.1 GCF_017921975.2 Hymenobacter terricola
ACTCGATAGTCGAAAGAGCACGGAGGAAACGAGCCGGGAAAGGATACATCATCGACGCCATGCGGAGCGAGATTTCCGAGAAGCTCAGCCACTAAGGACATTAATTTGCAATTGTCCCAAGCGCACCCAGCGAAACAGCCCGGCGCCCTCCGAGGGGCGCTCGCTTTCGCTCTGCTGACGCAGCCAGCACAACTAGAAGTCATACACTAGCTAAGCGATTTACTATAATACGCTATCCGCATCCGTAACGTGTTGAGCCGATGAGCGATATAACGTAATTAGGGGTCATAAAAGGTATCACTAAGGGACGGGAAAGGTATATATTTTAGACGTTTTAGGGGACAAAAAAGGTTGCTTGGGGTCAAAAAAGGTACGGGCTTAAAACGGAGCAGAAACGGAGTATGAACGAACAAATAAAGGGATTACCCCCTCCCCCCTCTTGGGTTGCACGGATGTATTTTTATGATAAATGCGCTTGTGCGTGTGTTTTTTATTTTTTTAAAGTTTTA
>NZ_JAGEMO020000002.1 GCF_017921975.2 Hymenobacter terricola
CCATTCCCATTCGGTGGGCAGGCGCAGGCCGGCCCAGGCGGCGTAGGCGCGGGCATCGTCGAGGCTCACGTACACGACCGGCTTGTTTTTGAGCGAATCCGGGCAGGTGTTGCCCTGCCAGTGCCGCAGGTAATTCACCTTGTCGGCCGGGGCGTAGCCGCTGGCCTTCACGAAGGCTTGGTATTCGCCATTGGTTACCGCCCGCGGCATGATGCTGAACGCGGGCACGGCCACCTGCGTGTGGTGCACAATCAGTTCCTTGCCGAAGCTGTTTTTCTCCGTCCGGTAGTCGTTGTTGTTTTTGCCGTCGGCGTCCGGGAAGCTCTCGCTTTCCCGTTTCACGCCCTTGGTTACCAGGTTGTACTCGCCCGCTTTCACGGCCAGTAAGTTGCCGGGCACCGGCCCGCGGCCAGGGCCGATGGCCGGTGGCGCTTTAAACGACTTGGTCGATACAAACGCGACGTGCGGGTCCGTGGCCGGCAGCGGCGTGGCGGTTTCCTGCTGCTGCCGGCGCAGCAGCGCGGCCACGGCGGCCGACGGCTGATTTTTGAGGCCCACCACGCAGCCAAACCGCGCTATCGGCACCATAATTCTTTGGTTAACCACGGCCAGCTTTTGGCCGCTCCACAAATCGTAGTAGTGCAGCGATTTGTCGCCCACCGGCAGCGCCACCGTCCGCACGGCCCCCGCCGAATCGGTGATGATGTTCCAGATTTTACTGTCCTTATTTTCCCAGGAAGAAACGTGCACCTTGGGGTGGCCGCTGGGCAAATAGGGCTGCCAGGAATCCGAACTGTACAGCCCGGAAAACTGCTGGTAGATGGCGTTGATTTTCCGCAAATCCCGGCGGTCCTGCGCGTTCCACGGGTTCATGTAGCCGAACACGTTTTCCCACACGATGAGGCCCTGCCCGTTTATCCAGCTGTAGGCCATGTTCTTTTGCCGGTCCCGGGCGTTGCGGTTGATGGTCCACTGCATGTGTTCGGGAATCAGCCATTTCACCCGCGAAACCCCGTTATTTTGGTAGGGCTGCAAGGTTTGGCCGTAGGACGACGTGAGGGCGTTATAGCCTTGGATGTTTTGCAGACTGGGGTGGTGCTCGGTGCCGAGGCTGAAGCCTCGTTTCACTTTATCCAGCTCCTGCTGGAATTCGCCCGCGTCGAAATACACGTCCAGAAAAGCCCCGTCCACGTCGGTTTCGGCAATCAACTGGGCTAGTTCCTGCTCGTCGGTGCGGGTGGTGGTGCGGCGAGTATCAATTTCCCAGGACGTGTAGGGGAAATATACTTTTACCCCGTTCGCGTGAAATTCCCGGACAATGGCCTTGAGCGCGGCGATGCCGCCGCCGGGCAGCGCTTCCAGGAAATCCCGGCTGTTGCGCTGGTCAATACCAATGTTGGGGTAGCTGTACCAGAACAGCACCGATTGAAACCCGCCGAATTCCCGCTTCATCTTGTCGCAGTATTTCTGCACAGTGAAGGTCTTTTTGTCGGCGTCCCAAAAGTCCTGGTCCCACAAATAGGCGTAGCCCGAGATGTAGTTTTTCTTCGTCCACTGCAGCTCTTTCCGGTCGTAGAGCTGGCGGTCCACAGCCGGCGATTTCGGGTAGAAAGAGGCGCGCAACGCGTCGTATTTCGCCTGGTTCCGTTTGGTGGCGGGGACGGAAAAGGTGAGGGCCCGGAGCTGGATTTGCGTCGCGGCATCGTCGCGGCTCTCAAAGAGCACGGTCGGCTGCACCATCAGCTTCAGGGTGTCGAAGGCGGGCAGGCGAAACTCGCGGTGCAGGCTGGTCCACGCCGTGGTGATGCGCACGGTGTCTACCTCAGTGGTTTTCACCACGGCGTGGCTGTTTTGCTGCCCTATCTTAATGTAAGTGAGCTTGATGCTGAAGCGGGTATTGCCCCGGTCGTTTTTAGCCTGGCCATTGAACACGATGCGGTCGCCGGGCCGCAGGCGCATGTCGTTCAGCACGCGCTTAAACTGCAGGCGCACGCTCTGGCTTTTCACCACTTTCATTTCCAGGTACAAAGCCGCCGTATCGTTCAAATGGCCCCGTAGATAGGTCTGGTACGCTTTCAGGCCCTTGTACCAGCTGTTCCAGTCCTCGTTGAAAGCGGGGGGCGCGATGACCGTTTCGTTCTCTTTCACGCCGGCAAACGGCCGGTACTTCCAGGTGATGGGCATGCCCCAATCTGACCGGCTCACGAACTCGGAAAAAGGGAAAACAAGCCTGCCTTTGCCCGGGTCCGATGACGTTTGCGCCCACGTTTTTTGGCCGATAAACAGGCAAAGTATGGCGGCCAGCAACAGTGTTTTTTTAACAATATTCCTCATGATGAACGGACTGGCCGCAAGCGCCTTATGTTGAATTAAATCCCGGCTTGGTTTGGCGCGAGTTATGGGAGTTTCCAAGCGCTACCCGTCGATGCCCGGCAGCTCCTGCCGGTAGGGCGCGGAGGCCTGCGCGCCCATGCGCGTAACGGAAATAGCCGCCGCCTTATTGGCAAATTCTACCGCCGCTTCCAGCGGCATATTCCCGGCCACCGCCACCGCCAGGGCCCCGTTGAACACGTCGCCGGCGGCGGTGGTATCCACGGCGCGCACCCGGGCCGTGGGTAGGAGCCGGGCCTCCGTTTCGGTGCAGAGGTAAGCGCCTTCCCCGCCGAGGGTGATGACCACGTTGGCTACGCCTTTTGCGCGGAGGAAACGGGCCGCCGCCTGCATAGAAGTTTCGTCCGTAATCGGAATGCCGGTCAGGACTTCGGCTTCCGTCCGGTTGGGCGTGAGCAGGAACAGCTGCCGCAGCAGCGCATCGGGCAGCTGGGCGGCGGGGGCGGGGTTCAGGATGACCCGCTTGCCCTGGGCCGTGGCCAGGGCGGTGGCGGCGGCCACGGTGGCCAGCGGCACTTCCAGCTGCAGCAGCACGAGGGCGCAGGCGGCGAAGGCGGGCGCGGCCCGCGCCAGGTCTTCGGGACTGAGGGCCCCATTGGCCCCGGGAGCCACCACGATGCTGTTTTCGCCCGCGGCGTCCACCGTAATCAGGGCCACGCCCGAGGGGTTATCCGGGTCGGCCAGCAGGTAGTCCGCCCCGATGCCTTCCTGCTGGAAGTGCTGCCGGGCCTGCTGGCCAAACAGGTCGTCGCCGAGCTTGGTGACGAACGTGACCTGCCCGCCCAGGCGGGCCGCCGCCACGGCCTGGTTGGCCCCCTTGCCGCCGGGATTCAGCAGGAACCGGCCGCCCAGCACCGTTTCACCCGGCTGCGGGAACCGGTCGGTTTTAATCACCATGTCCGTATTGGTGCTGCCGATGACCAGAATGTTATGGCTCATATCTTATTAAAAATGAAACTATTACCACCTATGCTGGCAGCAGTTGAAAGAAGTGCCCTGGCTTGGCGTAGAGCGGCCTTCACTCCGGCCGCTTATTCTTCCAGAGCTTGAAGTCGTCCCAGTAGATTTCCAGCGGCTTGCCCTGCGCTTGCATAAAGGCCACGACCTCCTTCGAGGTGTAGAGCTTCATCGGGTTGTAGTCGGTCAGGCCGTCGGGGCTGGGGTCGGTCGTGCTGTGCGTGTAGTTTTTCACGTCGAACACGACCTGCCGGGCCCCGCCTTGCGGCGTGATGGCCATGTAGTAGCGGCCGGTTTTGGCGTCGCCCTCTTTGAAATAGTACTCCATCGTAAACCACTGGCCAATGGGTACTTTCACCGGGTGCTGGTTGGCGTTCCACACCTCGATTTGTCCCGTGTTTTCAGCGTTTAGAATAAAGCACAAATCCCCTTCCTCCTTCATCGGCTTGCCAATGCCCAGGGTGATGCGGAAGCCGTGCTGTGCCGTGGGCAGCCACCACGTATTGTTCCAGAACTCGGAGATGGTGAGCCATTTTATCTTATCGGGGTACTTGCGCAGGGCACGCATATCCTCCGGCAGGAAGACCCGCACCGATTGGTAAAACTCCCGATAGCCGCTCTTGATGCCGTAGAGGGCGGTTTGTACGCGGGCTTTCTTCTGGTGCGCATCCGCTTCCCAGAAGTCGTTGAGGTGAAAAGCCAGCACCTCGTTGCCGGGGTTGCCGGGCTCCGGGATGATGCGGGCCCAGCGTTTGGTGGAGTCGCCGCCGGTGTATTGAATCATGAACTTGCCGGCTTCCGGGCTGTGGTCCAGGTCCGCCACCCAATTATTTTTTTGGCCGAGCGTGTTGTCCACCCCGGTAATAACCTCCGGCGCGTAGCCGGGGTGGGCCGGGTCGGGGCGTTCCTGCGGGTCGGGGCCCACGCGGGAGGTGCCTTCAAAGCCGGATTGAAAAACCAGGGTGGGCTGGTTCAGTATTTCCTTGCTGGTGAGTTTTCCGCCGGGCAGTCGCTTCATGCCCTGGGCGTGGCTGGCCGGCCCGGTCAGGAGCAGGGCCGCGCCCAGGAGTAGGGCCTTGGCATGCGTGGTTGACTTTCTCATGCTGCGTTGATTATCATATTCTAGTGCCCTTGTGGAGATATGGCTGATTTTTCGGCTGCTTAAAAAGCAGGGCAGTGCGATGGCCGGGTGCGTTGGGCGCGTCTGGCTACAGCTTCAGCGTTTGCGGTTTGCCTGTGAGCCGGAAGGCCTGCGTCACGACCTGCCCGGGGCCGGCTGCTTTGCCCGGCTGCCGGCCGCCCACGGCAATGGTGAAGGCGTCGGGATTTACCACCCGGTGGCCCGCATCGTCGATGGTCGAGAAATCAGCCGGAGCAAGGGGGAAGCTCACCGTGCGCTGCTCGCCGGGCCGCAGCGTCACCCGCTGAAAGCCTTTCAGGGTGCGGATTTCGGGCTTATTCGGGCTGCTGGTGTTGGCCAGGTAGAGCTGCACGATTTCGTCGCCGGCG
>NZ_JAGEMO020000020.1 GCF_017921975.2 Hymenobacter terricola
ACCGGGCCACGGGCGTTTCGGTGCTTGACAACCTGGGCCGCGTGGTGCTCACGCGCACGCTGCCCGCCGGCGCAACCGACGTGCTGGAGCTGCCCCTGGCCGCGCTGGCCCCCGGCGTCTACTCCGTGCTGGCCCACACCCAGGCCGGCCTCGTCGCCAAGCGCCTGGTGGTGCAGTAAGCTACTTGAAATATCTTTCAGGCTGAAAAGCAAAAAGCCCCGACGAAATTCGCCGGGGCTTTTTACTGCAATAAAAAACCTCCCACCAGCGGTGAGAGGCTTTCCGAGCTATGAAAACAACTGTCCCCTGTGGAGACACTGCTTCATATACGCTGAATACCGGGCAGTTGGATTGCCGGGTGGCGGGTTTTCAGGCCCCGTCCATCCGCACGATTTTGGGGGTGAAGGAGCCGAGGACGTCCACCAAATCGTGCTGGCTGGCCATCACGGTGTGGATGTCTTTGTAGGCCATCGGTGCTTCGTCGAGCCCGCCCCCGATTAGCTCGATGCCGTGCTCGGCGAGGTGCTTGCGCACCTGCGCTTCGCCCAGCTCGGCCTTGGCGCGGGTGCGCGACATGAGCCGGCCGGCCCCGTGTGAAGCCGAAGCCAACGATGCCGCCGACCCTTTTCCGCGCACAATGAAGCCGGGGGCCGTCATCGAGCCGGGGATGATGCCGAGCACACCCGCCCCGGCCGGCGTCGCGCCCTTGCGGTGCGTGATGACCTCGCGGCCATCGGCCAGCCGCTCTTTCCAGGCGAAGTTGTGGTGGTTTTCCACTTTCGCCAGGGGCTTTTCGCCGAGGGCTTTGGCCAGACGGCGGTGAATCTGCTCGTGGCAGGCTGAGGCGTAGTTGCCAGCCAGGGTCATGGCGGCCCAGTATTCCTGGCCGGCTTCGGTGTCGAGGCCGAGCCAGGCGAGGTGCTGGGCATCGCTGGGCAGGTGGCACACGTCCTTCGCCAGCTTGGTGTAGCGCTCGGCAATGCCCGCGCCCAGGCCCCGCGAGCCGGAGTGTGAAAGCACGCCCAAATACTGGCCCACGGGCACGCCCAACTCGTTTTCTGTCTCCGTGATTTCGACAATGCCGAACTCCACAAAGTGGTTGCCGGAACCGGATGTCCCCACCTGTTCGGCGGCTTTATCGAGCTTGTTTTTCAGGAAGGGAATGGTGCGAAATTCCTCACTATCAAGCACAGCATGGTCCATTCGCTGGCCTCGCTCGAAGCCGCGGCCGCTGCCGAAACGGGTGTTATCGAGCAGGATGCTGCGTAGCTGCTGGGTGCGCTGGGTGAGGAATTTAGCAGGCAAATCGAATACCGACAAAGCCATGCGGCAGCCAATGTCCACGCCCACGGCGTAGGGAATCACCGCGTTGTCCGTCGCCAGCACGCCGCCGATGGGCAGGCCGTAGCCGTGGTGGGCATCGGGCATGAGCGCGCCGGCCACGGTCACGGGCAGCTTCATGGCAATTTCCATCTGGTGAATGGCGCCTTGCTCGATGTGCTCGGCCCCGAACACGGCGTAGTCCTTGCGCTCCACCAGACTGATGTGGCGGTTGGGCGGCGGCAGTAAAGCCGCCGCCGTATGGCTCCAGTCGAGGTGCGTGAGGTAGTCGTTGGGATTGGCGATGAGTTGACCTAGCAAAGCCAACTGGTCAGTTTGAGAAAGTTTTTTGAGATGCTTGCGCTGCAATTGAGCCAGCGCGAGCCCGATGGCCCGGCCTTCGGGAAAACCGAGGTTTCGGAGGTCGTTGCCGCGTAATTGTGAGGCCATAAAATGGTCGTTGCACGGGTAGAGACGCATATTTGCGTCTCTACCCGTTGATGAGAAAAAGAAAAAATAAAACGAGCCAGGCAACAGCCACACCGCCTGAATGTGCTCTAACCAGCGGAGCTACCGCCGGCAATTGCCAGCGAGCCGGGTTCGAACCGGCGACCGCATCGTTCGTGGCGAAGTATGGCAGTGCTACGGCACCGGCCCGTTTTATGAGCAAAAAACCGGAGCAACAAGCGTCCCGCGTATTGGCCCATGGGGCCGACGTGACAGGTCGAAGTAGCGCGAGACTACGGCATTCGGCTTTGGTAGAAAAAGGCACAAGTTAAACGTGTTTTGAAAGCGCCAGCCGGGCTTCACCCAGCCAGCGGTTCACCCAGAACCGCTCGTCGGCGGCCATGGACCGGTTGTGGCGGCCCCGGGCTTGCACCACAAGGCGCTCCGGACTCACTTCGAGCGTGACCACCGGGCGGCAGTCAATTCGGAGCGAAAAAATGCCGCAGCGGCCCTTCCGGCACGAATCGACGTAGGAGGCCACGCAGTGTTGCAGGGTGCGGCCCTCCTCCACCAGCTGACCAAAAGTGGTGAGCTGGGTGATGCGAACCCGCCCCTCGTCGCTGCCCGCGAAATCGGGCACCGCCAGGCCTTCCCAGGCCGTTTCGAAGGGCAGCGTGCTGCTGGTGTGGCCACGCAGCCGCGCCAGGCTGCGGTGCCAGGCCGCGGTGTGCGCCAGCACGCTGGCCATGGTGCGGCCCCGCAGCGAGAAGCCGGGTTGCGGCGGCTCGGGGCCGATGCCCACACGGCGCTTCTGGTGAATCCAGTCGCACACCGGGCCAAACTGCCGGTAGTCGACCATGGGCGCGGCGCGGAAAAAATCGACCACGCCCAGCCAGAAGTCATCGCCCCGGTCCAGCTCCCCGCGCCCCATGCGCGACTCCAGCACCACCCCAAACCAATCGAGCGCGTCGCGCACGGCCAGTTGGGCGTAGCGGTAGGCTTCGAGCACGGTGCAGCTGGCGGGGGCCTGGCGCATTTCGTGCTCCAGGCGCTTGGTGAGCGGCACGGGCAGGCCCGAAAAGCTGCGCAGCGACCGGCCACGCCCGAGGTGTATCGTCAGCTCGGCCAGGTTCAGGCCGAGGTTGGCGGTGCGGGTAGCCGTCCAGGCCCCAATCACCCAGGCTGGCACGTCGCCGTACTGGTCGAAAAGGTGACGCACGAGGCTTTCGAGCTGGGCATGCACGTTTTTGCGGTGCGGGGTCCAGTCCGCTAGCTCGCGCAGCCGGCTGGGGTAGTTGGTGCAGAGCGCGCCGAGGGCCCCGGCCAGGTCGGGGCGGTCCAGCAGGGTACTGCGCCGCTCGGCCAGGGCCAGCAGGAAAGCTTTGCTCTGCCGGGCTTCCAGCTTGGAACGGTTATCCACGCAATGCAGGTAAAGCTGGCCTAAAGGACTATTAAGGCCGATTTGTGCGTAAATATCCGGGGCAGATTCAAAGGAAAACAGAAACTCAATTTGCCGGACTGGCGACCATTTGCGCCAGTTAATGTGCCCGGTCAGCACGGTTATGGCCCGCTGCGTGCTGGCAGCGTGGGCCGAGATGGGTTTGTTGCGGTTGGACATACGGCAGTGGCGCGAGGGCCAGGCCCCGCAGCCAGCGAAAAACGATGGACTGATTCATTGCGGCGGAGGTAGCTGAAGTCTTGAAGCATAAGAAAGACACGGTTTAGGCCCGTAAAATGGCGGTGAATAATGAAGTTGACAAGGGTTAAAAATTGAACAGTCAGCAGGGATTTACAGTCGAAGTAAGACTGCTCGACGACACCTTCCCAACTCCTTCCTCCGCCGGGGCAACAAGCGCCCGGCCTTCTAGTCCTGCTCTACCACTGAGCTACGAAAACGGCCTCACGACTACTTTCGGCGGGATTCGAACCCGCGACCTGGGCATTAAAAGTGCGAAGTATGGCCGGGCTACGACACCCGACGGAGGTTGGATTAGGATGTATTGGGGCAAAAAGCGGCGGTGTCTATTGAATAGCGCGTCTACCAATTTCGCCACTCGCAACGGCGACGTTGTGAGGCGGGATTCGAACCCGCAGGACTTTACAGCACTACTTCCCGAAGTATCACCTACCTACGGCACCCAATACAAGCATTTGTTTCCGGCTGGGGCAACAGTCGCCGGGCCAGTTAGCACGGCCCTACCAATGCGCGTTTGCCCTGCCTCGCGGCAGCACTTCGGGAGTCGAACCCGCGACCGCACCTCATTTGGAGCGAAGAAAGGCCCGGCTACGGCACCCATCCGGAAACGTATTTCAAGTTGATTTTTTATCCGAAAATTCAGGGCGACAGTCGGTAGGCGTATATTTTTCACCTGAAGCCGAAGCTTCGGGCCGGGGCTCGAACCCGCAGTGCCAAACAGGCACCGAAAACGACCAGAAGTAACGCCCGCCTACGGCACCTGAACCAAGCGGATTCCGCCGAGGTGGGACGGGCCACGCGGTGGCTCCGTCCCGGTCGGCGACTGCCCCAAATGGGCAGCCGTCTTCCTCATTTCGGCAGTTAGAATTAGGGGTTAAACGGTTAGAAAAACGGTTTTAGTATTCGTCCGAAGGCACACAGCGTAGTTTGGGGCGGCCGGGGGTTCCGCTTTATTGCCCGGCCGGGCCGCAGGTTTTACAAGTCAATTTTCTCGATTTCGGTGAGCGCTGAGCCGCCGTTATCCAGCGCATTCAGCACGTCGAAAACTTTGTCGGACCAGCCGGCGATGAGGGCCACGCCGGTTTCGGGGCGCAGTTCCAGCGGCACGGTGCCGTGCCCGGCCAGGTCGAAGAGGTAGAGGCGGGCATTGGGGGCCACGGTACGGCGGTACCCGGCCCATTCCTGGGCCAGGGTGCCGCCGTCGCCAGTGCTGTTCCACAGCTGCACGTCGGTGAACATCATTACCTTGTCCACCACCTCGCGGCGCTGCACCAAGTCTTTGATTACCAGGTAGCCGTTGGTGGAGTAGCCCACTTCGCCTTCGCGCTGGTAGAACTCTTCCACGTTGCGTAGCACCGGTCCACGGGGCAGGCTGATGCGCTTCCACGTATCGCCGAACATACCGGTGATGACGTTCTGGCACCGGCTCTGGAGCAGCATCCCCAGCACGAGGCTCACGTCGTAGAGCAGCACTTTGCTGCGCGGCGAAATGGCCTTTTGCATGGAGCTGGACACGTCGCAGGCGACCACCACGCGGGTGTCGTGCCCGAAACCGCGCAGGTTCACGGCGCTGTGCGCAATGGCCGTTTCCAGCGCCGCCAACACGCCCGCCACATGGCCGCTGGGCAAGATTTTCACCTCGCGGAAGGCGGCCAGGAAACGGAACGGCAGCTGCTTGCTGCGCGCCACCGCAAACCGGTCGGCCAGGGTATCACACACCCGCTCCATCGCCGCCGCCGACACATTGGCTTCGAGGATGTTGCGCAGGTTGCGCAGCAAGGCCATGTAGCCCAGCTTGCCGCTGATAATGAGCGTTTCCCACGTCTGACGGACGGCCGTTTGCCGGTCCGCATCACAGGCGTAAGTCCCCTGCCCTACTGCCGACAGCTCGGTTTCCCAGGTGTAGGGCGTGGGCAACTCGCCGCGCACCAGCTGGTCGAACAGGGCTTGCTGGGCCTCATCCTTGGCATTGGGGTGCACCAGGAAGAGGGCATCGCGCAGGCGCACCGCGCCATCACGGTCGTACTTGGCCAGCTGGTAGCCGTCGAAACGGTTGAAGCTGAGCGCCAAGCCTTTTTGCAGCTGCTTGGAGAGGCGGTTGAGGACTTTGTTGCCGCTGCGGCTGTTGGCCAGGGCGTAGAAAGCCAGCAATTCCGTGATTTCATCGGGGCGCTGCACCACGCGGGCCACCAGGCGGCTCACGAGGTTGTCGCCTCGGTGCAGCTGGGCCAGTTCTACGCACAACACCAAGGGCACGGTGCGCAGATTCAGGCTTTCACGGGCATACACCGCCAATTGCGCCACGAAAACGGGGTCATTTTTGGCCACCAACTCCCGCAGACGCTGCAAGCGGGTATTGGCCGTTTCGTAGAACTAGTCGCTGAGCGCGGCCGTGGCGACGGCAGCGTACAGTTCCACCTTCGGCGTGAGGGTGAAGGCAGCAGCACCCTCGTGGTTAACGGTGGGCGCGCTGTTTCGGGAGAAGAAGTTGAAGCGCATAGTGGGGGAATTTAGGGAGGTGAAATGTGGATTTGAATTGCGTGTGGTGGTCATGCAGAGCGCAGCGAAGCATCTTGCTCGCATCGTTGCACGATTGAATTACTATTGCATGCGAGATGCTTCGCTGCGCTTTGCATGACGTTCTTTTAGAATTGAATTATCATTTCTAATTACCGATAATTCGAAATTCAATTTGAATTAGGCACACTTTTTCCTGGCAAATAAAAACACGTTTTTATTTGGAAATTAATGGCACGAAAAAGCCCGGCTTTTGCGGGCCGGGCTTTTCTATTTCGCGTGATTTACGCCGATATTATCGACGCATTCAACAAAGAAGAAAAGCACGGGCGCACCGTTTATCCTGGCCGCAATCGGACCGGAATTGTGTCGGCTCAGGCTGGTAATTGGGGCAAATAGGGTGCATGGATTGAATGGGTAAGCGGTTGATAAACCGGCTAACAACAAAAAACCCGAGCATTATGGGCTCGGGCGGTGTCGGGTTTCAGCGGGGGCTGAAATCAGGCAAACGTACCGAGCGGGAGCAGCCGTGCTGGCTGCATCTTATCCGAGTTGCTGGTGAATGTTAGGTGGCGGTACATGATTGTTTGCTTTTGGTGCGACAAAGGTTGGATATTAATTTTAATTGCGCAACTAATTTTTGAAAATAATTAATAAATATTATTTTTGACCGGAATATAAGTCGGGAATAAAGTGAATAGAGCGTCATGCTTCGCTGCGCTCTGCATGACGCTCTATTCACCTCTCCAAAAACATCCAGCCCCAGTTCCCAGTAACTGCGGCGTATGCCCTGCCTCGCCACTTCCGACCACTACACCCTCGACCTGCCCGCCGGGCATCGCTTCCCCATCGCCAAATACGCTCTGATTCGGGAGCAGCTATTGTGGCAAGGCATTGCCATGCCGGAGGATTTCTACGAGCCTGGGCTATGCGCGGAGGAGGATATTTTGCGGGTCCACACCGCGGAGTATTGGCACAAAGTGCGCGACTTGCAGCTGACGCCCCGTGAAGTGCGCAACCTGGGGCTGCCGCAAAGCCCGCAGCTGGTGCGGCGCTCGCTGAGCAGCAGCGCGGGCACGGTGCAATCGGCGTTGCGGGCCCTGCGCGATGGCATTGGGATGAACCTGGCAGGCGGCACCCACCACGCATTTGCCAACCGAGGCGAGGGGTTTTGCGTGCTGAACGACCAGGCCATTGCCGCCGCGCATTTGCTGGCGCACGGGCTGGCAAAGCAAATTCTGATTGTGGATTTGGACGTGCACCAGGGCGACGGCACGGCCAGCATTTTCCGCGATGAGCCCCGCGTTTTCACGTTTTCCATGCACGCGGGAGCCAATTATCCGTTGCGCAAGGAACAGTCGGACTTGGATATTCCGCTGGCGCTGGGCACGGGGGATGCGGAGTATCTGGCGCAGCTTACCTCAACGCTGGAACCGCTGGTGGAGCGGGTGCAGCCCGATTTCATTTTTTACCAAGCCGGCGTGGACGTGCTGGCGACTGATAAACTGGGCAAGCTGGCCCTCACTCCGGCCGGCTGTCGGCAGCGCGATGAATTGGTGCTGGGCCTGTGCCGGGCGCGGGGCCTGCCAGTGGCGGTAAGCATGGGCGGGGGCTATTCTGAGCGCCTGGCCGACATCGTGGATGCGCATTGCAATACGTTTCGGGTGGCGTTTGAATTGTGGCCGTAGGAACGCGCCATGGCGCGTTCAATTGTTGAACAACCGGCGGTTTCGTTACGCTAACTGGTCCGTCATATTCATATCCGAACGGGCCACGCCGAACGCGCACGCCGAACGCGCCATGGCGCGTTCCTACCTTTGTGACCAATGAGAAAAGCTGATTCCGCGCATCCCGCGCCCATTACCGTTCCTGTTCGAACCGATGAAAAGCCGACGGGTACCACCGCCCAGCAGGCCTTCCGGCAAGCTATTCTGGATGTGGAGAACCTGCGGGAGCGGCTGCGCGACCTGCGTGCCGAGCAGGCCGAAGCCCGGCGGCGCTACTGGCAGCAGGTGGGCCCGGCGGCCACGGCCGTGGTGGCGGCCCGCCATGCGCTGTATGCGCCGCTGGAAGAAGCCTTGCTGCTGAGCTACTTCAGCCGCCTGGAGGAGCAGCAGATTACGGGCGTAATTCTGGGCAATGCGCGCAACCTGGAAGAACGGTTTGGGGAGGATGAGGAGGCAATTTTTCGCAAGTATGCGCCAGCCCAGGCGCGCCGGAATGCGGCGGCGAAAGCTGCAGGCGACGCGGACGGCACTCCAACACCGCAGCCCACTTACGTTCCCGACCCGAGTCTGCCACCGCATGAGCAGGCGGCGGCCGCGGCCAAGGCCCGCCGCAAAACCAAAGCCCAGCGCCTGCAGGAAGCCGCCGCGCAAGCGGCCCAACTCGACCAAAAACAACTCGAATCGAACACCAAAACCATTTACCGCCAACTGGCCCGCACCCACCACCCCGACCTGGAGCGTGACCCCGACAAGCAGGCCGACAAAACCGCCCAGATGCAGCGCATTACGGAAGCATACGAGGCCGACGACCTGTATACGCTGCTGCAATTGCTGGCCGAATCGGGCCCGGCCGACACGGCCGCCGATGACGTGCTGGCCCGCTACACCCGCGCCCTGCTGCAGCAGCAAACCCAGCTGAAACAGGAAATGAACGAGCTGAAATACGGCCCCAACGGCTTCATCACGGGCGCGGGCAAAAAGCAGGAGCTGGAACTGCGCCAGCTCAAGCGCGACCTGCGGGCCGAGGCCGAGTACGTGGCCCACATCGGCCGGTTGTTTGGCCAGCCAGATGGCCTGCGCGACATGCTGCGCCAGCTGGCCGCCGAAGGCCTGGAAAGCATCTGATTACGTGCGCCGCGCTACGCCGGAAACAGCAGCGTGAACGTGGTGCCGCGCCCCAGCTCACTCTCCACGGCCAGCTCGATATTGAGCAGCGCGCCAGCTTTGGCTACGATGGACAGGCCCAGGCCGGTGCCGCCGATATCCTTGTGCGCCAGCGCGTCGGAGCGGTAGAGCGGGTCGAAAATCCGGTCCAAATCCTCGGGGCAAATGCCAATTCCCTGGTCCCGGATGGTGCAGCGCAGGCGGGAATTGGCTTCGGCCAGCCCGACGGTGATGGTGGAGCTGGCCGGCGAATACTTCACCGCGTTGGCCAGCACGTTGTCCAGAATCAAGTCGACCAAAAATGGGTCCGACGCGATAGGCGGCAGGTCGCCGTCCTGCACGTCCACGCGAATGTGCTTGGCGTTAATGTCGGCGCGGTGGCGGTAGAGCACGTCGTGCACGCAGCTAAGCACCGTGATTTCCTGGCGATTCAGACCCTTGGCGTGGTTTTCGAAGCGCGCCAGCAGCAGCAGCTGGTCGACGAGGTGCGTGAGGCGGTCGATTTCGTGGATGCCGCGCACGATGCTTTCCACGTACTCGGGGGCGCTGCGGGGCTTGCGCACCAGCACTTCCAGCGTGCCCTTGAGCACGGCCAGCGGCGTGCGCAACTCGTGCGAGGCATCGGCGGTGAACTGCTTTTCGCGTTCCACGGCTTCCTCGATGCGCTGCAGCAGGCCGTTGATGGCACTGGCCAGCGTATGCAGCTCGTCGGGGCGCGGCGGCAGGGCAATGCGCTCGGCTAAGTTGCTGCGGGTGATGCGGTTGGTGGTGGCCGTAATCTGGGCGATGGGCGCGATGCTGCGCCCGGCCAGCAGGCGCGCAATGCCAAACAGCACCAGCACCACCACGGGAAACGAGCCCAGCAACACCATCTCCAGGCTGTCGAGGACGTGCTGCGCGGCTTCCGACGAGATGCCGGCCAGCAGGTAGCCCACCGGCGCGCGCCCAACTACCACCGGCACCTGCACCTGCCGGATGGCCCGGCCGCGCAGCACCGAGCTCAGCGGCGGTTGCTCCTGGCCGGGTGTGAAGGCGAGCTGGTCGGTTTTCAGATTGGGCGAGCGGTCCATGAGCTGGCCGCGCAAGTCATTCACTTGGATAAACACCGGGTTGACCTGCACCTCGCGGTGCTCCCGCTCCTGCCACTCGTCCTTGTTGGCGAAGTGAATTTCGCCGCCGCGAATGGCCAGCTCGCCCATGTGCTTGGCTGCCTCGAAGTGCAGGTTGGCGTCGAGGTCTTTATACACGCGGTGCTGCACCACGCCAAACACCACCAGGTACACGGCCGCTACCAGCGCGGCCGTGGCCAGCATGTAGTGCAGCGCAATGCGGTTTTTGAAGGTGAGGGGCATTGGGGAAGAGGGGAAAGAGGGGAAAGAGGGGAAAGAGGGGAAAGAGGGAAGGTAAAAGAACGTCATGCTGAGCGCAGCCGAAGCATCTCGCGTGTGGTAGTGATTCAATCGTTGAACGAAGCGAGCGAGATGCTTCGGCTGCGCTCGGCATGACGTTCTCGGTAGTCTGCCAAACAGACCGCCTAGTCCCGCGCAACATAGCCAATGCCGCGAATGGTCTGCAAAAACTCGTCATCCTTCGTGATTTTTAACTTTTTGCGCAGCGCATTCATGTACACGTCAATCACGCCGGTGTTGTATTCGAAGTGAATATCCCACACGTTTTCGATGATGCTCTGGCGGCGGCACACCTTGCCTTTGTTGCGCAGCAGGTACTCCAGCAGCGCAAACTCCTTCTGGGTGAGGGCAATTTCTTCGTCGTCCTTATACACCTGGTGGGTGCTCACATCCAGCACGATGGGGCCGAGCGTGAACCGTTCGGAGGGCCCGCCCGCCGGCCGCAGCTGCACCCGGATGCGCTCCAGCAGCTCTTCGAAATGGAAGGGCTTTTTGATGTAGTCGTTGGCCCCCGCCTGCAGGCCCGCGATGGTGTCCTGCACGGTATCCTTGGCCGTGAGGAAGATGAGGGGCGTCTGGTCCTGTTGGGCACGCAGCTGGCGGCACACGTCCAGGCCGGTGAGGCCGGGCAGCATCCAGTCCACCAGCAGCAGGTCGTAGGGCTGGGCCTGGGCCTGGGCGAGGCCGGCCGGGCCGGTAGCGGCCACGTCCACCGCGAAGCCTTCCTCCTCCAGGCCTTGCTTCAGGAAGCGGGCAATGCCGGGCTCGTCTTCAACTATTAAAATGCGCATGCGGAGTGGATGAAAAAAGCAGGTGCCGGGCTAACGGCAATAAGCGCACGAAGATGCTGGGCTTTTGACACTAACATGAATTTTAAGTGAATCTTAAGGCGGCTTTAAGGGCTGACTAAGGCGCTTGCGCGTTTATGCCTCGACATTATCCGGCATTCGTGCCCTCTCCTTAGTTTCGGGCATTCTCCCTGGCCGGGGGCCAATGTGCTTCCCACGCCCCCAAACGACCTGTACCGCACCCAATGCTTTCTAAAATAATAGCTGCCAGCATCCACAACAAGCTGCTGGTGCTGCTGATGCTGGTGGCCCTCATCGGCTGGGGCGGCTACTCGGCCCTGAACCTGCCGCTCGACGCCATCCCGGACGTCACCAACAACCAGGTGCAGGTCATCACCCAAAGCCCCGCTCTGGCGGCGCAGGAGGTGGAGCAGCTCCTCACCGTGCCGCTCGAATTGCAGCTGCGCACCATTCCCGGCGTCACCGAAATCCGGTCCATCTCGCGCTTCGGGCTGTCGGTGATTACCGTGGTGTTCGACGACAAAATCGATACCTACCGCACCCGGCAGCTGGTGGCCGAGAAGCTGACCACCGTGCAGGCCGACCTCGGCGCCGGGGCCGGCACGCCCCAGATGGCCCCGATTACGACCGGCCTGGGCGAGATTTTCCAGTACAGCATCCGGGTAAAAAAGGGCTACGAGCAGCAGTTTCCGCTCTCGAAGCTGCGCGACGTGCAGGACTGGCTCATCAAGCGGCAGCTGGCCGGCGTGCCCGGCGTAGTAGACGTGAGCAGCTTCGGCGGCTACGTGCGCCAGTACGAGGTGAGCGTGAACCCCGACCGCCTGAATGCGGCCGGCGTGACCATGCCCGAGCTGTTTGCGGCCCTGCAGGACAACAACGCCAACACCGGCGGCAGCTACCTGGAGCGCGGCCCCAACACCTACTTTATCCGGGGCGAGGGCCGCGTGACTTCGCTGGCCGACATCGGCACCATCGTCATCAAGCAAGCCGCCCAGAACGCCCCGCTGCTGGTGCGCGACGTGGCCGACGTGCGCTTCGGCCACTCGGTGCGCTACGGGGCCATGACGCGCAACGGCCACGGCGAAACCGTGGGCGGCATCGTGCTCATGCTCAAGGGTGCCAGCTCGGAGCAAACCATCAAAAGCGTGAAGCAGCGAGTGGTCGAAATCCAGAAAACCCTGCCGGCCGGCCTGGAAATTCTGCCGTTTCTGGACCGCACCAAGCTTATCGATAAGGCCATTGCGACAGTCACGCACAACCTTATCGAGGGCGGCATTATCGTGCTGCTGGTGCTGCTGGTGCTGCTCGGCAACTGGCGCGCCGGGCTGGTGGTGGCCAGCATGATACCGCTGTGCATGCTCTTCGCGCTGGGCATGATGCGCACCTTTGGCGTCTCGGCTAACCTGATGAGCCTGGGCGCGTTGGATTTCGGCCTCATCGTGGACGGGGCCGTGATTATCGTGGAAGCCATGATTTTCCACATCGTGCATTTCCGCACCCAGGCCGAGGGCGAAACCATGGACCAGGTGGCCGAAACCGCCGCTACGCGCATGATGCGCTCAGCCCTGTTCGGGCAGTTCATCATCCTCATCGTGTACTTTCCCATCCTGGCCCTCACGGGCATCGAGGGTAAGATGTTCCGGCCCATGGCCCTCACCGTGAGCTTCGCCATTGTGGGCGCTATGATATTGTGCCTCACCTACGTACCGGCCGTATCGGCCTGGGCGCTGCGCAAGGACATCAAGGAGGAAGGCACGCTGGCCAACCGCATCATGAACTTCCTGTACCGGGGCTACAGCCCGCTCATCAAGGGCGCGCTGCGAATGCGCTGGGCCGTGGTGGCGGCGGCCGTGGCGCTGCTGGTGGGGGCTTTTTTCCTGTTCCGAACGCTGGGCGGCGAGTTTATACCGCAACTCGACGAGGGCGACTTTGCCGTGAACGTGACGCTGGCGCCCGGCTCGTCGCTGAGCCAGAGCATTGCCACCACCACCAAAGTGCAGCAGATTCTGATGAAGAAATTCCCGGAAGTGGTGCAGATTGTGGGCAAAATCGGCACTTCGGAAATCCCCACCGACCCCATGTCGTTCGAGGATTCCGACCAGATGGTCATCCTCAAAGACCAGAAGGACTGGACCTCGGCGCACTCGCGGGTGGAGCTGGCCGATATGATGCAAAAGGCCCTGGCCGGCGTGCCGGGCGTGAATATGGAGTTTCAACAGCCCATCCAGATGCGGTTTAACGAGCTGATTTCGGGCGCGAAGTCCGACATCAGCATCAAGATTTACGGCGACGATTTGGACGTGCTGTTCGAGAAAGCCAACCAGGCGGCGGCCCTCATTCGCCCGCTGGCCGGCGTGGGCGATTTGAAAGTGGAGCAGATTGCCGCCCTGCCGCAGTTGCGCGTCACCTACGACCGCCAGAAAATGGCCCAATACGGCCTGCGCATCTCGGATTTGAATGCTCTGCTCCGCTCCTCTTTTGCCGGCGACGTGGCCGGGCAAGTGTATGAGGGCGAGCGCCGCTACGACCTGGTGCTACGCCTCGACAGCACCCGCCGCCAGGGCCTCAGCGACCTGCGCAACCTGTACGTGGACACGCCCACCGGCCAGAAAATACCGCTCGAAGAAGTGGCCGCCGTAGCCTACCGCAACGCCCCGGCCCAGATTTCGCGCGACGACGCCCGCCGCCGCATCAACATCGGCGTGAACGTGCGCGGCCGCGACGTGCAGACCCTGGTGCAGGAAATTCAGGGCAAGCTCAACCGCGTGAAGCTGCCGCCCGGCTACACCATCAAGTACGGCGGCGCGTTTGAGAACCTGCAGCGCGCCACCGCCCGGCTCGAAATCGTGGTCCCTATCTCGCTGGCGCTCATCTTCCTGCTGCTCTACCTGTCGTTTCAGTCGGTGAAGCAGGCGGCTCTGATTTTCACGGGGATTCCGCTGGCCACCATCGGCGGGATTCTGGCGCTGTGGCTGCGCGGGATGCCGTTCAGCATTTCGGCCGGCGTGGGCTTCATCGCCTTGTTTGGGGTAGCGGTACTCAACGGCATCGTGCTGGTGGCCAGCCTGAACGAGCTGGCGGCCGAGGGCGTAAAAAAGGTGAGCGAGCGGGTGATGCGCGCCACGGCCGAGCGGTTCCGGCCGGTGCTGCTCACCGCCTCGGTGGCCTCGCTGGGCTTTCTGCCCATGGCGCTGTCGACCTCGGCCGGCGCAGAGGTGCAGAAACCACTGGCCACGGTCGTCATCGGCGGGCTGATTTCAGCCACGCTGCTCACGCTGCTGGTCCTGCCCGTGCTCTACAGCTTCTTCACGAAGGATGACGAAGACGCTCCGAACCACGAACCGCAGGAGAAGGAAGAGCCCAAAGACGCCTCAGCCCCAACCGAAAAACCAGCTCTGCAAACGTCAGGCTCCCCCTCTCCACGGGAGATGGGGCTGGCCCCCAAGGGGTCCCGTGAGGCGAACGGCCGAACGGCCCTGGTCCTCCTATTGCTGACATTACCGCTAATCAGCCACGCCCAAACTACGCCGCCCGCCACGGGCCCGCTCACCCTGGCGCAGGCCTTGCAAACCGGCCTGCGGCAGAACCTGTCAGTGCAGTCGTCCAACTTGCAGGTACAGCAGCAGCGGGCCCTCACGCGCACCGGCTACGACATTCCGCGCACCGTGCTGGACTACCAGCGCGGCCAGATTTCGGGCCCGCTCACCGACCACAGCTTCACCATCATCCAGCAAACGGCCCTGCCTAACGTGTACGCCGCCCAGCGCCGCCTGCTCGAAAGCCAGGTGCTGACGGCCGAGCAGCGGGGCCGCGTGCAGCGCCGCGAGCTCAGCCAGAACATCCGCAACAGCTACTACCAGGTGCTGCTGACCTACCGCCGCGTGGCGCTGCTGCGGCAGCAGGACAGCCTGTACCGCCGCTACGCCCGGGCGGCCCGTATCCGCTACCAGGTGGGCGAAACCAACCGCCTGGAGCAGGTTTCGGCCGAGGCGCGCTCCCGCGAGCTCCAAAACCGGCTGGCCACCACGCTCACCGACTTGGCCGTGCAGCAGCAGCAGCTGGCGTTTTTGCTGGGCGGCGCCGCGATTAAAGTTGACACCACCGAAAACGCGGTGGCCCAGCTGGCCCCGGCTGATACCGCCAGCCTGTCGCCCGACACCAACCCCACGCTGGGCCTGCTGCGCCAGCAGATTGCCCAGAGCCAGCGCCAGACCCAAGTGGAGCAATTACGCCGCCTGCCCGATGTGCGCGTGGGCTATTTCAACCAGAGCATCAATAAGGAAAACAACTTCCAGGTGGCGCAGGCGGGCCTTTCGGTGCCGCTGCTGGGCGGGGCCCAAAAAGCCCGCATCGCCGCCGCCCGCATCGGCGAGCAGGTGGCCGACAACCAGCTGACCTACGCCACCACCCAGCTCACGGGCCAGCTGAGCGGCCTGCGCCAGCAGCTGCGCCGCGCCCGCGCCTCCCTCGATTACTACGAGCGCGACGCCCTGCCTCAGGCCCGCCTCATCCTCACCACGGCCGAAAAAAGCTTCCGCGCCGGCGACATCGACTACGTGACCTACGTGGTGAACACCGACCCCGCCTGGCAGATTCAGCAAGCCTACCTGGACCAGGTGCGGCAATACAACGAGTACGTCATTGCCCTGCAAAGCCTCAATGGCGCTGATTGATGGTGAAATCAATGACTACCGCCCGTCATGCAGAGCGCAGCGAAGCATCTCGCGTGGGGTAGCAACTCAATCGATTGGATTACTACCCCACGCGAGATGCTTCGCTGCGCTCTGCATGACGTTCTAACATTCCTCCCCAAGCCTCCCCGCGCTCCGGCGCTTTTCCATATGAAACGGTTTCCTGCTTACTTATCCCTGCTGCTCACCGCCACCAGCCTGCTTTCCGGCTGCAAGGGCGATTCCGCCGCCAAAACCGAGGACACCAAAGCCCCCGCCAAACCTGCCCAACCCACCAACCCCGACCAGATTACCGTGTCGAAGGCGCAGGTACAGGCGGCGGGCATCGCGCTGGGCGGCTTCACGCGCCAGAACATGGCCTCCGAAGTGCTGGCCAATGGCATGATTGACGTGCCGCCCCAGAACATGGTGTCGATTTCGGCGGTGCTGGGCGGCTACGTGCAGGCGGTGCAGGTGCTCCCCGGCCAGTTTGTGCAAAAAGGCGCGGTGGTGGCCGTGCTGCGCCATCCCGACTACCTCAAACTCCAGCAGGACTACCTGCAAAGCCGCGCCCGCAGCCAGTTTCTGGCCCAGGACCTGGAGCGCCAGCGCGTTCTCGACGTGGAAGACGTGGGCGCCAAGCGCAAGCTCCAGCAGGCCCAGGCCGACTACGCCACCGAGCAGGCCGCCCAGCGCAGCCTCGCCGCGCAGCTGGCCCAGCTCAATATTTCGGCCTCGCGCCTGGCCGCTACGGGCCATATTCAGCCCACCGTCAACTTAATTACTCCCCTGGGCGGCTACGTGAAAACGGTGAGCATCAACCCCGGCCAGTTTGTGAACCCCTCGGACGTGCTCATTGAGATTGTGGACCGGTCCGATTTGCACCTCCAGCTCAAGGTGTTCGAGCGCGACATTTCCCGCGTGAAAATCGGCCAGCCCATCCTGTTTTCGGTGCCCAGCCGGGGCGCGGCGGCGGGCGAGGTGCTGCACGCCCGCGTGTTTCTGGTGGGCAAGGCGTTCGACGACGGGGCCCACACCGTGGCCGTGCACGCCCACCTCGACGGTAAAGAAGGCGACAACCTGCTGCCCGGCCAGTACGTGGCCGCCCGCATCCAGACGGCCGGCGCCCGCGTGCGCACCCTGCCCGAAACCGCCATCATCCAGGCCGGCGAGCTGAGCTACGCCTACGTGCAAACCGCCGCCACCGACAGCAATGCCACCTTTCGGCGCGTGAAAGTGCGCCCCGGCCCCAGCGCCCACCACGACGTGGCCGTGACGCCACTCGAACCCATTCCCGATACCACCCGCCTGGTGCGGCAAGGCGCTTATTTCCTCGACGCCGAGCGCGGCAAAGGCCAGGGCGGCGACGAATAGCCGCTGGCAATCCGCCGATTCTGATTCAGTAGCAGTCGCCGCCCGTAGCGCATTGGCCGACTATTCATTCAGACTCCATCAAATGCCTGGTTCTTTGACGTTAGGACAGCCAATAAGCCTTTATTTTCCACTAATTCATCTTCCAATTATGGCAAATTCCGCAGAAATGAACCGCAAAGAGTTCCTGCAGCTTTTTGGGCTGGGAGCCACGGCACTGGTGGCCTCGGCGTGCCTGGGCGGCTGCGGCAGCAGCAAAAGCAGCGACCCCGTGCCCGGCGCCTCCGGCGTCGACTTCACCGTGGACCTGACGGCGGCCACCAGCGCCCCGCTCAACAACGCGGCCACCGGCTACATCTACAGCCCCACGCGCGACGTGATAGTGGCCAAAACCACGGCCGGCACCTACGTGGCCCTGCAAGCCCCCTGCCCGCACGAGGGCACCAGCGTGTACTTCACCCAGGGTCAGGGCCGCTTCGTGTGCCCCAACCACAACGCCATTTTCGACCTGACCGGCACCGTGCTCAGCGGCCCCTCGCCCCGCGCCCTCAAGCAGTACACCGTGGTGCAAACCGGCACCAGCCTGCACATCACCGGCTGAAGCGGCCCGGTTTTTTGTTCAGCCGGCCCACAGCGCCAGCCGATGATGAGAACATAAAAAAGCCGCCCTGCAAATAACGCAGGGCGGCTTTTTTATGGCTGAGTGGCAAGGCTACGCGCCTTTCGAGGCCAGAATGTCCACCATTTCGATGTGGGGCGGGCTGGCCCACAGGTCGGCGTGGGTGCCCAGGGCGGCAGCTATCTGGCCGGCGAGGTGAGCTTTGCGGCCGGCTTCATCGGGAAAAGTATCGAAGATGCCGAATGTGGACGGGCCCAGCCGCAGGGCGTACCAGGTGGTGGTGGCGGGCTCCGCCTCCGCGAGGGGCAGGGCACCGGCCAGAAAATCGGCGACGGTTTGTTCGTGGCCGGGCTTCACTTCGAGGCGGACCAACAGGGCAACTTTTACCATGAGGAAAAGAAATTAAAGATGAGCTTTCCTTACGTAACCAAAGCGCCGGCAGTTTGGCTTGGCAGCACCGCTATTGCGAGGCAAAAGATTCGGGCAATTGGCCCCGCCTGCTTAGTTGGTGATAAACGCCACCGCGGCCTGCACCACTTCCGCATCGCGCAGAATGCGGTTGTGGCCCAGGCCGCGCGTGGCGTGCAGCACCGCGCCGGGCCAGGCGGCCACAATCTGCCTGCCTTCGGCAAAGGGTACGATTTCATCGCCTTCGTCGTGCACCACCAGCACCTGCCCGGCCCCGATGGACGGCCCGGCGGCCGCGGCAGCAAATGAATCGGCGGAGCGGCCGGTTAGCTGCTGGATGTGGCCGACAAACCGCTCCACCAAATCATTCGACAGATACAGGAAATTGGCGAAGCGCTCGGCCACGGCGCGGGGGCTCACCGGGGCACTCAGCAGCACCAGGCGCGGCAGGGGCGCGCCGGCGGGCGGCCGCACCGGCAGCCCCGCCACCGAGGCCGCCCCAAACGAGTGGGCCACGATGGCGCGCACCTCCCCCACCGTATCCACCACCGCCTGCACCGCCCCGCCAAAGCCCGTGAGCGTGGCTGCCCGCCCACCCGAGGCGCCGTGCGCGGGCCCATCCAGGGCCACCACGCGGTAGCCGGCCGCCAGCAACGGCCGCACCCAGGCCCGCCAGAAGCTGGCCCGGTGCTCCCAGCCGTGCACCAGCACCACGGCGGGCGCGGTGGCCGGGCCCCACTCGTACACGGCCACGGGGCCGGTTTCGTAGGTCACGGTGCGGCGCCGGGCTTTGGCCAGCGCCGGGGCTTCCCAGTCTTTCACCGGCAGCCGGCGCGGCGTGCAAAACAGCCGCCACGCCTGCCGAAACGCCACATTAGGCGCCACGGCCCACAGCAGTTTCAGCTGCCAGCGCAGCCAGCGCAGGCCGGGCGGCGGCGACGGGTAGCGAATTTTCGGCGTGGCGAGCGCGGGCGGCGCGGCGGCGCGAAAGAAGTCGTGGGCGGGCGAATAAGTATTGAGCATGGCAGCGGCAGGTTGATGAGGCAACGATTTACGACGCGGCGGCTTCGGCCATTTGGGTGAGGTCGGCGAGGAGGCGCGGCCAGAGTGGGGCGCGCAGCCCGCGCCGGAAAAACCCAAAGTGCCCAATGCCCCGCACGCCCAGCTCGGCCGGCACGAGGCGATGCAGCTCAATGCCGGCCGCGCTGCGCACGTGCTGCCAGAAGCGCGGCACCGAGCGGGCGCTGGCAATGGGGTCGTCGGTGGCCCAGTACACGCTCACCGGAAACCGCAGGTCCTGGTAGTGGTGCGGGGGCAGCTGCGCGGCAAAGCGCGGGTCGAAGTAGTAGTCGGGCACGCTGCACCAGGCCCGCCAGTCCTGCACCACGCCCCGCGGCAGGTCTTCCATGATGCCCCACCGCCCGCCGGCATTGTAGCCCAGCAGCGCATGACTCAGAGGACTGAAAATACGGAAGAAAAAGTGTGTTTTGAGGCGGTAGCCCAGGGGCATGTAGTTCCAGTAGCCCACCCCCGTCCCCACGGCCACCAGCCCGGCCAGCTTGTTCGCGTTCGGCATCAGGCCCACCTGCTGGGCTCCCACGCTGTGGCCCAGCACCAGCAGCGGCCGGCCAGGGAACCGCGCTTCCAGCCAATCGAGCACGGCCGGCATGTCGAGCGTGCCGTAGTCGGCGAACCGGTACGGGGCCTGGGCCAGCGGCACCGGCCGCGAGTGCGCGGCTCCGCGGTAGTCCCAGAGGCACACCGCGAAACCCTGCGCGGCCAGGTACGCGGCAAAAGGCTCGTAGTACCGCCGCTTGGCCCCCGTGGCGGGGTTGAGCTGCACGGCCGCGAGGGGCCCTTGCCCATTGGGCGGCAGAAACAGCAGCGCCCCCAATGGCAACCCGTCGCGGGCCGGAATGGTATGCGCTTCGGGTTCCGGGCCGGCAATAGCAACGGCAACGGGCGGCAGTGAGCTGGACATGAGGCTTATCGATTAAATAACAGCAAGAAACAGCGTCGCAGATGGGCCCGGAGCCGCTCGGGGCCCGGTGAGCATCTACCCGACCAACAGCTCCAACCGCAGCTGGCCCATTATCACTTGAAACGGCGTTTCGTCGTGCACCCGCGCCACTTGCAGCGCACCCGCCAGCGTGGTGAGCACCTGCGTCGCCTTGGCCGCCGGGCTACCCACGAAGCGCAGGGTGCCCGTGGCCCGGCCCACGGCCAGCACCTGCGCCAGCCACTCGGTCAGCTCGCGGTTGAAGGTTCGTAATTCGGCCTGCATGGGCGCGGGCAGGGTCCGAAAATCGGCCGCCAGGGCCCCGAACAGGCACACGCGGCGGTCGTGGCCGAGGTGTTCGTCGTACACGGCCAGCAGGGCTTCGAGCTGCCGGGCCGGCGGCAGGTCGGCCACGCGGGGCAGGTCGCGCCACTTGCGCAGGCGGCGCAGCTGCCGGGCCACCAGGGCCGTGCCCAGGTCGTCCTTGCTGGGGTAATGGTAGTGAATGGCCGCCGGCTTCACGCCCAGCTCTTTGGCCAGGTGCTGGTAGCTGAAGGCATTGAAACCACGCTCCAGCAGCAAAGCTTCCGCCAAGTCGAGGATGCGCGTGCGGGTATCGGGAATGAAAGCAGAAGGAGTAACTTGGGTCGGCATAACGAGACAAATATACGACTTACTTACTAATTAGTAAGTAAAATCTCAAAGACAATAAAAAGCCCTTCTCAGGATTAAGAAGGGCTTTTTATTGTCTTGAATTCCGTCTGGCCTGGCTTAGCGGGTGTCATCGTCATGTCCCAGTCCGAGGGAATCCACGGCGGCCTGCACAGCTTCGGCGCGGTAGGCGGGCGCGGTGGCGGGGGCCTTGAGGAGGCGCAGGAGACGCTGGTATTTCTGGCGGCCCTCGGCCAGCATCTGCTCGCTTACTTCGATGGTGAAGACGCCGAAGGGCTCTATTTTTTGCACGCCTACCAGTAGGAACCGGTCGGCGCGGAGGGCGTCGGTGTAGAAGGCGGCTTGGCGGTCGTAGTCGTAGGCCGAGCACTGCCAGAGGAAGTGGTCGGCGTCGCGGGCGTTGGTGGTTTTGAAGTCGATGATGGTGAAGGCCTCGCCGGGCTGGCTCACCACGAGGTCGGCGCGCAGCTTGCAGAGCGTGTCGGTTTCGGGCTCAGTGAAAAGCACGCTGACTTCGGACTGGCCCTGGGCCAGCAGCTCGTTCAGGTGGGTGTTGAGCTTCACGCCGTCCACCAGCCACCACACCAGCGTATCGTTCAGGCCGGGCTGGCCGGCCACGTAGTCGGCCGGCTCCAGCAAGGCGGTGTGAAACGCGGTGCCGAAGCTCAGCGCGCCTTCGTTGGACGTGGCCGGGGTGCGCGGCGGGCGGCCGTCGAGGGCGTCGCGCAGGCGCGAGAGGTCCGAGTTGGCGATGGCGGGCAGGGCGCGGTACGTGTCGTAGTCGAGGCGCAGCAGGTCGGGGCGGCGGGCGGGCGTTGCGGGCATGGTCATAATATAGCCTATAACTGCAAACCCTACCGATTGGTGACAGGCCCGGCCACCAAAAAAGGGGCTGCCGGCCGCAACGCAGCAAGCAGCCCCTGCCCCAACCCTTCACTATCAACCGGTTATTGATTCAGAAAATACAGCGCCAGCTTCAGCCGATTTTCGGCGCGCCGGGGGCCGCCCAGGGCCACGCGCTCCGGGCTGCCGGGCGCCCCCGATACCAACAAGAGGCCGTTATTGTCCAGCGTGCGGCTGACCACGGCCTGGCAATAGTCGGTAACGGGCAGGGTGTAAAAGCCGGTTTCCAGGCCCGTGAGGGTTGAGGTGCCGCTTTGGAACGGGATGCTGAGCGCCCCGCTGGTGCTGCTGCCAACGGCCAGGCCCTGCTGGTTGCCGCGCCCGCTCAGGTACGCCGTGAGGGCGCTGGGCGGGGGCAGGTAGCGGGTATCCGTGCC
The DNA here is from genome assembly GCF_017921975.2 of Hymenobacter terricola. Taxonomy (GTDB): domain Bacteria; phylum Bacteroidota; class Bacteroidia; order Cytophagales; family Hymenobacteraceae; genus Hymenobacter; species Hymenobacter terricola. The sequence continues at coordinate 22,109 of NZ_JAGEMO020000020.1, forward strand.
CGGCACCACTTCGAGCGCAACGTAGGCCTGCACGATGGTGAGCCGCGAGCCAAAGGTGCGCAGGGTGGCCAGATAGGGGATTTCCAGCTTGGTTTGCAGGCCCAGCGCCCCGTCGATGTAGGCTTCCTGCGCGGTCTGGGCCACATCAAGGGCCTGCAGCGAGGCGGTGAGCGGCGCGAGCAGCGTGCCCGTGCGGTCGGCCGTGACCTGGTAAAAGTGCTTCGTGCCGTTAGCCAGCGTGAAGTTTTCCACCAAGGCCGTACCGGGGTCGCTGGGCGAATGGGTGTACAGGATGAGCGCGGCGCTGCCATCGGAGCTTATTTGGCTGCGCAGCAGGGCCGCGTCGTCGGTGGCGGCGGGCGTGAGCACGAGGCCGGCCAGCCGGTCGTTCACCTCGGCCCCGGTGGTGAGGCGGCCGGCCTGGCCGGTGGTCAGCAGCTCCTGGCCCAGGGCATCGGCCAGGCGCAGGCGCAGGGTGCGCAGGCTGGACTGGGCCCGAAACGGCCGGGCACTGGCGCCCTGGTTGAGCACGGCGGCATCGTAGCCCAGCTGGTTGAAGGCGTAGTACGTTTTGGCGGTTTCCAGCGGGTCGCGCAGGCGGTGCACCTCCACGGTTTGCAGGTGAGTGGTGTCGCCGTAGCGGTAGCCGTCGGGCTTCAGCACCAGCACGAGCGAGTCGAATACCTCGTCGCTGCTGGGCACATACGCCGCCCCTATGCCAACCTGGAAATAGCTGCGGGCCGTGATAGTGCCCAGGCGCGGGTCGCGGTAGCGGCCCACCAGCAGGTTGCCGCTGGTCGAAGTCACCACCGAATCGTGCCACACCGTGGCCATGCGCACCGTGAGCGTGTCCACGTAATAGCCGCTGCTGCCGGCGCTGGTCGGGGGCAGCGCGACGGTGATGTTGCCGGCCGGGTCGCAGGCGGTGAAGGCCGTGGCCAGCAGCAGCGCCAGCAAGAGCCGCAGCAGCGGCCCGAGGGGTTCGGTTTTCTTGCGGCCGGGCGGGGTGGCGGCGCGGGTCGGCGGCTTAGTCCACATCGGCATCGGGCTGCAATTCCCAAAGGTCGTCGTAGCGGGTGCTGCCGTTGGCGCCCTGCGTCACGTAGCCGTAGTTGCCCAGCCCAAAACCCACGGCCGACGTGCGCGCCGACCCGCCAAAATCCGTTTTCTGGTACCATTTATCGTCCGTCGGGCTGTAGGCCCAGCAGCTGGTGAGCAGCGCGTCTTTGTTGCCCAGGGCCACGTAGCCGGTGTTGCCGATGTTGAACGCGACCCCGTAGGCGCGGGGCAAGGCGCTGAAATCCAGCCCGTTGCCGTTGGTATCGGTGCCTTCCAGCTTGCGGTGCTCGGTCCAGGCCTCGGTGCTCGGGTTGTAGCTCCAGTTGTCGGTTTGGTAGGTGCCGTTGTCGAGGCCGGTGCAGATGTAGCCTTCGTTATTGGCCACAAAAGCCACGGCCCCCAGCCGCTTGTTGCCGCCGAAGCTGGGCTTCTGCGTCCAGGCATCCGCCAGGGGGTCGTACTGCCAGAAGTCTTTCTTGTAGTTGCCGTCGTAGCCGGTGCCCACGTAGCCCTTGTCGTTGAGGGCGAAGGCCACGGCCCCGTAGCGGGCACTCCCCGCGAAGTCGGCCTTACGGGTCCAGGCATTGGTGGTGGGGTTGAATTCCCAGAAGTCGCTCAGCCGGTTCAGGCCGTCGTAGCCGGTGCCCACGTAGCCTTTGCCATTGGCCGCAAAGGCCACGGCCTGGTAGCGCCCCGCGCCCGGAAACGCGGCCCGCTGCCGCCAGGTATTGGTGCTGGGCGTGAACTCCCAGAAATCGGTGTACTTGGCCGTGCCGTCGGTGCCCAGGCCCACGTAGGCCTTGTCGCCAATCACAAAGCTCACGGCTGCGTTGCGGGCTAGGCCCTCAAACTGAGAGCGGTTGTACCACGCCCCAATGACGTAATCGACGGTGGTAGAATCTTTGGTGCAGCTGTTGAGCGCTGGCAAAAGGAGCAGCAGCAAAACTGCTAGTAAACGGGTTATTTTCATACCGAAAATGAATGGTGAGATATGACCAGAGAGCCCTACGCGGCGATTTCTGGTTGCAAACCCGTTCCAGCCAACTGCTCTTTTTTATCCCAATCCCCACTTTTCCACCCCTGAACCGGCAACTATCATCGCCCAACCCAAAGGTTTCGTAAACGGCTTTGGCATCTCAGCCCCCGCGTCTTTTTCGCTTTCCCACTCCTCCTCCCCATGTGGATTCCCTACGCCCTGCTCTCGGCCTTTTTTGCGGCCCTCACCGCCATATTTGCCAAAATCGGCATCAAAGGCGTTGACTCTGATTTGGCCACGGCCATCCGCACCGTGGTTATCCTGCTGCTGGCCTGGGGCATCGCCATCGCGCGCGGGGCCACGGCCGGGCTGCCGGCCCTCACGCAGCGGACCTGGCTGTTTCTGGTGCTGTCGGGGCTGGCCACGGGGGCCTCGTGGCTCTGCTACTTCCGCGCCCTCAAGCTGGGGCCCGTCACCAAAGTAGCCCCGGTTGACAAGCTGAGCGTGGCCCTGTCGCTGCTGCTGGCAGTGGTGTTTCTGGGCGAAACCATTTCGGTGCGCGGCGCGCTGGGCGCGGGGCTCATCCTAGCCGGCACCGTGGTGCTGGTGTGGGCGTAAAGCATTAACTGTTAGCTGTCAGGCTTGACGATTCAGTCACTACTTCCAACAACTGACAACTAACTACGCGTCCAACGCCACGTCACTGAGACATTGAATACCCGCCCTTCCACCGGGGCCCACAGCTGGCTGAAAATGGGGCTGCCCAGTGGCGTCTGCACTACTTTTTCCTGGCGGGTCTGGCGGTAGTCGAGCAGGTTTTCGCCGTTCAGGGCCACCGTCCAGGGGCCAGCGTGGTAGCGGAGCAGCGCGGCAAAAAGCGGGTAGCCCGGCGTGAGGCGGCCGTCGGCGAGGTATTGCTGGCCGATGTAGGACGCCTCCAGCCCGGCGCTGAAATGGTCGCTGAACTCGACCAGGCCCATGGCCGCGAACTTGTGCCGGGCCGCCAGCGGCAGGTGCTGGTTCACGGCGTCGTACTGCCGGCGGGCATCGGTGAAAACGTAGCCCAGGTAAAGCTCCGTTTCATCGGCCCGCAGGCGCACGTAGGTTTCCAGGCCGCGGGTGGAGAGCGGCGCGGCGGCATTCTGCCAGGTCAGGAAATTCGCCCCGAACGGGCCGGCAAAGCCCAGGCCATCGAGCACCAGCGGGTTGCCGAGCCGGGTGTAGAAGAACGATTGATTCACGTTGACCACCAGCGGCTCATCAAAGCCCAAAAAGGTGTGCTGGTAGTTCACGTCGCCGTTCACGCCCAGCGAGGTTTCGGCGCTCACGCCCTGCAAAGGCCTTATCAACGGGTAGTCGCGCTCATCGAGGCTATTGATGTAGGGCACCGGCGCGCGGTAGCCCAAGCCGCCGTTGAGGCGGGCCGTCACGGCACCACTGGCCCGGTAGAGCAGGGCCAATCGGGGCAGCAGGAAGCTGCCGTACTGGTTGTGGTGGTCGAGGCGCAGGCCGGCCTGCAGGCTCAGGCGGGGCAGCAGGCACCAGTCGTCCTGCACAAACGCGCCCAGCGCGTGGTAGCTGTAGGGGCTGCGCAAGGGCGTGGCGCTGCGGTTGAAGGAGGCCAGCTGCTCGCCGTTGGCGTTCAGGCCCAGCACGATGGTGTGGCGGGCCCCGGCGGCGTGCAGGTAGCTGGCCTCGGTGTAATACGTGGTTTGGTAGGCCGTGAAGGCATCGGAATTGGTGCTCACGTCCCGCACGAAATCCGTCACCACGGCTTTGATGGTGAGGCGGCCACCGGCCAGCTCGTCGTTGGTGTAGACCAGGTCGGCGGTGTTGCGCAGGCTGGTGTTGTCGACGTAGAATAAATGACCGGTGGCCGCGTCGGGCCCATTTTTGAGCACCTGCGCGTCGCCGGCGCGGCGGCTTTCCACGGTGCCGGTGTAGCCCAGCGCTACCTGGCTGTGGGCATTGGGGTAGAAAAACAGGCGCGGGTGCAGGTTCAGGTTGCGCACCCGGGGCACGTCCACGAAGCCGTCGCCGTCCACGTCCTTTTCCTTCTGGCTCACCAGCCCCACAAACACCGAATAGCCCCAGCGCGCCCCGCGCCGGGCCGCAAAACCGTTCAAATCCGTCTCGCGCAGGGTGGTTTGGTTGAGGCTGGCGGCGTACTGCGGCGTGCCCGGCGTGGGCGTTTTGCTCACCAGGTTCACCAGGCCGGCAATGGCCCCGCCGCCGTACAGCGTCGAGTTCGAGCCCTTGATTAATTCCACCTGTTTCAGGTCGAGCGGCGGCACGGTGAGCAGCCCAAACGAGCCCGCGAAGCCGCCGTACAGCGGCACACCGTCGCGAAGAATCTGGGTGTATTGCCCCGGCAGGCCCTGCAAGCGCAAATCGAGGTTGCCGGTGGTTGGCGACGTGGGCTGAATCTGGGTGCCCGCGATATCGCCGAACAGACTGGCAATGCTGGCCGGCTTGATGCTGCTTTCCTCCTCCATTTCCTCGGGGCCCAGCACTTCCACGCGGGTGGGCAGGTTCTCGATGCGCGAGTTGGTGCGGGTGGCCGTCACCAGCACTTCTTCCTCAATTTCGTGGTGGCTGGGCGCTGGCCGCAGCGAGTCGCGCAGCACCACGCGCGGGCTCTGGGCCTGGCTCCGCAACGGTGGCACCAGGGCCAGCAGCAACCCCAGAATAGGAGCGAAACGAACCGTAAAAGGAGGACGCATAGAAAAAATTCAGGCACCAAAAAGCCTGCAAAATTAGTGCATCCCACCAAGGCAAATTTGTAGGAAACCTGTTTTCGCTCTGCGTGTAAGGATTGACGCCGCCCTGCGTCTGGCCGGTCAGAACCATTCTGTCCCAGCCTGATGAAAAAGCGCCTTCTCTTCCGATTTATGCTGCCGGTCCTGGCAGTCGCCAGCCTCAGCTTGGCTGGCTGCAGCAAAGCCACCGCTCCCGACCCTACCCCGGCGGCGCCCACCGGCCTGTACACCACGTTGCGCATGGGCACCGTGATGGCCCAGGGCGGCGTGTCGAGCGGCGGCACGCTGGACATTGTAAAAACGGTCGACGGAGCCGAATTCATCCGGTTCAATGCCGACTTCCACACCGATTTCCACACCGGCTCGCTGGGCATTTACCTGGCCAAGTCGAATGACCTGGTTCGCAACCAGCGGGCCGCCGACCCGGCCAGCGTGCTGCGCGTGGGCACCATCACGCAATCGGGGGCGCAGCTGCTGCCCATCACCGGCATGTCGGCCGGCTTCTCGCACGTCATCCTGCACTGCGACCCCGCGCAATACAACTTCGGCGCCGCCGCGCTGCACTAACTCAAAGCCATGCCTCACCCCTACTCCCGGCTGATTTCTTTGCTGATTATCAGCGCCGCCCTGCTCGCCTACTCTCCCGCCCAGGCCGGTGGCGGCTGGACGCGCCAGCAAGGCCACGGCTACGTGAAAGTCGGCCTCACGCTGGCCAACACCACCCGGTACCACCCGCTGGAAGGCGGCACCATCAGCACCGCCCAATTCAAGCAGCAGGTGTACAGCATCTACGGCGAATACGGCCTCACCAACCGCCTCGAAGCCACCCTGAACTTCCCCTTTTTCCGCCGCGCCACCTTCCCCGACACCAGCCCCGGCCAGGGCGTGGGCGACCCCGAATTCGGCCTGCGCTACGGCGTACTCACCGGCAAATGGCCGCTGGCGGTGTCCGTAGCCGCCCAGGCCCCGCTCGGCAACCCCAACGCCGTGGGCCTCTACCAGAACGACCCCGCCAATTTCGTGTACCTGCCCACCGGCAACGGCCAGTGGAACATCTGGACCCGCGCCGCCCTCTCCCACTCCCTCGGCAAAACCCCCGCCTTCATCACCCTTGATGCCGGCTACAACACCCGCACCGCCGGTTTCACCGACCAGTACACCTACGGCGCGCAAGTCGGCTACAAGTTTTTCGACAAGCTCTGGCTCACCGCCTCCGCCCGCACCCTCGACAACGTGCACGCCCCCGACCCCAGCAAGCTCAACAAAATCGGCCTCGGCGAGGGCGTGGCCTACTCCACCGCCAGCCTCGGGGCGAGCTACAATTTCACCAAGCTGCTGTCCGTCACCGCCGATGCCGCCACCGGTTTCGGCAAGCTGCGCAACGTGTATTCGGGCAACCAATACACCCTGGGCGTGGCCGTGGAGTGGTAGTGAGCCGGGATTGGTGCGGTTCAAAAAGACGCTACCAGTCGCTGCTGCTGCCCCCGCCACCGAAGTCGCCGCCGCCAAAATCGGAACTATCGGATGACGAGTCCGAAGACGAGCTGGAATCGGAATCCGAAGCAGAGAAGCCGAAAAACGAAGATTCCGCCGCAGTTGACCTGGCCGGCTTGCGACGCGCGGCCCCGCGCCGGGAGCTTTTGGCGAGTGCCGGACTGCCTTTTTTCCCTTGGCTGCCGCTGCCCGTCAGTGCCCCCCAGGCCCGCCGCACTCCATAAAATACCGCCGCCAGCACCACCAATCCGAATACGCCCGCCAGCAGCCGGAACCACCACGGAATGTGGACGCTCCGGGCCACGTCCGGCGCGGCTTCAAACTCGCCCCTGGCGTGTTGCATCAGCACGTCCACGCCCGCATCGAGGCCCGCGTAGTAGTCGCCCCGCCGGAAATTGGGCTGAAACTGCTCGCGCATGATGTCGTTCGTCAGCGCATCGGTGATGGTGGCTTCCATGCCGTAGCCGGTTTCGATGGCCATGCGGTGCTGGTCGATGGCGGCCAGAATAACCAGGCCGTTGTTTTGGCCCTTCTGCCCCACGCCCCAGGCCACGCCCAGCTGCTGGGCATAGTCGGCCACCTCGTAGGCGCCGGTCGAGTGCAGCAGCACCACCACCAGCTGGGTCGAAGTTGAATCCTGGTAAGCGTGCAGCTTCTGCTCCAGGGCCCGCGCCTGCTCGGGCCGCAGCACCCCCGCCAAATCATTGACGAAGCGCGCCGGGTGCGGCCGTGGCGGCAGTTCAGAAACGGGCACGCCCGCGGCCGCCGAGAACACCAGCCCCACCAGCAGCCAGGTAACAAATATGTAGCTGAGCGGGCGCCAAGCCCTGTTTTTACCGGCCATAAAGACTGTTCCTAAGCACCGCGCCAAGCTACGGCAATTATTCTGGTGCAAAGCCCGGCTGCGCCTCTTTCTTCAGCGCATCCATCTACAAACCCGGCCCCTTGCCAGCGCTAAATAGCGCGCTCTCCTCCCGCCAGCGCTGCACTTTCGCCGCAATCTCGGCCAGCCCCAGGTTGTGAATGCTGCCCAAATGCGTGGTCTGAAACTCGCGGTGCGGCACGTAGCTGCCGTCTTCCACGGCCCGCCCCACCTGCTGGTAAGCATCCCGAAACGGCACCCCGGCAATAATCAGTTGATTAATATTCTCGACCGAAAATATCGGGTCGTATTTCGCCTGCTCAATCACGCCCTCCTTAATCTGGATTTCGGGCAGCGCAAACAGCAGCATATCCAGCAAATCAGCAAACTGCAGCATCGGCCCAAACAGCAGCTCCTTCAGCAGCTGGAAGTCGCGGTGGTAGCCGCTGGGCAGGTTGCTGGTGGCCAGAATAATGTCGTTGGGCAGCGCCTGCAGGCGGTTGGCGTGGCCGCGCACCAACTCAAACACGTCGGGATTTTTCTTGTGCGGCATGATGCTGGAGCCCGTCGTGAACTCCTTGGGCAGGTTCACGAAGCCCAAATCCTGGCTGTTGTACAGCACCAAATCATACGCCAGCTTGCCCAGCGTGCCCGCCGCGCCCGCAATGGCAAAGGCCAGCGTTTTCTCCGTCTTGCCCCGCAGCATCTGCGCGCCCACCGCACTCACCGCCACGCTGCCGAAACCCATTTCCCGGGTCGTCATCTCGCGGTCAATCGGGAAGCTGCTCCCGAAGCCCGCGCCCGAGCCCAGCGGGTTTTGGTCAGCCACCTTATGTGCCGCCTCAAACAACGCCAAATCCAGCAGCAAATGCTCGGCATACGCCGAAAACCACAGCCCGAAGCTGCTCGGCATCGCCGCCTGAAAGTGCGTGTAGCCCGGCAGCAGGTCATTTTTATGCGCCTCGGCCTTTTGCAGCAACACCTCCGCCAGCGCCAGTATTTTGGTCGAAATCTGCTCGGTATAATCTTTCAAAAACAGCTGAATGGCCGTCAAAACCTGGTCATTGCGCGAGCGGGCCGTGTGGATTTTCTTGCCCGCATCGCCATATTTCTCGGTCAAATAATATTCGATTTTGGAGTGCACGTCCTCAAATTCCTCTCCAATGGTGAAGGTACCGGTCTCTACCTCGGCCGCCAGCTCGCCCAGGCCCTGCTGTAGCTGCTGGTTCTCCGCTTCAGAAATCAGCCCAACTTTGGCCAGCATATTGGCCTGCGCTTTGGAAGCCTGCACATCGAACTTGGCCAAATAAAGGTCCAGCTCCCGGTCGTGCCCCACGGTGAACTGCTCGATTTTCTTATCAACGGCAATGCCTTTTTCCCAGATTTTCATGGGCGCAAAGGTAGGGCCGGCCTCAACAGTTGCCCATTGCTGCCCGGCACATAGCCAACTCATCCAGCCAATAATTCGGCGCATTTATCCCACTGCAAGGCGCAGCCAGCTGAGGTAATCAAAACGGTTGAAGGATTTGAATTACTACTCCACGCGAGATACTGCGGCTACGCGAACGCCAGATGAGCATGACGTACTTTTTACTTGGACAGGCGCATAGCCTATAATTCCAGCCCGCTCAGTAATTCGATGTAATCCCGAATGCCCGCCCGTATCTCACTCACCAGAATAAACTCGTCCGGAGTGTGCGAGCGGGCACTTTCGCCCGGTCCCATTTTCACCGTTTCAAACGGCATCATCGACTGGTCCGACAGCGTCGGCGAGCCGTACATCGTCTTGCCCATCGCCAAACCCTTTCGAATAAGCGGGTGATTTTCACTAATTCGGGAGGAATTTAAATGCGTGGAGCGAGGCACAATTTCCGATTCCAAATTTGCTCGCAGGAAATCGACAATTTCCTGGTTCTGATACAGCTCGTTCGTGCGTACGTCAATTACAAACTGGCACCGGTCGGGCACCACATTGTGCTGCGTGCCGGCGCTGATTTGCGTCACCGTCGTTTTCACCGGCCCCAGCAACGGCGATACCTGCGAAAACTGGTGCTTCCGCAGCCACTGAATATCGTCCAGCGCTTTGTAAAGGGCATTTTCGCCTTCCTCGCGGGCGGCGTGGCCGGTTTTGCCGTGCGCTGTCGCATCCAGCACAATCAAGCCTTTTTCGGCAACGGCCAGGTTCATGCCCGTGGGCTCGCCGACAATTCCCAAGTCAATTTTCCCGAATTCCGGCAGCACGCCACGAATACCATTAGCACCCGAAATTTCCTCTTCCGCCGTAATGGCGCAAATTAAATTAAACGCATTCGACTTGCCCTGGAAATACCGGAAAGCGGCCAGCAAACTCACCGCCGAAGCACCCGCATCGTTGCTCCCCAGACCGGTCAATTTATCCCCTTCCAGCACCGCGCCGAAGGGGTCGTATTTCCAGCCCGCACCGGGCTTCACGGTGTCGTGGTGCGAGTTGAGCAAGATGGTGGGCTTACGCCCGTCGAAGTGCTGCGAAACGGCCCACACATTATTCTGCCGGTGTTTCGCCGTTATGCCATGCGCCGCCAGGAACTCCTGAATTAGCGACGCGGTATTGGCTTCTTCCCGCGAAAAGGAAGGCGTCTGAATCAGCCGAACTAACAAGTCAATGGCGTCATTGCTCAGCCGATTTATTAATTCAGACATAACGTCGTTTTTAATTCCTCGTTGATGTACAATGCATGCTCAATTATTACTTTATCGACGCCGAATTGCAAGGCATCAAACGCATTTTCTAATTTCGGCAGCATCCCATCGGCAATAATTCCGCTTTCTTTCAATTCAGCGTAATCAGCCAGATTGATTTTTGTAATCACGGAATTCTCGTCAGCCACGTCGGTCAGCACGCCTCGCTTTTCGAAGCAGAAATGCAGCGCTACCGCGTATTGCTTGCTCAGAGCCTTAGCTACCGAAGCAGCAATTGTGTCTGCGTTGGTATTTAATAGCTGGCCGTGCCCGTCGTGGTTAATTGGGCAGAATACCGGCGTCAATCCCAGCATTAGAAACTGATGAATAAGGTTTGTATTCACGCTGGCCTCGCTCAAATCGCCGACAAAGCCATAGTCGATTTCGCGCACCGGCCGCTTCACCGCTTGAATCACGTTTCCATCGGCACCACTGAGGCCCAAGGCATTGACACCGTGGCTTTGCAAGGCTACTACAATTTGCTTATTGGTCTTGCCGGCGTAGAACATCGTCACCAAGTCCAGGGCGACGGCGTCCGTAATTCTTCGGCCATTAACCATTTTCGGGGCGATGCCCAAATTCTTCATCATTTCGCTGGCGCCTTTGCCGCCGCCGTGCACCAATATTTTCGGGCCGCTTATTTCGGAATATAGCCGCAGAAATTCCTGCAAATCCGACTCGTGGTCAATTATGCCGCCGCCTATTTTAAATATTTTTAATTCGCGCTTCATCACTGCTTCACATACACCCAGCCCCGAAGGCCGGCGGCGGTTAATTCAAAAATAATACGAGAAAGGTTGCAGGCAAAAGTAGGGGCTTTTACCTTTGCGGCAGAATTGAACCACTTGGTTCGCTGCTTCGTTAGAGCGCCGAATCGACATAGTTTTGGCCATGCCCCTCCCCGTTTCCATGTCCCCGATGCTTACTTCCGCCGCTTGGCGCGGGGTGGCTGGCGTGTGCAAAACGGCTTGCGCTCTGGTGCGACGACCCTAGCGGCTTCAACAGCCGCATGTTGGCCCCTTGGCCAGCCCTTTTGAGCCGGGCCAGTATCCGCTCAACTTACAGACAGGTTTGGGCTTTAGCAGGAATCCCCCGTATAAACTACAACGGGTTTCCGGACAGCCACGCATCTATCCCTAAGTATCTTATAATCAATGACAATTCGGGTTGCAACGGAGGCGGACGCTCAGTACGCTGAACAATTATGCCAATGGTATGTCGAGTCGGCCAAAACGCGCGGCACCGGTATCGCCAAGCGCGAGCCGGCCTACGTGGCCAAAAAGATGGCCAGCGGTGACGGCATCATCGCCTTTGTCGACGGCGACCTGGCGGGTTTTTGCTACATCGAAACCTTTGACGATAAGACTTTTGTCGTCAACTCGGGTCTGATTGTGAACGCCGAAATCCGCAAGGGCGGCGTGGGACGGGCCATCAAGCAGGCCGTGTTCGAACTCTCGCGCACCAAGTACCCGCAGGCCAAGATTTTTGGTATTACAACCAGCCTGGCGGTGATGAAAATCAACACCGACCTCGGCTACGAGCCCGTCACGTTCTCGGAGCTTACCACCAGCGAAGACTTCTGGAAAGGCTGCAAGAGCTGCAAAAACTATGGTATCCTGATGGAGAACGAGCGCAAAATGTGCCTCTGCACGGGCATGCTGTTCGAAGCACCCGATGCCCTCGTGCAACTCCAGGTACCCGATTTCGCCGCCGAAGCCGCTGCTTCTCAATCCATTTCCCCTGACTCCGCATCCGATTCTGCATCATGAAGAAAAAAGCCATTCTCGCCTATAGCGGCGGCCTCGACACCTCGTTTTGCGCTGTGTATCTGTCGCGCGACCTCGGCCTGGAAGTGCACACCGTCATCGTCAATTCCGGCGGCTTCACGGCCGAGGAGCTGACCGCCATCGAGAAGCGCGCCTACGAGCTGGGCTCGGTGAAGCACGAGGTAATTGACGTAACCACGCGCTTCTACCGCGACTGCCTGCGCTACCTGCTGTTCGGCAACGTGCTGAAAAACGACACCTACCCGCTGAGCGTGAGCGCCGAGCGCATGTTCCAGTCGCTGGCCATTGCCGAGTACGCCCGCGCCAATGAGGCCGACTACATCGTGCACGGCAGCACCGGAGCCGGCAACGACCAGGTGCGCTTCGACGTGGCCTTTTCAGTCATCTCCCCCAAAACCGAAATCCTTACGCCCATCCGCGACCTGAAGCTGTCGCGCCAGGCGGAGATTGAGTACCTGCAAAAAGCGGGCTTCGAGATGAGCTGGGAAAAGGCCCGCTACTCCATCAATAAAGGCATCTGGGGCACCAGCGTGGGCGGCGTCGAAACGCTGACCTCACACGAGGCGCTACCGGAAAGTGCCTACCCGTCGCAATTGCAGCGGCAGGATTCGGAGCGCGTGGAAATCACCTTCGAAAAAGGCGAGCCCGTGGCGCTGAATGGCGAAACGATGGACCCGGTGGCCCTGATTCAAAAGCTGAACGAGTTGGGCTCGGCCTTCGCCATCGGCCGCGATATTCATGTGGGCGATACCATCCTGGGCATCAAGGGTCGGGTGGGTTTTGAGGCTCCCGCGCCGCTCATCCTCATTAAGGCGCACCATTTGCTGGAGAAGCACACCAGCACCCGCTGGCAGCTGCTGCACAAGGACTACATCGCCAACTGGTATGGCACCTTGTTGCATGAAGCTCAATACCTTGACCCAGTGATGCGCGACATGGAGGCCTTCCTGGAATCGTCGCAGAGCCACGTTTCAGGCAAGGTGTTCGTCAACCTAAAGCCGTATCAATTTGAGTTGCTCGGCATCGAGTCGAAATACGATATGATGCAGTCGAAAGTGGCGACCTACGGCGAGGAAAACAACGCCTGGGATGCCCGCGACGCCCGTGGTTTTATCAAGATTTTTGGCAACCAGCTGAAAATTAGCGCCAGCCTGCACGATGAAAATTAAGGCCGGCATCGTGGGCGGGGCCGGCTACACGGCCGGCGAGCTGATTCGCATTCTGCTGCACCACGAGTTCGTAGAGCTGGGCGGCATCGTGAGCTCGTCGAACGCGGGCAACCCGGTGTACCAGGTGCACGACGACCTCGTGGGCGAAACCGACCTGACCTTTGCCTCCGAGCTGGTCGGCGACGAGGACGTGGTGTTTCTGTGCCTGGGCCACGGCAATTCCAAAGCCTGGCTGCACAAAAACGCGCTGCCCGAAACCACGCACATCATCGACCTGAGCAACGATTTCCGCCTGACGGCCGATGCCGGGTTTGAAGGTCGTGAGTTCGTCTACGGTCTGCCGGAGCTGAACAAAAGCCGCATCCAGCAGGCCCGGAACATTGCGAATCCCGGGTGTTTCGCCACGGCCATTCAGCTGGCATTACTGCCGCTGGCCAAGGCCGGCAAGCTCACCGACGACATCCACGTTTCGGCCATCACCGGCTCGACCGGCGCGGGCCAGAGCCTGGCGGAAACGGTGCATTTCTCGTGGCGCACCAACAACGTGTCCATCTACAAGCCATTTACGCACCAGCACCTCGGCGAAATCGGCGAGAGTCTGGCGCAGTTCCAGCCACAGTCAGATTCTGAAATTCACTTCATCCCCTACCGTGGCAATTTCTCGCGGGGCATTTTCGCCAGCGTCTACACGCCCTCGGATTTGACGCAGGACGAGGCGCGGGAGCTGTACCGGAATTTCTACGCCGACGCGCCGTTTACCACGGTTTCGGACAAGGAAATTCATTTGAAGCAGGTGGTGAACACCAACAAATGCCTGCTGCACGTGCAGAAACAGGGCAAGCAATTATTGATTACCTCGGTAATTGATAATCTGGTGAAAGGCGCGTCGGGCCAGGCGGTGCAGAATATGAATCTGCTGTTTGGCCTGCCGGAAACGACGGGGTTGATGAGTAAGGCTTCGTTTTTTTAGGCTAACAGAACGTCATGCTGAGCGAAGTCGAAGCATCTCTACCGCTTCGTTGAATAATTTAAAGCCCTTAACCTCGTGACTCGTCTCGCCTCTATAGTCGCACTGTTACTGATGCTGCCGCTATCAAGCTATAGAAGCAGAGACATTGATACTGAAAAATTCTTAAATTTTCTTGCAGCACTCGAAAATAATTCGACGTTTAATTATTTCACAGTCATCAAAGTGAAAGACTTGAACACAGGCCTGACTAAAGAGATATGCACAAAAGGAAATTTCGTTTCCGGGGCTTTGCATATCGAGCTTGACGCAGACTATGACAGCAAAGGAGAACAGAAAGTTTTGAATTTTGCTAAAAACAGAAGGAATAGATATTTTGAGTTTAAGAATAAAAAAGCCTTAGAAAATATCTCATTTTTGAAATACAATCCAGGGGGAGTTACTAAGATTCAAGCTGAGTTCAACTTTGATAAAGTAGTAGCTACAATCAGAAAAGAGAATAAATATTCAATCCGGCTTCCTAATAGTAAGATGGCATATTTTGCTCATAATCTGTTTAATCGGGGAATATTATCAGGTGAAAGTGCTTGTTTCGGCGGAACGCTGGAATATGTTGATAGGACTAAAAGCAAATAGACAAAAACCATGGACCTCTTCAACGTTTACCCCCTCGTCAACATCACGCCCGTGCGCGCACTCGGCGCGAAACTCTGGGACGACCAGGGCCAGGAGTACCTGGATTTCTACGGCGGCCACGCCGTGATTTCCATCGGCCACAGCCACCCGCACTACGTGCAGCGCCTCACGGAGCAGCTGCGAAACATCGGCTTTTACTCCAACTCGGTGCAGATTCCGATTCAGCGCGAGCTGGCCGAGAAGCTGGGCCGCGTATCGGGCTACCCGGATTACTCGCTGTTTCTGTGCAACTCCGGGGCCGAGGCCAACGAGAATGCGCTAAAGCTGGCCTCGTTCCACACCGGCAAAAAGCGGGTCATAGCATTCAAGGGCGCGTTTCACGGCCGCACCTCGGGCGCGGTAGCCGCCACCGACAACCCCAAAATTGTGGCCCCCTTCAACGCCGACCACGCCATTTCCTTCGTCGATTACGACCTGAAAGCGGTAGCCGAAATCCTGCGCGGCGGCGATGTCTGCGCTGTGATTATCGAGCCGATTCAGGGCGTGGGCGGCATCATTATGCCTTCCGATGACTTCCTGCAAGGCCTCTCGCTTCTGTGCGGCGCCCACAACGCACTTCTGATTGCCGACGAGGTACAGAGTGGCTACGGCCGCAGCGGCGAGTTCTTCGCGCACCAGCACGCCGGCATCCGGCCCGATATCATTTCCGTGGCCAAGGGCATGGGCAACGGCTTCCCCATCGGCGGCATCCTGATTGCACCCGAGCTGAAAGCCTCCTACGGGCTACTGGGCACCACTTTCGGCGGCAACCACCTGGCCTGCGCCGCCGCCCTGGCCGTGCTCGAAGTCATCGAAGACGAGCACCTGTTGGCCCACGCCACCGAGCTAGGCGATTACCTGCGCACGGAGCTGCTGGCCCACGCCGGTGCCGAAGAAATTCGCGGTCGCGGCCTAATGGTGGGCATTAAATACGACTTCCCCATCAAGGAAATCCGCGACAAGCTGCTGTCGGAATTCCATATTTTCGTGGGCAACGCCTCCGACCCCACGGTGCTCCGGCTGCTGCCGCCGCTGAACATCACGAAGGCGGAGGTTGACCGGTTTCTGGGGGCGCTGTATGCGCTGGTTTCCGTGACCGCCTGACGTTGCGCCTCACCCCCGGCCCCTCTCCGAAAAGGAGAGGGGGGACTAGCTTCTAGCTTTTAGTCTTAGCTTTTTACACCCAAGCCGCCGTGGCTCCCCTCTCCTTTTCGGAGAGGGGCCGGGGGTGAGGCGCAACGCCACAACGACCCCCCCCAGCCCCCCCCCCCCGA
>NZ_JAGEMO020000200.1 GCF_017921975.2 Hymenobacter terricola
ACCCCCTCCCCCCTCTTGGGTTGCACGGATGTATTTTTATGATAAATGCGCTTGTGCGTGTGTTTTTTATTTTTTTAAAGTTTTAAATTATAAACAAAATGAAAAAATATTTACAATTAGAAAGGGTAGAGAAACAAAAAAATTATACTGTTGGTAGATTAAATGCCGGCGGAGTAAAAATTGATACATTGGAGAAATGGGATAGCGGTATTACGAGCTCCACGGATTTAATGGATATTTACAGAATGAAGAAAAAAAAATGTGCTATTCCATCGGGGACGTATCGGATTGTATTAACATCTTCAGCTAGATTTTCATCTAGAAATTTTTATAAAAATTACAGTTCGGGGCTTCTTCCTCGATTGGTAGGGGTTAAAGGATTTGAGGGGGTATTAATCCATTGCGGTAATACTGTATTGGATACTGCAGGATGTATTTTGGTTGGTGAGATTTGCGGTCCTGGTATCTTGAAAAATTCAAGGATAAATTACATAAAATTATTTCGTTTATTAAAAAGTTGGTGGGATAAAGGAGATGAAATTTGTATAAAAATTAAGTAAGGGCTACGGGGAAGTGATTACATCACACCCCCTACGCCTTGTAACGATTACGCTAAAAAGGCAGGCTATCGCCAGCCTTTTTGCGCTACACGATAAATTGAACGGCTTAAAGTGCTGCCCCCCACCGGGGGGCGAGCGGAGCGGAGGGGGCTATGTAAGCGTGTGAGGGGTTTAAAGGTAATGCCCCCCACCGGGGGGCGAGCGGAGCGGAGGGGGC
>NZ_JAGEMO020000201.1 GCF_017921975.2 Hymenobacter terricola
CCTACATGAACTGTGTTAAAAAGCAAGTGGTAGAGTTGCTTTTTTGATAAAATCAGCTTGATAGGGCACGCCCGAGGTCACGATGGCAAAAGCCTGCTTGAGGAGCTTATTGCAGACGGCAATCAGGGCCAGCTTGCCGTTCTTGCCGTTCGCCACTAGGCGGTCATAAAGGACGCGGCATGCGCCATTCGCTCGACGGGCTGACCAGCTGCACATGAATAACTTGCTGCGAATCAGTGCCCCACCCATCTTGCTAATTCGCGCTTTACCCCGCACACTCGTGCCCGAGCTGAACTCGCGCGGACATAAACCCGCCTTGGCAATTAGCTGGCGGTAGTTCTGGAAGCTGGTGAAACCGCCGGCGAAGAGCAGCAGGTAAGCCGCCGTCTTGCGGCCGATGCCGGGAATGGAGCAGAGCAGCTGCATCTCGGGCGGATACCGCGCTTCGACCGTCGTCAACAGCTTGGTTTCGAGTTGCTGCACTTGCTCCTCCAGCCGCAGCAGGGTCTGGCGCAGTTGCGCCAGGGCTGCCGGACTGACGACGGGCTGCGCTTGCAGGGCTTCCAACGCGTTGTGCACCATGGTCTTCTGCCGGATAAGCAACTCGATGACCTGTTCCACTTGGCGGCACTCCACGAGCAGCGCCTCCTCGGGTTGCCAGCGCGGAGTAACCTGCTGCTGCCCGTAGCGGAGCAGCCACTGGGCATCCTTGCGGTCCGACTTGCCTTTACCTAAATGCATCTGAATGAAACGTTTGACCACGAGCGGGTTGAGTACCGCTACTTGGGCTCCGGCTGCGACTAAGTGGTAAGCCACGGCCAGGTAGTAGGGGCCGGTGGCTTCGAGCACGTATAGACTCGAGGCCCCGCCGCTGCGCACCAGCTGCCGAAATCCAGCCGGGGTATTGGTCACTGCCAGATGCTTCATATGCGCCCCAACCTGGTGGCATACGGCTAGGGTGGCTTTGCTAACATCTACTCCAACAACTGCTTGCGTGGTATTCATAGACCAAAGGGAAAAGTGAGGTACTTTTCTCGTGCGTTCCACAGCGTGCTTTTTCAATCCTAATACAGGCTCTGAAGGCCTAGCGGAACTGTCCAAAGTGGCCGTAGAACAGGAAGGGGATGCTCATGTAAGACGGGCTCGTTTGGCCCAACACCTCTTATCCATCTTGTTCCTTCCTGTTGCAGCGAGACCCAAGTTTAAGCCGC
>NZ_JAGEMO020000202.1 GCF_017921975.2 Hymenobacter terricola
CGGCCTCCACGAACAAGCGCGTGTCCTTGGCCGTCACGCCGCAGGCATTCGCTTGGCCCGGCAAGAGTGGCGAAAGGCGTTGCCAGTGCGGGTCGGTCAGGAATGTGCGGTCTTTTTGCATCTTCAAAGCTACCTTAATTGTTCACACGTCCTAGCTGTATAGTCCCAGAGTGTGATGGAGTACCTTTCGGGCGAGCCATCCAGCAAAAGTTATGGGACAACTACTTCACGGCAGCGCCCGCACAACTCAGGCAATACGACGCAGTATCCAGCGTAGTCAGGAAAGCCTCCAAACGCTAGCTACACGCCATAACATCGACCCGAAAACGGTGGCCAAGTGGCGTAAACGCACGACGACGACGGATGCCCCGATGGGGCCGAAGCCCGTTTCGACGGTGCTTACGACCGAAGAAGAGGCTATCGCCGTCGCCTTTCGCCAGCACACGCTGCTGCCGCTCGATGACTGTCTATATGCCCTGCAAGAAACCATCCCGCACCTTTCGCGCTCGGCGCTGCACCGCTGTTTTCAGCGCCACGGCGTGAGTCGCCTACCGTTGAGCGAAGACGGGCAGTCCACGCCAAAAAAAAAGTTTAAAGACTATCCGATTGGCTACCTGCCCGTCGATTTTGCCGAGGTGCATACGGAAGAAGGCCGGCAGTACCTCTTTGTCGCCATCGACCGCACCAGCAAGGTGGCCTTCGCCGAATTGCATCCGAGAGCGAAACGAATGGTAGCGGCGGATTTTCTGCGGCGCGTGCTGGAGAAATTGCCGTATAAAGTGCATACAGTACTGACAGACAATGGGGTGCAATTCACGCCCCAGCCGCACCAACTCCTGCCAGGCGGCCACAGTTTTGACCGTATTTGTCGGGAATACGGCGTGGAGCATCGCCTCACCAAACCGGCCCATCCCTGGACCAACGGGCCGGTCGAGCGCTTCAACCGCACCCTCAAAGAGGCGACCGTGCAGCGCTATCACTACGAATCTACGGCCCAGCTGAACGAACACTTGCAAGCCTTTTTGCTGGCCTACAATCACGCCAAACGCCTCAAACGCCTGCGTGGCCTGACCCCGCACGAGTTTATCTGCGCCCAGTGGCAGAAAAATCCTACTATCTTCAGTCGTGACCCCACCCAGCTCACCCTGGGACTATACA
>NZ_JAGEMO020000203.1 GCF_017921975.2 Hymenobacter terricola
CTGCCGACCGCCGCTGTGGGCGCACACAGCCCCACGCAAGCCGCCGCCGACCGCCGTACCGCCGCCGCTCGTACCTCCGCCGCTCGTACCGCCGCCGCTCGTACCGCTGCCGCTCTCCACGCCACCCACCGCCGACCGCCGAACCGCCGCCGCTCGCCACGCCACGCCGCCCACCGCACCGCACATCTGCCCACGCCACGCACGCCGCTCGCTGCTCTCGACCTACGGCACCCTTTAAATGGGCGCCTCCGCTCGCTCGCCGCTTCGCGGCTGCGAGCAGCAGCCTAGAACGACATGACCTACGACACCCGGAGCGCTCACCCTACGGCACAGACTGCGGCACACGCAATCCCACTGCCGTAGGGACTCTCCTGCCCCCCTGTGACATACTCTACGACTTAAACCACGACACGCAATCCGACACACACTGCAACACCTAATTCATAGTATATATATAAAATTTTTTCTCTCTCTCAAAAAAAAATGTAAAAAATGTTTTAGATGAAAAGGAATAATTTAGTACATTTGCAGCAACTTAACCGCAGTGCCAGGCAAAAAAAGTCCCAAGGGCATGGGCAGCAACACATGGAAATAAACTCTTCATATT
>NZ_JAGEMO020000204.1 GCF_017921975.2 Hymenobacter terricola
AAAAATGTAAAAAATGTTTTAGATGAAAAGGAATAATTTAGTACATTTGCAGCAACTTAACCGCAGTGCCAGGCAAAAAAAGTCCCAAGGGCATGGGCAGCAACACATGGAAATAAACTCTTCATATTACGTAATCAAAGGTGACCACCGAAAGCGCACATGCACTATTAGAGAGTATCACCGAGGTAAATTGCAGGCTAAATATCGCACCCTTCCGCTTGCATCTGCACAATTTGACCGCTTATTGGCGGCAATGTCTGTTTCAGAAGTTGATAATATCCTAAAACAAGTAGACTACTATGTTATACGCTGAAGACCTTGAAGTTAAGAACTTCTTACTAGCGGTGGAAAAAATGCGTTGGTATCAACGTGACTATATCCAAACCCGCAATAAATCCACGCTCATCAGGTGCAAAGAACTTGAGCGTGAAGTTGACCACTATGTCGAACAATTAAAGAACAAACTATGACATACTACATACAATATGACAAACAAGGTCCAGTCA
>NZ_JAGEMO020000205.1 GCF_017921975.2 Hymenobacter terricola
CGGTACACGGAGAAGGTGAGGGATTTAGTAGATCCCGTTCGGAGTCCGAAGAATGATTTAGATTTAGCCATACTCAAATGTATTTAAATGTTAAGAGACACTACAAAGATAATAGAAAAATTCGAGGACTTAATAAGGAGCTGTATAGGAATTAACAGCACTTTACCCTAATTTATCTCACTTGTTACTGCAATTTTTTCTTACAAGTACAATTTTGGGGATTTTGGCCGATAAAGTAGGAGTTTAGGCTATATTTGTTATAGGTCGTATTTACCCCCCACAAAAGTGTTAAAATCGGGGGTCTAACCCCCCAAAAATAGGGGGGTGCGCCTTTTTGTTATAGGACCGCGCCTAATTGTTATAGGTCGAGGGCATTTTAGCGCGCCTTTTTGTTATAGGTGGCGCGCCTATTTGTTATAGGTCAGTGTTAAAAAAAAACGTAACTCGCTGATTATCAATACCGAAAAAGTTAAAAA
>NZ_JAGEMO020000206.1 GCF_017921975.2 Hymenobacter terricola
CCCCATTTTAGCGCGCCTAATTGTTATAGGTGGCGCGCCTATTTGTTATAGGTCAGTGTTAAAAAAAAACGTAACTCGCTGATTATCAATACCGAAAATGTTAAAAAATCAATTCCAATATTATATATTATAGACCATAATATTATAGTTAATCGCTTTTAGCGAATTTGAGCCCCCCAAAGGGGCGAAAATGAGCGAAAAGCGATTAACTTTTATAGCGA
>NZ_JAGEMO020000207.1 GCF_017921975.2 Hymenobacter terricola
GGGCATTTTAGCGCGCCTTTTTGTTATAGGTGGCGCGCCTATTTGTTATAGGTCAGTGTTAAAAAAAAACGTAACTCGCTGATTATCAATACCGAAAAAGTTAAAAAATCAATTCCAATATTATATATAATAGACCATAATATTATAGTTAATCGCTTTTAGCGAATTTGAGCCCCCCAAAGGGGCGAAAATGAGCGAAAAGCGATTAACTGTTATAGCGAGGAACGAGCGTGGTCAAAAGCCCGTATTCGATGATGGCTTGCGACCTATAACATTTTGAATTTGGTGTTATAGGTAAAAGGGAGGAAAAGAGAAAAAGAAAAAATTCCGTCCGGCTTCCCCGTCCGCATCCGTCTGAAGCTGTTAATCATAACCGCCGATTAT
>NZ_JAGEMO020000208.1 GCF_017921975.2 Hymenobacter terricola
TGTATAATTATGCAATCATGGATATAGCTTAATCGTCAGTCCAGATATAGCCAGTAGTGAGTATTACGGCATTCTTTGTCTGTAACTCATGCAGTAGTCCTTTGTATAAGGGTAATTCTCGCTTATAGCGAGCAATGTCGGCTTCGACGGCTTCAGTCTGCAATCTTGCAGACAATATGTTTATTTTACTTTCTCGGTCGGCTATGAAGCATTTAACAGCTGCTATAGCCATTTTTCTACAATCTTTCATATTAATAGTTTGTTTTTATATATTCTTGAATTTACCTTCAGCGACCATGCGCTCGTATTCTTCACGGGTGACGGCTCCAGCTCTTCGCTTCTCATACTCTGCCTGCTGGGCTTCTCGCTGGAGCCTGCGGGCTTCAGCTTCGCACTGACGCATGTGCTGCACCTCTCGCTGCTTTGCTTGCTTCTGTA
>NZ_JAGEMO020000209.1 GCF_017921975.2 Hymenobacter terricola
GCCATTTTTTTCCTGCTAGTTCCTGCGTCTGCAGGAACATATCGAAGTAGACATTGCAGGAACCTGGACTAACCTCTAAAGTCCGTTCAATTTGGTCATGGTGTCGTCTAAGTGACATAAGAGGTTCTGTAACCTGAAGACTATTTTCGTCATCGTTAGGGATTGTCACGTACGTATATAGACGTGTTGTCTTAACAATAATTAATCCGTCACGTTGCAGCTGCTTGAGTGCGTGACGTAATGAGCTAATTGTCATATCTGTTGCCATAGATAGTCTATTATAGGTTGATATTAGTGTGTTATTAGAATAGTCCCTCTGTAGGGTCACATAGTAGAGCAGCTTCAGTGCGTGTGGGTTCCTGAAGCTACGTGTGTGGATAATATCCGGTAACCTTGCATATCTCATAAGTCAACTGCGAGTGATAATACCTTAATTCTACT
>NZ_JAGEMO020000021.1 GCF_017921975.2 Hymenobacter terricola
CAACGCCACAACGACCCACCCATGCCCCCCCCCGCTGACCCCTACCTGCCCCAAGACAAAATCTTCACAGCCGATAAAAAGCAGTACGCCAAACTAGACCTAAAAGAACGCGCCCGAGACATGCGCCACGAGCCCACCCCGGCCGAAGCAAAAATGTGGCAACTCCTGCGTGGCAATCAACTCGGCATAAAATTCCGCCGCCAGCACAGCATTGACCGCTACATCGCAGACTTCGTCTGCCTCTCGCACAAACTAATTATAGAACTAGACGGAGCCGGCCACCTCGAACCCGACCAAGCCGATTACGACAACGGCCGCACCGCCTACCTACAAGAACTAGGCTACCGCATTCTCCGCTTCTCCAATGAGCAAGCCCTCAACCTCCCCCGCCGCGTCCTAGCCACCATCAAAGCCATCCTCTAAAACGCACACCCACCCCGAAAGAACACTCCCCCTCTCCTTTTCGGAGAGGGGGCCGGGGGGTGAGGCGCAACGTCCGCACAATGCCCCAAGTAACCCTAACTCTCGAAGACGGCACCTCCATCACCGGCGAATCCTTCGGCGCGTTCACCTCCGCCGCCGGCGAAGTCGTGTTCAGCACGGCCATGACGGGCTACCCCGAAAACCTCACCGACCCGTCCTTCGCCGGCCAGATTCTGGTGCTCACCACCCCCATGGTGGGCAACTACGGCGTACCCGGCGAGGAATTGTACGAGTCGATTTCGAAAATTTTCGAGTCCGACAAGATTCACATTGCCGGGCTGGTCGTCAACTACTACTCTGAGGAGCACAGCCACTGGAACGCCGCCAAAAGCCTCGGCGACTGGCTGAAGGAGTATAACATCCCCGGCATCTGCGGCGTCGATACCCGCATGCTCACCAAGAAGCTGCGCGAGAAAGGCGCGATGCTGGGCAAAATCGTGGCCGACGACGACGTGCCCTTCCACGACCCCAACCTCGACAACCTGGTGGCGCAGGTGAGCCCGGCCGGCATCCAACACTACGGCAGCGGCCAGCACAAAATCGTACTGGTAGACTGCGGCACCAAAACCAACATCATCCGCTGCTTCCTGGAGCGCGACGTGGAGCTGATTCGCGTGCCCTGGGACTACGATTTCACGACCCTGGCCTACGATGGCCTGTTCCTAAGCAACGGCCCCGGCGACCCCAAAATGTGCGAAGCCACCATCCGGCACCTGCAAAAGGCCCTGGCGCAGGACAAGCCCATTTTCGGCATCTGCCTGGGCAGCCAGCTCATGGGCCTCGCGGCGGGCGGCGACACCTTCAAGCTGAAATACGGCCACCGCAGCCACAACCAGCCCGTGAAACTCACCGGCACCCAGCGCTGCTACATCACCAGCCAGAACCACGGCTTCGCAGTGGATACTGAAACGCTACCCGCCGAGTGGCAGATGCTGTTCGAGAACCTGAACGACGGCACCTGCGAAGGCATCAAGCACACGTCCAAGCCGTTCTTCTCCACCCAGTTTCACCCCGAAGCCGCCGGCGGGCCGGAGGATACGGAGTTTCTGTTTGATGACTTTTTGAAAGCGGTGGTGGAGTATAAAAACGGTAAGTAGAACGAGCAGTACGGAGCAATCAGAACGTCATGCTGAGCGGAGCGCAGCGAAGTCGAAGCATCTCTACCGCTTCGTTGCAACGAACTAATTATTCCCTTACATGTACGTCTACATTCTGACCAATCAAACCCAAACTGTTCTGTATATCGGTGTCACCAACGACCTTACGCGGCGACTTTACGAACATAGCAGCGGCCGGGGCGACGCAGGGAAATTCACCGGGCGGTATCAGGCTGATTTGCTGGTGTATTTTGAAATTTGCCCTGATGCTGTACAAGCCATAGAGCGAGAAAAACAACTAAAACGCTGGACACGCCGCAAGAAAGACGCATTAATTGCCGCGTTTAATCCGACTTGGAAATCAATTGATTTAGAGACTTGGGAAGGCTGAACTTAACGAAGCAAAAGATACAAAATGATGCAAATCACAATTGACGGCTTGTTAATCAACAACCTCAGCGACTTCTACGACCAGATTGAAAAACATCTGATAGTGGGCGAATGTCCTTGGGGCCGGAATCTGGATTCGCTTGACGAAATCGTGATGTACAGGTTCAATTACACAGATGATACAAGTTCGAATGTGACCGAAATTTTATGGTCTAATTCTATTGAGTCTGCACAAAAGCTGAATCAAGGGGAAAGACAAAATCTATTCGAAATTTTAGTTGAAACTCTGAGTGGCAACAGCGAAATGAAATTGACTCTTGCTTAGACTAATACTGACCCCAACGAAGCGGTAGAGATGCTTCGACTCCGCTGCGCTCCGCTCAACATGACGTTCTGATTGCTCCTAGCAGTCTGTTACCCAACTCTTAGCATGAACAAACCCAACAAAGTACTCATCCTCGGTTCCGGCGCGCTGAAAATTGGCGAGGCCGGCGAGTTCGATTATTCCGGCTCGCAGGCCCTCAAGGCGCTGAAGGAGGAAGGCATCCGCACCATCCTCATCAACCCCAACATTGCCACCGTGCAGACCTCCGACGGCATGGCCGACGACGTGTACTTCCTGCCCGTGACGCCCTACTTCGTGGAGGAGGTTATCAAAAAAGAGCGGCCCGATGGCATTCTGGTGGCCTTTGGCGGCCAAACGGCCCTGAACTGCGCCGTGGCTCTGTACCGCGCCGGCGTGTTCGAGCAGTACCACGTGCAGGTGCTGGGCACGCCCGTGCAGGCTATCATCGACACCGAGGACCGGGAGATTTTCAAGGTCAAGCTCGACCAAATTGGCGTGCTCTCGGCCCGCAGCGTGGCCTGCACCAGCATGGCCGAGGCCCTGGCCGCCGGCGAAACCATCGGCTTTCCCATCATCGTGCGGGCCGCGTTTGCGCTGGGCGGGCTGGGCAGCGGCTTCGCTAATAATATGGACGAATTGCAGGCCCTGGCCCGGCAGGCCTTCACGACGTCGGACCAGATTCTGGTGGAAGAATCGCTGAAGGGCTGGAAGGAAGTGGAGTATGAAGTGGTGCGCGACCAGTTTGATAACTGCATCACGGTCTGCAACATGGAGAACTTCGACCCCATCGGCATCCACACCGGCGAGAGCATCGTGGTGGCCCCGTCGCAGACCTTGAGCAACCGCGAGTACCACAAGCTGCGCAGCATCGGCATCAAAACTATCCGGCACCTGGGCATCGTGGGCGAGTGCAACATTCAGTACGCCCTCGACCCCGTTTCCGAAGATTACCGCGTGATTGAGGTGAATGCCCGCCTCTCGCGCTCGTCGGCGCTGGCCTCGAAGGCGACGGGCTACCCGCTGGCCTTCGTGGCCGCCAAGCTGAGCCTGGGCTACTCGCTGGCCGAGCTGAAAAACAGCGTTACGCAGACGACATCGGCATTTTTTGAACCCGCCCTCGACTACGTGGTGGTGAAGCTGCCGCGCTGGGACCTGGGCAAATTCTCGGGCGTGAACCGCCAGATTGGCTCGGCCATGAAGAGCGTGGGCGAGGTAATGGCCATCGGAAAATCGTTCGAGGAAGCCATTCAGAAGGGCCTGCGGATGCTCGATACCGGCAAGCGCGGCTTCGTGGCCAACCGGCCCGAAAGCATCGAGAAAGACACGATTGACAAGCTGCTGAGCGAGCCGAACGAGGAGCGCATCTTCGCCATCAACAGCGCTTTCGAGGCCGGCTACACGCTGGAGCAGGTGCACCAGCTGACCAAGATTGACCACTGGTTTTTGCAGCGCCTGTTCACCATTTTCGAGCTGGGCCAGCAGTTGGCCGCCGGCCGCATCATTGGCCTGGATTCTTTGGAAACCAAGCTGTTGCGCGAGGTGAAGAAAGCTGGTTTCTCGGACCAGCAGATTGCCGTGCAGCTGCTGGGCGAAGGCGACGTGAAGGCCGACGAGCTGCGCGTGCGCGCCCGCCGCAAGGCCCTGGGCGTGCTGCCCGTGGTGAAGCAGATTGACACGCTGGCCGCCGAATTCCCGGCCAAAACCAACTACCTCTACACCACCTACCACGGTACCGAAAACGACCTGGACCGCGAAACCGCGAAGTCCATCGTGGTGCTGGGCTCGGGCGTGTACCGCATCGGCTCGTCGGTGGAGTTCGACTGGTGCGGCGTGCAGGCCGTGCAAACGGCCGCCGAGGAGGGCTACAAAACCATCCTCATCAACTACAACCCCGAAACCGTTTCGACCGACTACGACGTGAGCGACCGGCTCTACTTCGAAGAGCTGAGCTTCGAGCGGGTGATGGACATTCTGGATTTCGAGCAGCCCGGCGGGGTGATTCTGAGCACCGGCGGCCAGATTCCCAACAACTTAGCCATGCGCCTCGAAGAAGCCCACGCGCCCATTCTGGGCACCACGGCCGCGCACATTGATGAGGCCGAGAACCGCCACAAGTTCAGCCGAATCATGGACGAGCTGGGCATTGCCCAGCCGCGCTGGAAGGAGCTGACCTCGCTGGAAGCCATGAACGGGTTTGTGCGGGAGGTGGGCTACCCGGTGCTCATCCGGCCGAGCTACGTGTTATCGGGCGCAGCCATGAACGTGGTTTCCAATGCCTTCGAGCTGGAAGAATTCCTGAAAGCAGCCAAGGAAGTAAGCGCCGAATACCCGGTGGTGGTGTCCGAATTCATGCAGGAAGCCAAGGAAATTGAGCTGGACGCGGTGGCCGATAAGGGCGAAATCGTGAGCTACGCCATTTCCGAGCACGTCGAGTTTGCCGGCGTACACTCCGGCGACGCCACCATGTACTACCCGCCCCAAAAGGTGTACGTGGGCACCATCCGCAAGCTCAAAATCATTGCCGAAAAGGTGGCCAAGCGCTACGAAATCAGCGGCCCGTTCAACATCCAGTTCCTGGAAAAAGACGGGGCCATCAGCGTGATTGAGTGCAACCTGCGGGCCTCGCGCAGCTACCCCTTCGTGTCGAAAATCTCGGGCAACAACCTTATCAAGAAGGCCACGCAAGTGCTGCTGGGCAAGCAAGTACCCCGCGACGAAAGCGAGCGGGTCTACGACCTGCCCTTCGTGGGCGTGAAGGCCCCGCAGTTCTCCTTCACCCGTCTGCCCGGTGCCGACCCGGTGATGCGCGTCGACATGGTGAGCACCGGCGAAGTGGGCTGCCTGGGCGACACCGCCGAGGAAGCCCTGCTGAAATCGATGCTGAGCGTGGGCTACAAAATCCCCGAGAAAACAGTGCTCATTTCCGGCGGCCCCATCCAGTCGAAAGTGGCGCTGCTCTCCGCCACCGAACTGCTGGTGAAGCGCGGCTACCAGATTTACGCCACCCAGGGCACCCACCGCTTCTTCGCCGAAAACAACGTGCCATCGAGCCTCCTCTTCTGGCCCGACGACATGCAGGAGCCCAACGTGCTGACCTACCTGAAGGAGAAGAAAATCGACCTTGTAATTAATATCCCGAAAAACCTCTCGAAAGGCGAGCTGGATAACGACTACAAAATCCGCCGCACCGCCGTGGATTCCGGCGTACCGCTGCTGACGAATGCGCGGCTGGCAAAGGCGTTTATTCAGGCGTTTTGTACGCTGGAGATGAAGGATTTGAAGATTAAGAGCTGGAACGAGTATAAGGCGATGTAGTCGTTGAACGTCATGTTGAGCGAAGTCGAAGCATCTCCACCGCTTGCTTGACAGACAAATTCTTTACCAATTGGGCTTTTAAAGCATGCGAACCATATTTGGTTTTTTCCTAATGCTGATTATTGCCAGTTGCTCTCACGCAAGAAAGCAGCAAGAAGCTATTGTAAGCGCACGGAATATTGAGTTACGAGACTCAATATTCCGTGCTCAGCATTTTGACACTGGCTATATTTATTCGAAGCCAGTATGCCCATTATATAATAAGAAACCTTTATTGAAAATAGGTCAGAGAGTTTCTGAACTTCCCAAAGAGCTCGGCTATCGGTTCGACCCTAATCTTGACTTTCAAGAATATTACGGAGTCATTACTGACTATTTATCTCTTTCCGAGTATTTTACGATTACACAATCAAAAGGGTCGGTTAATGGGATTGTACTATTTGCAGCCGATGAACGTGACAACAGAATTTTCCACCTAAAAGGAAATTGGTTGTTTGATACAGATACTTCAAGAGCTGAAACAATTGCCGCTTTAGATTCTCTGAGAAAAAAGGTGTTTCCGTGTTTACCGCCAGCCAAAGCACTACTTAAAAGGCGTTCAATGAAAATCAACAACGGGGATTTCACGGAAATATTCGAGCTGACTACACCTAAGGAAGCAGAAAAAGACAGTTCCGCTTTTCAGAAATACGATTTGCATTACAGCGTTTCTTTGAATCCCAAGTAGACGCAGCTACTGAACAGAATTACCCTCGCCGCACCGCACGGTTTTTCCACCTCACCACCCAACTGCCCCCGAAACTGAAGAAGTCCCCGGTACAGGAACACCGAGGGCTTCGAAGAAGAAGGGGGAAACGCACTAAATTTCTCGGTCCAATGAGCACCAACAGTAACATTCGCTCCCGCAGTAGCGTTGCGTAGCCAGCAGTTCCTGAAACCTTTGATTTGATGCAGCCCGTTTTCAAAACCCGCGACAAAGCCGCAGCCGAGGCCGAGCAGCGCCGTTACTACTGGGCCATGACACCCGAGCAGCGGCTGGCGCTGGCCGTGCGCCTGAACGAGCACGCCCGCTACCTTTACGCGGCCAACCCGGCCAATGCCTTGGTGCCGCCCGATGGAAGACGAGTACTTAAATCTGCTGCGCCTATTCCACGCCGAAAGCGCTGAGTATGTCATTGTGGGCGGCTACGCGGTAATTGCGCACGGCTTCCCACGCACCACTGCCGACCTCGATATTCTGGTGCGTCCCACGCCGGCAAATGCGCAACGTGTCTTGCGGGCCTTGGAGCGGTTTGGCTACGTGGACGGTGAGTTTGAAACCGCCGATTTCACTACCACGCCGAATTTCTTATCCTTCAGTTCCAACGGTGTCTGGATTGATTTGATGACGCAGCTGCTGGGGGTGAGTTTCGAGGAATGCCTCACCGACTCTTTACAGCTACAGTTCGGGGATGTGCCAGTTCGCTACATCGGCTTAGCCGCGCTACGGACAGCCAAGCGGGCCAGTGGCCGGCCGCAGGATTTGCGCGACTTAGAGAACCTCCCGGAAGCTCCTTAACTGTCAAGCGTCGCCATCCCGTTGCTTTTAGCTGCCGCAAATCCAGTTCAAAACTGGTCAGGGCAATGCGGTTGGGCTTGAATCGCTCTGTTGTTACATGGCAACGGAAATTTACCAACCATGTAACAACGGATGTTACATGGTTGGGGAAATTTCTCCGCGATGTAACATTTTCCCGCTTATACAGCCACATAGCGGCTTTTTATCGCCAGGCAAACGGGCTTGCCCTGGCTGCCTCTCCCAGCCCGGGCTATTTGGTTGAGCGGCTTCTTTTTTCTACGATGCCGTTCTTGCGGAATAATTCGAAAATCATGAAAAACTTCACCTCCTTCGCCGATGCGGGCGACTACAAAGCCCTGTTGCAGCAAGCCCTGGAAATCAAGGCCAACCCCTACGGCTACCAGCACATCGGGCGCAATAAAACCGTCGGCCTCATCTTTTTCAACCCCAGCCTGCGCACCCGGCTCAGCTCGGTGAAGGCGGCCTACAACCTGGGCGCGCAAGCCTGGGTGCTCAACGCCGGAGCCGACTCCTGGACCCTGGAAATGGCCGACGGCGCGGTGATGAACGGCGGCACCCAGGAGCACATCAAGGACGCCATCGCGGTGATGAGCCAGTATTGCGACGTGCTGGGTGTGCGCACCTTTCCCACCCTCAAGGACAAAGCCGAGGACTACGGCGAAGTCGTCTTCAACAAGATTTTGCAGTACGCCACCGTGCCCGTCATCAGCCTGGAAAGCGCTACCCTGCACCCCTTGCAGTCGTTCGCCGACCTCATCACCGTAGCCGAAACCAAGCAGAAGGAGCGCGTGAAAGTGGTGCTCACCTGGGCCCCGCACGTGCGTGCCCTGCCCCAGTGCGTGCCCAACTCGTTCTGCGACTGGTTCTCAGAAATCGACTGGGTCGACTTCGTCATCACCCACCCCGAGGGCTACGAGTTGGACCCCAGATTTACCAAAGGCGCCCGCATCGAGTACGACCAGAAAAAAGCCCTCGAAGGCGCCGACTACGTGCAGGCCAAAAACTGGAGCAGCTACCTTGACTACGGCCAGGTGCTCGGCAACGACCCTGCCTGGATGCTCACCCCCGCCCACATGGCCCTGACGGACGACGCCAAATTTCTGCACTGCCTGCCCGTACGCCGCAACGTGGAAGTATCCGACGCTGTGCTCGACGCGCCCGGCTCGCTCATCATCCAGGAAGCTGGCAACCGTACGTTTTCCATGCAAACTATCCTGCATGAGCTATTGAAATAGCCCCTCGACATTATTTCCACTTACAGGCCTCGCAGCATAGGCTTCTGCGGGGCCTTTTTTGTCTGGTCAGGTTTGAAATCTTGTACGCCACTAAGTGGCGGCAGCTGGACCCAATAGAGCCCATGAAAAAGCCCCATCCTGTTGCCAGAATGGGGCTTTTTGCTGTGATCCCGCTGGGATTCGAACCCAGGACCCGTACATTAAAAGTGTACTGCTCTACCAGCTGAGCTACAGAATCGGTACCTTGTCACTTCAAAAGGCGATACCTTTTTTGTGGGCACAAAAGTACGACAACCTCCCGAACTACACAACCTTGATTCAAAAAAAAGTCTCTTTCCTTTCTGTGCGGACCCTTTTACCCGGCTTATTCCTTGCCCTAACCCTTCTGCCTCTCTGCAGCTTGGGTGCAAATCAGCCTCCTGAAAAAAAATCAGCAATTGCTGCTGCAAATGCCCCGGCAGGCCTGCGGCAGGCCGATTCGCTCTTTGCGGCGGGGGAATACGCTGGCTCCGCGCCCACCTACCATCGGCAGGTTTGGGAACGGCGCCGGGCCTCGCCGGAACTGCTGCTGCGGATGGCCTATGCCCAGCAGCAGCTTGGCCACTACCCGGCGGCGCTGCTTTACCTGAGCTTTGCGCAGGCACGACAGCCGCGGGTGCGCACGTGGCGGCAGATGGTAGCCCTGGCGGCGCAGCACCGGCTGGTGGGCTATCCGGCCACCTGGCAGCAGGAACTGCGCGTGCAGGCGCAACGCTACTACTACCCCGGCTTGCAGGTGCTGCTGGGTGGTGCGGTGGTGGGGGCCATTTGGCTGCTGCTGTGGCGCCGCCGGAGCCTGCGCGGGGCCTGGGTAGGCTATGCGGCTTATGTGGGGCTGCTGGGCGGCTACCTGCACTTCCTGCGCCCCGCTCCGACGGGGCTGGTGGCCCGCTCCGGCGCTGCCCTCATGGCCGGGCCGGGCGCGGGGGCTGCCTGGCTCAGCACGGCCGCTATGGGCGACCGGCTGCCTGTGCTGGGGCAGCAGGACATTTGGTACCGGGTGCAGTGGCAGCAGCGGGTGGCATTTGTGCGGGCCGCGGATTTGCTGGTGGTGGAATAAGCTGCTGAAACCGGGCCAAACCGCGCACAGATGCAGCGTGGTTTGGCCCGGCGCTGGTATTTTTGCCCGTATGTCTGCTCCCCTCCTGCTTACCGGCCTGTACCTCTACCCCGTCAAATCCCTCGGCGGCTATGCCGTGGCCGAAGCCGACGTGACGGCCCGCGGCCTGCGGCACGACCGCCGCTGGCTGCTGGTGGACGAGCGCAACCGCTTCATGACGCAGCGGCAACAGCTCGATATGGCGCTGCTGGCCGTGGCCCCGGCCTACAACGGCTTTCTGATAAGCCACCGCCAGCGACCCGAGCTGCTGCCCTTGTTCGTGCCGTTTGAGGCCACGCCCGACCGCACGCTGTTCGTGACCGTGTGGGACGATATTATGTGGGCCTGGCGGGGCACGCCGGAGGCCGACGAATGGCTGACCGCTACCCTGGGCCGCCCGGTGCGGCTGGTGTACATGTCGGACATGGTGCGCCGCGACGTGGAGCCGGAGCTTAACCCCGAAGGCCAGCTGGTGAGCTTTGCCGACGGCTACCCGTTTCTACTCATTGGCGATGCGGCATTGGCCGACCTGAATACCCGCCTCGCGCAGCCGGTGCCCATGAACCGCTTCCGCCCCAACCTGGTGTTTGGGGGCGGCGCGCCGTACGACGACGACAGCTGGGAAAATTTTCAGATTGGCGACGTGCCGTTTCGGGCCGTGCGGGGCTGCGGGCGCTGCGTGCTTACCACCATCGACCAGGCTACGGCGACCAAAAACCCGGCCGGCGACCCGCTGCGCACGCTGGCCACGTATCGCAAGGCCGAGAACAGCACGCTGTTTGGCCAGAACGTGACCGGCCCCGGCCGGGGCCACCTGCGCGTGGGCGACGCCCTGACGGTGCTCAGCCGCAAGTAGCCGCTGGCGCGTTGCGCGCCCCCTTTAATCCGGCATTTGAGCCAAAACCGCAACGCCGCAACTCTGGGTGCCGCCCGAGCGTTCTGACTGGCTGGATTTCACTCCCGGTTTTTTCATGGACCTCGACTTTCTGCTGCACTTTCTGGCCCGGCTCGCGGCCAACAACACCACGGCCTGGATGGCGGAACACCGCCCCGACTACCAGCGCGCCCGCGCCGCCTGCACCGAGCTGGTGCGCCAGGTGCTGGCCCGGGTGGCGGCCGCCGACCCGGACCTGGCCGCCCTGACCCCGACGGACGTCATGTTTCGGCTGCATAAGAACGACCGCGCCCACCGCGACCCCGAGCCCTACAAGCGCCGCATGGGGGCCGGCCTGAAGCGCGGCGGGCGCCACGCGCCCCGGGCGGGGTATTTTCTGGCCATTCAGCCCGATGGGCGCAGCTGGCTGGGGGCCGGCACTTTCCACCCGACGCCGGAGCTGCTGGCGGCCATCCGGCAGGAAATTCACTACAACGGAGCGGAATTTCACCGGCTGCGGCAGGTGCCGGAGCTTATGCGCTACTTTCCGGCGGGCCTCGATACCACGGGGCCGCAGCTGAGCCGGCCGCCCCGCGGGTATGCGGCCACCGACCCGGACCTGGCGTGGCTGCGGCTCAAAACCTTCGGCGTCGGCCGCTTCTTCTCCGATGCCGAGGTGCTGGCGGCTGATTTCGTGCAGCAGGTTGTGGTGGCCATTGCCGCCGCCCGGCCGCTGGTTGATTTTTTCAACGCAGCGCTGCCGGGGGCGGAATGAGAGCCACCGCAAAAACAACGTCATGCTGAACGCAGTGAAGTATCTCGCAGGCAGTAGTAAACCAATCGATTGAATTACTACCCCACGCGAGATGCTTCGACTGCGCGGACGCCAGATGAGCATGACGTTCTTCTTACCTGGATTCGCCCTTTAGAACAGGCCGAACAGGGTGTTATTTATTTTGTCGATGATGGTGCCGAGGTCTTCGGGGTTGCGCACGTAGTCGAGTTCGCTCACGTCGACGATAAGGGAGCGGCCGGCGCTGTAGCTGGTTATCCATTTCTCGTAGTGCTCGTTGAGGCTTTTGAGGTACTCGATGCTGATGCTGTTCTCGTAGTCGCGGCCGCGCTTCTCAATCTGGCTCACGAGCTTGGGCAGGTCGGCGCGGAGGTAGAGCAGCAAATCGGGCGGGGCCACCAGGTCAATCATCGACTCGAACAGCGCGTAGTAATTGTTATAGTCGCGGGTTTCGAGCAGGCCGGATTCGTGCAGGTTGGCCGCGAAGATGTGGGCATCTTCGTAGATGGTGCGGTCCTGAATGATGCCCTTGCCGGCCTTCTGCAACTCCTTGATGCGCTGCGTTTGGCGGAAGCGGCCGTTGAGGAAATAGACCTGGAGGTGAAAGGCCCAGCGGGGCATGTCGTGGTAGAAATCCTTGAGGTAAGGATTGTCGTCCACGTCTTCCAAAAACACTTCCCAGCGGAAATGCTGGGCCAACTTATGGGCCAGGGTGGTTTTACCGGCCCCAATGTTGCCGACGATGGCAATGTGCATGCGCTACGAACAAAAAAACGAGAGAAAAGCAGAACCCCAAAGGTAGTTGCCCGCACCGCATCTGCCCAATCATAGAACGGAGCCAACATTTAGTATGTTTGAACCCATATACGTTACTTTTGCCATGTTTAACATTGATGCTGTTCAGCTTGTTACTTTGTCCGACAGCTATGGAGCGCCTTTGGCGGATTACTATTTTTTGCCGGATGAGGACCTGCTCTACATCCGTTGGCACGGCCACCTTACCGGGGCCGCCGTTATTCAGGGGGCGCAAAAAGCCGGGCAGCTCCGCGAACAATACCCGTACTCGAAGGTGCTCAACGACAAGCGCGACACCGCCGGCGACTGGAGCGACGCCCTGCCCTGGCTGCAATACGAATGGCTGCCAGCCGCCGTGGCCGCCGGCCTGCGGGCCATGGCCTACATTCTCTCGCCCGACCTGCATGCCCAAGTGGTGAGCCACGAATTTGTGGAAGCCGTGGGACACCACCTCAACGTGGAGCTGTTCACGGCCGAGGCCGAGGCCCAGCGCTGGCTACAAACGCAGTGAG
The DNA here is from genome assembly GCF_017921975.2 of Hymenobacter terricola. Classification (GTDB taxonomy): domain Bacteria; phylum Bacteroidota; class Bacteroidia; order Cytophagales; family Hymenobacteraceae; genus Hymenobacter; species Hymenobacter terricola. Next base: position 12,558 of record NZ_JAGEMO020000021.1, read on the forward strand.
CAGCCAGCGCGGAGCGACCCGGCACTAGTCGAACTTCTCTTTTACGCTGCGGGCGCCGCGCAGGGTATGAAACTCGCCCTGGAAGCTACGAATGCGGATACGCTCTTCGAGGGGCAGGTCGGTGCGCACCTGCTCGTAGCGCTGGTTGAGGCGGGCCAGCACCTGGCTGGCGGCGTCCCAGTCGGTGTAGCTCCAGCTGCGGCGCTCGGCGCGGGTGGTGCCAATGAACGATTCGTAGAGGTCGGGCAGCTGGCTGGCGACGGCCTGGGCCAGATTTACCTGCGTGCCCAGCAGGTGCTGCTGAAAAGGGTCGGCGGAGGGAGCGGCGGCGCGGCGGGCCGAAGCCGGCGCGTGGGGCCGGGCCAGCAAATCGCCGGACGGCCGGGCCCCGGTGAGCTCGCCGCGCTGGCGCAGGCTGTCGGCGGTGGTTTGGGCGTGGAGGGCGCCGGGCAGGCCCGCGAGCAATAGCAAGAAGAATGATGCAGATTTCATAAAGAAAGCAAAAGGGATTGGGGGCTTTAACGCAAGGAATGGGCCAGTCGTATTCCTGCGGGCGGCCCGGTTTCAGTTTTTTCGCCGCAATTTCGTGTTTTGCCGCTTATGACTCCTGACGCCCCTACCGCGCCGCCGCGCATTGAGCCCGCCACGCTCAAAGACATTCCCACCATTATCCAGCTGGCCGAGGCGACGTGGGAGCCCACGTACCGCTTCATCATCTCGGGCGAGCAGCTGGAGTATATGTACCGGGTGATTTACTCGCCGGCCGCCCTCAAGCGGCAGATGAGCGAGCAACAACACTCGTTTCTGCTGGCTTACGTAGACGGTGCGCCGGCGGGGTTTGCTTCCTTCAGCCCGCTGCCGGCCGAAGAAGAAAGCGGCCAGGGCTACAAGCTGCACAAGATTTACGTGCTGCCCACCCGGCAGGGCCAGGGCCTGGGCGTGCACCTCATCGAGGCCGTGGAAAATGCCGCCCGCGCCGCCGGTGGCTCCTTTCTGGACCTGAACGTGAACCGCTACAACCCCGCCATTTCTTTCTACGAGCGGCGCGGTTTCGTGCGCCAACGCGAGGTAGACGTGCCCATCGGCCCGTATTTCATGAACGATTATATCATGCGCAAGGCGCTCTAATTCATCTTTTTTAATGCTTCATTTTTAATTCCCAGACCATGGCCACCAAACTCACCGTACTTTCCAATGGCTCCCTCCGCGTAGAGGGCGAAGACATCGAACTAGTGGACGCCCAGGGCCAGCCGTATGGCTTGGGCGGCCGCCAGCGCATCAGCATCTGCCGCTGCGGGCTCTCGAAGCAGAAACCCTTCTGCGATGGCTCGCACAAAGGCCATTTCGAGCACGACGCCGTGGCATTTGACTTGCCCGCGCCCAAGCCGGCCGTGTAAGCTGGTAACTCAATCAACAAAAAGCCCGCTGACCTATTGGCCAGCGGGCTTTTTGTTGATTGAGTCCCGTCCGGGTAGGGTGCGGGGCTTGCCCCCGCCCGTCGTTGAACGGCTTGTTTAGGTGTCGTGCAACGGCGGGCGGGGGCAAGCCCCGCACCCTACTCCACCACCAGGCGCTGGGTGAACGGGCCGCAGCGCACCACATACACCCCGGCGGGCTGGCCGCGCAGGTCGAGCACGGTCTCGGCGGTGGCCGGGGCGGGGTAGCGGCGCACGGTGCGGCCCAGCGCGTCGGTGAGGGTGAGGGGCAGGCGGGGCGCCCCGGCGGGCAGGCGCAGGGTGGCCGTGCCGTGGGCCGGGTTGGGGAAGAGCTGCGCGGCAGGGGTGGCGCGGGCTGCGGTGGTGGCCAGCGGGGCGTTGGGGTCGTAGATGGCGAAGTGGGCCATCGGCTTGCTGTAGTCGCCGGTGGCGGTGAAGCTGCCGCCGGCGTAGAGCTTGTCGCCGGGTCCCACCGCCAGCACGCTGACAGGAGTGTTCGTACCCGTGCCCAGAGAGCTCCAGGCCGTGCCGTTCCACTTGGCCACGCGGCTGGCCGCCGCCCCGCCGGCCTGCATGAAGCGCCCGCCCGCGTACACATCCCCGTTGCCGGCCAGGGCCAGGGCATAGACCATGCCGTTCACGCCGTTGCCCGCACCTGTGCCCAGAGCACTCCAGGCCGTGCCGTTCCACTTGGCCACGTAGTTGGCCGCCGCCCCGCCGGCCTGGGTGAAGTACCCGCCGGCGTACACGTCCCCGTTGCCCACCACGGCCAGGGCATAGACGATGTACCCGTTCACGCTACCGCCGAGGCCCGTGCTCAGGGGGCTCCAGGTCGTGCCGTTCCACTTGGCCACGCGGCTGGCCGCCACCCCGCCAGCTTGCGTGAAGTCCCCGCCGGCGTACACGTCCCCGTTGCCGGCCACGGCCAGGGCATAGACGATGTTGTTCACAGAACTACCCACGCCCGCACCCAGGGGGCTCCAGGCCGTGCCGTTCCACTTGGCCACGCGGCTGGCCGCCACCCCGCCAGCTTGCGTGAAGTTCCCGCCCGCGTACACGTCCCCGTTGCCGGCCACGGCCAGGGCAGTGACACCACTGTTCATACCGTTGGCCGGGCCCGCGCCCAGGGAACTCCAGGCCGTGCCGTTCCACTTCGCCACGTAGTTGGCCGCCACCCCGCCGGCCTGCGTGAAGTTCCCGCCCGCGTACACGTCCCCGTTGCCCGCCACGGCCAGCGTATACACATAGCCATAGCTGTTCGCGCTACTGAGGCCCGCACCCAAGGGGCTCCAGGTCGTGCCGTTCCACTTGGCCACGTAGTTGGCCGCCACCCCGCCGGCCATCGTAAACTGCCCGCCGGCGTACACGTCCCCGTTGCCCGCCACGGCCAGCGTATACACATAGCCATAGCTGTTCGCGCTACTGAGGCCCGCACCCAAGGGGCTCCAGGTCGTGCCGTTCCACTTGGCCACGTAGTTGGCCGCCACCCCGCCGGCCATCGTAAACTGCCCGCCGGCGTACACGTCCCCGTTGCCGGCCACGGCCACGGCATAGACGATGCCGTTCAGGCCGTTGCCCGCACCTGTGCCCAGGGCACTCCAGGCCGTGCCGTTCCACTTGGCCACGTAGCTGGCCGAGAAGCTACCCGTCTGCGTGAAGTCGCCGCCCGCGTACACGTCCCCGTTGCCCGCCACGGCCAGACCATAGATATTGACGAATCTGCCGGGCGCGCCACCACTCAGGCCCGCACCCAAGGGGTTCCAGGTCGTGCCGTTCCACTTGGCCACGCTGTTGGCCGCCACCCCGCCGGCCATCGTAAACTGCCCGCCCACGTACACGTCCCCGTTGCCCGCCACGGCCAGGGCAGAGACGCTATTGTTCACAGAACTACCCACGCCCGCACCCAGGGGGCTCCAGGCCGTGCCGTTCCACTTGGCCACGCGGCTGGCCGCCACCCCGCCGGCCATGGTCAGGGTACCACCCGCGTACACGTCCCCATTGCCGGCCACGGCCAGGGCATAGACAGCGCCGCTCACGCCGTTGGCTAGGCCCGTGCCCAGGGCGCTCCAGGCCGTGCCGTTCCACTTGGCCACGCTGTTGGCCGCCACCCCGTCGGCCTGCGAGAAGGCGCCACCTACGTACACGTCCCCGTTGCCCGCCACGGCCAGGGTGTAGACGGTGCCGCCGCCAGCGCCCGTGCCCACGCCCGCGCCCAGCGCGCTCCAGGCCACGCCGTTCCAGCGGGCTACGTGGCCGACTGGGACGCCCCCGGCCTGGGTGAAGTCGCCGCCCGCGTACACGTCCCCGTTGCCCGCCACGGCCAGGGCAGCGACGGGGCCATTGTTAGGGCCGCCACTCAGGCCCGCGCCCAGCGCGTTCCAAGCCGTGCCGTTCCACCGGGCCACATGGCTGGCCGCCACCCCGCCGGCCATGGTCAGGGTACCGCCCGCGTACACGTCCCCGTTGCCGGCTACGGCCAGGGCCAAGACGGTGCCGTCCACGCCGTTGGCCGGGCCCGTGCCCAGGGGGCTCCAGGCCGTACCGTTCCATTTGGCGATGCCGGCAGCTGATACCCCACCTACTATGCTAAAACTCCCCCCGATGTAGAGGTCGGTTCCTGACCGCATCACCGCATTGACGGTGCCATCAGTCCCGTTCGGCAGATTAAACCCATCCGCCCACCGCTCATCCCCGGCCCCTTTCGTGCCGGCCGGCCGGAACACGGGCCGCCCGTCGGGCGCGGTGCCCATCCGAAAATGCCGGGCATCGAAGGAGCCGTTGGCACCCGTTTTCAGGGTGCCGTCGGGGTTGAGGGCTTCGGCCAGGGGGCGGCCGGTGGGCGGCGGGGCGGTAGTGGCCAGGGCCGGGCTGCTCAGCAACAGGGCCAGTAGCAGCGGGCCCAGCAGGCGGGCCAGCAGTAGTCGGGTAAACGTGCGCATGTGAAAAGGGGAAAATGGAAATATGCTGCCAAAGGTAGAAGAGTAGAAGGCAGAAGCCACCGGCAACGGTGCTGGTATTAAAACGGGCGGTGGTTCGAAAACAATACCACCCCACTGGTATTGTTTTCGGACCCCCGCCCGTTTTAATACCGGCGCCCGCTTATCTTGCCGGCTCATCGAAGCCCGGCACCGGTTCAGCGTGCTACTTTCAGGTATGGTTCCCATCATTACACCGACCGGCACGGGGCTGCTGGCGGAGCTGAGGGCCTATTTTGGCCTATCCCAAGCCGACATGGCCCGGCTGCTGGGCGTGGTGCAGGCCCGCGTCGCGCAAGTCGAAACCGCCGGGCGGCTCCTGCCCGCGTCCGCCTGGCCGCGCCTGCGGGCCCTGCAAGCGGCTAGCCTAGCCCCGGCCACGCCCCTGCCCCCGCCCGATGTGGCCGCCCTGCGCCACCGCCTGGCCCAGTGCCGCGCCCAGGCCCAGCGCCTGCAGCTGCGGCTCACGTATGAGCTGCCGGCCCGCGCCGCCGCCGCCCGCGCCCGGCTGGCCGCCGCCGGGGCCCTGCCCACCGCCCTGGCGGCGGCCGAAGCCGAGGAGCCCCTGCCGCCCCGTGCCCGCGAAGACCAGCTGGGCCAGCTCACGCTGCTGCTCAACGGGGCGCGCGCCGAGTGGGACGAGCGCAGCGGCCCCGTGCCCACGGCGCTGCTCCGCGCCCGGCTGGCCGGCCTGCTGGCCGAAGCCGAAATGTTGGCCGGCGAACTGGCCAAAACCGCCGACGAACGGGTTGCTTAGAAAAATTACTATATCCTGCTGCCTCACCAACCAAATTCCCTTTTCCCTCATGGCCGGTACCTACTCCCTCCCTGACCTGTTGACCAAGGCCGACTGCGCCGCCGCCCTCCTGCCGATGCGCCTGCGCCGCGACGAAGCCGGCGCCGAAGCCAGCACCCTCGCCTTCACCTTGCAGACCTTCGGCGACCCCGCCGCCCGCAAGACCGAAATCACCCGGCTGAACACCAAGCTCACCGGCGTGCAAGCCGACCTGCTCACCCTGCCCGAAGGCAAGGAAAAGCGCGACACCGAAAACGAGATGGCCAGCTACCTGCGCCGCCGCAACACCCTGGTGGACCAGAGCGAAACCCACGGCGGCGACGACAAAATCCTGCTCGAATTCAAGCTCGAAATGGCCCACCAAACCAACACCGAAGCCACGGCCCTGGTCACGGCCATTGAGGCCCGCGAGGCCACGCTGACGGTTTGAGGCAGCAATTAAGTAGTCGTTCGGAAGTAAGCGTAGATTCCGGTCTGACCGCCCCAGGCGGTCTGACCGGTTGTCGGGAGAACAATTCCGCCCTGACGACAACCGGTCAGACCGCCTAGAGCGGTCAGACCGGAATCTACGCTTACTTCCGAACGACTACTTAGGAGTAGGGGCGGACAGCCCTCTTACCTCTTCATTCAACAAAATGCCCCGGTTGCGTTGCGCGGCCGGGGCATTTTGTTGTGGGCCGCGTAGCCGCCGCGCCCTTACCCGCCCACCGGCCGGGCCACGCTGCCCAGCATCAGCCACAGGTTCTGGCGCACGATGTCGCCCATCGAGTCGCATCTGGCGAAGGCCGTGGTGCGGTGGTAGCGGTTGAGCTCGGCCTTGAGCTGGGCCACTTTTTCGGGCGGGGCCAGCTCGTGGCGGCGCATCACGTCCAGCAGGTCGCGCAGGCGGTGGCGCTCGGCGCGGGCGCGGCGGGCCATCAGGGCGCGCTCCTCGGTCTGGTACTGGCGCAGGGTTTCGGGCTTGAGGTGGCGGGCACACATCTCCACCACGGCCGCGTTGTCCTTGAAAAACTGGGGCAGGTACATGGCCCGGCGGCCCTCGTAGCTCTGCTGGTCGAAGTCGATGGCCTTCACGCGGTACTGCTCGTCCTCAAAGTCGGGCGTCACGGCAATCACGTAGTTGTAGGCCCGCATGTCGCCCAGCAACCGCACGAAGCAGCGCTCATTGAACTTCACAAACTCCTTGGCGAGGCGCACCTGGTTGAGGTGGGGCAGGCTGAGGTGCAGCCGGATGAAGTCATCGCCGGGAATGCCCACTATGTGCTCCTCAATCAGCGTGTCGCCGCTCACCAGAAAGTTCATCGAATTGGGCGAGAGCAGGTGCTCCAGCTCCAGCCCGTAGAGCCGCGAGGCATCGGCCTGCTTCACATAGAAGTAGTCGTAATTGTCGTTGAGCTGGTTCACGATGCGCACCCGAAACGGCTTCGAATTCCCAAACTCGCAGTAGTCCACCCGGTCGGCCAGCAGGTGCTCGGTGAAGGACAGGTCGCCGGCCGTTTTCAGCAGCGCATACACTTCGGTGAGGCCCTGGCTGAGCTCGCGCAGGGCCTGGGGCTCAAAAAACACGGTTTGCCACAGCGTGTCGTGCCCCGTCCGGTCCAGCAGCGGAAACGAGCCCGTGAAATGGCGCAAATCGGCGTAGGTCACGGGCAGCTGCGTTTCGCGGTCGTAGGCGCGCAGGTACTGCCGCAGCGCAGGCGTGATGGGGTACGGCGGTTTTTTGTGGGAGATTTCCAAGGTGGTGGGATGGAAAAGGGGGCGAAAATAAAAGAACGTCATGCTTCGGCTGCGCTCAGCATGACGTTCTTGTTTGCAACGGCTTCCCTTACCCCGCCAGCTCGGCCACCAGCTCCACGTACTGCTGGCGGGCGGCATCTTTGCTGGTGCCGCGCAAGCCGTTCCAGGCGTCGAATTTGGCAATGGCTTTGAAGTCGAACCCGCCGGGGCGGTCGCCGGTTAAGTCGCCTTCGGTGGCTTGCTTGTAGAGGGCATAGAGCTGGAGCAGCACCATGTTGGAGGGCTTGCTGGGCAGCTGCTGGGCGCGCTGGCTGGCGGCTTCGAATTCTTCCTGCGTGGTCATCTGGAGGGGTTAAATGGAGGGTAAATATGAGCCAAACCGGGTTGTACCTTGGCGGCCCATTCACACAAACGTATGACGCGCAAATCTATTCACGCCGGGGCTACGGCCCTCCTGCTGCTGGCCGCACCAGCCGGCTTCGCCCAAAAAACCTACCTGCACTGCGGCCACCTGCTCGATGTGCGCAGCGGCAAGCTGCTCAGCCAGCAAACGATTGTGGTGGAACGCGACCGGATTACGGCTGTGCAAAGCGGCTACACCGCCGCCAGCGGCCCGCAGGACAAGGTCATCAACCTCGAAAACCGCACCGTGCTGCCCGGCCTCATCGACTGCCACGTCCACCTCGAATCGCAGTCGAGCCGCAACAACTTCCGCGAGCAGTTCACGCTGAACCCGGCTGACGTGGCCTTCCGCGCCCAGGGCTACGCGCTGACCACGCTGCGGGCCGGCTTCACCACCGTGCGCGACTGCGGCGGCTCGGGTGTGAACACCAGCCTGCGCAATGCCGTGGCCCAGGGGCTGGTGCCGGGCCCGCGCATCTACTCGGCGGGCATGGCCATTTCGGCCACCGGCGGCCACATGGACGACACCGATGGCCTGAATGAAGACCAGATAACCAGGGCCGGCCACCCCATCAACCTCGCCAACGGCCCCGACCAGTGCCGGCAGGCCGTGCGCGAGCAGTTCAAGCGCGGCGCCGACCTCATCAAAATTGCCAGCACTGGCGGCGTGCTCGACCTGAGCAAGGACGGCACCGGCGCCCAGTACACCGAAGCCGAAATCCGCGCCATTGTGGAAACCGCCCGCGATTTGGGCATGCGCGTGGCCTGCCACGCCCACGGCGCCGAGGGCATCAAGCGGGCCGTGCGGGCCGGCGTCACCAGCATCGACCACGGCTCGCTGATGGACGACGAAGCCATTGCGCTAATGGCCAAAACCCGCACCTGGTACGTGCCCACGCTCATTGCCGGCAAGTCGGTGGCCGATACCACCCGCACCCATCCGGGGTATTTCCCGCCCGTCATCGCCGCCAAGGCCCTGGACGTGGGCACCAAAATGCAGGGCACGTTTGCCCGGGCCCACAAGGCCGGCGTGCGCGTGGCCTTCGGCACCGATGCCGGCGTGTACCGCCACGGCCAGAACGCCAAGGAGTTCGGCTACATGACCGAGGCCGGCATGTCGCCGCTCGAAGCCATCCGCACGGCCACCCTCAACGCCGCCGACCTGCTGGGTGAAACGGCGGACCTGGGCGCCATCGAGGCCGGCAAATACGCCGACGTGGTGGCCCTGGACGGCGACCCGCTGAAGGATATTACGGCCCTGCTGCGCCCCACCTTCGTGATGAAAGCCGGCGTGACGTACCGGCAGGAATAACGCCTTTGGCTTAATGAGGAACAGGCATTTCTTAGTGCCCGGCCACCGACTGCTGGTAGAGCGTGGTAACGCGGTAGAACCCGGTTTTGCGGTCGAAATCGGTCAGGCTTTGGTCGATGCGCAGGGAGCTCACGGCCCCGGCGAAGCGCGGATTGCTGGCCGCGTACAGCTCGCGCAGGTAGCGCGGGGTGAGCGGAAAGATGAGCCCGCTCAGGCCGAGGCTGAAAAAATAGCGGGGCGTGTACGTGTTCAGCGTTTGCCCGCCAATGCCGCCCGGTGTAGCAATGACGGGGCCCATTCGCGCATCCTCCACCAGCACGGTGGTGCTGGAATACACGCAAAGCGTATCGGCGTGCTCGAGCTGGTATTCCTGGCCCCGATAAAACCGGACGGTGTGGCCCTTGCCCGACACGTAGCCCCACACGCTGTCGGGGGCCACGCGCAGCTTCACGCTGCGGGCGCCCTGCAGCGCCACCACCACCAGCTGGCCGCGCTTGTCGGGGTAAAAAGCATCGGTGCCGGCAGGCCGGGGCTGGCGGTGCCGGTAGGCCGCAGCCGAGCGATAGGCCCCCGGCGGCGGGCCCGGCTGCTGGGCCTGGGCCCGCCCGGACGCAAGCAGCCCAATAAGCAAGAACGGAGCGAAACGCATACAAAACAGGGGCAGGTGCCCGGCAAATCTACGGTAGCCATCCTGGCCGGGATTAACCGGGCCGCAGAATGTGGTGGCCATTGCCGAACTTTGGGCAGCACAACTTCCGCCGCCCCGGTAATCATTCCCTCCTTCATGAAAAAGACTTTGCTGCCGCTGCTGCTCGCGGCCCTCACGCTTGCCCACGGCACCGCCGGTGCCTGGGGTTTCTTCGGCCACCGCACCATTGCCCAGGTGGCGGTGTACGAGCTGCCATCGGCCATGCAGGCGTTCTATTACCGGCACATGGCCGAAATAGTGGCCCAAAGCACGGCCCCTGACGAGCGCCGCAACGACGACCCCACCGAAGCGCCCAAGCACTTCATCGACATGGACCATTACTCCGAAGACGACCCCTTCGGCAAAATGCCCCGGCAGTACGACAAAGCAACCGAGAAATTTACGGCCGATACGCTGAAGAAGTACGGCACCGTGCCGTGGGTCATCATTGAAATGAAGGACAACCTCACCGAGGCATTCCGGCAGCGCGATACGTTGCGCATCATCAAGTATTCGGCCGAGCTGAGCCACTACGTGGCCGATGCCTTCGTGCCGCTGCACACCACCATCAACTACGACGGCCAGCTCACCGACCAGAAGGGCCTGCACGGCCTCTGGGAAAGCCAGCTGCCCGAGCGGTTCATCAACGACTACAAGCTGGACGGCGAGCCGGCCAAGTACGTGAAAGACCCGCTGACGGCCGTCTGGGAGGTCATTCAGCAGAGCTACGGCTTCCTGGGCGAAACCTTTGACCGGGCCAGCAAAATCGAGAAGGTGATGAAGCCCGACGTGCGCTACACCTTTGCCCACAAGTACGGCAAAACCACGCGCCGCTTCTCCGACGCCTTCGCCGATGCCTACGAGAAAGGCGTGGGCGGCATGGTCGATTTCCGGCTGAAAGGAGCCCCTACCCTGGTGTCGTCGCTCTGGCTCACGGCGTGGCAGGACGGCGGCAAGCCCGACCTCGGCCCCATGATGACGCCCAGCAAGCCCAGCAAGGACGAAAAAGAAAAGCTCGCCACCGAGCTTGCGGCCTGGAAGAAAAACACCCTGCCCCAGGACCAATTGCTGCTGGCCCAGCAGAAAGCCAAAAAAGTGGAAACCGTCGACGAAATCAAATCGGCGAAGGACATGGCCGCGCCGCCCGCCGAAGAAACCGAGCCCACCCCCGCCGAAGCCCCGGCCCCAGCCGAGGCCGCCACGCCTGCGAGTGCTCCGGCACCAGCGACCGACAAGGTCAAAGTGAAAACCAAAAGCAAGGCCGGCAGCGAGAAAACCAAGCAAAAAGCCACCAAGCTGGAGTGGTAAAACCGCCTGGCTAACTTCTGCAAGCCTTCTTGAAAAAGCCCGTACCGCCCGGTACGGGCTTTTTTGTGGCGGTACTTGCCGGTCTGGCCCGGCCCGAATTCTTATCTTGCCCAGGTCTTCGGTCCCACTCCTGTTCTCATGTCCACTTCCTTTACCAGCCGGCTGGCCATGCTTGGCCTGGCGTTGCTCGCGGCCTGCAACCAGGCGCCGCCCGCCACCGCCCCCACCAAAACCGCTCCGGTTGTTCCCGGCCCCGACCTGGCCACCCTCACCGACAGCGCCGCGCCCGCCGCGCTGCTGGCCTACGGCCGCCAATACCCCGGCTCCGAAGTGCTGGTGCATACCCGGCTGGGCACCATTCGGGTGAAGCTGTACGACGACACGCCCATCCACAGGGCCAATTTCCTGCTGCTGGCCCGCAAGGGCGTGTTTGATGAAACCATGTTCAACCGCGTGGTAAAGGACTTTGCCGTGCAGGGCGGGCAGACCTACAACGCCCGCACCATCCGGCTGAAGCGGTACCGCCTGCCGCCCGAAATCCGGCCCGGGCATTTCCACCGGAAAGGCGCCCTGGGCATGGCCCGCTACGACGACGAGCAGAACCCCCACCGCCTGTCGTCCAACACCGATTTCTACTTTGTGGTGGGCGAAAAGCTGGCCCCCAACCAATCGCAGGCCATGGCCGGCCGCAAGCTCTCGCCGGCCCAGGTGCGGGCCTACGCCGAAGTGGGCGGCGTGCCCTCGCTCGACGGCCAGTACACGGTTTTCGGCGAAGTAACCGAGGGCCAGGACGTGGTCGATAAAATTGCCAACGAGCCCGTGGAGTCCGACAAGTGGCCGGTCAGGGATATCACCATGAAAGTGGAAGTGGTGAAATAGCGCCGCAGTATCCGCCTGCGCCGGTCCGACCGCCCTAGGCGGTCCGACCGGTTGAAGGGAGAACGGTTCAGTAAACAACGACAACCGGTCGGACCGCCTAGGGCAGTCGGACCGGCGCAGGCGTCAACCAGACGGTTACCGCTGCACCACTACTTACACACCAAAAAGGCCCATTTTCGACTGGAAACGGGCCTTTTCAGTAAAATTCAGGCGGATTACTTCACCACGCAACGGGCCTGGTAGGCGGCCGTACCGGTGCGGTAGCGTAGCACGTAGGCCCCACTGGCCAGGCCCGCTACGGGCACCTCGCCCAGGCTGCCGCCGTCGGAAGCCTGGTGATAAACCACGCGGCCCACGGCGTCCAGCACCTCAAGCGTGGCCGGGGCTACCGGGCCGGTGTATTCATAATAAACGTGGCCGCCTTCGGCAATGGTCGGATAGACGTGGAAGCCGGGCTCAGCCCCTTCGAGGCGCACGGAGCGCACGGGCGAGTACGTGATTTGGCCACTCAGGTCGGTTTGGCGCAGGCGGTAGTACAGCAGGTCGCGCTTGGCCGGCAGGTGTGCATCGCGGAAACCGTAGGTATTTTGCGAAGTGGCGTTGCCGTGGCCGGCCACAAAGCCCAGCCCATCGAACGCCAGGCCATCGAGGCTGCGCTCCACCGTGAAGCCGGCGTTATCTTTTTCCGAAGCCGTGGCCCAGCGCAGCTGCACGGCCGCCGGGCCGTCAGGCGCGGCCTCAAAGGTGAGCAGCTCCACCGGCAGCGGGTTGGCCTCGCTGCTCACCGTGAAGCGGGCCAGCGTGGGCGACGTGGCGCTCACCGTATAGCTGGTGAACGCGGAGGGCGTGCCCAGCCGGCCCCACGCCGTACCCGCCGTGGCCTGCTGCCAGGGCCGGACCGGCGAGGTGGTGGCCAGGCCGTTGTTATCGTCGGGCAGCCAGGTGAGGGTGAAGGGCACGGGCGCGGTGGGCTGCGCGGCGGGCACCACGGTCCAGATGCGGTCGATGCCTTTGGTGTTGTTATTCAGGTTGGTGCCGTAGCTCACGTTGGGCAACAGCAGGCCGGCGGTGCGCGTCACGGTCACGGCGCCCAGGGCCTGGCCGGTGCCGTCGAGGCTCAGGCCGTTGCCAAAATCCACTAAGGAGGTTACGGCGGCGCGCTGCACCTGCAGGTTGCCCACCACGTAGCGGCCGGTAGCTTCGCCCACCACAGTGGCCCCATCGGGCAGCAAAACGGTTGAGGTAGCCGGGGTGCGCACCATGCCCTGGGTCAGGAGAAGTTGGTTGGTAATGATAAGGGCGGTGCTGGCTGGCAGCAGCACGGCGGTGGTGTTGCTGGTGGGTTTGGCCACTTCCATCCGGTAGAAGCTGGCCCCGCCGGGCGTCACGGTCTGGTCGGCCGCGCCGGTGAAGCGCAGCAGGCCCGTGCCGGCGGCCACCGTGCCGGCATTGGTGAAATCGCCGGCCACTTCCACGGTGCCGTCGTTGGTGAGGGTGCCGCCCACTTTGTTGAGCACACCGCCGCTTGCGCTAATCGTAGCCCCGGCCTGCACCGTCACCTGGGCCCCGTCAATGGTCAGTACCTGGGCGATAGCAGCTTGAGAAATAGCCACCAAAGCCAACAGTAGGGCAAAGTATAGTCGTTTCATCAGCTCAAAGGTTAGTTTACCAAATATACAATTTACTCTATTAATAACCCAGAACTTCCGCAATTAAAAAGGCCCGCCCCCAAGGGGAGCGGACCTTCTCGTATCGGGCGCGGAAACAGTTTTCCGTGCGTGATTCAATGGATGCTATGCAAATGCCTTACCAAATTTTGGCGCGGTCGGCCGTGGGGCGCACCATCTTGTCGCCTTCCTTGCAACCAAAGGCCGCGTGAAACTCCGGCATGTTCTGCAGCGGGCCGTTGGTGCGGAACTCCTCGGGCGAGTGCGGGTCGGTCATCACCTGCTGGCGCACGTACTCGGGGCGGGCGTGCGAAGCCCAGATACGGGCCCAGCCCAGGAAGAAGCGCTGCTCGGGCGTGAAGCCGTCAATCGACTTGCCGCCCTTGTACTGCGCCGTTTTCATAAAGGCCTGGTGGGCAATGGTGAGGCCGCCGAGGTCGGCCAGGTTTTCGCCCATGGTCAGGTTGCCGTTTACGTGCACCGAATCGAGCGGCGTGAAGGCGTCGTACTGCTTGCCCACTACCGCGGCCTTGGCCACAAACTTTTCGCCGTCTTCCTTGGTCCACCAGTCGCGCAGGTTGCCGCTGGCGTCCGACTTACGGCCTTGGTCGTCGAAGCCGTGGGTCATCTCGTGGCCAATCACGGCGCCGATGCCGCCGTAGTTCACCGCGTCATCGGCCTTGGGGTCGTAGAACGGGGGCTGCAGAATGCCGGCCGGGAACACGATTTCGTTCATGCTCGGATTGTAGTAGGCGTTCACCGTGGGCGGGGTCATGTTCCACTCGCCGCGGTCAATCGGCTTGCCAAACTTCTTGAGGTTGTCCCGCGACGACCATTCGGCGGTGGCAAACAGGTTGTTCAGGGCACTCTCCCGCGAGATTGTGAGGGCCGAATAGTCCTTCCACTTGTCGGGGTAGCCAATTTTCACCGCAAAGGCGTTCAGCTTTTTCAGGGCCTCGGCCTTGGTGGCGGCGCTCATCCAGTCGGCCGCCTGAATGCGTTCGGCGTAGGCGGTGCGCAGGTTTTCCACCATGGCTTTGGCGCGGGCCTTGGCTTCGGGGCTGAAGGCTTCGTCGACGTAGAGTTGGCCAAAGGCTTCGCCCAACGCGCCGTCGGTGGCCCGCAGGGCGCGCTTCCAGCGGGGCTGCTGCTGCTTGGCGCCGCTCAGCACTTGCGCGAAGCGGAAGGATTCGTCGCCGTAGGCCTTGGGCAGCGCCGACGTCACGGCCGCCACCAGGTGCCAGCGCAGGTACTGCTTCTGGTCGGCCAGGGGCTCTTCTTTGAACATGGCGCTCACTTCCTTCAGGAATTCGGGCTGGCCCACGATGATGTCCTTGGCATCGGCCAGGCCGCTGTCCCTGAGCAGCAGCGGCACGTTCAGGTTGGGGTAGTCGGCGGTGGCCTGGGCCACGGTTAGCTTGTTGTAGTTGCTCTCGCGGTCGCGCAGGGCCACCCGGGTGCGGGAAGCCTTGGCGAGGCGGGTTTCGATGCGGGTGACGGCGGCGGCGTTCTTTTCGGCCGTGGCCTGGTCGTCGCCCAGCATCTTAAAAATGTTGACCTGGTAGGTCTGGTACGCGGCCCGAATGGTTTTGGAGCGGGCGTCGTCCTTCAGGTAGTAGTCGCGGTCGGGCAGCGAGAGGCCGCCCTGGCCCATGCGCACGGCGTACTGCGTGCTGTTTTTGCTGTCCTGCGTCACCCCGAAACCGTACCACCCCGTGGCAAATGACTTGGGGTCGGCCAGGTAGTGCTGCATGGTGGGCAGGTCGTTGATGGCCGCAATCTGACTCAGGCGCGGCTGGAGGTATTTCAGGCCGGCTTTTTCGATGGCCATGCTGTCCATGGCGGCGGCGTGGAAGTCGCCCACTTTTTGCAGGTTGGTGCCGGGCTTGGCCATGCGGTCGCTGGCCGCCTTGTCCAAAATGCGGCGCTCGATGGCCTGGTTGCGGTCGCCCAATTCGTTGAAAGAACCCCAGCGCGACTCAGCCGCCGGGATGGGATGGTTTTTTACCCAGCCACCCGAAGCATACTGAAAGAAATTGTCGCAGGGCGAGGCCGTCAGGTCCATATTGGCCCGCGAAACGCCAACCCCCGTTTGGCCTGGGACAGCCGGGACAGTGGCTTTCGTCTTGCCCACGCTGCTGGACTTGGTTTTGACTTTAGTCTGGGCCTGCGCTGTTCCGGCTACCAGGCCCAGCACCGCCACCGACAAGGCCGCACGCCGCACAAATAAAAAATGGGTCATAGTGAAAAGTAAAATAAAACGGTCTAATTAATGCGAAGTGCAAGTTACAACACCCGATTGCTGATAAAAATGCAAAAAATAAAAAGAAAGAATGAGGGATTAGCAATTTTGCTAAATCCCTCATTCTTCCTTTTTACTTACAATGTGCTACCGACGGGCTTACCAGATTTTGGAGCGGTCGGCTTGGGCGCGCATCATTTTGTTGCCGTCCTGGCAGCCAAAGGCTTTGTAGAACTCGGGCATGTTCATCAGCGGGCCGTTGGTGCGGAACTGGGCCGGCGAGTGCGGGTCGGTCTGCACCTGCTGGCGCAGGTATTCGGGCCGGGCATTCGTGCGCCAGATTTGGGCGTAGGCCAGGAAGAAGCGCTGCTCCGGGGTGAAGCCTTCAATCTTGGCCTGGGCCTTGGCTTGCGGGGTCTTCTCAAACGCTTGATAAGCAATGGTGAGGCCGCCGAGGTCGGCCAGGTTTTCGCCCATGGTCAGCTTGCCGTTCACGTGCACCGAATCCAAGGGCATGAAGGCGTCAAACTGCTTGCCCACGATGTCGGCCTTGGCGTTGAACTTGTCGGCGTCCTCCTTGGTCCACCAGTCTTTCAGGTTGCCTTCGGCGTTGTACTGGCGGCCCTGGTCGTCGAAGCCGTGGGTCATTTCGTGGCCAATCACGGCGCCCACGCCGCCGTAGTTCACCGCGTCGTCGGCCTTGGGGTCGTAGAACGGGGGTTGGAGGATGCCGGCCGGGAACACAATCTCGTTCATCGGCGGGTTGTAGTAGGCGTTCACCGTGGGCGGCGTCATGACCCACTCGTTGCGGTCAATCGGCTTGCCAAAGTGGTTGACTTCCTCTTTGTTGGCCCATTCCTGGGCGGCAAACAGGTTGTTCAGGTACGACTCGCGCGAGATGTTCAGGCTCGAATAGTCCTTCCACTTGTCGGGGTAGCCGATTTTCACGGTGAAGGCGTTCAGCTTTTTGAGGGCTTCGGCTTTGGTGCCGGCGCTCATCCAGTCGGTGGCCTTGATGCGCTCGGCGTAGGCCACGCGCAGGTTTTCAATCATCTGCTTCACCCTGGCCTTCGATACGGCCGAGAAAGCCTTGTCGACGTAGAGCTGGCCAAAAGCCTCGCCCAAGGCGCGGTCCGTCGAGCCCAACATGCGCTTCCAGCGGGGCTGCTGCTTTTTGGCACCCGTCTGCACTTGCGTCAGCTTGAAGCTCTCGTCGCCAAACGCTTTGGGCAGGGCCGGCGTCACGCTGTTCACCAAGTGGAAGCGAAGGTACTGCTTCTGGTCGGCCAGGGGCTCCTCCTTCAGCATGGTGTTCACTTCTTTCATGAACTCGGGCTGGCCCACGATGACTTCCTTGGCCGCGGCCAGGCCGTTTTCTTTCAGCGCCAGCGGCAGGGTCAGGTTGGGGTAGGCGGCGTCGGCCTGGGCCAGCGTCATCTTGTTGTAGTTGGCGTAGGGGTCGCGGAGGTCGACACGGCTTTTACTGGCTTTGGCCAGACGGGTTTCGATGCGCTGCACGGTCGCGGCGTTGGCTTTGGCCACCGCCTCGTCATCGCCGAGCAGTTTGAAGGTATTCACCAGATACGCGTCGTAGGCCGTGCGAATGGCTTTCGAGCGGGCGTCTTCCTTTAAGTAGTAGTCCCGGTCGGGCAGCGAAAGGCCGCCCTGGCCCAGCTGCACCGCGTATTGGGTGCTGATTTTATCGTCCTGGCCCACGCCCGAACCGTACCACACGCTACCGGCGTGCGCCTTGGGGTCGGCCAGAAACTGCTGCATCTCGCTCAGGTCCTTGATGGCCGCGATGCGGTTCAGGTGCGGCTGCAGGTACTTGAGGCCAGCCGCCTCAATGGCGGCCGAGTCCATGGCCGAGGCGTAAAAATCGCCTACTTTCTGGGCGTTCGAGCCTTTGGGGGCCTTGGCGGCATTCTTGGCGGCATCGTTCAGGATGGCGCGCAGGGTGGCGTTGTTGTGGTCGGCCAGCTCATTAAACGAGCCCCAGCGCGACTCAGCGGCCGGAACGGGGTTGTTTTTGAGCCAGTTGCCCGAAGCGTAATGAAAGAAGTCCTCGCAGGGCTTCACCGACGGGTCGATGTTGGCGATGTTGATGCCAACCCCCTTCTGCGGCGGGGTGGTGGGAGGCGTGGTGGGCGGCCCGGCCGCGATGGTGGCAGCCAGGCTGCCCAAACCGAGAACGGCCAGGCTTAGCCGCCGTGCAAGAAACATTGAAATCATGAAGTGGGAATTAGGTTGGGAAATAATGCCGTGAAGTTAGGGACACTTGGCCTTCACAGCAGTTGCACGAACGCCGCAAATATCCGCGTGGGTTCCTCTTCCAGCGCCACTGCACCGCCTGCTCCCCGTAACTTGCACCCATGCCGCTCTACAACCGCCGCCCGGAGCTTCCCCCCGTTCTGCCCCCCGCCCCGCTGGGCCTGGCCGACTTGCTGGGCCGGGTGCGCCAGGCGCTGCAGCAGCAACTGGCCGATTCCTATTGGGTAGTGGCCGAAGTGGCCGAGCTTACCCTGCCCCGTTTCGCCGGCGCGCACTGCTACCTCACCCTCACCGAGCAAACCACCGACGGCAGCGGCGTACCCGTGAAAGCCCAGGCCCGGGCCACGCTCTGGAGCCAGCGCTACCAGCAGCTGGCCCCGGCGTTTGAGCGGCACACCGGCCAGCCCCTGCGCCCCGGCCTGAAGCTGCTGCTGCGGGTGCAGGTGCGCTTTCACGAGCAGTATGGCCTGAGCCTGGATGTGGTGGCCATCGACCCCAGCTACACGGTGGGCGAGCTGGCGTTGCAGCGCCTGAAAACGCTGCGCCTGCTGGAAGAAAAAGGCCTGCTGGAACGCCAGCAGCTGCTCACGCTGGCGTTGGCGCCGCAGCGGCTGGCCGTTATTTCGTCGCCCACCGCGGCGGGCTTTCAGGATTTTGTGCAGCAATTGCAGGAGGCACCTTATGATTTTGCGCTCACGCTGTTTCCGGCCGCCATGCAGGGCGACGAGGCCCCGGCCAGCATTCGGGCGGCACTGGATGGCGTGCGGGCCCGGCGCGGGCAGTTCGATGCTGTGGTGATTATCCGGGGTGGGGGCAGCCGCACCGATTTGCTGGCCTTCGATGAATATGGCTTGGCGGCGGCCGTGGGGGCATTTCCGCTGCCGGTCCTCACCGGCATTGGCCACGAGCGCGACGAGGCCGTGGTGGACCTCACCGCCCACCGCGCCCTCAAAACCCCAACGGCCGTCGCGGCCTTTCTGGTCGAGCGCCTGGCCCGGCTGGAGGCCGTGGTGGTGGGCCTGGGCGAGCAGGTAGCCGCGCTGGCCCGCCGCCAGCTCAGCCAGCGCCACGCCCGCCTCGACCAGCTCAGCGGCCGGGGCCGCTACGCCGCCCACCGCCAGCTCGACGATGCCCGCGATGCCCTGCGCGCCCGTGCCCGGCAGGCCGTCCAGGGCCCGCGCGAGCAGCTGCGGCAGCTGGCCGTTAGTCTTGGGCGCTTCCGACACCAGCTGCCGCAGGCGGCCCGGCGCACCCTGGCTCACGAACACCAAGGCCTGCGCCGGCGCGGACGGGTGCTACTAAAACGGTTCAGCCGCCACCACCATCGGCGACGCGAAAACCTGCTGCGCCGCCGATTCCAGCTACAGCTGGCCCTGGAGCGCCACCTGCACCGCGCCGAGCTGCGACTGGTTCAGTTAGCAGCGAACAGCGAGCAGTTATCGGTCCGTACTGCCTCCCCAAAATCCCCCGGACAACCAGCAACGAACAACAGACAACGAACAACATAAAATGACTTACCGCGAAGCCATTGAGGAATTGGAAACCATCCTCCGCGCCCTCGAAACCGATGCCGTGGATGTGGACGACCTCACCACCCGCGTCGAACGCTCGGCCGAGCTCATTCGCCTCTGCCGCCACAAGCTGCGCCACGCCGAAACCTCGCTTGACCGCATCTTCGACACGCTCGATGAAGAGGAAGAGAATGAGGATGAGGAAGATAATGAGGATGAGCCGCCTAAAGAAACAAGTGATGAGGACGAAGAAGTGGAAGAGGACGACGATGGGGAGGAAGCAGATGAGCACGACGACCTGGCCGGTGGGCCGGGCCGGGCGTGGTAGATATTTTTTAATTTAATATCGTTCTTTCGCGCCAATGCCTATATTTGGCGCATTCATCCAATACAAACTTCTTTTGTTTCAATTTTTTTTCTGCAAAATTTTATGGCATTTAATGGTTCTGAAGGTAGCGCGATTGACATCAGCAAGGCGCAGGAGTGGAACGGTAACTACCGGGCAGCCCACCCACAGCCCAATGAGGTTTACTCCTATTTCTTTGGGTGCGACATTCTTCAGAAGATTTTGAAACAACCCGGCTGCATGGGCATTCGCATTTACTATGGGCTCGACGGCTCGGTGTCCAAGCTGGTAGCCGTGGGGGCCAATACCGACGAAGATGACCAGATTTACGGCACCTTCATCGTGGCAGATGATGTGCCCAGCGGCCCGCCGCGTAGTGGCGTGTCGAACGTGCTTAATAGTTAAATGCCCCCACCGCTTTACCGCCCAGCTATGGCCGAAATACTACTACAAATCATGCTGGGACTGGTGTACGTCATGCAGGCGAGCACAGTGGTGCCCATGACAGTGGTATGGTGGCGAAGGAAGCATTTTTCGCCGCCCATAAAGCTGCTGAGCTGGTACGTGTACCTGTCCCTCGCCTCATCGGCGGGAGCCTATTTGCTGTATCCGGCTTACTTGCCGACCAACTACTGCTTCATCGTCGGCTTTAACCTGGGCAAAACCGTGCTGTTTGGCGCGGTGTACTACCAGGTATTAACCCTGGCCAGCACTCGTCGCATGGTGTTGTGGCTCACTCTGGCAGGCATAGCCATGGTGGTCGGCGTAATTGGCTTCAGCTTCAGTATTAGCCTGGTGGCAGCCTCCGTTAGCCGGGTGACGCAATGTGCCCTGCTTGCCGGGTTTGCTTTGCTTTACCTTGAGCAAACCCTAAACGGCCCTGCCACTCGCCGCCCCACGCATGACCCGCTGTGGCTGCTGAGTGTAGGGCAGCTGCTGTATTCAGCCGGCACGGTCACGGCCTTTAGCACAGATTTGATGCCAGCCTCTGAATTTAATTTTTACGTGAAGTTTTCCTTTGTTTCCGTATCGGGCCTGGTCTTCAATTATTTTCTGACCCTGGCTTTCCTACGCGCAAAGCCAGGCAATGCCACCGTGCTGACAGCCGCAAATGAGAATACTGCAGCCGCCGGCAAACTGGCTCGCTTCTGACCTCTGGCCGCTGGCATACGTTGCTGCCGAATGCTAAGCGGGGCACCCCGCTTTGTACATGTCTTTACCTTATTTTGTGATGCTTTTTTCTTGTTTTTAATCGCGACCTGAACCATTGCGGCTGCGCTACATATATTAGCTGCCCTGTTGCTATGTTAGTTTAACAGGCCGGCGCTTCTTTTCGCCATTTTTTGTGCAACCTGTCTACCAGGTGCCTTCATGTGACAAACCTTTTACCGTTGCTGCTACTCACCCCTACATTGCTCCTGCTCGTACTTGGGCTGGTGTGGTTTGTGGTACGCTATCAGCGTGGGCAGTTGCGCCAGCAACAGGAATTGGCGCAGTTGCAGGAAGCCGCCCAGCAGCAGGCCCTGGCGGCGGCCCTGGTGGCCCAGGAAGACGAGCGCCAGCGCATTGCCGGGGAGCTGCACGACGGCGTGGGCACCATTCTGGCCCTGGCCAAGCTGCATTTGTATGCCCCCGGCAGTCCGCCCTCGCCCGAGGCCAGCGACCTGATTGACCAGGCCGTGGCGGAGGTGCGCCGCATTTCGCGCAACCTGCAGCCGGCCACGCTCCAGCAGCTGGGGCTGGTGCAGGCACTGCGCGCGCTGGTGCAAGCCGTGCCCACCGAGAGCGGACCGGAAGTGCGCCTGGAGCAGGAAGGCCCGCTCGGCCGGCTCATTCCGCCGCACGAGCTGATGGTGTACCGCATTGCCCAGGAGCTGCTCACTAACGGCCTGATGCACGCCCAGGCCCCGCATATTGTGCTGCGGGTGGCCACCGTGCCCGGCCTGCTCACCCTCACGTATTCCGACGACGGCCAGGGGTTCGACCTCGCGGCGCTGGAAGAATTGCCGCCCCCCGGCCCCCACGGGCAGCCCGTGGGCATGGGCCTCATCAACCTGCGCAGCCGGGTGGCCGTGCTGGGGGGCCAATTGCACTATCATTCCGCGCCCGGCGGCGGTACCCGCGTCGAGGCCGTCTTACCCGTCACATTGCTGCCCGCCGGCACTCCCACCCCGTCTTTTACCCTAAACTCATGAATTCCCCTACCGCTTCCGGCGCCGTTCCCGTTCGGCTGGCCATTGTTGATGACCATATTTTGTTTCGCAAAGGCCTGCGCGCCCTGCTCAGTGGCTACGCGGGCATTGAGGTGGTGTGCGAGGCCGGCAATGGCCAGGAACTGCTGGAGCTGCTGGACCAGGGCAGCAGCCCCAATGTGGTGCTGATGGACATGCAGATGCCCATTCTCGACGGCCTGCAAACCACTCGCCTGCTGCGCACCCAGTTTCCCGCGGTGCGCGTGGTCATCATTTCCATGCACGACGACCCTTCCCTGGTGAGCACCGTGCTGGCCGAAGGCGCCCACAGCTACCTCGTCAAAAACACCTCGCCCGAAGAAATGCGCAGCGCCGTGCTGGCCGCCGCCGCCGCCGGAGCCCGGTAAGGCCGCGCCCGCAACGGACAGCCCAGACTAGTCGTCTACAGTTTGCCTTCGACACCTAAAACAAACGGCCCCGGTTCCTGATGCAGGAACCGGGGCCGTTTGTTCTTCCTTCCGCAGGCTACAGCGTAGCGGAGAGGCCCACCGTGAAGGTGCGGCCTTTGTTGAAAAAGGCTTGCAGGTTGGCCAGGTTGGTGTTGGTATTGGACGGGTTCGACACGTCGGTGAAGTAGAACTCGTTCAGCACGTTGAGGATGGAGCCTTTCAGGCCGAAGCGTACTTTATCGCCAAATAAGGGCTTGAAATCGTAGCCCAGGTGCAGGTCGAGGTTGCGCGAGGTGGGCAGGCGGTACGAGTCGGTGCTCGATGAGGCGTCGAGGATGGCCTCGGGGTTGAAGGCCGCGTAGTACTTGCTGAAGAGCAGAAACGAGGGCCGGATGAAAGCCCCGCGGAATGGCTCGTAGCGCAGGCCAATCTGGAACTGGTTCTGGGCGGCGTCGCCCACGTGCACGTTGTTGAGGTACACCGGCTGGTCAACCTGGTTCACTTGGGTGCCGTCTTCCTTGCTCTGGTTCAGCAGGCCCTTGCCAATCCAGCGCCAGTCGCCGAGCGAGATGGCGGCGCTCAGCTGCAGGCGGCGGCTGATTTCCTGGGCCACGCTCATCTCCACGCCCATGTGGCGGGCATCCACGTTGCGTACGCTGCTGTAGATGGCCCCGTCGGCCGAGCTCGCAATGGAGTTGGTGGTTTTGTTGGCCCACAGCGTGTAGTAGGCGTTCAGCGTCACCTTCATGCTGGGGTAGGTGATGCCGTAGCCGATTTCGGCGCTCGTGATGCCCTCGGGTTTCACGTCGCGATACCGGAGGCCCGTGCTGGTGTACACGCCGTTGAAGAGCGGGATTTTGTTGTTGAAGCCGACGTTGAAAAACACGTTGTCGTGCTCGGTGAGGTTGTAGTTGGCTCCGCCCTTCACGCTGAAGCCGTTGAAGCTGGCCCACGGCGTTTCGAAGTAGGTGCCGTCGCTCTGGATTTTCTGAAAGTAGTCGATGCGCTTGTAGTTCACCTGCGAAACCGTGCCGCTGATAACGGCCGAGAGCAGCGGGGTCTTGTACTCAAGCTGGGTGTACCCGCCCAGCCAGTGGGTTTTGCCGTCGTAGTTGAAGCTCAGCTTGTCGCCCACGTACAGGCGGGTGTTGGGCGCGGCGTTCTGGTCGCTGGCGTTGATGGCGAAGTTGCCCCCCAGCAGGTCGCGCACTTCGCGGTAGTGCGTACCGGTGTAGTCGCGGCCGTCCACGCCGGCCGACAGCGTCAGCTTGTCGTTCAGCAGGTAGTCAGCCCCCACCACGAAGCCGTACCAACGGTGGCTGTTCACGCTGTTTACCAGGAAGTTCGACGACTGCTTGGTGGCGTTGTTGTAGTTGGCATCGTACACGGTCTGCACCCCGTTCAGGCCCGTGATGGCGTTCAGGCCCAGCGAGCCGCCGCCGTTGCCGTAGGAGGCGTAGGCCACCGTGGAAACGAACAGCCGGTCGTTCACCTGCCACAGGTCGTTGAAGTTAATCTGGGGCTTGTGGTAGTAGTTGGTGCGGGTGTTCACCACCTCCTGGCCATTGCTCACCTTGGCCCCGCCCACGATGGTGTAGCGGTCGAGGTAGCCCCAGTAGGGGTTGTAGGCGAAGCCTTTGTCACCGTCGGCGCGCACGGTGGTCCCGATTTCGCGGGCCTTTTCATTGGAATAGACGCCAACGAAATCCGGAAATGCGCCGCGCTGGCCGTGGCTTTGGGGCGAGCCCAGGCCGGTGAGCGACAGGTTATGCCGGCCGAGGCGCTTGCTGACAGTGCCAAAGTATGTCCAGGCATCATCGAACGCCTTGTCGACCCAGCCGTCCTGAGTACGACGCGAACCGTACACCGTCACGGCCCAGTCGCCTTTCAGCTGCCCCGTGCTGAGCATGAGCGAGTACTTGCGGTAGTTGTTGGAGCCGGTTTCGACGCGGGC
The DNA here is from genome assembly GCF_017921975.2 of Hymenobacter terricola. GTDB lineage: Bacteria > Bacteroidota > Bacteroidia > Cytophagales > Hymenobacteraceae > Hymenobacter > Hymenobacter terricola. The sequence continues at coordinate 36,723 of NZ_JAGEMO020000021.1, forward strand.
CAAGGCCCCTTTCCTGGCATCGGAGCCCTTGGTGAGCACGTTGATGGTGCCGCCCACCGAGGGCACGGCAATCTTGGAAGCCGACAGGCCGCGCTGCACCTGCAAGGACTTGGTGACGTCGCCTAGGTCCCAGTTGCTCCAGAATACGGCGCCGGTTTCCATGTCATTCACGGGCACGCCGTTCACGAGCACGGCCACGTTGCGCTGGTCGAAGCCGCGGATATTGATGCGCGAGTCGCCGGTGCCGCCGCCGCCCTGGGTGGCGTACACGCCGGGTGTCTCGTTGAGAATCATCGGCAGGTCGCGGTTGGAGAGGGTTTCGCGGATTTTCACCTCGTTCACGGCCGAGAAGGCCACGGGGGTTTCGCGCTCCTGGGCCTGGGCAGCCACTACCTGCACTTCCTCCAGGCTGGCGTTGTCGGAGGCGAGCGAGAAGGTGGCCACCACGCTCTGGGTCGTAATTTTCACGACCTGCGATTTGGGCCTGTAGCCCACGAAGCTGGCCTGCACCGTGTACGTGCCGGCGGGCAGGCCGCTGATTTTGTAGGAGCCGTCGGCATCGGCCCCGCCGCCGGTGCTCTGGCCATTGCCGGAAACCTGCACGGTGGCACCGGGCAGGGTTTCACCAGTCACGCCCTCGAGCACGCGCCCCCGAATGGAAAAGGTGTTCTGAGCCAGAGCCGGCAGGGTAAGTAAAACGGCGAAAAGAGCAGTAACAAAGTGCTTCATACCAAAGAAAAGACCACCCGGCACACTCCGGGGACAACAAATATACAGCACGGGCGGGGCTGGCCGTAGCCCCTGGCGCGTAAAGCTTTGGTGAAGAAAGCAGGCACGGCGGCGGCGGCGCCGTAGCGTTGGGATTAAAAGGCCTGGAAAGGCTTTTTTAGGCCACTGGAAAGTCAGTAGTTTTGGCGAATGAACCGTCTTCTACCTTTCTGCCTGGCTTTTGCCGCCCTGCTGCTGGCCCGCCCCGGCCAGGCCCAATCTGCCTACCGCTTCGACCTGAAGGCCGAAAAACTCGACGTGCCCGCCGGCCCCTGGCAAGTGGCCCGCGTGCTGGACCTGCGCGCCGACCGCAGCCGGCTGGGCACCGTGCACCGGGGCATGAACAACGCCGTGGTTTCGGCCGATTTCACCCAGCCCCTGGCCGCTGAGCTTCAGCAGTTTCTGCGGGCGCAGCTACCCGCCGGCCCCGGCACCCGGCCCGTGCTGATGCGCGTGTTTACCCTGGCCCTGAACGAGCAATTGCGCGCCAGCGCCGAGCACGCTGAAACCGAGTTAGTGGCCGATTTCCTGGAGCCCCAGCCCGATAGCACCTTCCGGCTGCTGCTGGCCGTGGGCGAAACGGCCCAGCGCGGCGGCCTCGACGTGACCAAGCACCACGCGGCCAACATTGCCCTGGTGCTGCAACAAGCCCTGCGCCAGCTGGAAGCCCTGCCCGCCCCCACCGCCGAAACCCTGAGCCGGGCCGATGCCCTGGCCGGCCGGGGCGGCGCGATGGCCCAGCGCTTCCCCATTCAGACGGCGACGGCTCCGAAGCGCGGCTTCTACCGCAGCCTTCAGGAATTCCGCAACAATGCGCCAACCGAGCCGCAGTACCCGTTTGCCATCACGCACGTTGCCCACCCCGGCAAGCGCTGGGCCGGCACCGACGAAGCGCAGCCCACCTACCTGGGCACCGACGACAAGCACCCCAACCGCCCCGTGCCCACCTCCGACCTGTGGGGCCTGAGCGACGGCACCGAAATGCTGATTGCCTACCGGCACAGCTTCTACAAGCTGCTGCCGGCCGCCGATGGCCGCACCTATACTTTCATGGGGCCACCTGTGTTCGATGAGAAAGCCGCCGCCAACATGGCGGGCGCGGCGGCCATGGGCGGCCTGCTGGGGGCGGCCATCGCGGGGGCAGCCAACTCGGCCGGGGCGCTGGACCTCTACGAAATGCACCTGGCCAGCGGCCGCGTGGTGCCGGTGGAGCAGGCCGGCCAGACAGATGCCGACGGCTTCGCCATTGCCCCCGACACGGCCAAAGTGTACGTGTACCGCCGCAGCGACCCCGCCAAAGACCAAACGGTAGCCATCGGCGCAGCCAACCAGCCGGCCCAGCCGCTGCACACCTGGCAATGGACGGCCATCACCTGGACCGACCGCCGGAAGGAGCTGAAAGTCTGCGCGCAGCTGGGCACGGGTCCCGAAGCCTGCCGCGAATTCGTGCCCGATTTCAGTCATCCTTCTTATCTGGAATGCGTGGTACCGGCGGACGGCGGGGCGCCGGAGCTGCGGCCGGTATCGGTCAAGGAAGGCCAGTTTGAGATGAAGCGTATCCAGCGGCTGGCCAGGGCGGCGGGCAATTAATCACCCACTCAACCACTGGCTTCATCTCTCTGCCATGCCCGGTCTTTTACCCTTTTCACGGCTATTGCGACGGGTGCGCCTGCTGCTGATACTGGCGGTTCTGATAGCGGGACGGGCGGCCCAGGCCCAGATTTATTACCTGGACCTCAACCAGCAAACGCTGGACATCCCCAACCGTGCTCTGGTTGTGGAGCAGGTGCTGGATGGCCGTCCCAATCAAGCGGCCGCAATCGGCACGGTGTACCGGGGGCTGAACAACCGCCCGGCGGCCGCTTTTTTCCGGCAGGGACTGGGTCCGGAACTCACTGCCTGGCTAAAGCTGCAGCTGCCTTCGCGGCCCACCGACCACGCCGTGGTGCTGTGCGTGCGCCAGCTGCGGGTGAGCGAGGTGATGAACGGCATGACCGAGCTGGCCGCGGCCGACCTCGCCCTCGATGTGTATGCCCACCTCCCCGACGGCTACCACTTTGTGCGGAGCGTGGCCGCGCATACTAACGTGCGCGCCCTCGAAACCACGGCCATCCATGCGCCGCACATTGCCAAAATGCTGGAGGACTGCCTGCTGCAGCTGGCCGGGGTGGACTGGGCGCGGGCATCCCGATTACCCGTCCACACCCTGGCCCAGCTGCCCGCCGACAATCCGCTGAAAACCGCCCGGCCCGCCGTGCTACGGGCCAGTGCCCCCCGCCGCGGGGTATATTTTCTCTTCGAGCAATTCCTGAACAACCGGCCCGATACGGCCACCCAGCTGCGCCTCGACACTCTGCGCCTGACTGCGGCGGGCTGGGAAGGCACGACGCTGCTACGCCCCAGGGTGCACACCGCCACCGGCGACCGGGTGGCGCCGCGTGAAGTGTGGGGCTTTTCGGACGGCCGCCGGGCCTACATCCGCCACGGCAAAGTCTACCGCCTGCTGAACCGGCAAGACGATTTTTATACGTTTGTTGGGGCCGCGCCGCTCGATGTGCAGGCTGTCAACCAGCGCTCCCAGCAGTATGCCGCCGCGGGCGCGCTGGGGGCCATACTCGCCAGCCCCGACGACAACACGGGCCAGCCGGCCGCCTTTGCGCTCGACATGCGCACCGGCCAGGTGGCGGCTTTCCCGCCACTGGGCCAGGCCCAGCCCAGCGATACGGCCTTCGTGTACGTGTACCGCCCGCTGAGTGGGTCCCCGGCCCCTCAGCGCATCATGCTCGATGACCGGGAGATGGGGCAGCTGCGGCCGGGCGAATATGTGGAGCTGGCCTGCCCGCGTTTCGGGCACATTGTGCGCCTGAGCAGCGGAATGGCGGGTGGCGCCGCGCTGCTGCTGGTGCCCAACGCCGCCGCCGCCAACTACATCAAACTACAGGACAGCCCCAAGCCCGGCGCCTGGCAATGGATGCCGGCCCGGGAAGGCGAGGCCGAAGTTGACGCGCTGGAGAAGCAGCATAGAAGATAGGATAAGTTGTTCGGTATCAGTTGTTAGTTGTTAGCGGGCAGACAATATCCTGGCTGACAACTAACAACGAGCAACTAACAACCCGGTCACTGTTGAACGACTGCGCAAGCAGCGGCTACGCCAGCTCCACGGCCGGGTCCCAAAACAGCTGGTCGAAATCCACCACCCGGTCGTCCTCCACGCGCACGCCTTCGGCTTCGAGGGCTTCCTGCATGGCGGTGGGGGTGGCAAAGTGCAGGCGCCCGGTGAGGTGGCCCAGCCGGTTCACCACGCGATGCGCGGGAATGGAAGCATCGGGGTGGGCGCCCATCATGGCGTAGCCCACGGTGCGGGCGCCCTGCCGCGCGCCGAGGTAGTGCGCAATGGTGCCGTAGGTGCTCACGCGGCCGGCCGGAATGAGGCGCACCACTTCGTGCACGTCCTGGAAAAAATTGCGCGGCTCGGGCGCGACGGAGGCAGTTGGCTTCATCGGGACGAAGATAGTTTCGGTCAGGGTGATGTTGCCCTACGTCTATTTGTCGGAATCAGAAGCAACCTTCTGAGCAAAATTTGCACTATGTACGTTCGACTTGGCTCTGTGGCTGTCTTTGCCGGCAGCCCGTGCCGTATACGCTACGAACCCCCAGCGCCGCTCGTGCGTTCTTGTCTTCTATGCCATTGGAAAACTCCACCGTTGCTCCGCCCCCCAACTGGGCTACTTCCACATCTGCGCCAACCCCCACGCCCCCTCCTGCTGACCCCACCCCCGACACGCCCCCGAAGCGCACGCGGGGCTGGCTGGGCTGGCTGATTGCGGCCGTGCTAATCGCGGGTTTGGCCTGGGCCAAAGTCAAGTATTTCCCCAGCCCTACCGCGGGCGAAAAAGGAGGCGGCAAGGGTGGCGCCGGGGCCGGCAAAGGCGGCAAAGGCGGCCCCGGCGGCGGCACCAAAGTGCCTGTGCAGGTGTACGTGGTGGCTGCGACGCGCCTCTCCGACGAAGTGGCTTCCACCGGCTCGGTGATGGCCGACGAATCGGTGACGATTCAGAGCGAGATTTCGGGCAAAATCACCAGCCTCAACATTCAGGAAGGCCAGCCGGTGCGCAAGGGCCAGTTGCTGTTCACCATCAACGCGGCCGACGTGCAGGCCCAGCTGCAAAAGCAGGAATACAACATCAAGCTCTACCAGGACCAGGAAAAGCGCCAGCACACCCTGCTCGAAAAAGAGTACATCAGCCGCCAGGAATACGAGCAGAGCAACAACGCCCTGCTCACGGCCCAGGCCGACTTGCAGGCCCTGCGCGTGACGCTGGCCAAGGCCTTTGTGCGGGCCCCGTTCGACGGCGTATTGGGCCTGCGCAACACCTCGGTGGGTGCGTATGTGTCGCCGGGCACGGCCATTACCACGCTCTCGCGGGTGTCGCCCGTCAAGATTGATTTCAACGTGCCAAGCCGCTTCGCGCAATCGGTGCGCGTGGGCGACCCCGTGCTGGTGACCGACGAGGCCACCACCAAGAAAATCGAAGCCAAAGTATACGCCATCAATCCTCAGATTGACCCCGTTTCGCGCACGCTGCCGGTGCGGGCCATCTACCCCAACAAGCACCTGGAGCTGCGCCCCGGCGGCTTTGTGAAGGTGAACCTGGAGCTGGGCGAAACCGACGAGGCCCTGCAAATCCCGACCGAAGCCGTGGTGCCCGTGGCCAGCGGCTACACGGTATTTGTGGTGCGCAAAGGCAAAGCCGCCGTGCAACCCGTAAACATCGGCGTGCGCTCGGATAAAGTCATTCAAATCACGAAGGGCCTGGCCGTGGGCGACTCCGTCATTCGGACCGGCATCCTGCAAGTAAAAGAGGGCGACCGGGTTTCCATTCAGAAGTAATGCCGGCCCTGGCGTTTTTTTCAGTTCGGTATTTTCATGAATTCAGTCGCCCCCGTCGCCCATGTGGAAGTCAGCATTCGCCCGGCTTGCGAAGCCGATGCGAAGGTGCTGGCACTGTTGATGGCGGAACTTGGCTATCCAACGCAGGAATCGGTGTTGCGGGAGCGGTTAGCGGCGCTCCCGCAAGCTGGTGACCAAGCACTTGTTGCTATTACAGGAGCACAGGTGCTGGGTTTGGTTGTGCTACACCGCACCCACTTTCTGCATCGTGCGCCCGATGGCCGCATCGTGACACTGGTGGTTGCCGCAGCCCAGCGCAGCAACGGCATTGGGGCGCGGCTGGTAGCCGCCGCCGAGCAAGTTTTTCGGGCCTGGGGCTGCGGCCGGGTCGAAGTGAGCAGCGGCGCAACCCGCGAAAACGCCCACCGGTTCTACCGCCGCCAAGGCTACGCCGAACAGTCCAAGCGGTTTGTTAAAGAGTTGGCTTCCTGATTTTAATTTCCGCCATGAGTTTATCCTCCGTAAGTATTAACCGCCCGGTCCTCGCCATCGTGATGAGTTTGCTCATTGTGATTTTCGGGGTCATTGGGTTCCGCTCGCTGGCCGTGCGCGAGTACCCGAGCGTTGACCCGCCCATCATTACGGTGCAGACCGGCTATACCGGCGCCTCGGCCGACGTGATTCAGAGCCAGATAACCGAGCCGCTCGAAGAAAGCATCAACGGCATCGCGGGCATCCGCAACCTTACTTCCACCAGCCGCGACGGGGCCAGCACCATCACCGTGGAGTTTGACCTGAACGTGGACCTGGAAGCGGCCACCAACGACGTGCGCGACAAGGTATCGGGCGCCCTGGGCAAGCTGCCGCGCGACGTGGACCCGCCCACCGTGAGCAAGGCCAATGCCGACTCCTCCCCCATCGTACTCAACTACTTAAGCTCGTCGTCGCGCACGCTGCTGGAGCTCACCGACTACGCCAACAACGTGCTCAAGGAGCGCCTCCAAACCATTCCGGGCGTGAGTGAAATCCGGGTGTGGGGCGAGCGCAAATACTCGATGCGCCTCTGGCTCGACCCCGTGAAGATGGCCGCCCTCGGCATCTCGCCCGTGGACGTGCAGCAGGCCCTGGCCCGCGAAAACGTGGAACTGCCCAGCGGCGCCGTGCAGGGCCAGAGCACCCAGCTTTCGCTGCGCACCATGGGCCGCCTGGCCTCGGTGGATGACTTCAACAACCTGATTATCCGCAACGACCCAACCTCGCTGGTGCGCCTCACCGATGTGGGCTACGCCGAGCTGTACCCCGAAAACGACCAGACCATCCTGCGCCGCAACGGCTCGCCGATGGTGGCCGTGATGGCCATTCCGCAGCCCGGCGCCAACCAGATTGCCATCACCGACGAATTCAACAAGCGGATGAAGCAATACCAGAACGACTTGCCGAAAGACCTGAAAATCAGCACGGGCTTCGATAATTCGGTTTTCATTCGGGCCTCGATTTCGGAAGTGGAGGACACCATTATCGAAGCCTTTGTGCTGGTAGTGGTCGTGATTTTCCTGTTTCTGCGCGACTGGCGCTCCACGCTCATTCCGGTGGTGGCCATTCCGGTGTCGCTGATTGGTATTTTCTTCGTGATGTACATCATGGATTTTTCCATCAATGTGCTTACGCTGCTGGCCATCGTGCTGGCCATCAGCCTGGTGGTTGATGATGCCATTGTGGTGCTGGAGAATATTTTCAGTCGGATTGAGGAAGGTGAAACGCCGCTGGAAGCTTCCAAAAACGGGGCCCAGGAAATCCTGATGGCCGTGGTATCCACCACGGTGGTGCTGGCGGCGGTGTTCCTGCCGGTGCTGTTTCTGCCGGGCATCACGGGCCGGCTGTTCCGCGAGTTCGGCATTGTGCTGGCCGGCTCGGTGCTGATTTCAGCTTTCGTGTCGCTCACGCTCACGCCCATGATGTGCTCGCAGCTGCTCAGGAAGCAGCAGCACAACTGGCTGTACCGCAAGACGGAACCGTTCTTCGAATACATCACCAAGGGCTATCGCGACGCGCTCGAATCGTTTCTGCAGCGCCGCTGGATGGCCTGGGCCATGGTGGCCGTGACGGGCGTGGGCATCTGGTTTTTCATGAAAGCGCTGCCCTCGGAGCTGGCCCCGGTGGAAGACCGCAACCGTATCAGCATCAACGCCACGGCCCCGGAAGGCGCTTCGTTCGAGTACATGGACGACTACATGAAGCAGCTCTACGCGGTGCTGGCCGATAGCTCGGCTCAGGATGCGGATAACATTCTGACGGTGACCTCGCCCGGCGGGGGCAGTAGCAGCGGCTCGGCCAATTCGGCCATCGCCCGGGTGCTGCTCAAGGACCCCGACCAACGCCCGCATTCCCAGCAGCAGATGTCCGATATTCTGACTTCGGCCGTGAAGAAATACACCGGGGCCCGCGTGTCGGTGTCGCAGGACCAGAGCATTAGCTCCGGCGGCAAGGGCGGCCTGCCGGTGTCCTTCGTGGTGCAAACCCAGGATTTCGAGAAGCTCACCACCGCCGTGCCCAAGTTTCTGGAGGCGGCCCTGGCCGATAAAACCTTCAGCTTTGTGGACGTGAACCTGAAGTTCAACAAGCCCGAGCTGCGCGTGGTGATTGACCGCGAAAAAGCCCAGAGCCTGGGCGTGAGCGTGCAGGACATCTCGCAAACGCTGCAGGCCGGCCTCAGCGGGCAGCGCTACGGCTACTTCATCCGCAACGGCAAACAGTACCAGATTATCGGGCAGGTGGCCCGCGAAGACCGCAACCAGCCCCTCGACGTGCGCACCCTGAACGTGAAAAGCCGCACCGGCAAGCTCGTGCAGCTCGACAACGTGATTCGGCTCGAAGAAAAGAGTACGCCGCCCCAGCTCTACCGCTTCAACCGCTACAACGCGGCCACGTTCTCGGCCTCGCTGGCCAAGGGCAAAACCCTGGGCGAAGGCATTGCCGCCATGCAGGCCATTGCCGACAAAACCCTGGACGAGAGCTTCTCCACGGCGCTTTCGGGCACCTCGCGCGACTTTGCCGAAAGCTCCTCTTCCATCCTCTTCGCCTTTGGCCTGGCGCTGGTGCTGATTTACCTGATTCTGGCCGCCCAGTTCGAGAGCTTCCGCGACCCCGGCATCATCATGATTACGGTGCCGCTGGCTCTGTCGGGCGCGCTTTTCAGCCTGTGGTACTTCAATCAAACGCTCAATTTGTTCTCGCAAATCGGCATCATCATGCTGGTGGGCTTGGTCACCAAAAACGGCATTCTCATCGTCGAGTTCGCCAACCAGAGCGTGGAGAAAGGCGCCGATTACATGACCGGCCTCATTGAGGGCGCCACGGCCCGCTTCCGCCCCATTATGATGACGAGTTTGTGCGCCGTGCTGGGCATTCTGCCCATTGCCGTGGCGCAGGGCGCGGGTGCGCTGGGGCGGCGGGCCATGGGCATTGGCGTGGTGGGCGGGCTGCTGTTTGCCACCGGCCTCACGCTGTTTGTGGTGCCGGTGATGTACTCCTATTTCGCCACGGCCAAGAAGCATAAACCGAAAGCAGCCGAGCCGAAGCCGGAAGTAGTGGTTGCTTAATATTTATTTCTAAGAACTTTATAATGAACGCAGTGAAGCATCTCGGCTGCTTATGTGACTGATTTACTGCTGCGGTAGAGATGCTTCGACTCCGCTCAGGATGACCGTGCTTTTTCCCATTCATGAAATTTCCTTCGCTTCTTTTCTTTTTCCTCCTTCCCCTCACCAGTCTGGCGCAAATGCCCACGGCCCGGCCGCGCCAGCTGGCCAAGCCGAAGAGCGTGGCCGCGGCCCCGCCGCTTTCGCTTCAGCAAGCCATTGCTGAAGCCTTACAGCACAATTACGGCATCCTGCTTTCGCGCCAGGACGTGCAGATTGCGGAGAATAACGTGACCCGGGGCAACGCCGGCCAGCTGCCCAACCTCAATGCCAACCTGACCCGGACGTTCAACAACAACAACATTACCTCGCGCGTCGGCGAGAATGACCCGCGCGTGATAAGCGGCGGCACTTCGAACCTGCTGAACTCGAACGTGACGCTGGGCTGGACGCTGTTTGATGGTTTCGGGATGTTCATCGCCTACGACCGGCTGAAAAGCCTGCGCACTCAGCAGGAGCAGATTACCCGCGCCACGGTGGAAGAAACCGTGGAAACCGTGACCAACGCCTACTACGACGTGGTGCGCCAGGCCGGCAAAATCACCTCGCTCGAAGAAGCCCTCAAAATCGGCCAGGCCCGCATCGACCTCACCCAGGCGCAGGTGGACGTGGGCGTGAGCGCCAAAGTGGAAGTCCTGACCGCCCGCGTGGACTACAACGCCGACCGCAGCCTGTTCCTGCAGCAGCAGCAGGCCCTGACGGCGGCCAAAATCACCCTCAACAACCTGCTGGGCCGCACGCCGCGCACCGATTTCGAGCCCACCGACAGCCTGACCGTGACCCGCGACCTGCGCGAGGACGTGATTACGGCCGGTATCAAGGCCAACAACCCGCGCCTGGCGCAAGCCAAAATCGGCGTGGACGTGGCCACGTATGACCGCCGCCTGGTGCGGGCGGCGCGCTTCCCACAGCTGGGCTTTGTGACCGGCTACGGTATCAACCGCAACATCAACAACGCCCAGTTTATCACGCTGCCCACCGGCCCGGTGCTCAGCACCAGCACCAACAGCACGGTGGGCCTCAACTACGGCATCACGGCCACGGTGCCCATTTTCAACGGCTTCAACCTGCGCCGCCAGGAACAAAACGCCCGCGTGGCAGAAGAGCAAAGCCGCCTCAGCCTGGACCAAACTGCCCTGCAGCTCGACGCCAACGCTGCCACGGCCTTTGCTCAATACCAGAACTTTATCCAGCTCCTCAACCTCGAAGAAGCCAACATCCAGCTGGCCCGCCAGAACGTGGACATTGCCCTGGAGCGCTACCGCCTGGGCCTGCTCACGCCCCTGGCCCTGCGCGAAGCCCAGCGCAACGAGCTCGACGCCGAAACCCGCCTGCTCGATATTCGCTACTCGGCCAAGCAGGCCGAGATTGCGCTCCGGCGGCTGAGCGGCGAGCTGGTGCAGGTGCCGTAACGCCTGTGGCTTAATGAGCAATGAAGAATTAGCTGTCAAGGCCAAAATCCCTCATTCCTCATTAAGCCGCAGGCGTCCTACTCCTTCACAAACCGCTTGGTCTGGGTGCCGCTTTTGGTGGTGATTTTGTAGAAATACGTACTGGCGGGCAGGTCGTGCAAGTCGAGCTGCTGGGTGTGGGGGCCTTTTTCCTCGCTGGCGTCCGACACCAGGGTGCGGAGCTTGTTGCCGCCTTTATCGAGCAAATCGACGGTCACGGGGCCGGCTTTTTTCACCTCGTAATCGAGCTGGCTGGTGGGGGCGGCGGGGTTGGGGTAGAAGCTGGTGTTGCCCACGCCGCTCTCTACGCCGCGCTCGGCGCTACCGGCAGCGGGCGCGTTGGGGTCCAGCAGCAGGAACATGGCGGGCTTGAAGAACCGGCGCAGGCCGCCGCGTTCGTGCATCCGGCCCTGGAAAGCGGCCAGCTTTTGCTGGTGCTCGGGCGTAGCATTCTTGGCCACAATGGCTTTGATGTCGGTACTCCACTTTTCCTTCTGGGGCTGAACTTCGGCGGTGAGCTGGGTGATGGCGCCGTCGTATTTCTGGGCCATCTGGGCCACGTTCAGCATGATGCCTTTGGCTTCGAAGCGCAGCTGGTGGGCCTGCTTCTGCTGGGCTTCGGTGAGGACCGGGCGGGTGGCGGGGGTGGCGGGGCCATCGGTGGGCATCACGCTGTGGCGCAGGGCCTGGCCTTGCTCCTTCAGGGCCCGGAGCTGGGTGCGGTACGTGGCCAGCTGGGCATGGTCGGCGGCGGTGAGCTGGGGCTCCAGCTTCTGGCGCTGCTGCCGGAGCACGGGCATGATGTTGGCCTGGAAGTAGGCCTTGATTTCGCGGCGGATGGGCCGGTCTTCGCGCTGGTGGCGGCCGCCACGGGCCATCCCGGCAATGGTGGCCGACAAGACAACCAGCAGCACCAGCGCCAGGAATTTAGGTGAGTTTGATTTCATAATATCAGGCGGGAAAATAAAGAATTAGCAGGGTTTATTTTGATAGACGATGTAGCCTTGGTGAAGTTTAAGCCTCCCGTCAAATTTTCACATTCTCCGCCCTGCCCTTTCTGGCCGAAGCCGGGTTCGGCAACGCAAGCCGGGAGTTCGCTGTTGCAGCCGGGCTTTTTCCGGCCCTATATTGACAATCAAAACCTCCCGCCGCGCTCCATGACGACGCCCCCTGCCGCCCCCGCCCTGAAGAAAGCGCTGACGCCGCTGCACCTGTGGGCCATTGCGGTGGGCCTCGTTATCTCGGGCGAATATTTTGGCTGGAACTACGGCTGGGCCGTGGCCGGGCCGCTGGGCTTTCTGGTGGCCACGCTGGTGGTGACGGTGCTCTACGTCACGTTCATTTTCAGCTTCACGGAGCTCACCACGGCCATTCCCAGCGCGGGCGGGCCGTTTGCCTACGCGCACCGGGCCTTCGGGCCGATTGGGGGTTTCGTGGCCGGCTACGCTACGCTGGTCGAGTTTCTGTTTGCGCCACCGGCCATTGCCTTTGCGCTGGGCAGCTACGTGCACTTCCTGTACCCGGCGGTGCCGGTGCTCTACACGGCGCTGGGCTGCTACGCGGTTTTCACGCTAATCAACCTGCTGGGAATTAAGGAATCGGCCAATTTTTCGCTGGTCGTCACGGTGTTGGCCGTGGGCGAGCTGCTGCTGTTTATGGGCCTGGTGGCGCCGCATTTCAAGACCACGAATTTCCTGGCCCACCCCGTGCCGGTGACCGCGCCGGGCGTGTTCGCGGCCCTGCCGTTTGCCATCTGGTTTTACCTGGCCATTGAGGGCGTGGCCATGGTGGCCGAAGAGGTGGCCGAGCCCCGGCGCACCATCCCGAAAGGCTACGGCTACGGCCTGCTCACGCTGGTGGGCCTGGCCCTGGGCGTGATGGTGCTCACCGGTGGCGTGGGCGACTGGCGGCGGCTGAGCCACATCGATTACCCCCTGCCCGAAGCCCTGAGCGTGGTGCTGGGCAAAGGCAGCCGCTGGACCAGCTTCTTCGCCAGCATCGGCTTGTTTGGGTTGGTGGCTTCGTTTCACGGCACCATCATCGGCTATTCGCGGCAGGTGTTTGCGCTCGCACGGGGCGGCTACCTGCCCGGTTTTCTGGCCCGGCTGAATGGCCGCCAAACGCCGCATTGGGCGCTGGTGGCGGGCGGCGCGGTGGGCGTACTGGCTCTGCTCACCGGCACCACCGACCAAGTCATCATCCTCTCAGTCCTGGGTGCGCTGGTGATGTACATCGTGAGCCTGCTGAGCCTGTTCGCCCTACGCCGCCGCGAGCCCGATTTGGTGCGGCCGTTCACGGTGCCGGGGTATCCCGTGGTGCCGCTGGTGGCGCTGGGGTTGTCGCTGGTCAGCCTGGGGGCGCTGGTTTATTATAACCTGCTGTTGAGTGGTATTTTCCTGGCGGGTTTGCTGGGGCTGCTGGCGGTGTTCCTGCTGCTGGGCCGCCACCGGCAAGAGCAGTTAGCAGTTAGCAGTTAGCAGTTAGCAGTTAGCAGTTAGCAGTTAGCAGTTAGCAGAAGAACGTCATGCTGAGCGCAGCCGAAGCATCTCTACCGCGCAAGTAATTCTATACATTTCAACGAAGCGGTAGAGATGCTTCGGCTGCGCTCGGCATGACGTTCTTCTGCTAACTGCTAACTATTAACTGAAATCATGCCTTACCGCCACACCATCGGCTCGCGAACTTACCGGTTCGATGACCTAAAAACGCTGCTGGCGCGGGCTTCTCCTCTGCGCTCCGGCGATGTGCTGGCCGGCGTGGCCGCCGCTACTTACGAAGAACGGGTGGCCGCCCAGTTTGCGCTGGCCGAGGTGCCGCTGCGGGCCTTCCTCAATGAAGCTCTGGTGCCGTATGAGGAGGACGAAGTAACCCGCCTGATTATCGACATGCACGATGCGACGGCCTTTGCCAGCGTCAGTCATTTCACGGTGGGCCAGCTGCGCGACTGGCTGCTGTCGGAAGCAGCCGATGCCGAAGCCCTGCAAGCACTGGCTCCCGGCCTGACGCCGGAAATGGTGGCCGCCGTGAGCAAGCTCATGCGCAACCAGGAGCTGATTGGCGTGGCCCGGCGCTGCGAAGTCGTCACCCGGTTTCGCAATACGCTGGGCCTGCGCGGCCGTCTGGCCACCCGCCTCCAGCCCAACCACCCCACCGACGACCCGCGCGGCATCGCCGCCAGCCTCGTCGATGGCCTGCTCTATGGTAGCGGCGACGCGGTTATCGGCATCAACCCGGCCACGGACAACCCCAAGGCCGTGAGCAACCTGCTGCACATGCTGGACGCCGTGCGCGAACAATACGCCATCCCGACCCAGACCTGCGTGCTGTGCCACGTCACCACCGCGCTCCAGCTCATCGAGCAAAAAACGCCGGTGGATTTGACCTTCCAGTCCATCGCCGGCACCGAGGCGGCCAACGCCAGCTTCGGCATCAGCCTGAGCGTGTTGCAGGAAGCCTGGGAAGCCACGCTCGCCCTGAACCGGGGCACGGTGGGCCAGGATGTGATGTACTTCGAAACCGGCCAGGGCAGCGCCCTTTCCGCCAACGCCCACCACGGCCTCGACCAGCAAACCTGCGAGGCGCGGGCCTACGCCGTGGCCCGCCGGTTCCGGCCGCTGCTGGTCAATTCGGTGGTCGGCTTCATCGGCCCCGAATACCTTTACGACGGCAAGCAAATCATCCGGGCGGCCCTGGAAGACCATTTCTGCGGCAAGGTCCTGGGCCTGCCCATGGGCGTGGACGTATGCTACACCAACCACGCCGAGGCCGACCAGGACGACATGGACACCCTGCTCACCCTGCTCGGCGTGGCCGGCTGCAACTTCATCATGGGCATTCCGGGGGCCGATGACATCATGCTCAACTACCAGTCCACCTCCTTCCACGATGCGCTGTATGTGCGGCAGGTGCTGGGCCTGCGCCCGGCCCCCGAGTTTGAGGCGTGGCTGCAACAGCAGGGCATTTTTGATGAGCACGGACTGCTGCCCGCCTCCACTTCCTCCCAACTGCTGAAGCAGTTGCCACCAGCCTTGCGCTAAACGCCCAAAAACATGACCCCAGACCTGCCAAACCCCACCCCTGCCAATCCCGAAGCCGACCCCTGGGCCGGCTTGCGCGCCTTCACCGCGGCCCGCATTGCCCTGGGCCGGAATGGCACCAGCGTGCCCTTGCGCGAGGCGTTGGCGTTTAAGCTGGCGCACGCCCATGCCCGCGACGCGGTGTACTCAACCCTGAATACCGAACAGCTGCTGGCCGATTTAGCTGCACAACAGCTGCCCGTGTGCCAGGTGCGCAGTCAGGCCCCAACCCGCGAGGCCTACCTGCAGCGCCCCGACCACGGCCGGCAGCTGGACGAGCCCTCCAAAAAGCTGCTGGCTGAGCAAGCCCCCGGCGACTGTGACATTGTCCTTATTCTGGCCGATGGACTGTCGGCCACGGCCATCAACGACCACGCCGGGCCGTTGCTGCGCCTGCTGCTGCCCCAGCTGCAGCACGCCGGTTTTCGCCTGGGTCCGATTGTGTTGGCTGAGCACGCCCGCGTGGCGCTGGGCGATGAAATCGGGCAGCTGCTGCGGGCCCGGCTGGCGCTGGTGCTCATTGGGGAGCGGCCGGGGCTGAGCTCGCCCAACAGCCTCGGCGCATACTTCACCTACGCCCCCAGGCCGGGCCTGACCGACGAAGCCCGCAACTGCGTGTCCAACATCCGGCCGGAAGGCCTGGGCTATGAGTTGGCGGCGGACAAGCTGTTTTTCCTGCTGCGGGAGGCCTTGCGTTTGCAGCTTTCGGGCGTGGGACTCAAGGATTTGTCGGACTTACTGCCTGTCTAACGGGTACTCTCAAGCGGCTGCGCGGGGCGTTAGCCGCATCCGTTCCACATCCGTACTTCATTTTGCGGATTATACCTTGGAGCCATGCCTAGCAATTCATCCCTACAGCTCAACTACCGGCCTGATTTGGGCGTTCTCATGGTGCGCTGGCTTGAGGATTCCACTTTCCCGCACCTCCAGGACGAATACGAAGCCGTGCTGACCGCCGAGCCCACCCAGCGAACCGGGCGCTGGCTATTGGACGTGCGCCGCCGGCCCACTCCCACCATCGAAGCCGCCAACTGGGTCATCTACAACTGGATGCCCCGAGCCGCCGCGACGCTGTTGCCCGACCGGCTCCGCATTGCCTACCTCATCTCGTCGTTGCGCGCCGAAGCCCTGAGTTCCGACCCCGATATACAAATCAGCTTGCAAGATGCCTTGGCCCCCGGCCGCCATTACGACATGGCCGTGTTTGGCGATGAAGCCGAAGCCGTGCGCTGGCTCACTGCCGCTTAGCCGAAGCCGTGCGGCCTTAGCGCAGGGCGCGCAGCTGCTCCAGCGCCGCCAGGGTTTCCTGGTGCTTGCGGCGCTCTTTTTCCTCGTCCGAAACCGGGTTTTTGGGCTCGGTGCCGTAGAAAGCCAGGATATTGGCGCGGGCCTGGGGGCTGAGGTTTTCGAATTTCTTGCCGGCCAGCTTGCGCACCCACTCGCCGTAGGTTTCGTCGGCCAGCGCGTATTCTCCGGCCATTGTGGTTTTGCCGGTGTCGAAGTCGGTATTATCCAGCTTCAGCGGGTCGGCGAGCGCATCGGCGGGCTGGCGGCCGACATTGGTGCAGTAATCGACCATTACTTTCTGGAAGCTGGCCCGAAAGTAATGCTCCGCTTCGGGCGTGGGCAGCTTGAAGGCGAACGGTTTGAGCGGCCCAATTTTGGGCATTAGCCGGATGAAATAGGAAAGAATGCGGGCCCCGAAACCGGGCTGCTGGTACTCGTTGCCGTACTCTTTCCGAAACGCTTTGGGATGGTTGTGCTCCATGTAGTCGCGCCGCCGGGCGCCGGGGCTCAGCTTCACAATGTCCTTGCGCTTGTAGTGCCAGGCCGCCCGGGCGGCGGTCGGAATCAGCTGGCTCACCGCGAAGCGGTAGCTGGCAATGCTCAGGTCCACGTTGGCAATTACCTGGCTCAGCTCCAGGCCATACGTTTTGAAAAAAGCCCGCTCCAGCACCGCCTTGCTCACCTTGAACCCAATTTTCTGATGATACTCCTGGGTGTGGTACTTGCCGTTGGCCAGCTGCACCACGTCGAACGCAAATTCGAGCTGGCCGTGCTGCTTCTTGGCCTCCTCGTAGGTGATGACGGGGCCAAACTTGGCGGCCAGCTCGGGGTACACGCTGGCCATGGCCCGGTTGGTGCCTTCGGAGTGGCCGTTGTTGTCGGCAGAATAGTGGGCCAGGGCCCCCAGCGCAAACGCGTAGTCGTTGCGGTCCTGCGATTCGCGCAGTAGGTTGCGGATAAAATCGCCCGAGCGCACGTAGTGCGTCAGGTTGGTAAAGAGCACGTTACCGAAAGGGTAATAGCCCATGTCCTGAATAATGGCCCCGCCGTAGGCATACGCCTTGGCGGCCACCAGCTCCTCGGCGGTGCCGCCGGGGTAGCGCCGCTGAATGGCCGGCAACAGGCAGTCGTCCCAGGTCGAATCGATATTGGCCTGGTGGGTGAGCACGGCGTAGGCTGCCGCCGGCCGGGCCGAAAAAGCCAGCAGCAGGGCCAGCAACAAAGAATAAAGGCGGGGCATGAGGGAGGTAAAAGCGCAACTTTTGAAGCTTCCAACGGCAAACCCTACTACTCCGTTGCCGGCCACTGGCACCAGCCGCACCATGCCCACCGGCGGCGGTTCCATACGTTGCCGAGGGCAAGCCGTTTGCCTCGCCTTGCGGGGAGCTTAGCCAGTGGCGATGACCGGGCGAATCTTGCTCAGCAGCAGTGCCACGGTGGTTTCGCCTTCGGGCAGGCCCTGCTGCCGCCACAGCTCGATGCCGCGCTGCATGAGCACCCAGGCGGGCAGCTCGGTGGGCTCGAAGCTGCTCACCACGGAGGGGTGGCTGGCTTCGTCAATCGTGAGCACCCGAATGGCGGCTCCCAGCTGCTGCTGCAGGACGCCCAGCGCGGCCAGGGTAGCCGGCCGCCCCGGCCGGGTGCCCGGCAGGGCCCGCGGCAGCAGCACCAGCAGCACCGCCGCTTCGGCAGCGGGGGTAGTGGCGGCGGGCTGAAAAGCAGCAGGAACGGGGGCAAGCATCGGGACAGATGGGGAAGCTGGTGGCTGCAAAACTACCGGCCCCCGGCAACCTGCTACATGACACCCATGGAGCCACCGAGTGACTTTTATCATATTTGGCATAATTACCCCGACCTTTAACCAGCCCAACTCGCGGCGCAGCAGCCCCCACTCTTCCGCTTATGCTAACCGCTTCTACCAAAGTTCTCACCGACCTGCTGTACACGCAGGCCAAAGAATTTGTGGGAATTTACGACCCCGCCCTGGGGTGGTTCACGCAGGTGAATTTGGCCGGGGCGCACCTGCTGGGCTACTCGTCGGAGCAGGCGCTGCTGGCCGAGCCCGACCGCGCCCTGCACCTGTCGGCCTGGACCGAAACCCAGTGGCAGGCCCTTGGCGAGCGGGCCCAGCGGGAAGGCCGCCAGGAAATGCCGACCGAAGTCCGGCGGCGTTCGGGCGAAACCTTCAGTGCTTACATCGAGCTGACGGCTTTTCAGGTGGAAGAACGGCCGTTTTTTCTGGTGCGCCTCACCGAGCCGGGCCGCCTGCAACAGGCTGAGCGCGAGCTGGCCCACAGCGTGCGCCGCTTCGAGGCCGTGTTCGCCAACGCCACCATCGGCATCATCGTCTGCGACCGGCCCGGCACCATCGTGTCGGCCAACCAGCTGGCGGCCCAGCTTTTTGGGTACCAGGAGCAGGAACTGGTGGGCCAGCTTATTGAAGCCCTAGTGCCCGACGCCGCGGGCCGGCACCACCAGCAGCTGCGCGAGTCCTTCAACGCCCGACCCTCGGTGCGCGACATGGGCCGGCACCGCAACCTGCAGGGCCGGCGCCAGAACGGCACGGTGTTTCCCGTGGAGGTGAGCCTGAGCTACTTCCACCTCGACCAGGAGCTGTACGTGGTGGCCTACGTGCTCGACATCACCTTCAAAAAAGAGGCCGAGCAGGAGCTGGAGGCCCAGCACCAGCGCGTGGCCCGCCTCAACGCCGAGCTGGAGCAGAAGGTGGCCGACCGCACCCACGCCCTGCTCAACACGCTGGAGCAGCTGGAGCAGCGCGGGCGCGAGCTGACCCAGGCCCTGGCCGCCGAGCAGGAGCTGGGCGAGCTGAAATCGCGCTTCGTGAGCATGGCCTCGCACGAGTTCCGCACGCCGCTCACGGCCGTGCTCACCTCGGCCGATTTGATTGAGAAATACCCCGGCGGCGACCAGCAGGACAAGCGCCTGAAGCACGTGCAGCGCATTCGCGCGTCGGTGAACCACCTGAACGACATTCTGGAAGAATTCCTGTCGGTGGGCCGCATCGAGGAAGGCCGAATCGAGGCCCACCCCACCGAGCTCGACCTGCCCGCCCTGCTCGCCGAAACGGTGGCCGACGTGCAGGGCCTGCTCAAAACCGGCCAGACGATAGTGCGGCAGGTGCAGTGCCCGGCCCCGGCGCGGCTGGACCCGTCGCTGCTGCGCAAAATCCTGGTGAACCTGCTCTCGAATGCCCTGAAATATTCCGGCGAGGGCGCGGTGGTAACGGTGAACCTTGCCTGCCAAACCAATCTATTGACGCTGAGCGTGGCCGACCAGGGCGTGGGCATTTCCGAGGAAGACCAGGAGCATTTGTTCGAGCGGTTTTTCCGGGCCCGCAACGTCACCAACGTGCCCGGCACCGGGCTGGGCCTCTACATTATTGCCCGCTACCTGGAGCTGATGGGCGGCACCATCGACCTGCAAAGCGCGCTCAACCACGGCACCACCGTCACCATCACCATTCCCTATGAAAACCATCCTGCTGATTGAGGACAACGAGCTAATCCGCGAAAACACCGCCGAGCTGCTGGAGCTGGCCGGCTACACCGTGCTCACGGCCGACAACGGCAAAACCGGCGTGGAGCTGGCCCTGCGCCTGGCCACCAAGCCCGATATGGTGGTGTGCGACATCATGATGCCCGTGCTCGACGGCTACGGCGTGCTCCAGATTTTCAACCAGAACCCGCGCTTGGCGGGCGTGCCGTTCCTCTTCCTCACCGCCAAAACCGAGCGCGCCGACCTGCGCCGCGGCATGGCCATGGGCGCCGACGACTACCTCACCAAGCCCTTCGACGAAGCCGAGCTGCTGGGGGCCATCGCCGGCCGCCTCACCCGCTTTCAGCACCTCAAGCCCGATTACGACCTGCACGCCAACGGCCTGAACGAGTTTCTGGACGACGCCCGCACGGCCGGCAACATGGCCAGCCTGACCGGTGACCGCAAAAGCCATGCTTTCCGCAAAAAGCAGGACGTGTACCTCGAAGGCGATGAGCCCACGCGGGTGTATTTTGTGAAAACGGGCCGCGTGAAAGGGGTAAAAACCACCGACACCGGCAAGGAGCTGATTACGGCTTTCTACGGCCCCGGCGACTTTTTCGGCTACCTGCCGCTGCTGGAACACACCGCGCACAGCGACTCGGCCGCGGCCGTCGACGACACGGAGCTGGTGTACATTCCGCAGGACGATTTCACGCAGCTCCTGGAGCGCAACCCCGAAGTGGGCCAGCAGTTTATCCGCCTGCTGGCGGGCCGCGTGAGCGAGCGCGAGCAGCAGCTGCTGGCCATGGCCTACAGCTCCATCCGCCGGCGCGTGGCCGATACGCTGCTGCGCCTGCACGAGCAGGCCGGCCCCGCCGCCGAGACCGGCATCCAGCTCTCGCGCGACGACCTGGCCGCCGTGGTCGGCACCGCGTCCGAGTCGCTGATTCGCACGCTGAGCGAGTTCAAGCAGGACGGCTTCATCGAGCTGCAGCCCAAAACCATTCGGATTCTCCAGCCCGAAAAGCTGCGCCGGGCGCACTGGTAGCGCCATTTCCCGGCGCCGCGCCGTAGACAGCGGGTCACATTAGTCGCTCGTTGGTAGTTGCTCGTTGGTAGTTATCAGTGCGCTAACAACTGACAACGAGCAACGACCAACTATAACTGACAACAGTGCCTCTATCCCGTTAAACGGCGGCTCCGGATTCGAACGCCGCCCTGCAATCCATCGAACGCCATGGCCGTTCCCGCCGAAGAAAACATCTACACCCCGCGCCAGCGCCATGTGCTGCTGGTTGTGGTGCTGGTCGCGCTGGGCGGGCTGGTGCTGTTTGGGCTGGCCAGCTACATCTCGGCATTTTTGGGCGCGGGCATCCTGTATGTGGTGCTGCGGCCGTGGTTTGCGGCGCTGGTGCACCGGCACGGCTGGCCCCGGCAGCTGGTGACGGGCCTGCTGCTGCTGTTCACGGTGGTGGCCCTCGTGATTCCCTTCTACGCGCTCAGCACCATGCTGTTTGACCGGCTGCGGGACATTGGCCAGTACACCAACCAGATTCTGACCGTGGTGCACCGGCTGGAACACCGCACCGGCTACTCCATCACCAGCGAGCAAAACGTACGCACGCTGCTGGGCCAGGTGGCCACCCGCGTCAGCAACTGGCTGCCCCAGCTGGCCGGCAGCATCCTCAATTTCATCGTCGTCATCGGCCTGATGCTCTTTACGATGTACTTTCTCTTTATGCAGGAGGAAGCCTTTTTGCGCAACCTGCGCCGCTACCTGCCTTTCCGGCCCGCTACGATGGACAAGCTGCAGGAAGCGCTGCAAAACAACGTGCACGCCAACGTGCTGGGGCAGGTGCTTATCGCGGCGGTGCAGGGCACTCTCACCGGCGCCACGCTGTGGATATTCGGAGTACCCGACCCGGTTTTCTGGGGCGCGGTGGGCATTTTCGTGGCCTTTATTCCGGTGCTGGGCACGCCGCTGGTGTGGGGGCCGGCGGCGCTCTACCAGTTTTCGCAGGGCGCTACGGCGCAGGGCGTGGGCATTTTGCTGGTCGGCTTCATCGTGGTGATGAACGTGGACAACCTGCTGCGCATCGTGCTGGCCAGCCGCATGGGCGACATTCACCCGCTCGTAACCCTGGCCGGCGTCACGCTCGGCATCGAGCTGTTCGGCATCCTGGGCCTGGTGATTGGGCCGCTGCTGCTCTCCTACCTAGGCGTGTTGCTCCATGTTTTCGCG
Source organism: Hymenobacter terricola (assembly GCF_017921975.2). GTDB lineage: Bacteria > Bacteroidota > Bacteroidia > Cytophagales > Hymenobacteraceae > Hymenobacter > Hymenobacter terricola. The sequence continues at coordinate 58,634 of NZ_JAGEMO020000021.1, forward strand.
GAGGAAAACCGCCAGGCGCAGGCCGTCAATTCAGAGCCAATCCGGGAAGCTCCCTAGCCCAGCACTCAGACCAGCGAGAGCGGGTCGCGCTTGCGCAGCCGGAACTCAAACATGGTGGCGATGTTCAGGGCGCGAACCTTGGCCTCGTCGGCTTTAGGGCCACTGAACCGCTCATCGAGCGTGGCTTCGAACAGCTCCAGCCACCGCTGAAAATGGGTAGCATCGATGGGCAGCGGCATATGCTTGGGAAACGGCCGGCCGTGGTAGCGCGCCGAACCCAGCAGAATGCTGCTCCAGAAATCATACATCACAGGCAGGTGCCGGGCCCAATCGACCTGGGCAAAACCGTTGAACACTAGGCTCAGCAGCGCATCCTGGTTCACTTTGTCGTAGAACGTATCGACGAGGAGCCGGATGTCGGCTTCAGACTGAATATCGGGGCGGGTGGCGGGCATGGGAAAGCAAAAAAGCAGGCGCGGGGGCTGGCCAGCACCTGAAAGTTACGCCACCGCAACGGAAGCGTGGCAGGTTCCCTCAGCAGCGGTTTGAGCAGGCGGAGTACCCCGACGGGCCGGGCCTGCTACCGCGCCAGCTGAGCATTCACCACGTCGGGATAATCGGTGATAAGGCCATCAACCTGCTGTTGCAGGAGCCGCTCGGCCTCGGCCGGTGTGTTCACGGTCCACGGAATCACCAGCACGTTGCGTTGGTGGCAGGCTTGCACCACTGCGGCGGTGAGCAGCTTGGCATTCGGGCTGTAAATGGTGGGCAAAAAGCTCAGTCGCAGCAGGTTATTTTCCAGGCTTTCCAGGTTTTCAACCAGCAGCGCTGTGCGCAATGCGGGCTGCGTGCGGTGCACAATTTCCAGCGTGCGCGGGTCGAACGACTGGATGATAACCCGCCGCTGAATGCCTTTCGCATTAATCACGGCCAGCAGCAACCGCACGAATTCTTCCGGCGCGGGGTGGTTGATATTATCCCCGGCCGGCGTTGTTTTCGTTTCGATGTTGTAGTTCGGCGCGGCGCGGTTCCGGCGCCGCGCATACGCCTCCGCCGAGTCGATAACTTCGGCTAGCAGTGGTTTGTAAGTCAGCATCTTTTGCTGCCTCGGGAACTTCGGATTGCCGTGACTGCCCACGTCGTAGCGCCGGATTTCGGCGTAGGGCAGCGCGTACAGCCGCAGGCTTTGCGCATCGGCTTTGGCGATGGGTTGGCCGCCGGGCTGGTACACGAAATCGGCATTCATAAACGTGTCGTGGGAGAGCAGCACCTGCCGGTCCTGGCTGATAGCGACGTCCATTTCCAGCGTTGTCACGCCCAAATCAAGGGCCCGGCACATGGCCGGGATGGTGTTTTCCGGCATCAGTCCGCGGCAGCCCCGGTGGCCCTGGATATCGAGCGGCCGCAGCGGGGCTGCGGCTTTGTGGTGGAAGCTCAGGAGCGTTAGAGCGGCGAGGAATAATGACGTTTTCATAGGACTCTGTAGCGTGGACTCGGCGAGTCCGCGGGTGTGGACGTTCGTTCAACTGCGCGGACTCGCCGAGTCCGCGCGGCATCAAACGGCAATGGTTTCGCGGTACACCTGCCCGAATCGGTCGGTGGCTTCGATGCGAATTTCCTTCGCGTCTTTCGAAGGTCGGGCAAAAAATAGGTGGTCGGTCAGCGTAGGTTCGACCCATTTGTGTTTGGCGGGCAGGTTTTCGCCGGCCTGCAGTTGCACGGCCAGCGGGTCGAAGCCGATTTGCTGCTGCATTTCGCCCTGGCGCACACCGTTTTCGAACCAGATTATTTTCCACTGCGGGTCCCAGTTCCAGACGTTGGCCACGATGTCATCGGGGTGCTCGGTCACGCTGCCCTTCGGGTAGAAACGGAGCTGGTGCTGGCGGTCGTGGCCGACGGATTTGTAGTACCATTTCAGCTCACCGCCGCTCACTTCATACACCCCGTAGCCGCTGGGCGCACCGTCGGTGCAGATGGGGCCGGTCCACCACGCGCCGCACACCGCGCCGTGGATGTGCTCGGTGGTATTTTCGTGGAACACTTTCTCGCAGATATGGGTGTGGCCCGACATAATGTGCGCCGTGTAGGGCTTGAGCAGGCGGTACAGCTCGGCCCGGTTTGAGACCACGCCGCCCAGCGGTTCCTCCTTGAGCTTGTTGCGGCGCTGGTCGCCGCTGTCTACCGGAATGTGCAGGGCCACGACCACGGTAGTGCCCGGTTTTACGTGGCTCAAATCCTGCTCCAGCCATTGCAATTGCCGCTCGGTGAGGTAGCCGATGTACTTTTTGGGCGGGCCAATAAAGAACACATCATCAAGCACCACGTAATGAACTTCGCCCCGATTGAAGGAATAATAGGTGGGACCGAACAGGCTTTTGAAGGTCTGGGCCGAGCCTTCGTCGGCGCGGGCGGTCAGGTCCATGTCGTGGTTGCCGATGACCTGAAAAAACGGCAGGCCGGTGGTTTCCACGGCTTTTTTGTAGTCCTCGAACAGCTCGTGCTTATCCCACACCAAATCGCCGCAGCCAATGGCAAACGTGTTGGCATCGTACCGCGCGGCCAGCTTTTTGAGGTCGGGCGCCGAGCTGGTCAGTAGCTCCTGGCAGTCCTTTTTGCTAATCATCTGCGGGTCGGCCCATACGATAAACGCATGCTTGGTATCGTCGCCGGCCAGCTTTTGCAGGGCAAAGTCAGCCGTCATTTTATCGGTACCGGGCTTGGTAGGCCGGAAGAACTGCGCCACGCCCTTCTCGTGCGGAAACGCGTAGCCGCGCGGGATGGATATGTACACGAATTCGGCCGTGGCATTGCTTTGCAGCGTGTATTTGCCGGTTTTGTCGGTCAGCACGATGTTGGTGCCATCCGTCACCGGCACGTTGGCGATGCCGGTGCCATTTTGGTGCACTTTGCCTTGGATGGTGAGGGGCGCGAGGCTGAGCGGCTGGCCGCTGGGAGCGGCCGGGGTTTCGTCGGCGGCAAGGGCAGTTGGGGCGAAAGGCAGGCTAAGGCCCGCCCCGACGAGGCCGAGGTTTTGGAGAAATTTTCTGCGGAACATTTGAAGTAGGGTGTCAGAGGCACGTCCTGCCGAGCGCAGCCGAGGCATCTCGCTCGGGGTAGTAATCCGGCTGTCGGGGTTTACTGCTGCACGCGAGATGCTTCGGCTGCGCTCAGCAGGACGTTCTTGATTATTAAGTGTCAGCTAGTTTTCGTAAATGGCAAGGTCATCCAGCCCCAAACGGCCGTTCAAAACTGCGGGCGGGGCACTCACGCCCAGGCCCAGCTTGTTGATGCGGAAGCGCACCGGGCCGCCGATATTCATCAGGAAGGTGATGGCGTGCTGCCAGTTGCCGGCATCGGTGACGGTAGCGCCGGTTTGGCGCCAGGTAGCGCCCTGGTCCTGCGAGTATTCCAGCTTCCACGAGCTGGCGGCGTCGGTGTAGTAAGCGCCGTAGAGGAGCGTGACTTTGGTGGCGCCATTGGGCAGGTCGAACTTCATTTCGACCACGGCCGGCACCGTCAGGCCTTGCTGCATCCGGATTCCCTGAGTGCCGGTGTAGCGGTCGCGCCCCGAGGTGTTGCCGATGATGGACTGGTACAGTTTCCAGGGGCCGCTGCTGAAGGTCACGGTGTTGTCGGGCACAGCGGCGGTGTTCATGTCATAGCTGCCCTTGGTGGCCAGCGGCACCGATTCGAAGCTCTCGGGGAAGTTGCGGTAGATGGGGCCGCTGGGGTCGAGGGCATCGGCGGCGGTGCGCAGCCAGAGCTGCGGGGCGGGGGCCTGGGCGGCGTCGGTAGCGCCCACCGGGATGCCCACGAAGGTGGCGCTGGCTGGAATGCGGCGGGCAGCGAAGGCCGCACCGGCGGCGGTGTGCAGCGTGAGGCGATTGTTGGAGCCGTCGGCCAGGGTTTTGTCGCCGGCGTACGTGTCGCCCGATACGGGCAGCGGCGTAATGCTGCCGCCGGTGATGCGCACCAGTGTGCCCTCGTAGGTATCAAAATTGGTCAGCAGAGTACCCACGTTGATGTCGCGGACCGTTACGGGGTTGTTGCTGCTCACCTTGCGCACGCGGTCGGCGGTGAGGCCTTCGAGGCGGAGGGCACCGGCACTTTTGGCCAGGGTGGCCCCGGTAATGTCTACCACTACGGAATCACCGACGGCGAAATTTGAGATGCCATTCAGCGGGATAATGATGCCGCGCACGGCTCCGCGCCGCTTGTTCTGCACCACGATGGTGGCGGGGCCGCCGGGAACGTTCAGGCCGCTGGCATCGGAAATAACGAGGCCGACAATTTGGTGCGCGCCGGAGAGCTGGGCCGCTTCCAGCGTCACGTTCGAGCCCTGGTAGAGTCGGCGCACGTCTTCCAGCGAGATGATTGGGCTGGGCTGGCCGGCGGCGTAGTCGGGGTTTTCTTCGAGGCAGCTGGTGCAGGCCAGGGCGGTGAGCAGTGCGAAGAGGCTGGTTAAAAGCTTGTGTTTCATCGTGATATTAATTTAAAAAACCATCATGCTGCGCGGCCGGGAAACCTCACCCCCGGCCCTTCTTCCGCGGAGAGGGCAACCTGACGAATTCTACCGAAGCATTGCCGGTGCTCCCTCTCCGCGGAAGAAGGACTTGGGAATGAGGCTATTGCCACCACACCTTCGTGTTGATGTCATCCGGCCCCTGGTCGGCCACGGCGGCCTGGTAGTTCACTTGGTTCAGGCTCTGCACGTAGAGCGGGTAGTTGATGCGGGCGGGCATCTGGCGGTTGTTTTTCAGGCCTGGGCCGAGGGGCAGCACGGGGTGGCCGGTGCGGCGGTACTCAAACCACTGCTGGAAATCGGTGAAAAACAGGGCGTAGTATTTCTGGAGGTGAATCTGGTCGAGCTTGGCGGCGTCGCTGCTGGCGGGTTCCCATTTCACGTCGGCGGCGGTGAGGAAGGTGGCGGGCACGGTGAGGCCCCAGAGGGTAATGCCGTTGGTGGCCCCGGTTTCGTAGTAGGTTTTGGCGTCGCCGGCAATCCAGCCGCGGAGGGCGGCTTCGGCCAGCAGGAGCTGTACTTCGGGGTAGTTGAGGATATTGCCGAGCAGCGGCTCGGTCATCAGCGCGGTGGGGTAGGTCGATTTGGCGGCCGGAATCTGGGTGGGCAGGTAGCCGCTCTGGATGCCTTCGTAGGTGCCGTTGGAGAGGGTGGCCCACTTGGCCAGGCGCGGGTCGTTCCACTCCACCAGGTTGTTGATGAAAAACTCGCTCATCGAGCTGAAGGCGTTGAAATCAGCGGTGCGATAGGTCTGGAAGGGTGACTGATAGGGCGCGGTGCCGGTCCAGCGCAGGATGGCCGATTCGGCGTTGCTGGAGATGAGCGGGTAGTCGGCGGCGTGGGTGTTCACCAGGTCGCGCAGCTTGGCTTGCGGGCTCAGGCCGTTGGCGATGGCGTCGGTACGATTCGAAACGCGCAGCAGCAGGCGCAGATAGAGCGAGTTGCCAAACTTGCGCCATTTCAAGGCGTTGCCCTGGAACAGCGGGTCGAGCTGGGCCTGGTCGGCGGTGAGGTTGACGTTGGTTTTCAGCAGCTCGTTGGCTTCTTCCAGCTTCGTAAACAGGTCGCGGTAGATGTCTTCCTGCCGGTCAAACTTGGGTTGCAGCTGCCCGGTGCGGCCCTGAATGGCTTCCGAGTACGGCACGTCGCCAAACGTATCCGTGAGCAGCGAAAACGTCCAGACTTCGCAGATGCGGGCAATGGCCATGAACGTGTTGCTCTTGAGCGCAGCGGCGCTGGCGTACATGTCGCGGAAATCGGTGAGTTGGGTGTACCAGCCGTTCCACATATAATCGGCCTCCGCCGTGCGGATGACGTAGCGGTGGAATTCGTCGTTATCGACCCGCGAAACGTGCACCTGCATCAGCTCATTCGTGATGCGGAAGCAACGGTCCATGTTGCGCTTCACCAAATCCGTGAGGGCCGGGGCCAGCAGCGTTTCGGGGATGACGTTGGGGTTTTGGTTGGGGTTGATGTTCAGGTTTTTAAATCCATCGGTGCAGGCCGGTGCGGTGGCCAGGCCAACGGCGGCGAGGAGCAGGAGGAACAGGCGTTTTAGTGGTTTCACGTTGGAATATTGGGTTAATTCAGCACGTCGTGACTTTTGATTCGTTTTCTTCTTCCGTCCTAAATCCCCACCGTCAGGTTAATCCCCATGGTGCGGGTGCTCGGGAACTGGCCCAGCTCAAACCCCAGGTCGATGGTCCCGTCGTTTAGGGTGCCGAATTCGGGGTCGAAGGCGGGCCACTTGGTGAAAATGAACAGGTCGCGGCCGTAGAGGCCGATAGACGCCTGGGTCAGTTTCAGCTTGCTCAATAAATTGGCGGGCAGGGCGTAGTCGAGGCGCATTTCGCGCAGCTTGATAAAATCGGTGCGGAACAGGTTGGCTTCCACGTTGTCGCGGCCGTAGTGGGCGAGGTAGTAGGCCGGGATGTTCTCGGCCACTACGTCGTTGGGGCGGAAGGTTCCGTCGGTGTTGCGAATCACGCCGTCGCCAATGATGCCGTTGTAGCGGCCGGGCAGGGTGTTTTTGGTTTTGCCACCTTCGGCCAGCACGGCGTTGGTCATCGAGTAAGCCTTGGCCCCAAACTGGCCGTCGAACAGGATATTGAGGCGCAGCTGCTGGTAGCTGAATTCAGTGCCGGCGCTGGCTTTCCACTGCGGCAGCGCGTTGCCCAGGTACTTGATTTCGTCGCCCAGCACGGGGTAGCCGTTTTCGTAGATAATCTGGCCATCTGGAGCCCGCTCGTAGCCGCGGCCGTAAATGGCGCCCATGCTGCCGCCGGGCCGCGCTTCCACCGAGCCCCGGCCGCCGGGGCCGCGCTGCAGCTGGTAGGTCAGCACGCTGTCGGCCAGCTCCACCACTTGGTTGCGGTTGGCGGTGAACGTGCCGTAGACTTTCCAGCTGAAGCCTTTGGGACTACTGATTACCTGGGCGTTGGCCTGAATTTCCAGGCCCTGGTTGCGCACCAGGCCGGCGTTGAGCACGGCCGCGTTGTAGCCGGCAGCCCGGTCGATGGGCACCTGTAGAATCTGGTCGTAGGTGTTGTTGCGGTACACGGCCACGTCGAGGCCGATGCGGTTTTTTAGGAAGCGCAGGTCGGCGCCCAGCTCCACGCTTTCGGTGCGGCGCGGCTTCAGGCCGTCGTTGGCGATGGCGCTGGGGTTGCTCAGGCCGGAGGGGTAGCCGGTGGCCACCGCGTAGGTGTACGACGTGAGATAGGGCGTGGTGGTGCCGCTGCCCACCTGCGCCCACGAGGCCCGCAATTTGGCAAACGACACGGCTTCGGGCAAGGGCAAAATCTGCGAAACCACCGTGCTCAAACTAGCTGATGGATAGAAGAATCCGGTATTTTTTGTCGAATTCGCCGTGGCCAGCGTGCTGGTCCAGTCCTGGCGCGCCGTGAGGTCGAGGTAGAGGAAATTATGGTAGCCGACGGAGGCCAGGGCGTAGAAGCTGTTCACCGCAAACTCGGCGCGGTAGGGCAGCGCCACCGGCAGGTCGCGGCTGTTGGCGAAGGTGAACACGCCCGGATAGAGCAGGCGCTCGGCGCGCAGCTCGTCCTTGTTGTAGCGGTTGCGCAGGGCGCTGCCGCCGGCCGAGAGACTGGTTTCAAACCGGCCGAATTTGTGGGCGTACTGCAGCAGGAAATCGTGGTTCATCTCCTGCGAGAAGATGTTCTGGGTCCGGAACATGCCCTCCTTGTACTTCTCGGTATCCTTGGGGCGCTGCTGGGAGCGGGCTTCGTAGGAGAAGTCCAGCGCCGAGCGCAGCATCAGGCTCAAATCCTTGCTGAACTTGTAGTTGACCTGCACGTTGCCGGTGAGCGAGTTGCGGGTGCTCTTGTTCAGCATCTCGTTGGCAATCAGGTACGGATTGTCTACCAGGCTGCTGAACGGGTAGCGCTGCGTGATGCCTTCCGCGCCGGGGGCCCAGTAGTTTTTCAGCCAGTCGAGGTTGCTGTTGGGCACCTGCAAAATGGCCCAGTACATGATGGTCTGGTTGTTATAGCCGGTTGAGGGCAGGTTGTCGCTGCTCCGGTTGGTGTAGTTCACCTTGGTCGAAACCTGGAGCCGGTCGGTAATCTTCTGGCTGGCCGACAGCGCGATGGTGTTGCGGTCGTAGCCCGTGTTCGGGATAATCCAGGTGTTTTGCAGGTTGGTGAGCGAGAGGCGCACGGCGGTGCGGTCGGTGCCGCCATCCAGCGAAATGGTGTTGGTGAAGGTTTTGCCCGTCTCAAAAAAGCCCTTGCGGTTGTCTTCGTAGGCCACCCAGGGCGTGCGCTCGGTGCCGCCGGTGTTGGTGTTCGGGTCGTATTGGAAAAAGGACTGGCCGTTGAATTTCGGCCCCCAGGCCGAGCTGGTGCTGCGCGTGCTGGGCCCGTCGGCGGTGGCGCCGTAGGAGTAGTAGTTCTCCCCTATCGTGCCCTGGCCGTACTCGTACTGGTAGTCGGGCCAGCGCGAAATCATGTCGAAAGCCGCGTTCGAGTTGAAGGTGACCCCAATGCCTCGTTGGCGGGCCTTGCCCGATTTCGTGGTGATGACCACCGCGCCATTGCCGCCGCGCGCGCCGTACAGCGCCGTTGCGCCCGGCCCCTTCAGCACCGTCACCGACTCGATATCCTCGGGGTTGATGTCGTTGAGGCTGGTGCCGAAATCGACCGGCGACTCGCCCTGCAAATAGGCCGTGCTGCCGGTGCCGGTGGCGCGGTTGCTGCCGCCCAGCACCACGCCGTCCACCACAATCAGGGCGTCGTTGTCGCCCGCCAGCGAGCTTTCGCCGCGCAGCACAATCTTATTGGAGCCGGCCGGCCCGCCGCCGGATTTCACCAGATTCAGGCCCGCCACTTTGCCGGATAGCGCATCGGTCCAGTTGTTCGATTTGGCTTGCGTAAGCTGTTCGTTGCTCACCTGCGTCACGGCGTAGCCCAGGGCTTTTTCTTCGCGTTTGATGCCCAGCGCCGTCACCACCACCTCGTCGAGGCTGGTGATGTCTTCGCGCAGCGCCACGTCGTAGGCCGTTTTCTCATCCACCGTCAGCTCCTGCTCTTCGAAGCCAATGAAAGAGAAAATGAGGACGTTGCCGGACTGCGCAGTTAGCTCGTAGCCGCCGTTGGGGTCCGTGGTGGTGCCGGTGGTGGTGTCTTTTATCCGCACCGAAACGCCGGGCATTCCTTCGCCTTTGGCGTCCACCACGCGGCCCTTCACAGGCTTGGGGTTGGCCGCAGCGGCGCTGCCACCCTTCACCAGAATTCGCTTATTCTGGACCGTAAACTGCACGTTGGCCTGGGCCGAAATCAGCTGTAAAACCTCGCCCAGGTTGCTGTGGGGGGCTTCCACGTTGATTTTACGGCTCAGCGCACTTGCCTGGTCCACGTACAGAAACCGGTAGCCGGTTTGCTGCTCGATGCTCGCGAATACCTCTGCCAGCGGTTGTTGGCGCGCCGTAATGGCGCAGGGCGTGGCGGCGGGGCCCTGCACCAGGGCCGGGCCGGCGGCCACGGCCGGCAACGGGGCCGGACTGAGGGCGGCCAAGCTCAAGCCAACCAGCGCGCGCCGCCAGTGCCGCCCCATTTCGGGGTACCTCGTTTGTTTCATAGATTTGTGCGTGAGCGTTGTTAAATTTTTCCGGATTTAATGGACTCTCCAACTCGCCGGCAGGTACGAACTGCCAGCTTTTATACCGGAAGGCAGTGGGTTTTGCCCGCTGTCTTCCTCTTGAAAATGCTTTAGTTAGCCGGCGTTCCCGGCGGGGGCTGCTGTAAGTAAATCACCTGGCCTTCGCGCCGGTAGGTGAGCGGGCCGGCCAGTTGCAGGGCGGCCAGCACGGCCGCCAGCGGCTCATTATCGAACGTGGCCCAGAGGCGCACCTCGGCCGTGGCCGGGTCGGCAAACACCAGCTTCACCCCGTAGAGCCGCTCGATTTGCGCCGCCACGTCGGCCAGCTTCTCGTTCTGAAACACCAGCTTATTGCCCCGCCAGCCCGTCACCTTGGTCGGGTTGAAAGCCTGCCGGTAGATGCGGCCCGTGGCGCGGTCGGCCAGAAGCTGCTGGCCCGGCGCAAGCAGGTACTGCTCGTGCTCATCAGTCACCCGCACCTGGCCTTCGACCAGCGAAACCGCCGTTTGGCCGGCCCCACGGAAAGCACTGACGTTGAACTTGGTGCCGAGCACCTGCGTCACCCAAGTGCCGCTATGCACCCGAAACGGCCGGTGCGGGTTTTTGCTCACTTCGAAGAAAGCTTCGCCTTCCAGATACACTTCCCGGCTGGTTTCGCTGAATTTCGTGGGGTAGCGCAGGCGGCTTTTCGGGGCCAGCGTTACCAGCGAGCCGTCGGCTAAGTGGATAAGCTGCTGCTCGCCGGCGCGGGTTTGGCGCACCTGGTAAGCCTGCGGGGAGGCCGGCTTCCGGAAGAAATAAGCGCCGCATAAGCCGCTCAGCAGCACCAGCGCCAGGGCCGCCAGCTGGTACGGCCGCGCCATTCGCCACCGCCGAATGGGCGGCGTGGGCGGCGGTGCCGGTGCTGGCACGGGCAGGGCCAGCCGGGCCTTCACGTTGCGCAGGGCGGCGGCGGTTTCGGCCGGTACGGCGGGCGTCTGGCTGGCTTGCCAAATGGCTTTCAGCTGCTCAAACGTCCGTTCGTGGTCGGGCGATTGGGCGACCCAGGTAGCCAGCCGCTCGTTCTCGTCCGACGACGTTTGCCGGGCCAGGTAGCGGGTGATGAGCGAGTAGAATTCTTCTGATTCCAAAGCGGTAGAAGTAGCGTGGACTCTGCGAGTCCGCGTGTATGGACGTTCCCACACGCGGACCCGCAGAGTCCACGCTACACCCCATCAAGACGCGGCTGCTTCTGCACCTCGTGACACCAAAACCCAACCGTAACCGAACGGTAACAACCGTAATTTTTGGGTAACGCGGCTGCTCTACTGTACCCCGGAAGCATAGAGCGCGCTTTTCAGAAAGCGCAGCGCCCGGAACATGTGGGTTTTCACCGAGTTGATGGAGATGGCCAGCAGTGCCGCGATTTCCTCGTAGGTCAGGCCGCTGTCGCGGTGCAGCTGGAATACCTGGCGGGTGCGCTCCGGCAGCCGCTCGATGAGCTGGAGCAGGTGCTCATTGAGTTCCTGAAAATCCAGGAGCTGGTCGGGTTGCAGGTGGGCGGCTTCGGGCTGGGTGTCCGGCAAGTCGTCCTCGGCTGCGATGATGGCGCGGCGCTGCTGGCGCAGCTTGTCGTAGCTGCGGTGCTTCACGGCGGCGTAGAGGTAGGATGCCAGCGAGCCCTGCACATTGAGTTGGGCGCGGCTGGTCCAGATGGTGCAAAACAGGTCTGCTACCACGTCCTCGGCGGCATCGGTGGGGTACGGCAGCAGGGTTTTAGCGTAGCGCAGCAGCCCGGCGTAGTGGCGGATAAACAGGGCATCGAAGGCCGCTTCGTGGCCCAGCACCAGAGCTTCGAGATACTGCTTATCGGAGGAATTAGGCGCGAACATCATACCGGTAGACAAAGCTACCGGCCACGCAGAAGGGCTGGATTACCCTTTCATTATGATATAATTAAGGCTCGGTTTCACGCCCGGTTCCCCATGCTGATGAGGTAACCAGGCGTTGTCCTGACATGAATCAGGCCGGCCGCTGATATTCGTCAGCTTTCGGCTTGGCGGCGGGGCGGAGCTTTGGGGTTGCCATCAGCCTGCCCGCCCGTGCCCCTCGCCCCTGCTCCCGCCCCGGAAACCCTGACCCACGTTGCCTGCACCCATTGCGGCGACGACTGCCCCGATGAGCCCATCAAGCGGGCCGGGCAGCCCGCGCTGAGCTTCTGCTGCCAGGGCTGCCGGGCCGTGTACGAGCTGCTGGCCGCCAGCAACCTGTGCACGTATTATCGGCTCGATGAGCGGCCGGGGCAGAAGGTGAAGGCCGTGGAGCTGCCTGGCCGCTTCGACTACCTCGACCTGGAATCGGTGCAGAGCCAGCTGCTGGCCTTCCGTTCGCCCACGCTGGCGCGGCTCACGCTCACCATCCCCCAAATGCACTGCGCCTCGTGCGTCTGGCTGCTCGAAAACCTGTTCAAGCTCAACCCCGGCATCTCGGCCTCGCGGGTCAATTTCCTGCGCAAAGAGCTGACCGTAAGCTACCAGCCCGATACTACTTCGCTGAAAGAAGTGGTGAAGCTGCTGGCCGCCATTAACTATGAGCCCCGGATTACGCTGGCCGAGCTGGGCGCGCAGCCGCACCACGGCACCCGCACGCTGCTTTACCAGCTGGGCGTAGCCGCGTTCGGCTTCGGCAACGTGATGCTGCTGGCTTTTCCGGAATACTTTTCCTTCACCGAGCAGCTGCAAAGCACCTTTGGGCGCTTTTTTGGCTGGCTGAGCCTGCTGCTGGCCATCCCGGTGCTGCTGGTGAGTGCGCGGGGCTTCTACCGCTCGGCCTGGCAGGGCTTGCGGCAACGCCACATCAACCTCGATTTTCCCATCAGCCTGGGCCTGACGGCGCTTTTCGTCACCAGCGTGGTGGAAATTGTGACGCAGCGCGGGCCGGGCTTTTTCGACTCGTTTACCGGGCTGGTGTTCTTCATGCTCATCGGCAAATGGGTGCAGCAGCGCAGCTACGACGCCCTGCGCTTCGACCGCGATTTCACCTCCTACTTCCCCGTGGCCGTGACCCTGCTCACCAAAACCGGCGAGCAATCGGTATCGGTAAAAGAGCTGAAGCCCGGCCAGCGCATCCGCGTGCGGCACCAGGAAATCATTCCGGCCGATGCCGTTCTGCGGCGCGGCACGGGCCGGATTGACTACAGCTTCGTCTCGGGCGAGAGCGAGCCGGTGGCCCGCGCGGCCGGCGAACTCGTGTACGCCGGCGGCCGGCAGGTGGGCGAGGCCGTGGAGCTGGAAGTGGTGCGCGAAGTCTCGCAGGGCTACCTCACCCAGCTTTGGAACAACCCCGCGTTTCAGAAGGACGAACAGCCCAACCTGGAGACCTACGCCAATAAAGTGGGCCGCTACTTCGTGGGGCTGACGCTGACACTGGCGCTGGGCGCGGTGATTTATTGGTACCCCAAAGACCCGCAGATGGCTTTGCGCGCCTTCACCTCGGTGCTGGTTATTGCCTGTCCGTGCGCGCTGTCGCTGGCCACGCCCTTTGCCATGGGCGCGGCGCTGCGGGTGCTGGGCCGCCGGAAATTGTACCTGAAAAACTCCGCCGTGGTCGAAACCCTGGGCCGCGCCGACACCATCGTGTTCGACAAAACCGGCACGCTTACGGATGTCAAAAAATCGGCGGTGGAATACGTGGGGCCGGCGCTCAGCCCCGCCCAGCTACAGGCCGTGGCGGCCGTGGTGCGCCACTCCACGCACCCGCTCAGCCAACGCCTGGCCAGCGAGCTGCCCGCCGGTTCATTGGCCGTGGCCGACTTCGCCGAAATACCCAGCCAGGGCCTGCGCGGCACCGTGGCCGGCATGGCGGTGCGGGTTGGCTCGGCGGTATTTGCGGGCCTGGCACCAGCCCCCACCGCTACTGTTGAACCGGCAGAAAACCTGCAATCCAGCGTCTACATCAACATTGATGGAATCACCAGCGGCTGCTACGTTTTCCGCAACGTGTACCGCGACGAGTTGCGCGAGGTGCTGGCGAAGCTCAGCCAGCGCTACCGCCTGGCCGTGCTCTCGGGCGACAACGACGCCGAACAAACCCGGCTGCGCGAGCTGTTCGGCCCCACCGCCGAACTGCACTTCCGCCAAACCCCGCAAAACAAGCTCGACTACATTGCCCAGCTCAAGCAGCAGGGGCGCACCGTAATCATGGTCGGCGATGGGCTGAACGACGCCGGGGCTCTGCAGCGCGCCGACGCCGGCATCGCCCTCACCGACACGCTCACCAACTTCTCGCCCGCTTGCGACGCCATTCTCGAAGCCGACAGCTTCGGGCAGCTGGCCACCGTGCTGGGCTTTTCGCGCGACTGCCTGCGCATTGTGCTGGCCACGTTCGTCCTCTCGTTTTGCTACAACGGCATCGGCCTCACGCTGGCGGTTCAAGGCCGGTTCACGCCCATCGTATCGGCCATTCTCATGCCCATCAGCTCGCTCAGCGTGATGGTGTTTGCCACGCTGCTGGTACGGCTGGCAGCCTGGCGGCGCGGGCTGTAATCTACATTCAATATCATCATGTCCATCATCTTCCTTCTCATCGGCATTAGTCTGCTGGTGGCCCTCACGTTCCTGGCCGCGTTCTTTTGGGCGGTGCGCTCGGGGCAGTACGAGGACGACTACACGCCCGCCGTGCGGATGCTGTTTGAAGACGAAATAGAGCAGGACGAGTAGCGGCTGCAGTATCTTGGGGCCATTCTTTTAACCCGAAATCAACCGCTGACGAATAGCATGGATGGATTTACCTGTTCCCGTTGCGGAGAGTATCACGGGGAGCTGCCGATGTGCTTCGGCGCTGGATTCCCCGACTATTATTTCAGCGTGCCGCCGGATGAACGGGAAAACAGAGTTGAGCTCACGGAAAGCCTGTGCGTGATTGACGAATCCCATTTCTTCATTCGGGCACGCATTGAAATTCCGGTTATCGATTCCGACGAGGTATTTTGCTGGAATGTGTGGACGAGTTTGAGCGAGGCGAATTTCCGGCGCACCAATGAAGTATGGGACGACCCGGAGCGGGTGAACGAGCCCGCTTATTTTGGCTGGCTCCAAACCACCATTCCCGGTTATCCGGAAACCCTCAACATCAAAACGATGCTGCACACGCAGGAGCCCGGCATTATTCCGCGGGTTGAAGTAATCGAGGAAAACCACCGCCTGGCCGACGAGCAGCTGAGCGGAATTACGTGGCAGCGGGTCGTTGAATTGGTGGAAATTGCCATGCACGATGCTGATGCCTGACAACAATCAGTTTCCCGCCTGATTTTCGTCAGCTGACTAAAAACGGCCTGCCAGGACCTTTGGAGAAGTAAATCACCCACTTCTCAGGCTATGCAAGTCGAGTTACCCCCACCGGCCGTCGCGCCCCGGTCGCCCCAGATACCCAGCCCCGTTGCGCGAGCGGTGGAAACGTTTTTCTACGACAATAAGATTGTCCGCGACTTCGGCATTGCCACCGTTATCTGGGGCATTATCGGAATGGCCGTGGGCGTGCTGGCGGCCTTCGAGCTGGCCCGGCCCGAGCTCAACATGGGCACGGCCTTCACCACCTTCGGCCGCATCCGGCCGCTGCACACCAACGCCGTCATTTTCGCCTTCGTCGGCAACGGCATTTTCACCGGCGTGTACTACTCGCTGCAGCGCCTGTGCAAGGCCCGGATGTACTCCGACGTGCTCAGCAAAATCCACTTCTGGGGCTGGCAGCTCATCATCATCTCGGCCGTGGCCACGCTGCCGCTGGGCTACACCACCAGCAAGGAATACGCGGAGCTGGAATGGCCCATCGACATCGCCATCACCGTGGTGTGGGTGATTTTTGGCTGGAACATGTTCGGCACCATCGTCAAGCGGCGCGAGCGGCACCTGTACGTGGGCATCTGGTTCTACATCGCCACGTTCATCACGGTGGCGGTTTTGCACCTCGTCAACTCGGCCGAAGTGCCCGTGAGCTGGCTCAAAAGCTACTCGGCCTACGCCGGCGTGCAGGACGCCCTGGTGCAGTGGTGGTACGGCCACAACGCGGTGGCCTTCTTCCTCACCACGCCCTACCTGGGCCTGATGTACTACTTCATGCCCAAGGCAGCCGAGCGGCCGATTTACTCCTACCGCCTCAGCATCGTCCACTTCTGGTCGCTGATTTTCATTTACATCTGGGCCGGGCCGCACCACTTGCTCTACACCGCCCTGCCCGACTGGGCCCAGAGCCTGGGCGTGGCCTTCTCCGTGATGCTGATTGCGCCCAGCTGGGGCGGCATGATTAACGGCCTGCTGACCCTGCGCGGCGCCTGGGACAAAGTGCGCGAGGAGCCCGTGCTCAAGTTCTTCGTGGTGGCCATCACGGCCTACGGCATGGCCACCTTCGAAGGCCCCATGCTGGCCCTGAAAAACGTGAATGCCATTGCCCACTTTACCGACTGGATTGTGGCCCACGTCCACGTCGGGGCCCTGGGCTGGAACGGTTTCCTCACCTTCGGGATGCTGTATTGGCTGTGGCCGCGCCTGTACCGGACGCCGCTGTTCTCGAAAAAACTGGCCACTACGCACTTCTGGCTGGGCACGCTCGGCATCCTGTTTTATGCCATTCCCATGTACTGGGCCGGCTTCACGCAGGGCCTCATGTGGAAGCAGTTCAACAGCGAGGGCATGCTGCAATACCCCAACTTCCTGGAAACCGTCATCCAGCTGGTGCCCATGTATTACCTGCGCGGCATTGGCGGGCTGCTCTACCTCAGCGGCGTGTTTCTGCTGATGTATAACCTCTTCAAAACTGCCCGGGCCGGCACGCTGCTGGCCAACGAAAAAGCTCAGGCCCCGGCCCTGCTGCCCGAAGCCCTGGACCCGCACGTGCAGCCCGGCCACTGGCACCGCTGGCTGGAGCGCCGCCCCTTCCAGCTGGCCGTGGGCGCCACCATTGCCATCCTCATCGGGGGCGCCGTGGAGATGATTCCGATGTTCCTCGTGAAGTCCAACGTGCCCACCATCGCCTCCGTGCACCCCTACCGGCCGCTCGAATTGCAGGGCCGCGACCTCTACATCAAGGAAGGCTGCTCGAACTGCCACACCCAGATGGTACGCCCCTTCCGCTCCGAAACCGAGCGCTACGGCGAGTACTCCAAGGCGGGCGAGTTCATCTACGACCGGCCCTTCCTGTGGGGCAGCAAGCGCACCGGGCCCGATTTGCACCGCGTGGGCGGCAAGTACCCCAGCTCCTGGCACTACAACCACATGATGGACCCCACCAGCATGTCGCCCGGCTCCATCATGCCGCCCTACCCGTGGCTGTATGAGAATGAAATCGACTACAGCACGCTGCCCGCCAAAATCCGCGTCCTCCAACGCCTCAACACGCCCTACCCCACCGGCTTCGATAAGCAGGCCGTGGCCGATGCCCAGAACCAAGCCCAAGGCATTGTGGCCGACCTGAAAAAGGAGGACATCGAGGTGAAGTCCGACAAGGAAATCGTGGCCCTCATTGCCTACCTCCAGCGCCTGGGCACCGACATTAAAGTGAAGAAGTAGCCCGGGCTTTTAGTCCGCGGCCCCTCCCACCATCCCATAACTCGCGGACTAAAAGTCCGCGCTACACCATGGAAAAGAACGTTCTGCAGTCCATCACCGGCGTGGCGATATACCCGCTCATCTCCTTCGCCATCTTCTTTCTCTTCTTCATCGGCCTGATGGTGTACATCCTCATCGTCAACCGCCAGCACCTCAGCACCATGAGCCAGCTGCCCCTGGAAGACAACGACGAAGCCCCGAAATCTCACCTCGAACACGACGTATTATGCTAACCAAACGCACTTTGCTGCTACTGGCCACGGGCCTGCTCATCGGCTACGCGGCGGCGGCGCAGGACGCCAGCCCGGCCGCGCCAGCCGCCGCGCCCGACTTCCTGCTCTCGCTCCTGCTGGGCGTGCTCGGGCTGGTGGCGGTGGCCGTGCTGCTCACCGGCCTACTCGTGGCCGCCCAGCTGAAACGGCGCGGCCAGCACCTCATCGCCCCGCAGCTCACCAGCGGGCTGGCGCCGGCCGCAACACCAGAAAGGGGGGTAAATCCATGCTGATTCTTACCTTGAAATCGGCCCGCTCGGCGCTGCTGGCCCTGGCCTCGGTGCTCATCAGCGCCACCGCCTTTGCCCAGGCCCCGGAAGCCGCACCCGCCAAACCCGCTGCCATGAGCGAGCAGGAAGCCCTGTTCTGGGTGCTGCTGGGCTTGCTGGGCGTGCTGCTGCTCATGCTGCTTTTCACCGGCATCACCATTGCGGTGCAGATGAAGCCGCAGTTGCGCAAGCTCTACGACCTGCCCACGGTGCACAACACCTGGAGCGGCCAGGTCCTGGGCCTGCTGGTGGGCGACGCCCGCCTGGTGCAGGGCGACGTGCGCGACGAAATAATGGACCACGAATACGACGGCATCCACGAGTTCGACAACGACCTGCCGCCGTGGTGGAAATACGGCTTTGCCTTCACCATCATCTTCGCGGTGAGCTACTTATTTTATTACCACGTAGCCAAAAAAGGCCAGCTGCAGGGAGCCGAATACGCCGCCGAAATGCGCCAGGCCGCCCTGTTCGTGCCCGCCGGGTCCGACGACCCCAACCTGCTCACCACCTACCAGCCCCTCACGGCCCTGGCCGACATCAGCAGCGGCAAAAGCGTGTTCGCCACCAACTGCGCGCCCTGCCACGGGGCCAATGCTGAAGGCAAAGTCGGCCCCAACCTAACCGACGATTACTGGCTGCACGGCGGCGAGGTGAACCACGTTTACAAAACCATCAAATTCGGCATCAACGGCAAGGGCATGGTGTCCTGGAAGGGCAAGCTCTCGGGCAAGCAAATGCTGCAAGTCAGTTCCTATGTGCTGAGCCTGAAGGGCTCGAAGCCAGCCAATCCGAAGCCGCCGCAGGGCGAGAAGGAAGTGGCTGGCAAGGCCGTGGCGAAGCTGTAGAACAATAACAGAACGTCATGCAGAGCGCAGCGCAGCATCTCGCGTGCAGTAAGTAATAAATGCCATTACAACAATGCACGCGAGATGCTTCGGCTGCGCTCAGCATGACGTTCAGTTTCTTCCCATTCCTCATGTCCACCACCCAATTCAAGCCCGACGACTCGTACCGCGACTCGCTCTCGACGATAGACGCGGCCGGCAAGCGGGTGTGGCTCTACCCCAAAAAGCCCGCCGGCCGCCTCTATCGCCACCGCAAGTGGCTCAGCTATGGGTTTCTGGCGCTGCTTTTTGCCGGGCCGTGGCTGCGCATCCACGATTTGCCGGTGCTGCTGCTCAACCTGCCGGCCCGCAAATTCATCATCTTCGGCCAGATTTTCTGGCCCCAGGATTTCTTCATTCTGCTGCTGGCCACGCTCACGTTTCTGGTGTTCATCATCGTGTTCACGGTGGTGTACGGGCGGGTATTCTGCGGCTGGATTTGCCCCCAGACCATCTTCCTGGAAATGGTGTTTCGCCGCATCGAGTACTGGCTGGAAGGCGACGCGCCCCAGCAAAAAGCCCTCGACCGCAGCGAGTTGAACTGGAACAAGCTCTGGCGCAAAACCACCAAGCACGCCCTGTTTCTGGCCGTCTCGTTCGTCATCGCCAACACCTTCCTGGCCTACATCATCGGCACCGAGGAGCTGACGAAGATTGTGACCGATTCGCCCACAGCCCATTTGGGCGGGCTGGCGGCACTCACGCTGTTCACGGGCGTTTTCTACGCCGTGTTTGCGCGGTTTCGGGAGCAGGTGTGCACCATTGTGTGCCCGTACGGCCGCTTGCAGGGCGTTTTACTCGATAAGGACAGCCTCGTGGTGGCCTATGACTACCAGCGCGGCGAGCCTCGCGAGAAGCTGCGCAAAAACCAGGCGCGCACCGCCGGCGACTGCATCGACTGCCACCAGTGCGTGCAGGTGTGCCCCACGGGCATCGACATCCGCAACGGCGCCACCCAGCTCGAATGCACCAACTGCACCGCCTGCATCGACGCCTGCGACTCCATCATGGACCTCATAAATAAGCCGCAGGGCCTCATCCGCCACGCCTCCGTGAATGGCATCGCCGAGGGCACCAAATTCCGCCTCACGGGCCGCGTGAAAGCCCTTTCGGGCGTGCTGGCTTTCCTGCTGATTGTGCTCACCGGCCTGCTGGTGTCGCGGGCCAACGTGGCGGCCACGGTGCTGCGCACGCCGGGCCAGCTGTTCCAGAAAACCGACCACGGCACCATCACCAACCTCTACAATATCTCGGTCATCAACAAAACCAACCACCCCTACCCCATCACCCTGCGCATGCTGGAGCCGGCGCACGGCACCATTTCCCTCATCAGCACCACTACGCTGACGCTGCCCGCCCAGGGCATTGCCGAGGGCGTGTTTTTCGCTGAATTACCCCGCACCGCCCTGCGCCACACCAACCAGAAAATCCGCATCGGTCTGTTCAGCGGCGGCCAGCTGATTTCGGAAACCAGCACCAAGTTTCTGGGGCCGGCGCAGTAACAATAAACCCAATGAACCCTCCCAAACCGCGCACCATCTGGCCCTACGCCATCATTGCCGTGTTCGTGCTGTTCGCCGGCTACATCGGCTCCATGGTGCAGCAGGCCATGCGCACCACCGTCGACCTGGTGAGCGACGACTACTACAAGCAGGAGCTGGCCTACCAAAAGCGCATGGAATCGGTGGCCCGCACCGCCGCCCTGCCCGCGCCCGTGCAGCTGCACCACGATGCCGCCGCCCGGCTGCTCACCCTGCAACTGCCCTCCACGCTGGTCTGGCAAACCGTACAAGGCCAGATTCACTTCTTCCGTCCTTCCGACCAAAAGCTGGATTTTACCCTGCCCCTCCAGCTAGGGGCCGACTTACGGCAGCACCTCAGCACCGCCAAAATGCAGCCCGGCCTCTGGCGCGTGCGCCTCGATTTCACGGCCGGCGGGCAGGCCTATTTCGTCGAAAAAGAACTCACCATCCGCTAAATCATGCTTTGGGCCGGCTTCCTGTTTGGGCTACTGGGCAGTTTCCACTGCGTGGGCATGTGCGGGGCCATTGCCTTGGCGCTGCCGGGGCAGGCGGGGGCGGCCCCGGCGCGCTACGTGGGCGGCCGCCTGCTCTACAACCTGGGCCGGGTGACCACCTACGCCACGCTGGGCGCCGGGGCCGGCCTGCTGGGCCAGGGCCTGCGGCTGGCCGGCGTGCAGCAAAGCCTGTCCATTGCCTCGGGCGTGCTGATTCTGCTGCTGGTGGCCGTGCCCGAGCGGCTCACCGCTCAGCTGGCCGGCGGGCTGGGTTTCAGCCGGCCGCTGGCCTGGGTGAAAACCACTTTGGGCCGCCTGTTTCAGCGGCCTTCGTTGCCGGCGCTGTACGCCACCGGCGTGCTCAACGGCCTGCTGCCCTGCGGCCTGGTGTACCTCGCCCTGGCCGGGGCGCTGAGTGCGCCGGGCGTGGCGGGCGCGGCGGCCTACATGGCCTGCTTTGGGCTGGGCACGCTGCCGCTGATGCTGGGCTTGTCGCTCAGCGGGCAGCTGGTGCCGCTGCGGTGGCGCGGCCGGATGCGGCGGGCCGTGCCCTACGCCGCCTCGGTGCTGGCGGTGCTGTTCATCGTGCGGGGGCTGGGGCTGGGCATCCCGTACCTGAGCCCGCGCCTGAGTACGCCGACAGCCGAAACCGCTGCCCAGCCGCGCACCGTGCATTACTGCCATTGATTTTCTAACCCCTACTTGTCCTCTGCTGCCCCCATGAAAACCCTGCTCGTTCCCCTCGACCACACCGCCACTGCGGAGCACACCCTCGCCTACGCCAACAAGCTGGCCGTGCGGTGGCCGGCCGAAATCGTCATCCTCTACTGCCACCCCGATGAGGGCGTGGCCGTGGCCCTTGCCGCCCGGCTCGAAGCCCAGGAGCAGCACCTGCGCAGCCTTGTGGAGCGCCTGCGCTACCAGCAGCTCACCCGCCAGGACGGCCGCCGCATCCGCTACCAGTACCGCATTCTGGCCGGCTGCCTGCACGACCACATCCGGGCTGAAGCCACTCGTTGCGCCGCCGACCTTGTGGTGATGGGTCTGGAGCACATCGACTGCGGCCGGCAGGAAGCCCCCGGCAACCACGCCGCCGCCATCACCGAGCTGCTGAGCTGCCCCGTGCTGGTGGTGCCGCCGGGCCGGCGCTCGCTGCCCCACCGCGTGGTTTTCTCCGCCGATTTCAGCACCCTGAACCCCACCGTGCTGCCGCGCCTGACGGCACTGGAAGGTGCTTTTCCTGCGCCGCTCGATTTGGTGCAGTTCTACGCGCCCGCCCAACGGCCGCAGCGCCGCAGCCTGCGGCAGGGCCTAGCCCAGGCCGCCGCGCAGTTGGGCTGGCCTGCCAGCAGTACCCCGCACTTGCTCGAAGACGATGCCCCGCTGGAAGGCATCAGCGAGTTTTGCGCCCACAACCAGGCCCAGCTGCTGATTATCGCGCCTACCAGCGCCGCGCAGCTGCTCCGCTATTTCGATGCCTGCTACACCACCACGCGGGCCTACCACACCCAGATTCCGGTGCTGGTGCTGCGCGCGGCCGAGCGCCACGCCAGCGTGGAGTGCTGCGACAAGTGCGCCGAGCGGCTGGCCAAGGAACAGGCCCAGCTTGCGCAGGCCAACTACCTATCCGCGCGTTGGGTATAGGCAACCCGTTGCGCAGCACTGCACCACTGAGAACGGTCATGTCGAAACGGTCATGCTTCGCTGCGCTCTGCATGACCGTTCTTTTTTACTGCTAAACGCCAATAATCAACCCATTTCCATCCCCACAACCATGAACACTGCCCCCTTTCCCACCGCTGCTTCCGCTGCCCGCACCACCATGGAAGCCTGGATGCGCCAGCTCCAGGACTGGCTATGCTACCAGCTGGAAGCGGCTGATGGCGGCGGCACCCCTTTCAGCGAAGATGCGTGGGTGCACGAAGGCGGGGGCGGCGGCCGCACGCGGATTATCCAGAACGGCAACGTGCTGGAAAAAGGCGGTGTGGCCTTCTCGGCCGTGTGGGGCAAAATGAGCGAAAAAGCCGCCCAGCAGCTGCTCATGCCCGATGCGTGCTACTTTGCCACCGGCGTGAGCGTGGTGCAGCACCCGCGCAGTCCGGAGGTTCCCATCTCGCACATGAACGTGCGCTATTTTGAAGCCGGCAACGGCGAAGCCTGGTTCGGCGGCGGCCTCGACTTAACCCCGATTTACGTGGATGTGGCGCAGGCCCGCTGGTTCCATGAGCAGATTGAGGAAGTATGCCAGCGCCACGATGCCAGCTACTACCCGCGATTCAAGGCCTGGGCCGATGACTATTTCTACCTGCCCCACCGCCAGGAAACGCGCGGCGTGGGCGGCATCTTTTTTGACCGCCTCACCGTGGGCCGCGACGGCTCGTTTGAGGAATTATTTGCCTTCGTGCAGGACGTGGGCGAAGTGTACGGCCGCGCCTACGGCACCATCATGCGCCAAAACCGCCACCTGCCCTATTCCGAGCGCGAAAAGCAGTGGCAGCAGGTCCGCCGCGGCCGCTACGCCGAGTTCAACCTGGCCATTGACCGGGGCACGCGCTTCGGCCTCGAAACCGGCGGCCGCCCCGAATCCATCCTCATGAGCTTGCCGCCGCAGGCCGAATGGCACTACAACCTCACGCCCGAGCCCGGCTCGGCAGAAGCAGCCACCCAGCAGTGGCTGCGCCAGGACGTGGACTGGCTGACAGCCAGTTGAGCAAGCAGAGCGAGCACCTGCCTTTCAGGCCAGCACGGCTTGGTTTTCCAGGTCGAACAGCTCCGTCAGCATTTCCACCAGCGGGCCGGTTTCGCCGCGCTTGCAGGCGGCTTTGAGCTGCAGCACGGGCCGCTTGAGCACCTTTTGCATCAACGACCGGGTCAGCTCGTCCAGCAGCTCCGCTTCGGCGGGGCTCATTTTTTTCTGAAACCGCTTCATTTCCTGTTGCCGCAGCTGTTCCAGGGCATTTTTCAGCTTTTGAATGGCGGGCGAAATCTGCATCTCGGCGCTCCACTCCCGCATGCTGGTCAGGCTTTCGGCAATGATGGCCCGTACCTGCGGCACGGCCGCCAGCCGGCGCTCCAGGGCGGCCGATGCGCTGCTCTGAATGGCATCGAGCGAGTAAAGCAGCACGCCCGGCACGCGCTCCACTGCCGCCTCGATGCTGCGCGGCACCGACAAATCCACGAAATACTTGTGGCTGAGCACCGGCTGCCGGCGCAGCAGCTGCTCCGTGATAACCGGCGCGTTCGCCGCCACGGATGAGATAATGACATCGGCCGCCTGAATGCCCTGGGTCAGGTCGGCAAAGGCCAGCACCTGGCCCCCGTAGCTGGCGGCCAGCGCGTCGGCGGTGGCTTGGGTCCGGTTGCAGAGCATAACCGGCGCGGTCCACTGGCAGCTGGCGAGCTGCCGGCACATATCGGCCCCCATTTCGCCCAGGCCCAGCAGCAGCACCCGCGGGGCGGGCAGGTGGGCCGTCAGGTTTTCTACCAGTTCCAGGGTGGCATGGGCCAGGGAAGCCGCACCGTCGCGGAAATTGGTTTCGTGCTGCACCCGCTTGTGGGCAAAAAATATGGTATGGAGCATCCGGTGCAGCAGCGGCCCGGCCGCATCGGCCTCCACCGACCACTGGTAGGCGCGCTTCACTTGGTGGCTAATCTGCTGGTCGCCGATGACCTGCGCATCCAGCCCCAGCGCCACTTCGAACAGGTGCTGCATGGCAGCGGTGGCTTGGGTCAGGCGAGTGAAATACGGGGCCAAATCGCGGCCAGCCGGCACGCCCCGGAGCCGCCCCAGCGCGCGGATGATGGCGACACTGTAATCAACCTCGGCGCCGTAGTACACCTCGGTGCGGTTGCAGGTGCTGAGCACGAGCAGGTCGTTCAGGCCCAGCTGGTTGCGCAATGCGACCAGCAACTGGCGGCAAGCGGCTTCGTCCAGAGCCAGCTGCTCCCGGATTGCGAGCGGGGCTTGCTGGTGGGTGAGGCAAATGGCCTTAAAATACTGGTTCATATATAATGGCGAGGAGAAAGCCGGCCCGAGTGAAAAGGCCGCCGCCAAAATTCCGCCATCGGGCACACTTCCTCGCTGACGACCATCAACCGGGTCGATGATTCTTGTCAGCTTTTGCCGCGTTCCCCGCCGGCCCAGGGCAATGCCGTAGTTTTGCCGCTGGGGCAGCGGCGGGCAATTCGCGCCGGGGGCCCGCAACGCCCCTTGCTGCCTTGCGCTCCCTTGCCCACTTTCAGCCCTATGAAAACGCCCGCCCTCGCCAGCACCAGCCGCAAACAGCTAATCGCGCAAACCGCCCTGCACCTGTTCTCCAACAAGGGCTACGAACACGTGTCCACGCAGCTCATCGCCAAAGAAGCCGGAGTTTCGGAAGCGCTTATTTTTAAACACTTCGGCACCAAAGAGCAGCTGCTGGCTTTCATCATCACCACCGGCTACCAGCGCATCGTGGAACACATCCGGGGCCGGCTGGCTGAGGAAAACCCGCTGGTGTTCCTGCACAAAATGGTGGACCTCCCGCACGAGCTGGTGAGCGAAGAGCCCGAATTCTGGAAGCTGCAGGCCCGCCTTACGGAGGTGGAATTTGCCCGCAAGCAGCACGCCCGGTTTCTGCAGCCGCTGCCGGCCCTGCTCCAGCAAGCCTTCCAGCGCCTGGGCTACCCCCAGCCCGAAGCCGAAGCCCAGCTCCTGCTCCTGATTGTGGAAGCACTGTGGAAAATGCAAGCCACCGGCCAGGATGAAACCATGCCCGCCCTGCGCCAATTCATCAAAACCAAGTACCGCCACCAGCAATAACACAGAGCAATACCCCAAATTAAAATCTTGCAAATCAAATACCTGAGCCGAACATAATTTCTTAATGACGAGATTACCAATATTTTTCTTGCATTACATAAAGTAAATAGTTATTATTGTTATACCAAGCCAACGCGCTGCTGGCTGGTGGATTTTTGCTACCCCATTTTCCCCCATCCCCCGCGTTAGCCCATGTGCTACGCGTTGCGGGCAGTAGCTCTTGGCCGTCGTTGCCAAGGCGAGACGCAAGGCGTCGAAATCGAACCCCGCGGGCCTATTCTCCTCCGGTTTAGGTCCCCGCCCTCGCAAGCCGAGCCATCACAACGGCCCCCGCACGTACCCGCCGCCCGCACCACCAGCCGGGCCGCGCTCCGGCGCTTGTCCACTTCCGCAGGCGCGGTGGGCGGGGCGTTCCGGGCGGCTTCAATTTGATGGCAGGAATTTCCAGCCATGCCCGCCGCGCCCCAGCGCCCGACGGCATTGCTTTCCTTTTCGATGACACGGGTGAGCCTGACCAAGGCGCTACTACGCGTGCCCATTGCTGCTGCTGTCGGGCTTGGCCAGCCCCACAAGCTGGGCAGTTGTTGGCACTCCCATTCCGCAATTCCCGCTGACTTTATTCCGCTCGGGCCACAAATCACCCCTTCCACCACGGGCTTTTGCCCGGCGCGCACCCGTCCCGTGCGCCTACTGCTGGGCCACGCCCGCAAGCCACGGGGAAGCACGAATGCATGTATCTCTTTCATTTTCTTGTAGTTTACCACTAAACACCGTCAGTTATGGCTAAGAAAGACCGCAACGATTCGGGCAACGAATCGGGTGCTAATCATGCTTCCTCCTCCGTGGAGGACCTGCTGCTGGCTGCGCTGGAGCGCGGCGACGAAAGCGGCGAAACCGGACGATACCTGGTTACTTTTAAAGAAGGCGCGGGCGACGAAGGCCTGCAGTCCCTCCGGGCGCAGGGCATGCGCGTGGCCGATGCCCGCGACTTCACCGACCAAGCCGTCGCCTTCGACAACATGGGCGACGCCAACACCATCATTTTTCCCGAGATTGGAGTGGCCCTGATTGGCGGCGAAGCCGCTCAGGAACGCAACCTGGGCGCCCAGGCCGAGCTCGCCACCGACAGCCCGATGGAAACCATCGAGGCCGAGCGGTTTGTCTTCGCCGACGCCGTGTACTCCGAGTACCTGCGCGGCATGAACCAGGCCCCCGAAATGGTGCCCCGCGAGTACCAGAACGGCTTCACACACCAGGCCGAATCGCCGTCGAACGAATACATGCACGGCTTCCTGCGCGCGGCTGAGCTGATTGCTAAAGAGCTGCGGAATGAAACCGGCGGCAGCGCCACCATGGAAACCGACCTGCAGGAAGAAGTGCTGGTGCTGGGCGCCACCTGGGGCCTCACCGTATGCAAAGTGCCCCCGAGCCTGCGCAGCGGCCTCGGCATCAAAGTGGCGGTGCTCGACACGGGCTTCGACTTGGGCCACCCCGATTTTGTGGGGCGCTCCATCACGGGAGCCACTTTTGTGGGCCAGCCCGTGCAGGATGTATTTGGCCACGGCACCCACGTAGTGGGCACGGCCTGTGGGCCCAAGGCGCCGGCCGGCACCACGCCCCGCTACGGCATCGGCTACCGCACGTCCATCTTCACGGGCAAGGTGCTGAACAACTCCGGGGCCGGCACGTCGGCCACCGTGCTGGCGGGCATGAACTGGGCCATCGCCAACCGCTGCCAGGTGATTTCCATGTCGCTGGGCGGCCCGGGCGGGCCGCTGGCGGCCTACACGGCCGCCGGGCAAGCCGCGCTCAACAACGGCCTGCTGATGATTGCCGCCGCCGGCAACAACGCCGGGACCACCGGAAACCCCGCCAACTCGCCCACCATCATGTCGGTGGCCGCGCTCGACCCCAGCCTGAACCCGTCCAATTTCTCCAACTTTGGCAAAATTGACATTGCCGGGCCGGGGCGCGACGTTTTCTCGTCCTGGCCGCGCCCCACGCGCTACCGCACCATCAGCGGCACCAGCATGGCCACGCCGCACGTGGCCGGGTGCGCCGCCCTGTGGGCCGAGTCGGCCAGCAGCCTGCGCGGGCTCAACCTGTGGCGGAAGCTGCAGGCCACGGCCCGGCACCTGCCGTACTCGGCCACCCGGGTTGGCGCCGGCCTGGTGCAGGCCCCCTGACCCTGGCCGGGCGCTAAGCGCTGGCTGTTGCGTACCCACCGGAAACCTCTTCCGGTGGGTACGCTTTCTTTGCATTTCACTCTTCTTCCACCTGACTACTTGTAAATCTGCACCGATGGCCAAGAACAAAAAATGGGTAATCACCACCTCCGGCAAGCATTCCCTGCACGATGTTCAGCAGCAGCTCTCTGCCATGGGCTTCTCGGTGGAACAGGTGCTGACGGAAATCGGCAGCATCACCGGGGCAGCGCCCGACGAGGTGGCTCAGCGGGCCAAAGCCCTGCCCGGCGTGGCCGATGTATCGCCGGACACGGACATTAACCTTGGCCCGCCGGACGACCCCGTAACCTGGTGACCACGGGCACTAAGCGTCGCGCTGATAAGATGCTGGCACTGGCAGCCGAGTGGCAGCCAGTCGCTTCCCCCAACGCTTGACCAATTGGTTGGGCGTTGTCGTGAATAGCTAACTCAAGTTGCGGAATAGCCGCGGCCGCCCTCACGGTGCCTGCCGCAGCGATGAGGCCCGCACAAACAAATCGGGTTGCAGCACCACGTGCCGGGGCGTAAAGTGCTGGTCCTGCTCTTCCATTATTTGCAGCAGCAGGCGCGTGGCCGCCGTGCCCATCAGCTCGCAGTGCTGGTCGATGGACGTGAGCTTGGGCTCGGTGAGGCGCGAGAACAACTCGTTGCTGAAGCCCACCAGGCCCATGTCCTGCGGCACGCGCACCCCCCGTTCCTTCAACACCTCCAACGCGCCAACCACCGAGAAATCGCTGGCCGAAAACACGGCATCCGGCGGCTGCGGCAGGGCCAGCAGCTGCTTCATGCCGGCCGCACCGTCCTCCATTTTCATGTCACTGATGATGGTCAGCTCTTCGACGACGGGAATATTCTGTTCGCGCAGGGCGTCCTCGTAGCCCTGGCGGCGGTATTTGTAGATGTTCAGGTGCTGCGGGCCGCCGAAGTGCGCGATGCGCCGGTAGCCCTGGTCCAGCAGATGCCTGGTGGCGCGGTAGCCGCCGGCGCGGTCGTCGAGCACCACGGCGCTCACGTCATAGCCCTCCAGAATGCGGTCGAAAAACACCAGCGGGACGTCGCGCTTCCGCACGTCTTCGAAGTGCTGAAACTCGCGGGTGGTGCGCGCCAGCGACACCAGAATGCCCTCTACCTGCGCGTTCATCAGGGTTTCCAGGTTCTCGCGCTCGTGGGCCACGTCTTCGTTCGACTGGCAGATGAGCACGTGGTAGCCCGCCTTGCTGGCCGCGGCTTCGATGCCCTTTACCACCTGCGAAAAGAAGTTGCCGTCGATGTGCGGCACTATCACGCCCAGCATCTTGCTGCGGCCCCGGCGCAACCCCGCCGCCAGGTTGTTGGGCTGGTAGCCCAGCGCTTTGGCCAGCGCCACCACCCGCTTGGTGGTGGCGTCGCTAATGGCGCTGTGCCCGCCAAGCGCCCGCGACACCGTCGAAACGGAAATGCCCAACTGGTTGGCGATGTCCGTAATGGAAGTGCGTTTTTTTGCCACTGAAATACCGGAAATTAAGCCCAATCGAAGGCCTTACTACACTCCTGCCCCATGCACGAACTGATGCAAAATCCTACGCAAATATTGCATGAAAACTTTCACATTTCTGCCCGGCGTGATTCAACAATACCTTATGCAAACGTTTGCGTAAACCGAGCCGCTCACTTATCTTTTGGCTTGGTTGGCCGGGTGACCACGCGTCCGGTTCTTTTTAGCAAAGCATCACTTACTTAATCAACCGAATGCTTCATTCCTTCTACCGCGGTCTGACATTGGGTGGCATGGGCTGCTTGTAGCTTGCTTGCCGCTTGCCGCGACTGCCTACAACCAGCAGCCCACATCCCAAGACACCGCCACCGCCGCCAATCCGATGACGACGAAAGCCGACTCTGCTACAGCCCCAGCGGCGGCCCCGCCAACTGGTACCCCGTTTGGCAAAACCACTGAAGGAACGGCCGTTTCGATTTTTACGCTGCGCAACGAGCACGGCCTGCAGGCCACCATCAGCACGCTGGGGGGTACGCTCACGAGCCTGCTGGTACCCGATAAGAACGGCAAGCCGGGCGATGTCGTGCTGGGCTTTGATAAGCCGGACGACTACACCAGCGGCTTGTTTATCAAGGAGAGTCCCTATTTCGGGGCGCTGATTGGCCGCTACGGCAACCGCATCAACCTGGGCCGGTTCACCCTGGACGGCCAGGCGTACCGGCTGCCCATCAACAACGCGCCCAACTCGCTGCACGGCGGCACCACCGGCTTCAACCGGCGGGTGTGGCAGGCCACGCCCGGCACCTCGGCCGACGGCCCAACCCTGGCCCTCGCCTACCACAGTGCGGACGGCGAGGAGGGCTACCCCGGCGCCCTCGACGTGAAAGTGGTGTACACACTCACCAACGCCAATGCCCTGCGCCTCGACTACACCGCCACGGCCGACAAGGCCACGGTGCTCAACCTCACCAACCACAGCTATTTTAACCTCACCCACGGCCAGGACCACGACATTCCCGGCCACGTGCTGACGATAAACGCCGACCGGTTTACGCCAGTGGGCAACACGCTGATTCCGACCGGCGCCCTGCAAGCCGTGGCCGGCACGCCAATGGATTTCCGGCAGCGGCACGCCATTGGCGAGCGCATCGGGCAGGTGCCGGGCGCGGCCCCCGGCGGCTACGACCACAACTGGGTGCTGCCGACAAGATGCGCAGCCGCCCGGCCCCGGCGGCCACCGTGTACGAGCCCACGTCGGGCCGCACCATGGCAGTGTACACCGACCAGCCCGGCGTGCAGTTCTACTCGGGCAACTTCCTCAAAGGCAACCTCAAAGGCAAAGGCGGCGTGGCCTACGTGCAGCACTACGGCTTTTGCCTCGAAACCCAGCACTTCCCCGATTCGCCCAACGAGCCGACGTTTCCCAGCACCGTGCTGCGGCCGGGCGAAACGTTTCATTCGACGACCGAATACCGCTTCGGCGTGCGCCAATAAGCAGAGGCCGCGCTGCTTATGCGCTCGGTTTGGCGGCCACCCCAACCGTAGAACCGCTCTGTTTGCGCGGGAGAGATGCCTCGGCTGCGCCGACGCCAGTTAAGCAGGGCGTGCTTTTATCTGTAACCGGTGCGTTACTGATTCCGCAAGTCGAACCGCTCAAAAGTAACGGTAGCCGTGGCCGGGCCCTGGGCCACCAAGCCCACGCGCACGCCCCGGTCCCAGGGCGGCAGGAACTGGCCGTTGGCCGTTTCGTTAGGGGGCAGCATATCGGTCCAAGTACGGCCGTCGGGGCGCCAGGCAAAGCGGTACTGGTTGCCGTTTTGAGCTCGTAGGCGCAGCTGCAGCGCGATGGCCGCGGCGGGCAGGGCGGTTTCAGCCAACACCCGGTCTTTGCCGTCGCGGCGCTCGCAGAGGCGCAGCTTTCCGTCGCCGGCGGTCAGGCTAATCGAATTGTTGGGGTCGCCGAGGGCGGCCAGGCCGGCGGCGGTGCCGGCGGGCAGCGTGGCGGGGTTGAGCAACGTGGTGGTGGCGGTGTAGCTGGCGGCCAGGATGGAGCGGCCCAGCGCGGCGCCGCCTTTGTCGGGGCGAGCGGTGAGTTGCAAGCGGCCCTCGCGCAGCGTAAACTGCGGCTTGTCTTCCACCGGCCACTCCCAAACGGGGGCCAGGGCCGGAGCAGTGAATTCGTCATTCATTACGGCGGGCACTTTGGCCACGGCAATCGGCGTGCTGTGATTGTTCAAAAACTGCGGCCAGCCGGCTGTCGTCCACACAAACTCGCTGAGCACGCCCTGGCGGCCCACGTTTTCGAAGCCGCCGGTTTGGTAGGCGTGGTGCAGCAGGAACCAGCGGCCGTTGCGCTCCACGGCCGTGCCGTGGCCGGGGCAGGTCCAGGTGTCGTTTTTGGTGAGAACGGGGTTTTGGGCGTATTTCTCCCAGGGGCCGAGCAAGCTTTTGGCACGGGCCACGCCGGTGGCGTAGGTGCAGCCGTGGCCGCAGCAGCCATTGGCGGCGTAGAACATATAAAAATAGCCCCCGTGGCGCACCACGCTGGGGCCTTCCACGAGGTTGCCTTCCCAGGCGGCGGTGTTGCGGAACAGCTCCGTTTTCTCGCCGATGAGGGCCGTGCGGTCGGCGTTTATCCGCTGGGCCCAGAGGGGCGTGGGCTGCTGCACGCTGTTGCCGTCCTCCTTCCAGATGAGGTAGGGCTGGCCCTTCTCGTCGCGGATGGGAAAGCCGTCAATCGAGCCATCGGCTTGGCCTACCAGGGGGCCGTGGTCGCGGTACGGGCCCTCGGGGCGGTCGGCGCTGGCCACGCCCACGGCCAGGTTGCCGCCGTGCTGGTGAGCGGTGTAGTAGATGTAGGTTTTGCCGTCGTCCTGGCTGATTTCGGGGGCCCAGAAATAATAATCGGCCCAGGCCGGCCGCTCGCCGGGGAAAACGTGTCCCACCAGCGTCCAATCGGTCAGGTTGGTGGATTTGAGCAGCGGAAACGTGGGCCCCCAGTTCGACGACGTGGCCGTGGCCCAGTAGGTGTTGCCGATTTTCGTCACCGAAGGGTCCGGGAAGTCGCCGGCCAGCACGGGGTTGGCGATGGGTTCAGCCGGTGCGGTTTTAGCAACTGGCGCAGCCTTGCCTTTTACATTGGTTTTGCCCTGACCAACGACCAGCAGCGGGGTCAAGCTCAACAGCCCTAACGCAGGCAGCAAGCGGCAAAAAGCAGAAATTTTCATTAATAATCTTATAAAGGCGACTCGCACAAAGCCGGTTGCATTCCAGTAGCTGGCCCAATAAGGCTGCGAAATTTTTACTCGCCGCCTGGGCGGTTCAGCGCTAGTCCCGTGGCTACGGGGGTTCCAAAGTTGGGCGTGCCGTCGGGGTTCCAGGTGAACTGTTGCATTCGCGGGTTGCGGAGGTCGCTACAGGCCTGGCCGGCTTGTAGGTTGGCATGGTAGAGAATCCAGTTTTGCTGTCCATCCTTCGAGATGAAAAAGCTGTTGTGGCCAGGGCCGAAAGCGTGGTCAGCGGGGTCTTTGGTGAAAACCGGCGTGGCGGTTTTGGTCCAGG
Source organism: Hymenobacter terricola (assembly GCF_017921975.2). Taxonomy (GTDB): domain Bacteria; phylum Bacteroidota; class Bacteroidia; order Cytophagales; family Hymenobacteraceae; genus Hymenobacter; species Hymenobacter terricola. Next base: position 91,360 of record NZ_JAGEMO020000021.1, read on the forward strand.
CGCTGGCGTCCATGGGGTCGGCGGTGCTACTGGCCGTGAGCATGCCCAGGGCGTAGTCGTCAGAGCTGCAGTGGCTGGCCGAGTAGACGAGGAAGGTTTTGCCGCCGTGCTGCAGGATTTCGGGCCCCTCGTTCACCTTCGGAGCGTTGGTACCGTACTGTTCCCAGGTAAATTGCGGCTGGCTTAGGCGCACCCGCAAGCCGGTCAGCGTCCACGGATTAGCCATGCGGGCGATGTAGATGTTTTGCTGGTCAGAGCCGGCTTCCTGGCCCGACCATACGAGGTAGCGGCTGCCGTTCTGCTCCAGAATGGTGCCGTCGATGGCCCACAAATCCTGGCCCGGCACGGCAATCCGGCCTTTTTCCGTCCAAGTGCCGGCAGTGGGGTCGGGACTGTCGTTTTCGAGCACCCACAGGCGCTGGCCGCCGCAGCAACTGCCAGGGCCGGCCGTGTAGTATACGTACCACTTGCCGTCCAGAAAATGAATTTCCGGCGCCCAGATGTCGTGCGAATCGGCCCCGGTAGCGGGCGGCGTCCAGATTACTTTGCTCACGGCCGAGCCCAGCTCGCTCATCCTGGCCGTTTTCCACAGGGTCAGGTTGCGCCCGGTGGTGTGCATGTAATAATAAAAGCCGTCCTTCTGAATCACCCATGGGTCGGGCCCGGACGGCAGCAGCGGGTTCGTGAACGTGGTGGCGCTCACGGGCGGCATTACGGGCGGGGTCACTCCCGGCTCCGCAGTTTTTTGGCAGGCTGGCAAGCTGAGCAACAGCCAGGAAACCACCATAGAGCGGCAAAAAACAAGCATAGGTATGTTAAAAAAAAAGTTAATGTCAGCCAACAGGTTCGGAGCCGGTAAGGCACTGCGGAACATGATTCGGAAACCGCAGCACAGCTCCCGCATTACGATGAAACCTCTACTTAAAGCCAAACAGCCACTGCACCAAGGCGGTACAGCGGCTGAAAGGTTTCCCGCCAGTGGCCAGTGAGCTTAATAGTTAGGGTTTTGACCGAGCTTGTTCAGGTCCACTTCGGTCTGAAGCAAGGGCAGCAGCCGGGACTTGCCCACCACGAAATTGTTGAAGTCCGGGTCGTGGGCTTTGAGCAGGGCCGTGCCCGTAGCCGAGTCGAGCAAGCCCCAACGCTGCAAGTCAAACCACCGCACGCCTTCGCCGGTCAGTTCCGTGGCCCGCTCGTGCATGAGCTGGGTGCGCAGCGTAGCCTGCGTGAAGGTGGCGGCCACGAGCGGTACCAAGCCGGCGCGCTGGCGCACCTGGTTGATGAGCGGCACGGCATTGGTCGGGCCGCTCGCCTCGTTGAGGGCTTCGGCTTGCAGCAGCAGCACGTCGGCGAAGCGCATCACGCGCTGGTTAATGGGCGAGTCGAAGTCCTCAAACGTGCGGTAGTAGTCGGTCTGGTACTTGCGCCAGTATACGCGGGCCCGGTTGCGGGCATCGGTGCCGTAGCGCGTCAGGAAGCCCACGCCGTAAGCCAAGGTGTCGGCATCGGAAGGCAGCGCGGTGGGGAATTGCGTGAGGTCGCGGCGGTTGTAGAACACCGTGGCTGCCAGGCGCGGGTCGCGCTGGCCCGCCGCCGTGGGCTCCTGCAAAAACTCGCGCACTACCCACGGCCGCACCTCGCCGTCGTTGAAGCCAAAGCCCGGCACGCCCCAGAACTGCGAGCGCTGCCCGCCCTGCGACGACGTGGCATCGGGCCCGCCGCCGGCGTCGTTGCCGCCTTTTTTCTCGTCGGAGAACTGCACTTCGAAGATGGACTCCGAATTGTTTTCCGAGGTGTGGCGGAAGTTATCGGTGTAGTTCGCCGTCAGCTGGTAGTTGCCCGAACTGATGACCTGCGCGAACTGCACCTGCGCATCGGCCCAGCGCTTGTTCTGCATGTAGGCTTTGCCCAGCAGGGTCGTGGCCGCGCCTTTGGTGGCCCGGCCCACGTCGTTGCCGGTGTACGAAGTCGGAAGGTCGGCCTGTGCGGCCTGCAAATCACTGATAACCTGGGACCATACCTGGGCTTCGGTGCCCTGTGGGGGCACGGTGTTCAGGTCAGTAGCGGTGGCCAGCACCAGTGGCACGTTGCCGTAGAGCGACACAAGGTTGAAGTAGCTCAGCGCGCGCAGGAAACGGGCTTCGGCCAGCACCCGCTTTTGCAGGGTAGCATTCATGCCCTGAATGCCGGGCACTTTGTCGAGGACTTGGTTGCAGCGAAAAATGGTGCGGTAATGGTCGCGCCAAATGTTGTTCGACACCTCAAAGTCGTAGTTCACCTGGATGAAGTGAGTGAAATCGGCCAGCTCGCCCCAGGGGCTTTGGCTGAAGCCGGCGTCGTCGCGCAAGTCGAAGGCAAAGTTGAGCCAGCGCCGGTACATGCCCAGCCCTTGCAGGCCGGCGTAGCAGGCGGTGGAAGCCTTCACGGCGTCGTCGCTGGTCTTGTAAAACACGTCCGTGGTCGGCAGGTTGGGGTTCACCTGGTCGAGAATATTCTTCTCGCAGGCCGTGGCACTTAGCAACAGTGCGCTGGCTAGGCCCAACCGAGTCAAAAAAGAAACTTTCATATCAGTGGCTAATTTAAGAGAGTGAAGTGGGCCTAGAAGCCGGCCTGAATGCCCAGCGTGAACGAGCGTAGGTTGGGGTAGGAGCCTTCGTCAACGCCGCGGGCCAGGTTGTTGCCCAAGGTATTGAAGCCGCCGCTGCCCACGGTTTCGGGGTCGTAGCCGGTGTACTTGGTCACCGTAAACAGGTTTTGGGCCGTGGCCACGATGCGCAGCGAGGTCACGTACCTGGTACTCTCAAGCACCGTCTTGGGCACTGTATAGCCCAACTGCAGGTTCTTCAGGCGCAGATACGAGCCGCTTTCTAACCAGCGCGTCGAGTTAAACCGGGCGTTGTTGCCGGCGGCATCACCGTTCTGCGGCCCGCCCGATTTGATGGCCCGGGGCGTCGTGGTCGATGGGTTGGTGGTCGTCCAGGGGCTGAAATCAGCGCGGTAGTTGCTGTTGTCGGCGGTGTTGTCGGTCAGGAATTTCGACAGGTTCATCACGTCATTGCCCTGCACGCCCTGAAAAAAGGCCGTCACGTCGAAGCCGCCGTAGCCCAGGTTCAGGTTCAGGCCATACTGCAACTTGGGGAACACCCGGCCAACGTGGGCGCGGTCCTTGTCGTCAATCTTGCCGTCGGCGTTGATGTCCTTATAGCGCACATCGCCCGGGGCCAGCCCGGCCGGGATGTTGGCGTCGCCGGTCTGGTAAATGCCGTCGAACTGGTAGAGGTAGAAGGAGCCCACCTCATAGCCCACTTCGGTGCGGGTGATATCGCGCGGGCCGCCGTTGAAGAAGTTGGCGGCCCCCGTGCCTTCGCCGCCGGCCGTGCCCAGGTCCAGCACCGTATTTTTAATGGTGGTCAGGTTGGCCGTGGCGCCGTAGCGGAACGAGTGGCGGTCGTCGTTATAGCCCAGCAGGAACTCAAACCCTTTGTTTTCGAGCTTGCCCAGGTTACGGAACGGGTTCGAGCCAGCGTTGCCGAAGGTCAGGGGCAAGTTGGGATTGATGAGGGCGTTGTATGTCTGCGACACGTAGTAATCGGCCGACAACGTCAGGCGATTGGATACGAAGCCGGCATCGAAGCCCACGTTGGTCGTGCGGCGGTCTTCCCACCGAATGCCCGTGCTGGCATAACCCGTCTGGATGGCACCATTTTGAATGGTGCCGCCCAGCACGTAGTTGGAATTCGTGTTAATGAAGCCCTGCGACAGGTACGAGCCCCCGTAAGCGCCATTCAGCAAATCGTTGCCCAGGCGGCCGTAGGAAGCCCGGAGTTTGAGGTCGGAAATGCCGCTCACGTTCTCAAAGAACTTCTCTTTCGACACGCGCCAGCCCACCGAAGCCGCGCCGAAGTTACCCCAGCGCTTGCCGGGCTCAAAGCGCGACGAGCCGTCGCGGCGGAAAGCGGCCGTCAGGAGGTAGCGCTGGTCGTAATCGTAGGTGGCTTGGGCAAAAAACGACTGCTTGGCCCATTCGTATGCCGAGCCGATGGCCTGCGGCGTCTGGCTGCCGGCGTCCAGGGCCCAGTAGTAGATGGGGCCGTTGCCGTAGCCAAAGTTCACGCCCCGCGTAAACTCCTGGCGGAAGCGCTGCTGGCTGTAGCCGCCCACCACGGTCAGGTTGTGGTTGCCAAAGCTCTTGTCGAAGGTGAGGGTGTTTTCAGCCATGCCAAACACCTCGTTGCCTTGGTCTTCGCCAAAGTTGGACAGTTGGGTGATGTCGTTCTGCCGCCAGATGCCGTACTGCCGCTTCTGCTGGTCATGAAAAGCGTGGAACTCGGTGGCCAGGTTGAGGCGGTAGCGCAGGAAGTCGAAAATTGACACTTCGCCGTACACGTTTCCCTGCAGGCGGTTCGAGGTGCCCGTATCATTCAGCAGGCTCTGCGAGGCAATGGGGTTCAGGCCGAACGTGCTGGCATTTGGGTTGCCAATGCCGAAGCCGCCGGCCACCGTGGGGTCATACACGGTATTCACCGGCAGCATTTGCACCACGTTGTAGAACGGGGAGCCGTAGAAGGAGATGACGTTCAGGCGCATCTGGTTGGTGCGCGAAAGCATGGCGTTTTCGCCAATGCGGAACCGCCCGCGGCTAAAGCCCGTGTTCACCCGGAAGCTGTAGCGCTCAAAATCAGGCCCTTTTACCGTGCCGTCCTGCTTGAAATAACCGCCCGACACGTTGAACGTCGAGTTGGGCCCCCCGCCCGAAAAGCCCAGGTTGTAGTCCTGAACCGAGCCCTGCTTGAAAAACTCCTTCTGCCAGTCCGTATCCACCCCCGCTGGAATGTTGGCGGCGTAGGGCTGGCGTGACAGGCCGGCGTTGTCGTACGCCTGGTTGTTGACGGTGGCCCACTGCGCCGCGTTCATCAGGTCGAGGCGTTTCACGAGGTTCTGCACCCCGCCATTGGCGCTGAAGTTGATGGCCGTGGCGCCCGCTTTGCCTTTTTTGGTGGTGATGATAATCACGCCGTTGGCCCCCGAAGCGCCGTACGGCGCGAGCGCCGCCGCGTCTTTCAGCACCTGTACCGACTCCACGTCGGCCGGGTTGAAGTCCCGCTGCCCGCCCTGGCCCTGCACCCACAGCCCGTCGATGACGTAAAGCGGGCCGCTGCCGCTGGCAATGGTGCCCAGGCCCCGAATGTTGATGTTGGGCGCCTGCCCCGGCTGGCCGGAGTTGGTTACCTGCACGCCCGGCAGGCGGCCTTGAATGGCTTCGCCTACCGAGGCCACCGGGGCCCGGCGCACTTCCTGCGCGCTCACCGTTGCCACCGAGCCGGTTACGTTCTGCCGCTCCTGCGTGAGGTAGCCGACAACCACTACATCATTCAGCTGCTTCACATCCTGCTGCAGACTGATGCTCATCGTTGTACCGGTCACGGCCACTTCTTGCGTCGCATAGCCAACAGACGAGAACACCAGCGTGGCTCCTACCGGCGCGTCGATGCTGAACTCACCGCTTGCGGAGGTTGAGGTGCCATTTTGGGTGCCCTTCACGAGCACTGTTACGCCGGGCAGACCTTCGCCTTTCTGGTCAGTCACCCGGCCGGTAACGATTGCAGCCGGCCGCGCAACTTTCGAGCTGGCGGTGGTTGCGTACGCCGCGACAGGAGCCGCAACCGCTGCTGTCAGCGGCAGGCAAAAGGCCAGCACTGGCAGCAATCGCCCGGGCGGGAGTATAAGATTGTTCATGATGGTGGGATTTAAGAAGTGAGCTTGGGAAGAGTGAAAACGACAAGTTAATGCAAACGTTTGTTTTGCAAAAGAAGCCAGAAAGCGACATGCACTTTTTTCCCGTGGGAAAAACCGGAATTTAATCGAGCCGAAAAGCAGTCAGTATCGGGTGAAGGCAGAGGCTTACAGCCGGATGCTACCCGGGCAATAAGTCAGTCTGAGGAGGCTCAGCGGCTATTTTTGGTCGGACCCCGTGGCGCAATCGCAGCCCATGCAGGACTGATTTCTGGCGTAAATGTAAAAGTGATTTACCAAAAATCAAGGCTCATAGCCTTAATAGTTAAAAGTTCTGAATATTTTTTTCCAAACCGTGTAGCCATTCCGTTCCCCTCCCATGTTTGGCAGCGACAGCAGCCGCAGCTACTGATACCTTGGCTCTTAGCACATTTCTCAATAAATCGCAGCCGTTAATCACTGCCAAGCAGAACAGTTTAAACTCGAAAGAGCGACATTGCCAAAGCTTGCCAGGGCAAGCGGGAATGCTCTGGTCGACTTGTTCTTTCCTGGCGAGGTTTAAATGCTATTTTCAGGTATATTTGATTGTTTTTCAGTATTTTGACTAATATAAACATTCAACTATTTTAACCATCTGGACAGAGGCGTCTTTTTCGGAGTATATGCAAACGTTTGCGTTTCATCGTGGATTTTCGCGCAATCAGCTTACTTTTAACCGGGCTATTCAGTTGCCTTATCCCTGAGAGTTGTTGCCCGGCGACTGTTCGCTTCCGGGTCAGCAACGTATTCACGCTCATTTTTACTTTCCCACCTTCCTCCCATCCTGCATATATGGCTTCTCGTCGCTACTTCCTCAAAGGCGCGCTCTCGGGTCTGGCCTTGCTGGCCCTGCGCTCCCGGGCAGCCGCAGCGGCCCGCACCTACACCAACCCTGTGGTGGCCCGCAACTTCCCCGACCCGTTTGTGCTGCGGTACGGCAACCGGTACTACGCCTTTGGCACCACCGGCCAGGGCCGCACGCCCGACGGCCGGATTTTCACCCTGCTTACCTCCATTAATCTGGTCGACTGGCAGCCGCTGGGCGGGGCGCTCATGCCGCCGCCCGGCACCGAAAAAGCTGATTTTTGGGCTCCTGAAGTGGTATTGCACGAGGGCACGTTCTACATGTACTACTCGCGAGGCGGCGGCGCAATCGGCGCCAGCGTGGGGCACCAGCTCCACGTAGCCACCAGCGCCAAGCCCGAAGGCCCGTATACCGAAATAGCCGCCCTGCCCGTCCCCGACAGCCAGTTCACCATCGACGCGCACCCTTTTCTGGATACGGACGGGCAGTGGTACCTCTTCTACGCCCGCGACTTCACCGATACCAACGACGGCTACTACCCCGGCACCGGCCTGGTAGTGGACCGCCTCAGCAGCATGACCCAGCTGGCCAACGAAAGCCGCACCGTGCTGCGCGCCCGCCACGCCTGGACGCTGTTTGAAGCCAACCGGCTGATGCCGCTGTACGGCAACCGCACTTTTGCGCAGTGGCACACCATGGAAGGGCCTTTTGTGCGCCGCCACGAGGGCAACTACTACTGCTTTTTCAGCGGGGCCAACTTCCTGACCGACCGCTACGGCGTGGACTATTGCGTGGCCGAACACATCATGGGCCCCTACACCGATTCGGGCTCCGATGCCGGGGCGCGGGTGCTGCACTCGGTGCCCGGCCACGTGCGGGGCCCCGGTCACCACTCCCACGTAATGGGCCCCGACGGCCGCACCGAATACCTGGTGTACCACGCCTGGAACCCGGCCATGACCGAGCGCTGCCTGTGCATCGACAAGCTGGCCTGGACCGCGCAAGGGCCCCGATGCCTGGGGCCCACATACACGCCGCAGCCGTTGCCACAATAAGCATCCCCGGCTTCGGTGCTACAGCTTTCGAACCCGGCAGACGGTAGTTATGGGCCTGGTCGTTGGCCGGGCAGCGCCGCCGCGGCTTCCCTGCTCGCTTCGCTTACTTTCTTTTTAAAAATTCCCTCACTCGCATGAAAAAACTGCTGCTGTTTCTCCTGCTGCTGGTTTCAACTACCAGCACGTTTGCCCAGAAAACCAAGGTTAAAACCAAAGGCGGGGCCGCCACAGCCGCGGTGCAGGGCCCGCGCTGGTCGGCCGAAAAGGCCAACGCCTGGTACCAAACGCACGCCTGGATATCGGGCGCCAACTTCACGCCCAGCACCGCCATCAACCAACTTGAAATGTGGCAGGCCGACACGTTTGACCCCACCACCATCGACCGGGAGCTGGGCTGGGCCGAGCGCATTGGCTTCAACACCATGCGCGTGTTTCTGCACAGCCTGGCCTGGCAGGAGGACCCGGCCGGCTTCAAAAAGCGCGTGGATACCTACCTCGGCCTGGCCGATAAGCACCACATCCAGACCATCCTGGTTTTCTTCGACGACTGCTGGAACAAGGAGGCCAAAATTGGGGCCCAGCCCGCGCCCAAGCCCGGCGTGCACAACTCCGGCTGGGTGCAGGACCCCGGCGACCCGGCCTCGCGCGATTCAACCACTTTCATCAGCCTGAAGCCCTACGTGACCGACGTGCTGACCGCGTTTGCCCACGACAAGCGCATCTTGCTCTGGGACTTATATAACGAGCCCGGCAACAGCGGCAAGCTCACGGCCTCGCTGCCGCTGGTGCGCAACACTTTTGCCTGGGCCCGCGCCGTGAACCCCGACCAGCCCCTGAGCATGGGCCTCTGGAACTGGGGCTTTGAGGCCCTGAACACCTACCAGGCCCTGCATTCCGACGTCATCACCTACCACGACTACGACGAGGCCCCGGCCCACCAGCGCATCATCGAGATGCTGAAAACCCACGGCCGCCCGCTCATCTGCACCGAGTACATGGCCCGGCCCCGCAACTCGCGCTTCGTGTCCATCATGCCGCTGCTCAAAAAGGAGAACGTGGGCGCCATCAACTGGGGCCTCGTGGATGGCAAAACCAACACCAAGTACCAGTGGGACGTCCCCGTCGCCGACGGCAGCGAGCCCGGCGAATGGTTCCACGAGGTGTTCCACAAAGACGGCACGCCCTACCACGCAGACGAAACCGACCTCATCCGCAAGACCAACGGGAAGTAGCGGCTGGCGCCTGACTGGCCGGGCGCGCCTCGGTTTCCGTCCGGTTTTATTATTACGAGGTCAGGCCGCACCTTTGCAGCAGTGGACCAGATGCGCCAACGTGCGTACTACCGGAACATCCCCAATAAACTTATTGTAGCAATGTCAAAAATTAAAGTAGCGAACCCCGTAGTAGAATTGGATGGCGATGAAATGACGCGCATCATCTGGAAATTCATCAAGGACAAATTGATTACCCCGTATCTGGAGCTGGATATCAAGTACTTCGATTTGGGCATTGAGTACCGGGACGAAACCAACGACCAGGTCACCATCGACTCGGCCAATGCCATCAAGCAGTACGGCGTGGGCATCAAGTGCGCCACCATCACCCCCGACGAGGACCGGGTGAAGGAGTTCAACCTGAAGCAGATGTGGAAGTCGCCCAACGGCACCATCCGCAACATCCTGGACGGCACCGTATTCCGCGAGCCCATTGTGATGAGCAACGTGCCGCGCCTCGTGCCGAACTGGACCGCCCCCATCTGCATCGGCCGTCACGCGTTTGGCGACCAGTACCGCGCCACCGACTTTGTGACCAAAGGCAAGGGCAAGCTCACCATCTCCTTCCAGCCCGAGGACGGCGGTGCCGCCCAGTCGTTTGAAGTCTACAACTTCCAGGGCGACGGCGTGGCGCTGGCCATGTACAACACCGACGAATCCATCCGGGGCTTCGCCCACGCCTGCTTCAACCAGGCCCTGAGCAAAGGCTGGCCTTTGTACCTGAGCACCAAAAACACCATCCTCAAGAAGTACGACGGCCGGTTCAAGGACATCTTCCAGGAGATTTATGAGCAGGACTACACCGCCAGGTTTAAGGAAGCCGGCATCACCTACGAGCACCGCCTGATTGACGACATGGTGGCCTCGGCCCTGAAATGGCACGGCAATTTCGTGTGGGCCTGCAAAAACTACGACGGCGACGTGCAGAGCGACACCGTGGCCCAGGGCTTCGGCTCGCTCGGCCTGATGACTTCGGTACTGGTGACGCCCGACGGCGGCACGATGGAAGCCGAAGCCGCCCACGGCACCGTGACCCGCCACTACCGCGACCACCAGGCCGGCAAACCGACCTCCACGAACCCCATCGCCAGCATTTTCGCCTGGACGCGCGGCCTGGAGTTCCGCGGCAAGCTCGACGGCAACCAGGAGCTCATCGACTTCTGCCACGCGCTGGAAGCCGTGTGCATCGAAACCGTGGAAAGCGGCAAGATGACCAAGGACCTCGCCGTCTGCATCCACGGCAACAAGGTGCAGCACGGCCGCGACTACCTCTACACCGAGGAATTCCTGGAAGCGCTGAACGAGAACCTGAAAATCAAATTGGGCAAATAAGCCTTCCGCTTTGCTTATGCTGAAAAAAATCCCCGCCTCCCCGGCGGGGATTTTTTTTGTTTAGGACTTGCGCAAATCAAGCCGTCGGCTGCCCCGGCGATTGCCCTGACTGGCCTGCGGCGTTCCGTTCAGCTGCTACCCAGCAGGCCCGCAATTCCTTTCACATTGAGCCGGGCAAATTTCTGGACCCGCGCAAACCGGGCTGCCGTTTCCTGCAACTCCTCGTCCTTGGGCAGGCGGGCCGGAACCTGGGTTTGCAGCCGTTCAAACACGGTCGCGGCAATGTCCATGTAGCCGAGCAGCAGCAGGTACAGCTGCTTCTTCTCGTCGTCGGCGTACCCCTTCACCCGAATGGCCTTGGCCAGCGTGTCGAGTTGCGTCGTTTCGTCGGTAAACAGGTCGCGCAATGCTTGCCGACGCTGCTCATATTCCCGCAGCTGCTCCTCGCTGGCGACCGAAGTTGCGAACGGGAACTCCTGGGCAAAAGCCACGGCCTGGGCAAAGGCGCGGTCGGCATCGTACACCGTGGCCAGGTGTTTTTGCAAACTGGTCCACAGGCCCGTTCGGGCTTTGTCGAAAGTGCTGGGGCTGGCCGGTTCGGTGGTGCTCATGGTATACTTGCTGAAAAAGGCATTGCGAAGGTACTTCGGGACCACGGCAGTGGATTGATGCGCCTCCAGAACAGCGCCAAAGACGGCCCCATACTATGGCCCATAATTGCTGACTCCTTGCATCTGCGCTGTTCCGCTATGCTTGCAAACCGCATCAGAAAAAAAACAAAAACCCCATTTCCAAGCTGGAAATGGGGTTTTTCGTAGAGAGCGAGGGATTCGAACCCCCGGACCTGTTACAGTCAGCGGTTTTCAAGACCGCCGCAATCGACCACTCTGCCAGCTCTCTAAGTTGGCCTCTGCGCGCTGAATACGTGTAATCAATAAAAAAGGCTTTTCCCAGCGCAGAAAAAGCCTTTTAGTAGAGAAGGGGGGATTCGAACCCCCGATACCGTTGCCGGTATAACGGTTTTCGAAACCGTCGCATTCGACCACTCTGCCACCTCTCTAACAGGCTCCCCGAGTGATTGGGGAGTGCAAAAGTAAGGACGAATGCGCAAGGATGCAGCCCACGCGCAGAAATATTTTTTCTGTGCGGCCCCGGCCCGCTTGGCTCCTGCTACCCTTTCGCGGCCAATTGCTCGCGCATCATTTGCTGGCGGCGACCGGTGATGGCGTCCATGCTCACATTCACTTCGAAGCCGATAATCAGGGTCATACACACGAATTCGAGCCAGACCATGAAGCCCACCAGCGCGCCAATCGAACCGTAGAAGTGGTTATAAGAATCGAAAATCCGCACGTAGAGCGTGAACAGAAACGACACCAAAAAGATGAGCAGCGTGGCCACTATGGCCCCAGCCGATACCAGCGGCCACTTATCATGCACGGGCGGCACGAAGTAGTAAATCACGCAGGTCGTGCTCAAAAACAGCCCCAGCAGCGAGCCGTAGCGAATAAGCGTGAGCACCAAATCGGTGAAGCGCTCGGGCACGATTTCATAGAATACCAGCCCGTCAATCAGGTAAGTACCGAAGAAAATGCCGGCGATGGCTAATACCAGAATCAGCGACAGCACGAAGGTGAGGGCCGTGGCAATGAGGCGCTTGCGCAGGTAGCTGCGATGCTTGAACCACGGGTACTTCTTCTCGAAGGCATCGAGCAGCGCCATGATGCCATTGGAGCTGAGCACCAGGGCCGTGCCGAAACCGAAGGACAGCAAGCCGCCGTGCGGAATGTTCACAATGTCCTCGATGGTGGAGGCAGTGGCCGCGTACAGCTCGCGCGGCATGAAATCGGCCAGAAACTGCAGGATGTCCACGTTCAGGTTCGGCACGGGAATGTACGGAATGAGCGTGAACAGGAAAATAATGGTCGGAAACAGCGCCACCGTGAGGTTGAAGGCCATGTAGGCGGCGCGCTTTTCCAGGCTGTCGAGGCGCAGCTCGTGCAGAATGCGGTCGAGCACGTCGTAGAGCGAAGCGTGGCCGCCGGGGAGGCGCAGTCGCTTCAGGCCCACAATCAGCCGCCGGTAGGGCCGTTGCTGGCGCACATCGGGGAAGCGGGCACGGCTGATGGCGGCGGGGGCTTTCACTTTTCAGTTAACAATGAGCACTGGGGAATTGCGAACCGGGGGGTTCATCCTTCTGCAAAATACGGCGCCAGCTTTTCCTGTACGTCGGCGGGCACCGGCACGGGGCGGCCGGTGGTCGTGCGCACGAACACCATCAGGGTGTGGCCTTCGCTAAGCAGCTCGTGGGCTTCGTTGTAAATCTCATACTCAAACAACACGCTGGCCCCGCGGGCGGGTTTCCGGAGCAGCAGCCGCACCGTAAGCAGGTCGTCGTAGCGGGCCGGGCGGCGGAACTTGGTGCGCAACTCCCCCACCGGCATGCCCACGCCGGCCGCTTCCATGGCTTTATACGAAATACCCAGCTGCCGGAACGCCTCGGTGCGCGCCACCTCAAAATACGCCGCGTAGTTGCCGTGGTAGACGTAGCCCATCTGGTCGGTTTCGGCGTAGCGCACGCGGATTTGGGTGTCGAAGGAGAACACTGATTAATATGCTGATTTTTTGATGAGTTGAGGCGTTGATTGGATAAAGGTGCCACTACAGCGCCACGCACCGGGGAGCGTCAGCACATTAGCACATTAGCACATTAATTAATCAGCACATTACTTAATTCCGGCCCGGTTCAGCGCAGCCTGGTAGCGGCGAGCATTCAAAATATGGTCCTGCTCATTCATAGCGAAGGCATGATAGCCGCTGAAATCTTCCTTGGCGCAGAAGTATAAATAGTTGTTGCTTTCCGGCTTAAGCACGGCGTCGATGCTGGCGATGCTGGGCAGGTTGATGGGGCCGGGGGGCAGGCCGGCGTATTTATAGGTGTTGTAGGGCGAGTCTTTTTGCAGGTGCACGTTGAGCACGCGCTTGATGGTGAAATCGCGGTTAGCGTACACCACGGTGGGGTCGGCCTGCAACTTCATGCCGCGTTTCAGGCGGTTGAGGTAGACGCCCGCGATGCGGGGGCGCTCGTCGGCGTGCTGCTGCTGCTCGGCTTCCACGATGCTGGCCAGGGTGCTGACCTGGGCGCGGGTGAGGTGCAGTTTCTCGCGCTCGGCGTCGCGGGCCGGGGTCCAGAACTTCTCGTATTCCTTCTTCATCCGCTTCATCAGGTTGTCGACGGAAGTGTTCCAATACAGCTCATACGTATTGGGAATGAACATGCTGAGCACCGTGGTGGTGTCGAAACCCAGGCTGCGCGTGTACTCGGGGCTGGCCAGCAGGGAATCTATCTCACTGGGCCGGGCGTCAATCTGGTTCGAGAGCTTGTCGGCCAGCTCGCGGCGCAGGCGCACGTTGGTGAACGTGAGCTTGAGCGGCGACTGAATGCCCGCCTTCAATACGTTGATGAGCTGGCGGTTGGTGTAGCCGTCCTTCAGTTCGTAGCGGCCGGGCTTTACGTGCTCGGGGTACTTCATGAGCTTGGCCACGAAGTGCAGCGAGAGCTTATCCACCACAGTGCCGGTGGCGTCGATGGCGTTTAGGGCCGTTTTCCAGTCGGCGCCGCGGTGCACGATGACGTAGGTCGGCTTGCCCTTGGTTTCGATGTTGGCGGTGAAGAACACCTGATAGAAATAATAGGAGAAGCACACCAGCGTGAGCGTAAACACGACGCTGACGGTGGCCCAGCGCTTGCGGCGGCGCAGGGATTGGTTGCGGTATTCAATGGCCGACTTTTTGGCAGGCTGCGACATGGGAATGAGTAAGGGAAGCGAGGGAGCGGCGTCAAAAGTACGAAGGGCGGCAACCGCGGGGCGCAAGCGGCGTTGCAGTTGTTTCGTTTCGGCCAGACGTAGTACCTTGCCCGCGCCTTTGGCCCGGCTGGCACCCCGTTGCCGCCATCAGCTGCCAAAATCCGGCTCGCGCCGTCACTTTTCCATTCTCTAACTCCCTATATGCCCGCCACCCTCCTCCGCATTCATCCCGAAAATCCGCCCCATAACCGCATTCAGCAAGCCGTTGAGGTATTGCGCAAGGGCGGCGTCATCATCTATCCCACCGATACCGTCTACGGCATCGGCTGCGACGTGACCAACGCCAAGGCCGTGGACAAAGTGTGCCGCATCAAGAAGCTTTTTCCGGAAAAAGCCAATCTGAGCTTTATCTGCCACGACCTGTCGCACATTTCCGACTACGCCCACGGCATCACCACGGCCACCTACAAAGTCATCAAAAAAGCCCTGCCCGGCCCGTTCACCTTCATTTTTGAAGCCAGTGCCAACGCTCCCCGCTTCGGCGGCACCAAGCGCAAAACGGTCGGCATCCGGGTGCCCGACAACCAGATTATTCTGCAGCTGGTGAAAGAGCTGGGCAATCCCATCGTGAGCACCTCGGTGCGCGAAGACGAAAACACGCTGGACGAATACGTAACCGACCCCGACCTGATTTTTGAGAAATACCGCCTGCTGGTGGACCTCGTTATCGACGGCGGCTTCGGCGGCAACGTCCCCAGCACCATTATTGACTGCACCAACGACGACTTCGAACTCATTCGCCAGGGCGCGGGCGACATCGAGCAGTATTTGTAGAATCAGCGTTTGACGTATCCGTAAAGAGTGTCATGCTCATCCGGCGTCCGCTTGTTGAAGCATCTCTACCGCGTAAGTAATTGATTTACTAATACGGTAAAGATGCTTCGACAAGCGGACGCCGGATGAGCATGACGTTCTTTTTGCTTTAACTCCGCTTGTGCTTCCAGCGCCGGTGCGTCCACAAATACTGCTCGGGCGAGGCGCGCATGTCTTTTTCCAGCTGCCGGGCAAAGGCTTCGGTGACTAGAAATGTGCCGGCCAGCGCGGCTGCGGCGGCCCGGCCATCGGGTAGTTCCGTGAAAGTAACTTCGTAGTAACCGCGCCGCACCCGGCGAATGCCCACGTACAGCACCGCGCAGTCGAGTTGCGCGGCCAGCCGGTCGGCGCTGGTGTAAAAGCTGGTGTCCTGGTTCAGGAAAGTGGTCCAGTAGGGCCGGTCTTCGGGGCCGGCGGCCTGGTCGGTGAGCAGGCTAAGAGTGCGGCCTACGCCTTTGTGCGCCACCAGGTAGCGCAGCGTCGAGAGCATGGGCACCGCATCGGCCCCCAGCCGGGTGCGCAGCCGCCGCATAAAGCTTTCAAAAAACGGGTTGTTCAGCGGCTTGTATACGCCCGCCGCCCGGCCCGGAAATTCCAGCGCCGCGCCGCTCAGAATCCACTCCCAGTTGCCCATATGCGAGCCCAGCGAGAGCACCAGCCGCTTTTCCGCAAACGGCCGCGTCATCAGCTCCGGATTGGTGAAGCGCATGCGTTGCGCCAGCTCACCAGGGCTGATAACTGCCAGCTTCAGAATCTCGACCACCACCTGCGCAAAGTGCCGGTAGAAGGCCTTGCCCGTGCGCTCAATTTCGGCGGGAGATTTCTCGGGAAAAGAATTGCGCAGGTTTTCCGTCACCACCCGCCAGCGGTAGCGCACCACGTAGGCCAGCAGAAAATAGATACCCTCGGCCATGATATACAACACCGGCAGTGGCAGGTGCGCCAGGCCCAGCAGCAACCACTGCAATGGCTCAAAATACCAGGCGTAGGGCCGCAGAGCCGCGCCTTTGGTGCCCCTGCTCATCGGGGCACGGCCGCCCCGGCCGGCGCAAACTCGGCCGAGTGGCGCTCGCCGATGGCGCGGTGGCCAGCCAGCAGCTTTTTGTTATCCGGCCCGCCATACACTTCCACAAACAGCGTGAACGGCCCGTCGGGCAGTGGCCCCAGCGGCAGTTGCCCCACCACGGTGGTAGGCCGCCCGCTCTGGGGCGTGAGGGTGCCATCGGCGTCGGCGGCCGAGCCGTCGGGTGTGGTGAGGTGGTAGTGCACGCGCAGGTCCTGGCCCATGGGCGCATTGTGCAATTCGGTGTAGAAGAAGATGTTATCAGCTCCCCGGCCATAATTACCGCCCGGCGCCCGGGTCAGACGGTAGCCGCCACGGGCAAAATTATCGTCGCCCCCGCTGCGGGCGGCGGGCCGCGACAGCAGTACCACATCGGTCAGAAACGGGCCTACGGGCGTTTCCAATACCAACGGTTTTTCCACGGTGGTTTCGCCGTTGGTGCTGCGATATTGGTCGCGCACGGTGCCGCGCAGGGTGTATTTGCCATCGGGCAGCAAAATTCTTTTCAGAAAGCTCTGCGGGTTTTTGATGGCGATGGTGGTGTCATTCAGCACCGGCGGCTTCAGAGTAACTACTTCGTGGTAAGCCGGGGAGCCATCGGCTTTCAGAATATCCAGCGTGACGGTAGCCGCCGATTGAAACGATTTCGGAGCCCGTTGCCGGTAGGTGAGCGACTGGGTGGGCACCGTGACGTAAATTTCTACTTCAGCGCCTTTTTCCACCTTATTAAGGTTGCGGAAACGGGCGATGTCAAGAAAAATCTGGGGCGGGCCGGCCTGAGCGGCGAAAGAAACGAGGGCAGCAACGAACAGGAAGAAGAAACGCATGGAACAAAAGTAATGAGGATGACACGGGCCTGACTAAAACCCCGTCCTTTACGCAATAATCCGTGAAATCAGTAAAATCTGCCTAAATCTGTGATACTGCTAACTGAACTGCATTACCAGCCGCCGGCCGCCCTCTTCGCCGAGCTGCTCCGGGCCGACGGCATTCTGCTCGAAGCCCACGAGCACTACCGCAAGCAGACCTATCGCAACCGCTGCCTCATTCGCACCGCCCAGGGCGTGCAGCCCCTCACCGTGCCGGTTATCGACGGCAACCGGGCCGAAAAAGTGAGCATTTCGGCCATTGAAATCGACTACCGCCAGAACTGGATTCACCGGCATTGGCGCACCCTGCAAACTGCATACGGCAATAGTCCGTATTTTGAGTACTATGCCGACTACCTGCACGATATTTACGTACGTAAACCGGTACTGCTTTTCGACTTAAATCAGCAGTTTTTGCGTTTATTGCTGAAGTGTTTCCGGCTCACCCTGCCGGTGCACCTCACCACCGGATACCAGGCGCACTACCCCGCGCAACCTTCTTTCGTAAATTCAGGTCTTCCTACTACTGCTTCCAACGCGCCATTTATCAGTGACCGACGCGACTGGTTGACACCCAAAACCAACTCAAAAACGCCCGAACCTGACAGTCCGGCAGCCTCCTCTCTGGTGCGGCCGTACCCGCAGGTGTTTGGCCCAGGTTTTGAGCCGGGGCTGAGTGTGCTGGACTTATTGTTTTCGCAAGGGCCAGCGGCCGGCGCTTATTTGCAGTAACCTGCAGATTTTCGCCGACGTTACGATATACTTGCTTGCGGGACTCTCCCGTCCCGAACCTTCGCCCGAATCAGCTTGTTTTCAAGCTACATCGGCCCAACCCGTTATTCGTGTATTTGCCCGACGCGGGGCTTATTTGATTTTTCACTACGTTTATTGGCATGGAAGCTAAATTCTCAAACCGCGTCAAAGAGGTTATTTCCCTCAGTCGGGAAGAGGCCATCCGTCTCGGCCACGACTATATCGGGACCGAGCACCTGCTGCTCGGCATGATTCGCGAGGCGGAAGGCACCGCCCTCGGCCTGCTGCGCAAGCTGGGCGTGTCCATCGATGAGCTCAAGTTCTCGCTGGAGCAGGCCACCCGCAACACCGCCACGCAGGGCACCAGCATCACAGGCTCGATTCCGCTCACCAAGCAGACCGAGAAGGTGTTGAAAATAACCTATTTGGAGGCCAAAATCTTCAAGTCCGAAATCATCGGCACCGAACACCTGCTGTTGTCCATCCTGCGGGACGAGGACAACATTTCTTCCCAAATTCTCAGCAAATTCAACGTGAACTACGAAACTGTGCGCGACTCGCTGGATTACCACGGCAACGCCTCGCCGAGCCCCAAAGCCGGCCCTGATACCGACGACGACGACAACGACAAACTCTTTGGCTCGTCGGGTCCCGGCGGGCGTGGCAGTTCCGGCACCGGTGCCGGCGCCAAGAAGCCCGGCGAAAAATCGCGCACCCCGGTGCTCGACAACTTCGGCCGCGACCTCACCAAGCTGGCCGAGGACGACAAGCTCGACCCCATCGTGGGCCGCGAGAAAGAAATTGAGCGCGTGGCCCAAATCCTGAGCCGCCGCAAAAAAAACAACCCCATCCTCATCGGCGAGCCCGGCGTGGGCAAAACGGCCATCGCCGAAGGCCTCGCCCTGCGCATCATCCAGAAAAAAGTAAGCCGCGTGCTTTTCAATAAGCGCGTCGTGACTCTCGACCTGGCTTCGCTGGTGGCTGGCACCAAATACCGCGGCCAGTTCGAAGAGCGCATGAAGGCCGTGATGAACGAGCTGGAAAAGTCGCCCGACGTGATTCTGTTCATTGACGAGCTGCACACCATTGTGGGTGCCGGCGGCGCATCGGGTTCGCTCGACGCTTCGAACATGTTCAAGCCGGCTTTGGCCCGCGGCGAGATTCAATGCATCGGTGCTACTACGCTGGATGAGTACCGCCAGTACATCGAGAAAGACGGCGCGTTGGCCCGTCGTTTCCAGATGGTGATGGTGGACCCCACCACGCCCGAAGAAACCATCGAAATCCTGCACAACATCAAGGACAAATATCAGGACCACCACCATGTGGTGTATACTGACAAGGCCATTGAGCAGTGTGTGATGCTGAGCGACCGCTACATGAGCGACCGTTTCCTGCCCGACAAGGCCATTGACATTCTTGATGAGGCCGGTGCCCGCGTGCACATCAATAACATCGTGGTGCCCGAGGACATTCTCACGCTCGAAGAGCAGATTGAGAACATCAAAGGCGAGAAAAACCGCGTGGTGAAATCGCAGAAATACGAGGAAGCCGCTAAGCTCCGCGACACCGAGAAGAAGCTGCTTGACCAACTCGAAACCGCCAAAAAAGGCTGGGAAGAGGAGACCAAGAAGAAGCGCTACACGGTGAAAGAGGAAAACGTGGCCGAGGTTATTGCCATGATGACCGGCATCCCCGTTTCGCGCGTGGCCCAGAACGAAAGCCAGAAACTCCTCAACATGAACGAGGAGCTGCAAGGCAAGGTAATTGGCCAGGAAAAAGCCATTAAGCAGCTTGTGAAAGCCATTCAGCGCACCCGCGTTGGCTTGAAGGACCCCAAAAAGCCAATTGGCTCGTTCGTGTTCCTCGGCCCGACGGGCGTGGGCAAAACGGAGCTGGCCAAGGTACTGGCTACCTACCTGTTCGACAAGGAAGATGCGCTGGTGCGGGTCGATATGTCGGAATACATGGAGAAATTCAGCGTGTCGCGCCTGGTGGGCGCGCCTCCCGGCTACGTGGGCTACGAAGAGGGCGGCCAGCTGACGGAGAAAATCCGCCGCAAGCCGTACTCGGTTATCCTGCTGGATGAGATTGAAAAAGCTCACCCGGATGTGTACAACCTGTTGCTGCAAGTGCTGGACGACGGTATTCTGACCGATGGCCTCGGCCGTAAGGTGGACTTCCGCAACACCATCATCATCATGACCTCGAACATCGGGGCGCGTGATTTGCAGGACTTCGGCGCCGGCATTGGTTTTGGCACCAAGGCCCGCAATGAGAACATGGACGAGCTGACGAAGGGCACCATCACCAATGCCCTGAAGAAAACCTTCTCGCCCGAATTCCTCAACCGGTTGGATGACGTCATCGTCTTCAACTCGCTGGAGAAAAAGGACATCCACAAAATCATCGACATCAGCCTCAGCAAGCTCCTCTCGCGGGTGCAGGCCTTGGGCTACCGTGTCGAGCTGACCGAAAAGGCCAAGGATTTTGTGGCGGACAAAGGCTATGACCCGAAATACGGTGCCCGGCCCTTGAACCGCGCTATCCAGAAGTACATCGAAGACCCGATTGCGGAGGAAATTCTCAAAGCTCAGGTGGTGCATGGCGATGTCATCACGGCCGACTACACGGAAGGCGCTGAAGAACTGACTTTTGCCGTGACGAAAAGCGGCGAAGCCCAGAACCTTGCCAGCGACGAGCGCCCGGCCGAAACGCCGGAAACGCCCGACGCGGATGCGAAGAAGTAATTCGTAAGTATTGTAAAATAAGAACGGCTGGTTTCCTTGCGGAAGCCGGCCGTTCTTATTTTGTATCGGGCTTACTTTCCGTTGCTTCAAGTTTATTCATGCGCAGAATCTTCTTCATTTTTAATTTGCTCAGCCTGCTCATAGTATGCTTAATTTCAGGCAAGGCGCTGGCGCAGGAACATGTACCGCCGCGCCCCAAAATACTTTCAACAGAAACCGGCAAGGGTATAGTTATACTGCCAGGAAGGGGCTCAAAGATTCTAATGGCGTAACGTGCTATATCAGTGGCGACAAGCGGTGCGTCGAGGCCTACCGAGGCCACAAATTGCTATGGCGAACCAATGCCGTAGTTCCTTGCGGGGATACCCTGGTTGGAGCGAAGGAAATACGATACATCAAAGCCGATGCGGCCATGGTGTATGTTGTGGTTGGGAAGCACTCCTTCGTTGAAATCAACAAAGCGTCGGGAGCCGCTTCCTGTTGGGGGGCCGATTAGAGAAGGCCCTGCCTTTACTTATCACCGGTTATCAGCACCTAACGGACGTCCGGCTTGCCGGGCTTCCATCCTTCCGACGCACACGTTGGAACCGTTTTTTTAGGTGTTCCCGCATTACCTTGGCCCTTGATTTTGACGATTATTCCTAAAGTGTAAGCACTCTTTACCTATGAATTTCCTGCAGAGAGCGGCCTTGGCCGGTGCTGGCGCAGCCCTTTCCAGCGGCGCCATGGCGCAGTCGGCCCCGGTGGCGCCCATCAAGCCCAAGGCATTTACCAATTTTGGCATTACCCGCACCGACAATTATTACTGGCTAAACAAGCCCACCGACCCGGCGGTGCTCAGCTACCTCAACGCCGAAAACGAGTATTACGACAAGCAGATGGCGGGCGCGCAGGCCAACCAAAAGAAGCTGTTTGGTGAGATTAAAGGCCGCATCAAACAGGACGACGCTTCGGAACCTTACCGCGACAACGGCTACTACTACTATTCGCGCTTCGAGTTTGGGTCGGAATACCCCATTTATTGCCGCAAGAAAGGCAGCTCCATTGCCACGGAGGAAGTAATGCTTGATGCCAATGAAATGGGGGCCGGCAAGCCTTATTTCCAGATTGCCGATTGGGCGGTGAGTGACAACAACCAACTGCTGGCTTTTTCCGTCGATACCGTGAGCCGGCGCCTGTTTACCATTCGCTTCAAAAACCTGGCAACGGGCAAGCTCTATTCGGAGCGCATTGCCAACACGGGCGGCGAAGTGGTGTGGGCCGCTGACAATAAGACGGTTTTCTACACCCGGAAGGACGTGACGACCTTGCTGCCTTTCCAGGTGTACCGGCACACGCTGGGCACCGACCCCAAGGGCGACGCGCTGGTGTATGAGGAGCGGGACAACACCTTTAATGTGCACGTCAACCGCTCGAAATCGAAGAAATACATTGGCATTGAGCTCGTCAGCTCCTTGTCTTCCGAATACCGTTACCTTGACGCGGGTGCGCCCGGCATGCAGCCCAAAGTATTTGTGCACCGCGAGAAAGACCATTTGTACCAAGTGGAGCACATGGGCGATAAATTCTACATCCGCACCAACTGGCAGGCCCCCAACTACCGCCTGATGAGCACGCCCGTGGCTACCACGGCCAAAGCCACCTGGGCCGATGCCCTGACCCGCCACCCGGAAATCTTCCTCGATAACTTCGAGCTGTTCAACAATTATATTGTGTTGAACGAGCGCAAGGGCGGTCTGCGCCAACTTCGCGTGGTGAGCCTGAAGGACAAGCAGGAGCATTACCTGCAATTCGACGAATCGGCTTACACGGCCACCATTGGCATCAACCCGGAACTGGATACGCCCCTGTTGCGCTACAATTACACGTCGCTGGCCACTCCACCTTCCATTTTTGAGTACGACATGAGCACGCGCACCAGCACGCTGCTCAAGGAACAGCCGGTGCAGGGCGGCTTTAATAAATATGACTACGTGACCGAGCGCGTGTTTGTAAAATCGCGTGACAACAAGTTCATCCCCATGTCCTTGGTGTACAAGAAAGGCACGAAGCTGGACGGTACGGCACCGCTGCTGCAGTATGCCTACGGCTCCTATGGCTTTTCGCAGGACCCCACCTTCAGCGCGGCGCGCCTGAGCTTGCTCAACCGGGGCTTTGTGTATGCGCTGTGCAACATTCGGGGCGGGCAGGAAATGGGCCGTCAATGGTTTGAAGATGGCCGCATGCTCCACAAAATCAACAGCTTTAACGACTTCATCGACTGCTCGGACTACCTCACCAAGCCGCATGAGGCGCAAGTAGGCGCCACCAAAGTCAAGCAGCAATTCACGGCCCCCGACAAGCTTTTTGCGATGGGCGGCAGCGCCGGCGGCCTGCTCATGGGCGCGGTGCTGAACATGCGCCCCAGCCTCTACAAAGGCGTTATCGCCGCTGTGCCGTTTGTGGACGTGGTCACGACGATGTCGGACCCCAGCATCCCGCTCACCACCAGCGAGTACGACCAGTGGGGCAACCCCGCCGAGGAGGAGTATTTCAAGTACATGCTCTCGTATTCGCCCTATGACAATGTAACCGCGCAGGCTTACCCCAACATTCTCGTAACCACCGGCCTGCACGACTCACAGGTGCAATACTACGAGCCGGCCAAGTGGGTGGCCAAGCTGCGCACCCTGAAAACCGACAAGAACCTGCTGCTGCTGCACACCGACATGGCCGCCGGCCACAGCGGGGCCTCCGGCCGCTTCAAATCCATCGAGGATACGGCCCGGCAGTACGCTTTCATGATGATGTTGCTGGGCAAAAACCTGTGACGGGCATGGCCCTGTTTCGCTTGGGACTTCTCCTGGGGGCGCCCAACCAATCCGCGCCCGTAATCTACCGGTAACCTACCTTTGGCCTCCCATCTCCGCGCACCATTCCCACCCGCGCGCTTCCCCTGACTCATGCCCGACCCGCACGCCCACGCCCACCTTTCCAAAACCGAACTACTGGCCCGTAAAAACGCCGAAGCCCTGCTCGGAGGCGGCCAGGCCCGTATCGATTCGCAACATAAAAAAGGCAAGCTCACGGCCCGTGAACGGGTGGATTTGCTGATGGACGAAGGCTCGTTCGAGGAAATTGGCAAATTTGTGATGCACCGGGCCAAGGATTTTGGCCTCGACAAAGAGCACTACCTCGGCGATGGGGTGGTGACGGGCTACGGCACCGTGAACGGCCGCTTGGTGTACGTTTTTTCGCAGGATTTCACGGTATTCGGCGGCTCGCTGAGCGAAACCCACGCCGAGAAAATCGTCAAAATCATGGATTTGGCCATGAAAAATGGGGCCCCCGTTATTGGCCTCAACGACTCGGGCGGGGCCCGCATTCAGGAAGGCGTGGTGAGCCTCGGCGGCTACGCCGACATCTTCTATAAGAATACCCTAGCCTCGGGCGTGGTGCCGCAGCTATCGGCCATTATGGGGCCGTGCGCGGGCGGCGCGGTGTATTCGCCGGCCATCACGGACTTTATTCTGATGGTGGAGCACACGAGCTACATGTTCGTGACTGGCCCCAACGTGGTAAAAACCGTAACCCACGAAGAAGTAACCAGCGAAGAGCTGGGCGGCGCCAGCACGCACTCGGCCAAGAGCGGCGTCACGCATTTCAGCTGCGCCAACGAGGTGGCCTGCATCACGCACCTCAAGCAGCTGCTAAGCTACATGCCGCAAAACTGCGAGGAAACGGCCCCCGCCCAACCTTACGAGGCCAAAAGCGACGAAAGCCGCCCCGCCCTCGACCGGCTGATACCGGACAACGCCAACCAGCCCTACGACATCCGCGAAGTTATCGAAGGCCTCATCGACACCGACTCTTTCCTCGAAGTCCACCAGAATTTCGCCGAAAATATTGTCGTTGGTTTTGCGCGTCTGGCCGGCCGCAGCATCGGCATCGTGGGCAACCAGCCGGCCGTGCTCGCGGGCGTGCTCGACATCAACGCCAGTACCAAAGCCGCCCGCTTCGTGCGCTTCTGCGACGCCTTCAACATTCCGCTGCTGGTGCTGGAAGACGTGCCCGGCTTCCTGCCCGGCACCGACCAGGAGTGGCGCGGCATCATCACCAACGGCGCCAAACTGCTCTACGCTTTCTGCGAAGCCACCGTGCCGCGCATCACCGTGATTACCCGCAAAGCCTACGGCGGGGCGTATGATGTAATGAATTCCAAGCACATCGGTGCCGACCTAAACTACGCCTGGCCCACCGCCGAAATCGCTGTAATGGGCGCCAAAGGCGCGGCCGAAATCATTTTCAAGCGCGAAATTGCCACGGCCGATGACCCGGCCGCCAAGCTCCAGGAGAAAGTAGACGAGTACCAGGAGAAGTTCGCCACGCCCTACCGCGCCGCCCACCGCGGCTTCGTAGACGAAGTCATTTTGCCATCTCAAACGCGGCAGAAATTAATTCGCGCCTTTAAAATGCTGGAGAATAAGGTGGATACTATGCCGCGCAAGAAGCACGGCAACATTCCGCTGTAGAATCAACTGCCTTTTTACCCTTCATTACCTTGCCTATGTACGCCGCTGTTTCCGATTTTGTAGCCGACTGGCAGTACGAGGCAGGTGCTACCGAAAAGGTGCTGGCCGCCCTCACCAATGAGTCGCTGGCCCAGCCGGTTAGCCCCAATGGCCGGACGCTGGGCGGCATAGCCTGGCACATTGTGCAAACGCTGACCGAAATGCCGCACACGGCCGGTTTTTTGGCAACCAATGAGCTTGATGAGCAGCCCGTTCCCGCCGAAGCCTCGGTTATTTGCGAAACGTACCGCCGGCTGGCGCAACAGGTGGCCAGTGCCGCCACCGCAAACTGGACCGACGACCAGCTGCGGGACATGATTCCGATGTACGGCGACAGCTGGCCCAAATGTGCCGTTTTGTCGGTGCTTATTCGCCACCAGGCCCATCATCGGGGGCAGTTAACCGTATTGATGCGGCAAGCCGGCCTTAGGGTGCCGGGCGTATACGGACCGGCCCGGGAAGACTGGGCCGAATTCGGCGTATCGGCCCCCTCCTAATTTTCTAGTAAAACCAACCTCACTACCAATGCGTCCCGAATCCTTCACTTTCCTCCAAAACTACCTCAACAACCCCTCCCCTACCGGCTTCGAAAAAGAAGGCCAGAAACTGTGGCTGGAGTACATCAAACCGTACATCGACGAGTATTTCGTGGATACATACGGCACGGTGGTCGGCGTGATTAACCCCGAAGCGAAATACAAAGTCGTCATCGAAGCGCACGCCGACGAGATTTCCTATTTCGTGAATTACATCACCAAAGAAGGCTACCTGTACCTGCGCCGTAACGGCGGGTCCGACCCTCTGGTGGCGCCCAGCAAACGGGTAAATATCTTCGGTGAGAAGGGTATTGTGAAAGGTATTTTCGGCTGGCCCGCCATCCATGTCCGCAAGGTGGAGCAGGACAAAGCGCCGACCATCGAAACCGTATTTCTGGACTGTGGCGCGAGCAGTGCCGACGAGGTGGCTGAAATGGGCATCCACGTCGGCTCCGTGGTAACGTTTGAGGACGAGTTTACGGTGCTGAACGACAAATTTTACGTGGGCCGGGCGCTGGATAACCGCGTGGGCGGCTTCATGGTGGCCGAAGTGGCCCGCATGCTGAAGGAGAACAAGAAAAAACTGCCCTTCGGCCTCTACATCGTGAACGCCGTGCAGGAAGAAATTGGCCTGCGTGGCGCCGAAATGGTGGCTCACCGCATCAACCCCGACGTGGCCATCATCACCGACGTGACACACGACAGCCAGTCGCCGATGTATGAAAAAAAGACGGCCGGCGACATTTCCTGCGGCAAAGGCCCGGTGATTACCTATGGCCCGGCCGTGCAGAACAATCTGCGCGACCTCATCATCGACACGGCCAAAAAGGCTGATATTCCCTTTCAGCGCGCCGCTGCCACCCGCGCCACCGGCACCGATACCGACGCCTTTGCCTACTCCGGCTCCGGCGTGGCCTCGGCGCTCATTTCCCTGCCGCTCAAGTACATGCACACCACCGTCGAAACCGTGCACAAAGACGATGTAGAAAGCGTAACCCGCCTGATTTACGAAACGCTGCTGCGCATCAAGGACGGCCAGGATTTCCGGTATTTCGTGTAAACCACGGATTTATCAGATTCAGGGGCCCGGTCGGATTTGTAAACGAGCATTTTCAACAAAAAAGCCCGCGATTGCGGGCTTTTTTGTTGTTTTACCAGCCTGCCTTTTTGTACGCCACTTATGATACCGTCTACAAAATCCGACCAATCTGCGGAATCCGACGCATTCGTGATTCCGCTGAACGTGACCGACCAAATGGGCCGGCGGGTGGCGGTGCCGTTTCCGCCCCGGCGCATCGTGTCGCTGGTGCCGTCGCAGACGGAATTGCTGTTTGAGCTAGGGCTGGGAGAGCGGGTGGTTGGTATCACCAAGTTCTGCATTCACCCCGCCGAAGCGCGCGAAAAATCCGCGGTGATTGGTGGCACGAAGAATTTCGATTTTGGAAAAATAGCCGCGCTCAAACCCGATTTAATTATCGGCAATAAAGAAGAAAACTATCAGTCCGGCATTGAGGAATTAGCCGCTGATTACCCGGTGTGGCTGAGTGACATCAGCAACTTGCCGGAGGCAGTGGATATGATTCGGCGCGTTGGTTTCATTGCCGGCGCCAAGGACAAGGCCGAAGCGCTGGCGGCAGAAATTGGGGCTTCGTTTGCAGGCCTGCCCACCAGGCAGGAAGTAGTGTCGGCAGCGTATTTTATCTGGCGCAAACCTTACATGGTGGCCGCTACGGGCACTTTTATTGACGACATGCTGCTTCGGGCCGGTTTTGCCAACGTCTTCGCCAACCATGCCCGTTACCCGGAAATAACGGCGGCGCAATTGGCCGAGGCGGCGCCCCAACGCATTCTGCTATCCTCCGAGCCCTACCCGTTTGGTGAAAAGCATATTGCCGAATTTCAGGAAATATGCCCCGATGCGAAAATCGAAATTGTCGATGGCGAATTATTCAGCTGGTACGGCAGCCGGCTGCGCAAATCAGCGGCGTATTTCAGTCAGCTTCGCTAATTACGAACCCGCTTTTCGCTAATTCCTTCCAGAATTGCGGGTAAGATTTTTTCACCACTATTGGCGACTCGACGGTGAGCGGGCCGTGCAGGGCCAGCGGCGCGAAGGCCATCGCCATGCGGTGGTCGTGGTAAGTGGCCACCGATTGACCAGCTACTAAAAACCCAGTCGATTCGGCCCGGAAACGGCCCTCTCCTACTTCGCGCAAGTCGCCGCCAAACTTCGCCAGCTCGGTTTGCAGGGCCGCAATGCGGTCGGTTTCTTTGATGCGCAGGCTTTCCAGGCCCGTCATATCGACGGGAATTGCCAGTGCGGCGGCTACTACGGCCACTGTTTGGGCCAGGTCCGGGCAATCGGTAAAATCCAGGGTCAGGACTTCCGCTTGCCGGGCGAAGGGCTGCTGCCGCAGGTGAACGCCAGCGGGCAAAAATGTGGTTTCCACCCCAAAATGAGCCATAATACCGGCAATGGCCTGGTCGCCCTGCAACGACTCACGGCGGAGGCCGGGCAGCGTAATTTCTGAGTCCGCTGGCCCCAAAGCTACCAGGGAATACCAGTAGCTGGCCGCCGACCAATCGGATTCTACTACGTAGTCGGTGGGCTGGTACGGGCGGGGGCTTACCCGCAGCGTATCGCCTTCGGCCGAGCAGTTGGCCCCAAAAAGCTGCATCAACGCCACCGTCATGTTGATGTATGGGCGCGAGCCGATGTGGCCGGTGAGGCGCAGGCGCAAGCCGCCGGGCAGGCGCGGCCCCACCATCAGCAAGGCCGAAATGTACTGGCTGCTGATATCGCCACGCACCGCCAAGGCAGTCGGCCCGGCCGTGGCTGCTTTCGATTCCCGCCCCGCCAGCTCCAGTGGCGGAAAACCCTCGTTGCTCAGGTACGTGATGCTGGCGCCGGCCTGGCGCAACGCCTCCACCAGCACGCCAATGGGGCGCTCCTGCATGCGGGCGGTGCCCGTGAGGCGGCCGCGCCAGCCCGTCACGGCCAGGTAGGCGGTGAGGAAGCGCATGACAGTGCCGGCATCTTCGGCATCGAGCACGGCGGTGCCCGGCGCAGCGGCCAGCAAGCGGCCCATGAGCTGGGTGTCGTGGGCATCGGAGAGGTTGCTCAGGGTGCCGCCGCCGGCCAGGGCTTGCAGAATGAGGGCGCGGTTGGCTTCGCTCTTGGAAGCCGGAAGTTGGGCGGTGCCGTGCAGCGGGCCGCCGGGCCAGGATAGGTGCATGGAAGAGTGGAGCGCCCGCTTTGGCCGGCGCAGCGTCAGTGGTGAAAATGATTGGGGCGCCAGCTAAAACTGGCGCAGCAACTACAAGCGGTGGTAATACCGGAGCGAATCGGCAATTTCAGCCAGCGTCACAGGTTGGTCGAATACGCCGTTGCCGATGCCGTTGAGCAAGGTGCAATTGATGGTAGCGCCGGAGTTTTTCTTGTCTTGCAGGGCAAACTCGGCGATGGCGTCGGTTTCGAGCATGACGAAAGCAAGTTTATCGAACACCGAGAACACAAAGGTTTCGATTTTGTCCAGCTCCTCGGCACTCAACAGGCCGTGCTGCACCGAAAGCCAGCTTTCGCACACCAGGCCGGCGGCCACGGCCTCGCCGTGCAGGGCCTCGCGGCCGGGCTGGGTGAGCAGGTAGCTTTCGAGGGCGTGGCCCACGGTGTGGCCAAAGTTGAGCAGCTTGCGCGGGCCGTTTTCGAGCGGGTCCTGGGCCACGATGCGCTGCTTGAGGGCCACCGATTCGCGGATGATGGGCGTCCAGTCGTCGGTGAGCCAGCCCAGGCGGCGGTTTTCGTTGAAGGCGTCGGCATCGGCGATGAGCCAGTGCTTCAGGACCTCGGCATAGCCGGATTTGAGCTGGCGCGGGTCCAGCGTTTGCAGAAACTGCGGCTCAATAAACACGGCGGCGGGGGCCTGAAACACGCCCAGCTGGTTTTTGAAACCCTGAAAATCGACGCCGGTTTTGCCGCCCACGCTGGCATCGACCTGGGCCAGCAGCGTGGTGGGCACCTGCGCAAACCGGATGCTGCGCTTGTACAGCGCTGCCGCAAAGCCGCCCAGGTCCGTCACTACGCCGCCGCCCAGGTTCACCAGCACGGCGTGGCGGTCGGCGCGCTGCTCGGTGAGCTCGCACCAGACAGTGTCGCAGCTGGCCAGGGTTTTATATTCCTCGCCGGCTGGAATTTCGATGAGCTTATAAGTAGCTGGCAAGTGCTTTTCCAGCAGTGGCAGGCACTGGCGGGCGGTGTTGGCATCGGCCAGCACGAACACCCGGCTCACGGCCGGCCGGGACAAAAATTCGGCTAGCGCCGGCAGGGCCTCGGGCCCGATGAAAACGGAGTTATCCATGGGACAAAAGTCAGCACAAAAAATGGCCGGGCCGCTACCCTCCCAAGCAACCATTGGGCGGTGGCTCCGGTCAGGTCGGCATGCACCGCCTCAATGGCCTGTTTTTCTTCGGCATTTTCCTCTTTAGCTTCCTCGCAATGGCGGCCTGCGAGAAGGAGAGCACGGCTCCGGCAGCGAGCACGGCGGCAGCGCTGGTGGGCCGCTGGGAGCTCACCCACACCACGGGCGGCCTCACCGGCCACGTGCTGACTGCCGACCCCAACCGCAAACGGGAAATCATCTTCACCGCCGACGGCCAGGCCGAGCTCATCGTGAACGGCATCATCACCGGCATCAGCCCCTACACCCTAACCCAGGCCCTTTCGCGCACCACTCGCCAGTCCCGGCCCTACCTGGCCTATGGCCCCGACGGACCGGATACCCAGCAATACATCGAGCAGATTTCGCCCACGAGCCTGATTCTGGCCCAGGATTTTGAGGACGGTATCAGCAGTTATTTTATTCGGCGCTAAGTTCTTCTATATCACTTCCGCAATTCCACGTCCACTGTATATTTCCTTTATTATTCTACTTTTCAAGAAGCATTAACGGACTACTACACCAGCCGCCGGGCCATTGATGCCTTTGAGCAGCGGCCGTAGCGCCAAAACCTGTTCCAGATTTTCCCTTATTGCGTCGTTATGAAAATTCTTACTCGCTTGCTGCCCCTGATTCTACCTTGCCTCACGCTGGCGGGCTGCCACAAAGACGACGCTTCGCTCACCAACCCGGTTGGCCGCTGGAAGCTCGTCAACCGGCGCTGCGAGTGCGCCCCCACGCCGACGCCCAACGCCATCGTGGCGTTCACCGCCACCGACTTCCGTTTCTATGAAGACGACACCCTCGTATCCGCGGGCACGTACGCCGGCACCAAAGCCACGGTATGCGGCAGCAGCGGGCCCGCACCCGCCCTGCATTTCACCTACACCACCTCGGCGCATTTCCCAGTCGATGCCGCAATCACCGTCAAAGGCAGCAACCTGATTCTCGACTACGGGGACGAATGCGACTATCCCGTGGACACCTACGAGCTGATGCCGTAGCGCCGCAACCCCTCGCTACAGCCCCGGCCCCAGGTTCACGACGCCATCCAGGGGGCGACCGTTCAGCACCTCGGTTTGCTTGCGGATGCTTTCGAGGTGAATCAGCTTATACAGCTCGGCCACGAACTTGTCGTTCACATTCAGCTTGTTGGCCCACTCGGTGCGAGTGTTGAAAATTTCCTGCCAACGGTCAAATTGCAGGATTTTGACGTTGTTTTCCTTCTTGTATTCGGCCAGCTCTTCCACCAGCGCCATGCGCCGGGCGAGGGCTTCCACAATTTCGCGGTCGGCCACGTCCATTTTCTGGCGCAGCTCCTCGGCTTTGTTGAGGTAGTCGGCGTTGTCGGACGAGCGGTAGCGGTACTTTAGCTCGTTGAGGATTTCGCCCAGGCGCTGGGGCGTCACCTGCTGCTCGGCGTCGCTCAGGGCGTGGTCCGGGTCGGGGTGGGTTTCGATGATAAGGCCATCGTAGTCCAAATCGAGGGCTTTTTGGGCGATGGGCAGCAGCAAATCGCGCCGGCCCCCAATGTGGCTGGGGTCGCAGATGAGCGGGATGTGCGGAAAGCGCGTTTTCAACTCAATGGGCAAAATCCACGTCGGCGCGTTGCGGTAGCGGCTGGGCGCAAACGTGCTGAACCCGCGGTGAATAGCCGCCAAATCAGTAATACCGGCCCGCTCCAGCCGCTCCAGCGCACCGGCCCACAGGGCCACGTCGGGGTTCACGGGGTTTTTCACCATCACGGGCACGCCCGTGCCGGCCAGAGCGTCGGCCAGCTCCTGCACGGCAAAGGGGTTTACGGTGGTGCGGGCCCCAATCCAGAGCACGTCGATGCCGTAGCGCAGCGCGTCTTCTACGTGGCGCGGCGTGGCCACCTCAATGGCGGTGGGAATGCCGGTTTCGGCCTTCACGCGTTGCAGCCAGGGCAATGCCGCTACCCCCATGCCTTCGAACGAGCCCGGCCGGGTGCGCGGTTTCCAGATGCCCGCCCGGAATAGGTCGATTTTCCCCAGGGCTTTCAAGCCATTGGCCGTGGCCATCACCTGCTCTTCGGTTTCGGCCGAGCACGGGCCGGCGATGAGAATGGGCTGCCCTTTTTGGGCCAACAACCGGGTGAAAAACGTATCAGTAGCGGGTACCATTTGGATAGTGGACAAGTAAGGGCGTATTCCCGGCCAAGTGGCCGAAAAGCCCGCAAACGTAACTCGTTTCTCCGAAACGTTGTTTACCGGTTACCTTCGTGCCCTGCTCCTTTTCGCCCAAATTCCCACCACTAGCCGCCCACCTTATGCCAGTTGCCTCTCCGACACAGGCCCCGCCCATTTCTTTTGAAGACACCCGAGTAGCCTTCGCCTCCAAGTCCGATGCTCAGCTGCGCAAAGTTTACGCCCTGTTCGCGGCCATGAACAACGGCACCCTCGTAAAAACGGGCAGCGGCCTGATGAAAGCAGCGCTCAAGTGGCACTTGCCCGGCACGAAATTCCTCATCAAGCACAGCATTTTTGAGCAGTTCTGCGGCGGCGAAACCATTGCCGAGTGCCGCCCCGTCACGGCCGAGCTGGGCAAGTACAACATCGGCACCATCCTCGATTACTCCGTGGAGGGCGAAGGCAGCGACCGCAGCTACGACCGCACCCGCGACGAAATCCTGGCCACCATCGACGAGGCCCACCGCTCCCGGCACATCCCCTTCTCCGTCTTCAAAGTAACGGGCGTGGCCAACGTGGCTATTCTCGAGAAAATTCAGGCCGGCCAGTTGCTCACCCCCGCCGAGGAAGCCGCTCACAACCGCGCCGTGGCCCGCGTGGAGGCCTTGTGCGCCCGCGCCCACCAGCACGGCGTGCGCCTGTTTGTTGATGCCGAGGAAAGCTGGTTTCAGCACACCATCGACCTGCTGGCTTATGACATGATGGCCAAATACAACCGCGAAACGGCCATTGTCTGGAATACCTACCAGCTCTATCGGCACGACCGGCTCGAAGCCCTCCAGGCCGCGCACGACGCGGCGGCCGAAGCCGGCTACTACATCGGCGCCAAGCTGGTGCGCGGCGCCTACATGGAAAAAGAGGCCCGCGTGGCCCGGCAGCGAGGCCAGCAAAACCCCATCAATCCCACTAAGCAAGCCACCGACGACCTCTACGACGAAGCCCTGCGCTACTGCGTGCAGCACCTCGACCGCATCAGCATTTGTGCCGGCACCCACAACGAAGCCAGCTCCCTGCTGCTCACCCAATTGATGCAGCAAGCCGGCGTGGCCCCTGGCGACCCGCGCGCGTGGTTTGCGCAGCTCTACGGCATGAGCGACAACCTCACCTACAACCTGGCCAATGCCGGCTACAACACCGCCAAATACCTCCCCTACGGCCCGGTGGCCGCAGTGATGCCCTACCTCCTGCGTCGGGCCGATGAAAACACCGCCATCGCGGGCCAAAGCAGCCGGGAGTTTTTACTGATTCAGAAAGAAATTCGGCGGCGGCAGCGCAAGTAATTTCTGACTTTGGCAGCCCGTGTTTTCGTCTTAAGGCCTTCTTAAATCCTGTTTCAGACAGTCTGCCTTAAAATCTCGGAACGATTGTGGTATGATGCGAGCCCGCAGGGCTGAAAATTACTGGTTGCAGCGAAGCGTTTAGCTGGGCTGTCCAACTAAAATTCGCTAATTTTCAGCCCCAAAACGGTTTTTTGTTCATTTGAAATCCTGCCATGATTGGTCGTATTCGCACGTACTTAATTCGCTATTCTCGGCTACAAACCGGCACTGTAAGCTACCTCACACTGGTGCAGGAAGCTGAATTGGGGCTAAATCTGGAAATTTCACACGAAAAATCCCGGCTTAATGAAATGCTTGCCGAAATCTCCTCGACCGAGCATGAAGCCGGTCGGCCGCCCCTCAGCTGCCTGGTGAAGGTGCAAGGCTCGAAAGGGCAAGGCGACAATTTCTACAAGCTGTGCGAAAAGATGGGCATGGGCGAGTGGCGCAGCCTGAAACAAAACGAGGAATTCCTGAAAGTCCTTATTCGCGACTGCCGGGAATTCTGGCGCGATGAGGCTAATTTCCAGCAATTTTCCTAAACACTCTTCCGAGGAGAAAGAAGGGCGCCATGCTGAAGAAACTCAGCATGGCGCCCTTCTTTCTCCAATAAGGTGCTCCGCAATATTGCAGAGAGAAGCAAACGAATAATCATGGCATGAAGGCGGGAATGAATGGAATTTTGGCAGGCCGCAACCTCTACCGGGCTGGTTCCGTTAAGGTCTCAACCAGCCGATAGGTTGGTCATCTCTCCACATTTCATTCCTTCCCAATGAATACCAACGATTCGAACAACCCGCAAAATGCCGGCACCGGCGCAGGCTCTAACTACGGCACCCAGAACACGGGCACCGGCCTCGGCAACAGCACCGGCCTGAGTAACGAAGGCACCAGCTACAACGCCGGCACCGGCTCTACCTCCGGCACGGGCGCTACTTCGGCCTCCGGTGCAGCAATGAGCAACCCTTCCAACGCCACCGACGGCGATGATTACAGCGCAACCGCCAAAGGCGCCGCAGTAGCTGGCACCGCCGGCGCAGTAGTAGGCCGCGGCGTAGATGCCGTGCAGAACACCGCCGACCGCGCCGCCCACGCCGTAACCGGCGAGCCCTACCGCGAAGGCAGCACCATGTCCGGCATGTTCCGTGACCGCAGCAGCGCCGAGAAAGCTTATGAGTCGCTGCATTCGCGCGGCTACGGCAAAGACGATGTGAACCTGTTGATGTCGGACGAAACCCGCAAAACGCACTTCGGTGATGATACTGCCAATACCGAACTCGGCGACAAAGCAATGGAAGGCGCTGGCGTAGGCTCGGCCATTGGTGGCACGGCAGGCGCAATCATTGGCGCCATTGCGGCCATTGGCACTTCGGTAGCCCTGCCCGGCCTGGGCCTGATTATCGCCGGGCCACTGGCAGCCGCTTTGGCCGGTGCTGGGGCAGGTGGCCTCACGGGCGGCCTGGTGGGCGCCTTGGTGGGCTCGGGCATTCCCGAAGAGCACGCAGCTGAGTATGAAAGCGGCATCAAAGACGGCGGCATTGTGATGGGCGTGAAGCCCCGCAACGCAGAAGATGCCAAGTATTTCGAGGATGAATTCCGCCGCAACAACGGCGACAAGATTTATAAATACTAATTTGGTCCTGGGCTTCGGCCCATCCATCAGCAAAAAAGCCTTTCCCGTCTGGGAAAGGCTTTTTTATTGCAACCTCTTTTCCGGGTTTCTGTTTTATGCAGAGACACCCGCGAGGGTTTCCAAAGCCGGGCACTTATTTCGCCCGCCACGGCGTTTTCGACGTGAGTGACGGGGCCCGGAGTTGCCTCGTACTCTCCGTATATTTGATTCTCATCCCGTTTTTATATTACTGCTAATGTCTTTTCCCCGCTTGAAGGTCGGACTGTACGCCTTTTTGGTCGCAGCCGTATTTGTTCTGGCCTCTTACCGACTCTTCCGTCGGGCCGACTCGGTGGTACCGAGCAAAGACCAGGTGCTGATTGGCATCATGTTGCAGGGCCTGACCTCGGCCCATTACCAGCCCGAAAAAGTTGATGATGCTTTCTCGAAGCGCGTATTTGATTTGTATTTGAAGCACCTCGACCCGCGCAAGCAGTTTTTGCTGGCCACTGACGTGGAGCAGCTTCGCCGCTACCAAACGCAGATTGACGACGAGGTGAAGAACGGCACCCACGAGTTTCTCGACCTGAGCACCAAGCTCATGGCGCAGCGAACCACGGAAATGCAGGCCCTGTACCGCGAAATCCTGGCTAAGCCTTTCGATTTCAGCACGGAAGAATCCTTGCAGACCGATTTCGAAAAGGCTCCTTTCCCCGCCGATAAAGCCGCACAGCACGAGTTGTGGCGCAAGCTCCTGAAATACGAAACCCTAAGCCGGGTAGCGGAGATGATGGACGCCCAGGAAAAGGCCAAAGACGCCAAACCCACCGGTGCGACCGCCGCGCCTGCCGCTGCCAATGCCGCCGCCCCCACCGCCGCCGAGCCGGTTCGGACCCCCGTGCAAATGGAAATAGAAGCCCGCAAGCGGGTACTCAAGTCCTATGACGAGCAGTTTGAGGACGACAACGTGGATGCCAACGAGCGGCTGACTAACTACGCCAACGCCATCGCCAACACCTACGACCCGCACACCGAATATTTCGCCCCCAAAGCCAAGGAGGATTTCGACTACGAAATGACCGGCCGCTTTGAAGGCATCGGCGCTACGCTGCGCGAGAAGGAAGGGCTGATTTACGTTGATGAAATCATCCCCGGCTCGGCCTCGGCCCGCCAGGGCGACTTAAAGAAAGGCGATGCCCTGCTGCGCGTAGCCCAGGGTGCCGCCGAGCCGGTGAGCATCGAAGGCTGGCGCACGGCCAAAGCGGTGACGCTGATTCGGGGCAAAAAAGGCTCTGAAGTACGCCTCACGGTGAAGAAGCCCGACGGCAGCACCAAGATTATTTCCATCATCCGCGATGTGGTGGTGGTTGATGAGAAATATGCGCAATCGTCGGTTATCACCGATAAGGGCCAGAAAATTGGCTACCTGCGCCTGCCCGGCTTCTATGCCGACTTCAACGATAACGGCGGCCGCAGCTCGTCGGATGATGTGAAGAAAGAGTTGGCCAAGCTCAACGCCGAGGGCGTGAAAGGCGTGATTATGGACCTGCGCTTCAACGGCGGCGGCTCGCTGACGGATGCGGTATCGATGGCCGGCCTGTTTATGGAAAGCGGCCCCATGGTGCAGGTGCGCGACGGCCAGGGCCGCACCCAGGTTCTCACCGACAACGACCCGCACGTGCAGTATAGCGGCCCGCTGGTGCTGCTGGTGAACAAATACAGCGCCTCGGCCTCCGAGATTCTGGCAGCCGCCATTCAGGATTACCACCGCGGCGTGATTATGGGCTCGACCAGCACTTACGGCAAGGGCACCGTGCAGCGCATCTTCGACCTCGATGAAGCCCTGCCTGCCGAGTTGAACAGCGTGAAGCCCATCGGCTCGCTGAAGCTCACAACCCAGAAATTCTATCGCGTGAACGGAGGCTCAACCCAGTTCAAAGGCGTGGTGTCGGACATCGTGGTGCCGGACCTGTATTCGTACCTCGACCAGGGCGAGAAGGAGTCGGATTACCCGTTGAAATGGGACGAAATTCAACCCGCCCGCTACCGCCCCTGGGATGCAGCGCCCGCTTTGGAAAAGCTTCGGACCAACAGCAAAGTGCGGGTGGCCAACAACCCGAGCTTTAAGGTGATGGATGAGATGGTGAAGAGCATGCGCAAGCGCAAGGACGAAACCACGGTTTCGCTCAAACTCAGCGCCTACCGGGCCGAACAGGCCGAATCAAAAGCCATTTCGGACCGCTACGAGGCCGCTCAGAAAACGACCACTGCGCTGGCCTTCTCGCCCCTTTCCGCTGATGTACGCGCTCTGGGCGGCGACACTGTGAAGGTGAATCGCGCCGCCCGCTTCACCAAGAGCCTGAAGAAGGACATCACCATCGGCGAGGCCGTATCGGTGATTCAGGACGAGTTGAAATAATGTTTGGCTGAGTTGCAGTGGCCCGTTGGTGGCCATTAACAGCGGCTTACTGCTCTGAAATGAAAGCCCTCGTGCCATCTGGCCCGGGGGCTTTTTTGGCACATTTTTAGCATGACAACTAAATTAGTAAACAGCTTCATTTATTCAGTTCTCGATTATTTTTTTATTATGGAATCATATCACTTATAATCAGAACGTTAATTACTACATAAAATTGACAATAAATTTAGTAAACTGCAACTAAAAACCATGGCAAATCTGTTTACCTAACATGAAGACGATAGAAGAAACCCGCATCATTCCGCTCAACCCGCAGGTGGACGCCATCAGCGACGAGCAACAGCAGAAGCTAGCTGACGAAACCTGGCGCAAATCCATTCCGGCGCAGGTTTTCCTCAACTATTTCTTTGCCATCAACTACCACATTCAGGAGAACGACGACTTGCTCGGCGGGCTTCAGAACCTGCCCTTTTTCCGGAGCCATACGGCCGAGTTGGGCGATGCCGACGTAGCGAACCTCACCAAGCTGCTGCACACCAGTTGGAGCACGGAGTACGCGCTGCGCGCTACGGCCGAGCTGGGCGACGACAATTTCCTGCGCAATGCCCTGCATTGGACGTTCCCGCAGGCGTACCACGCCATTTTATCGGGCTTGCAGGCCTTCCTGTACACGACGGGCGTGCGCAGCAACAACGGCCAGCTTATCCGCCGCGAGGTGGGCCGGCTGGTGGTGAAGAATGCCTACCCGCGCCCGGTATCGTTTTACGCCGCCGGTGCTTACGGCGACTTCAGCATTCACCGGCTGCCGCTGGCGGGCTACAAGGCCGGGCTGCACATTGCCAGCAAGGAGATTGATGCCCAGGCCCAGATTGGCCAGTTTCTGCGCACTACGCGCAAGATGAAGGCTCAGTGGACCCGCGCCCAGGTGCAGGCCAATCCCAACACCGCCATCCGCAGCCAGAAAACCGGCCGGCCGCTGGACAAGTGGACCGCCGCGCATTGGCAGCAGATTACCTGGCGGCTGGGTTACACCACCATTTTCGACCTGCTGGGCCGCCTGCGCATCTCGCAAACCAGCCGTGAGATTGAGCGCTACGTGGAGGCTGACATTGATTTCCGCCTGTTTCACGCCTCGCTGCTGAACATCGTGAGTTACCTCAATGGCGTGCATGAAACGTACGTGGCCAAGGCGTTGGGCCTGGAGCGCTACCGCGAGCTGGTGGCCGAGTTGCCCGTGCATTTGCAGGCTGGCTTTGTGCAGGAGCGGTTGCGCACCCGCGTCGAGCCGGTATTGGCGCCCACGCCGCCTTCGGCTCCGGCCATTGCCACTGAGGCGCCGCAGTACCGCATGGCCGCCTAATCGCGGATTCGGCCGGATTATTCGGATTTTGCGGATTATTTGCTGTTTGAATTATTCGCGCTGGATTTTCAGATTGCATATTTTAGGATGAGAAAGCCGCTCCGGTTCGGAGCGGCTTTTTTCGTGCCGTACTTTTGCAGCTTACTTTCATTTTCTGCGGACCCATTTTGCCCCGGCGCTAGGCTGATTCTCAGCCAAAGCCGCCTCGCAAAATTAACAATCCGTGAAATCCGAATAATCCGACTAAATCCGTGATACACTTAAGCGAACAGGAACTACAGCGCCGCCACAAACTCGAAGAACTGGAAAAGCTGGGCATCGACCCGTATCCGTCGGAGTCGTACGACGTGACGTTTTACGCCAAGGAAATTCACGACAACTACCACCCCGAGCTGAATAACTTCCAGGAAGTATCGCTGGCCGGGCGGCTGATGTCGTCGCGGGTAATGGGCAAGGCCTCGTTTGCGGAGTTGATGGACACGACCGGCCGCATTCAGCTGTATGTGAACCGGGACGAAATATGCCCCGGCGAGGACAAGACGCTGTATAACGTGGTATTCAAGAAGCTGCTTGATTTGGGCGATTTTATTGGTGTGAAA
This sequence comes from Hymenobacter terricola, assembly GCF_017921975.2. Taxonomy (GTDB): domain Bacteria; phylum Bacteroidota; class Bacteroidia; order Cytophagales; family Hymenobacteraceae; genus Hymenobacter; species Hymenobacter terricola. Next base: position 130,756 of record NZ_JAGEMO020000021.1, read on the forward strand.
GGCCATGTGTTCAAGACGCAGGTGGGCGAAACGTCCATTCACGTCACGGAGTTGAAGCTGCTTTCGAAAGCCCTGCGGCCGCTGCCCGTGGTTCGTAGAGTAGTAGACGAAGTTACCGGCGAGGTGACCACCTACGACGCCTTCACCGACCCCGAGCAGCGCTACCGCCAGCGCTACGTGGACCTGGTGGTGAACCCCAGCGTGCGTGACACCTTCATCAAGCGCACGCAGCTGGTGCAGTCGATGCGGAACTTCCTGAACGACAAAGGCTACCTGGAAGTGGAAACCCCGATTTTGCAGCCGCTGTACGGCGGCGCGGCAGCCCGGCCTTTCACCACGCACCACAACACGCTGGACATGACGCTATACCTGCGCATTGCCAACGAGCTGTACCTCAAGCGCCTGATTGTGGGCGGTTTCGATGGCGTGTATGAGTTCAGCAAGGACTTCCGCAACGAGGGCATGAGCCGCTTTCACAACCCCGAATTCACCCAGATGGAGTTGTACGTGGCCTACAAGGACTACGCCTGGATGATGGACCTGGTGGAGGAAATGGTGGAGCGCGTGGCCATGGCGCTGCACGGCCAGACCGAGGTGCAAGTGGGCGCCAACGTCATTAACTTCCAGCGACCCTGGCAGCGCTACACCATGTTCGAGGCCATTGAGAAGTTCACCGGCAAGGCCATTGGCGAAATGGACGAAGCGGCCCTGCGCGAAACCGCCCACGAGCTAAACGTGCACGTGGACCCCAGCATGGGCAAATCAAAAATCATCGACGAAATTTTTGGTGAGCATGTTGAGCCCAAGCTGATTCAGCCCACGTTCATCACCGATTACCCCGTGGAAATGTCGCCGCTGGCCAAGAAGCACCGCGACCGGCCGGGCTTAGTTGAGCGGTTTGAAGCCGTGTGCAACGGCAAGGAAATCTGCAACGCCTTCTCGGAGCTCAACGACCCCATCGACCAGCGCAAGCGGTTTGAGGACCAGTTAGAGCTGGGCAAGCGCGGCGACACCGAAGCCATGGTGCTCGACGACGATTTCCTACGCGCCCTGGAGTATGGCATGCCCCCCACGGCTGGCCTGGGCATCGGCATCGACCGCCTAAGCATGATTATGACCAACTCGCACTCCATTCAGGACGTGCTGTTCTTCCCACAGATGAAGCCCGAGAATATATAAAAGCTTCAGCGCCTAAAATCGAAAAGCCCCACACGAAATATCGTGCGGGGCTTTTCTTTTACAACCTTCTTACCCTTCAAACCGAGGTTCTTAGCAGAAGTTTGCGATGGTCCGTCTGATTTTACTACTGAGTTGTTTAACCAATTTCAGTAGAAGCTCCTACGGTCGGCAATTTTACTGATAATAGTTTCGGCCTTCTTTCAAGTAGGCTGTGAGGAGTTTTACGTAAGACTCGAATTCCAGGTTGCGTCTGGAAGAAATATTTTTTTTGCCGCTGCTACATATTGGGCTGATGGCGGGTTTCGTCGCCAAAACCATCGTAGTCAGGGTTGTCGTGGCTGTGGGTGTGGGCCGTGGAAGGCGTGCCGCTCAACCCTTGCAAAAGGCGGTCGGCGGCCTGTTTGTCTTCGCTCACGGCGGCGTCGGGGTTGGTGTGGCCGGGGGCGCTGCCCTGCACCTTAGCGAGGGCGTCTTTTGCCAGCTTTTTCAGGTCGCCGCCCCACTTCGAGGCCGACTGGCGCAGGTTGGACCGGGCGTCGTCGCCGGTTTCGGGGGCCAGCAGCAGGCCGGCCACAATGCCGGCAGTAGCGCCGGCCAGCAGCGAGAGAATGACTTTGCCTTTGTCGTCTTTCATGGGGGTTGCGGGGAAATGGAAGAATGTATGTATTCAGTAACGGAAGATACCACTGGCTGGTTGGGGCAGCAAAAAGCCCCACACCTTGCGGCGCGGGGCTTTGCGATAAGTGGCTGGTGCCAACTTACATATCGTTCAGCATTTTGGTGATTTCGGCTTTGCCTTTGCCGAGCTTGTCTTGCAGCTTGCCGACCAGCTCGTCGCCTTTGCCTTCGGCATAGGTCAGGTCCTCGTCGGTGAGCTGGGCATATTGCTGCTTCAGCTTGCCTTTGATGTCGTCCCAGTTGCCTTTCATTTTCAGGCTGCTGCCGGGCAGGGTCACGCCGAGGTCTTCGAGCTTGCCAGCGTACTCTTTGAATTTAGCTTCGAGGTCGGAACCGATTTTCGTGGCTTGCTCGCCGAGCTGGCCGCTGTACTTGGTAGCGGCACCTTTCCAGTTTTCGCGGGTGGCCGAACCTTTATCGGGAGCCAGGAGCATGCCGGCAATGATGCCAGCGCCGGCACCGGCGAGGGCGGCTAAGAGAATTTTACCGGCGTTGTTGTCTTCTTCGTGGTATGACATGGTAATAGGTAATGAAGGGTGAAAGGGTGTTGAAAGATGGGCTAGAGGAAGCGCCGGGCCGAAGGTAAAAGCCAATATTCTGGTTTTCGGCGGCGATTGGTCTGGCTGCCTATACGAAGGCAGACGCGTGGGGTTGAGCTTGGCACCAAAATTTACGCCCCAAGTTGCGCTACGGCCTTTTCTGGCTTTGGGATGGCCGCAAATCCGGGCCGTCCGGCGTAGATTCGCCTTATTCCACCCCGGCCCTATGAAAACGCATTGGATTTTGAGCGCTGCGCTACTACTGGCGTCGGCTTGCCACCAAAAAGTTGCCCCCACGGCGGCGAGCGACTGCATCGACCCCACCAAAATCAACCCACAGGGCATCTGCACCATGGATTACAACCCCGTGTGCGGCTGCGACGGCAAGACCTATGCCAACCCCTGCACTGCCCAAAATGCCGGCGTGCGCACCTACACCACCGGCCCCTGCGCGGCCGCGAGCCCCAAGTAATTCCCTCGCGCTGATGCCCGCCAAAGCTCGCTACCGCGACTTCTGCCGCACTGCCCCCGATGTGCCGGTATTTGCCCAGGCGTGGTATCTGGACGCCTGCGCCACGGGCGGCGACTGGGATGTGGTGCTGGCCCTGGAGGCCGACCGCGTGGTAGCGGCACTGCCGTATTTCTACAAGCGGAAAGGGCCTTTCCGGTACGCCACCATGCCGCCCTTCGTGAAATGGCTGGGGCCTTACGCGCTGCCCGAGTTCCGGGGGGTGCTGAAGAAGGAGCACGGCCTGATGGAAGAATTAATGAAGCAGCTGCCGGATTTCGCCGCTTTCAAGCAGAATTTCTACCCCACCATTACCAACTGGCTGCCGTTCTACTGGCAGAACTTCCGCCAGACTACTTACTATACCTACCGCCTCAACGGCCTGCACAACTTGCCGCAGGTTGAGGCCGGTATCAACCGGAACATCCGGCGCAACCTGCAAAAAGCCCGGCAGCAGGTGCGGGTAGTCCACAATCTGGGGCCGGAGCGGTTCTATCAGCTCAACAAAATGAGTTTTGACCGGCAAGGGCGGGCCATGCCGTATTCGTGGGCGCAGTTTGAGCGGCACGACGCCGCACTGGCGGCCAACGGAGCCCGGCAATTTTTTTTCGCCGTGGATGCGCAGGAGCAGGTTCATTCGGCGGCGTACCTGATTTGGGACCAGCAGGCGGCGTATTATCACCTCTCCGGCGACGACCCGGCGCTGCGCGAAAGCGGCGCCGGCATTCTGCTGATTTGGGAAGCCATCCGCTACGCCAGCGAGGTGCTCGGGCTGGCTTGCTTCGATTTTGAAGGCAGCATGCTTCCGGCCGTGGAGCGGATTCGGGTGCAGTTTGGCGCGGTGCAAACGCCGTATTTCTTTGTCTGGAAATACAATTCGCGCACTTTTGAGTTGCTGGAGAAGCTAAAGCCGTAAAAAAAGCCAACGTACCCAACCTAATGGACGTCAGGCTGAGCGGAGCCGAAGCATCTCGCGGGCAGCACTAATCAAAACAACAGGGCGAGCGAAATGCTTCGGCTCCTTCATTCAATCCTTTCTCATTCCCTCGTTTATCATCAAACAATGGCTGAAAAACGCTACGTCCTCAATCCCGCTCCCTTTGTAGTTCCCACCACCGACGGCAAGCTCATCGAAGAGCATGTGGGCGGGGCCAGCACCGGCACCACGGCCTACAGCCTGGCGCACATGGTGGCCCCGCCGCACTGGAGCGAGCCGCACCAAACCCCCTCGTTCGACGAATTCACCATCGTGGTGCGCGGCCGGAAACGGTTTGAAATCGACGGCGACGTGGTGGAGCTGCAAGCCGGGCAGGCCCTGCTCATCAAGGGCGGCGCACGGGTGCGGTACTCCAATCCGTTTGATGGCGAATGCGAGTACTGGTCCATCTGCGTCCCGGCATTCAGCCCCGACACCGTGCATCGCGAGGAGGAATAGCTTACTGCTTTTAGAAACATTCTCATCCTTATTACATTATTAGTCGGGTAGTTACGGATTTTTCTAATACCTTCCCGGCCCATGCACCGCTTCTCGCTCCTACTCGTGCTATTGCTGAACTTAGCCGGGCAGGCCGACTTGCAGGCACAAATCCTGAAACCGGGTTTCGACAAGGCCGAATACCTGGAATTGATTCGGCTGCACGCCCGGATGGGCGGCGATTCGATGTGGTGGGCCGGTATTCCGAAGCCCCGGCAATTCACGCTGGCCTACCGCTCGCCGGTGAGCCCGCTCGACAACCGCTGGGATTTGTGGACGCACGGCGGGCCGCGGCCCCAGGCCGCCATCAGCGTGCGCGGCACCACGGACGAGCAGGTGAGCTGGCTGGCCAACTTTTACGCGGCCATGCTGCCGGCGGCGGGCGAGCTGCAGCTGGCCGCAGGCCGCAAATTCGCGTACCATCTGGCCGATGACCCGCAGGCGGCGGTGCACGCGGGCTGGCTGCTGAGCCTGGCGTTCATGGCCGATGGCATCGTGCACAAAGTTGATTCCTGCTACCGGCGCGGCACCCGCGACGTTTTCATCATGGGGCACAGCCAGGGCGGGGCCATTGCGTTTTTGCTGACTTCGTACCTGCGCGATTTACAGCAACACGGCCAGCTGCCGGCCGATATCCGCTTCAAAACCTATTGCAGCGCCGGCCCCAAGCCCGGCAACCGCTTCTACGCCTACGCCTTCGAAACCGCCACCCAGGGCGGCTGGGCCACCAACGTGGTGAACCCTGCCGACTGGGTGCCCGAAGTGCCGCTCTCGGTGCAGACGCTGGACGATTTCAGCCCCGTCAACCCGTTCGTGGGGGCCAGGGCAATGATAAAGAAGCAGAAGTTTCCGAAGAACCTGGCGCTGCGCCACGTCTACAACCAGCTCGACCGGCCCGCCCGCCGCGCCCAACGCCGCTACCAGCGCTACCTGGGCGGCTTCATTGCCAAAGCCATTGCCCAGCACATCCCCGACTATCAGGGGCCGGCCTTTTATCCCAGCAGCAACTACGTGCGGGCCGGCACCACGGTGGTTTTGCCCGCCGATGCCGCCTACTACCTGCTCTATCCCAACGACCCAAACAAGCTGTTCCGGCACCACTTTTTTCAGCCGTATTATTACCTGGCCGAGCGGCTGCCATAAGGTGGGGCCATCCTTTTCCATTCATCCACCCAAGCCAGTACTTCACTCTTCTCTTTCCCAATTCCCAGTCCATGGACCAGCGCATCATCAATCTTTTTGACGACTACACCCACGTTCCGCTCTCCCGCAAGGAGTTTATGGACCGGCTGGTGAAGTTGGCTGGCGGCACGGCCCTGGCCGTAGCGGCGCTCTCGGTACTGGAGCCCGGCTACGCGGCCGCCGCTACCGTGGCCCCGACCGCCGATGATTTGGAAACCGAGGACGTGAGCTGGCCCGGCGACGGAGCCACCGCGAAAGGCTACCTGGTGCACCCCAAAGGCAAGAAAAAGCGCGGGGCCGTGGTTGTCATTCACGAAAACCGGGGCCTCACGCCGCACATTAAAGATGTGACGCGGCGCGTGGCCCAGGCCGGCTACCTGGCGCTGGGCGTGGATGCGCTGTCGGTGGTGGGCGGCACGCCCACGGACGAGGACAAGGGCCGGGAGCTGATTGGCCAGCTCGATGCCACCAAAAACCTGAATAACTACCTCGCCGCCCTCACTTACCTGCGCGGCCGGTCCGACTGCAACGGGCACACCGGAGCCGTGGGCTTCTGCTGGGGCGGGGGCCTGGTCAACCAGCTGGCCGTGCACGACCCCAGGCTGGACGCCGGCGTGGCCTACTACGGCCAGCAGCCCAAAGTTGAGGATGTTCCCAACATCAAAGCGGCCCTGATGCTGCACTACGGCGGCCTCGACCAGCGCATCGACGCCGGTATCCCAGCCTATGAAGCGGCCCTAAAAGCGGCTGGCACCAAGTACGAGCTGTATGTCTACGAAGGCGCGAACCACGCTTTCAACAACGATACCTCCCCCGCCCGCTACAACGCCGAGGCCGCCAAACTGGCCTGGGAGCGCACGCTGCGGCTTTTCAAAGAGAAACTGGGGTAGCCAGACAACCGAACGGCATTGGGTGGCATCTTTGCAGCGTCCATCCGGTGGTCTATGTCGAGTAAGAAGCTACCCGTTTTACTTGTTGCGTTATTGCTGCTCAGGGCTGCCAGCAGCCGGGCCCAGGGCCAGCCGGCCCCGGCGATGCCACCTGCGCCCGACCCTAACTACCAGCAGGTAAGCGTGCCCGTGCCCCGGGCCGTGTCGCTGCTGGCGGACGTGGCCCATGTGCTATTCTCGCGGGACAACGGCCAGGACAAAGTGCAGACACTGATAGACCGGCGCCGCGAACGGTCTAAAAAGGGCGAGCAGCGCATCAATTTCGGCATTCCGAAGAACGGAATTACCCGCACGCTGGGGTTGGTGGAGGAATAAAACCGTGCTAACGCGGCAATTGCGGGGAGTAAGTCCGGAAAGTGGGCGGGCTGGTCGGTATTTCCGGCCCGTCCGTCCACCTTTTTATTTCTGGCCCGGTTCCGGCCGGTGGTTTGCAATTACCCTGGCAGGAAGAGTCGATTCCCACACTCAGGAGCCCGCTGCCTGCAGCAACCGAGCCCACCACGCTTCACCCCCATTCTTCACGTTCCTTCCTTCAGAAACCATGAAAGCTTCCATTTTTTCCATTCTCGCTGCCGCCACGCTGTTGGCCTCCACTCCTTCCTTCGCCGCTGCCGTGCCGGCCACTGGTCCTTACGACAACTACCGCAACGACCACGACCACGACGGCCGCAATGACCGCAACAGCAAAGACTTCAACTACGGCTACGACCACAACCACCGCGTATCGCCCCAGGAGCGCCAGCGCTGGGAAGCCGCCCAACGCCACGACGACCGCAGAGATGACCGTCGGGACGCCCGCAACGACCATTTCGACCGCAACCAGAACTACGGCTTCGACCGCGACCACCGCGTATCGCCCCAGGAGCGGGCCCGTTGGGAAGCTGCCCAGCGCCACGACGGCCGCCGCTAGTTGCCTCCAAACCCAATAGGGCTACCGTCGTGCTGCCTTGCTCAATGGGACTCGGCCTAGCTCGTCACCTATCGGATTGATTTGGTCGATGTTTCGACCCTCTTGGTCCACCTTATTTCCTGCCGCCGACATTCGGCCACAGGTTTGCATTACTCCAGCCGGGCCGGGACCGATACCCGGAAGCCTGCCGCCAGCACATTCTCCCTTTTCACTTCTAGAATCCAGAAATCATGAACGCTTCGTTTTTTTCCGCCTTTGCCGCCGCCAGCCTGTTCGCCACCACTGCCTTCGCCGCTGCGCCCGCCCCTGCTGACCACGACCGCGACGACCGCTACGAGCAGCAAAACCCGCATGACCGGTACAGTGACCGCAACAGCAAGGATTTCAACTACGGCTTCGACAAGAAGCACCGCGTCTCGGACCAGGAGCGCCAGCGCTGGGAAGCCGCCCACCGCATAGCCGAGCGCAAGGATGAGCGCAAGGATGAGCGCAAAGAAATGCGCCACGATGAGCGCAAAGACAAAGATTTCAACTACGGCTATGCCAAAAACCACCGCGTTTCGGACCAGGAGCGCCAGCGCTGGGAAGCCGCTCACCACTACGACGGCCGCCGCTAGGCTCCGTTAGCCGCCTCTAAAAAAGTCCCGTTCACTTGCTTGGAACGGGGCTTTTTTGGCAGATTACTTCACGCTCAAACCATTTTTTTCTCCAACAACTTCATTTCTGTTACCTCCATGAAAAAGTTTTTGTTTCCCCTGCTGGCCGTTTGTGCCCTCACCGTTGGCGCCGCCGCTGCGCAAACCCCTTCCGATGCTGCTCCCCAGGCCATGCGTGGCGGCGGCCGCATGCAAGGCTCGCCCGATGAAATGGCCAAGCGCCAGGGCGAGCGTATGACCCAGGAACTCGGCCTCAACGCCGACCAGACTGCCAAGGTGCAGCAAATCCTGCTGGCCCGTGGCCAGGAAATGCAGGCCATGCGCGGCCAGGCCGGCGGCGACCGCGCCAAAATGCGCGAGCAAATGCAAGCCAGCCGTACCAAGTACGATGCCCAGTTCAAGGAAGTGCTGACGGCTGACCAGTACACCAAGTACACCACCATGCAGGCCGACCGCATGAACCGCGGCGGTGGCGGCCCCGGCATGGGCGCCATAGATGGCAACGTCGACAAGATGAAAGTGAAGTCGAAAGACGGCGACAAAATCAAAGTCAAAGCCGACAAATAAGTGCCTCGCGCTGCTAGAAATGAAAAGCCCGGGCCAGTTGGTCGGGGCTTTTTCGGCTTCTATTCTTTCTTTTAAATGACCGTCATGCAGGGCGTAGCGAAGCATAACGGTCATTTAAAACCCTTCAGGTGGTCAGCCCAACCAGCTTATCCGGCGTGATGGGCAGCTCCCGCACCCGCTTACCGGTGGCGTGGTACACGGCATTGGCCACGGCGGCAGTGAACCCAACCAAGCCAATTTCACCCAGCCCCTTGGCCCCGATGGGGTCGAGCACGGCATCGGGATGGTCGATGAATTCGACTTCGATTTCGGGAATATCGGCATTGACCGGGACGTGGTATTCGGCCAAGTCGTGGTTCACGATGCGGCCGTAGCGGTGGTCAATCTGGGCGCTTTCCATCAAAGCAATGCCGATGCCCCAGACCACGGAGCCGAGCACCTGGCTGCGGGCCGTCTTGGCGTTCAGCACCCGGCCCGCGTCCACTACCGACACCACCCGGCTCACCCGCACCTCACTGGTGAGCGGGTGCACCCGCACCTCCACAAAATTGGCACAGAATGACTTGCCCGAATACGCCTTCATTTCCGGCGATTTCTCGGCTTTTTTCGTCACTTCCAGCGCGGGCAGCTGGTGCTGAGTCAGCACCTCACCGTAGCTCAGGCGCCGGCCATTCTTCCGGCTGTTTAGAATGAAACCATCGACGGCCATCAAATCCTCGGTTTTGGTTTTGCCCACGCCATTGCCGGGCAGTCGCAGGGCCAATTCCAGCAGCTGCTGCTTCAGCGCCGCGCATACCTCGTGCACCGCCGAGCCCACCGAAGTAGCCGTGTGCGAGCCAGCCTGCAGCGGGGCCTCCGGCAGGGCCGAATTGCCCAGCTCGAAGCGGATGTTGGCTGGGGACACGCCGCTGGCATCGGCCGCAATCTGGGTCATGATGGTGGCCGTGCCGGGGCCAGTGTCGGCGGTGGCGCTTTGCACCAGCAGGGTTCCGTCGGGCAGCAGGCGGGCGCGGGCCGTGGCGACACTCCGCTCGGCTTTGTAGATGCCGGTGCTCATGCCCCAGCCCAGCAAGTGGCCGTCGGCCGAGTGCATGGAGCGGGGCGCGGGCGTGCGCTTGCGCCAGCCAAACAGCGCCGCCCCGCGCTCGTAGCATTCGCGCAGGTGCTTGCTGCTCCAGGGCTTGCCGTTTTCGGGGTCGGTGTCGGCATAGTTCTTCAGGCGCAGGGCCAGCGGGTCCATGTTCAATGCATAAGCCAGCTCGTCCATTGCCGATTCGAGGGCGAAGGAGCCGCTGGTTTCGCCGGGGCCGCGCGTCCAGCAGGGCGTGCTCACGTCGAGCGGCACGAGGCGGTAGCTGGTGTTCAGGTTGGGCGTTTGGTAGGAAGATTTGGTGGGGTGCACGATGCGCTCACCAAACTGCTCGTGGCGCGAAGTCATGCCGTAGGCCTGGTGCGTGATGCCCACCAGCGTGCCATCGGGCGTGGCGCCCAGGCCTAATTTTTGGATGGACTGCGGCCGGTAGCCCACCATGTTGAATTCCTGGTCGCGCTGGCCCATCACCTTCACGGGCCGGGCCACTTTCTTGGCCGCCAGAATTGCCGCCATCTCCGGTGGCCAGATGCGCGACGAACCCCCAAAAGCCCCGCCCACGAATTGTGAATGCACCTGCACGTTCCCAGCCGGCAGCTGCCACATGCGCATCAGGTCCTGCTGCGCCAGCTTGGGGCCCTGGGTTTTGTTGTGCACCGTCAGCTTGTCGCCCTCCCACAGCGCAATGGCGGCGTGCGTTTCCATCGGGTTGTGCACCTGCATGGCCGTGCGATATTCCTGCTCAACGCGCACCGGGGCCGTTTTATAAGCATCAGCCTGGCCTTTGGAAAACTCCGCGTCTTCCTTGGGCGTCACGTTCGCCCCCAGGCTGGCGGCTAAGGTAGTCTGGTGCGCCGCTGCCTCATATTCTACCCGAATTAAGGAAGCCGCGTGTTGCGCCTGCTCCAACGTTTCGGCCACGGCCAGGGCCACGGGCTGATTGCTGAAGTGGATTTGGTCGTCGAAAAACACCCGGAACTCCTGGCCTTCCACGCGCGGGTTCTGGTTGGTGGCCGGGTTCTGGTAGCCGGGCACGTTGGGCGAATTCAGGTGCGACACCACGGCCAGCACTCCGGGCAATTTTTCGGCGGCGGCCGAGTCCAGCCGCTTGATGCGCCCCCGGGCAATGGCACTGGTTACCAGCACCCCGTGCACGCAGCCCGGCACGGCATGCTCGGCGGCGTAGCGGGCACCCCCGGTCACTTTCAGGCGGCCATCAACCCGGCTCAGCGGCTCGCCGACACTCGCGGCAGCGGCTGGAAACAACGATTTTTCCATAGCAGAAGGAATAAAAGCCCCTGCCAGTACGGCGGGCAAAATCGCCGCGTTTCAACTCTTCTGATTAAAAAACCCGCTGTTCTGCTTATTAAACGCCGTATTTCTACGCAAAATAGCGGCTATCCCCGAGGTGGGAATAGCCGCTACTGAAGAATCAATTTCGAAAAAACGCCGTTGCGCTACATTGTGCGGTGCGCCCGGCCTTTGTGCGAGCTGCGGTGGCGGGCCGTCGGACGGCGCTTAAACAGGCCGCCGAAGCTGTTTTTGTGCCGGCCCTGGCCCCGGTAGTACCGATACACTGGCACGTAATTGCCAGCCGTGGGCTTGCGCCGGTGAATGGGATGGAAGGTGGCAGCCGTTGCAGTGGCGGCGTGAATTTCGGCGCTTGCGAAACCCAGCAGGAGGAAAAACAATAAAGCAGTACGCAGCATAAAAAAGGGGTTTGGTGGCGTGAGCAATAGGCTTGGTCAGTCATCAGCAGCGGGTGCTACCGAACTACTAACCCCGCCAGCGGGGGAAATATTCCCCTATCGTTCCACTTTTTCGACCATTCAGGCATTATTATCGACCAATCCGGCACCTGAATAGCTGGCAATGAGTTACTAATAGGGTGATTTATTTTTTCGAAACATAAGCAATAATCAGCAGACCATCTGCAATTTAATACGGTTTTAATGTTGCAGTCATTATTAATTAAATTATTTATTGCACCTTTCACTTCCGTCCTTTTCAGCCATTTGCTATTATCAAGCTGAAATATAAATGAAATTATTCGTGGTACGGCGTTTCGGTTGTCATCGTCAAACCATTCCCGTAGAACCATGCAGCTAAAGCCGTTTTTCGAGGCCGCAGCCATGTAATCCGAAACGTGATGCACAAAGCATTCCAACTCAACCGTTCCGCCGCCCTGCTCAAAACGTGCCTTACTGCCCAGATATTGTTTGAATGGGTGCAATTCGCCGAAATAAAACAGCCCGCCCGGCTTCAACCCCCGGCCCGCCTGCTGAAACACGAAGCCCAAATCCTGGACGTGCTCCAGCAGCAGGCTACAGGTAACCAGGTCGGCCGCGCCCGCTGCAAAGGCCCATTCCCTGGTAATATCGGCCTGCTGAAAGGTGATATTGCCACTCCCGGGCTTTTCTTGCGCCTTGCGCAGCATCTCCGCCGAAAAATCCACGGCCGTGACGTGCGCCGCCCGGGCCGCCAGCCATTCCGTGTTCTTCCCCGTCCCGCAGCCAATTTCCAGCACCTCCGCAAAGGGCATTTCCGCCAGCATCTGCCGAAAGGCAGTGCCTTCGAGGTCGCGTGTTTTGTTGAGGACCGCATCGTAGGTTTCGGCCCAGGCGTTGTAGGCGGTTTGGATGTTCATAGGGAAATTTAAGAAGCGGAAGCTGCTTCCGCAGCAGTAGAGCAACCGAACTGGTTACCTTTTTTGCTGAACTTGTTGGGGCCGGAAGGCAACTAGTTGTGTTTTGACGAAACCAGTTCGAAACTTCTCTTCCAAAGTGCCCTCCATTTAGTACATGACTAATTACGTAAAATGTTTCGTGACTGCATCTTTCCCTACCCCCTGAATCATTCATCCCTGCTGGCGCGAGTTTAGTGCAGCGTAACTCGTACCAGAGCGAGGTTTTAATCACAGCTTATCGCTGGTTTAATTTTTTTATTAAACCAATCTGTTATTCTTTCCTGCTGCTTTTTATCAAGGCCATGATTAAAATCCTGCCATTTGCTGGTTGGATTCGGCCCTTTAACACTCACAAGAAGTAATGCTGATTCTTTATTAAATCCACCAGTAGGTACAGCAGTTAATAGAATGCAGTTATTCTCACGAGAGAAAAAATAAAAACTATAGTATGGAGATGGCGGCTCATTTGGGCCATCAGGGTAAGAGGAAGCATTATCATATACCCCACTCGCTTTTAGGCGTTTCAATCTGTTTATAATAGTATCTCCCTTACACCCAGAATAGACATTTTCAGCATATGCATAAGAACCCGCTGAGAAAGAATTAATATCACAAGAGCAGATTAGAACTTGAAATACTGACAGGAGGAGTAACCACGCGAGCTTTTTCATGATACTTGAGTATTTACCAATAAAAGGCAAATAAAGACATTCTGCACTGCCGCGAGGCTTTCCGTTCGCAACCCCAAAACAACCCCACTCCCGCCTCGCTCGTCTAACCGGCTCCACTGTAGGGTGCGGGGTCGTACCCGGAGGGCTTGCCCCCGCCCGTCGTTGAACGGGCACGTTGTTTCGGCCCGAGCGGCGGGCGGGGGCAAGCCCCGCCCCTACACAACGCTTTTCCGATGAGCCTCTGGCAAATTATCCAACGCCTGCTGCCGTTTGTGCGGCCCTACCGCCGCCTGGTGATTGCCACGCTGCTGCTCACGCTGGTGGGCTCGCTGGCCGCGCAGGTCAACCCCTTCGTGCTGCGCTATACCGTGGACACGGTGCAAGGGATGCTGGACAAGGGCCAGGGCCTGGCCGAGGGCTGGACGCTGCTGGCCTGGGTGAGCGGGCTGCTGCTGGGCAAGGAAATCATCAACACTTTCATCCAATTTGGGCAGAAATACTACGGCGAGAAAATCCGCATCCAGATTTCCGGCGTGCTGGCCCAAACGGCCGTGAGCAAGATTCTGAGTTACCAGCTCGGCTTCTTCTCCGACGACGGCAACCAGACCGGCAAGCTCCAGACCCGCATCGACCGGGGCGTGGAAAGCCTGATGAAGCTGGTGCAAAACTTCTTCATCGATATCATGCCGCTCTTCGCCAACGCCATCGTAGCGCTGGTGGTCATTTTCCTGAATAACAAGTGGGTGGGGCTGGTAGCGCTGGCCATTTTGCCGGTGTATTTCTGGCTCAGCTACGCGCAGGCCGCCAAATTGCAGGGCGTGCGGCGCGGCCTCCAGCGCCTGCGCGAGGAGAAAAACCACGGCCTTATCAGCATCATCGACAGCATCGTGGTCATCAAAAGCTTCGTGCGCGAGCAGTACGAAGGCCAGAAGCAGGCCAGCGTGCAAAGCCGCCTCGAAGGCGCCCAGCTCCTAACCCGCAAAACCAACTTCCGCTTCGATGGCCTCAAAACCTTCGTCGAGCAGATTGGCGTGGTGGCCATCATCGTGCTCACGGCCTACCTCGTGCTGGGCCGCCAGATTTCCATCGGGGCCATCATGTTCCACATCCTGCTGTTCAACAACGTGTCGGCGCCCATCCGGCAGCTGCACCGCATCTACGACGAGATGAACGAGGCCCTCACCTACTCCGAAGGCTTCTTCGCCATCCTCGACGCCGACGACCAGACCGAGCGCCCCGGCCCGCTGGCCCCCGGCCCCGACCTGCGCGGCCAGTTCGAGCTGCGCCACGTGAACTTCACCTACCCCAGCGGCACGGCAGCATTGCACGACGTAAGCCTGACCATTCAGGCCGGCAAAACCACCGCGCTGGTGGGCCTCAGCGGGGCGGGCAAAAGCACCATCATCAACCTGCTCTGCCAGTTCTACCGCCCCAACGGCGGCGAAATCCTGCTCGACGGCCATCCACTGGCCGAGTACGATACCTTCGCCCTGCGCCAGGAAATCGGCCTGGTGCTCCAGAAGAACCACATTTTCAAGGGCACCATCGAAGAAAATATCCGCTACGGCGACTTCACCGCCACCCAGGCCCAGATTGAAGCTGCCGCCAAGCAGGCCTACCTGCACGACCAGATTCTGGACCTGCCGCGCCAGTACGAGTCCGATGCCCAGCAGCTCAGCGGCGGCCAGCAGCAGCGCATCGCCATCGCCCGGCTCTTCCTCAAAAACCCGCCCATCATCTTCCTCGACGAGCCCACCGCCAGCCTCGACGCCATCGCCACCGAGCAAATCAAAAACTCGCTCGACGCCATCAAGCAGGGCCGCACGGTGGTCATCATCTCCCACAGCCTCGCCCAAATCGTGGATTCGGACTGCATCTACGTCATGAAAAAAGGCCACATGGTAGAAAGCGGCACCCACGACGAGCTCTACGATATGAAAGGCACCTACCGCGAGATTTTCGACGCCTCAGCCCGCAGCTTAAATATCGAGAAGCTGGCCAAAGCAATGGCCGATGACGGCGACGACGTACTGGATACGGCTTCGTGAAGGAAGATTACATTTGCTTCACCAAACTGGTATTTACAGGTTAAGATTATAAAATCCAATGAAAATCCATTACGTTTTTTCCATAATAATAGCAGCTTGCACAGCTTGTACATCAGGCATTCCTAAAGCAAGTAATGGGTTCCCAGCAACATATTCCGGAGGGTCTGCAAAACCTAGATTCATCAATGTCAACTTGGAATTGGAAAGCGAAAATTCTTACACTTATTCGGAATTCGGAACCCCAAATTATTCTATTGAAGACTCAGGCACCTATACAATAAACGACACTACAATAATCCTAAACTCCTTGAACACTTTGCAAAAGATAAAACGTCGCAAAGGAAAGATGATTGATGGGAGAAAAATTTCACTCGATGATTCTATCAATCATCAAAAACTATTTGTAAGGCAAAAATGCTCAATACATAAAGATGAAATTATTATTTGGAGTAGGGAAGCAGTCGCAAATGATGGCTTTGGGTTTTCCTTATATAATTACCATAAGCGCGATGGCAGATAACACCTTCGGTTTTCCTAGACTAATTCCCCTAAATTATTAGCGACAAAGTCACACTATTATTTACCCCGCCTCATGACCATCGACCTCACCCACGTCGACACCAAAGCGGCTTTTCACCACACCATGAAGCGCGAGCTACACTTCCCCGACTGGTACGGCGTGAGCTGGGACGCTTTTTGGGATGTCCTCATCGCCGTGGTCGAAATGCCGGAGTGCGTGGTGTTGCTTCACTGGGAGCGTTTCGCCCAAACCTGCCCCAAAGACATGCTGATTCTGCGTCAGATTATCGCCGACTACCACCAGGAAAAGCCCGGTAAGCAACTACTGCTGGGCTCTTAAAAGCTTGCAGGCAGCCTGAGAGTAGCGCGGACTTTGTAGTTCGCGTCTCCACGCCGTTTGAAAATTGTTCGGGTTTCCGCCGCAGACGCGGACTACAAAGTCCGCGCTACTCACCGTGCGAATCGTTACATAGGGCCCGTAAATGCGTCCATAGGCCTCGCAAATCCATCCGTATACCCCGCGCAAGTCTTCATAGGCCCCGCGAATCTCTTCATATAGCCTGCACGGACCCAAAGAGGCTGCACCGGCCCTTTTCGAGGCCTTTCAATAAAGCCCGACTATAACCCCCGCCAAGC
Organism: Hymenobacter terricola; assembly: GCF_017921975.2. Lineage (GTDB taxonomy): Bacteria > Bacteroidota > Bacteroidia > Cytophagales > Hymenobacteraceae > Hymenobacter > Hymenobacter terricola. The sequence goes on from NZ_JAGEMO020000021.1 coordinate 147,049, forward strand.
CGGAATCGTTAGGAAACACTCCACATTCTCACTCTTTCCCCACAATGGCAACCCAACAAACTGCCCTCACCACGGGCGCCACCAGCGGCATCGGCCGCGAGCTGGCCAACTGCTTCGCGCAAGACAAGTACAACCTCGTCATCGTGGCCCGCGACCAGAACGAGCTGAACCAAACGGCTTCGGAGCTCAAGCAGCAGTTCGGCATCGAAGTCACCACCATCGCCAAAGACCTGTTCAAGCGCGAGGCCCCGTTTGAAGTCTACAACGAAAGCAAGGGCCTGCAAATTGACGCGCTGGTGAACGACGCCGGCCAGGGCCAGTACGGCACTTTCGACAGCACCGACATCAACCGCGAGTTGGATATTATTCAGCTCAACATTGGGGCCTATGTGGTGTTCACCAAGTTGTATCTGCAGGAATTTACGGCCCGGAATGAGGGCAAAATCCTGCTCGTGGGCAGCATCGCGGGCGAGCTGCCCGGCCCGCTGCAAGCCGTGTACCACGGCACCAAAGCCTTCGTAAACTCTTTCGCCGAGTCCATTTCAGGAGGAAAACAAGGACAGCAAGGTCACCATCACCAACCTGCTGCCGGGCCTGACGGATACTGACTTCATCAACAAAGCCGACATGACCCGCGCCAAAAATGTGGCCGAAGGCCAGGCCGCCCCCGCCGCCGGCGTGGCCCAGGACGGCTACAAAGCCCTGATGGCCGGCGAGCACCGCGTCATTTCCGGCTTCAAGAACAAGGCCCAGGTAACGGCCAGCAACATCATCCCCAACGAGCTGGTGGCCGCCAACGTGCACAAGCAAAGCGCCCCCGTCAACGGCGACGAGCGCAGCAAATAGCTGCCGCAGTAGCACATTCGTCACGGTTTTCATCAAAGAGCCCGGCCGCTCTGGTCGGGCTTTTTGCGTGGCGGCAGCTTTACAAAGTCGCTTCAGTAGCGGCTAGGACTTGGGTTTTGCCTTCTCTGACTTGGGCTTGTTGGTGCCCGTTTTTCCGAAAAAAGCCGTGGGCCGGGCGGCCCGCACCTGCTCGTAGGCAATGCGCTGCAAGGCCACGGCGTTGGCCGGCGTGATGCCGAGCGTGGTGGCGGCCTGCTCGGCCGCGCCCAGCGTGCGTGGGTCGCGGCCCGTGATTTCGCCGAAGAGCACGCAGGCGTTCAGGTAGGCACCCCCATTGCTGGGGTGGTAATGGTCCTCGGCCCAGAGGTCGATTTTGCCGGGTTCGGGGGCGTACGGGTTGCGCTGGGCCACGCCCGCCTGCACGGCATGCAGCCAGGCATCGCCGGCCGGGGCAATGCCGGCCAGGGCGGGGTTGAGCTGCTGGAAGCCATAGTAGGAGGCGTGCAGCTCCTGCGCCATCGAATCGAGCGGCAAGCCAGCGAAGGGCGTGCCGACTGGGTAGCAGAGGTCGGCACGGGGCCAGGTCTGGAACATGAACACGCGGGCGGCCGGGCTGGCCGTGTGCACGGCCTGCTCCAGCCGGGTGGCGTAGTCGCGGAACTGGTCGGGGTGGCCGCCGTGCCGCACGGGCAGCGCCCAGAGGCTGTGCTCCTGCAGCACCACGGTGTTCCAGCGCGGCTGCTGAATCACGGCCAGGGCGTGTTCGTAGTGGTATTGCAGCGGCTTGGCATTGATTTCCTCGAAATGCACTTCGTAGTCAAGGCCGGCTTCTTCGGTGAACTGCTTGAAAATGCCGGGGATGCCGCCCCACACCACGGGCTCGCCGGTGGGGGTTTCGCAGCGGGGGCTGGTGCTGGGCAGGCCGTAGTTTTCGTCGGTGACGCGGGCCGCGTTGTAGGCCAGCACCGGCTGGTACTTGCCGTGAAAAAAGCTATTGCCGACAAACAGAATGACGTTTGGGGCGGGGCGCGACCGGCCCAGTACCGGGGCGGCGCTCAGCCAAAGGGCCAGGGCAGCCAGTACCGGCAGTTTACAAAAATCTCGTGTCACAGGGCAATGGGAAGGAAATCGCAGAAACCCCGCAGCTGGGAAGAAGAGAGCAGCACAAAATCAATGATTCAGAAATTTGGGTATGCAATAACGCAATTTCCCAGGAAAGACGCTATCTAACCAGCAGAAACCACCAGTGCTACAGCAGCTTCTGCACCCAGCGCAGCGGCAGCCACTTCATCGCGCGGGCCATCAGGCCCCAGGGCCAGCCGGGAACGAAAGCCTGCACGGGCTCGCGCTCAATGGCCTTTACGAGGGCGCGGCAGCCGGTTTCGGTGTCCACCATGTAGGGCGTGCTCTTCACCCTGGCATTGATTTCGGAGCGGATGTAGCCGGGGTACATGATGCTGACTTTGATGGGCGAATTCAGCAAATCGGCCCGAATGCCTTCCGTAAGCGCCGACAGCCCAGCCTTGGTGGCCGCATAAGTAGTCTGCGCGCGCGGCATCCCGCGCATGGCCGCTACCGACGAAATTGTGACCAGATGCCCTGCATTCTGCGCCCGAAATACCTCCAGCGCCGCCTCGCACTGCGCCAGCGCGGCCACGAAATTGGTCTGGGCGGTTTGCAGGTTGGCGTGAAAGTAGCCGGTACCCAGCGACGCGCCTTTGCCCATGCCCGCATTCACAATGATGCGGTCAAGCGTGCCCAAGTCAGTTTTGAAAGCCCGAAACACTTCGAATACCTGGTCGTGGTTGTTTACATCGAGGGCGCGCACGAAGACTTTGATGTTTGGATACGCGGCTTCCAGCTCAGCTTTCAGGGTGTCGAGGCGGTCGGTGCGCCGGGCGCAAAGGGCGAGATTGCGGCCCATGCGGGCGTATTCGCGGGCCATGCCCTCGCCCAGCCCCGAGCTGGCTCCGGTGATGAGGATGTTTTGGCGGATGGTGGTCATACTAAGGAAAGTGGTTTGGTAATGTAGGAACGCGCCATGGCGCGTTCGGCGGTGGCACAGCAGTTCTGGCGCAACGATTGAACGCGCCCCGTCTTAGCGCAACGATTGAACGCGCCGTGGCGCGTTCCTACGGCCGCATGGCCCGGCGGCAGCGCCAGTGCAGGTAATGCACAAAAATCCAGAAGTTCCTGAAGGCCGGATTGCGGGTTTGCTTGTGGTGGTAGCGGAAGTAAATCTGCTGGGCGATGGCCGAGAGCCGGAACAGCCCATACACTTCGTAAAAGGCCCAATTCTCGGGTTGGAAGCCGGTTTTCTCGCAGTAGTAGGCCACCACTTCCTTGCGGGTGAGCATGCCGGGCAGGTGGGTGGGCTGGCGGCGGGTGGCCTGGGCCAGGAAGTCGTCGTCAGCCTGCACCCAGTAGGCCAGCAGGTTGCCCAGGTCCATCAGCGGGTCGCCGAGGGTGGCCAGCTCCCAATCCAGAACACCGAGGATGCGCGTGGGGTCCTCCGCATCCAGCACCACGTTATCAAACCGGAAATCGTTGTGCGTAATGCAGATGCGCTCCTGGCTGGGCTGGTGGGCTTCGAGCCAGGCCATGATGCGACGGGCCCTGGGCACGTTCCAGGTGCGGGCCTGGGCGTAGCGCTTGCTCCAGCCGCTGATTTGGCGCTGGGTGTAGCCCACGCCGCTGCTTAACCCCACCAGCCCGGCCGCCTGGTAGTCGACTTGGTGCAGCTCAATGAGGGCGTCGAGCACGTTCAGGCAAAGCTGGCGCACGGTGGCGGGCGGCAAATCCAGCCCGCGCGGCAGGTTCTTGCGCGGGATGATGCCGGCCACGCGCTCCATCACGTAGAAATCAACCCCGATAAGGCTGGTGTTCTCGCAATAAGCCACCATCTCGGGCACGTAAGGGAACACCGGTTTCAGGGCCTTTTGCACGCGGTATTCGCGGCCCATGTCGTGGGCCGATTTGGCCTTGGTGCCGGACGGCGGGCGGCGCAGGATGAGGTCGGCGTTGTCGTATTCGAGGCGATACGTCCAGTTGGAAGCCCCGCCGGCGTACTGCGTCACGCGCGGCAGCCCGCGCAGCTCCGGCCGCTGCTGTTTCAGCCAGGCATCCACGGCGGCGGCGTCCAGCTCTTCGCCCGGGCGCAGCGGACCGGCGGTATCGAGAAGGCGGGGGGCGGGTTCGGGAGGCATGGAGAAATTTGAGTTAATCCTGAAAAGAGCATTAAGAACGGTCATACTGAGCTTGCCGAAGCATCTCTACTGCTTCGTTTAACGGTTCAGGCGAAGCGGGAGAGATGCTTCGGCAAGCTCAGTATGACCGTTCTTTTGTCATCATTCTACTTCTCATTCCTGCCCTTGTATTTCGCCAGCTCCACCCGCGCCACCATGGCGCGGTGCACCTCGTCCGGCCCGTCGGCCAGGCGCAGGGCGCGAGCCACGGTGAAGAGCGCCGTGAGCGGCACGTCGTGCGACACACCCGCGCCGCCGTGCATCTGGATGGCCTCGTCCACTACGCGCTGCAGCACGTTAGGCGCTACTACTTTAATGGCCGAAATCTCATTCATGGCCGCTTTCACGCCCTGGGTGTCAATTTTCCAGGCGGCGTAGAGGGTGAGCAAGCGGGCCTGGTCGATGGCCATGCGCAGGTCGGCCACGCGCTCCAGGTTGCCGCCCAGGTGCAAGATGGGCTTGCCAAAGGCGGTGCGCGCCAGGCCGCGTTTAATCAATAATTCCAGCGCCCGCTCGGCCGCGCCGATGCAGCGCATGCAATGGTGAATGCGGCCCGGCCCCAGGCGGCCCTGCGCAATGGCGAAGCCTTCGCCTAAGCCCACTAGTAGGTTAGCTTTCGGCACCCGCACGTTTTCAAACCACACTTCGCCGTGGCCGTACGGCGGGTCGTAATCGCTGAAGGCGGGCAGCATGCGCTGGATGTTGACGCCGGGCGTGGGCAGCGGCACCAGCACCATGCTGTGGCGGGCGTGGGGCGCGGAGTCGGGGTTCGAAAGGCCCATGAAGATGGCCAGCCGGGCATCGGGGTGGCCCAGACCGGTGGCCCACCACTTGCGGCCGTTCAGCACCAGCTCGTCGCCGTCTTCGGTAATGGTGGCCTGCATGTTGGTGGCGTCGGAGGAGGCCACGTCGGGCTCGGTCATGCAGAACACGGAGCGAATTTCGCCGGCCAGCAGCGGCATCAGCCACTCTTGTTTTTGCGCGGCATTGCCGAAGTAGTGCAGCACTTCCATGTTGCCGGTGTCGGGCGCGTTGCAGTTGAACACGGTGGGCGCCAGGAAACTACGGCCGGTTTCTTCGGCAATAGGAGCATATTCGAGGGTGCTGAGACCCGCGCCGTGCTCGGCATCGGGCAGGAACAGGTTCCAGAGGCCGGCGGCTTTGGCTTTCGTTTTCAGCTCTTCGATGAGGGGGAGCACGCGCCAGGTTTGCCAGTCGGCACCGGGGTTGGCGGCCAGGTTGTCGCGGTGGTACTGCTCCTCGATGGCCACGATGTGCTCACGCATAAAGGCCTGCACGCGGGCAAGGTAGTTCTGGGTTTTGGGGCTGGGGGCGAAATCCATGGGGAAGAAAGGAGCGCGGACTTTGTAGGCCGCGTGGCAGAACGACAAACGTTGAAATGGCGTGGGGACGCGGACTGCAAAGTCTGCGCTACGTCGTGCTACGCTACGAAATCACGCCGCTGTCAATCACCAGCTGAGTGCCGTTGGTGTAGCTCGAATCATCCGACGCCAGGTAAATAAACGCCTTGGCCACTTCATCGGCGCGGCCCAGGCGCTTCATCGGGCTCATCGAAATCATCTGGTTGCGCAGTTCCTCAGGCGCGTCCTTGATGAGCGGCGTATCGATGTAATACGGGCAGAGGGCATTCACGCGCACGTTGCGGCGGGCGAATTCCTGCGCCGCCACGCGGGTGAGGCCCAGCACGCCGTGCTTGGAGGCCACGTAGGCACTCAGGCCCGGCGCGCCGCGCAGGCCGGCCAGCGACGACATATTCACAATGACGCCCCCGCCCTGCTTCATGAACTGCGTCAGCTCGTATTTCATGCAGGTAAACACGCCCGTCAGGTTCACGTTGAGGATGCGCTGAAACGACTCCTCACTGGTGTCAAGGAAACTGAAGAAGCCTTCGCCGATGCCCGCGTTGTTCAGCGCCACATCGAGCCGGCCAAATTTCTCCACGGTGGTGGCGATGGCCTGCTGAATGCTGGCCGAATTGGTGACATCGAGCGGCACAAAAAGGACTTCGCCCCCGGCGGCTTTCACTTCATCGAGGGCGGCTCGGTAATCAGAATTCAGCAGGTCGGCAATGACGACTTGGGCACCTTCCCGGGCGGCGGCTACGGCTGAGGCCCGGCCCAGGCCCGAGGCCCCGCCGGTGATGAACACGACTTTGTTTTCGAGTTTTTTCATGGGTATTGTTCTGACGGTTCACCTCACCCCGGCCCCCTCTCCCGCGGCGAGGGGGCCGGGGTGAGGGGGCATCTTAAAACCAGGCGTCCTGCATGTCTACCGTCACGGCATTGGCCGATTGCAGGCGCTTGGCCAGGCTGGGCACTTTCACCAGCTCGTATTCGTAGAAATACTGGGCGGCCATAAGTTTGCCGTGGTAGAAATTTCGGTCCTCGGCGTGGGCGGCGTGCAGGGCTTTTTGCGCCACGGTGGCTTGGCGCAGCCACTGCCAGGCCACCACTACCAGGCCGGCCAGTTCCAGGTAGAGCGTGGCATCGGCCAGAAATAACTCGTGGTTTTGGGTGGCGATGCCCAGCAGGTGGCCCGTCGTCTGCTGGAGTACGCCCACCATTTTGGTGAGCTGCCCGGCCAGCGGCTCCAGGGTCGGCTGGGCCTTCGCGGCGATGATGGCGGCCTGCATTTCTTCCAGCAGCAGGCCCACGGCTTTGCCGCCGTGCTGGGTGATTTTGCGCCCCAGCAAATCGAGGCCCTGAATGCCGGTGGTGCCCTCGTGAATGGGGTGAATGCGTGACTCGCGCCAGAACTGCTCCACCGGAAAATCGGTAGTGTAGCCGGCCCCGCCGTGCACCTGAATGGCAGCGCTGGTGCTGAGCACCCCCATTTCCGAGGGGTACGTTTTGGCGATGGGCATCAGCAAATCGAGCAGCAGCTCGGCCCGCTCTTTTTCCTCGCCCTCCCCGGCCCGGGCCACGTCCATGTAGTAGCTGCACTGGAGCAACAGGCCCAACGCGCCTTCCATGGTGGCTTTTTGGAAGAGCAGCATGCGCTTCACGTCGGCGTGCTGGATAATGGGTACTTGGGGCTGGGTTACGTCGCGGTTGGCGATGAGGCGGCCCTGGGGGCGGGCGCGGGCGTATTCGAGGGCCGCGTAGTAGGCGGCCGTGCCGATGGCCGCCGCGCTCACGCCCACGGCCAGCCGGGCCTCGTTCATCATCTGGAACATGTAGCTGAGGCCCTTGTTGGGCTCGCCCACGAGGTAGCCGCGGCAGTCGTCCTGGCCCCCAATCATGAGGTGGGCAATGGGGGCGCCTTTGCAGCCCAGCTTGTGGTAGATGCCGGCCGTGACGACGTCGTTACTGATTAAATCCCTGGGCTTCGTGGCCGCGTCGGGCAGGCCGGCGGCCGTGCGCTGGCGCGGCACCACGAACAAGGAAATGCCCTTGGCGCCGGCGGGGCCGCCTTTTATTTTGGCCAGCATGAGGTGCACCACGTTGTCGCAGGCGTCGTGGTCGCCGGAGGAAATGTAGATTTTCTGGCCGTGCATGCGGTAGTAGCCCTCGTCGGTGGGCGCGGCCGCGGTGCTGATGTCGGAGAGGGAGCTGCCGGCGTCGGGCTCGGTGAGGGCCATGGTGCCCTGCCAGCGGCCGGCGTACATATTTGGCGTGAAGGCAGCCGTGAGCTCGGGCCGGGCGAAGCTGCGGAGCAAATTGGCGGCGCCCAGGGTGAGGAAGGGCGGCACGCTGGCCGAGTAATTGGTGGCCTGCATGGCGAATACGGCCGCGTTGTACACGGTGCCGGGCAGCTGCTGGCCGCCTTCGGCGTAGGGAAACAGGGCGTTAATCCAGCCATCTTCGCCGAAGCGGCGCACGATATTTTTCACGCCGGGGTGCAGCCGGATGGTGCCGTCCACGAGCTGCGGCTCCTGGCGGTCCATCTCCGTGAGGAGCGGCTTCAGCAGTTGGTCGGCAAACTGGCCGGCGGTGTCCAGCACGAGGTCAATCGAGCCGCGGTCGTGGTCCTGGAAATAGAGGAAGCGGGCGAGGGTTTCAACCTGCAGGACTTCGTGGAGCTGAAACGCCAGGTCGCGGCGGGAATAGGCTTGCTTGGCCATTCTAACAGGAAATTGGGTGGGAAGGGAGAGCCGGTAAAAGTACCCGTCCGCCCTGTTCGGCCCAATGACCTAGGTTAAGAAATGCAGCGGGCATAATGATACAAACCCAGAATGTTATGCTGAGCGGAGTCGAAGCATCTCTACCGCTTCGTTGCATTCATTGAAATACTTGCGCGGTAGAGATGCTTCGACTCCGCTCAGCATGACGTTCTTTTTTCTCCTTACCAAAGCCCTATAGCTGCGCCCGCATCCGGCTCAGGCTTTCGGGCTTCACGCCCAGATAGGTGGCGATGTGGCGCTGGGGCACTTGCTGAATCAGCTCGGGGTTCTGGCGGAGCAGGGCGAGGTAGCGGGTGCGCAGGTCGTCCATCTGGAAGGCCCGCAGGCGCTCGGTGAGGCCGCACACCAGGTTCTCGTTGATGCGGCGGCCCAGGCGCTCGATGGGCGGGACGCGGCGAAAGAGACGGTTGAGGTCGGGAATCAGTATTTCGTGGGCCTGCACATCGGTGAGGCATTCAAAATACAGCTCGGTGGGCACCTGGGCCACAATGCTGAGGGTGTCGAAACAGAAGGAACTGGCCCCGTAGAAGGCCGAGGTAATGTCCTCGCCGCGCACGAGGCGGTAGGCGCGGGCCAGGCCGGTTTCGATGAAGTAGAGGCGGTCGGGCGGCGGGCCGGGGTGGAACAGCTCGGTGCCTTTCCGAAACGCGCAGGGCCGGATGAGGGCCAGGGTCTGCTCCAGCTCGGCGTCGGTGAGGTAGGCGTGCTGCTGCAAATAGGCGCGCATAGAAGGGCTTTTCGATAAATTATTTGGGCCAGAAAATCGCACAGCTTGTACCGGCCGGGGCGTTTCTTCACGAAAAGTACGCCGCTTACGCAGCACCTTTGTCAGATTGCGTACAAGGCCCGGTAATACTCCCCAAAACCGTTCGCAGCCGGGAAGGCTGCTCATTATGCACCTCTTCGTTTTCTCGCCCTTAAGCGCCTCGGCCCGCACCCATTTGTACCAGCAGCTGCCCACCAACGTGGAGGCCACTTTCTGCTCCGACCTGCCCGTCGACCAGCAATTTTCCGCTTTCCAGGAAGCCGAGGTGCTGCTCGGCAATCCGCCCGCCGCCTGGCTCACGGCCGGCACCCCGCCCCTGCTGCGCTTCTGGCAAATCGACTCGGCCGGGTTTGAGCGCTACCGCCACGTGCGGCTGCCCATTCCGGTGGCCAATATGGGCGACTTTTTTGCCTGGCCCTGCGCCGAAACCATGGTCGGCGGCCTGCTCGCCCTCTACCGCCACCTGCCCGAGCTGGCCGTGCTCCAGTCCCAGAAAAAATGGGTGGGCGGGGCCCACGTGCGCAACCGCGCCGGCCTGCTGCGCGGCAAGCGTGTGGTCATTCTCGGGGCCGGGGCCATTGGGCTGGCGGTGCGCCAGCAGCTCACCGGCTTCGAATGCTGGGTGCAGCTGCTGGCCCGCACGCACCCCGAGGCGGCGCTGCGCTCCAAGGAGGACCTCAAAGCCGCCCTGCCCGATACCGACATCGTAATAAACTGCCTGCCCGGCAGCGCTGAGGGCTTTTTCTCCGCCGATTTGGTGGCCGCCATGCGGCCCGGCAGCATCTATGCCAGCGTGGGCCGCGGCAACACTACCGACGAGCCCGCCCTCCTCAAACTGCTGCAAGCCGGCTACCTCGGCGGCGCCGTGCTCGACGTAACGGCCATCGAACCCCTGCCCGCCGATAGCCCCCTCTGGACCCTGCCCAACGTGCTGCTCACCCAGCACACCGGCGGTGGCCAAGCCCTCGAAGACGAGAGCAAAGTGGACGTGCTCCTGCGCAACCTGGAATTGCTCCGCACCGGCCAGCCGCTGGAGAATCTGGTGGAGTTAAGCCGGGGGTACTAACCTCACCCCCTGGCCCCCTCTTTTTTGGAGAGGGGGTCAGGGGGTGAGGTTACGGCAGCCACGGCTCACTCGCCGCAAAAACAGCCTTCACCGTGTACTGCCTGGCCTCTTTGGCCGTAAGCTGATGCGACCACGCCACCCGGCCCTTGGGATTGGCGCCGGGGCCGGTGGAGTTGTATTCGGCAAAATAGGCCGTCTTTTCGTTCTCGGGATTCTTCCAGTTGTCCCAGCCCGTGGCGGTGATGTGGCTGCCCATCTCGGCGTTGAGGTACAGCACTTTGGCATTGGGCCGCCAGGGCCGGCCCAGGTTCACCTTCTTGGCCAGGGCCGTATCGGCCGTCAGCTTGCAGCTCAGAAACACGAAGCCAAACCGCTGCCCGGCCGGCGTCGAGGCCGCCGTGATGAAGGAGTTTTTCTTGCTTTTGATGACGCAATGGTCGAACACGGCCGTGCTGGCCCCGAAAATAAAATCCGTCGTGCCCTCCAGGTAGCAGTCCTTGAAATACTGGCGGGTGTGGTTGGTGGAGAGGAACAGGATATCCTGATTGCCCACCACCCGGCAGTTGCGGAAAGTGCAGCGGTCGCCTTCCACATGCAGCGCCACGGCCTGCCCGGCGGTGTAGCCGGCGTTGTTTTCGAAGGTGATGTTCTCGGCTGAAAAGTCGTTGGCCTGCACCAGCACCGAGTGCGACGTAGGCGTGGTAATGCCGTTTGTGCCCGAGTGGTCATCGTAGGTCAGGATGGTCTGGTCCTCGTCCTCCCCCACCATTTTGATGTGGACTTTGAGGGCCGGCACCACCAGTTTTTCGCGGTAAGTGCCTTTTTTGATAAAGATGGTGACGGTTTCCTGGCTCTGATTGGGCACCGCGTCCACTGCCTCCTGCACGGTACGGTAGGTGCCCGAGCCATCCTGGGCCACGATGATGGGCCTGGCTTTGGAGGGCGTTTGGGCGTGCACCGCACTGGTAGTCAGCAGCACCAGGGGCAATAGCTTCATTCGAAACAACATCGAGACAACAGTTAATTGGCCAGTGGATTCCAGCCGTGCAGCACGTTTTGCAGGGTGTACAGCTTGGCTTCGGCGTCGGTGAGTTGGTGCGACCACGGCGCCCGCCTGGCCGGTGCGGCGCCCGGCCCGTGGCTTTGGTACTCGGCGTAGTAGGCCGTTTTCTTGTTCGACTCCTTTTCCCACGGGTCCCAGCCCTCGGGCCGAATTATGGCGCCCAACTCACAATTCAGGTACACGGTTTTGGCGTAAGGCCGCCAGGGCCGGCCCAGTCCGAAGCTACTGGCCGGCGCATCGCCCCCAATGCGGCAGTGGCTGAACACGTAGCCAAACCGCGCCGTGTCGGGCGTGGATGCTGCCGTGACGTAGCCGCTCTTTTTGCAGAAAATCTCGCAGTCCTCAAACCACGCCGTGCTCGAACCGAAGATAAAATCCACCGTCCCTTCGATGTAGCAATTCTTGTAAAACTGCCGGCTGCCGCGCCCATACGTGTACAGCGTGTCCTGAAATCCCAGAAACCGGCAATTCACAAACGCGGCTCTGTCGCCATCAACCCACACGGCCACGGCCTGCCCCACCGGCCCCGACGAGTTCTGAAACGTCAGGTTCTCAGCCGAAAAATCGGAGCCGTAGAGGTAGCAGCTAGCCGAGCCCGACGTGCCCTTGTCCTCCCCGAAAATATTCTTCTTCTGGTTGTAGTCGTCGTAGGTCAGGATGGTCAGGTCCCGGTCTTCGCCGATGAGCTTCACTATATTCTTGGAGCCCGCCAGGATGAGTTTCTCCTTATAAATCCCCTTTTTGATGAAGATGGTCGTGGCTTTCTTCCGAAAGTCGGGCACGGCGTTGAAGGCCTCCTGCACGGTGCGGAACTTGCCGCTGCCGTCCTGCGCCACCACAAAATCGTAGCCAAAAGCCCGGCCCAGCCCGCCGAAACTTAGAAACACAAGCAGCAACAGATTCTTCATGGCTAAGGGGTAAATCTGCCGTAAACCTAGTAGCTAGTGCCGCTGAAACCGCCATCTTTTTGCGCAATCGTTCCCGGCCATGAGGCCGTTTTCATTCCATAAAAAAACCCGACCAACCGGCCGGGCTTTTCATTTCAACTGTTCGGCGTACTTATTCCTGTTCCTGCGCGCCGGCCGCCTTGTTCATCACCTCCACAATCTCGGCCGAGATGCCGGTGGTGCTGAAGCCACCGTCGTGCATCAGGTTTTGCATGGTCACGTAGCGCGTCAGGTCCGAAAACAGCGAGATGCAGTAGTCGGCGCAGGCTTCGGCCGGGGCGTTGCCGAGGGGCGACATCTTATCAGCGAAGTCGTAAAACGCGTCGAAGCCCGTGATGCCGGCCCCGGCCGTGGTGCGGGTTGGCGACTGCGACACCGTGTTCACGCGCACCTTTTTCAGCTTGCCAAACCGCTGGCCGTAGCTACGGGCAATGCTTTCGAGCATGGCCTTGGCCTGCGTCATGTCGGTATAATCGAGGAAGGCGCGCTGCGAGGCAATGTAGCTCAGGGCCACAATGCTGCCCCACTCGTTCATGGCGTCCTGCTTCTCGGCCACGGCCATCATCTTGTGAAACGACATGGCCGACACGTCAATCGTCTGCTGGAAGAATTTGTAGTCCAGCTCGCCATAATGCTTCTTTTTGCGGATGTTGGCGCTCATGCCAATGCTGTGCAGCACGAAGTCAATCTTGCCGCCCAGCTTCTCCTGCGCCCCCGAAAACAGCGCCTCCAGTTCCTCCACCGATGTCGCATCGGCCGGAATAATGGGCGCGTTGCATTCCTCGCTCAGCTTGTTGATTTCGCCCATGCGCATGGCCAGCGGCGCGTTGGTGAGCACAAAACGGGCGCCTTCGGCATGAGCCCGCTGGGCCACCTTCCAGGCAATGGACTGTTCGTTGAGGGCGCCGGAAATGATGCCGACTTTACCGGCGAGGAGGTTATTGGACATAGGGGTTTGGATGGTGTAATGGAAGAGTAAGTGCCGCCTGTCATGGTGAGTGGAGCGCAGCGAAACGCGGCAATCCGTTCTCTCTCAGCGCCTAGCTTTAGGGTGCGACAAACCCAACCGTTGGGTTTGCGGCGGCAAGTTAGCAGTTGGGGTTGTCACATTATCAGGTTGGTTGCTGAGAGAGGACGGATTGCCGCGTTTCGCTGCGCTCCACTCACCATGACAGACGCTCACCTCACGCCGCTGCCGTTTCCCCCCGCAGCGCCAGCAACTCGCGGGCGCTCTGGAAAGCATTTTCGCTCGGCTTGGCCCCCGCAATCATGTGCGCAATTTCCTTGATGCGGTCATCCTGGTTCAATTCGCGGATGCGGCTCACGGTGCGGTCGGCCCGGTCTTCTTTGTACACGAAGTAATGCACATCGCCGGCCGCCGCCATTTGGGGCAGGTGCGAGATGGCTACGAGTTGGTGCTTCCGGGCCATTTGCTGCATCATGCGGCCCACTTTCACGGCAATCTCACCCGAAATACCGGTGTCAATCTCATCGAATACAATCGTGGGCAGGGCCGTCTTGTCCGCCAGCATATACTTAATGCACAGCATCAGGCGCGAGAATTCGCCGCCCGAAGCGGCCTTGCTCAGCGTCTGAGGCTGGGCGCCCTTATTGGCCGTGAAGAGGATGCTCACCACATCGACGCCGCTGGTGGCGGGCGCGCCGGTGCTGTGCTGCACCACAATGCGGGCGTGCGGCATACCGAGGTCGGCCAGCAGCAGCCCCAACTGCTTTTCAAAGTTGGGGAACGACTTGCGGCGGCTCTCCGAAAGCTTGCTGGCCTGCTTGGTCACGGCGGCCAGGGCCGCGTCGGAATCCTTGCGCAGGCGGGCAATTTCTTTATCCAGGTTCAACACCGAGCTCACTTTCTGGCGCAGGGCATCGCGCACGGCCATCAGCGCAGTCAAGCCGCGGGCCTGGTGCTTGCGCTCCAGCGTGTAGAGCACGTTGAGGCGGTCCTGCAGCTCCTCGGCACGGGCGGGGTCACCTTCGGTCCGGCGTTCGGCGGTTTCCACTTCGTCGGCGATGTCGTGCAGCTCAATCAGGCAGCTGTCGAGGCGCTGGCGCAGCTCCTTGCAATTATCGGCGTAGCTCGCCACCTGGCCCAGCAGCGTCACGGCTTCTTTCATGTTGCCGGTGGCGCAGGTTTCGCTGTCGCGCAGCCCGTGCAGGGCCTGGCTCAGTTTGTACTTAATTTCCTCGGCGTGCTCCAGCTGCTTCACCTCCTGCTCCAGGGCGTCCTGGTCTTCGGTGTCGAGGCGGGCATCTTCCAGCTCGTTCAGCAGAAAGCTATTGTAGTCCAATTCTTTACTGGCTTGCGCGGCCTGACTTTCCAGCGTATCCAGGTCGACTTCCAGCTTGCGGTACTGTCGAAAAGCACTGCTGTACATGGTGCGCTGCGGCACCAAACCAGCGTACAAGTCCAATAGATTGAGCTGAAAGACGCCATCGCCCAGCAGCAGCGTGTCGTGCTGCGAGTGAATATCCATCAGGTTGGCCCCGATTTTCCGCAGGGCTTCCAGCGTCACCGGCGTGTCGTTCACAAAGGCACGCGACTTCCCATTGGGGCTGATTTCGCGCCGCAGAATGCAGTGCGTGTCGTAGTCCAAATCCTCGGCCTCGAAAATATCCTGCAACTGGTAATTGGCAATATCAAACTGGCCCTCAATCACGCATTTGCGCTCGGTATCGAACAGCATCCGCGAGTCGGCCCGGTTGCCCAGCAACAGGCCAATGGCGCCCAGCATAATGGATTTACCAGCCCCGGTTTCACCCGTAATAATATTCAGCAGCGGCGAAGGACGCAATTCCAGCTGCTCAATCAGCGCGTAGTTTTTAATCCGTAAATCGACAAGCATTATAATTAATTATGAGCTATGAATTAGAAGTCATGAATTAGAAATCGTCCGTTTGACAACTCATAATTCATAACTTATAACTCATAATTTATTTAAGTACCGTTTGATATTTCGCTGAATTCGTCGGGTCTACTTCCGTGAGCATCGTCACGAGCTGCTGCTTCTGCTGCTGGTCCTGACTGGTGCGGAAGATGTTGGCAATTTCATCGGATTTCGCATCGAAGAAAGCCCTGGCGAATAAGGTGCTGGGCCGCGTCACGGCGGCTTGCTGCACGCCAGTTAGCGCAGTCATTACCGCAGCGCGGGCCTCTTCGGGCTTCTCAATAAAGCGGTCGAGCCCCAGTCGATAGTAGCCATACAGGCCCGTGCGAAAGGCTTCCAGCTGCGGGTCGGTGATGTTGTCGAGCAGCCAGTGCCGCTCGCGGGAGCCCGTGCCGCGCCAGCCCTCATCGGCTTCGTTGGTGCTGGTTTGGTTGGACGTGTAACTCACCACGGTGCGGGCCATTTCGTAATACGGGGTGCCGCCGAGCCGGGCAAACGTGTCGCGGTCGAGGCCGATGACGAGGTAAGCATAATAACCCAGCAGCGACGAGAGGTTGGAAACGAAGCTATTGGGTGAGAAGTCCAGCGGGGTCTGCGGCGAATAATTAAAATTGAAGCTCCGGTCGCTGATGCTGATGACGTTGGTGTCGTAGCCGGTGCCGTACACCGGGCGCGTCGAAATCAGGCGCATGGTGGAATTGTAGGTGCCGTTTTGGGGGATGGCCGTGATGCCGATGAAGATTCGGAGCTTAATCCGCTCCTCGGGCCGATAGGTCTGGGTGGTCCAGGCGCGGCTGTTGAGGAAAGTCCGGATGTCGTTCTGCATCTGCGTGACCAGCGTGGGGTCGGTGATGGTGACGTTTTGGGTGGTCACCTGCACTTCGGCCAGCAGCTCCTGGGCACGGGCCGCGGGGCCAGCCGCCAGGAGCAGCCCGAAAACGGAGAATATTGCGAGAAGTTTTCGCATCATAAGGAAGGTGCCAGGCGGCTCATTATCAGGCTAACCAACCCGCGGGCCACATCGGCTTTGGATTGCAACTCAAAATTAACGATTTGGCCGGCGGCATCCAGCACGGTCACTTTGTTGGTGTCGTGGCCGAAACCCGCGCCCGCGTCGCGCAGCGAATTCAGCACGATGAGGTCGAAGTTTTTCCGGTGCAGCTTGTCCCGGGCGTGGGCCAGCTCGTTCGTAGTCTCCAACGCAAAACCGACCGCAAATTGTTCAGGCCGCTTGCGCTGGCCGAGGGTGGCGGCGATGTCCACGTTTTTCACCAGCTCCAGCGTAAGGGTTTCGCCCGATTTTTTTATTTTATCCATCGCCACATGGGCCGGCCGGTAGTCGGCCACGGCGGCGGCGAAAACCCATACATCGGCTTCTCCGGCCACCTTTGCCGCTTCGGCATACATCTCGGCCGCCGTCTCCACCCGCACCATGCGGATGCGCGGACTGGCGGGGTCCGGCAAGTGGCTGGGGCCACTCACCAGCGTCACCTCCGCGCCCTGCGCGGCAAAAGCCTCCGCCAGCGCGTAGCCCATCTTGCCCGTCGAGCGGTTGCCGAGGAAACGGACGGGGTCGAGTGGTTCGTAGGTGGGGCCGGCAGTGAGAAGGACGTGCATTAGCTTAATGAGGACTTACGCAGTTGGCAGATAGAATTAGCCGTGAAGCGGCGACACATTGGTAGTTAAATTATTGAAAAACAACTCAGAGCCGCAAAGCGGCGGCACTCTTTGCAGACGAAAAGTGCCGCCGCTTTGCGGCTTATTTTCCTTTGCTAATCAATAGACTACCAACATGCCGCCGCTTTGCGGCTATTCAACTGCGTAAGTCCTATTAACCAGGAATGAGAAATGAAGAGTTACCTGCTTTGTAATCATTGCTAATTCTTCATTCTTCATTCTTCATTAAGCGCAGCGTCAACTCCGCCACAATATCCCCGGGCTCCAGCATGCGCCCGGGGCCGCTGAGGCCGCTGGCCAGCTCGCCACTGGGCGAGTCGAATACGTGGTTGCCAAAGGAGCGCAGCCGCGCCAGATTCTGCATCACGGCCGGGTGAGCGAACATATCCACGTCCATCGCCGGGGCCAGAAACACGGGGCAGCGCGCCGACAAATACACGGCGCAGAGCAGATTGGGGCACAAGCCATTGGCCAGTTGCCCGATGGTGTTGGCGCTGGCCGGCGCAATCAGCAAGGCATCGGCCCAGAGGCCCAGCTCGACGTGGTTGTGCCACTCCCCGGCGGCCGCATCACGCAAAAAGCCCGTCAGGACGGGCTTTTTGGAGAGGGTGCCCAACGTGAGGGGCGTAACAAAAGCAGCGGCAGCTTCGGTGAGAACAACCTGCACTTCGGCCCCGGCTTTAACGAGTAAGCGCGTGAGCATCGCCGATTTGTAGGCGGCAATGCTCCCGCTCACGCCCAGCAGAATGCGGCGGCCAGCCAGTGGGCTCGTTGTTAGCTCAGGCATACGCTGCTGGCAAATTAATCACTAACAACTGACAACAAAAAACGGACAACCAGATAAGACTAGAACAGCTCGCGGGGCACCGGAATTTCTTCCGGCTCGGGCGTGGTGTACTGAA
>NZ_JAGEMO020000210.1 GCF_017921975.2 Hymenobacter terricola
ACTTCGCCCTCGAACTGCTCGGTACCCACCGGCCCCACTTCCAGCAACCTGACCAACACCACCGCCACCCTGAGCTGGACGGCTCCCACCGGGGGCCTGCCCGCCGGCAATACCTACGAGCTGGAGTATGGCCTGTCGGGCTTCGCGCAGGGCACGGGCACCAACGTCACGGCCCTCACGGCCAACACCTATGCCCTCAACGGCCTGCTGCCGAGCACGGCCTACTGCTACTACGTGCGCCAGAACTGCGGGCCCACCAACGGCGGCAGCGCCTTCGTGGGCCCCGCCTGCTTCACCACCCCGCTCACCGCCCCGGCCAACGACGAGCCCTGCGGCGCCCTGGGCCTGACCAATGCCGTGCTCACCGGCTCGAACGTGGGCGCCACCACCAGCGCCCAGGCCGGCATCAACCTGCCGGCCTGCTCCTCGGCCCAGCTGCCCAAGGACGTCTGGTTCGCCTTCACCGCCTCGGCCGCCGCCACCACGCTCACCCTGACCGGCCCGGCGGCGGGCATGGTGCGCCTCTACGCCAGCCCCAGCTGCTCGGCCGGGCCGTTCACCTCCGTGTTCTGCGCCTCGGCCGGCGCGGCCAACGCCGGCTTCACCGCCCCGGTTGCGGTGACCGGCCTGACGGCCGGCGCCCGCTACTACGTGGCCGTGAGCGGCTACGGCAGCTCCGACGCCACCGGCGCCTTCACCCTGGCCGCCACCAACGTGCTGGCCGCCAAAGCGCCGACCGCCGCCAACGCCCTGCTCGTCTTCCCCAACCCGAGCAGCACCGGCCAGCTCACCCTCAGCCTCAGCGGCCCGAACGGGACCGGCCGGGCCACCCTGCTCAACGCCCTGGGCCAGGTGGTGCGGGAACAAGCCCTGACCAACGCCGCCGAACAAACCCTGCCCACCCGCGGCCTGCCCACCGGCGTCTACACCCTGCGCGTGGCCCGCGCCGGCCAGCTCCTCACCCGCAAAGTCGTCCTCGAATA
>NZ_JAGEMO020000211.1 GCF_017921975.2 Hymenobacter terricola
TACTAGACTTGTTGCAGCGCCCGGCTAGCTCGATATTTGAGGGATGAAACTTTCGATTCAGGATTTGAAAACGCCTCGCCAATGGCGGTCCGCGTTGGGGTGTGACGCGCATCACTTCGCGCAGCTGCTGGTGGTGTTCCGACGGGCATACGCCGAATTGCATGCGATGCAACTAGCTGAACGCATGGTCATTCATCCAGCCGGGACGCGCATAAAAGACGAAGAAGAGTTGCTTTTCTTTACCCTTTTCAGTTGCAAATCAGGGCTAACTTATGACGTACTCGGATTGGTCTGTGGCCTGGACGGGGCTACGGCCAAGCGCCGACAGGACGAAGGACTGGCAGTGCTGCGCGAGGCACTGCGGTTGGCCGGCTGTTTGCCCGAACGCGAATTTCAATCACCGGCCGAATTACAGCGCTATTTTTCCAAACGGCGGGCCGTGCTCGTCGATGCCACTGAATTTGCCACGCAACGGCCGCAGGAAAAAGCGGCACAAAAAGCGCAGTACAGTGGTAAAAAAAACGCCACACCCTAAAAGCGCTTATCCTAGCCAATGCCCAGCGGAAATTAATTTACGTGGGCCGGGTAGTGCCGGGGGCAATGCACGACTTCACCCTGCTGAAACAGCAGCTTTCACCCGATAAGCAGTGGTTTAGCGGCTTGACCGTGCGCCTGGATTCCGGCTTTCAAGGCTTCGGTAAAACGTACGCTTGCGAGAAATTATTTCTGCCAACTAAAAAACCGCGCGGCGGACAATTAACCAAAAACAAGAAATTTTGCAACACACAACAAGCCCGTAAACGAGTCGTGGTAGAACACAGTATCGGGGGCCTTAAACGGTATCGTATTTTGTCTGACCGTCTGCGCATGCACAACCTGGAACAATTTGATGTGGCGTTAGAGGTCTGCGCCGGCCTGTGGAACTTCTGCCTAACTCATTGATAATTCAGTACAACAACTCTA
>NZ_JAGEMO020000212.1 GCF_017921975.2 Hymenobacter terricola
CATTCGTAGCCTCGCTGCATTATCGCTCTGGGCCTACCAATTTTCAAACGTTACCCCGACTAGAGCCTGTTATGCACTGGTTCGTAAATTAGGGGCATGACCGCGCCGCGCCGCTACCCAAGTGATGTGAAGGATGATGAATGGGCGTTTGTGGCCCCGTATTTGGCCCTGCTGCGAGAAGATGCGCCCCAGCGGCGGCATCCGTTGCGGGCCCTGTTTAACGCGTTGCGCTACCTGGGTCACACCGGTTGCCAGTGGCGCTACCTGCCGAACGACTTGCCCCCGTGGGCGGCCGTTTACCAGCAATGGACCCGCTGGCGGGATGCCCGCATTTTTGAAGATATCGTGCATGATTTAAACGAGTTACAGCGTTTGTTGCTGGACCGACCCGCCACACCCAGCGCCGTCATCCTCGACGGGCGGGTGCTGCAAAGCACGCCTGAGAGCGGGCACCGGGCCGGCTACGACGGTGGCAAGCGGCGCAAAGGCAGCAAGGCCCACATCGCCGTCGACACGCTCGGGCAGTTGCTGAGTGTGGTCATCACCCCGGCCAACGCGCAGGAGCGCGACCAGGTGGGCCAATTGTGCGAACGGGTGCAGGCCGTGACCGGCCAAAGCGTGCAGGTCGGCTTCGTGGACCAGGGCTACACGGGCGAAGAAGCCGAATACGCTGCGGCGGTGCACGAGATTGACTTGCAGGTGATTAAAAAACCGGAAGGCCAAACTGGTTTTGTGCTCCTGCCCCGGCGCTGGGTCGTCGAACGGAGCTTCGCTTGGCTCAGCCGGTTCCGCCGATTGGCCCGCGACTATGAGCGGCTCAGCAGCACCTTGCAGCAACTCCACTTTGTCGTCTTTACCTGTATCATGCTCGCTAGGCACACCAATAGTGCATAACAGGCTCTAGG
>NZ_JAGEMO020000213.1 GCF_017921975.2 Hymenobacter terricola
AGATTAAGTTGAACAAAGGAGGTCCACTTGCTTTGACAGCCAGGAGGTTGGCTTGGAAGCAGCCATTCCTTTAAAGAGTGCGTAACAGCTCACTGGTCGAGCGAGCGGGCGTCGATAATACGCGGGCATCAAATCTGGTACCGAAGCAATGGATGTAACCTGCAAGACGGTTACGTGGTAGGGGAGCATTCTCCTTGCGGTGAAGGTGCGTCGTCAGGCGTGCTGGAGCGTGGAGAAAAGCATATGTAGGCATGAGTAACGATAATGGGGGTGCGAAACCCCCACGCCGATAGACTAAGGTTTCCAATTCAACGCTAATCGGAATTGGGTTAGTCGGGACCTAAGGGGCAGCCGAAAGGTGAACTCGATGGACAGCAGGTTAATATTCCTGTACTAATGGTAGCAAGTGATGCAGTGACGCAGAAGTGAAAGCACCGCGGGCGGACGGAAGTGCCCGTTGAAGACCGTAGGTATTGGGACCGTAGTTAAGTACGCGGACCTAGCCGAAAGTTGATAGTACCGTACGTCCTTCGGGACACGCGGATAGTGTGCCTAATCCGACTGCCAAGAAAACCTGCTAAGCGTTTTAATGCTATTATTACCCGTACCGCAAACCGACACAGGTAGTCAAGGAGAGTATCCTGAGGCGCTCGAGTGAATCACGGCCAAGGAACTCGGCAAAATGGACCTGTAACTTCGGGAGAAGGGTCGCTTCCTCTTGGGCAACCAAGAGAAGCCGCAGTGAAAAGGCCCAGGCGACTGTTTAACAAAAACACATGACTTTGCTAACGCGCAAGCGGACGTATAAGGTCTGACACCTGCCCGGTGCCGGAAGGTTAAGAGGGGAACTTAGTCGCAAGGCGAAGGTTTGAATCGAAGCCCCGGT
>NZ_JAGEMO020000214.1 GCF_017921975.2 Hymenobacter terricola
AGAGAGCGCCTTTTAAGATCTTTGTGCGCCGCACGCTCAGATCCATATACATAAATCCCGCACGCTCAAAGACTCTTATGGTGCACGCCTGCCCGCCGAGGTCAATCTGCAGCTCCTGGTCAGGATAGGGCGTCAGAGGTATTTCAATCATAGATATCACCCGAAAATCATATTAGCAAAGGACTGAGGCCCGTTTTCTTTCTTGTCTGACGCTTTTGTCTCCTGAGCCTGCTGCCTGCCGCGCGGCTGAGTCTTCGGCACTTTTGTATTGGTATACTGGCTTTCAACCTGTCTGACTTCCTCAAACCCTATATCGCAGTA
>NZ_JAGEMO020000215.1 GCF_017921975.2 Hymenobacter terricola
ACATTGTCAGGCGTGATGATGGTTATCAGGTCAGTGCCCTCGGATATGACCTCGAGCCTTGTCAGGGCGCTCATGATCTCGTCATGCGTGCCCTTGATGGCTACCTGCAGACCGATTGTTACAGGGCTTGTAGTCTTATTGTATGAGACAAAGGAGCCGTTTTCCACCGGAGACTGCGTGATCTTGTACTCTCCGGTGATGTCCATGTTCATGAAATTTGTGAAGTCTATCGCATCTGAAAGATCCTCGGACAGGCAGATTGACCAGCCGGACTCCTCCGGCGCGAAAAAGCCATCGTACGAGGCCATGTTGGTCTGATACTGCCCTATAGCGCCGCCGATTTCTGATAGCATGGCTTCTCCTCCTTATCCCATGACCGGCG
>NZ_JAGEMO020000216.1 GCF_017921975.2 Hymenobacter terricola
AATGACGCTGGCCACTGCAGAGTGTGGCAATCGAAGGGAGACTACTATGTCTATCAATGAGCTGTTCAATTCCAACAACGAGACCACTACCACTGGCACCCGCGGCCTGCCCGGCACCGCAGAGCTGACCGCCGTCGCCTCCGCTGAGGCGCATCGCATCGTCAAGGCCATGGAGGCCGACATCGAGAACTACACGCCCCGCATCCAGCGCTCCGCTGTCGACAGCAAGGAGCTGGAGGCCATCATCGACGAGTTCAAGCCTCTGAGCGACATCGCTGAGGACCACATCCTGCGCAATCTGAGCGACGCCCAGGTCGAGAGCATGCTGAAGAGCCAGCAGTCCAAGCGCTCCCGCGCCAAGAGCAAGGCGATGACTCTGGACAACTACATCGTGCTGCTCACCGCCGCCATCGCCGAGGACATCCTGCGTGAGCTCTACAACAAGCCTAAGTCCGCTGGTGGCTTCCAGCGCAGCTCCGGCGTGGTGAACTACACCATCGAGCAGCTGGAGTACCTGTCCACCAACCAGGAGGCGCTCAAGCGGGAGATCCGCAACGTGCAGTCCAAGAAGTCCATCATGAAGTCCAAGGTCGGCTTCGACGAGAGCGACGAGCGTTGGCAGGCACTGCTGAAGGCTGAGCAGCAGCTGAAGGACATGCGCGTCAGCGGCGCCACCCAGGTCGTGGAGGTCGACCACACCAAGGATGCCCTCAGCGAGCTCCTGGCCGGTGCTGACATCAAGCACATGA
>NZ_JAGEMO020000217.1 GCF_017921975.2 Hymenobacter terricola
ACTGTCATCAAGCACTCTGTCGATGCCGAAGATACGAACCTCGCCGTAGGTGTTGTTGTGTTCGTCGACATAGTTTAGTACTTTCCACTGGTCGTCGTTGGAGTTCCACTTGTAACGCCTGAAGTTCACAAGCGTGTTGAACTCGTCGTAAACAGGAATAGTGACTCGTTCACCATCCCAACCAAGCTGGAAATCTACAAGTGTCTTATCAGTGAGGCCGCGGCGCTCCCGCAGCACGTCACGCAGAGGACCTGTGAGACTCATCAGCTTTTTATGGTAATCATGAACAAGCCCAACCTCAATGTCAGGCCGCGTCGGCTTGGA
>NZ_JAGEMO020000218.1 GCF_017921975.2 Hymenobacter terricola
GTCAGGCCGCGTCGGCTTGGAGCCGTCAGGTCTCGGTATCTTCAGAGCATCGCCCAGGTCAAACCAAGCTTCTTCATTGGTCTTGCCATAGAGCTCCTTGTACATAGTATGCACGTTGCCCTTGGAATGGCAACTGTTACAATAGTAGACACCTTTTGCCAGATTGACGGTCAAGGATGGGTTGTTATCCGTCTGGGACTCATGGAGACTCTTGAACGGACACTCAGCCTTGATCTCGTTGCCGCGGCGCTGCACTCTGGTGAGCTCGTTCAGAAAGAAGGCTTCTGTATCAATCTCCAGTAGT
>NZ_JAGEMO020000219.1 GCF_017921975.2 Hymenobacter terricola
GAAAGCGAACATTAGTTTGCACCTCCATTCAGGTATTCACGGTAGAGATCAGGGTTCTCGGACAGGGCCGTGGACATGGCCTTCTCCTTGGTGACGTTATCGCGCTTAGCGATCTCATCGGCCTTCTTCTCGAGCTTTGCCCAAGCTTCATCGGAAGAGGCAGATGTGCCAGTAGAAGCACCGTTACCACGGTTCTTACCGACCTCGCCCAGGACGGCAGTCTCAATGGCAGCGTTGGCAGCCTTGAGCACTTCCTCGACCTCGGGGGAGCAGCCCTTCAGAATATCGACCAGCTTAGACTGCTCGACGGGAATGGCCTTCAGGCCAGCAGCCTTAGCGACGGCGGCAGCCTCAGCCTTCTCTTCGGCTTCCTTACGGACGGCGGCCTCAGCGGCGTCGCGCTGTGCGCGCATCTTCAGGAACATCTCACGAGCAGGCTCGGGCATGCCCTTGAGGATGTCTTCCTCGGTAGGCTCCGCAGTTTCAGCAGGAACCTTGCTCTTGAGGACGCCGATCTCAGTAGTGGCATCAGCCAGCTTCTTGTTGGCATCGGCCAGATCAGCATCCTTCTTGGCGATGACGCCCTTGACGACTTCAGCATGCTCAGGCTTCAGAGAGTCAAGAATCTGTTCAAAGTCCATAGGTGTGTGTGTCTCCTTTCGTTTGTATAGTTCTATGAAAGCGGCGGAGTTCGCGCCCTCATCAACGAAGTCAACCCGGTCTACGACCAGATC
>NZ_JAGEMO020000022.1 GCF_017921975.2 Hymenobacter terricola
ATCACTAACAACTGACAACAAAAAACGGACAACCAGATAAGACTAGAACAGCTCGCGGGGCACCGGAATTTCTTCCGGCTCGGGCGTGGTGTACTGAATTTTGCCCTGCAGGAACTCCTCAATGGCGAGGCTGGTGGGCTTCGGCATGCGCTCGTACTGCTTGGAAACCTCGATTTGCTCGCGGTTTTCGAACACTTCCTCCAGGTTGTCGACGGTGGAAGCAAACTCGGCCAACCGGTCGTTCAGCTCTTCTTTCAGCTTTATCGACAGTTGGTTGGCACGCTTCGAAATCACGGCGATAGCCTCGTACACGTTACCGTTGTCGCCGGTGATATCGGCCACGTTACGCGTAATAATGGAGCTTGACGGGGTGTTGGGATTAGGTTTCATGGGCTTATTTATGTAGTTGCAAGTTGTTGGTTATCAGTTGCTGGTTCTGGCGAACACCTTCGGGTTGGTTGATAAACTAACAACCAAAAACCAGCAACTGACAACTAAAATTAGTTGGACGCCGCCGTGGGCACGGCTTTCAGCTTAACAATCTCGGCCTGGCTGACGTCGTACATGTCCTGAGCGGCTTTCAGGTTTTTGCTTTTGGGGTAAGCATCAATGAACTGCTGATAGAAGTTTACCGATTCTAAAAACCGCTCGCGCTGCTTCGATTCGATGCTTTCCTGAGCCCAGGCGTATTGGGCGGTGAGGCGCAGGAAGGCGGCCTGCTCGGCAAACGCCGAGGCAGGATATTGCAGCTGGAAATTGGTGAGGGCCACCACGGCAGCCTGGTTGTAGCGCAGCTGGTAATACAGCCGGGCACTTTCAAACGCTTTGTTTTCCAGCTTCTTCTGCAGCTCCTGCGACATATTCTCGGTTTCTGCCTTGAATTTACTGTCGGCGTAGCGGTTCAGGAAATCCTGGATGGATTCGAGGGCCGATATGGTATTGGTCTGGTCCAGCTCGTAGCCCGGCGAGTCGAGAAACAACGACTTGGCGTGCAGAAATGAGGCTTCCTCGGCGTACTCCGAGTTGGGGTACGTATCGGTGAACGACTTGAAATAGAACGCGCTGAGCACGTAGTTGCGCTGCTTGTAGTTCGTGTTGGCAAAGTAGAACTGGGCTTTCTCCGCTTCAGGGCGGCCCTTAAGCAGCGGAATCAGGTCTTCGAGCAGGGTTCCGGCCCGGAAGAAGTCGCCCTTATCGTAATATTTTACGGCGGCTTCGTACTTTTTATTAACGTCGGTGCTTTTCAGCAGGCGCTGGTAGCCGCTGGAGCAGGAGCCCAGAATGAGCGTACTAACGAGCAGAAAGAGAACCGTGAGGCGGGAAATCGGCATAAGGGGTGCAAAGGTAACGATTTGAGCCGGCGAAGGCAAACCGGGCCGCGTTTCCGGCTGGCCCATCGGCAGTAAGAGCGCCGCCGAGCCGCCAAAGGTTGCAGCTAGCGGCGCGTGGTGGGCGCCGTAACCGGCGGTTTGGCGGGCAGCACGGAGGCAGCCGGCTTGGCGGGTGGCGTAGTTGGCTTAGACGGGGCAGGCGATTGCGGCTTGGTTGATTTGGCCGGCGCTTTTTTGGGCGTGATTTTCGATTTGGGGCTGTGCTTGACGACTGGGGCCGCTTTTTTCCTGGTGGCTTTGCGTTTTTTGGGTCGGTCGTCGAACTGGGTGCCTAACACCTGGCGGCGGGTGGGCCGTTCCTTGGCGCGCCACACAAAGCCTTTGAGGCGCTCGTTGTCGGGCTTGAGCTCGTGAGGCGGAATAAATTTGGCTTCGGGATTGGCGAGGACGGATATTTTATTCAGCTTGCTCTCCACGAACAGCAGCCGCATGTTGGCCGACAGCACGCGGTTCATGCCGGTGGTGGCGGTGTCGCCGTCCAGCGCGTAAAAGATGCTTTCCGCGTTGCCCAGCACGTCCACGCGGCGCATCTTATTGTCGCGGAAATAGGCCATCATGTTGCGGCCCTTGGTCTGGTTGAAGTTCAGGAGCGTGTCCTGGCTCACGGCAAACGCATTGGCGTAGAGGCGCATCTCGTCCACCTTGCCGCGCTTCGAGCGGATTTGCATGGAATCGGCGGTGAGCTGGTTTTTGGCCTGCCACAGCACGGGGTCCCGGTTGAGGTAGATAATGCTGTCCTGCCGGTCGTACGTCAGCGAATCGCAGATTCCCTGCAGGTTGCCCCGATAAATCAGCACCTTCGGAAAAGCGTAGAGGATAGTGCGCGTAGTGGTTTGGCCGGGCCGGGCTTCAATGCTTATCAGCGTGTCGGCCGCCATATAGAGCGTGTCTTTCTGGCTGCCGATGTTGCGCACCACCGGCCGGCCGCCGTAGAGCTTGGTGCGGCCCAGGCCCCGCCAGTATCTGCCGGCATCGCCGCGCAGGGTCAGGTTGTCTTTCTTGGAAATCAGCGAGACGTGGCCGTGGGCCTCACCGTACAGCTTCACCTCGTCATACACCAGCCGGTCGCCGCCCAGCAGGTAGTTGGGGGTATCGATTTTGGCGTTTTTCTTGAAATCTGAAACCCGGGTTTTGGTGTTGTAATTGCCGGCCTCGGCATACAGGTTGCCCTGCTTGCCCTTGATGCGCGTGGGGCCGTTGAAGTAGGCAATTTTGCTGACCGTATTGTAGCGCAGCGTGTCGTTGTTCAGCTCCGAATCGGGCGTGACGAGGTGCACATTGCGCTTGAAAACAAAGACTTTGGAGTTGGTATCGTAGAAGCCCTGCTGGCTATCGAGGGTATTTTGTGGGTCAGTGAGGTGGCCGGTTTCGGTATAAGACGCGGTTTTGTGGTTCAGGTCGTAGTCGAGGGTGGGCGTGGTCAGGGTCATGCGCGGGTCACGCATCACCACGTTGCCCATCATCCGGGCCGTGCGCTGGTTACCGTCATAAAAGCCGTGGTCGCCCGTGATGGTCATGGTGTCGCTCTGCACCACGCGCACGTTGCTGAAAGCTTCCACCTGGTTGCGCTCCAGGTATTGATACGCCGAGTCGCAGTACAGAAAAACGTCGTCCTGCTGGAAGCTAACGTTGGTAATCAGCTTGCGAATCTTCACGCCGTTGAAGTCGCCACCCACCAGCTCGCCGGCCGTGAGCAGCTTGATGGGCGAGCTTTTGGCCGCGGGCGGCGTGCCGGCCGGGCGCGGCGCGGCGGGGGCCGGCCGGGCAGCACGGGGCGGGGCAGGTGCCGCCCCCGGCGCAGTCGGGCGTTGGGCCCGCCCCAGCAGCGGCAGCAGCACCAAAAACAGGAAAAAGACGCGTAATAAGGCCATTCGGGGTTCAAAGGTACGGACGGGGCCCGCGTAACGGCCATCTTTGCACCACAGTGCCTACAGCCGTTTCGTTCTGCTGCTTTCCGTATGAGGTTGTATATTTTTGGGGCATCCGGCGCGGGCGTCACTACTTTGGGTCAGGCGCTGAGCGAGCAGTTCGGCCTTCGGTATTTCGACGGCGACGCTTATTTCTGGGAGGCATCGGACCCGCCGTTCACCGTGCGACGCCCGCCCTACTTACGCAACGCTGCATTGGCCAGCGACTTGGCTCAAGCAAACGAATGGGTTTTGGGTGGTTGCGTTACTGGCTGGGGAGAGGGCTGGCCGCCGCCCGCCGACTTAGTCGTTTTTCTTTGGCTGCCGCCGGCCCTACGCCTCCATCGCCTACGAACCCGTGAGCAGGCCCGCTACGGCGACATTATCCTGGCCGACCCGGCCAGGACTGCCCAAACCCAGGCTTTTCTGGAGTGGGCCGCCGGCTACGACGATAGTTCGACGGGTGGGGCCCGCACTTTGGCCAATCACACCCACTGGCTAAGCCGTTTTACCTGTCCTGTGCTGGAACTGCGGGGCGACCTTTCGGTAGCGCAACGCCTGCAAGCGGTGCAAACCAAGCTACGGGAGTTGGAGTTGACGTAGGTACTAATTGCATTCATTCACTCGGAATAGTGGGCCCTACGGGTCTGATTTCGGGATATTCCTTTGTTCATGTTAGAAGTTGTCCGCCAGTTTATTGAAGAGCACGCGCTGTTTTCCCTTGAGAAAGACCCCATTCTGGTAGCCGTGAGTGGCGGCCTGGATTCGGTGGTGTTGCTCGATGTGCTGCACCGCCTGGGAGCACAGGTAGCGGTGGCGCATTGCCACTTTGGCCTGCGCGGCGAGGAAGCCGACGCCGACGAGCAGTTTGTGCGCAAGCTGGCCAGGCAGTACGGCCTCCCCTACTTCGCTGAGTTTTTCCAGACCAAAGAATTCGCCGAGCAGGAAGGCATTTCTACCCAAATGGCCGCTCGTTTCCTGCGCTACCGCTGGTTTGAGCAGGTGCGCCAGGTGCAGGAGCTGGCCTACATCGCCACGGCCCACCACCAGCGCGACGAGGCCGAAACCATGATTTTAAACCTCACGCACGGCACCGGGCTGGCCGGCCTGCACGGCATTCAGGTGAAGAACGGCCACATCGTGCGCCCGCTGCTGGGCCTGGGCCGCGACGACCTGCACGACTATCTGGTAGAGCGCGGCCTGAAGTGGCGCGAGGACGCCAGCAACGACAGCCCCGTGTACCAGCGCAACCTGCTGCGCCACGAGGTGCTGCCCGTGCTGCGCGAAATCAACCCCAACCTCGACCAGACCATGCACGGCACCGCCGAGCGCGTGGGCGCCGCCGAGGAAATAGTGCGCCGCTACGTGGCCGACACCGCTGCCCTGGCCCGCCGCGACGAGGAAGAAGTGACGTACCTCCACATCGTCACGCTGCAAAAAACGGCCGCCACGGCCCTGGTGCTGCACGAAATGCTGCGCCCCTTCGGCTTTTCGTGGCTGA
Source organism: Hymenobacter terricola (assembly GCF_017921975.2). GTDB lineage: Bacteria > Bacteroidota > Bacteroidia > Cytophagales > Hymenobacteraceae > Hymenobacter > Hymenobacter terricola. Next base: position 4,800 of record NZ_JAGEMO020000022.1, read on the forward strand.
TGGTGAAGGACATTGTAACGGCTTTCGCCGGCGAGTCGGGCCGGCGGTTTGACTCGCCCACGCACCGCTTGGTGAAGGACCGGGAGAATCTGGTTATCACGCCGCGGCGGCTCACGCAGTTCGGCACCTTCCAGCTAGCCGCTGGCCAAACCAACCTGCTGGCCGACGGCATGCGCCTGCGCGCCGAACTGCACGACGACGCGAAGCACTTCATCATTCCGCGCTCGAAAAGCACGGCCGCGCTGGATGCTGATAAGATTAAATTCCCACTCACGCTGCGCAAATGGCAGGAAGGCGACTGGTTTATGCCGCTGGGCATGAAGGGCAAAAAGCTGCTCAGCGACTTCCTCATCGACCAGAAAGTCCCCCTCAACCTGAAGGACGACGTGCGCGTGCTCACCTCGGCCGATGGCAAAATCTGCTGGGTGGTGGGCTGGCGGGTCGATGACCGGTTTAAAGTGGAGGAAACTACCGAGCGCGTGCTGACCGTGCAGCGGCTGTAAGGCGGAGTACCCCGAATTTTTATTTCGGCCCAAGCGAACAGCTGAAACCCGATGTTCCAGCAGGCCAAAATGAAATTTCGGGGTACACGTTCTTGCAACTCTCGCCGTACTTTTACCCGCGAAACCCCAACCCCCCAATTCTTCTTCCTATGAAAGTTACCGTAGTCGGAGCCGGCAATGTAGGCGCAACCTGCGCTGATGTGCTCGCCACTCGTGAAATTGCCAACGAAATTGTTCTGGTTGACATCAAGGAAGGCATTGCCGAAGGCAAAGCCCTCGACATCTGGCAGAAAGCGCCGATTCTCGGCTACGACTCGCGCACCGTGGGCGTGACCAACGACTACGCCCGCACGGCCGGTTCCGACGTGGTGGTGATTACCTCCGGCCTGCCCCGCAAGCCCGGTATGAGCCGCGACGACCTGATTTCGGTGAACGCCGGCATCGTGAAATCGGTGACCGAGCAGGTGGTGGCCCACTCCCCCAACGCCATCATCATCATCGTGAGCAACCCGCTTGACGTGATGACCTACCAGGCCCACCTCACCGCCAAGCTGCCCCGCGAAAAGGTGTTCGGCATGGCCGGCATTCTGGACACGGCCCGCTACCGCGCCTTCCTGGCCGAGGCCCTGAACGTGAGCCCGAAAGATATTCAGGCCGTATTAATGGGAGGCCACGGCGACACCATGGTGCCCCTGCCCCGTTACACCACGGTGGGTGGCATTCCGGTTACGGAGCTGATTTCCAAGGATAAACTGGACGCCATCGTGCAGCGCACCGCCCAGGGCGGCGGCGAGCTGGTGAAGCTCATGGGTACTTCGGCCTGGTACGCACCCGGCGCGGCCGCGGCCCAAATGGTGGAAGCCATCGTGCGCGACCAGCGCCGCGTGTTCCCCGTGTGCCTGGAGCTGCAGGGCGAGTACGGCATCAATGGCGTGTACCTCGGGGCCCCGGTTATCCTCGGCAAGAATGGCGTGGAGCGCGTGATTGAATTGCAGCTCAACGACGAGGAAAAAGCCATGCTGGAAACCTCGCGCGGCCATGTAAAAGAAGTAATGGATGCGCTGGACAAAATGGGCAGCGCTCAGCCCGCTTAACGCAAAAATAACTCTGCTGCGGCGGACAAATCATTTACTTGCTTAAGTAAGAAAAAGGCCCACTGCAGTTTGCAATGGGCCTTTTTCTTTGGGCCAGAAGTATGATGAAATAGCAATTCGGGTTTGTTGCAAAAGATGTCTACCTTGCATCCATCCGACTCGCCTTCCCGATTGAACTCATGAAAAAAGAACTTATCAATTCGTTCGACAAAGTGTATTTGACCATCGAATTTGATAAGACGAACAACTGGATTTATAATAATTGGGTCGGCGTATTACCAACCGAAAAAGTCATTCAGGGCTGCCAGGCGACCATCGATTTTCTAAAGGAAAACCTTTGCCCCAACATGCTGAACGACAACCGGCAAGTAGTGGGTTCGTGGAGCTCGGCCAACGACTGGATTGCCCAAAACTGGGTGCCGCAGGTACTGGCGCTGGGCCTGAAACGGTTTGCCCACGTCGTTTCGCCGGGCATTTTCGGGCAGGCCTCAGCCGCCGAAATGATTACCCGCGTGGGCACGCAGCTGGAAATGCGTCTTTTCCAGGACATCGAGTTGGCCAAGGCGTGGCTGCGCAGCACCTAAACCCTCTACTGCTGGCTGGCGCGGAACAGCTTTTGCTTTTCATCCTTTGACAGGCTCTCGTAGCCCGAGCGCGAAATCTTATCCAGGATATTGTCGATTTCATCCTGCAGGGGCTGGCCCGGCACGGCGGGCTTTTTGGCGCCACTGGCAGAAGTGGCCGTCACGGGTTCGGGCCGGCGCGTGGTGCTCACGCGCATGGCCGGCCGGCTGCTGAACAGGTTGCTGAACCAGTTGCCCACGGCCTGCACCGGCCGGCCCAGGTCGCGGCCGGCCTGTAGCTGCTTGACGAAGAAGAAGCCGAGCAACGCCCCGCCAAGGTGAGCAATTTCGCCGCCGGGGTTACCCCCGTTCACGCCCGCCAGGGAAATCAGCACGACCACGGCCGCAATCCACTTGATTTTGACCGGGCCGATGAGAATCAGCATGAACGTATAATCGGGCAGCAGTGTGGCTCCGGCCACAATAATGGCCGTCACGGCCGCCGAGGCCCCCACCATGGGCGTACCCAAGCCGTCCTGAAACGCGGGGACGAAGTTGTAGGTGAGCAGGAATACCAGCGCGCCGGCTAAGGCGCCCAAAACGTAGATGCTCACCAGGCGGCGGTCGCCGAGGTATTCCCGAACCAATTGCCCAAACCAATACAGGTTCAGCATATTGAAGAGGATATGGAAAAACTCTTCGTGGGTAAAGGCATACGTTAGGATAGTCCACGGATGCCGAATTAAAATCGGGAAAGCTGATGAGATTTGAAACTGACTGAGAATAAGCGGGTAATAGCCAATAGCGCTACTAAATTTCAGTATGAATTTTAGCAGAATCAGGCTGGCAAACACCAGCACGTTCAGCCAGATAAGCTGAATCAGGGCATTATCGCGGCGGCTGAAGGCAGTGCGAATATCTTGAACAATACTCATGGCATGAATTAAACGAATTTGGTGGATTTCGCGATGTGGGGGCAGGCCACAATCGCGAGTCACTACTACTTAATAAAATCTTTCCCGGCCGCGTTCCCAAAACTTGAGCACGAGGAAGCCAATCAGCAGGCCGCCGAGGTGGGCGAAGTGGGCTACATTGTCGCCGGGGGTGCGGTGCACGCCATTATACAGCTCGTAGGCCGCATATAGGAACACAAAATATTTGGCTTTGATGGGAAACGGAAAAAACAGCAACATCAATTCCGTGTTCGGAAATAAATAGGCGAAGGCGAACAGGATGCCAAACAAGGCACCGGAAGCGCCGAGCATTCCGCCCTGCGGCGAGTCCCGAACTTCGGTCACTACGCCATCGACGGCAGCAGTGGCCGAGTTGATATACTCCTGGTTCTGAGGGTTGCGCTGCAAAGCTTCCGCCAGGGTTTCGTAGCCCGTAGCCTCCGGGAAATAGGAATGGAAAAAATTGCTGAACTCGGGGCCGGTGGGCGAATGGTGGAATTCCTCCCGCGCCTGCTCCATCTTGTGCATCTCGTAGCCCCGCACGCCCTCGTACAGCACGCCGGCACCCACCCCGCAAATCATCCAAAACGTTAAGAATCGCGCAGCGCCCCACCGCTGCTCCAGCAACGGCCCAAACGAAATCAACCCGAACATATTGGAGATGATGTGCCCCCAGCTGGCGTGCAGAAACATGTAGGTAAAGAACTGCCAGGGGTAGAAATACGGTGAGCCAATCGGGTACAAGCTACCCACTTGGGTGAGCAGCGGCAAAAAATTGGTTTGGGCAAGAAAGAAAACTACGTTCGCGATAAGCAGGTTGCGAACGGTGGGGGTGAGGTTGAACATGGAACGAATGTAGGGCAGCGCGAGAGCTTCGCAGCCAAAGCTTATTTACGAAAATAGTCGGCCAGCTGCTGGCCATCGAGCAGCACCAGGGTTTTGCGGCCATCGGGGGTATAGCCGGGGGTTTGGCAGGCAAACAGCCGGTCGGCCAGGGCGTTGAGCTCGGATTCGGGCAGGCGGGTGGCGGCGGTGCCGGCGGCTACGCGGCGGGCCAGGGCGCGGGCCAGGCTCTCGCTCTGGTCGAGCTTGAGGGGACCGGCCGTGGTGCGGAACTGTTCAATCAGGCTTTCCAGCAGGTCTTTTTCATCCTGTGCGGGCATCCCGGCCGGGATGGCTTCCACGGCAATGGTGTTGGGCCCGAACTCAACAAAAATGAACCCCAGCGCGTGCAGCGGCTCGGTGAGCTCGCGGAGCACGGCAAAATCGGCGGGCGTGAACGTGACGGTGCGTGGGAACAGCAGCGTTTGCGACGAGCCCACGGCGCGGGCCAGCTCCTGCCGATACTGCTCGTAGAGAATCCGCTCGCGGGCTGCTTCCTGGTCAATCAGCAGCACCCCCGATTTCACCGGCACCAGTACGTAGCGCTGCTGCACTTGCACGGCGCGGCTGCCCGCGCCGCCCTCGCGCGCGGGTGCCGGGCGGGCAGGCAGGGCTTCGGGCGGGGCCAGGCCCAGCGAAAAATCCTGGTTTCCGGCGGGCGCTTTGGTCATTCCGGCATCTGCCGCGGCGGCGGTTTCGAAGCTGCGCACCGTGGCCTGGTCAGGGGCCACGTCCTCGCGCACAGGCTGGCCCAGCTCGCGGTAGAAAGCTTCCAACTCGCGGCGAGCCTGCTCGGTGGGGCGTGGCGGCAGGCCGCGCTCGTAGCCGTCGCGGCGGGTATCGGCATCAAAACTTGAAAACCCGGATGGGCCCGCCGGCGGCCGGGATGCCGCGGCCGAAGCCAGCGCATCGGGGCGGTAGCTGTCGGCGCTGGCGGCGCGGGCAGCGGGCGTGATGACTGGCAGGTGGTCATCGGCCTCGGTGGGCACCTGGCCGGTGCCCTTGCCCGCCCGCAGCGGCCGGATGGGCGCGAAGTTCACGTCCCCATCAAAATCGAGCGAGGGCGCAATATTGTGCAGCCCAAGACTTTGCTTCACGGCGGCGCGCACCACGGCGTACACCGTTTTCTCGTCTTCGAACTTGATTTCCGTCTTGGTGGGGTGCACGTTGATGTCGATGGCCTTCGGGTCGAGCTCCAGAAACAGCACGTAGAACGGGTGGGTGTCGCGGGCCAGCAGGCCTTCGTAGGCGGCCAGCACGGCGTGGTTGAGGTAGGCCGAGCGGATGAAGCGGTTGTTGACAAAAAAGAACTGGTCGCCCCGGCTTTTTTTCGACGATTCCGGCTTGCCCACAAAGCCGCGCACCGAAATGGAGTGCGTCACTTCCTCGCAGGCGGCCAGCTGCTCTTTGTAGCCGTTGCCCAGCAGCGCCACGATGCGCTGGCTCAGCTTGCCGGCCGGCAGGCCGAAAACTTCCAGCTCGTTTTGGTACAGCGAAAAAGCAATCTGAGGGTTGGCCAGCGCCACGTGCTGAAACTCATCCAGAATGTGCCGCATCTCCACGGCGTTGCTTTTGAGGAAGTTACGCCGGGCGGGCACGTTGAAAAACAGGTTTTTGACCGCGATGCTCGTGCCGTCGGGGCAGGCAGTGGGCTGCTGGCTGGTCACTTGCGAGCCTTCCACGAGCAGTAGGGTGCCGGTGTCCTGGTCGCGCTGCTTGGTGCGGATTTCAACCTGGGCCACCGCGGCGATGCTAGCCAGGGCCTCGCCCCGAAAGCCAAGGGTACGGATGCGGAACAGGTCTTCGGTCGAGCGGATTTTGCTGGTGGCATGGCGCTCCAGGCTCATGCGAGCATCGGTGGGCGACATGCCGGCCCCATTATCAACGACCTGCACGAGCTGTTTGCCGGCCTCTTTCACAATGAGTTGCACCTGGGTGGCCCCGGCATCAACGGCGTTTTCCAGCAGCTCCTTCACCACCGAAGCGGGGCGCTGCACCACTTCGCCAGCCGCAATCTGGTTGGCGAGGTATTCGGGAAGCAGGTGAATGATGTCGGGCATTGGGGAAAGCGGGAAACGGGAATTGGGAAGCGGTCGACGGGAAGGTAACCAGCACGTCTACAAGCTGAAACGTGCACAGCAATAACCAGAAACTACTCGCGTTGTAAACCCGCGATGGGGTTTTCTGCGTACCTTCGCGGCTAAATATGCGGAGTTCCAACGCGAAATTTTACGGCCTGAGTCGCACTATTTCAGGTTGAGTCCGGCCACGTTTGGAACCTCCAAACCTAGCTGGCGGGTTCCGCTGCTACCCACGACAAAAGTACGGCCCCCGCGGCCCGTTTACCTCTTGAACCAACCCACCAACCTCGCGGGGCTGATGCGCATCCCTTTTCAGCTAACTATTGCAGCCCTGCTGCTGGCTGCGGGCCTGCTGCTGTCGTTTTCCGAGGGCCAAAAAATGCCCGCCGACCCGCTGCCCGCTTCTCCTGTCGAAATGGCCTGGGTTGACAGCGTGTTCAACTCGCTCACCCCCGACCAGCGCCTGGGCCAGTTGTTCATGGTGGCTGCGTATTCTAATAAAGACCGCAGCCACGCCGACCGCATCGAGCGGCTGGTGCGCAACCAGAACATCGGCGGGGTGATGTTTCTGCAAGGCGGCCCCAAGCGCCAGGCCCTGATGACCAACCGCTTGCAGGCCGCGGCCAAGGTACCGCTGCTCATCGCCATGGATGCCGAATGGGGCCTCGACATGCGCCTCGACTCCTCGGCCCACTTTGCCAAGCAGATGACGCTAGGCGCCATGGACGACCCCAAATACGTGTACCAGATGGGCCGTGATATTGCCCGTAAGATGCGGGCCCTGGGCGTACACATCGACTTCGCACCGGTTATCGACGTGAATTCCAACCCCGGCAATCCGGTGATTGGCAACCGCTCCTTTGGCGAAGACCAGAACCGGGTCGGCGCATTGGGCATCCAGTATATCAAGGGCTTGCAGGACAACAACGTGATGGCCGTGGCCAAACACTTCCCCGGCCACGGCGACACCGATACCGACTCGCACGTGGCCCTGCCGGTCATCAATACCGACCTGTCGCGCCTGACGAAAGTGGACCTGGTGCCTTTTCAGCAGTCGTTTGAGGCCGGCGTGATGGGCGTGATGGTGGCCCACCTCTACATGCCGCTGTTTGACACGACCAATGCCAAAACCACTACCCTTTCGCATGCGCTGGTGACGGACCTGTTGAAGGACAAGATGGGCTTTAAGGGCCTGGTATTCACCGATGCGCTCAACATGAAGAGCGTGAGCAAGCTGTATAAAGACGGCGAGCTGGACGCCCTGGCCCTGGCCGCCGGCAACGACGTGCTACTGTTTTCGGAGGACGTGCCCTCGGCCCTGCTTCGCATTCGGGAGGCCGTGGCGGCAGGCACGCTCAAGCAGGAAGACTTGGACCTGCGCATCAAGAAAATTCTGCGGGCCAAATACTGGGCCGGGCTGGCCAAATACAAGCCCACCAATACCGCCACCATGCGCGACAGCCTGAACCTGCCCGGCTCCAAGGTGCTGGCGCAGGAAATTTTCGAGCATGCCGTGACCGTCGCCAAAAACGACGACAACCTCCTCCCCTTCCAGCGACTCGACACGCTGCGCATCGCGGCCATCACCATCGGCACGCAGGCCGAGGGGCCGTACGCCACCATTTTCAACAAGTACCAGCCCGGCCCGGTGTACGCCGTGCCCGACCGCTACGCGCCGGACAGCACGTTTGCCCGCATTGCGGCTCGCCTCACCGGCTATAACGTGGTGGTGGTGAGCCTGCACAACATGAATAACACGCCCAGCCACAGCTACGGCCTGGGCGACGGCGCGCTGAAATTCATCAAGCAGCTGGAAGCCAACAAGAGCTTCAAAACGGTGGTGGTGGCCATGGGCAATGCCTACGCTCTCAAGTATTTGGAGGACGCCCACACGCTGGTTTGCGGCTACGAAGACCATTACGCCGCGCAGCTGGTGGTGCCGCAGGTACTGTTTGGCGCGCTGCCGGCGCGGGGCAAGCTGCCCGTCACCGTATCGCCCACGCTCAAGGTGACGGCCGGCATTGCTACCCTGGATTTGCACCGGCTACGCTACGCCGCACCCGAAAGCCAGGGCCTGAGCTCGCGCGTATTGGCCCAGATTGACAATATCGCCCTCGAAAGTCAGACCTACGCCGCCACCCCTGGCTGCCAGGTGCTGGTGGCTAAAAACGGCACGGTGGTGTTCGACCAGAGCTACGGCTACTGCACCTACGACCAGAGCCAGCCCGTGACCAGCAGCACGTTATACGACCTGGCCTCGGTGACGAAAGTGGCGGGTACGCTGCAGGCCGTGATGTACCTCAAGGACCAGGGCAAGCTGAATCTGGAAGAAAAGGTGGCCACCTACCTGCCCGAGCTGGCCCGTACCAACAAGCGCGACATGACCGTGCGCGACGTGCTGCTGCACCAGGCCGGCCTCAAACCAGGCATCCCGACCTGGGAGCGCACCATCAACAGCAACGGCCTGAAACCGACGTTCTACGCCAGCACCCGTTCCGACAATTTCCCCAACGAAGTGGCCCCTGGCGAGTTCAGCACCAAAGCGGCCGACGACTCCGTCTGGGCCTGGACGATGCGCTCCAGCCTCATGCCCAAAATAAAGGGTAGGTACCCGACTGAATATTCCGACCTGAGCTTCATCGTGATGAAGCGGGTGTGCGAAAAGATTCTCAAGCAGCCGCTCGAAGGCTTTTTACAGGACAATTTCTACCGCCCGCTCGGCTTGGGCAGCATGACGTATAATCCGTTGCAGCGCTTCCCCAAAAGCTGCATCGCCCCCACCGAAAACGACACTTACTACCGCCGCGAGCAGTTGCAAGGCACGGTGCACGACCAAACGGCGGCCCTGGTGGGAGGCGTGGGCGGCCACGCGGGCTTGTTTGCCACAGCCAATGATTTGGCCGTGCTCATGCAGATGAACCTGCAAAACGGCCGTTATGGCGGCTCGCGCTTCTTTCAGTCGCCGGTCGTATCGGAGTTTGCGCGGCCCCAAACGGCCGGCAGCCGCCGCGGCCTGGGCTGGGACCACGGCGACCCCAGCAAACCCGAAGGCCCCACCAGCAACCTGGCCCCGGCCAGCACCTTCGGCCACACCGGCTTCACGGGCACCTGCGTGTGGATGGACCCGGACAACCAGATTCTCTACATCTTCCTCTCCAACCGCGTGTACCCCGATGCCGGCAACAACAAGCTGCGCCAGTATAATATCCGGACGCGGATTCAGGAGGTAATTTACAAGTCGTTGGCGGCGGGGAAAAATTAGCGCCGCATGCGCAGGGCCACAAGTTCGATGTGCAGGTAAGCACCGCCGCCAAAGTCAACGGCCTCTGTATTTATCGTTGGATAACCTGCAGTCTGTATCAGCAGCGAGCGGTTTGACCGGCCACTTTTTGGGCCATGACACCCTATCCACCCAAGTCGAAAGAAACCGGCTTCGTTGGTAGCAGCGGTTTTTTGGTCGCAATCTTTCCAACAGGAATATCGTGTCTGAATAATAGCTCCTCTAATAGGCTTGCCGGTCGTCATATCAACGACTATGCCCTGAGCGTAAGATGCTATGGTATCGAAGTAAAACATGGTAACCGGAGTTATTCGACCATTGCCCACTTTAACCAGCTTGCTTTCCCTTCGCCCCAGCATGCAGTTGTCGCATGGCTCCCGCCCTACTTCGCTGGCTACTTCGGGCGTAAACCACTTCTGGGCTTGGGCATTGCCAATGCCAATGCCAAACAGGAGCAGTAAAAGGATAATCCGGTCTGAACGCCGTAATGCCATCGGAATTACGTAAAGAAGCGGGAGTGGCTAAAGCTACGCGCTGTGCATCATTTGGCCGGCTCATCCGTCGTTGTAACAAAGCGACGGTTTCCCGGTTCGCTAAGCGCAACAGCATTTTCTCATGAATATCGGCATCGTTTGTTATCCCACGTTTGGCGGCTCCGGCGTGGTGGCCACGGAATTGGGCAAAGCCCTGGCCCAGCGCGGCCACCGCGTGCATTTCATCACCTACAGCCAGCCCGTGCGGCTCGATTTTTTTAATGAAAACCTCTTTTACCACGAGGTATATGTGCCGGCGTACCCATTGTTCCAGTTTCCGCCCTACGAGCTGGCGCTGACCAGCAAGATGGTCGACATCGTGCAGAACGAGAAACTCGACGTACTGCACGTGCACTACGCTATTCCGCACGCCTCGGCGGCCTACATGGCCAAGCAGATTCTGCGCACCCGCGGCATCCAGATTCCGGTGGTGACGACCCTGCACGGCACCGATATTACCCTCGTGGGCAAGGATGCCAGCTTCGAGCCGGTAGTCACATTCAGTATCAATCAGAGCGACGGCGTGACGTCGGTTTCGGATGACTTGCGGCGCGAGACTTACGAGTATTTCGCAGTTGAAAAGGACATCACCGTCATTCCCAACTTCATCGACCTGAACCGCTTCAAAAAGCAGGATAAGAGCCACTTCCGCGCCGCCATTGCCCCCGAGGGCGAGAAGCTGCTCATCCACACCAGCAACTTCCGCACCGTGAAGCGGGTCGAGGACGTGCTGCGCATTTTTGTGGGCGTGCGGGAGCAGATTCCGGCCAAGCTGCTGCTCGTGGGCGACGGCCCCGACCGGAACCGCATGGAAAAACTGGCCCGCGACCTCGACGTACACCGCGACCTGCGCTTCCTCGGCAAGCTCGAGGCCGTGGAGGAAGTGCTGAGCGTGGGCGACCTGTTCCTGATGCCTTCGGAAAACGAAAGCTTCGGCCTCGCTGCCCTTGAGGCCATGGCCTGCGAAGTGCCCGTGGTGAGCACCAACGCCGGCGGCATTCCCGAGCTGAACGTGCACGGCGTGACCGGCATGCTCAGCGAAATCGGCGATGTGCCCGACATGGTCAAAAATGCCCTCTACGTGCTGGCCGATGAGAACCTGCCGCGCTTCAAAGCCGCTGCCCGCGCCCGCGCCGAAGAGTTTGCCGTGGAGAACATCGTACCGCGCTACGAGGAGTGCTACCGCAATGCCATTGAGGCCGTGAACGTGGCAGTATAGACGCTTCGCTCGGAATAAAAAGAACGTCATACTGAGCTGGTCGAAGCATTTCTACTGCGAAGAGTAAATGAATTACTTCAGCAGTAGTGATGCTTCGGCCAGCTCAGCATGACGTTCTTTTATTCTACTAAAACAGGCCGGATGCCTCGTTCTTCACCACGGCCAGGGCTTGCGCGGTGGGTTCGGCACCGTCCATCATCAGGCCTTCGAGAATGCGTTTGGCCAGCTCGGTGCCGCGCGACTGGGCCGGGTTTTGCAGGCCGTGGTAGGCGCGATTCACCATCGTGAGCACGTTTTCCTTGGCTTCCTTCACCACCGTCCAGGCATCGGCCGAAATGTAGAGCTGCTGCGACAGGTTGTGCTCGTACTCGGCCCGAATTTCCTGTTGCAGCAAGCGGTGGAAATCAGGAGCGGTCTGGCCGGCGCTGCTCAGGCGCACGAGGATGTTGTTGGGCGAAATGCGCTCCAGGAACAGCACGATGCGCTCGTAGGCCTGCAGCCGCAGCGGCAGCGTAGACTTGCTGCTTTCCAGCCGCAGGGCGATGAGGTGGCGCTGCTGCTCCTTTTCCAAAAACTGCTTAAACAGCAGGTAAATGGCCCCCGCCACGATGATGGCGGGCAGAATAATTTTGAGCAGGTCGAAAAAATAGGTAGTCGAATCCATAGAATATTGCCAACCGCGGGCTGGCGTAGCGAAGCACTTGCCCCGCGAGTTGCGATGATTGAACGAAACAGAAGGCCCTGAATTGTGCCTTCTGGCCTACTTGCCACGCCAGAACGGGGCAGCACAGCGGTACGGCGCAAACTTACGCCGTGAACCGCCGGCCCCCAACTGCTGTTTCCCTCCCAAACCGCGCCGTGCGCCACACCGGCCGCCGTATCTTTGTACTCCACCTCTTTATCAATCGACTTTCACTATGGCTTCCGTTGCCACCCTCGCCCCCATCAGCCTCACCGACCGTGCCGTGGTGGAGGTAAAAAATATCATTCAGGAGAAGAACGTGCCGGCTGATTATGGCCTGCGCATCGGCGTGCAGGGCGGCGGCTGCTCGGGCATGAGCTACCTGCTCGGCTTCGACAAAGCCAAGGACGCCGACGAAATCTACGACCTCGACGGCCTGAAACTCATCATGGATAAGAAGCACGCCATGTACGTGCTGGGCATGGAAGTCGACTTCCAGGACGGCCTCAACGCCCGCGGCTTCGTGTTCAACAACCCCCAGGCCAAAAGCACCTGCGGCTGTGGCTCGTCGTTCTCGGCCTAATTGACCATCATGTCCCGGCTGCGCTCGACCTAACGCTCCCGTTGACTACATTTCAAGCCCTGGCTCACCGGCCGGGGCTTTTTCGTTTACTTTCGCAGCATCTGTTCCACCATTTTGTACACGATGCGCGCACTTACTATTGCACTTGTTTTATTGGCTGTCGGCACCGCCCGGGCACAAAAATTCAGTTCGGCGGAACTGGCGCGCTGGCAGCGGCAAGCCCGGCAGGTCAACATCATTCGCGATAACTGGGGCGTGCCGCACATCTACGGCAAGACCGATGCCGACGCGGTGTTTGGCCTGCTCTACACCCAATGCGAGGACGATTTCGACCGCGTCGAAACCAACTACCTGGACGCCATCGGCCGCCAGGCCGAAGTGGACGGCGAAGCGGCTCTGTACCACGACCTGCGCGCCCGCCTGTTTATGGACACGCTCCAGGCCCGGAGCATCTACCAAAAAAGCCCGCCCGACCTAAAAAAACTGCTCGACGCCTTCGCCGACGGCACCAATTACTACCTGGCCACCCACCCCACGGTGCGCCCCCGGCTGCTGCGCCGCTTCCAGCCGTGGATGCCGCTCATGTTCAGCGAAGGCAGCATTGGGGGTAATATCAGCGTGGTTTCTATTGAGCGGCTGAAGGCGTTTTATAGTCAGAAAAAGTCCAGCTCGTGGATTGATACCGACTTCGAGAAGAAAGACCGGGAACCCACCGGCTCCAACGGCTTCGCCATTGCGCCGGCCAAAAGCGCCAGCGGCCACGCCCTGCTGCTCATCAACCCGCACACTTCGTTCTATTTCCGCTCCGAAGTGCAGATGGTGAGCGAGGCTGGTTTAAATGCCTACGGTGCCGTGACCTGGGGCCAGTTTTTTGTATACCAGGGCTTTAATGAGCATTGCGGCTGGATGCACACGTCCAGCAATGCCGACTCGATGGACGAATACCTCGAAACCATTGAGCAGAAAGGCGGCAGCTTCTTCTACAAATACGGCGGAAAACTACGCGCCGTGCAGGTGCAAAAAGTGTCGTTGCCCTACAAAGCCGGCGATAAAACTCTGCGCAAAACCTTCACCGTCTACCGCACGCACCACGGCCCCATCGTGGGCCAGAAAACGGACCAGCAATGGGTGGCGGTGCGCATGATGAACGAGCCATTGCACGCCCTCCAGCAGTCCTACCTACGTACAAAAGCCACCGATTACGCCAGCTTTCAGGAGGTGATGAAGCTGAACGGCAACGCATCCAACAACACGGTTTTTGCCGATACCAAGGGCAGCATCGCCTACTGGCACGGCAATTTCATGCCCAGGCGCGACCCTAAATTCGACTGGAGCCAGCCCGTGGACGGCAGCAATCCGGCCACCGAATGGCAGGGGTTCCACCCGGTGAGTGCGCTGGTGCAGGTGCACAACCCCGCCAGCGGCTTCATCCAGAACTGCAACTCGACGCCGTTCACGGTTTCTGGCCCCAGCAGCCCGGTCGCTACCAAATACCCGCACTACATGGCCCCGGATGCCGAAAACTACCGCGGCCTCAACGCCGTACGCGTGCTGAGTGCCAGGTTTGGCTTCACGCTCGACACATTGATTGCGGCCGCTGATAACCCACACCTCACGGCCTTCGACGATATGCTGCCGCCCCTGCTGGCGGCCTATCAGCCCACGTCCGTCGAAAAAGCCAGTGCGCCCGCCACCGCCGAAGCCATTGAAGTGCTGCGCAACTGGAACCACGGCTACAGCCAAACCTCCGTGGCCCAGACCGTGGCCATTTACTGGGCCGAGCGGTTGCTGGCCAAAGCCCGCGCCCGCGTGCCCTCGGCCCAACCGCAGCTCGACTACATCAGCTTCACCCGCTTTGCTCTCGCTAACACTTCTCCAACCGAAAAAATAGCCACCCTCACGGAAGCCCTTGACGACCTCACCCGCGACTTTGGCACCTGGAAAGTGGCCTGGGGCGATATCAACCGCTACCAGCGCCTCACCGGGCACGTTGAGGAGAAGTACGACGACCAGCAGCCCAGCACCCCAGTGGCTTTCACGTCTTCGGCCTGGGGTTCGCTGGCCGCCTTTGGGGCCCGGGCCTACCCTGGCACCAAAAAGCGCTACGGCAACGTGGGCAACAGCTTCGTGGCGGTGGTGGAATTCGGCCCGCGCATCTCGGCCCGCTCCGTGGTCACGGGTGGGCAGAGCAGCCTGCCCGGCACCCCGCACTTCACCGACCAGGCCGGCTTATATTGCAATGGCCGCTTCAAAGAAGTGCGCTTTTACCCGGAAGACGTGAAGGCGCACGCTGAAAAAACGTACTATCCGGGCCAGTAACCCTTCCAATTTTCAACGAATCATGGACATCAAATACCTCTCCGACGACAAGGGCAAAATCACCGGCGTTTTCATCCCTATTGAGGAGTGGGAACGACTCCAGAAGGAATATAATATCACCGAAAAAGCCCCGGCCGACTCCGGCGCCAAGCTCCAGCAGTCACTAGCCGAAGCCATGAAAAAAGCGAAGCCCTCGCAAACATCAGAAGGCTGACCCCGCCCCGCAAACGTGGCGTGAATGAAGACCTGCCGCCCTGGTCCGACCGCCCTAGGCGGTCCGACCGGTTGAAGGAAGAACGGTTCAACAAATAACGACAACCGGTCGGACCGCCTAGGGCGGTCCGACCGGTGCAGGTGCCGATAGGCCTACCGCTGCGCGACTACCTAGCGCCCGAAATCGTCCTGCACGCGCACGATGTCGTCCTCATCCGAGGGATTATTCGCGTCGGTGTGCTGCCAGATTTCGGCCAGCACGCCCCAGTCTTTCAGGCCTACCAGGCGGTGCCGTTCACCTTGTTTCAGAATGATGCGCTCGCCAACCTGGTAGCTTTTCACCTCGCCCTGCTCGTCGGTATCGCTGGTGGCCACGCCCACGGGGCCCTGCACCACTTGCCAGATTTCGGCCCGGCGGAAGTGGTACTGCCAACTCAGGCGCTGGTGCGGCGCCACCAACAACATCTTGGGGCTCAGCTTACCGGAAATCCGCAGCTGGTCGACTGAGAGACCGTTGAAATACGTATTGGCAAATTGCTGAGCCTGCGCCTCATCAATAACAAAAAAGCCGCCCCAGGGTCGCGTGGGGTCTTCTTTGGCGATGGTGAAACCCTGCTGCTGGAGCGTCGCCGCTACCTGTTGGAACAGGGCTTGTTTTGGGGGGTCGGTACGGGGCATGGTTCTGAGAGGAAGTCTTATTTCTTGCTAAGCAGACGCAAGTTAGTTCTCTATTCCGAGTTAACACTTCCTCCTGCTGGCGAGGGCACACCTGCATCAGGTTAGTGCGTTTCCAATTGCCAGGGGCGCTTTTTTGCACGACTACTGCCTTTATTTGCTGCCCGCTTGAGCCAGTATATTTCCCACTTTTTCATCCTTGCAACGCCCTCTCTTTCCGCGTAGCAAAGTGCCGGATTGTATTGCGCTTTACTGTCTCCGGCCTTTGCGGCTTTGCGATACCGGCGAACTGCTTCGGTTTTATTTTCCTGCACTCCCTTCCGTAAAAATAGCTGTAGCCCAAATCCCGCTGCGCTTCTTCGTCACCATTCCGGGCGGTTCGCATTAGCCACTCAACAGCCTTTTCCAGGCTTTTCTCAACGCCATTACCTTCCCGGTAACTAAAGGCTACATTGTATTGCGCAGCGGGGTAGTCATCATTGGCCGCAGCCAAAAAGAAGGCAAATGCTTTGTTTACATCTTGCTCAACTCCTAAGCCGTGGTCGAAGCAGGTACCCAAATAGAATTTTGCCCGGCGCACACCCTGATTAGCTGCTTTCAGCCACCAACGCACTATTTCTTCCCAATCACGCAGCGCAGGGCTTTTTTACCAAACGCCAACCGATACCGTATTCTGAATTGCGCATCCACATCGCCTTGCTGCGCAAATTTCAGCAGGTATTTTGTGGTTTCCATAGTAACTCCCCCCTTTAGCGGCCAAGTCCCTGCCATTCCTCACATTTCAACTCAAACTTAACTTCCCGCCCGTGCTGCCCCGTTTCGCGCCAGCCGGTGTGGCGGTAGAATGCCTCTGCGCGCGTGCCCGGCCCGGTGCCGAGCCAGACGGTTTCGGCAGTTTGCCGGAAGTACCAGTCCAGCATCAGCTGCTGTAGCTGCCGGCCGATGCCCCGGCCTTCGTAGCCCGGCCGCACAAACAGCGCCCAGATATTGTGCCCCACCACGTCGGCAATGGCGAAACCGAGCAGCCAGCCATCCGCGGTTTCGCACACCCAGCCTTTGCCCCGGCGCGTGAGGTATTCGGCGCAGGCGGCGGCCGTGACGAGGTCGGGATTCGACAGCACGTTTTCAGTCACGGAAAACCGGATTTCCATCAGCTGCGGAATGTCGTCCAAAAGGGCTTCACGGTAGCGCATCGAACAGGGATTTTGAACGGCAGGTCAGTACGACTTGCCCGCATCGGCCGGCACCACCACCACGTAATCGGCGATGTCCGCGTTATTTTTCTCCAGCAACTGCAGCTGCTCCTGGGTCACCACGCTGAGGGTTTTGACGCGGAGCTTGGGCGCATACTGGCGCAGGTAGGCCACAATACCGTCGTGGTGGTCAGAGTGGTAGCTGCCGTTGAGGTGGAGCAGCGTTTGGCCATCCTGGCGGCTGGTCTGGATGAAATGGGCCATGGTGGCATCCTTCAGCGCCTGGGCCTGGATGATGTTCTGGGCGCCGCCGCCGTGGGCCTTGCCATCGCCGCCAAACATGGCGGCCATGTTTTTGTAGCCGGGCAGGTCGTAATCTACTTTCAGGGGCAGCGGGGCCAGCAGGGCGCGGTCGGTGGCAGGCAGCTTGTCGAGAGCGGTGAGGCTGCGCTGGGCCACGACTTTGGCGAAGGGACGCGGAGCATTGGTGCCGATGACGGCGATGTGGTTTTCGCGGGCAAATTGCAGCAGCGGGCGGTAGTCGGTGGCGTAATTGGGCCACGGACGGGCTTGGCGCTCGAAGGCCGTATCGGCCAGGGTGCCGGCGGCGTACTGGGCCACCAGCGGCTGCACGTCGCGCTCAAACATCTCCATTCCCAGCACCAGCTGGCCGGGCTTTTTAAGTTTCAGCAGGTCCTTGGCTACCTGCAGCTCCAGCCAGTGCGCAATGGCGTCGTTGTGCTGCTCGCCAAAGAGGACGACGTCGGCCTGGGCCAGGTCCTGCATCATCTGGTCGTAGTCGGCCGGCTGGCCGGTGGCGGCAAAGAGGCGGTAGGCCGGCCGGTCGGCGGTGAAGGCCAGCAGCGGCAAAAGCAGCCACAGGAAGCGGAAACGCATAAAATGACGCATGAATGTCAGCAAAGGGAAGTTTTCGGCCCCCGAACGCATCGTAGAGCCTCGCAAGGCCGTTTCTCAGGCTCAGAATGGGTTGTAAAGCCTCGCAAGGCCGTTTTGTTGCGTCCGGAAGGGTTTGCAGAATTTCGCATGCCTTTCCCGACACAAAAAAGGGATTTGCGGAACCACGCAACCCCCTTTTGCAATGCTAAAAGTCGTTTGCGTGGTTGCCGCAGGCCAGTTGGCCCGGCCGCTTACCCTTTATAAAACATCCACTTACCCAACTCCCGGTACGTCACCTTCTTGCCGTACATGAGAATGCCCACGCGGTAGATGCGGGCCGCCACCCACACCGTGCCGATAAAGCCGAGAATCAGCAGTGTAATGGACAGTGCCAGCTGCCACATCGGCACGCCAAAAGGCAGGCGGATGACCATGGCAATGGGCGAGGTAAAGGGAATCATCGACATCCAGAAAGCCACCGGGCCGTCGGGGTTGCGCAGAATGACCGACACGCCCACGATGTAGCTCAAAATGAGCGGCATGGTAATCGGAAACATGAATTGCTGGGTATCGGTCTGGTCGTCCACGGCCGCGCCCACGGCCCCGAACAGGGCCCCGTACAGCAGGTAGCCGCCCAGGAAATACACGATGAAGCCGAACAGGATGGTGCCCAGCGGCAGGTTGCCCAGCGTGGCGAAGATGCTCGTGCGACCAACCGGGTTCATGTTTTTGGCCGACTTGTCCATGCCTTTGTCAAAAGCGGCACCAGCGCTCTGCGGCTCATCGGCCGCGGCCGATGCTGCTTCTGGAGCATTGGGTGCGGGCTTGGCGGCCACCTCCGTTTTGGGTTTGTCGCCGCCCGTCAGCAGCGGCATCAGCACCGACGAAACCCCGAACGACAACACGCCCCACAGCAAAAACTGCGTGAGCCCCACCGCCGCGATGCCCACTATCTTGCCCATCATCAGGTCAAACGGCTTCACCGACGAGAGCATCACCTCCATGATGCGGCTCGACTTCTCCTCCCCCACCCCGCGCATAATCTGCACGCCGTAGATGAAGATGAACAGGTAAATGGCCAGTGCCAGCGCGTAGGCCGTGCCCGAAGTAGCCAGGGCATTGCTGTCGGCCTCTTTGCCGGTTTCATCCAGGCTGATGGCTTGCAGGTCCACCTTCGAGCGCAGGCGGTCGAGCTGCTCCTGCGAAAGGCCGGATTTCTGCATTTTCAGGTCCGAAAAGGCTTTGTTCAGCGCGGTTTCCACGGTCAGCTGCTTCTTCAGGCTGATGTTCCCTTTGCCAAAAAACTGCACGCCGGCGGGTTTCTCCACATCGAGGCCGGCGGGCAACACCAGCAAGCCGTCGTGCTTGGCTTTCTGGAATCCTTTTTTGGCTTCGGCCAGGGTGCCAACGGCGGGTTCGAAGCGCAGCTGCGGGGTGCTCACCAAATGGCTGGCCACGTTGAGGCCGCTGTCGTCGCGCACCTCCACCACGTCGGTGGTGTCGTTGTCGGAGCTGGCTATTTTGGCGATGAACACGCCGAAGCCCGCCAGCAGCAGCGGCACGGCCAGGGTGAGAACGATAAAGGCTTTTTTGCGAACGCGGGTCAGGTATTCGCGTTGGGCAATGAGGAAGAACTTGGAGGCCATGACGACGAGTTAAAGAAGCGCGTTAGCGGTTTCGGTGAGGGTTTCGGGCATGGTTTCGCGCACGCGCCGGATGAAAATCTCGTTGATGCTCGGGATTTTCTCCCGGAAAGCTTCCACCTCCACCGCCCCGATGAGGTAGCGCAGTAAGTCGTTGGGCCGCACCCCGTCGTGCAGCTGCACACGGGCGTAGAAATGGCCGTTTTCGCGTTCTTTCTGCTCCACCACTTCAAAATCGGGGTGCACCAGGATGAGCTTGCCCCGGCCTTCCACTTCGTAAGTATTGGTTTT
Organism: Hymenobacter terricola; assembly: GCF_017921975.2. Lineage (GTDB taxonomy): Bacteria > Bacteroidota > Bacteroidia > Cytophagales > Hymenobacteraceae > Hymenobacter > Hymenobacter terricola. Next base: position 24,404 of record NZ_JAGEMO020000022.1, read on the forward strand.
GAACTGGTTCCGAATCACTTCAATCGGCCCGTCCAGCACCTTGCGCGAGCGGTTTATCAGCGCAATGTTGTCGCACATTTCCTCCACCGATTCCATGCGGTGCGTTGAGAAAATAATGGTCGCCCCCTGGTTGCGCAACTCCAGAATCTCGTCCTTAATCAGGTTGGCGTTAATCGGGTCGAAGCCCGAGAACGGCTCATCCAGAATAATCAGCTTGGGGTCGTGCAGCACCGTGGCAATGAATTGCACCTTCTGCTGCATGCCCTTGCTCAGGTCCTCCACATTCTTGCCGGCCCATTCCTTGATGTCGAAGCGCGCCAGCCACTGCTTGATGCGCGCCGTGGCATCGGCCCGGCTCAGGCCGCGCAGGCGGGCCAGGTACAGCAGTTGCTCGCCCACTTTCATCTTTTTGTAGAGGCCGCGCTCCTCGGGAAGGTAGCCAATCTGGGCAATGTGGCTGGGATTCAGCCGCTCCCCTCGGAACCGGATTTCGCCCTCATCCGCCCCCGTAATCTGGGTGATGATGCGGATGAGCGAGGTCTTACCCGCGCCGTTTGGGCCCAGTAGACCGAAGATGCTGCCCTCGGGAATTTCAAGGCTCACGCCGTCGAGGGCGACGTGGTTGGCGTAGGCCTTCCGCACGTCGATGGCTTCAAGTATAGGTTTCACAGAAAAAGAAGGGTTGGTTGACGGATTAAATGTAGGATAATGTTGCGGGGTAAATGTATCAAGCGCCTTAGTCACTTGCCACCCGACGTGAGCCAAGCAGCAATAACAAGGCCCCAAACGGTGAATAAGCGAGATGAATGGGACCGGCGGCGTTAGTAGGCAGTAGGCGGTTCGGACTCGGCCAACTCCCGCAGGCTGGCTTCGAGCCGGTCGAGGTGCTGGCCGTAGAGGCGCTGCAAATACCAGCGGGTGGCCTTCACCACGGCCCATTGGAGCAGCAGGCCCGTGACAAAAAACGCCGCGCCAAGGCCCAGCAGCATGGCGGTATGCACGCCGCCGGGCCGGGCCAGTTCTTTGCCCACCATGTATTCGTACATCAGCAGCAGCGAGGCCGGCACCATAGCCAGGGTCAGCCGATAATTAAACCGCAGCATGCTGCGCAGGCCGGCGCACAAGCGCCGCAGGTTGCCGAGCACATGTGCGTCGGGCCGGGTCATTCGGCGCAGCATTTTCAGCTTGCGGTAGTAGTACCCCAGCAGCACCAGCGCCAGCAGAAACAAGCTCACTACCTGCGCCCGCTCCAGAAAATTGTCGGCAAAGCCAATGATGAGCGGCATGGCTATGGCCGTTAGCGCCACGAAGGCTGTTTCCAGCCGGGCATTGCGGCGCATTTTTTCCACCAGCCCATCCGAGCGCTGGGCCAGCAAGCGGCTAAGCGCTGCCTGGTTCATGGGTGGCGCGGCCGGTTCGGGCTGCTGCCACTGGCGGCGAAGGTCATCGAGTTCCATCAGGCGGCGGGGACTAAGAGCGAGCGAAGTTTTTCCTGCACGCGGTGCATTTTCACGCGCACATTATTTTGGGTAATACCCAGAATGTCAGCCATCTCCTCGTAAGGCCGGTCTTCGAGATAAAGCAGAATAAAGGCCTTGTCCACGTCCGACAAGCGGCTGATGGCCCGGTAGAGGGCCGCCTGGTCGTCGGCATCGAAGCCGGTTTCCGGGGCCTGGGCCACGGCCAGCGCTTCGGCATTCAGCGCACCCTGCGCGGGGCGGCGGGTGCGCTGGCGCAGGTTCGAGATGGCCACGTTCAGCGCAATTCGGTAGAGCCAGGTGCTGAGTTTAGCCCCCGGCTGGGGCACGTAGCGCGGCCAGGCCCGCCACAGCTGAAGCACGATTTCCTGGAACAAGTCCCGGCGGTCGTCGGCATCCTGGCAGTAGAGCCGGGCCACGCGCCGCAGCAGCGGCTGGTACTCGTGCAGCGCGGCAACAAAATCAGCAGATGGGGTGGCGGCAGCCATGGAGTAGTAGAGTTTCGGGAAATGAATCGCCGCTGTCGGCCCGGCATTACAGCCTTTCTCCAAAAAATATATTCGAAAGAAAATTACCGAAGCCTGTAATGCGCGCCACCGATGCGCGATTAAGCCCCCGACAAAGAACTCACTTACTGCGCCATGAAAAAGCTCAATGTGATTACCGGACTCATTTTTGGCCTCATCAGCCTCGGGTGGCTGCTGGTCCACAACTGGCTGGCCACCGCCGCGTGCGGCACGCTGGCCCTCGGCTTCGGCCTCTCCGACCTGGCCTACGCCCCGTCCCTGACCTACGGAACCGCTGCCCCGGCACTGCCCAGCTGGCGGCGCTACAGCTCGATGCTGCTGGTGGGTAGCGCGCTCCTGCTCTTCGGCTACCAAATCGGCCAGGACCTGCACTCGGCAATAAATGGCCGGCATGCCGAAACCACCATGCCCCGTTAAGCAGCTCGAGTTGCCTCTGTACTTCGCTTTGGCATTATAACCCTTATGCTTTAAAAATTTCTAACCGGCTAGCGGGTACAAAAAAAGCCTGCGCCGGTAAACCGACGCAGGCTTTTTGAGCTGAGAATTTCACTCCCGCAACCCTACGCGAAGTACTCCTTCACTTTCTCGAAGAAGCCCTTCTCGTTCTTGCCGGGGTGCGGCGTAAAATTGTCTGAGTCACGCAACTTCTCCAGCAGCTCGCGTTCCTGGTTGCTCACATGCTTGGGCGTCCACACATTCAGATGAATGAGCTGGTCGCCGCGGCCGTAGCCATTCAGGTCCTTAATGCCTTTCCCACGCAGGCGCAGGATTTTGCCGGGCTGGGTGCCAGGGTCAACCTTAATTTTTACCTTGCCCTCAATGGTGGGCACTTCCAGGCTGGCGCCCAGGGCAGCATCCACGAACGAGATGTATTGCTCGAACATGATGTTGTTGCCGTCGCGCTTCAGGAATTCGTGCGGCTCCTCCTCAATCTGGATGAGCAGGTCGCCGGGCACGCCGCCGCGCTCGGGGAAGTTGCCCTTGCCGTTCATGCTCAGCTGCATATCGTTGGCCACGCCAGCGGGGATGTTGATAGGAATTACTTCCTCGTGCAGCTGCCGGCCTTCGCCTTTGCACACGTCGCAGGTGGTCACGATAGTTTTGCCCTCGCCGTTGCAGGTGGGGCAGGTGCTGCTGCTCACCATCTGGCCAAGCATGGTGTTCACCACGCGCTTGGTCTGTCCCTGGCCCTGGCAGGTGGGGCAGGTTTTGAGGTCGGTGCCGTTTTTGGCGCCGGTGCCGCTGCACGGCTGGCAGGCCACGTAGCGCTTCACCTTGATTTTCTTCTCGACGCCGTTGGCGATTTCCTCCAAATCAAGCTTCAGCTTGATGCGCAGGTTCGAGCCTTTTTTCTGGCGCCGGCCGCCCTGCCCACGCCCGCCCCCGAAGAAGCCTTCGAAGCCGCCGCCCCCGCCGAAAATATCGCCAAACTGCGAGAAAATATCCTCCATGTTGGGCGCGCCACCGCCGTTGCCGCCCATGCCCTGGTGGCCAAACCGGTCGTATTTAGCCCGCTTGTCGGCGTTGCTCAGCACTTCGTAGGCCTCGGCAGCTTCCTTGAATTTGTCTTCGGCCGTCGGGTCGTCGGGGTTTTTATCGGGGTGGTATTTGATGGCCATTTTGCGGTAGGCCGACTTGATAATGTCGCCTTCCGCATTCTTAGCAATGCCTAATACCTCGTAATAATCGCGCTTAGTAGCCATCGTTTTCTATAAAAATTATCTGGAGCAGAATCCACAAAGGTATTACTGCCCGAGCACCACTTTGGCGTGGCGGATTACTTTATCGCCTAAATAATAGCCCTTTTCCACTTCGTCCACGATTTTCCCTTTCAGGTCGTCGCTGGGCGCGGGAATCTGGGTAATGGCTTCGTGCAGCTCGGCATCGAAGTCACCGCCCTTGGCTTCCATGGCAGTCAAACCCTTCTGCTGGAGGGTTTTGTTCAGCTTGCTCTGAATAATCTCGATGCTTTCGCGCACGGCGTTGGTATCCGTAGTGGCGGCAGTGGCGTTGCGGGCGCGCTCAAAATCGTCGAGCACGGGCAGCAGGGCCACCATCAGTTCCTGGTTGGCCGTTTTGAACAAGTCAATGCGCTCCTTGCTGGTGCGGCGCTTGTAATTTTCAAACTCGGCAGCCAGGCGCAGGTATTTGTCTTTGAGGTCGGCCAGCTCAACATCGGTGCGCGAGGCTTCGGGCTGCGGCGCGCCGGTGGCCGTCATGTTGGGGTCGGTGCTTTCGCCGTTGTTAGTATCGGCCATTTCGCCAGCTACGTGGTTGGGGTCAGCGGTCAGGTTGTCGTCCTGGGGCAGGTTGTTCTCGTTAGCCATTTGCGGAAATATTCGTCGAAAGGGGTTTTTCACGGGGTTAGCCGGTTAGTCAAGCTGCGGGCGCAATTCACTTGCCAAAGGGGCGGCGGCTGCCATAGTGGCACAAGACATTTGGATTCAAGGCGTGTACTATCTTACCGCCATAACTTTAAATCGAAAAACGAAACGCTTTATGAAAGTTAGTCTTACTCGTGCAAGCGTTGCAATGGGCGACGATGCTGACGCGCCTCATCACTTCGAAATGATGATGGGTGATGATGCAAGTCTACCATCAATTATAAAAGCTATTCTTGGTTCGCGCTATCTGGCTTCCATTGCCGGAGGCAAGGCAACATGGACTGTTATATCTCGCATTCCAGTAGCGGTTGTGGCTCAACAATGGGCAGAACCAAAAATGCTGACACCGGTGCCGACTCTTTCTAGTTTGAATTTTTCGGATAACGTGTTATCAATGCACTTCGATTACCGGGTGCAACAGGACCCCGATTTGGTCTTTGATGAGTTCCAGCGTATACACTCAGGGAATCCTTACCGATAATTTTCGATGATGCGCTGCAACCAGCCTACTCGTGCAACGCCTTCCAAATCATGTCCTTCAGCGGCTGAATATTTTTATTCGTGAGGCTGGAAATGAAGATGGAGGGCACCTCAGCCGGGAGCATCGGACGGATTTCGGCCTCCAGCTCCTCGTCAATCATGTCGGACTTGGTGATGGCCAGCAGGCGCTTCTTTTCCAGTAGTTCGGGGTTGAACTGCTCCAGCTCGCCCAGCAGGATTTGATATTCAGCGGCGATGTCGGGACTGTCGCAGCTTATCATGAAGAGCAGGATGGAGTTGCGCTCGATGTGGCGCAGGAAACGCGTGCCCAGGCCCTTGCCCTCGGCCGCGCCCTCGATGATGCCGGGAATGTCGGCCATCACGAAGGATTTGTAGTCGTAATAAGCCACCACGCCCAAGTTGGGCACGAGGGTGGTAAAAGCGTAGTCGGCAATCTTGGGCTTGGCCGCCGATACCACGGACAGCAGCGTGCTCTTGCCGGCGTTGGGGAAGCCCACGAGGCCCACATCGGCCAACAGCTTCAGCTCCAGAATGATGATGGCCTCGATGGCGGGCTCGCCGGGCTGGGCGTAAGTGGGAGCCTGGTTGATGGAGTTCTTGAAATGGTCGTTGCCCCAGCCACCACGCCCGCCCGGCACGAGGATGAGCCGCTGGCCATGCTCGGTAATTTCCAGAATCTGGGTACCGTCGGGGTCGCGGGCCACGGTGCCGAGGGGCACTTGCAGCACAATATCGTCGCCCTGCGCACCGCTGCGCAGGTTTTCGCCCCCACCCTCGCCGTCCTTGGCGAAAACGTGCTTCTGGTATTGCAGGTGCAGCAGCGTCCAGTGCTGCGAGTTGCCTTCGAGGATGATGTGGCCGCCCCGGCCGCCATCGCCACCATCGGGGCCACCGTTGGGCAGGCCCTTGGCCCGGAAAAAGTGATGCGAGCCGGCACCGCCTTTGCCCGAACGGCAGATGAGTTTGACGTAGTCGATGAAGTTATTGGAAGCCACAGCTATTAATTATGAGTTTTGAATTATGAATTATGAGTTGGATTTGGGGGTAACGAAATGAGTTATGAATCCCGGGCTATGCGCCCGAAACTCATAACTCATGCCTTTTAACTCATAACTGGCGCAGTCGCTACGCTTTTACTTCGCTTGTGGCCGCAGCCGGATTTTCGGGTGCGGCAGCCTGGTGCTGGTCAATCAACCCGCAGATTTCGGTGAAAATGCTGTCAATCGGGCCGATGCCGTTGAGGGCGTGGAATTTCTGTTGAGCGGCGTAGTAGCCGGCCACCTGGGCGGTTTCGGTATTATAAACCGTTACGCGGCGGCGGATTTTGGTTTCGTCCTGGTCATCGGGGCGGCCGCTGGTTTTGCCGCGCTCCAGCAGGCGGGTTACCAACTCTTCTTCAGCCACTTCCAGCGCAATCATGCAGCTGATATTGGTCTGGTGCTCGGCCATGAGGCGGTCGAGGCTTTCGGCCTGGGCCACCGTGCGGGGGAAGCCATCGAAGATGAAGCCTCCAGCCTGCGGGTTGGTTTTCAAAGAACTGCCAATCATGCCGATAACGACTTCATCGGGCACGAGCAAGCCCTCATCCATCAGCTTCTTAGCGGTGAGGCCCAACTCGGTGCCCTGGGCAATCTGAGCGCGCAGCAAATCGCCGGTGCTCAGGTGCACGAGGTTGTAGTGGGTGATGAGTTTCTGGCTCTGGGTTCCTTTGCCGGCGCCAGGGGGGCCGAACAGCACGATATTCAACATGTAGAAGAAGCGTTGCGCGAGGGAGATGATTAGGTGGGTTTGGGCAAGTTACTCAATCGTTACCAGAAACGTTGCTACACCGCCACGTACACATCGGGCAAGTTGCGGCCTAGTCCGTCGTAGTCAAGGCCGTAGCCCACCACGAAATCATTAGGGATTTCCAGGGCCACGTAGCGCACCGATAACTCGTGCCGCAGGCTGGCCGGTTTGAAAAACAGCGCCGCAATCTCGACCGAAGCCGGGCCTTTGGCCAGCAACGTAGGCAGGAGGTGGTGCATGGTGGTGCCCGTGTCCACGATGTCTTCGACGATGATGAGATGACGGTCCTGTACTTCTTCGCGCAGCCCGAGAATCTCCTGCACCACGCCCGTGCTGCCCGTGCCCTCGTAGGAGGCTACCCGGATGAAGACGATTTCGCATTCGCCAACAAAGTGCTTGAGTAAATCGGAGGCGAACATGAAACCGCCCGTGAGCACGACCACAAACAAGGGCTTTTGCCCGGCGTAGTCGGCACTGAGGCGAGCCGCCAGGCTGGCCACGACTTCATTCAGGTGAGTGGCGGAGAAGTACGGCCGGAATTCTTTGCTGTGAATGGTGATGTGGGAGTGGCCCATGCGGCGCGGGAGGGAGTAATGGAGCCGCAAAGCTAATCACGGATTGAGCCGGATTCGGCGAATTGCACGGATTGCCTGTTGCGCAGCCGGCGGCCTCCTACCCAGCATTCCGGCTGGGCTATTTGCAGCTTTTGCCAAGTAGTGAGCAGCCAAAAGGCCGCTACCGAAACGGCAGCGGCCTTTTGGCAACGTTTCGCACTAATTGAAGCAGTGCAGACTTTCGTTGAATTAACAAGCAATCCGTGTAATCGGATTAATCCGGCTAAATCAGTGATTCACTTCGCGCAGCACTGTATAAATTACCCGAAACGCCGCCGGGGCAAAGGTTTCCGCGTAGCGCACATGCGGGCGCACCGCCGTCTCGATGCGCTGGTTTTCCATCTGCACGGGGGCCATGCCGCGCTCCCCGCCTTTTTCGGCAATGTGAGGCGCGATAACCAACGATACAATGCTCATCAGCTTGATGAGGATGTTCATGCTTGGGCCGGAAGTATCCTTGAATGGGTCGCCCACGGTGTCGCCGGTCACGGAGGCTTTGTGGGCATCGGAGCCTTTGTATTGCATCACGCCGTTCACCATCACCCCTTTTTCGAAGGATTTTTTGGCGTTGTCCCAGGCGCCGCCGGCATTGCTCTGGAACATGGCCATGAGCACGCCGCTCACCGTCACGCCGGCCAGCAGGCCGCCCAGCACCTCGGGCGAAGAAGCATTTGAGAACAGGCCCCGGCAGCCGAAGCCCACGATGATGGGCGTCAGCAGCGCAATGGCGCCGGGCAGAATCATTTCCCGAATGGCCGCCTGTGTGCTGATAGCCACGCATTTCTCATACTCCGGCCGCCCAGTGCCTTCCATAATGCCGGGAATCTCGCGGAACTGGCGCCGCACTTCCTGCACCATGGCCATGGCAGCCCGGCCCACGGCGGCAATTGCCAGCGACGAGAAGATGAAGGGAATCATGGCCCCTATAAATACGCCGGCGAGCACCGGTGCTTTGCTGATGTCGATAGACGTAATATTAGCCGTGCCCATAAAGGCCGCGAACAATGCCAGCGAAGTGAGCGCGGCCGAGGCGATGGCGAAGCCCTTGCCAGTGGCAGCCGTGGTGTTGCCCACGGCATCGAGAATGTCGGTGCGCTCGCGCACTTCCTTGGGCAGCTCGCACATTTCGGCTATGCCACCCGCGTTGTCGGCAATAGGGCCGAAGGCATCGATGGCCAGCTGCATGGCAGTGGTGGCCATCATGCCCGCCGCGGCAATGGCCACCCCGTAAAGGCCCGCTGCTTCGTAGCTCAGCACAATGCCGGCCGCCAGCACCAGGATGGGAAGCACTGTCGATTCCATCCCTACGGCCAGGCCACCGATGACAGTGGTGGCGTGGCCCGTGCTACTTTGCTGAATGATGCTGTTCACCGGGCGCTTGCCCATGGCGGTGTAGTATTCGGTGATGATGCTCATGAGCGTGCCCACTACAAGCCCCACCATCACGGCGTAGAAGACGTGCATTGCATCGAAACTGATGCCGCGAATGGTGAACGTACCAGTCGGCAAAATCCACATAATGAGGCCATAAGCTCCAAATGCCGAGACAACAACAGAAATATAATTCCCCAGGTTGAGGGCCGCCTGCACATTGCCGCCTTCCTTCACTCGAACGCACAGGATGCCAACCAGCGAGGCCAGAATACCCATTCCGGCAATGGCCATCGGCAGAAAAATGGGCGAAAGGCCTCCAAATTGGTCGCCAGTAACGGTTACTTCGCGGCCCAGGACCATGGTAGCCAGGATGGTGGCTACGTAAGAACCGAACAAATCGGCGCCCATGCCGGCCACGTCGCCCACGTTGTCACCCACGTTGTCGGCAATTGTTGCGGGGTTGCGGGGGTCATCCTCCGGAATGCCCGCTTCTACCTTGCCCACGAGGTCGGCACCCACGTCGGCCGCCTTGGTATAGATGCCGCCGCCCACGCGGGCAAACAGCGCAATGCTTTCAGCCCCAAGCGAGAAGCCAGTGAGAACCTCCAGGGCCTTTTCCATTTCCTGCCCGTTGGCAAGCCCGCTGGGCACAAACAGCTTATAGAAGACAATAAACAGCGACCCCAACCCCAGCACTGCCAATCCCGCCACGCCCATGCCCATTACCGAGCCGCCCGAGAACGATACGTTGAGCGCGGTACTGAGACTGGTCTTGGCGGCCTGCGCGGTACGCACGTTGGCTTTGGTAGCAATCTTCATCCCGATAAAGCCAGCCAGGGCCGAAAACACCGCCCCTATCAGAAACGCAATGACAATGATGGGGCTGGAGTTGCCGCTGGTGCTACCCAGGTAGAAGAGGAACGCACCAGCAATTAAACCAAACAGGGCCAATACTTTGTATTCGGCTTTAAGGAAGGCGATGGCCCCGTCGGCAATGTAGCCGGCAATGGTGGTCATGCGTTCATCGCCGGCATCTTGCTTAGCTACCCAGCCGGCACGCAGCCAAGTATAGAGCAACGCGAAAATGCCCAGGGCGGGCACTGCGTAAAGGTATGGGGTCATAAAATGGGCAAATGGGTGGGAAAATGAGTAAGCGAGTGGATTTCGTTCCGCAAAATAGCGGAAATTGCTACGAAAGCAACCATACAAGTCAATCCTTCCCCAAAAAACAGGCCTTGCCAGTAACCGACTCAATAATGCCAGCAGATTCCCGTGATTCATTTACCTAAACTGAGTATGAGTATTTAGATAAGCTGAGCATTAACTTTGCCCTTAATAAATTGCTTATTGATGGAACCAGAGCCGCGTAAATTACCCATCCGATTTTATGAAATTGACTTGCTACGATTTCTGGCAGCATTTTCAGTTGTTTTATACCATTAGAGTTGTTGTACTGAATTATCAATGAGTTAGGCAGAAGTTCCACAGGCCGGCGCAGACCTCTAACGCCACATCAAATTGTTCCAGGTTGTGCATGCGCAGACGGTCAGACAAAATACGATACCGTTTAAGGCCCCCGATACTGTGT
>NZ_JAGEMO020000220.1 GCF_017921975.2 Hymenobacter terricola
TGAGTTTTGCATCCGTCCTGTCAACGCTGTGATTGACACGATCCAGCCCCTGTTCGGCGCCTCTCGGATCGATGCCCAGCGCGATTAAAAGCTTGTCAACAAATACTGCCATGCTGTGCTTCCCTCTCTGCGGCCCTTTGGATTGCCCACTGGTTATAGCTGTCTACCCGGATGCATTCAAGCATCAGGAATACATCCTCATAGTCATAAACCGTTTGCAATTCCGCCAAAGTCGCGTAATGGTTGATTATCAACGGGCTTATGAGCGGGGATATATTTTCGGTTTCTGCGGCTCTGAACCCTCTCGGGGCTGGCGGCTCGTAGAGGCTGAGGCCGCGCCAGGTACGAAAAAATCCAGGTGCAGCTTCACTATCTCCTTCTGCAGGTTAAACAGCGTGCGCACATCCTCAATCTTCGCGTCAATCACATCAGGCGTCAGCGCGAAATAGGCATTCCCCACCTTCTGCTCAACACAGGTATAGAGT
>NZ_JAGEMO020000221.1 GCF_017921975.2 Hymenobacter terricola
AAAAAATCCAGGTGCAGCTTCACTATCTCCTTCTGCAGGTTAAACAGCGTGCGCACATCCTCAATCTTCGCGTCAATCACATCAGGCGTCAGCGCGAAATAGGCATTCCCCACCTTCTGCTCAACACAGGTATAGAGTTCGTCAATCAGCGGCTGAATGACCTCGTCATAGTCCTTTGTAACAGCGCCGAGTTTGCTGAGGCCGCCTGTAAGCAGAAAGTCCGCTATAGCCTTCTGC
>NZ_JAGEMO020000222.1 GCF_017921975.2 Hymenobacter terricola
GTCCTTCGTCGCCTCTGAGACCCTAGGCATCCCCCGTGTGCTCTTGCTTACTTCGCTTTCGTATCGCTTGCCCTCATTGCTGAAAGCTGCTCTGCCCGTTGCCAGGCCAAGCGCGCTACGCTTCGTTTTTGTTACCCCTTACGTCAAAGAACGTGTACTACTCTGGTGTCTAGTAGTGTCGTGAAATATTAGACAATTACTAATATTTCAAAAACAGACATGTTTTATGCACCCAATTGGTACACAACAATGGTGGAGAATAACGGATTCGAACCGTTGACCCCCTGCGTGCAAGGCAGGTGCTCTAGCCAGCTGAGCTAATCCCCCGAGTATTGTTTCCAGCAGCATTCCCGCTAGTTACAGTGGGCCTGCGTGGACTCGAACCACGGACCTCTACATTATCAGTGTAGCGCTCTAACCACCTGAGCTACAAGCCCGGGTTTCGACGATACCCGAAGGCAAACGTAGAATCCGTATTCAAAAATTATTTGAATGAAGAAACAAACAAACAGTAAAAACCAAGCATACTCATGTATTATAACATCGTGAGCAAGGCCGCTCCAGAAAGGAGGTGATCCAGCCGCACCTTCCGGTACGGCTACCTTGTTACGACTTAGCCCTAGTTACCTGTTCTACCCTAACCGGCTTCTGTGACGAGCACCGGCTTCAGGTCTACCAAACTTCCATGGCTTGACGGGCGGTGTGTACAAGGCC
>NZ_JAGEMO020000223.1 GCF_017921975.2 Hymenobacter terricola
CCCGGCATCAGGCACAACAGTCTGCGCGGTAGTCTTTGGGGTAACGGTCTTCTCCTGCGCCTTTTCGCCCTCGTTGCCACTCATGCTGCCCTGAACACCCAGAATGGTCACGCCCTCACGGATGTTGGCGGGAACCAGTTTGGCCTTTTCATTGCTGTCGATGACCACCTTGCCGGAGCCGTCATGGTAGCCCTGGGGGACGGTATATGCGCCGTCCTTGTTGGAGATAGTGCCAGTCACGGCACCGTTGTTCTTCATGGTACCAGTTACTTTCTGGCCCTTATTGTAGGCAGTTTTGCCTGCAAGTACCTCAGCAGCGGTAGCAGTGGCATCCTGCGTATCAGCGTCGTATGTACAGGTACCTACAACGCGCTCACCGTCTGCGCCGTGCGCTGTGATACCCTTAAGCAGCTTATCAGCTGCAACGGTATCGGCGGTAAGAT
>NZ_JAGEMO020000224.1 GCF_017921975.2 Hymenobacter terricola
CGTATGTACAGGTACCTACAACGCGCTCACCGTCTGCGCCGTGCGCTGTGATACCCTTAAGCAGCTTATCAGCTGCAACGGTATCGGCGGTAAGATCGATAAGTGTCTCGCCGCCATAGACTACTTTAGAAACACCCATGTTATTAAACCTCGCTTCCAATGTAAACTGTGCGTCCGCCAGACGTATTGCTGACGTCAAAGTAGGGGATAGACTTAACTGTGATGTCACACTCAAGCTGCTTGTACTGAGTTGGCAGCACCT
>NZ_JAGEMO020000225.1 GCF_017921975.2 Hymenobacter terricola
CTCGACAACGACCTTCTCGATTAGCTTTTAATCTGCCATCTGTAGTGTGCTCTCGCCATACGCGGTATGCTCCAGACCCCCGTACAGTATAACGGGGGTCAACTCTCCCTATGCGTACGCTCAAGTATATCTTTTTCAGGGCGTTAGAACGAAACCGCCTTATATTTCAATTTCTGGCTTCTGGCACGTTGCGAAGCGGCTAGCGTAGCGGCACCAGCCACGATTTCAACGAGCTCGTATATTCGCAGTAAGAATCTTCACCCGGAGTAGTGGCCGTGGCGCAAGCGTTCGCCAACTTGTTCTTCATCAGTTAGTTCTGATTGTTCTTGGTTAGGCGACAAGCCCGATGGTCCACTACCCGTCGGGCTTTTGCGTTGTAGGCCCTTCCAACACAGCGAGCAAGCGGTAGCCTGGCTAGTACCCGGTGGACGGCATAAAAGCCCCGTATTCGCTCTTTTTAGCGTGCTGGCAGCGATAATTTACCTTGGGTGGGGGTGGGTGGGCTGGTGTGTATTTACCATGGCTGGTGATGGTCTCGCTAGCCGCTCGACAACGACCTTCTCGATTAGCTTTTAATCTGCCATCTGTAGTGTGCTCTCGCCATACGCGGTATGCTCCAGACCCCCGTACAGTATAACGGGGGTCAACTCTCCCTATGCGTACGCTCAAGTATATCTTTTTCAGGGCGTTAGAAC
>NZ_JAGEMO020000226.1 GCF_017921975.2 Hymenobacter terricola
CAATGGCGAGTGCCTTAGCCTCGGGGCCCTGGAAACACTCGTAGTTCCAGATGAACTCACGTGCCAGAGCAACATCGTGGCCTGCGCCAGTCTGATTCTTCTTGAAATGCGCGATCATTGCTTCCCAGGTAATGTCACGACGCGCGCCGACGCCGACGGGCCAGTTATGCATTGCCTTGGACAGCTTGGCAGTGGAGATACCCGTCTTACAGTACGGGTTGTAGATGAACTTCAGGATCTCCTTAAGTCCAGGAGTGTCAGCATACTTCTTAAGCAACGCCAGTTTGTCGTTGCCACGAGCATTGCCGACAAGGTTGATTACTCTTGCGACTTCTTTCATATGGTTTCCTCCAATCTATTTTTCAAGCGATGTCGGAATTGACTTATCGCTCTACTCACGGTTACTTGCGTAGTACCTACAATTGCACCGACGTCCCTCTGGGACATCTTGCCGT
>NZ_JAGEMO020000227.1 GCF_017921975.2 Hymenobacter terricola
ATTGCCGACAAGGTTGATTACTCTTGCGACTTCTTTCATATGGTTTCCTCCAATCTATTTTTCAAGCGATGTCGGAATTGACTTATCGCTCTACTCACGGTTACTTGCGTAGTACCTACAATTGCACCGACGTCCCTCTGGGACATCTTGCCGTCTGACTCGTAGAAGACGTCTATTATCTTTCTGTGCAGCGGCGAGAGTAGCGCTC
>NZ_JAGEMO020000228.1 GCF_017921975.2 Hymenobacter terricola
TCTCGCAGAGGCAGCGCGTTCCCTCGGTATATCGCGCGACAAGGCACGCTCAATCGTCAAATTTTATGACTGATATCACATTTTGGGATAAACGCACAAAAAAGTGTTAAAAATCTCTTGCAACGTCTTAAACAAAAGAGTAGACTGTCTGTGAGGGCGCGAGGGCGCCGATAACCGAGGGAAAGGATTATGGAACACGCATGGATTGAGGTAGTAAGCATCAACGGGCGCCGCCTGCCGGTGCCGGAGGTCATTGACTGGGTTGACCAGGACGATGATGGCCGCGACATTGAGGATCTCGCGGATGAGATCGAAGAGTGGTTCGAGGAGAACAGGGCTTCGATGGACATGCATGACGATCTGCTTTTCAAGATTCACCGCGGCTCCGAGTGGAGCACCGCACGCAGCATCGCGAGAGCCGACT
>NZ_JAGEMO020000229.1 GCF_017921975.2 Hymenobacter terricola
AGGTATGTCTTAAGAAGGACGGCCATGTGAACGTACATACCAGGGAACACGTTTTTGTCAACGACAGCAGGAACGGCAATGAGATCCGAGTCCATACCTTTATCGTGAGCGGGAGCAAGAAGTGGACGCGCATCACCGACAACGGGCAGCTTATCCGCGGCCTCCTCGACGGCATCGGATGCCGCTATATGGAGGGCAATGACGCTCCCCGGCATGGCCAGACCGGAGACTACATCCT
>NZ_JAGEMO020000023.1 GCF_017921975.2 Hymenobacter terricola
CTCCACGAACAAGCGCGTGTCCTTGGCCGTCACGCCGCAGGCATTCGCTTGGCCCGGCAAGAGTGGCGAAAGGCGTTGCCAGTGCGGGTCGGTCAGGAATGTGCGGTCTTTTTGCATCTTCAAAGCTACCTTAATTGTTCACACGTCCTAGGACTCTCGAAAATAGTTCGGCTCCCAATCCGTAACCCCGCCGTAATGGCCGCTGCCGTGCCGCTGGGCTACCTTCGTAGCGGCTGGCGCGGCTGTTTTTTCGCGCGGCCGCCTGCTTATGCGTTTCCCCGTTGAATACCGCCGTTTTGCCCCGCTTTTACCGCTGCTAACGCTGCTGGCCTGCACCGGCAGCCCCAGCACCAGGCCCGCGCCCGAGGCCCCCGGCGTGCTGCCCGGCCCCATTGCCGGCACCAGCCAAACCCAGCTGCCCAACGGCTGGAAGCTCAGCCCCGCCGGCACCGCCACCGTCCTCGGCGACCTGCCCATGAACCTGCAAATCAGCCCCGATGGCCGCCTGGCCGCCGTGGTTAACGCCGGCTGGGGCGAAAACTCGGTCCAATTGCTCGATGCCGCCACCGGCCAGCTGCTCGATACCCGCGTGGTGCCGGCCGCCTGGGCCGGCCTCGCCTTCGCCCCCGATGGCCGCACGCTCTACGCCTCGGGTGGCCAGCACAACCGCATTCACTGCTTCAAAATCGAAGGCCAAAAACTACAGCCCGACAGCGCTTTAGTGCTGGGTGAGAAATGGCCCAAGCAGAAAATCGGTGTGGCCGGGCTCGCCGTCGATGGCCGCCGCCAGCAGCTCTACGCCGTGACGCGGGAGGACAATTCGCTCTACACCTTCGACCTGAAAACGCGCCGGATTCTGCGCACCCTCAAGCTGCCGGCCGAAGCCTACGGCGTCCTGCTCAGCCCCGACGGCGCCCGGCTCTACATCAGCCTCTGGGGCGGCCACGCGGTGGCGATGTACGATGTGGACAAGCAGCAATTGCTGCCCAGCATCACCGTCGAAAGTCACCCCAACGACCTCGCTCTGACCCGCGACGGCCGCCGCCTGTTCGTGGCCAACGCCAATAGCAACTCCGTTTCCATCATCGATACCCGCCTCGGCCAGGTCACCGAAACGCTGAATACGGCTCTGTTTCCCACTTCGCCCGTCGGCAGCACGCCCGACGGGGTTAGCCTGAGCGCCGACGACAGCCAGCTCTTCATCGCCAACGCCGACAACAACTGCCTGGCCGTGTTCGACGTGCGCGACCCCGCCGCCAGCCGGCCGCTGGGCTTCGTGCCTACCGGCTGGTACCCCACGGCGGTGCGCGTGGCCGGCACCCAGCTGCTGATTACCAACGGCAAAGGCAGTACCTCGCTGGCCAACCCCAACGGCCCCAACCCGGTGCACGACGTGGGCGAAAAAGGCAAAGGCTACATTGGCGGGCTGCTGAAAAGCTCGCTCTCGCGCCTGCCCGTGCCCGATGCGGCCTCCCTGGCCACGTTCTCGGCCCAGGTCTACGCCAACACGCCCTTCACCAAAGCCCGCGAAGCCGCTCCCGAAGTGCCCGCCGGCAATCCCGTGCCCCAGCGCGTGGGCGCCGCCTCGCCCATCAGGCACGTCTTCTACATCATCAAGGAAAACCGCACCTACGACCAGGTATTGGGCGATTTGCCGGCCGGCAACGGCGATGCCAGCCTCTGCCTCTTCCCCGAAAAGGTGACCCCCAACCACCACGCCCTCACGCGGGAGTTTGTGCTGCTCGATAATTTCTACGTCGATGCCGAGGTGAGCGCCGATGGCCACAACTGGAGCACCGCCGCCTACGCCACCGATTTCGTGGAAAAAAGCTGGCCCAGCAACTACAGCGGCCGGGGCGGCGAGTACGATTTTGAGGGCAACCGGGGCGAGGTAGCCGAGCCCAAAGACGGCTTCCTGTGGGATTATTGCAAGCGTGCCGGCCACAGCTTCCGCTCCTATGGCGAGTTCGTATTCAAAGGCAAGCCCACCACGCCCTCCATCGCCGCCAATTACTGCCATCCCTACCCCGGCTTCGACCTGCACATCAAGGACGTGGACCGCGAGAAAATCTGGGAGCAGGATTTCGACCAGCTGCTGGCCGCCAACAAGCTACCCGACCTCAGCATCATCCGCCTGCCCAACGACCACACCATGGGTGCCCGCAAGGGCGAACTCAGCCCGCTGAGCTACGCCGCGGATAATGATTTGGCCCTTGGCCGGATGATTGAGCACCTTTCGCACAGCGCGGTCTGGAAAGAATCGGTGGTGATGATAGTGGAAGACGACGCCCAGAACGGCCCCGACCACATCGACGCCCATCGCTCTACGGCCTACCTCATGGGGCCGTACATCCGCCGCCACGCGGTGGTGCACGCCGCCTACACCACGTCCGGCATGCTGCGCACGCTGGAGCTCATCCTCGGCCTGCCGCCCATGAGCCAGTACGATGCCGCCGCCGTGCCGCTCTGGGCCTGCTTCACCGCCACGCCCAACCTCGCGCCCTATACTGCCCGCCCGGCTACCACGCCGCAGGACGTGCGCAACACCGCCTTCAACGCCCCCGCCCGCCGCGCCCGGCAGTTCGACATGAGCCGCGAAGACGCCGCGCCCGACCTGGCCTTCAATGAGAACATCTGGCAGGCTGTGCGCGGCGAGCATAGCCACATGCCCGCGCCCCGCCGCAGCGCCGCCGTGCGCGAGGCCAAGGCGGGGCATGAGGAAGAAGAAGGCGACGCTGACTGAACAAATAGCCGCCATCCGTTTTAAGAGAAAGCGCGCTCATTTGCCGCCCAATTATTCACGACTTCATGCAGCTCAACCCCCTCTTCACTTTCCTCTCCGACCTGGCTAAAAACAACGAGCGGCCCTGGTTCCAGGAGCGCAAAGCCACTTACGACCAACTCCGCGCCCAGTTTGAGGAAGATGCCGAATTCTGGGCCCGAGAGCTCGCCAAGTCAGACCCCGCGCTGGCCGGGGCCGAGGGCCGCAAAAGCCTCTTCCGCATCTACCGCGACGTGCGCTTCAGCAAAAACAAAGACCCGTACAAAACGCATTTCTCGGCCTATTTCACGGCCGGTGGCAAGGACATCGAAGCGCCCGGCTACTATATACAGCTCGGGCCCAACGGCCAGACCATGATTGCCGGCGGCCTTTACATGCCCGACAAAACCCAGCTGGCCGCCATTCGCCAGGAAATTGACTACAACGCCGACCAGCTAAAAGCCATTCTGGCCGTGCCCGATTTCCAGCGCTACTTCGGCCCCATGGGCGGCGACAAGCTCAAGAAATCCCCCGCCGCCTATTCCGTCGACCACCCCGAAATCGAGCTGCTGAAGCACAAATCCTTCACCGCCACCCACCAGATGCCGGATGCCGACGTACTTAGCCACGAGGGTTTTCGGGAGTATGTGCTGGAGGTATTTCGGGCGATGGTGCCGTTCTGCCAGTTCCTGCGTGGGGCCACGCAGTAGCGCGGACTCTGCAGTCCGCGAGTTGAATCGTTGAACTCGCGGACTACAAAGTCCGCGCTACATCACCACGTCAGCACTTCTTCCTCGTGGCCGCTGCGGAACAGGGCACTCTGCTTTTTAGCCCCGGCTTCGATGTTGACGATGTTGGCTTCGTCGCCGAAAAGGTCGAGCATCATGGCCTGGCGCAGCTTTATGCCGGGCACTGGTCCCGGTAGCGGCACCTTGCAGTAGAACCAGTAGCCATCGTTTTCGGACTGCTTGCCCAGCACTTGCAGGGGCAGCGGGGCACCCGCCACCGTGCTTATCTGCAAGGTGCGCTGCAGGTAGGCGGTGGCCAGGGCCAGCGGCCGGGGGCCGGCATCGGTGAGGTTGACGTGCGTAGGCTGGCCCTGCGAAAGGGCCTTCTCGAAGTCATCGGTAAACACCTTCACCGACAACTCCAGCTGCTTCTTGGCGGCGTTGTAGCGCAGCTCCGTGATGGTGGAGTGGTAGGCGTGCAGCGCCGGCGCCGCCCCGGCCAGCGGAAACAGCAGCAACATGGCGGCGCAGGCAGCAAGTAGGCGCGTCATTGGGGAGAGAAGAGTGGGTACATAATAGCAGAACGTCATGCTGAGCTTGTCGAAGCATCTCTACCGCGCAACCAACCCATTCAATTGGATTACTACTGCGGGAGAGATGCTTCGGCTTCGCTCAGCATGACGTTCTGGGTATTTCGTCAGTTTCGGCTAGTGAAACAGCTTCATCACCTGCTTAAAAACAATCACATAAGCCATCAGGGCCAGAATCAGGACGGTGCCCACGCGCTGCGCGCCTTCCAGGAACTTGTCCGACGGCTTGCGGCGCAGAATCATTTCGTAGAGCAGGAACACGACGTGGCCGCCGTCCAGCGCCGGAATGGGCAGCAGGTTCATGAAGGCCAGCACCATGCTCAGGCCGCCGGCCAGGCCCCAGAAGTGCTGCCAGTCCCAGATGCCGCCAAATTGCTGCGCGATTTCGACCGGGCCGCCCAGGCTTTCGGAAGCCGAAGCTTCGCCGTGCGCGATTTTGCTGAAAGCGCGGGCTTGCAGGCCGATGACGCCAAAGGCCTTGCTCACGCCCTGCGGAATGGACTGCGCCAGCGTGTACTGCCGGGTGCCGAGGTGCAGCGTCGACTTGCGCTCGAAGCCGATGCGGCCGGAGCTGGTCACGGCCACGTTCAGCGTGAGGGGCTGGCCGCTGCGCTCCACCACCACGGGCACCGTCTTGTCCTTGTTGGCCAGCAGGGCGGCTTGCAGCTCATCGAAGAACTGCACCGGCTTCCCGGCTACACTTTTGATATCGTCGCCCACTTGCAGGCCGGCTTTGGCAGCGTTGCCGCCGGGCGTCACGCGGTCCACGGCGAAGGTTTCGCGGGGGCGCACCAGCAGGCTGTCGGCACTTTGCTTGCCGAATTTATCGAGGAAGCCCTTCGGGATTTTGATGTCTTCCAGCTGCCCGTTGCGCTCCACGGTGTAGTAGGAATTGTCGCCGAGAATAACATCGGGGTTGTACACGTCGTCGAACTCGTTGAATGGGCGGCCGTTGATTTTCACGATTTTATCGCCCGTGCGGAAACCGATTTCGCGGCCCAACCCGTTGGGCAGGATGCCGTAGCGCGCCTCCGAAGCCGGCAGAAACGTGTCGCCGTAGTGGAAGGTCATCGCCGCGAAAATGATGACGCCGAGGATGACGTTCATGATGATGCCGCCGAGCATCACCAGCAGGCGCTGCCAGGCGGGCTTGCCCCGAAACTCGTCGGGCTGCGGCGGGCCGGCCAGGGCCGAGGCGTCCTGCGTCTCGTCAATCATGCCGTGTATCTGGACGTAGCCGCCCAGCGGGAACCAGCCAATGCCGTATTCCGTCTCGCCGATTTTTTTCTTGAGCAGCGCGAAATTCATCACGCCCGGCATCGGAAACAGGAAGTCGAAGAAGATATAGAACTTATCGACCCGGATTTTGAAGAGCTTGGCGAAGGCGAAATGGCCGAATTCGTGCAAGCCAACGAGGATAGAAAGGGCCAGCACAAGCTGGCCAATCATGGTGAGGATAGCCAAGGGGAAACGAGGGGATTAGAGAGGAAAGTGACAAGCTGGCAGCCAAACAACGGCCCTTGCCGGGGAATTGCCGAACAATGTTCTGCGCAGCGCTTCCCTCAAATGAGTGACCAAATTTTCAACGCGCCGAAATCAGCCGGCCGAAACCAGCGCTTCGGCCAGCCGGCGCGTTTCCGCATCGGTGGCCACGAGGTCGGCCAATACCGGCTCCGCAAGGTACGAAACCCGCGCCAGGCACCCGGCCACCAAATCCGACATTTGGCGGAAGCCCACCTGCTCGCGCAGGAAGGCGGCCACCGCCACTTCGTTGGCCGCGTTGAGCACGCAGGGCGCGTTGCCGCCCCGCCGCATGGCCCCGAAGGCAAGCTCCAGGTTGGGGAAGGCGGCGCGGTCGGGCGCTTCGAAGGTGAGGGTGGGGTAGTCGAGAAACGAGAAGCGCGGGAAGGTGTTGGCCAGCCGCTCGGGGTAGCCGAGGGCATATTGGATGGGCAGTTTCATGTCGGGCAGGCCGAGCTGGGCCTTCAGCGAACCATCCTGGAACTGCACCAGCGAGTGCACGATGCTTTGCGGGTGCACCACCACGTCAATCTGCTCGTTGGTGAGGCCAAACAGCCACTTGGCCTCAATCACCTCCAGGCCCTTGTTCATGAGCGAGGCCGAATCGATGGTGATTTTGGCACCCATGTCCCAGTTGGGGTGCTTCAGGGCCTGGGCCTTGGTCACGGCCTCCATCTGCTGGGCGGTGCGGCCCCGGAATGGGCCCCCGGAAGCCGTGAGAATGATTTTCTCAATCGGATTCCGCGCTTCGCCCACCAGACACTGGAAGATGGCCGAGTGCTCCGAATCGACGGGTAGCAGGCGTACGTTGTGCTGGCGGATGAGGCTGGTAATCAGCTCACCGGCTACTACCAGCGTTTCCTTGTTGGCGAGGGCAATGTCCTTGCCGGCCCGGATAGCGGCCACCGTGGGCAGCAGTCCGGCATAGCCCATCAGGGCGGTGAGGACGATGTCGATTTCGGGCCGGGTCACCACCTCGGCCAGGGCCGCCGCGCCGGCCAGGACTTCGGTTTCGGGCTGGTTGGCCAGGGCGGCTTTCAGGGGCTGATAGCAGGCATCATCGCCAATAACCACCACGGCGGGGCGAAACTCCCGGGCCTGCCGGGCCAGCAGCTCCCATTGCCGCTGCGCGCTCAGCACGGCCACCCGGAACCGGCCGGGCTGCTGCCGCACCACTTCCAGCGCCTGGGTGCCAATGGAGCCCGTGGCACCCAATAAGGCCAGCGTTTTTACCTCTTTCTTTTCAAGCATAATGACGAAACACGGAAACGCCACAAAAGTACGTTCCCGGTGGGCGGCGCGGTCCTACTTCTGCCGCAGCGTAGCCGTCACCAGCTGGTCGAGGCCGGCCACAAGGGCACTTGCTTCGATAGCCACGGCCTCGGCGAGGGGCCCTGGCGCGGTATCGGCCCGTTCGGATAGCGCCGCGAGGCCCGCCAGCTGCTCGCTCATGGTTCGGTAAATGACTTGCCAGAATACGGCCGTGAGGCCGGAGTGCGGGCCCAGCACGCGGCGCAGCTCCAGCAGGTGCATCATCAGGCCGGCCAGCTGGGCCAGTAAGTGGCGCTCGGCGGGCGCGAAGTGGCGGGGCAGCCCGTCGAGCAGGCACAACGTGCCGATGTTGTGGCCGTCGGCCGTGCGCAGGTTGTGGCCGGCGTAGAAGCGCAGGCCCAGCTGCAGGATGAGGGAAAGGTCGACGCCCGGCGCGCTGCCCTGGTTGAGGTCCTCGAACACGGCCGTGTCTTCCTGCAAAATGGTGGCCGAGCACAGGCTTTGCTCGCGCAGTACGCGCTCAACGACCACCGGCAGGTTGTAGGGCGCCTTGATGAGCACCGTGGTTTCTTCCACGATGGTCAGCGTGGTGTTGGCCACGCGAAACAGCCGGGCGGTGGCGGCCACCACGTCGTCGAGGATTTTTTCGCTGCGGGCGTCCAGCAGCTGGTAGCGCTCGAGGGCGCGGAGGCGGGCCGCGTCGGTAGCAGGAATCAGGGAGGAAGGTAGAGCAGTCACGGCGGTAGAAAGGAACGGTGGGCCTTTTGGCAGCGAACAGGTAATCTCAGTACGGTGGGGTAGCGCTTAAAGATATGTAAAATCAAGCATCTGCGGCGGCATTGCGGCCAACTTTGTTGCGCCGGCAGCCGAGCGCGCCCGCTACCTTTGAAGCCGTGCGGACTTCCCCTCCATTTGATTACGATGTAGCCATCATCGGCGCGGGCCCGGCGGGCACGGCCTGCGCCCTGGCTTTGCGCAAGAGCGGCCGGCGCGTGGCCCTGTTCGACAAGGCCCTGTTCCCCCGCGACAAAGTGTGCGGCGATGCCATTCCCGGCCACGCCCTCAAGGCCCTGCGCCAGCTCGACCCCACCTTTGCCGAGGGCCTCTGGCACCTGCAGCCGCTCGATGCCGTGCGCCAGTCGCGCCTCGTGGCCCCCAACGGCGACAGCCTGTGGATGCGCTGGAAGCTGCCCAGCTTCAATAGCCCGCGTGAGACGTTCGATGCGGCGCTGCTGGACCTGGTGCGGACCCATTCCACCACCGAAATCCGGGAAAATACCGGCCTGAAATCCCTAAAAATCGAAGCCGGCCAGGTGCGGCTAACCACCACGGCCGGCGCGGAAATCACCTGCCAGCTGGTCATCGGCTGCGACGGGGCTAACTCCGTGGTGCGCCGCCAGCTGCTGCCCGCGCCCCTCGACCGCGCCCACCACTGCGCCGGCGTGCGGGCCTACTTCGAGAACATAAAAGGGGCCGAAGCCGGCCTCACGGAGTACTTTTTCACCAAAGACTACCTGCAGGGCTACCTCTGGATTTTTCCCGTGGGCGCGGGCCGCTACAACGTGGGCCTGGGCATGCTGGCAGAAACCGTGGCCCGGCACAAAGTCGATTTGAAAAAGCTGCTGCCCGAGCTGCTGACGGGCCACCCGGCCTTAGCGGGCCGGTTTGATAATGCGACGCAGCACGGCGGCATTCAGGGTTTCGGCCTGCCGCTGGGCGGCGGGCGCACGGTGCCTGTGAGCGGGGCCCGCTTTCTGCTGTGCGGCGACGCGGCCTCGCTCATCGACCCCGTTCAGGGCCACGGCATCGATACGGCCATGCAGAGCGGTATCCTGGCCGCCGCCCAGGCCGAGGCTTGCTTTGCAAAGCAGGATTTCAGCGCCGAAGCCATGCGGCAGTACGACGCGCAGGTGGCGCTCAAAATCAGCCGCAAGCTGGCCAAAAGCTACCGCCTCATGCGCTTCCTCAGCAACAAGCCGTGGCTAGTGAACGCGGGGGTGCGCCTGGCCCGCGTGCCCGGCCTCAAGCCCTGGGTGCAGCGGGCGATAGGGTAGGGGCAGGCGTTGATTTTTGTAGGTTGAGTGTTCTAATGAGTATTCCCTTAACCCCCAGGCAACTGCTGTCGATGAAAAAGTATGTAGTAAACAGAAAATGCACCGATTGCGGCTTTGAAGTAAACGCGCCTCTTACGAAACGAGAAGCCGCTTTTGAGCTTTTCGATGCAACTGAATTGTTCGGCCCAACTTGCGTCGTATGTGGTGGAAGCAAATCCACAGGCAGTTTCACGATGCCCATGCTCGATGAAGAATTGATTACAGCGTGGGCGCAGGATGAGGGGCTCTTTGTGGAACGGCAGGATGAGGAATTGATACTGGCAGAAGGACGATATTTAGAAATGATATTGGGGGCACTTGATAGCCCACTCACACTGCTACATAAAAAACATGTCCTGCTTTCAGCTCTATGCGTGATTATTTACGATAATGCTGTAGTAGACGGCAAGGAATGGAAGCCGAATAATAGTCTTAAGCAACGCGCAATTGATGAATTGAATAAGCGTAAAGAATTGCTGGCTCAGGCCGGAGATTCGATAATGGATTATATCCAAAAGGTCGTCTATCCACAATTGAGTAAAGACTGAAAAGCGACAAGCGCGGGCATTTAATACAGCCGGGGCTTGTCACATTATTGGGCTGGTCACATCGGGGGGACGGATTGCCACGGCTTCGCCTCGCAATAACAAACGCTCACGCAAACATGCCCACCGCATTCTTGCTCGGCAATGCCGTCTTGCCCGTCAGGAACACATCGACCTGCCGCGCCGCCTCGCGGCCTTCTGAGATGGCCCAGACGACCAGCGACTGGCCCCGGCGCATGTCGCCGGCCACGAAAATAGTGGGCTGATTGGTGACAAAGGCGCTTTCATCGGCCAGCACGTTGCCGCGCTGGTCCAGGTCCACGCCCAGCTCCGTCAGCAGGCCTTCGATGCGGGGGCCGGTGAAGCCCAGGGCCAGCAGCACGCGCTGGCAGGGGATTTCGCGGTCCGAATCGGACACTTCCTCGAAGCGGAGACGGCGGCCCAGCACGTCGGTTTCCCAGGTCACGTCGCTCACGAGCAGGGCGCGGAGCTGGCCGTTCTCATCACCGAGGAAAGCCTTGGTATTGATGCCCCAGTAGCGCTGGCAGCCTTCTTCGTGCGAGCTGCTGCTGCGGAAAATGTGCGGCTCGGCGGGCCAGGGCGTGTGCGCGGGGCGCTCGTTGCCGGGCTGGTTCATCAGGGCAAACTGCGTGACGGTGCGCGCGCCCTGGCGATTGGCCGTTCCCACGCAGTCGGAGCCGGTGTCGCCGCTGCCGATGACGACCACATCCTGGCCTTCCATCCAAATCGCCTCATCGTCAACCGCTAACTCGCTCACGCGGCGGTTGTGCTGGGTGAGGTAGTCCATGGCGAAATGGATGCCGGGCAGCTCGCGGCCGGTAATGGGCAGGTCGCGCGGCACGCTGGCCCCGCCGGCCAGCACCACGGCGTCGAAGTCGCGGGTGAGGTCGGCGGCCGGGATATCGCGGCCGATTTCGGTGTTGCAGCGGAAGCTGATGCCGTCTTCTTCCAGCAGCCTGATGCGCCGGTCAATCACCCATTTATCCAGCTTGAAATCGGGGATGCCGTAGCGGAGCAGGCCGCCGGGCCGGTCGTCGCGCTCGAACACCGTGACGGTGTGGCCGGCCTTGGCCAGCTGTGCGGCTGCCGCCAGCCCGGCCGGCCCGGAGCCTACCACGGCCACCGTCTTGTCCGATTTCAGGACCGGCGAAGTGGGCTGCACGTAGCCTTTCGAGAAAGCAATTTCGATGATGTGCTTCTCGATTTCCTCAATGGCCACCGGGCTGCTGTGGATGCTGAGCACGCAGGCGGCCTCGCACGGTGCGGGGCAGATGCGGCCCGTGAACTCGGGGAAGTTGTTGGTGGCCGAGAGAATCTGGTAGGCATTTTCCCAGTCCTGCTCGCGCACCGCGTCGTTGAATTCGGGGATGATATTGCCCAGCGGGCAGCCCGAGTGACAAAACGGAATGCCGCAATCCATGCACCGGGCGGCCTGTTTCGTGAGCTGATTTTCGGAGTAGGTGCCCACGAACTCGCGGTTGTGGGCAATGCGCTCCTGCGGCGCAGCTTTGGGCGGCAGCTCGCGGGCGAATTCTTTGAAACCGGTGGGGTTGGCCATGTTATTTAGTAGGAACGCGCCACGGCGCGTTCAATCGTTGTGCCCGTTTGGGCTGTATGTTTTGCTATTGAAACAGGCGGCTGCCGGATTGTGCTACCGCCGAACGCGCCATGGCGCGTTCCTACACCCTGGCGTACTGCGCCTTTTGCAGCACCTTCTTATACTCACTCGGGAATACCTTCACGAACTTCCCGGCTTCCTCATTCCAATTGCCTAAGAGAAAGGTCGCTACCTGGCTGCCGGTCAGCTCCACATGCTGCCGCAGCAGCTCCTGAATCTGGTCCTCGTCGTCGGCATTGAGCGGGTCGAGCTCCACCATTTCGGGGTTGCAATTGGCCGGGAAGGTGCCGTTGGGGTCGTACACCCAGGCGATGCCGCCGCTCATGCCGGCGGCGAAGTTGCGGCCCGTCTGGCCCAGAATGAGGGCGCGGCCGCCCGTCATGTATTCGCAGCCGTGGTCGCCCACGCCTTCCACCACGGCCGTGGCGCCCGAGTTGCGCACCGCAAACCGCTCGCCGGCCTGCCCGCGCACGAACAGCGCGCCGGACGTGGCCCCGTACAGCGCCACGTTGCCGATGATGATGTTTTGCTCGGGCACAAAATGCGCGGCGGGGGAAGGGAAGATGGCCAGCTGCGCCCCGCTCAGGCCCTTGCCCACGTAGTCGTTGGCCTCGCCTTCCAAAGCAAACGACAGCCCCGCCACGCTGAACGCCCCAAAGCTTTGCCCCGCCGAGCCCCGGAAACGGTAGTTGATGGTATCGGGCGGCAGGCCGGCAGCGTGGTAGCGCTTGGCAATCTCATTTGAAAGCAGCGTACCGATGGTGCGGTCGGTGTTGTGCACCTCGAACTCGCCATACACCGGAATCTGCTCATTCAGGGCCGGCTGGGCGTATTCCAGCAGCTGCCAATCCAGAATATTATCCAGGCCGTGGTCCTGGCTTTCGCTGTTGCAGAGGGTGCCGCCGGAGATGTTCACGGCCGGGTGCAGGATTTCGGAGAGGTCCAGGTGGCGGGCTTTCCAGTGGGTGAGGCCTTCGCGCACTTTCAGGAATTCGGGCCGGCCCACCATCTCGTTGATGGTGCGAAAGCCCAGCTCGGCCATGATTTCACGCAGCTCCTCGGCCAGGAAGCGGAACAGGTTCACGATGTGCTCGGGCTGGCCGGTGAAGAGCTTGCGCAGCTCCGGGTCCTGCGTGGCCACGCCCACGGGGCAGGTGTTGAGGTGGCATTTGCGCATCATCACGCAGCCGCCGGCCACCAGCGCGGCGGTGGCTACGCCCCATTCTTCGGCTCCCAAAAGCGCGGCCACGGCCAGGTCGCGGCCGGTTTTCAGCTGGCCGTCGGCTTGCAGCACCACGCGGCTGCGGAGCTGGTTGCGCACCAGGGTTTGGTGCGCTTCGGCCAGGCCCAGCTCCCAGGGCAGGCCGGCGTGCTTGATGGAGCTGATGGGCGACGCGCCCGTGCCACCATCGTAGCCGGCAATGAGAATCACGTCGGCGTGCGCCTTGGCCACGCCGGCCGCGATGGTGCCCACTCCTGCCTTGCTCACCAGCTTCACGTTGATGCGGGCGGCGCGGTTGGCGTTTTTCAGGTCGAAAATCAGCTGCGCGAGGTCTTCGATGGAGTAGATGTCGTGGTGGGGCGGGGGCGAAATCAGGCCGACGCCGGGCGTGGCGTGGCGCACTTTGGCAATCCACTCGTCCACTTTGTGGCCGGGGAGCTGGCCGCCTTCGCCGGGCTTGGCCCCCTGCGCCATCTTGATTTGCAGCTCGTCGGCATTAGTCAGGTAATGCGCCGTGACGCCGAAGCGCGCCGAGGCCACCTGCTTGATGGCCGAGCGCATGGAGTCGCCATTGGCCATTTTTTCGTAGCGCATCGGGTCCTCGCCGCCTTCGCCGGTGTTGCTCTTGCCGCCGATGCGGTTCATGGCAATGGCCAGCGTGCTGTGCGCCTCGTGCGAAATCGAGCCGAACGACATGGCCCCGGTAGCAAACCGCTTCATGATGCCTTCGGCCGGCTCCACTTCCTCAAGGGCAATGGCCTCGCGGTGGTGGGCAAAATCGAGCAGGCCGCGCAGGGTAAACATCTGCCGCGTCTGCTCATTAATCATCCTGGCGTAGCGCTGGTAAGTGGCGTAGTTATTGGTGCGCGTGGCGAGTTGCAGCAAATGCACCGTTTCGGGGTTGAACATGTGCGCCTCGCCGCGCCGCCGCCAGTGGTAAAGGCCGCCGTCGGGTAGCAGGGTTTGCTCCTCGGGCGTGGTGCTTTTGAAGCCCTGGAAGTGCTTGTACAGCGTTTCGCGGGCTATTTCATCGAGCCCGAGCCCGCCGATGCGGGTGACTGCGCCGCAGAAATACGCGTCCACCACGGCCTGGTTGATGCCCAGAATCTCGAACACCTGCGCGCCGTGGTACGACTGCAAGGTCGAAATTCCCATCTTCGAGAAAATCTTCAGCAGCCCGTCGCACACGGCTTTAATGTAGTTGTACGTCAGCTGCGACGGGTCTAGGGAGGTGGTCAGGTGCCCGGCCTCGTGCATGGTCCGGATGGTGGCCAGCGCCAGATACGGGTTGATGGCCGTGGCCCCAAACGACAGCAGGCAGGCGAAATGGTGCACTTCCCACACGTCGCCGGCTTCCACCACCAGGCCCACCGAGCCGCGGTAGCCCAGCTTAATAAGGTGGTGATGCACGGCCGAAACCGCCAGCAGCGACGGAATGGGCGCGTGCTCCGAATCCACGGCGCGGTCCGACAGAATCAGCACTTCAAACCCGTCGTTCACCGCGTCCTCAGCGTAGCGGCAGAGGCGGGCGAGGCCGTTTTCGAGCGAACCCGGCAGCCCGTCGGCCTTGAAATAGGTTTGCAGCGTCTTGGCATTGAACATGCCGGTGTCGATGCTGCGCAGCTTTTCCAACTCGTGGTTGCTGAGGATGGGCTGGCGCAGGGCCACGCAGTGGCAGTGGTGCTTGTCCTCGTCGAGAATGTTGCCGTTGTTGCCCAGGAAAGTGGCCAGGCTCATCACCAGCCGCTCCCGGATGGGGTCGATGGGCGGGTTGGTGACCTGCGCGAAAAACTGCTTGAAGTAGCTGCTCAGGTGCTGCGGCTGGTCCGACAGCACGGCCAGCGGCACGTCGACGCCCATCGAGCCGATGGGTTCCTTGGCCTCCACGGCCATCGGCGTGATGAGCATGTCGATGTCCTCGCGGGTGTAGCCGAACACCTGGTGGTACTTGAACACCGATTCGGTGGCCAGTTCCGTGAACATCTGGCGTGGCTCGGGCAGCTCTTCCAGCCGAATCTGGTACTCGTTCAGCCATGCGCCGTAGGGCTGGCGGCCGGCGGCCTGGGCCTTCAGCTCCTCGTCGGTGATGATGCGGCCGGCCACGGTGTCCACGAGCAGCATTTTGCCGGGCTGGAGGCGGCCCTTTTGCACCACGGTGGCGGGGTCGATGTCGAGCACGCCGGCCTCGGAGGCCACCAGCACGCGGCCGTCGGTGGTTTCGAGGTAGCGCAGGGGGCGCAGGCCGTTGCGGTCCAGCATGGCCCCAATCTGCTTGCCATCGGTGAAAATGAGGGCGGCCGGCCCGTCCCAGGGCTCCATAAACGTGGCGTGGAACTCGTAAAAGGCCTTTTTGAGCGGGTCCATCTGGGTGTTGCCGTCCCAGGCTTCGGGCACCAGCATCATCATCACGTGCGGCAGCGGGCGGCCCGAGTGCAGCAGAATTTCCACCACGTTGTCGAGGCAGGCCGAGTCCGACTGCCCGGCGTCGACCACCGGCAGCAGCATGTCCATTTCCTCCGAAGAAAAATACGGCGACACGTAGTTGCGCAGGCCGGCGTAAAACCAGTTCAGATTGCCGCGCAGCGTGTTGATTTCGCCATTGTGCGCCAGAAAGCGGAAGGGCTGCGCTAGCTTCCAGCTCGGGAAGGTGTTGGTCGAAAACCGCGAGTGCACCAGCCCGAACGTGGAAACCACCCGCTCGTCGCTGAGGTCGGGGAAGTAGCCGCGCACCTGGTAGGTGGTGAGCTGGCCCTTGTAAACAATGGTTTTGCAGGAGAGTGAGGCGAAGTAGAACACGTCCATTGCCGCCCCCACCGTTTCGCGCACCGTCTTGAAAATCAGGCGGCGCAGCACGTAAAGCTTGCGCTCGAAGTCGTCGGGGTTGGTGATGCCGGCCGGGCGGCCGAAAAACACTTGCTCCATCACCGGCTCGGCGGCCAGCGCGGTGGGGCCGATGCCGGCCGGGTTCACCGGCAGCGGCCGGTAGCCCAGCAGCGGGAAGCCCAGCCGCGCCGCCGCGCCGTTGATGACCGTGCGGCAGGCTTCGCGCAGGCCGTCGTCCTTGGGTAAAAAGGCCATGCCCACGCCGTAGTTGCCGGGCTCGGGCAGGAGAATATTCAGCGCAACGCACTCCTGGAGCAGGAACCAGTGCGGAATTTGCAGCAGCAGGCCGGCCCCGTCGCCGGAGTCCGAATCGCAGCCGCAGGCGCCGCGGTGTTCCATGTTTTCCAGCATGGTCAGCGCATCGTTGATGGTCTGGTGCGTCTTGCGGCCGTTGAGGTAGGTGATGAAGCCAGTCCCGCAGGCATCGTGCTCAAATTCGGGGCGGTACAGGCCCTGAGGAGTGTCAGTGGATTGCATCGGGAGTTTAAAAATTCATGAGAAGGGTGCCGCCGCCCGGCGGGAACGCCAGCATGGGCAGACGTAAAATCAGCCAGTTGCACACAGTCGTTCACAAGGAACGGCCCGCCGGTGGGAGACAAAATGGCGTTATTCGCTGCTTTACTATTTCCAGAGCGTTGTATTGATTGATAAATTGTTGAATTATAATAAATTGCAGGTGGTGATTGTACAACGTCAAAACTCGTCATGCAGCGTGCAGCGAAGCATCTCGCTTGCCACCACTAATCCTTTTCTGACGATTGAGTTGCTGCTACACGCGAGATGCTTCGCTACGCTCTGCATGACAGGAAGGTATAGCCGCTAAATGAACGTTTTCCTGCCCCGCCAAGCGGCACGGAACTGTAAGTTACGGGAGCTTTTTTCAGATTCGGCTGCTAATCCAAAAAGTTTAGCCTACTTTCTTCAGGAAATCCAACCTGCCTTAAAATCCAGGGTCCCCAAACGTTTCCAGCACCATTTTCCTCAAACACCCCGGCAAATGCAAGGCCTGCTGCCCATTTTATTCGCTTCAGTGGCCGGAATGGGTCATGCCTTCGAACCCGACCACCTGCTGGCCGTGGGCAACCTGATTTCGCGCCGAGACACCCTTGCCGAAGCCCTTCGCGACGGGGTGTACTGGGGCCTGGGCCACACTACCACGCTGGTCGTCGTGGGCGCCGTCATCCTGCTGGGCCGCGTCACCTTCCTCACCTCCGGCTACTTCGAAGCCGCCGTGGGCCTCATGCTAGTAGTAATGGGCATCAGCCGCCTGCTGGAGCAGCGCCGGCCGCCCGCCAAGGTGCGGCCCGGTGCTGCGCCGTCGCGGGCGGCCTATGCCGTGGGCCTGCTCCACGGCCTGGCCGGCAGCGGCGCGCTGGTGCTGCTGGTGATGAGCGAAATCCGCAGCCCGTGGCTGAGCGTGCTTTACTTCGCGGTATTCGGCGCAGGCTCCATCTTGGGCATGTTTATCGTGGCCGGGCTGTGCAGCGTGCCGTTCACGCAACGGATGAAAATTAGCCGGACGTTGAAGTTTGGCACCGTTACCTTGTCGTCGCTTCTGTGCATTGGGTACGGCGGCTGGATGATTTATGGGAATGTGCGATGGTAGAACGTCAACCAAAAAGAACGTCATGCAGAGCATAGCGAAGCATCTCGCGTGCCACCACTAATTCCTGACGATTGAATTACTACCACAAGCGAGATGCTTCGCTGCGCTCTGCATGACGTTCCTCTGACTAAAACAACAATTCATGTACGTCTACCTGCTCACAAATCCCAACCGCACCGTGCTATATATCGGCGTAACAAATGACTTAACGCGTCGCCTCGCCGAGCACAGTAATAACCTGGGTAACCACGGCAAATTCACCGGCCGCTACCAGGCCAACCTGCTCGTCTACTTTGAAATCCAGCCCGATGCCACCCAATCCATTGCCCGCGAAAAGGAATTAAAAGGTTGGAGCCGCGCCAAACAAGGAAAAGCTAATTGCCGAATTCAACCCCAACTGGGAACCCATCGACCTGGAAACCTGGACTGGCCCGTTTAGTGAAACTTAGCACGTCATGCAGAGCGCAGCGAAGCATCTCGCGTGCCACCACTAATTCCTAACGATTGAAGTACTACCACAAGCGAGATGCTTCGCTACGCTCTGCATGACGTTCTTTACCGCACCCCCCCTATGCACCTCGCCCCCAAAGACCTCGACAAGCTCATCCTCCACCAGGCCGGCGTGGTGGCCCAGAAGCGCTACGCCCGCGGCCTGCTCCTGAACTATCCCGAAGCCCTGGCCCTCATCGCCACGCAGCTGCTGGAGTTCATCCGCGACGGCGAGCGGGTGGCCGTGCTCATGGACAAGGGCAAGCAGCTGCTGGGCCTGGCCGACGTGCTGCCCGGCGTGGCCGACCTGCTCCACGAAGTCCAAATCGAAGGCACCTTCCCCGACGGCACCAAGCTCGTGACCGTGCACCACCCCATCTGCCGCGAAACCGGCGATGCCGCCCTGGCCCTCTACGGCTCCGGCCTGAGCCGCGCCACTGCCCCGGCGCCAGCGCCCGCCAGCCCCCCGCCGCCCGGCGAATACCTGCTGGCCGACGGCGACATCATCCTCAACGAAACCCGCGCCACCGTCGCGGTGGACGTCGTGAACCTGGGCGACCGGCCCGTGCAGGTCGGCTCGCACTACCCCTTCTTCGAAACCAACGCCGCGCTGCAATTCGACCGCGCGGCGGCCTACGGGTTCCGCCTCAACATCCCGGCCGGCACCGCAGTACGCTTCGAGCCCGGCGAACGCAAGCGCGTTACATTAGTGGCCCTCAGCGGCGAGCGCATCGTGTACGGCGGCAATGGCTGGATTGATGGCCAGCTGGAGGATGCTGGAAAGAAGCAGCAGGCGCTTGAGAAACTTGCCAATAATTGACAGATAATCTTGTCATCTTAGCGATATGGAAAATCAAAAAAGTAATTGGTCTGACAAGATTCTTCGCGTAGCTGGGGTGATTATTCTGGCTTGCTTTTCTAAATACGTACTTGGAATCGGCTTGCTATTGATAGCATTTGCTGTCGCCATTGGGCTTGTTCTTTTGCTATGCCTTCCGCTGATTCTGTTTTACTTAGATAAGCAGTTTAAAAAGGAGCAAGAGGAGTTTCAAAAGGAATATAAGGAATTTTTAAGCCGTGTAAATGGCAGTAAATTCTTCTTTTATAACAGCCGGAGAAGCAGCTTTGAATTTGCAAAAGACACCGTTGTGCCGCAATTGCAACCCACTACAAACATTGTTTTTGTAGATGGAGAGGATATTGATTGTGGCCCTGATAGCAAGTTCGTTTCCCATATGCTTTACGGCGTGAAAGAGCGAAAAGGCTTTCCTTATCTGATTAAAATTGTCAATGAGGAACCTGTAGATTATTCAGTCAATCATCTATTCTATAACACAATGGCAGGTAAGAAGCCATTGACTCCTTTGTTACAAAGAATTGATGCTTTTTACGAAGCACCTGCTGTTTCTGAATAAGCTTTACGCTACAATATGTCCCTCCCCATCTCCCGCCGCGCGTATGCCGACATGTACGGCCCCACCACCGGCGACCGGGTGCGCCTCGGCGATACCGACCTGCTGATTCAGGTAGAAAAAGACTACTGCGTGTACGGCGAGGAATGCAAGTTCGGCGGCGGCAAGGTGCTGCGCGACGGCATGGGCCAGGCCGCCGGCATCGGGCCGGCCGACGCGCTGGACCTCGTGATTACCAACGCGCTGGTGGTCGACTACACCGGCATTTACAAGGCCGACATCGGCATCAAGGGCGGGCGCATTGTGAGCATCGGCAAGGCCGGCAACCCGCACCTCATGCCCGGCGTCACGCCCGGCATGGTGGTGGGCGTGACCACCGAAG
The DNA here is from genome assembly GCF_017921975.2 of Hymenobacter terricola. GTDB lineage: Bacteria > Bacteroidota > Bacteroidia > Cytophagales > Hymenobacteraceae > Hymenobacter > Hymenobacter terricola. The sequence goes on from NZ_JAGEMO020000023.1 coordinate 19,144, forward strand.
TCATTGCCGGCGAAGGCCAATTGCTCACGGCCGGCGGCATCGACTGCCACATCCATTTCATCAGCCCCCAGCAGATTCCGGAGGCGCTGGCCTCGGGCGTCACCACCATGATTGGGGGCGGCACCGGGCCGGCGGCGGGCACCAATGCCACCACCTGCACGCCCGGCGCCTTCTACCTCGAAACCATGCTGAAGGCCACCGAAGCCTACCCGCTCAACTTCGGGTTCCTGGGCAAGGGCAACGCCAGCAAGCCGGAGGGCCTGCGCGAGCAGGCCGAGGCCGGGGCGCTGGGCTTCAAGCTGCACGAAGACTGGGGCACCACGCCGGCGGCCATCGACATGTGCCTGAGCATTGCCGAGGAGTACGACGTGCAGGTCTGCATCCACACCGATACGCTGAACGAGAGCGGCTTCGTGGAAACGAGCACCGCCGCGTTCAAGGGCCGCACCATCCACTCCTACCACACCGAGGGCGCGGGGGGCGGCCACGCGCCCGACATCATCAAAATCTGCGGCGAGCCGAACGTCATTCCCTCGTCCACGAACCCCACGCGGCCATTCACGGTGAACACCATCGACGAGCACCTCGACATGCTCATGGTCTGCCACCACCTCGACCGCAACATCCCCGAGGACGTGGCCTTCGCCGAAAGCCGCATCCGGGGCGAAACCATCGCCGCCGAAGACATCCTGCACGACCTGGGCGCGCTGAGCATCATTTCCTCCGATTCGCAGGCCATGGGCCGGGTGGGCGAGGTCATCACCCGCACCTGGCAAACGGCCCACAAAATGAAGCAGCAGCGCGGCTCCCTGCCCGAAGACGCGGCCACCCAGGCCGACAACTTCCGCGTGCGCCGCTACGTGGCCAAGTACACCATCAACCCGGCCCGCGCCCACGGCATTTCGCACGAGGTCGGCTCCGTCGAAATCGGCAAGCTGGCCGATTTGGTGCTCTGGAAGCCCGCCTTTTTCGGCTCGCGCCCCGAGATGATACTCAAAGGCGGCATCATCGCCCAATCCCAGATGGGCGACGCCAACGCCTCCATTCCCACGCCGCAGCCTTCCTTTTCGCGCCCCATGTTCGGGGCGCTGGGCGGGGCCATCGGGAAGAGTTCGATGGTCTTCGTGTCGGGCGCTTCGGTCGAGCGGGTGCGGGCTGATTATGGCCTGACGAAGCAGGTGGTAGCCGTGAAAAACTGCCGCAACATCGGCAAAAAGGACATGGCCCTGAACGACTACCTGCCCAATATTTCGGTGGACCCCGAAACGTACCGCGTGATAGTGGACGGCGTGCATCTGACGTGCGAGCCGGCGGAAGTGCTGCCGCTGGCGCAGCTGTATAATTTGTTTTAATGTAGCGCGGACTTTGTAGTCCGCGAGTTAACCAATCCACTCGCGGACTACAAAGTCCGCGCTACTATCCATGCACTTCGCCCGCCTCCTGCACCTCGTCGATTCGGCCATCCCCACCGGCTCGTTCGCCTATTCCTACGGCTTGGAAAGCAGCCTCACGTTTGGCCTAATCACCACGCCGGTTGCGCTGCGGAACTACCTGTATTCCTATTTGCAGCAAGCCGGCAGCGCCGAATTGCCCTTCATTCATTCCACTTTTCACCTCACCGAAAAAAGCCCCGAATTCCAAACGCTGGCCGAAGAATACGATGCCCAAGTATTGGTCCCCGGCCTCTATAAAGCCAGCGCCGTGCAGGGCCGCAACTGGCTGAAACTACTGGCCACGTTCTACCCGAATGCCGAATTGGAAACCATTACAAATTGGTTTGCCGCGCAGGAAATACCCCCGCACTTCACGCTGGTTTTCGCGCTGGCCTTGCAGCGGGTGGGTTTTGCTTTGGAAGAGCAAAAGGCCATGTACCTCCACATGCTGCTGCGCGACCAGCTCAGCGCCGCCATTCGCCTCGGGTTTCTGGGGCCGCTGGAGGGGCACCAGTTGCAACACGATTTCTACGCGGTGTTCGAGCATATTTTAGCGGCGCAGGAGGGGAGGGGCTTTGGCGAGGCCAGCCGCTCGGCGTTTATGCTCGATGTGGCGCAGGTGCTGCACGAGGACGTATACTCGCGGCTGTTTCAGAACTAAGTAGCGCGGACTTTTAGTCCGCGAGTCCGTATTCAACTCACCCATTCGCGGACTAAAAGTCCGCGCTACTACTTATGGCTTTTGTCGAAAAACTTGCCCTGCTCCTCCACGGCCATACCCACGAAGCCTACGAATCGCCCGGCGACTTCAACGAGCGCGAAACGCGCCGGCTGCCGTCCTACCGCAACTTCCGCAAGCGGGCCTTCACCGTGGGCATCGGCGGGCCGGTGGGCACGGGCAAAACGGCGCTGCTCAAAGCCCTGTGCGAGCGGCTGCGGCACGAGTTCGAATTGGGTGTGGTGACGAATGATATTTTCACCCGCGAAGACGCTGAATTTCTCATTCGTAACAGCGCCCTGAGCGAGGACCGGATTGTGGGCGTGGAAACCGGCGGCTGCCCGCATGCCGCGATTCGGGAAGATATTTCGCTGAACATGGACGCGCTCGAAGGCCTCATGCAGCGCTTCAACTACGGCCTTGATTACCTCTTCGTGGAAAGCGGCGGCGACAACCTGGCCGCCCACTTCAGCCGCGAGCTGGTGGATTATTCCATCTACGTCATCGACGTGTCGGGCGGGGATAAAATTCCGCGCAAGGGCGGCCCCGGCATCACGCAGTCCGACCTGCTCATTATCAACAAAATCGACCTCAAAGACTTAATCAAAGCTGACCTCGGCGTGATGGAGCGCGACTCGAAGAAGATGCGCGGCGACGGCCCGTTTCTGTTTGCGCGGGCCGTGGATGGCTTTGGGCTGGAGGAGATTATCGGCCATATCAAAGCGGCCAAGGCCCGCGCCTTGGCCGCCGTGCGGGAGGACAGGCGGTAGGAGAGTAGCGCGGACTCTGTAGTCCGCGTCCCCCACATTATGCACATCCGGAATACGGCGCGGGGGCGCGGACTACAAAGTCCGCGCTACGGCTAATATTTCCGTCCCAACGGGTTATACCCCAGCAATTCCCCATCGGCCAGTGCCGCCAGAATCTGCTCGCACAGCGGCTGCAAGGCCATGCGGCTGTGCGCGGCAGCCCGCAGCACCCACACGTTCTCCCGCGCCTGGGTCACGGCCACCACGCACTCCTGGCCGCTGAGGCTGAAATGCGGGCTGGCCCCGCCGGGCATCTTTTGCTGCTTCAGCACCGCTGCCAGCCGTTGGAAGCGGGCATCTTCGGGGCGGCCCACCAGAAAGACCGAGAAGAAGGTTTGGTACCCGGCGAAGTTGGCCGGCGCGGCGGCAATGTGTTCCTCGGGACGAAACGCAAACCTATCCAGGAGCACCAGCCGCCCGTCCACCCGCACCCGCAGCTCCGAATGCAGCGAGGTGAAAGCAAACCGCTCGCCCAAATCCATGCGGCCGGAGTGAAACCAGTCGACCAGCAGCAGCAGCGCTGTGGGTTGGATGTTCCATTCCTGGGTTTGGCGGTAGCGGCTTTCGGCTTGCAGTACCACCGGGTCGGGAAACACGACGGCCAGGGCGTTTTCACCCAGCTCGCCCACGGTGTGCTGCTCGGCCACCGCCCCGTCGATGGACCGAAAAATCTTCGTGCTGGCCTGCGTGCTGAGGATGAGCTGCGTGTCGGCCCCGCCCGAAATGCGCAGCCGGATGGCATCGCCGGCCACCATGCCGCCGCCGTAGCTGCTCAGCACCACGTGGCAGGCGCTGGTGGGCGAGGCCGGCTGGAGCAGCTTGAGCGGCTGGATGTTTTTGCAGGCCACGAGGCGCGATTTGCCGCGCACCGATGCCACGGCCAGCGTGCTCCATTCCGTCGGCTTGGGCAGGCGGGCCGGCAGGGGAGCGGCGGGTTCGGGCACGGGGCAGCCTTCGGTGCGTGAGGTTTCCATAGGTAGTGGCGGGGCTGCGAAGTACGGCCCTGGCGCCGGCTCGCCCATCATGGTGGCTGTCGAAAGGCGGCCGCGCCGCTCGGTTTGCGTTCGTAAGTGCCCGGCACGGCGGACAATAGAGTAAGGCAGCGCAGCGTTTTGAAGTAGCGGCGGGAGGCTGTATTTTCGGCCTGTACCGCGCTTCACTTATGCAGAACTATTACCGCGTTCTGGGCATCAGCCCTTCGGCCTCGGCGCTGGAAATTGAGCAGGGCTATCTGCGCCAGCGCACCCGCCTCAAGCGCCTGGCCGTGGACCCCGCCATGAAGGCCCGGCTGGTCGAAGTGGAGGCCGGCTACGGCATTCTGGGCAACCCCCGCCGCCGCCTGGCCTACGACCTGCTCCGGGCCCATGAGCCCGCCGCCCCCGCACTCCCGGCCCGGCCCACCGCCGACGAGCGCCAGCTCCGTTACGCCCGCGTGGCCCGCCGCCTCAACGCCGCACTGCTGGCCTGCTGCCTGCTGCTGGGCCTCGACTGGGCCCTGCCCGCGCGCGAATACGCCAACGAAACCGTGCACAGCCGCTTTCCCATCTCCGTTTCCGCCTCGCTCTCCGACCCGCAGCTGGCCTACCGGGTGCACACCGACCACACCACGTTCCGCCTGCCCAGCGCCCTTGGCCACCGCGTGCGCATCGCCCAGCACATCACCGTGTGGCAAACGCCCTTGCTGGGGATTGTGCAGCGCGTGAGCTCGCCCGCTTCGCCCGACGGGCCGGCCCCTTTTCAGCCCTATGGGGGCACTATTTACGGGACGTTTGCGCTGCTGCCCCTGTTGCTGGCGGCCGTGGCAGCCGTGGGCGTGTGGCCAGGCCGTACCGCCGAAACCTATGTTAACACGGCCGTCGTAAGTGCCTTGCTGGCTGTGCTGGTGCTGGTTTTACTGCTGTGGTCCTGAGCGGAACGGGGACGAAACCTCAGCCCAGCCGCTGGTTTTGCCGTACCAGTAGCCCCGTTTTACCCGTTCAGTTTTCCCGTGCCCATGTCGTTTACTGCTGCTCAGCCCGAAGATTTGTTGTTTGATGCCGCCCGCCGCGGCGATGTTGCGGCCCTGAAAGAATTGCTGGCCACCGGCCTTCTCATCAATACGGCCAACGCCAAAGGCTTCACGCCGCTCATTCTCACTGCCTACGACAACCACCTCGACGCCACCAAATTCCTGCTTGAAGCCGGGGCCGACCCCAACGCGCAGGACGCCTCCGGCAACACCGCCCTGATGGGCGTCAGCTTCAAAGGCTACCCCGAAATCGCCCGCCAGCTCATCCGGCACGGCGCCGACCTCGACCTGCAAAACGGCAACGGCGGCACCGCCCTTATGTTTGCCACCATGTTTGGCCGCAACGAGCTGGTGAAGCTCTTGCTCGACGCCGGCGCCGCTGCCACTATCCAGGATTTTCGCGGCCAGACCGCTCTGCACCTGGCCGCCCAGCAGGGCAACGAAGGCGCCTGGGCCTTGCTGGGCGGCGAGCCGGCCGAAGCGGAAGAATAAACCAACCGTCATGCTTCGACTACGCGGCCGCCAGATAAGCATGACGGTCGGTTACCCGATTTTCACCCCACCATAAATGTGCGCATGCCCAGCCCGCCGTAGCTTACTTCCTCGAACAGCTGCTGCACGGGTTCATTTTTCCCGGCCAGGCCCACGGTGTAGAGGGTGGGCAGATAATGGTCGAGCGAGGGCACGGCCAGCGGGCCGCTGCTGCCAGCCTTGGTGTAGTCGGTCAGGGCGCGGTAGTTGCCGCTGAGCAGGTGGGTTTTAAACCACTCATCAAACTCCACGGCCCAGTCGTAGGGCGTGGCATCGCCGGCCATGAGCCTGGGCACGCTCTGGCGCAGGTTGTGCACCACGTTGCCGCTGCCCACGATGAGCACGCCCCGCTCGCGCAGAAACCGGAGCTGCCCGGCAAAGTCGAAATGCCACTCCAGCGGTTTGGTGGCATCAATGCTGAGCTGGAACACCGGCACATCGGCGGCCGGAAACAGGTGGTGCAGCACCGTCCAGGTGCCGTGGTCGAGGCCCCAGTCGTTGGTGCCGTGCACGTCGGGCACTTGGGCAATGAGGTCGCGCACCAGGGCCGGCGCGCCGGGGGCCGGGTACTGCATATCGAACAATTCCTGCGGGAAGCCGCCAAAGTCGTGAATCGTTTCCGGCCGCTCGTTCAGCGTAGCAAACGTGCCCCGCGTGAGCCAGTGCGCCGACACCACCAGAATGGCCGAGGGCGGCCGGTTGCGGCGTAAGTCTTCGCCCACCTGCCGCAGCTTGCGGGTGAACGGGTTGTCTTCGATGGCATTCATCGGCGAGCCGTGGCCCACGAAAAGCACGGGCATGGGCGCCGTTTTGGCAAAACTGGAAGCGGTGGCGTGCAGGGACTGGAGGTTCATGGCAGCGGGAGCGAGGGGCAGCACGCCCGGGGTTTTTAATAATGGGCGGCGTTCCATAAAATCATTAGGTTAGAATTCAGCTACAAATTTCCCCCGCTTATAATGGCTATGCCTTGAGGTATGGTAAGAAATAGGGGCTCGTAGCGCGACCTTTATAGTTCGCGTCCCCGCGCCGTTAAAACCGCTCGAACGGCGCGGGGACGCGGACCCACAAAGTCCGCGCTACAATGAAAACCGACCCCTACGCCGCGCTGCGGACCTATTTCGAGCAACGCGCCGCCCTCTCCGAAGAAGAGTTTGCCGTGCTGCGGCAGCTTTTTCGGCCGCGCACCATGCAGCGGCACGAAGTGCTGCACCTGGCCGGCGAGGTGGCCAGCTACGGCGCTTTTGTGGCGCGGGGCTGTTTGCGGGCTTTCGTGGTCGATGCGCAGGGCAAGGAGCACATCCTGCAATTTGCCCCCGAGCAATGGTGGATTGCCGAGCAGCACAGCCTCAGGCACCACGCGCCAGCGCTATTCGCCATCGATGCCGTGGAGGATTCTGAAGTACTGCTCTACGACGCCCTGTTCTACCACCAGCCCGGCCTGCCCACCGTGCGCGATTCCGAGATGACCATCGCCATGCTCACCAACCGCATCTACGCCATGCAGCAGCGGCTGGTGCTGCTGCTCAGCGCCCCGGCCAAGGTGCGCTACCTCGACTTCCTCCAGACCTATCCCACCCTGGCCCAGCGCCTGCCACTACGGCTCATCGCCGCGTACCTGGGCATCACGCCCGAGTCGTTGAGCCGCGTCCGGCACGAGCTGGCCCACGTAGCGCGGACTTTGTGAGTCCGCGCGTGAACAACCCCCGTCCGCGCTACCGGCTACCCAATGCTGCGGACAACCCCGCCATCCACACGCACCGAAGCGCCGTTGGTGGCCGCTGCCAGCGGGCTGGCCAGGTAGGCCACCATACTAGCCACTTCATCGGTGGTAATGAAGCGCTGGAGCAGCGACGTGGGCCGGTCGTTCCGGAAAAACTCGTGCTCAGCTTCCTCTTTCGACTTGCCCTCGCCCGCCATTTTCTTGATGAATTCGTCCACGCCTTCGGAAGCCGTGGGGCCGGGCAGCACCGAATTCACCGTTACGCCGGTGCCCTTGGTAAGCTCGGCCAGGCCGCGGGCTACACTAAGCTGCGCGGTTTTGGTGGTGCCGTAGTGAATCATCTCCTGCGGGATTTGCAGCCCCGATTCGCTTGAAATAAACAGGATGCGGCCCCAGTTGCGCGCCAGCATCAGCGGGAAATACTGGCGGGCCAGGCGCACGCCGCTCAGCACGTTCACTTCGAAGAAATGCAGCCAGTCCTCGTCGGAGATTTCGGCGAAGGGCTTGGGCTCGAAAATGCCCACGTTGTTCACCAGAATATCCACGGTGGGCACGGTGCGCAGCAAGTTTGCCACTTCGTCGGCCTTGCCGAAGTCGACGGCTACGCCCCGGACCACGGCGCCCGGCGTGGCTTGTAGAATAGCGGCTTTGGCCTCCGCAATGCGGGCTTCGGTGCGGCCGGTGATAATGACTTCGGCCCCCTCGGCGGCGAGGCGGCGCGCAATAGCCAGGCCAATGCCGGCCGTGGAACCAGTGACGAGGGCGAGGCGGTGGGCAAGTTGCAAATCCATAAAGAGCGGGGGAAATGAGCAGATATACCGTGCTAAACCAGCAGAGCCAGCATTTGGATACGTCGCCGCGCTCGAATAGCGGCCCGGCCGCTGCCTTTTACTCTGGCTGGGGCTCAGAATGATATTTCCGCGGCTGCGAGGCAGCGAAAGCAACCCGCAACCATCGTTAAAAATTCTACTATCAAATGACGAGTAGAGTTAACGATTATGCTTGCAAAAGTGCATTTTCATAGGATTTAGGTAATGTGCAATAAAATGTCCTGATTCAGGGAAATGATTTATGTAGATGCTAACCAAAAAATTGCTTTATTTGCTTCATGTAGTGCCAATTCCTGTGATAAACAGGGCAATGGCGAGAATCAAAAACAGCTATATCAAGTGGGATTATTTGTCATTAATCAATGATTGATAATAATTAAATACGAACCGATAATAGGATGTCTTGCCCGGTATACCACAATTAGATTTTTTGAGTAAGTTTCAGCAGCATACAGTCTTGGGCCCTTTGCGCAATCGATAGCAGAAAACGATTGTTGCCGGTGCCCATTTCTTTTCTCTCTTCATTTTCAACCACAAACCCACCCAACTATGCTGTTTTCCTCTACTCTAGTGCTTGTTAGTCACCTGCTGGCCGCGGCTATTGCGCCCGCAGAACCCATTTTGGCATCCGGCCCGGCCATGGCCAGCCACGCCGCCCTGCCGGCCGTGGCGGGCCGCGTCATCACGGAGGCGGGCGAGCCGCTGCCGGGAGTATTTGTGGCGGTGCAGGGCACGCCCCAGGCCACGAGCACCAATGCATCGGGCAACTTCCTACTCACCCTCACCAACGTGAAGTCGGTGCTGCTGTTTAAGTGCCAGGGCTACCGCGACCAGATGATGCCGGTGGCGACCGGCAACCAGATGACCGTGAAAATGTATGCCTTGAACCGGCCGGCGCCGTCCAGCCTATCAACGGAACCGGCTGAAGCGGCGGCGGCCCGCGCGGCGGAGCCGACCTCTGCCAGCCCCAGTGCGGTGCTGAGTTTTTCGGAAGTGCTGCCCACCTTTCCGGGGGGCGAGGCGGCCTACCGCAAATACATCGGCCAGAATGCCCATTTCCCGGAAGAATTGTTGGCCAAGGCGGTATCCGGCACGGTGTACGTGAGCTTTGTGGTGGACGAGCAGGGCCGCATTACCGACGCGGAAGTGGCCCGCGGCTGCGGCAATGCCTTCGACCAGGAGGCGCTGCGCATCATTCGGCTCATGCCCTGGTGGAACCCCGGCACGATGGCGGGCAAGCCCGTGCGGGTATCGCGCATTCTGCCGGTGCCCTTTGTGTTCCGGCAGCGCGACTAGCCGGCCTTTGCCAATGAACCCCCCAAGCCGGCCCGGTGCGATTACTTCGTGCCGGGCCGGCTTTTTTGCCTGGGTGCGCAGCAACCTGCGGGCTGCTACCGGGCCAGCAACACCGCCGCCAGGGCCAGCAGGGCGGGCACGGTTTGCACCAGCAGAATGCGCTTGCCGGCCGTGAGCGCCCCGTAGATGCCGGCCACTGCCACGCAGCCGAGGAAAAATGCGGCCACGTTGCGGTGCCAGCCGGGGTCCGTAATCAGCAGCGACCAGATGAGGCCGGCGGCCAGAAAACCGTTGTAGAGCCCCTGGTTGGCCGCGAGTACCTTGGTGGGCTCAAACAAATGGGCGGGCAGCGACCGAAACGTTTTGGGGCCGCGCGTGGTCCAGGCAAACATCTCCAGCCACACAATGTAGAGGTGAATGAGGATGACGAAACCGACGAGAAGCTGACTGAGCAGGAGCATAAAAAAGGGGAGAAGGCGCGCTGATGGAGCGGGCAACTTACTCAATATATCCCGATATAGCAGCCGGCCCCGGCGCCCGCCCGGCTCCGGCCGCCTGGCCAAAAAAACACCGGCCCGCTGAAGCAGCGGGCCGGTGCGGGGCAACCAGGCCAGTCCGGGGCACCTCAGTGCTGCACGTTCAGCATGCGGGTGGTGATTTCCTTGTCCGATTCGAGGCGGAGCATGTAGAGGCCGTTGGGCAGGGTGGAAGTATCGAAAGACGATTCGGTGTTGGGAGTGGCGGCGGCGGGCTGGAGGGTGCGCACGGCCACGGCGTGGCCCAGATGGTCGAAGAGGGTGGCGCGCACCGCCTGCTCGGCGTCGGTGAGGCGGAGGGTGAACTGGGTTTGCACCGGGTTGGGGAAGATGCTAACGGCGAGCGGCGGCCTGGCGTCTTTGTGGCCGTGGTGGCCTGATTGGCTGCCGTAGCGGGCCAGGAAGCTTTGCGTGGAGGGGCTGCTGAGGGTGATGGCGCCAAAGTGGCAGGTCTGGGTGAATACCCCGGCCAGGTACAGGTTATCGTCCTCGTCAACGGCCAGCCCGCCGCCGGAGCTGGTGCCCGGCCCGCCCACCGCGGCCAGCTGCCGCACCCGGCCCTGGGGGCTCACCTCCGCCAAAAAAGCACTGTTCGGCACCGAACCCCCGATGTTGAGCGTGCCCGAGAGATAGACTTTGTTGGTGCGGAGGTTCACGGCCAGGGCTTCGGCCACGTCGTAGGAATCGCCACCCAGCGCCGTGGCCGCTTTCGCGACGCCCCGCGCACTGTAGCGGGCCACAAAGACGTCGTTGCTGCCCGCGTTGCTCGTGATGGTGTGGCGGCCCAGCGTGAGGGTGCCCGCAAAGCTGCCCCCGATGTAGGCATCGCCCTGTCGGGTGGTGGTCAGCACGCGGCCATCGCCGCTGCCGGCCAGCGCCTGGGCCCACTGCACCTGCCCCTGCCGGGGGTCGAGCTTGGCCAGGAACAGGTACAGGTTGTCCCCCGGTGTGCGCAGGGTGGGGCCATTCAGCCCCAGCCCCGTCTGGAAGTTGCCGCTCACGTAGAGGTCGCCGGCGCTATTCACGGCCACGTTGCCGCCGCGGGCCACGGTCTGGTCGTTCGGGTGCAGGGCGGTCCACACGCGGGCCCAGCGCAGGGTGCCTTGCGCGCTGTAGCTGGCCACATACGGCTGCTGGTAGCGGGGCCCAAACGTGAGCGAGCCCAGCTGCACGTTGGCCCCGCCAATGTAGCCGGTCACGTAGCTGTTGCCGGCCGCGTCCACGGCAATGCCCGTGCCCACGGCCCCGCCGGCTGGCCCCCGGTGGTTGCCTTCGGCCTGCTGAATCCAGTCCACCGTGCCATTGGCCCGGCACCGGAGGGTGAAGCCCACGCTGCCCGCCTGCGCCAGCTGCGCCGTCGACTCGCGGCCGTTGTTGTAGCGCAGCGTGCCATCAAACGTGCCCGTGACGTAGCTGTTGCCGGCCCGGTCCACGGCAATGGCATAGGGCATCACATACGAGCTGGCCTCCAGCTTGGTGACCTGGAGCACCGTGCCGTGGGCGTTGTATTTGGCAATGTAGAGGCACAGGCCGGGGCTGGTGAGCCGGGTAGCGCCCACTTGCAGCGAGCCCGTGAACCGGCCGGTGGTGTACACGTTGCCATCGTCGTCGGTGGCCACGCCCATCAGCCCGTTCACCTCGCTCACGGGGTAGGCAAACGTGTAGTTATTCGATTGGGCCCGGGTAGTCAGGCTCATCAGCAGGAGCAGGGCCAGTAGTAGTTGTTTCATGGTGATTGTGGGGAGGGTAAAATGGGAAGGAATAAGCCGAAAACCGGTCTTCATCTACCTAAAATCCCCTGGTTGGCAGCTCGCCCGCACTGCCTCACAAGCGGCCGTGGGTAGAAGGCGCGCGATTCAATGGTGAATTTAGAGTATTATTTTGGATAAAAACTAATAAAAAATCCAATAATTATTGTTAAGCTCAAGTGTATTTTGCGGATGGGGTAGCGGGGCAAAGGAGCAGGGCACCGCCTCCCACACCCCTGCCACCCCGGCTGGTCCCCACGCAAAAACGGCCCGGATAAACATCCGGGCCGCTGCTGTTTGCTGCTGTTGGGGCCGGCTTAGGCCAGCGCCATTTCGACGCGCACGGCCTCCGGGCCGTCGTTCTGCACCTGGAGCACCTGGCCGGCAAGGCCCAGCTCGGCCGCCGGCACGGTCAGCTCGCTGGTGCCGGCCGTGAGCGTGGCGCGCAGCGTGAGCTTGTCGCCGGCCGCCACCACGCGGCCCACCAGCGCCACCTGCCCGGCCGTGGGCACCGCCAGGCGCAGGTGCAGCCGGGTGGTGGCCAGCAGCGCCGTGTCGAAGGTGATGCTGGCAACATCGCCGGGGCCCACGCTCACCTCGTGGCTTTCGGGGCTGCTGGCCGCCGGCCCGCCCAGCCGGAACAGAGCCAGCGTGGCCGCGTCCTCGGCAAAGAGCAGCTTGGCCGCCGCGCTCGCCTCCTGCCCGTAGCCGTAGGCCAGGTTCTGGGTGGTCACGTAATGGTCGGTGCCCTCCACATTGGTGCCCTTGGTCACCTCCTGGGTGGTGTTGGTCGTTGCGAGCTGCTCTACCAGCGTGCCCAGCGTAGCGAGCTGCGGGGCGGAGTAGCCCTTGGCCGCCAGCGGCGCCTTATCGCGGGTGGCCGAGGTGAAGGCCGTTTTCAGCAGCGTGCGCATCCGGTCGTGGTTGTCGCGGGCGGCCACGTAGGTACTGCGGCCGTACTGTTCGAGGCGGCCGGCATTGTGCGGAAAGGCCCGGCCTACGTAATAAAACACGCTTTGCACGGCCGTGCGGGCTTGTTCCATCACATCGGTCACCTCGGTGGTGTCTTCCATGAGCTCGCCGGTGCGCACGGTGTTGTCGGGGGTGGTGTCGGCCGCGTCGATGGCTGCCAGCCAGTCCGTCCCAAAGGCCGGGTCGAATTCCGGGTTGAAGGCCGCAAATGCCGCCTGGTGGGTGGTGTAGTGCGCGTGCATGGTGCGCATGTTTTGGCGCATCACGGCATCAGCCGTTGTGTAGTGCCGAAGCACTGCGGTAGCTCTTTTCATCTGCTTGAAAATGAATGGTGAAAATGGAAGCCGTAAGGTATCGGTTTGGAGCCGGTTCGCACCGCCAAGGAGCCGCTTCCCACCCATGCGAACCGGCTCCTTGGCGGTGTGAACTGGCTCCTTGCGGGTGCGAACCGGCTCCTAGGCCCTGGGAAGCGGCTTTTGGCCGGTGGCCCCCGGCTCCTCGCCCCTGAAAAAAAGCTTCTTGTTGGTGCAAATGCGCTCCTTGCCGGTGCGGACGGGCTTCGGAGTGCTGCGGCCGGGCTTCGGGCAACAAAAAAGGCCCGCCGGGTGGGGCGGGGACTAGTGCTGTGCCGGGAGAAACTGTTGCAGCACCCGCTGCTCCTGTTCCGGGGCCAGGGAGCGCAGGGCGTCGAGGTCGGCTTTGAGGCGGTTGAGGGCGGCGAAGAGGGGCATGGGAAGGGGATAGGTGTGGTGCAAAAATGGGCATAAAAAAGGCCCGCCGGGTGGGGCGGGCCGGGCCGGGTATTTTGGGTGGGGTTTAGCCGCGCCGATGAAATGCCCTGCACGAGACTAGCACGGCACGTACCTTTGAAAGCGGGTAGATTCCCGTTCCTTTTCTTTAATTCTTACCTAATGAATCTTTCTACGCTGTTTCGCCCTCGGTGGCCGCACCTGTACCTCCTGCTCCTGCTGGCGACCTTCTTTCTGGTGGAACCGGGGGCTCGCGCCCAAACCACTCCCGCCTGGACCAGCGTGCAGCGCAGCATCTCCAGCGGCACGGGCAGTGGCAGCGGCGGGAGGCATATAGTGATAGGGGCCGATGGCAGCCAGTATGTAACCGGGGCTTACGCGGGCGGTAGTCTCACGCTGGGTACTGCAACGTTGGCGGGGGCAGGAGGACGGTACACGTTTCTGGCTAAGTACAGTGCCGCCGGCGCGTTGATTTGGAATAAAATTATCCCAGGTATATCAAGTAGCCATATCGCAGTAGATGCGGCCGGTAATGTTTACATGACGGGTTTTTTTACCACACCCATTGCCCTCGGCACTACCACGCTCACGCTTGCTGCAATCAATAACTACGACTCCTACCTCGTGAAATACGACGCGCAAGGCGTGCAGCAGTGGGTGCGCCAGGGCAACGGCAATGGAATCAGTACTGGGGGCATTGCTATTGATGGTGCGGGCAACGTCGTTATTGCCGGCGATACGGAGGGGGCGGTATCCTTCGGCGGGCCGCCAACTCCCGTTGGTGGACCCAGACCCGATATATTTTACTGCAAGCTGTCCCCCGCAGGGGCCGTGCTACAGGCTAAACTGGTCACGACGGGCAGCTTTATAATTGTTAATTCCCTGGCGCTGGACACCGCAGGCAATGCCTTTATTGCCGCCGAGCTCAATGGCACTGCTACGTTTGGCACCACCACCGTTGTCGGCACCGGAAGTACGGATATCCTGTTGTGCAAGCTGGATGCCGCCGGCAACTTCGTTTGGGCTCGGCGAGATGGTGGGACGGGTACTAACGGTGTTTACAGCTCTGCGTTGAGTGTGGCCGTGGATGCTGGCGGGAACCCCGTGGTGGCGGGGGCGTACGGTACCTCCACGAACTCTCAGCCATATGTAGCGCTCTACACCACCCAGGGTACCCAGGTTTGGGCGCGGCAGGTGACCAACGGCACAATGTATAGCGCTGCCAACAGCGTGGCCTACGATGGCCGTGGCGGCTACTTGGTAACGGGAATGTTTGAGAACTCGGCTCTTTTTGGCACCATTCCGCTCACCGCCGCCGGCCGCCACCTGTTTGTGGCCCGATACGACAGCCAGGGCAATGCGGTATGGGCCGACCAGGCCGCTGGTACCAGCAGTACGGACACGTCTACTGGCAACTTCATTGTAGCTGATGCCAGCGGCAATGGCTTCGTCGTTGGCAGTGCCACGGGCAACGCCGCTTTTGGCGCGCTGGCTACTACCCCCGGCACTTCTACTGCCAGTAGCGACATCGTCATCGCAAAGTTTACGGTTGGCAATGTGCTCACGCCTACCCGCCCGACCGTGCCCGCTGCCGTGCTCGCCTGCTACCCCAACCCGGCCAGTGGCCATACTACGCTGCTACTACCGGCGGGCGGCGGCCAGTTGGTGGTCCTCGATGCGCTGGGTCGCTCTGTGCAGCAGCAAGCATTGCCAGCCACGGCGGGCGAATATGCCGTCTCATTGGCCGGCCTCACGCCCGGCCTTTATCAGTTGCTTACTATGCTCGGTAACGGCCAAACGGCCCGCATCCAACTGGGCGTGCAGTAAGCCGATTATTTAAAAAGGCCACGGCCCGAATGCAAATCCGGGCCGTGGCCTTTTTAATGGTTCTTACTCCCCCAGCTTCGCCAGAATCTCCAGCGCGGCCGTGGCGATGACCGTGCCCGGGCCGTACACGCCGGCCACGCCGGCATCGTAGAGGAATTGGTAGTCCTGGGCCGGAATCACGCCGCCGGCAATCACCAGAATGTCTTCGCGGCCCAGTTGCTTGAGTTCCTTGAGGAGCTGGGGGAGCAGGGTTTTGTGGCCGGCCGCTAGGCTGCTCACGCCCACGACGTGCACGTCGTTGTCGGCGGCCTGGCGGGCTACTTCGGCGGGGGTTTGGAAGAGGGGGGCAATGTCGACGTCGAAGCCCACATCGGCGAAGCTGGTGGCGATGATTTTGGCGCCGCGGTCGTGGCCGTCCTGGCCCATTTTGGCCACCAGCATGCGGGGGCGGCGGCCTTCGCGGGCGGCAAAATCCTCGGCAGCGGCGCGGGCCTGCTCGAAAGCCACGTTGTGGCTCATCTCCTGCGAGTACACGCCCGACACGGTGCGCGTGGTGGCCTGGTGCCGGCCGAACTGGGCTTCGAGGGCGTCGGAGATTTCGCCCAGGGTGGCGCGGGCACGGGCGGCGGTGATGGCCAGGGCCAGGAGGTTGGTTTCTGGTTTCTCGTTGTTGGTTGCTGGTGGCTGGTTGGCGGCCAGGTCATCAATACGAACTCCGGCGGCCTCCGTGAGGGCGGCCAGGGCCACTTTCACGGCCACGGTATCCCGGGTGGCGCGGATGGTTTTGAGGCGGGCAATCTGGCTTTCGCGCACCGCGTCGTTGTCGATGTCGAGCACTTCGACCTCCGTTTTCTCGGTGGTCTGGTACTTGTTCACACCCACGATGATTTCCTTGCCCGAGTCGATGCGGGCCTGTTTGCGGGCCGCCGCTTCCTCAATGCGCAGCTTGGGCAGGCCGGTTTCGATGGCCTTGGCCATGCCGCCCAGCTCTTCTACTTCCTGAATGAGGGCCCAGGCCTTGTCGGCCAGCTCGTGGGTGAGGGTTTCGACGTAGTAGCTGCCGCCCCAGGGGTCCACCACTTTGGTCACGTCGGTTTCGAGCTGGAGGTAAAGCTGGGTGTTGCGGGCAATGCGGGCCGAGAAATCGGTGGGCAGGGCAATGGCCTCGTCGAGGGCGTTGGTGTGCAGGCTCTGAGTGCCGCCGAGCACGGCCGCGAGGGCCTCGATGGCAGTGCGGGCCACGTTATTGTACGGGTCCTGCTCGGTGAGGGAGTAGCCCGAGGTCTGGCAGTGCGTGCGCAGGGCCAGGCTTTTGGGGTTGGTGGGGTTAAACTGCCGCATGAGCTTGGCCCAGAGCAGGCGGCCGGCGCGCAGCTTGGCAATCTCCATGAAGTGGTTCATGCCGATGGCCCAGAAGAAGGACAGGCGCGGGGCGAATTCGTCAATCTTCATCCCGGCGGCCAGGCCGGCGCGCACGTATTCCAGGCCGTCGGCCAGGGTGTAGGCCAGCTCCAAATCGGCCGTGGCGCCGGCTTCCTGCATGTGGTAGCCCGAGATGGAAATGCTGTTGAACTTGGGCATCTTCGCCGCCGTGTAGCTGAAGATATCGGCGATGATGCGCATGCTCGGCGCGGGCGGGTAGATGTAGGTGTTCCGCACCATGAATTCCTTCAGAATATCGTTCTGGATGGTGCCGGCCAGCTTCTCCGGGGGCACGCCCTGCTCCTCGGCTGCCACAATGTAGAAGGCCAGCACCGGCAGCACGGCCCCGTTCATGGTCATCGACACCGACATCTCGCCCAGCGGAATCTGGTCAAACAGAATTTTCATGTCCTCCACCGAGTCGATGGCCACGCCGGCCTTGCCCACGTCGCCCTGCACGCGGGGGTGGTCCGAGTCGTAGCCCCGGTGGGTGGCCAGGTCGAAGGCCACGCTCAGCCCTTTCTGCCCGCCAGCCAGGTTGCGGCGGTAGAAGGCGTTCGACGCTTCGGCCGTGGAGAAGCCCGCGTACTGCCGGATGGTCCACGGGTTCTGCACGTACATGCTGGCGTACGGCCCGCGCAGGTACGGCGCCTGCCCCGCCCCAAAGCCCAGGTGGTCGAGCCCGGCAATGTCGGCCGGCGTGTACACCGGCTTGATGGGAATGCCTTCGGGCGTGAGCGTAGCAGCCGTTTCGGGCGCGGCCGAGGCGGCGGGCGCGGGCGCCGCGTTGTAGGAGATAGTGGAGAAGTCGGGCTTCATGGGTGGGACAAATAAGAACGTCATGCTGAGCGCAGCCGAAGCATCTCTACCGCGCAACTAATCAGTACCAATTGGATTACTACTGCGGTAAAGATGCTTCGGCTGCGCTCCGCATGACGGGCTGGGTTTGAGTATTTGATGTGCTACCGGCCTTGCAAACGCGCCAGCACTTCCTCGGTGGTGTAGCCCTGCACCTTCATTTCGTGGAAGCCGAACACGCGCACCGCCTCGTGCATGGTGGCCATGTCGGACGTGAGCAGGGCGGGCGGGATAAAGAGCTGCTTCTCGTTCGGAATCTGGTAAATGAAGCGGGTAAACCGTTGGAACTGCTCGGGCGTGGCGTACATCAGCGTGGCTTCCTCGGGCGACGAGTACAGCAGCGACAAGGTGCCCGGCGGGTGGCTGGCCGCCATCTCAGGCCGCTCGTGGGCCTGCAGCGTTTGCAGAAACGACTCCAGGATAATCTGGTTGGTGTTGCTGCCCAGCAGCACCACGGCGGCGCGCTTGCTCTTCTTTTCCCGCCGCTCGAAGTGCAGGGCCGTGGCCAGGCGCAACACCTCGGTGGGGTAGGCCGCGCGCGTCACATCGAATGCCGCCGAGCGCAACAGCTTCTTGGGATGGAAGCTGAACTGCTCCTGGCGGTCCTGGAAGCGGTTGGTGCCCACTATCACCTGCTGGCCGCTGGCAATGCGCCGGAACGTGTCCGCCGCCACGGCCTTGATTTCTTCCAGCAGCTGGCCGCGCACCGCCGGCAGCCCGCCCGCCGCTTCCAGGCGCTGAAACAGCATCCAGGCTTCCTGGGCCAGCTGGTCGGTGAGGGTTTCGATGAAATAGGAGCCGGCGGCGGGGTCCTGCACCCGGCCCAGGCCGGCTTCCTCGCGCAGCAGCACCGCAAGGTTGCGCGCCAGCCGGGCCGAAAAATCGTTGGCCTCGGCAAACAGGCTGTCAAAGGGCGCCACGGACAGTGAATCGGCCCCGCCCAGCACCGCGCTCATGGCCTCGGTGGTGTGGCGCAGCAGGTTGGTGTGCGGGTCGAGCGTGGTTTGGGTCCAGGAAGCCGTGGTCGCGTGAATGCGCAGGTTCGCGTTCAGCGCGGCGGGCAGGCCGAAGCCGTGCAGCAGCGTGGCCCACAGCCGCCGCAGGGCCCGCAGCTTGGCCATTTCGGGGAAGTAGCTGGGCGCGATGGCCAGGTGCAGGTGCATGGTGGCCGCCACCTGCGCCGCGCTGATTTCCTCGTTGGGCAGCTCGGCCAGCAGGGCGGCGGCCGTGTTCAGGCTGAAGGCAATTTGCTGGGTGGCCGTGGCCCCGCGGTTGCCGAAGAACGCGCCGTTCACGGCCAGCGCCCGGAAATCGGGCATGCCGGTGGTCAGGCTCACGCAGCGGCGCAGGGCCGTGCGGTAGTCGGCCAGCTCGGCCCCCTCGGGCACCGGGCCAGGGGCAAAGCGCAGAAACCCCCGCAGCGCCACCCCGGGCGCGGCTTCTATTAGCTGGCTGAGCAGTATTTCCGGCTTATTGGCCACGGTGTAGCCCAGGAAGGTGCGCGCCAGCGGCAGCTGCTCGGCCAAGTAATGCACGTCGAAGGCCGCAGCGTCGGCCAGCCGGAAGTGAATGCCATCGGCGCCGTTGGCCAGGGCCGCCGCGGCCTGGTCAATTTCGGCCCGGCCATCGCCCGAGGGCACGCTGAGCGCGGGCACGTTCAGCCAGGGCGCCGGCGGGTGGGGCAGGGGCGCGGGCGGGCCACCCAGCGCCGCCAGGGCCTCGCGGTGGTAGAAGGGTTCCAGGGCAAAGCCGTCGGGCAGGGGCCAGCGCAGCGTGGCGGGGTCCTGGCCCTTGAGGTCGCGGGCCAGGCGGGCCTGCCACTCGGCCGTGGTCACGGCCGGAAACTCAGCGAAGGAAACGGGCGTGGCGGCCGGGGTGTCAGACATAATAAAGAGGCTCAACCGGAAAAAGACTGCTTAAACCGAAACAGGCCGAAAGATACCGCCCCAGCCCCAAAGCCAGTGCCCAACCGGGTGCAGCGGTCCATAGGAGATACTCGCATCGTAGCTTTGCGGAAGCTTAAGGCCGGCCCGTAAGCAGGCCGCTCACTTTACTCGTTTTCATGCTGCAACAATCTTTTCGCGCCGCCTTTGCGCCGCTCTTGTTTGCTTTGGCGCTATCTCCTGGCTGCCAGCGCGCCGCTTACGTGCCCAAGGCGCACTTTGCGCCCGTCACCAGCCAGCCGGTGAGCAAAACCCAGGCCGAGGACCCCGCCATCGCGGCGCTCATCGCCCCGTACCACGACAAGGTGACCGCGCAGATGACCGAAGTGCTGGGCACGGCCCCCACGGCCCTCGTCAAAAGCCCCGGCGAGTCGCCGCTGTCCAATTTCGTGGCCGACTTGCAGCGCCAGCGCGCCAGCAAAGAGCTGGGCGAGCCCATTCCGCTGGGCGTGATGACCAACGGCGGCCTGCGGGCCGGCTTTGCGGCCGGCCCCGTCACCCTGGGCTCGGTGTTTGAGCTGATGCCTTTTGAGAACGAGCTGGTGGTGCTGGACGCGCCCGGCCCGGTGGTGCAGCAGCTATTCGACTACGCTGCCCACGTCAAGATGGCCGTGTCCGGGGCTACCTACACCGTCACGTTCGACGGCATGCCCAAGGACATTCGCATCGGTGACCAGCTATTTGATGTGAACCAAAACCGGACCTGGCCCATTGCTATTTCCGACTACCTGGCCACGGGTGGCGACAACATGACGTTCTTCAAAGCCCTCACGCCGCGCCACACCAACATCCTGCTGCGCACCGCCATCGCCGACCACATCCGCGCCCTCACCAAAGCCGGCCAGCCCGTCACGGCCAAAGTCGAAGGCCGGGTAAAGGCCAATTAACAGTTATCAGTTAACAGTGAGCAGTTATTTATAGTCGTTCGCTCCCGTTAGTTGCTCACTGTTGCCCTTTTTCGATAACTGTTCACTGCCAACTGCTAACTGAATTTTATGCAACGCCGCGAATTCCTCCGCAATTCTCTCCTGGGCACCGCCGGCCTCACCGTGCTGGGCGGCCTGGCCAACCCGGCCGAAGCCGCCGTGAGCAGCAAAGCCCCGGTGAAGCTCACCATCCTGCACACCAACGACATGCATTCGCGCATCGAGCCCTTTCCCGACAACGGCGGGCAGTGGGCCGGCCTGGGCGGCATGGCGCGGCGCGCGGCCCTCATCAAGGACATTCGCGGCAAAGAGGCCAACGTGCTGCTGCTCGACTCGGGC
This sequence comes from Hymenobacter terricola, assembly GCF_017921975.2. GTDB lineage: Bacteria > Bacteroidota > Bacteroidia > Cytophagales > Hymenobacteraceae > Hymenobacter > Hymenobacter terricola. The sequence goes on from NZ_JAGEMO020000023.1 coordinate 39,809, forward strand.
GATATTTTCCAGGGCACGCCGTACTTCAACTTCTTCGGCGGCGAGCTGGAATACAAGCTCATGAGCGAGATGGGCTACGACGCCACGACCTTCGGCAACCACGATTTCGACAACGGCCTGGACGGCTTGCAGCGCCAGCTGCCTCACGCCACCTTCCCGTTCCTCATCGCGAACTACGACTTCTCCAAAACACCGCTGGCCGGCCGGTTTGCGTCCTACAAGGTGTTCGAGAAGCAGGGCATCCGCATCGGCGTGTTCGGCATCGGCATTGAGCTGAGCGGGCTGGTGGCCGACAAGAATTTCGGCGCCACCGTCTACCTCGACCCCGTGGCCAAATGCAAGGAAATGGTAACCCAGCTGCGCGGCCCCGAGAAGTGCGACCTGGTTATCTGCCTCTCGCACCTTGGCTACAAATACGCCGAAGCCAAGCTCGACGACCGCAAGCTGGCCGCTCAGGTGTCGGGCATCGACCTCATACTAGGTGGCCACACCCACACGTTCATGGACGCCCCGGAGCCCATCACCAGCCCCGATGGCCGCGCCACCCTCATCAACCAGGTAGGCTGGTCGGGCATCAACCTGGGGCGGCTTGATTATGAATTTTCAGCAAAAACCAAGCGGCCCGGTCTGGCAAGCGCCGCAGTAGTGCCGGTTCGGGCGGCCTGTTAAAAGCACGACATAAACAAGCCGTTTTAAGCTTTTTTAAGTGCAGAGTTTTCCACAATTTTGTCCCCCCCTAAGAAAAACGGGCCGTCCTGAAGCGGCTGCTTTTGTCACTTTTTTCGCCCCGGCCCGTACCCGGTTGATGTTTAACTGGTCTCATGCTCAAAGATTTTCGCACGGTTTGGGCTGGCTGTTTGCGCAGTATCGCGGCGGAAATCGGGGAGCAGAGCTTTAAGACCTGGTTCCAGCCCATCGTACCCGTCGAGCTTAAGGGCAACGTGCTCACCATTCAGGTGCCGAGCGCCTATTTCTACGACTGGCTGGAGGAACATTACGTGGATGAGCTGCGCCGGGCCCTGTACAAGGAGCTGGGCGTGGAAGGCCGCCTCGAATACAGCGTGGTGGTGGACCAGGGCAATGAGCAGGCCCAGCCGCGCACCCTGCACCTGCCGCCGCCCCGCAAAGCCGCCGCGCCCGACCCGCGCGACGCGCCCCAGCCCATGCCCCACACGCCGGCCGCCGGCAACCCGCTGGCCGGCAGCGGCCGGGCGGCTTCGGCGCGCTATGTGGCCTCGGGGGCCGTGCGGACCACGCCCCGCGGCAACAACTTCGCCAACGGCGGTGGTGCCGATACGCTGGCGCCGCCGCGCAACCCCTTCGACCAGGCCCGCCCGATGGACGGCAACCTCGTGCCGTCGCAGCTCAACGGCTCGTACACGTTCGACAACTACATCGAGGGCGACTGCAACCGGTTGGCCCGCTCGGCGGGGCTGGCCGTGGCCAACAAGCCCGGCACCACCAGCTTCAACCCGCTAATGGTGTACGGCGGCGTGGGCCTGGGTAAAACGCATTTGGTGCAGGCCATCGGCAACCATATCAAGGCGACTTCGCCCGAGCGGTTTGTGCTGTATGTGTCGGCGGAGAAGTTCACGAACCAGTTCATCGACAGCGTGCAGCGGGCGCAGGTGCAGGACTTCGCCAACTTCTACCTGCAAGTCGACGCCCTGATTCTGGACGACGTGCAGTTTCTGGCCAACAAGGGCAAGACCCAGGAGATGTTCTTCCACATCTTCAACCACTTGCACCAGTCGGGCAAGCAGATTGTGATGACTTCCGACCGGCCACCCAAAGACCTGCTGGGCCTGGAAGACCGGCTGCTGAACCGCTTCAAATGGGGCCTCACGGCCGATGTGCAGAGCCCCGACTTTGAGACGCGGGTGGCCATCATCCGCAACAAGATGGAGCAGGACGGCATCGATATTCCACCGGACCATGTGGTGGACTACCTCGCCAACTCGGTGCACACCAACGTGCGCGAGCTGGAAGGCGTCATCGCGTCTTTGGTGGCCCAGAGCAGCCTGAGCCGCCGCGACATCGACCTGGAAATGGTGAAGCAGGCCCTGCGCCACATCATCGAGGAAGTGGAGGCCGAGGTCAACCTCGACTTCATTCAGAAGACCGTGGCCGCCTATTTCGGCATCTCGGTGGAGCTGCTGAAGGACAAAACCCGCAAAAAGGAAGTGGTGACGGCCCGTCAGGTGGCCATGTATTTCGCCAAGCACCACACCTCGCACACCCTGAAAACCATTGGTTTTCACTTCGGTGGCCGCGACCATACCACCGTGATGCACTCGGTGCAAACGGTGTCGGATTTGGTGGATTCGGACAAGAAGTTCCGCGACCAGGTGGACGAGCTGCGGAAGAAATTCGCCAAGAAGTAGGGCTACCCGTTTCCAGTCCAGGCACGTTATATTTGGGAAAACCTTCGCCCTATGGAAACCGTTGCCCCGGAAATTTCCGACTACGAGCTCGAACGCGGAAAGCCCGTGCCCAGCAAAAACCACAGTATTGTACAGGCTAATGCGGTTTTTGAGTTAAAAACCCGCTGTCGCGAGCGGTTTCGCTTTCTATCTGAAATTAATATCGACGTTGCGGGGAGAGTGATGGTGCCAGACATTGGCATTTTCCAGCCGATGGCAGTGGATATGGCACAAGACCAAATTGTGATTGAGCAATTACCGCTCACCACTAGTGAAATTTTGTCGGAAAGCCAAGCGTTGAATGAGCTAATTGATAAAGCCAATGCGTATTTCCAGGCTGGGGTAAAATCCTGTTGGATTGTGCTGCCCAAAATGCGCGGCGTTGCCGTGTACTCGGCTCCCGATGCCTATGTGTTGTTCCACAATCCTCAGACGCTGACCGACCCGGCCACGGGCATCGAACTGCCACTCGCACCGCTGTTTGAGTAGCGCTAAACGGCGGGAGTTGAGCTGCTTTCGGCCAGCGGCAGGCTGTGCTGGGCGGCAAACTGCCGCACTTGTTCCCGGAAGCTCATTTTGCGCATTTTGCCTTTCACTTCGCGCAGGTTGAGGGCGTAGATTTCGCCGTCTTTCTGGCGCACACGTAGCTGGAGAGGCTTCAGTTCCAGGGCGGCAATGTGCTCGGCGGCGAATACCTGCTTGGGGCGGAACAGGCCGTTTTTGTGCACGATGTAGCCGGGCGTGAACTCCAGGTAACTCTGGGTGCCGAAGATAGGGGCGTTGTTCACCAGCACGTAGCCGATGTACACGAACGTGAACACGAGGAATACCCAGTGCAGGAAATGATAATCCTGCGCCCCGGCGTTGCTCCGCATCGAAAACAGCACGTAGGCCAGCCAGAAGGCGCCGATGGCTAATTGCCCCCAAAAGGGGACACGGGAAGTGTTGGCGGGACGAAGGCGGATGCGGGTGGTACCAGTGGGCATAGGGACAAATTTAGTTGTCAGTTGCTGGTTGTCGGTTGTCAGGACCAAAAAGAACGTCAGGCGGACAGCTAAATGAAAGAACGTCATGCTGAGCGGAGCCGAAGCATCTCGCGTGTGGTAGTAATCCAATCGATTGAGTTACTACTGCACGCGAGACGCTTCGGCTCCGCTCAGCATGACGTTCTATCAGCTGCTGGCGCTAACCTGGAATTACCCAACAAACTTCGCTTCCAGCGTCATGCTGGGCACGGCGCTCAGCGCTTTCGAAACGGGGCAGTTGGCCTTGGCGTCTTCGGCGTGCTTCTGAAAATCCTCGGCCGTGATGTTGCCACCGGTGACGTGGCCTTCGGTGCTGACGTGGATTTTGGTGATAACGGGCTGGCCGTTATTGGGGTCCATCGTCACGGTGCTGGTCGTGGTGATGCTTTGCACCTGGTGGCCGTGCTTGGTGAGCACGCTGGTCAGGTACATGGTGTAGCACCCGGCGTGGGCCGCGCCGATAAGCTCTTCGGGGTTCGCGCCCGGCTTGCCTTCGAAGCGGCTGCCGACGGAGTACGGGGCGTTGAGCGTGCCGCTGTCGGTGGTGAGGGTGCCGCTGCCTTTGATGTCGCCGTTCCAGACGGCTTTGCCTGCATGGTCTGCCATGATTGGGTATTGGGTTTGGTTGAGGTAAGTGATGTAAAGCTAACGGCAGCAAGTTAGCCGGGTTGCCGCGCCGTGCAGTAGAACACTCGGCCAACGTACCTTCGCAGCCCTTCCAACGGCGTTTTACTTCGGATTTATGGGATTAAAATCTGCGCTGAGCCGGCCCCTGGCCCGCTACATTGCCCGGCGCTACCAGCGCTGGCAGCACCGCCCCGAAACCACCCAGCGCGAGCTGCTGGTGAAGCTGACCGCCACGGCGGCCGGCACCGCCTTCGGCCGCGCCCACGACCTGGGCGGCATCCGCACCCCCGCCGACCTGGCCCGCCAGGTGCCCGTGCGCGACTACGAAGCCCTGAAACCGTACTTCGACCGCACCCAGGCCGGCGAGGCCGACGTGCTCTGGCCCGGCCGGCCGCTGTACCTGGCCAAAACCAGCGGCACCACTTCCGGCACCAAGTACATCCCGATTACGAAGGACAGCATCCCCAACCACATCGACGGGGCCAAGGATGCGCTGCTCTACTACATCTACCGCACCGGCCGCAGCCAGTTTCTGGATGGCAAGCTGATATTTCTGTCCGGCTCGCCGGAGCTGGAGCTGCACCACGGCATTCGCACCGGCCGGCTTTCGGGCATTGCCAACCACCACGTGCCCGCCTACCTGCGCCGCAACCAGCTGCCCAGCTACGCCACCAACATCATCGAGGACTGGGAAACCAAGCTGGAGCGCATCGTGGACGAGACGCTGGGCCAGCAAATGACCCTGATTTCGGGCATCCCGCCGTGGGTCCAGATGTATTTCGACCGCCTCACGGCCCGCACCGGCCGGCCCGTCAAGGACCTGTTTCCCGATTTCAACCTGTTCGTCTACGGCGGCGTCAACTTCGAGCCCTACCGCGCCAAGCTGTTCGAAAGCATCGGCCGGCCGGTGGATAGCATCGAGCTGTTCCCCGCCTCCGAAGGCTTCCTGGCTTTCCAGGACGAGCCCGGCAACCCCGGTCTGCTGCTGCTCCTGAACAGCGGCATTTTCTTCGAATTCGTGCCCGCCGAGCGGTTTTTCGAGCCCGACGCGCCCCGCCTCACCATCGCCGACGTGGAGCTGGACCGGCAATACGCCGTCGTTCTCACCTCCAATGCTGGCCTGTGGGCCTATTCCCTCGGCGACACCGTGCGCTTCGTGAGCCTGCGCCCACACCGCGTGGTGGTCACGGGCCGCATCAAGCACTTCCTCTCGGCTTTTGGCGAGCATGTGATAGGGGAGGAGGTGGAGCAGGCCCTGCGCGAAGTCATGGCCACTTTCCCCGAAGTCGAAGTCACCGAATTCACCGTGGCGCCGCTCGTGAGCGACGACCCCGCCACCCCCTCGCGCCACGAGTGGCTGGTAGAGTTTGCCCGCCCCCCGCAGGATTCCGCCGCCTTCGCCGCCGCATTGGATGCGGCCCTGCGCCGCCGCAATACCTATTACGACGACCTCCGCAAAGGCAATATCCTCGTGCCGCTGCAACTTACGCCGCTGCCCGCCGGCGCCTTTCAGCGCTACATGAAAAGCCTGGGGCGGCTGGGCGGCCAGAACAAAGTGCCGCGCCTGGGGAACGACCGGAAGGTGGCGGAAGGGCTGGCCAACGCGGGTTAAAATCCGTAACTTTAGCCATGCTCCGCCTCGATAAAACCGTTTCCCGCAAAACCACTTTGCACGCCGACCAGGATATGGAGGATGTGCTTTTCTGGCTGACCAAAACGCCTGAAGAACGTATGGCGGCCGTTGAAGTCATTCGGCAGCAAACCTTCGCTTTTCACCTCTCCCATACCGATGAAGGCCAATCAGCTCAGCCCCGACTTCAAAGAGTTTGTCGAATTATTAAACGCCCACGCGGTTGAGTATTTAATCGTTGGAGCCTTTGCTGTCGCCCGCTACGGGGTGGTGCGCAACACCGGAGATATTGACGTCTGGATAAGGCAAACCCCCGACAACGCGGCCCGACTGGTGCAGGTACTGGCTGATTTCGGCTTCGCTGGTTTGGGCTATACCGTTGCCGATTTTATGGAAACGGATGTCATCGTGCAAATTGGGGTACAGCCGGTTCGGATTGATGTGCTCACGGTCATCGATGGGGTCAGTTTCGACGAATGCTATCCCAACCGACAAGAATCCGTGCTGGATGGCGTGCCCCTGGCCGTTATCAGCATCCATGACCTGCGCCGCAACAAAGCCAGCACCGGCCGCGCCAAAGACCAGGAAGATTTGCGCCTGTTGAGCGCCCAGAACCCGGATGAATAGCCCCGTGCCCAAGTTTCGTCTGCTTCTTAGCTGCTGGCTCATTGCCTTCAGCAGCAACGGCCAAACGCCGCCCACTGCTTTCCCGGATATGCCTACTATTACCGAAAATTCGGTAGGGAAGGCGCGCATTGGAATGCCACTGCTGAAGCTAAAAGAGACATACACAGGCTGCGCTTTTAGTCCGGACTACTTATCCAAGTATGGCTTTGATGAATATGGCAATAAGCCTAACGCTACCGTCGTCAGTCGTAGCGGCCAAAAGCTATTCGTGTTCTGGATGAATCCACAGACCCAAAAAGTAACTGGGTTGATTGTGCTCAGCCCTAGCTATCAAACAGCACAGGGAATCCATGTGGGCTCTACATCCCGTCAATTGAAAGCAGCTTTTCCGGCCATGCAGGCGGTCCCAAACATGATGATGCAGGATATTGAAATGGCTTTTTTAGGAGAAGTAGATAAGCCTGGGATTGAATATGCGTTTTTTAAACAGGAGCATATAGGTAAGTTCCTAGTGGCCGATGAACCAGTAAAAATTGTTGCAACTAATGCCAAGGTTTCCTGGATACAGATTTTTCCCAATCCATGACACCCAAACCCGCCCTCCACTCCCTCTGCCACGCCTTCATCGCGCAGCGCATCGCTGCCGCCCGCACCGCCATGCAGGCCGCCCAGGAATCCTCCTCCTCCGAAACCAAGAGCAGCGCCGGCGACAAGTATGAAACCGGCCGCGAAATGGCCAACGCCGAGCGCGACCGCAACGCCGCCCACATGCAGCAGGCCCAGCAGCTGCAAGCCGAGCTGGCCCGCATCAACCCCGAAGCCGCCTGCGATACCGTGCGCCCCGGCGCCCTGGTCACCACCAGCATGGGCCGGTTCTACATCAGCATCAGCGCCGGGCAGTTGCCGGGGCCGGACGTATTTGCCGTATCGGCCGCCGCGCCGGTAGCCGTGGCGCTCAAGGGCCTGCGGGCCGGGGAGGAGGCTGTTTTCAACGGCAAACCCGTGCGCGTGCTGGCCGTGGAGTAGGAGCATAGCCGCTCCGTAAACCTTATGAGCAAGCAAAAGTGCCTTATGAGCATTCACTTATTGCCTACGAGCAAGCAAAAGTGGCCTATGAGATGCTCCGACTGCTTCTTGAGGAGGCAAAAGTGTCCTTTGAGATAGCAAAAGTGCCTCTTGAGCAAGCTCGAGTGCCTCTTGAGTATCCCAAAGTGCCCATCGAGCTGGCCTTACTTCCAGTCCCCGCCGCCGTCGGCCGGCTTGTCGGCCCCTTCGGGCTTCATGAGCTTGAACTCCACCCGGCGGTTCACCCTGGCGTCGGCATCGGTCAGCTCGTCCTTGAGGGGCTTGGTGGAGCCGTAGCCGAAGCTTTCGATGCGGTTGGGCTGGAGCTTGCCCTTGCGCTCGATGTAGTGGCGGATTTCCTCGGCCCGGTCCTGCGAGAGCTTCTCGTTCACGTCGGGGTCGCCGCTGCTGTCGGTGTGGCCCGCGATGCTGAGCCGGAACGTGGGGTGGTCCACCAGAAACAGCGCGATGCGGTCGAGCGTGGGATGCATATTGGCCAGCACCGTGGCCTTGCCCTGCTCAAACTCCAGGTTCCGGAAAATGAGTGGCAGCTTGTAGTCGATGCTGTTCGTGAGCAGGGTCATCACCGTGTCACCCTTGAGCGCAAACTGCTTTTCGACGCTGAAAAAATCAGGGCTCTGAATCAGCATGGCATAGTGCGAGCCCTCAATCAGCTCGAAGTCGAACGTGCCATCGGGCCGGATAAACTTGCTGGCCACCTCAATGCCGTTATCGGTGTCAATGATGCTCACAATGCCCTTCAGCGGCTTGCTGCTCACCGAATCGATGAGGGTGCCCTCTACTTTGGTGGTGGCCAGGGGCTGGGCTTCCATCGGCAGCGGGAAGGAATAAAGGTCCAGGTTGTTCAAGTCCTGGGCCTCGGAGCGGGCGTAGTAGAGGTTTTTGCTTTCGCGGTCTATCGTGAAATAATATTCCGAGCCCTTGCCGTTCACCAGCGGGCCAATGTTTTTGGGCTCCTGCCAGCGGCCGCCCACCTTGTAGGTTTTGTAGATGTCGAAGTCGCCAAAATTCAGCAGCTGCCCCCGCGAGCTGAAGTACAGCACGTGATACAGCGGATGATAAAACGGGCTCACCTCGTTCTCGCGGGTATTAATAACCGGCCCCACGTTTTCGGCCGCGCTCCACTGCCCGTTCTTCAGCTTGTGGGTGTAATAAATGTCGGACAACCCAAAGCCCCCCAGCCGGTCCGAGGCGAAATACAGCGTGTCCTCGCCCTGCGAGAGCGTGGGCTGCGAGTCCCAGGCCGGCGAATTCACCAGCATCCCCAGGCTTTTGGGCGTGCTCCACTTGCCGTCCTTTCCGCGCGTGGCCGTGAACAGGTCGCAGTTGCCGTGGCAGGTGGCGCACTCGCAGCGGGCGAAGTAGATGGTGCGCCCGTCTTTGCTCAGGCAGGCCGAGCCCTCGTTGTTGGGCGAGTTGATGGGCTTGGGCAGCGGCTCGGCATCGGTCCAGCTCACGCCTTCCCGGTGCGAAGTGTACAGGTCCTCGTCCACCACGCCGGTCAGGCCGCGCCGTTTGCGCTTGCTGCTGAACAGCAGCAGCGAATCGTTGCCGGCCAGGGCCGGCCCGTAGTCCGGCGCCTTGCTGTTGATGGCGTCGCCCATGCTCGTGTACACGCCCTTGGGCGGGTGGAAGGTGTTGAGGTTTTTGCGGTACTCTACCAGGTCGTAGTACGTTTTCAGGGGCACGTACAGGTCCTTGTTCTTCGCTTCCAGCGAGTCGTAGTACAGCTGCACGCCTTTGTTGCTGGCGCGGCTGTGCTTCAGGGCCAGGCGGTAGTACGCCTTGGCTTTCACCGATTGGCTGTCGCGTTCCAGCAGCTGGCCCAGGCGCCAGAGCATGTCGGTGTTCCTGGCAAAATTGGTGGGCCCAAACCGCGCCACGTAGTCCTCCAGCAGCAGCCGGGTCTGGTGGTATTGGCGGCGGCGCTCAGCCTTGGCAATGGCGCGCAGGGCCTTTTTGTCCTCGTAAAACGGATAGCGGTTGATGTTCACGAAATCGGGCGTGCCGTCGGGCCGCAGGTGCAGCTTGCGGCTCACCCGGCTGTTGAGGCCGCGCACCCGGTAGGTGCCGGGCGCGATGGCGGGCTTGGGAGTGCCAGCCGGCTGATTGCCAAGGCCTGATTTAGCCGCTGGCTTCGCAATCGATTTCTTAGGCGCCGCCGAAGCCCCACCGCTGGTGGTATCGGCCGAGGGCGAGGCGGCGGCCGGAATGCGTTTCGTGGGCCGGCGCTGGGCGTGGGCGCACGGCGCGGCGGTCATTCCCAGCAACACGAGCAAGAAGAGAAACGAACACCGACGCAATAAAAAGGGCATTAGTAGAGTAATGAAAGAATAAGTTGCGCAAGTTGCCAACAATTTAGCGATTTTGCGGGGTATGGCTTGCTCAGAGTGCGCCGCTTTGGCGGCCCGCCGCCGCTGGCACGGCCCTTGAAGGCCAAACGCAGCGGGGGGACGTATCTTGTACCTCTTGTTTCCTGAGGCGGCGGGCTGCCAATCTGGCACCCGCCGCCGTTGCTTCTGGCTTTACTCTCGTACATGCGTCTGGCATCTGCTTTCTCCTCCTCTGCGTCCCCGTTGCGGGCCCTCAGCGACTCCAATTCTCAACCCGAAGCCATCGCCATTATGGCCGCCGACCCCGACCACCTCCTGCGCGGCGACGACGCCCCGCCCACGCTGCCGTTGCTGCCGGTGCGCAACACCGTCCTGTTTCCGGGCGTGGTGCTGCCGGTCACCGTCACCCGCAAAAAAAGCGTGAAGCTGGTGCGCAAAGCCTACGCCGCCGACAAGCTCCTCGGCGTGGTGGCCCAGCAAAATCCCGACGCCGACGAGCCCACTACCGACGAGCTGCACCCCGTGGGCACCCTGGCCCGCATTCTGAAGCTGCTGGAACAGCCCGATGGCCAGATTACCATCATCCTGCAAGGCCAGGTGCGCTTCACCGTCGAAGAGCAGCTCTCGTTCACGCCTCTGGTGGCGCGGGTGAGCTACTTCAACGAAGTGGCCCTGAACCCGGATATTCCGGGCGAGTTCGGCCTGCTGCAAGCCCTGCGCGAAGCCGCCACCAAGGTGCTGGAGCTCACGCCCGAGATTCCGATGGAAGCCCGGGCCATGCTCGACGGCATTCAGTCGCCGGCTTTCCTCACGCACTTCCTGTCCTCCAACGTGCAGCTCGACCTGCCCGCCAAACAGCGCCTTCTGGCACTGGCCGACCCCGAGCAGCAGGCCCGCCAGCTCCTTGAAGCCCTGCTCAGCCAGGCCGAGCTGCTCGAAATCAAGCAGGACATCCGCTCCAAAACCCACACCGGGATTGATGCCCAGCAGCGCGAGTATTTCCTGCGCCAGCAGCTCAAAACCCTGCAGGACGAGCTGGGCCAGGACGGCCCCGACGAAGACGTGCACCGCCTGCGCGCCCGCGCCGAAACCAAAAAATGGCCCGAAGCCGTGGCGCTCCACTTCAAAAAGGAGATGGAGAAGCTGGCCCGCACCAACCCCATGGCCCCCGATTATTCGGTGAGCATGAACTACGTCGAATTTATGCTGGACCTGCCCTGGGGCGAGTACACCAAGGATAAATTCAACCTCAAACAGACCAAAAAAATCCTTGACGCCGACCATTTCGGCCTCGAAAAGGTGAAGGAGCGCATCCTCGAATACCTCGCCGTGCTCAAGCTGAAGCAGGATTTGAAAGCGCCGATTTTGTGCCTGTACGGCCCTCCCGGCGTGGGCAAAACCAGCCTGGGCCGCAGCATTGCCGCCGCTATGGGCCGCAAGTACATCCGCATGAGCCTGGGTGGGGTGCGCGACGAAGCCGAGATTCGCGGGCACCGCAAAACCTACGTGGGGGCCATGCCCGGCCGCATTATTGCCCAGATTAAGAAAGTGGGCGTGTCGAACCCCGTCATCATTCTCGATGAGATTGATAAGGTGAGCAGCGACTTCCGCGGCGACCCCAGCTCGGCCCTGCTCGAAGTGCTGGACCCCGAGCAGAACGCCACCTTCACCGACAACTACCTGGAGGTGGAATACGACCTGAGCAAGGTCCTGTTTATCGCCACGGCCAACTCGCTTGACACCATCCAGCCCGCCCTGCGCGACCGGATGGAAATCATCGACCTCACCGGCTACACGCAGGAGGAGAAAGTGCAGATTGCCCGCAAGCACCTCTGGCCCAAGCAGCTCAAAGAGCACGGCCTGGGCGAAGCCGAGGTGAAAATCACCGACGCCGCCCTGCACCGCGTGGCCGATGACTACACCCGGGAATCGGGCGTGCGCGGCCTGGAGCGCAAGTTGGCCGCCGTGACCCGCAACCTGGCCCGCCGCAAGGCCGGCAAAGAGCCCCTGCCCGCCGTGATGGAGCCCTCCGAAATCCGCAAAATCCTCGGCGCGGCCATCTTCGACCGCGACCAGTACCAGGACAACGACACCGCCGGCGTGGTGACGGGCCTGGCCTGGACCTCGGTGGGCGGCGATATTCTGTTCGTGGAAAGCCTGCTGAGCCGGGGCCGGGGCAAGCTCACGCTCAGCGGCCAGCTGGGCGACGTGATGAAGGAATCGGCCATCACAGCCTTGTCCTACCTGCGCTCGCGGGCCGACGAAATCGGCATCGATTACCGCTTGTTTGAGCAGTACGACCTGCACATTCACTTCCCCGAGGGCGCTGTGCCCAAGGACGGACCCAGCGCCGGCATTGCCATTTTTACCAGCATGGCCTCGGCCTTCACCCAGCGCCGGGTGCGCCCGCGCCTCGCCATGACCGGCGAAATCACGCTGCGCGGCAAGGTGTTGCCCGTGGGCGGCATCAAGGAAAAGCTGCTGGCCGCTCGCCGCGCCGGCATGAAGGACATTATTCTCTGTCCCAAAAACCGCAAGGACATTGAGGAAATCCAGGAGGACTACCTCAAGGGCCTCACCATTCATTATGCCGACCGTGTGGACGATGTGCTGCGCGTGGCCCTGCTCGATGAGCTGGTGCCGCACCCCCAAAAGCTGCCCGTACGCGACGAGCCCGTGCCCGTGGCCGGCCCCAGCGTGGAAGTACAGTAGGTAAAAACATGCTTTGGCTTGTTCCGGTACAGAACATGAGGAATACTTTAGCGCCCTAATCGGCGTTAAGTAGTTCGCAGGCTGCGGCCGTTCTGTCGGGAACAAGCTGAAGCATATTCTACACCCGTTACCTTAGCTATATGAAGCAGTTTTCCGCGCGCCGGGTAGCCGGTTTTGGCCTTTTGTTGGGAGTGATGGGGTTGCGGCCGGCCGCCGCGCAGCAGCTTGGCGGGCGGGCGGTATTTCCGTTTCTGGACCTGCCGCCGAGTGCGCAGTTGGCGGCTTTGGGCGGCATGAGCGTGTCGGCCCGCAACGACGACCCAACCATGTTGTACGGCAATCCGGCCCTGCTGAACCCGGATATGGACGGCCGCCTGGCGCTAAGCTACGTGGCGTATCTGGCCGATATCAAACAGAGCACTGCGGCCTACGTCTTCAATACCAAGAAGGCCGGGCGCTTCGGCATTGGCGTCACCTACCTCAACTACGGCGATTTCGAGAGCTATGACGCGGCCGGCAACAGCCTGGGTACATTCGGCGTGAACGAGTACACGGTGGGCGTGACGGACTCCTACACCAAGGGCAAATTCACGTTTGGCGTCACTACCAAGGTGGCCGTGAGCAGCATTGCAGGCAGCCGCTCGCTGGCGGGCGTGGGCGACGCGGGCGTGGTGTACAAGCACCCCACGGCCGATTTTACGGCGGGCCTGGCCGTGAAAAACGCTGGCTATCAGTTCTCGCCCTACCCCGGCACGGACCGCGGGCCCCTGCCGCTTGATGTGCAGCTAGGGGCCACCGTGAAACCGGAACACATGCCGCTGCGCTTCTCCCTCACCGCGCACCACCTGCAAATGTGGGATATTCAGTACCTCGACCCCAACCAGCGCGGCACCCTCGATGCCAACAACGTGGAGAAGAAGCCCACCAAAAGCTTCGGCGACAACCTGGCCCGGCACTTCACCGCCAGCGCGGCCCTGGTCCTGGGCAAAGGCCTGAATATCCGGGTGGGCTATAACCACCTTCAGCGCCGCGAACTGCGCCTGGACAATACCAGCGGCAGCGCCGGCCTGAGCTTTGGCGTGATGCTCAAAATCAGCACGTTTCAGATTGACTACACCCACGCCACGCTGCAGGCAGCGGGCTCCAGCGAATACTTCACGCTGTCGCGCAACCTGGATTCGCTGTTCAAGAAGAAGGAATAGCCTATACTCATACACGACCAGAACGTCATGCTGAGCGGAGCCGAAGCATCTCCACCGCGCCACTAATCACATTTAGTACTGCGGCAGAGACGCTTCGGCAAGCTCAGCATGACGTTCTTTTGCTCCCTGTTTTCCGTACACTTCCCATGCTCAACCAAGATTTCCTAACCCCGGCCCAGATTGTGGCCGAACTCGATAAGTACATCATCGGCCAGCACGAGGCCAAGCGCCACGTCGCCATTGCCCTGCGCAACCGCTGGCGCCGCCTGCACGCCCCGCTCGACATGCAGGCCGAAATAGTGCCCAACAACATTCTGATGATTGGGGCCACCGGCGTGGGCAAAACCGAAATTGCCCGTCGCCTGGCCCACCTCGCCGACGCGCCCTTTGTGAAAGTAGAGGCCAGCAAGTTCACCGAAGTGGGCTATGTGGGCCGCGACGTGGAAAGCATGGTGCGCGACCTCGCCGAGCAGTCGTTCAACCGCGTGAAAGCCCGCCGCCAGGAAGCCGTGAAAGCTCAGGCCGCCGACGCTGTGGAGGAATTGATTCTCGACGCTCTGATTCCCGCCATGCCCCGGCCCGCCGGTACCAAAGCCGGCGTTGGCTTTGGCAGTGGGGGAGGGGACGACATGCCGCAGTCGGATGCCGAACTGAACGAGCGTACCCGCGAGCGGTTCCGCCAGAAAATTAAAAACGGCGAGCTCGAAGACCGCAAAATCGAGATTCAGGTAGCGCAGTCCGGTCCCAGCGTGGGCATCATGGGGGCGCCTCCCGGCATGGACGAAGGCACGCTTTCCGGCCTGCAGGACATGCTGGGGAACATGATGCCTAAGAAAACCCGCAAGCGCAAAGTGACCGTGGCCGAGGCCCGCAAGCTGCTCCTCGACGAGGAAGCCGCCAAACTCATCGACATGGACGAGGTGAAGGACGAAGCCGTGCGCCAGGCTGAAAACGCCGGCATCATCTTTATCGACGAAATTGACAAAGTAGCCAGCAGCGGCGGCAAAAACGGCGGCGGTGGCCCCGACGTGAGCCGCCAGGGCGTGCAGCGCGACCTGCTGCCCATCGTGGAAGGCTCGGCCGTGAACACCAAGTATGGCATCGTCAACACCGACCACATCCTGTTCATCGCCGCCGGCGCCTTCCACGTCAGCAAGCCTTCGGACCTTATTCCCGAGCTGCAAGGCCGTTTCCCCATCCGCGTCGAGCTGCAAAGCCTCACCAAGGAAGACTTCTACCACATCCTCAAAGAGCCCAAAAATGCCCTCACCAAGCAATACGAGGCCCTGCTCAAAGCCGAGGAAGTCGAGCTAACCTTCGATGACGCGGCCCTGGAGCGCTTGGCTGAAATTGCCTTCGAGGTAAACTCAGAGGTCGAAAACATCGGGGCCCGCCGCCTGCACACCGTCATGAGCCGCTTGCTCAACGACATCCTCTACGACGTACCGGACAAGATTGGGGCCAACGCCCACATCCTCATCACCGCCGCCCTGGTGGACGAGCGCCTGGCCGGCATGGTGAAAAACCGCGATTTGAGCCAGTATATTCTATAGTGGCGGTTTGGTTTTTAATGCAGAAAAGCCCCGGCCAATTGGCCTTGTCCTTACCCAACTCTTTTTCCGACTTCCCGAGTTAACGCCAAGGCCCTTTTTTGCTGGCTGACCCCGCTTGAAAAGCGGCAAACCGGATAGGCAACCGCGCAAACGCCCTTCCAGCCACATGGCCGGAAGGGCGTTTGCGTTTTGGGTAAGGACAAGGCCAATTGGCCAGGGCTTTTTATTGAATTGTTAATCAGTTAGTAACCAGGGTTTTGCTGAGCGGCTAACGTGGGGTTGCTGCCAACCTCAAGGGCCGGGATAGGCCACAGAAACTGAGTGGAATTGGCTGGCGTAGCCGATACCAGCTGGCCCGTGAGCAAGCCGGTATTGCCGCAGGAATAACGTGCCAGCGAAACCTGGCTACTGCCCAGGTTGCCATAAAACTTGGCCGGGATGCCACCCCCTGGAATGGGAGCAAATGCGGCCTCGGACGAAAGGCGTGAGATATCGCCCCAGCGTTTGCCTTCGCCCACAAACTCAATGCGACGCTCGTTTAGAATGGCCTGAACCAAGGCATTTCCGGTAAGTGAGCCGGCAGCGAATTGGTCAGCAGCAGTTGTTACCGAGCGGTTGCGCACGGCATTCAGTAGGCTAAGGGCCAAGGGGCTATTACCAGTGCGGGCCAGCGCTTCGGCTTGGTTCAGCAGCACCTCCGCGTAGCGGATGATGGGCGCGAAATCAGAGTTGTTAGCGGGGTCGGTGTACTTTCTGATGACGTAGCACGCCGGAGCGGCCGGGTTAGCCACCATCATTGCGGTGCGGCGCAGGTCTGCGCAGGTGAAGAAAGGCGCATTGTAGAGAATAGGGCTGACCCCGAGCAAGGAGCGGCCGTTGATGGTGGTGGTGGCAAATACGCTCGACAGGCCGCCGTTTACACCCGTGTTATCAGCGGTACTGTTTTCAATTGAAAAGATGCTTTCTGCCGTAGCAACTGGTCCACCAGGAAAAGCAGCGCGTTGCGTGGGCATCAACTGGTACTGTGCCGTTGCGCCCCCAAATGGTGCCGGGCTCGTGAAGGTGGTCGTGCCCGTAATGAGCTTGCTGCCTTCCCTAACCAATTCGGCCCAGTTAGCCTGGTGCAACCGGATGCGTTGCTTCAGAGCAATTGCCGCGCCTTTGGTAGCCCGCGTTACCGATGGGGCCGGCGGGGCGGGCGTAATTGCCAGTGTGCGGGTTACGGGCAGGTTTGCTTCGGCGAAGTCGAGGTCGGCCAGAATTTTGGCATAATCATCGGCTACGGTGCCGCGGCCTTGCGATTTAGCCAGCTCCAGACCGGCAATGGTGTTTACCGGAACGTCGCGATATGGCACCCCGGGACTGCTGCCGTTATTTTCGGCAAAGGGCCGCGAATAGTTCAGCACCAGTTCATGGTGGGCCAGCGCCCGCAGAAACCGCAACTCGCCTTCATAAGCGGCGGCATCGGCGGCGGTGATAACCCCGGCCGCAGCAGCTTTCCGAACGCCCTCTATGGTTACGTTGGCTTGGTTTGCCACGGCATAGCAGTTCGACCACATATTGACGATGTTCGGGCTAGCCGTCGTCACGGTGTTCGAAAACACGATGCCAAAGAAGCCAAGCATATCGGTCACATCTTCGCCTCTAGCATCGCCCAGGTCAATCGAGGCCGCGCCAAAAGGATAGCCGCGAACACCTAACGCGGTGCCATTCAAAGGGTCGTAAAAACCCGATTGGGCAGAGTTATAAACACCGGCCACGGCCAGCGCAATGCGAGCAGGGTCGTTGTAAACGGCTGTCTCCGAAAGCACATCTTTCGGTTGCAGGTCCGTTACCTGGCAGGCTCCCAGGCCCAAAGTGGCGGTAAATGCCACTGCCAGAACCCGCTGGCGGCTGCCGGCAATTATGTTGAATATGTTCTTCATGAAAATAGCAAGATTTAGAAATTAGAAGGCTACGTTGACGCCGCCCGTGAACACACGCTGCTGCGGGTTGCTGTTGTAATCAACCCCCGTTGTGTTGTTCGAGGTGGGGGAGTTGTTTACTTCCGGGTCAACACCTCTGTACTTGGTGACGGTGAACACGTTCTGGGCTTGTACGAATACCCGTACCCGGCTCAGCGTAGTGGGACCTAGCAAGCGCGCGGGCAGGCTGTAGCCCAGGGTAATGTTCTGCATCCGCAGGAAATTACCACTTTCTACAAACCGCGACGAGCCGCTGCCGTCCTGGTTCACAAAACCGCTGTTGCCCGATGCGATGCGGGGCACGTCGGTCTGGTCGCCGGGATTCTGCCAGCGAGTCAGGATTTCGGTGCTGTTGTTGAGAAAGTCCGTGCGCAGCAATTGCTGGCGCGTGATGTTCATCAGCTTGTTTCCGAGGCTGTAGCGCACAAACACATCCAGGTCGAAGCCTTTGTAAGTGATGTTGTTGTCGAGGCCACCGAAAATGCTCGGATTGGTTTGGCCCAGCACGATTTTATCGGCGGCCGTCAACGAGCTCAGGTTAGCGTTAGTAACGCCAGGGGCGGGGTTAACAAAGGCCGCGCCCGGGTTAGCGGCGTCGTAGAGGTAGTAGCGGCTGGCCGTAGTACCTGATGATGCGGTGCTGCCCTGCACGAGAACGCCATCGAGACGACTGTAGATGGGGCTGCCGTTGGCTTGGTTTACCCCGCGGTAGTCGTAGCCATAGAGCGAACCAACCGACTCGCCCACACGTGTGACGTTGTAGGTGAAGAGAAGGTCTTCGTTGTTGCTAAGCGCGGTAACACGGTTCTTGTTCGTCGAAAAGTTAAAGTTTGACGACCAGGTAAAATTCTCGTTGTGAATGTTTTGCGTGCCCACTGTCAGCTCGAAGCCCTGGTTGTACATGGCCCCCACGTTAGCATTGTAGGACGAGTTGTTGGGAATACCGACCGAAAGGGGCGTACGCACTGCCAGAATCAGCCCGTCAATATCGTTGCGGTAGTAGTCGGCCGATACATTGAGGCGGCCCTTGAAGAAGCCGAGGTCAACGCCGTAATCCTGTTTCTTCGAGGTTTCCCACTTCAGCTGGTCGTTGCCGAACTGCCCGTAGCTGATGCCGGGCTGCGAAGCGTACTGGGCCGGCTGGTAGTAGCCCACGTAGGGAAAATAGCCAATGTTGGTGTTGCCAACCGAAGCGTACGAACCGCGGAGTTTGAAATCATTCCAGACGTTGACCAGCGACGAGTTCTTGAAAAAGCCTTCTTCCGATATGCGCCAGCCCAGCGACCCACCGGGGTAAGCATGGCGGCGGGTTGCCGTGGGCAGCGACGAAAGCTCATCCGAACGCAGTGTGAAGCTAAGCAGGTAACGGTCTTTAAACGAGTAGTTTAAGCGGCCAAAGTACGATTGCAGGCCATTTTCCAGAAAGTCACCGTAAACCGTGGGGGTGGAAATTGTGGAGCTGATGATACCATTCTGGCCCAAGGTCCGGTCAGAAAGGCCGGTACCCTGCGCCTGGTAGTAGGACGTAGTGGTTTTCTGGTATTCGGCACCCACTACTACGTTGATTTTGTGGTCTTCACCAATGACGTTGTTGTAGGTGGCGGTGTTGATGAAGTTCCAGCGAATGCTGGGGCTGAACGACTGAAATACCGACCCGTTCGGACCCTTGCCATCGCCTTGGCGGGGGTCAAGGTACTGGAAGTCATCTTGCAACTGGGTGTCGGTGCCCATTTGCGAGCGCAGGCGCAGATGCTTCACGGGCTCTACTTCGAGGTAGCCACTGCCCAGAATGCGGTAGCTTAGGGAGCGGTAGATATTATTCTCGAGCGGGAAAATGATGTTGGGGTAAGCAAAGGAAATACCTGCTTTGTTGCTACCCTGGCCCAGGGCACCAGCGGCATTGGAGTAGGGAGTACCGTCGGGGTTGCGGGCTGGCACGTTGGGCAGCAGCACCAGTGCGTTGGCAACGTTGCCAGACAGAGTATTCACCGCCGTGTTCAGGCCCAGGGTTTGCGTGCGGCTCAGGCCGAGCGTCATCCCAACCTTCAGCCAGCTCTTTACTTCCGAATCAAGGTTTGAGCGGAAGCTGAAGCGTTGCAGCGAGTTGGCTTTGATAACGCCGGTCTGGTCGGTGAAACCGCCCGAGAAGTAATAATTGGTTTTGTCGGTTGCGCCCGATACCGACACCACATGGTTTTGCTGAAAGCCCGTGCGGAAGATTTCATCCTGCCAGTTGGTGCTCACCGGATTGCCGTTGCTGTCATTAAAAGCCGCCGCGATGGTGCCCGGTCCGCCTGCGTTGCGTTCCTTCTCGTTGCTGATGTTGATAAAGTCAGCCGCTCCAAGCACATCGTAGCGCTTCAGGGTTTTGGCTACGCCGAGGTAGGTGTCATACGTAACATTGGCTTTGCCTTTACGACCACGCTTGGTGGTGATAAGGATAACGCCGTTGGCCGCCCGCGAACCGTAAATAGCAGTGGCCGAACCGTCTTTCAGCACTTCGTACGACTCGATGTCATTGGGGTTAATGTCCGCCAACGCGTTTGAGCCATTGGCAAACGCACTGGTATTGCCCGTGAAAATGGGCTGACCATCTACCACCACCAGCGGGTAAGTGCCCGAGGAGATGGAGTTGGTACCCCGAATCTGGATACGGGGCTGCTGCCCGAGCAAGCCGGTTGGCGTCTGAACATTCACGCCAGCGGCCCGCCCAGCCAGCTGCTGCGCAAAGCTCGGTGTTGCCAAATCCGCAATGGCTTCGCCCTGCACCGTGGCTATGGAGCCGGTCAGGTCGCGCCGCTCCTGCGTGCCGTAGCCCGTTACCACTACCTCGTTAAGCTGCTTCACATCAACGGCCAGCGCCATGGTGAAAGTAGACTCACTGCCAATAGCACGCTCCTGGCTGATGTAACCAACCGAGCTGAATACCAGCGTACCGCCAGTTTCTGGCACGCCAAGCGTGAAAGCCCCGTCGGAATTCGTCGAAGCACCGTTGGTGGTGCCTTTCACCAGCACCGTTACGCCGGGCAGCCCTTCGCTGGTTCGCTGGTCTGTCACCCGCCCGGAGATTGTGCGCGTCTGCGCCATTGCTCCGTGGAAAAGGGTGAACATGAGTACCAGACTCATGAGTAATATTTTTTTCATGTAAGAGAGCTTTAGATGGAAAAAGTGGGGGTATAGGTTTTAAGCATTGTCAAAAATAAGGGAGTAATGTCGCATTAGAACATAAATGACAGCTTTTGTAGGCTGTAATTTCGAATTTGGTAAACAATGTATCGTTTTAATGAAGAGTAAAAGCCAGGCGGCATGCTATTTAGCTTTTGCAAGGGCACGGCTCATACCGAGCAGCAACTAAGCTTAAAGCCAGAGCAGCAAGGAAGTAAACCCAAACAACATGCGTTGAAACAATATAAAGCCCAAAAAATAAATGGCGGGCCGTTCGGATTGTCACATCCAAACGGCCCGCCATTTATTTTTTGGGTTTTGGCAAAAGGCGGGTGCTTGCCCCCAACCTCTGCTTCACTTTGCCCTTATCACATACGCGCTGTAAAGAGCGTAGCTGCTATAAAGCTGCTGTGGTGACCCGATTTTACAATTCGGCCCCCGAGCGGGGCAAAGAAAAGCCGTTCAAGTGGCCGACTGATAAAGTTGGGATGCCCGTGCTGTGGCTTGGCCAACTACCCGTTATCTAGATTTTAAATGTTGCAACTGCGGCCAGCGGAGCATTGGTCTGCGCGCCCGTAGGTGCGCCAACCGAGCCATCCGCAGTCGAAAGTGGCGTGAGAACGATGCGACGGCCGTCTTTCATCACGTATTCAAAGGTGAAAACGACGGCATCGCTGTTCAGTATTCGGTTGGCCTGCGTTGGGCTAGAAGCAAGGGCGAGAACGGGGACGGGCGCCGGCAGAGAAGCAGTGGGGCTAGTTACGTACAGGTCACGAAGGGCATCCTGGCTGTTGATGGATACTGTGGCCGGAAAGGAGTTCAGGTCAGTTACCTTCACCCGAGGGCCCAGAACGCCGCTGCGGCGAATGCATTTGTATACTTCCACGGTTTGCAAATCCGTGTACCCCTGCGATGGATTGACTACGAATTCGAAGACCGGGCGGGCTACGTTGCCGGCGGCGGCGGCGCTCACCGACAGGCGGGCATCATTGAAACTGAAGGTCGCCTTGTTGGGATTGATTTCCGGGATAATCAGCGGAATGCTCTCATTGACGGGCTCGGGGATGACGCTATGGTCGCGGCACGAAGAGAGTGAACCAGTCACCGCCAAAAGCAGGAGCAAGCTGGCAAGATAATTTTTCATGGAACCTTAAAAATGAGGTCAAACAATAAATTGAAGAACGGAACGGCTTAGCGGTCCCAGAAAATGGGGGTGCTGGGGTCCTTCTGCGTCCTGGGGGAATTGGGATTCAGAATGAGGTCGGTAGCCGGGTAGTACAAGCGGCGCGGAAATACCCCAGTGGATAAGGTGCCGCCGTCATCAGGTAACAGGCCCCGGGCGGGGTCGGCCGCTTGCTGCGATACATGGATGCGGGGGTGGCCCGTGCGCCGGAAGTCGGTGTACGTGTCTACGCCGTAGCCAAAGCTGGCCACGTACTTCTCGTACATAATAACCTCCAGCTTTTCTTCGGTATTGGGGGCGGCATTGTAGCGCGCCATGGCGCTCGTCGCGTAGGCCGCAATGCTTGGTACTCTCGGGGTTCTGGTAGAGAGTGTGTCCTGGATAGTGGGGCTACCATCGGCAGCAGCAATGACATTGACTTTTCTGAACGAGGCTTTTATGGCTTCTTCCAGAGCGACGCCTGCAGCAGTTGGGTCATTGAGAACCACCAATTGTAATTCGGCTTCGGTGTATTTGCGGCTGTAGTACGTAAGCAGGCGCTGGGGCGCGACTCCCTGGCCCAGGGTAGGACTGGTTTTCCCACCCGCACCATTATCAAAGTGGCCCCCGATGGGATACAGGCCTTGCACGGTTTGGACTGAGGCCGTGGTGCCCACGCTAACGTATTGTCCCGTCGAGCCGGGCCGCACGGTTACAAAGCGCGGGTCGAGCGGACTCACGTAGTCCTGCATTGTCACGGGCGCGGCGTTTTGAGCCACCTGGTTGAAGAAATAGTAGGGCAGGCGCGGGTCGTTCAGGGTTAGCATCCCCTCATAGAAATAGCGGCCAATGCGGTTTTCGGGGCTGGGCGCGTAGTCGTTCACGTAGCCAGGGTTGCGGTTGTCCGGGCTTAGGGTGTTTTGGTAGGCCAGCTGAAAGTCGCTTCCCTCTTGCATCAGGTTGCCACTCAGCAGCGGAGCTATCTGAGCGCGAACAACCGCGTTGGTGTTGGTTTTGCGCAGCTGGTTGTACAGCTTCAGCTTGAGGGTACGGCCGAAGCGGCCCCAGTTGTCCAACGAGCCCTGGTAAATCAGGTCAACCGTTGCCAGCGCAGGTTTGGTACTGATTGATGGCTTGGCCAAATTGGCCAGTCCGGCGTCAATCAGCGAAAATAGGCCTTGGATGGACCCATCGGCGGAGCCATTGTAAATCTCGGAATCTTTGTCGAAGCGGGGCGAGGTATTCACGGCACCCTGCAGCGCCTCCGAGTAGGGGATGTCGCCCCACAGGTCTACCATTTGGCTGTACACATACGCCTTTTGCAGCTGCGCAATTCCTACGTAGTCCCAATGCTGCTCTTTGGTGCCCTGCGTAATAATCTGCTCATTATTGACGAGCATGGTGGTATACAGGTCCGACCAGGGATTGATGAAGGAGTCGCCGGTCTGTGTAAAGTTGCCAATGCTGCGCGGGTTGTACAACTGCTGCATCAGCGCCTGCGTGTACTGGCTCAGGCCGTTGATGTTATCTCCCAAGTCGGAGGCCATGCTCACCTGCGTTACGGGCAGGAGGGAATACAGGCCCACCGATTTCGGTGACAAAGGATTGACGTTGACATCGTAAAAGTCTTTACAGCCCGGCGCGGTGACCAGCGTAGTAGCCAATGCCAGCGCGGCGGAAATCTTGCGGAATTTCATATAGATGCTAGAGGCTAAAATTGCCAAATTCAAGAATTAAAAGCTCACCCGCAGGTTCACACCGTAGCGCTTCGTGGACGGCGCATTGGTAAACTCATAGCCCTGCTGGTTGCTGGCCCCGTACGTGCTGGTTTCGGGGTCGAAGTTAGTGTGCTTGGGCAGGTTGGGCGAATACCAATAGAGGTTGCGGCCCGATACCGAGATGTTGATGACGCTAAATGGGGTTTTGCCCAGCAGTGTCTTGGGTAGGTCGTAGCCGAGGGTGACTTCGCGCAGGCGCACGGTGGTCGCGTCGTAGATGGACTGCTCGTTGTAGTCATTCGAAGCCGCGCCGCCGCCCACGCCCGCCGCCGAGAAGTACAGGTCGTTGACGGTGATGGCGGTGCTGTTGCGCATCACCACGCCGTTGGCATCCAATTGAGCCCCTCCGGTGGCGCGGTTATAGCGCACCCCGTTGATAAGTACCAGGCGGTTACGGTCTTCGGTGTCGAGCGTTACGCCCCGGCCCAACTCTTCCTGAATAGTAGTCGAGTACAGGGAGCCGCCCTTGCGGTAGTCAATCAGGGTATTCAGCGTAATACCTTTGTATGTGAACTGGTTGATGAAGCTCATTTGGTAATCGGGGTTCGGATTGCCAATGATTTTCAGGCCGCCGGGCACTAGGCGCCCGTTCGAGGGGTCGACGTATAATTCACCGTTAGCATCGCGTTTAGCCGAGGTGCCGTAGAGCACGCCGTAGGGCTGGCCGGGCACCAGCAGCGACCGAACGCCACCGACGAAATAGGTGCCGAAGGTGAGGGTATCGACCCCTGCCGTCAGGCTTTGCACGATGTTGCGGTTGCGCGTGTAGTTGACGGTGCTGCTCCAGCGGAAGTTGGAAGTTTCGATGGGCACTCCAGTAAAGGCCACTTCGAAGCCCTTGTTCGTGAGCTCCCCGTAGTTGGTGATGCGGGCCCCGAAGCCCGTAGCCGCCGCCAGGTTCTGGGGGGCAATCTGGTTGGTCGAATGCTTGTTGTAGTACGTGCCGTTGAACGAGATGCGACCACGGAACATCGTCAGTTCAGTGCCCAACTCCAGTTCCGTCGTGAATTCCGGGGTCAGATTGGGGTTGTTGACCACGTTGCTGAGGGCAATGCCTGCAATGCCGCGGAAAGGATATTCGCTGCCTGGGTTGGTATAGTAGCCCGGGGCACCCGAGGCGTAGGGGTCGGCATCGCGGCCCACGCGGCCGTAAGCTGCCCGAATCTTGGCCAGGTCCAGCCAGCGCAAATCCCACTTCAGGGCTTCGTTCAGTACCAGCGAGCCCGAGGCGCTTGAATAAAAGAACGAGCGGCCCGTATTGCCGATGACACCGTTTTTGTTCAGCGTCGATGAGAAGTCATTGCGGCCGGTCAGAGTCACAAAAGCAAAATTCTTGTAGCCCAGGGTCGCGTTGCCCAGCAGGCCCATCAGGCGGCGTTGCGAATACGCGTAGCCGTTGGTATTTTTCTCGGTGGTATTCTCGATGTTGTCGATGCCGAAGGTAATAATGTTGCGGCCGATGTATGACTCCCCCTCAAACTTGCGCGCGTTGACATTCTGACCCACGCTGGCGGTCAGGCTGAGGTCTTCCGTCAGGTTCTTGTTGAAGTTCACCAAGAGCGTTTGCTCCAGCTCAGTGTTCTGGAAATTGTCTTCCAGCACCTGGCTGACGCCGGAGTAGGCATTCGAGCCGGGGCGGGTAGTGGTGCGGCGGAAGTCGGTGTAGGTGTTCACGCCGCCGGTGTACGTCACCGTTAACCAGTCTTTAATGGCATAAGCCAAGCCCACGCTGCCCACCACACGGTCGACCCGCGAGGTATAAATGCTGTTTTCTACCGACCACAGCGGGTTATCGGCTTGCGTCGTCAGCCAGGCAAAAGTCGAGGCGTTGGTGACCGGGTCAATGTAGGGCAGGCCCTGAAGGTCAAGGCTGCGGGTTAGAAACAGGGTGCGTGCAAAAGCCGACGAGCTGCCACCGGCCAGGTTGTTGGCGCCTAGTACCGGGCCCTTCTGCTCAGTGTTGGTATAGGCCACGTTGCCGCTCACCGTGAGCTTGTTGAACTTGCCCGAGCCGCCGGCGCTGATGTTGTTCCGCACAAAGGTGGAGTTTGGAATGGCACCCGTTTGGTCGGCCCGCGAAATGATGGCCGTAAAGCTGGAGTTGTCGCTGGTGCTACTCAGCGACACCGAGTTTTCAAACAAATGGCCGGTGTTGAAAAAGTCCTTGACGTTGTTCGGATACGCTTTGTAAGGAATTTTTGCCTTGGCTGACAGGCCAAAATCTGCGTTGCCCGCCTGCGGATGGGCAATGGAATCGGGTGCGCCTTGCGCGTGGTTGCCAAATTCGGGTCCCCACGAACCGTTTGCGCTAGAATTCAAATAGTTGGAGCCGGCACCGTACTTGTTCTGGTAGTCGGGCAGGCCCGCTACCTTCTCAATAGAGTACGCCGTGGTGTAGCCCACCTGAATGCCTTTGGGGCCCCGTTGCCCGCCACCGCCGGTTTTGGTGGTAATCACAATAACACCACCTGCCGCCCGTGAGCCGTAAAGAGCCGCCGCCGCCGCACCCTTCAGCACGTTGATGGAGGCAATGTTGTTGGGGTCCACGTCCGACGTCCGGCTGGAGTAAGAGGCGCCGTGAGACAATGGATTATCCGATTCCGTTTGGGAGTTGTCGTAGGGCACGCCATCCACCACGAACAGCGGCTGGTTGTTGCCGAAAAACGACGTATTGCCCCGGATGGTGATGCGTGACGCTGCCCCCGGTACTCCGCTCGAACTGATGATGTTCACCCCAGGAACCTTGCCCGACAGGGTGCGCAACAGGTCCGGCTCCGACTTTTGCACCACTTGCTCGGCCTTCACTTCCGAAACGGCAAAACCCAGGGCGCGCTTCTCGCGCGAGATGCCCAGGGCCGTTACCGTTACTTCGTCTAGTTGCTTATTATCAACAGCCAGCGAGATGTTTACGACTTCGGTCGTTCCGACAACCTGTTCGGACGTGATGTAGCCCAGAAACTTGAACTGCAGCGTGGCACTTGCTCCGGCTACGTTCAGTGCATAGCGTCCGTCGGCATCGGTGGCGGTGCCCGTCGTGGTGCCTTTCACAATAACACTAACGCCCGGCAAGCCTTCGTTTGTGCTTTTATCGATGACGCGCCCCGAAACAGGGCGGCTTTGGGCCCAGCTCCGCCCCACGAGGGTTAAGAGCAAGAGCAGGCTCAACAGTAAGGTTTTCTTCATTGAATTAAAAAAGTGGGGGTGTGAGAAAAGGGAAAGTGTAAACAGGGTGGTAGCATTTTAAAAGTTGAAAGTACGGCTTTTGACGAAAATTTCTAGCATACAGTCCCATTTTACCCCGGTGACATTCAGAACACCGGCACCAGTATAGTCGAGGTGCTTTGATTTCGCGGGTGCGACAGTGGCTTGATGCCGTCGCAAACGATATTGCACACCGATGCCGGATAGATAGCTGAAAAACAATATTTTGTATGTTTGAGCCAGCGGAATGGTATCTGGCACCAGGCCGCCAGTCGTGCGGGGTTCTCAGGTGCCAACTTCACTGCCCCCGGCCAGCGTGCGGGAACGCTGTAAGTTGATTCTAAGGCTAGATGAGCGCAATACCGTCAGGATTTTGCGGAAGGGCGAAACTGAATAATTCCAAATTTTGAGTAAATTACGGCTTGTTAATCTGTGTGGTAGCAACCGCCAGTCTCATTAAGCCACAGCTGTTTTTTTGCCCACATCTGGCGGGAAAACACTTAATTTTCATCTTGGCAACACTTCCGTAACAAAAACTTGTAATACCTTGCCGAAGAATTGGGCCGAGTAAGTAGACGATTTACCCGGAAGCTTGGTAATCATCTTTACATTTTTGCATATTCCTTTTCCTCTACAATCCTACTCTTTTACCAGCCCAGCGCAGGTGTTGCTATCCCCGAGAAGCAATGCTGGCTGTGGGCTCAGTGTGCATGGGGCCTCGATTCAGGAAGTCAGGCAGCAGGAGCCAGCCAGAGGTGCGTGGCCCATCTATTTCAATACATTCTGTTTCCAGCCGTAGCTTCAAAGGCATAATTGTTTGCAATTTGCCAAGGCTGCAAATTGGCTCGACAGACCGTTGCTCCAGTTGAACCTGGATATTTTTAGCCCGAAATCGCTCCTTCCCACTAGTAGTTTTTCCTTTTAGCCTACCTTTTGTTTTTTTCCACTTTCACTCACCAACCACTCAATCAAATGAAAAAACTCTTATGTATGGTCATGCTTCTAATGACCGGCCTGTTGCAGCAGGTCTATGCCCAAGACCGCTCGCTCTCGGGGCGAGTAACTGACCGGTCCACCGGTCAGGGCCTGCCAGGGGCAACGGTTCTGGTAAAGGGCACGACGGTAGGGGCGTCAACTAACGCCGATGGCAGCTTTTCGTTGAGCGTTCCCGCCACGGCTACGGTCTTGTCTTTCAGCTCCATTGGTTTTACTTCGGTAGACCAGCCCATTGGCGCTGATGCTACTTACAACGTTGCGCTTGCTTCCGATGTGAAGCAGCTGGGCGAGGTAGTGGTAACCGGCGCGCTGGGCATCCAGCGCCAGCAGCAGTCAGTTGGCTATGCCACGGCTTCGCTCAACACCAAGGAGCTCACGCAGGCTCGCGTTACCAACGTAGCCAACGGCTTGGCCGGCAAAGTATCAGGTCTCCAAATTCAGACCCTGAACAGTGGCGTTAACTCTTCGCCGCGTGTGACGCTGCGCGGCAGCCGCTCGCTAACCGGTAACAACGAAGCCCTCATCGTAATTGATGGTGTTATCTCGACCAACGATGTTCTGGGTGCTCTTAACCCGGATGACGTTGCTTCTATCGATGTGCTGAAAGGTGCCAACGCTGCGGCCTTGTACGGTTCGCAGGCCTCCAACGGCGCCTTGATTATCACCACCAAGAAAGGCAGCAACAACTCGTCGCAAGTTACTTTCTCGCACACCTCGCAGGCCGAATCGATTTCGTTCCTACCCAAATTCCAGTCGGAATTCGGCCCAGGTTCGCCCGACTGGTACAACAACTCGGACAACGCCAAAGCGGGCGTCTTTTTCAAGCCGGATAATACGGTTGACTCGGGCTACGGTTATCAGTACCAGGGCTTTGAAAACCAGCAGTACGGTCCTCGTTTCGACGGCACAATCCGTCCTTTTGGCCAGCCTTTGGCCGATGGCAGCGTGCAGCAGCTGTCGTACGAAGCCCGTCCGGATGAAAAGCGGAAGTTTTTCAACACGGGTTACCAGATGCAGAATGGCGTGACATTCTCGGGTGGAAACGATAAGACGAAGTTCTTCACTTCCTATCAGAACGTGCACAACAATGGCATCGTCCCGAAAGATGTATTCGACCGCAACTCTTTCCGCATCAATGCTTCGCACGAGATTGGCCGCCTGACGGTTGGTTTCAACCTCTCGTACTCGCAGCAGAAGGCCAACGTTACCTCGAACCTCGACCGTAACACCTCCGTGTATTGGAACGTTTTCAACACTTCGGTACTGGCTCCTTTGACTTCATACAAAGACTATCAGAACGATAAGTACTCTGACCCGAGCTTTGGCTACTACAACGCTTATTACTTCAACCCGTATTTCATCATCGACGCCAACCGCACGATTGACCGCCGGAATACGATTCAGGGCAACATCGACTTGGCCTACAAGCTGACCGATTGGTTGCAGGCGCACTACCGCTTGGGCACCACTACCACCAGCCAGGCGAACGAGAACACGCAGAACAAGTTCTCGCTGGCCCCCGGCTCGCCCAAGCAGATTACCAGCTACACTGGTTTCGTGCAGGACCTGAGCAGCAGCCTGACCCGCATTAACTCGGACTTATTCGTCAGCATGGATAAAACCTTCGGGGACATTAGCGTACAAGCTATCCTGGGTAATAACGTGCAGCAGCTGGACAGCCGTTACGACTTCGTGGCTTCAACCGCTTTGGCAGTACCCGTTACGGGGACGGCCGGGGTATTCAACCTGCAAAACCGTATTGGTAACCTGGACGGTCGTGCCGCCCGCGCCCAAACCCGCTTGTATGCTTTCTACGCCGACCTGACTTTGGGCTATAAGGACTTCTTCTACCTGCACGGCTCGGGCCGCAATGACAACATCTCCATCCTGGAGTCCGGCAACCGCAGCTATTTCTATCCTGCCGTAGATGCATCGTTCGTCTTTACCAATGCCATCCCGGCGTTGAAAGATGTTTCTTTCCTGGATTATGGTAAGATTCGCGGCGGTATCTCGAAAGTGAGCCAAGTGAACTTGTCGGGTGCCACGGTCAATGGTGTGTACAATACGGGCGGTGCTTACCAACTTGCTTCTACTTATCCCTTGGCTTTGGGTTTCCCATTTCCCTTGCGTTCTTCGTTCACAACGGGCGGTCAGTTGGTTCAGCCCGCGCTCAAGCCTGAGGATACGCGCTCGATTGAAGCCGGTATCGAACTTAGCTTCCTCAAGCGCCGCGTTTCGGCCGCTGCTACTTACTATAGCCAGAAGAGCACCAGCCAAACGGTTAATACGTCCGTTTCGGGTGCTTCCGGTTACCAGACTTATCTGCTTAATGCCGGTGAAGTGCAGAACCAAGGCATTGAGCTTGACTTGAATCTCACGCCGATTCGTCTCGATAACGGCTTGAGCGTTACCATCGGTGGTAACTTCAACTACAACAATAACAAAGTGGTTTCGCTGCCGGGTGGCCTGCCGCAGCTGGTATTGGCAGGCAGCGGTGCTTCAGGCCAGACTACCAACGCAGACCTGTACGCCATCGCCGGCCAGCCTTTCCCTTCCCTGGTAGGCACTTACTACCAGCGCACGGCCGATGGCCAGGTTAAAATGGGCAAGGTTAGTGACCCGAACAACTCCGCCTTGGTTCGTTACGTTCCCCTGATTGCTACGGATACCAAGAACTTTGGCAACACCCAGCCTAAGTACAAGTACGGCTTCAATGCCAACATCACGTACAAGGGCCTGACTCTGGCTGGCCAGGGCGAACTCCGCACGGGCTACGTTGTGTACAACACCATTGGTGAAAACCTCGACTTCACCGGCGGTGGAACTCGCAGCACGCAATACGGCCGTCAGGATTTCGTGTACCCCAACTCGGCAATCTCCAACGATGGTGGCGTGACTTACGTGGCCAACCCTGGTGTATTGACGCCTGGTGGCTCGGAGTTTTGGGCTAACACCCCAACCTGGAACACGGGCGTAGCTGAGAACTACGTTACTTCGGGTATGTTCTTTAAGATTCGGGAAGTGTCGCTGAGCTACGCGCTGCCGACTGCCTTGGTATCGAAAATTGGTCTGGTAAAAGGTGCTTCGTTGAATCTTTTCGGTCGGAATATTTTTACCTGGGTGCCCAAAGAGAACATTTACACCGACCCGGAATTTAGCGGCACGGCTATTGGCAGCAATGCAATTGGTATCAACACCGTTTTGCAAACTCCCCCTACCAAGTTTTACGGGGCTACTCTCAACGTAACTCTTTAATCTGACCTATCCATGAAACCAATTTTAAAACTACTGTTTGCCGCAGCGCTTACGACTGCGGCAACCGGATGCAAAGATTTTCTCGACAACAATGCCAATCCCAACGTTGCTACTTCAGTAACTCCTGATGCCCTGTTGGCTAATGCATTGGTGACTACTGCGGCTAACTATACGGGCGGTGTAGCAGCGGGCAGCAACTACAATAGCTACTCCAGCTTCGCAGCGGGGTTCTGGGGCAAGTCGGGTACAGTAAGCGGCTTCTCGCAGGAGCGCACGTACGTCTATTCTACTACGTACTACCAGGCGCTGTGGAACAACACGTATGACAACCTGGAAGACTACCAGCAGATTCAGACGCAGGGTGCTACTACGTACCCCAACCATGCGGCCATTGCCCGCATTATGAAAGTGTATAACTTTCTGTTGCTGGTAGACGAGTATGGTGACATTCCCTACACGAACGCCCTGAAGGGTCTTGGTAACACAACCCCTTCTTACGACAAGGCAGCCGACATCTATAAGGATTTGATAGTCCAGTTGAAGGGTGCTATAGCGGACATCAATGCCGTACCAGCTGGTGCTGTGGTGGTGGGTAATGAAGATGTTGTCTTCAATGGTGGTGCCGCTGGCATGACGCGGTGGAAGCGTTTTGCAAACAGTCTGCGTCTACGCATACTGTTGCGAGAGTCGTCGACTGGTGATGCAACCATGAATGCCTATATAGCAACAGAAATGGCTGCTCTTCAGGCTGCTCCAGACGGTTTTATCACGTCAGATGTGGTAGTACAGCCTTCGTATACGGCTAATACGAACCAGCAGAACCCCTTCTACGACCGTTACGGCTTTGCTGCTGGTGCAACGCGGGCTCAGTCGGAGTATAGTTACATCCTGCCGACGAACTACATCATCCGTCAGTATACGAGCAACAGTGACCTCCGTATTACCCAACTCTACCGTCAAGGTGGCGCTGGCAACGCCAATGGCCAAAGACAAATAAATGATACTACTGCCGTTGCTGGCATCGTAGGCACGGACCTGGGCGAAGCAGTGCCCCCGCAGTTCGACCCCGGTGATGGTGTTAGTACCGTTGGTTCGCGCTTGCTGCAGGGCGGTACCTTTTTGCGCGGCGCAACGGCGCCCACGGTGCTGATGCTGCTGTCGGAACAGTTGTTCAACAAATCAGAAGCAGAGGTTCGCAACCTGGGCATTGTGGGCGACGACAAGCAGGATTTCCTGGACGGTATCAAAGCCTCTTTTGTTACCACCTTCCGCGACGCTGTCACGGTTCCAGCCACGCTGGCTTCTTCCACCTCGGCCAACGTTCCAGGCATTGTGCAGTATGCTGCCTACATCAGCGCCAACACAGGCAATGGCTTGGTGGATTACGACGCGACTACCACTGCTGTCGCGCAAGGGAATGACCCCAATCCGCAGCCTCTTACGCCCCTTCCGGCTGTTCCGCTTGCTACTCCTCGCACGGTAAGCAAGACGGACAAAATTCTTTATCAGAAGTATTTGGCCGAGAACACAATTGCCAGCACTGAAGCATGGGATGATTTCCGTCGTACGGGCCAGCCCAAATTCAAGCCTGCAATAACTTCGAATCCGATTCCTAAGCGCCTGTTTTATCCACAGACAGAGGTTAGCACGAACGCAGCCAACATTCCGGCTGGCGTTACTTCGGCTACGAAAATATTCTGGGTTAACTAGTCTTACACCCACTGAATACCAAAAAGGGCTGCCCAATCGGGCAGCCCTTTTTATTTGTCTTGTTGTCTTGGATTGCTTGTCTGGGCGGATAGTGGCCCTAACTCTGCATCAAAAAGCCCTTGATAAACTCGTCCAGGTCCCCGTCCAGCACGTTCTGCACATCGGTGCGCTCGATGCCGGTGCGGAGGTCTTTGATGAGCTTGTAGGGATGCAGCACGTAGTTGCGAATCTGGGAGCCGAAGTCGATACGCTTCTTGGTGGCTTCCACTTTGTCGCGCTCGGCGTGGCGCTTGTCCATCTCAATCTGGTAGAGGCGCGATTTGAGCATGCGCAGGGCGTGCTCCTTGTTCATGAGCTGGCTGCGCTCAATCTGGACGGCGATGATGATACCGGACGGCGCGTGGGTGAGCCGCACGGCAGTTTCCACCTTGTTCACGTTCTGGCCGCCCGCGCCACCGGCCCGGAACGTGTCCCAGGAAATGTCGGCGGGGTTGATGTCGATAACGATGGTATCGTCAATCACCGGGTAGGCAAACACGGACGCGAACGAGGTGTGCCGCCGGCCGCTACTGTCGAACGGCGACATGCGCACGAGGCGGTGCACGCCGATTTCGCTCTTGAGGTAGCCATAGGCAAAATCCCCGTCGATTTCCAGCGAGGCCGACTTGATGCCCGCCCCTTCACCGGGCTGGTAGCTGATTTGCTTCACCCCAAAGCCGTGGCTTTCGGCCCACATGATGTACATGCGCATGAGCATTTCGGCCCAGTCCTGGCTTTCAGTACCCCCGGCGCCGGGGTTGATGTCGATGATGGCCGAGAGCTGGTCCTCCTCGTCGGAAAGCATGCGTTTGAACTCCAACTGCTCCACTTTCTTGAGCGTGGCGTCGTAATCGGCCTGCATTTCGGCTTCGGGCACGTCGCCTTCGCGGTGGAAGTCGAACAGCACTTCGGTGTCGGCCAGGGCCTGTTGCACGGCTTCGTAGTCGTCGGTCCAGGTTTTGATGGCTTTGATTTCGCGCAGGGTTGCCTCGGCAGTCCTGGAATCGTCCCAAAAGCCGGGGGCCGTGGTTTGGGCTTCGGCGGTGGCTATTTGTTCTTTGCGGGTATCGTAGTCAAAGATACCTCCTCAGGGCCTCGGCGCGGCCCTTCAAGTCCTTAATCTGGTCTTGGGTCATGGTGGGGGAATGGGTGAAGGGGCGGCTCGAATGCCGCTGGTGGGCAACAAGCCCGCGCCCGTTGGGCGTAGCAAAGCGCGAAAGTACCGCATTTTGGCGTGAGGCGCTGCCAAACCTTCGGGTTATGCCTTTCTTTGGCGATTGAATTCCGGCCAAAACCGGGCGCTGTCCGTACATTGCTGGGGGTGGAATGAGGTTCGAAGCTCTACGCAGCAGTTGCTTGAAAATCAATTTTTTATTTATGACGGTTGAAGAGCTAAAGCAGGATTTTGAGTCTGCTCGCATCAAGCACGTGCATTTCAAGAGCAAGCTGCGTTCATTTCTTTTTGGCAATGGCGGTGCCGAAGGTCCTTTGCGCGACCCCGAGCAGTGCGGACTAGGAATTTGGATTGCCGCCCGCCTGCGCGGCCGCGGGGCCTACGCGCACCTGCCCGAAGCCCGATTGTTTGACCGGCAGCATGTGCTGATTCACCAGGAAGCCAATCGGCTGATGGACCTGCATCTGGCCGGCCGAACGGAGGCGGTGAGTGCCGGCTACGCGCCTTTGCAAGCCATTGCCGATGAAATGGTGGCCCTGCTGCAAACTATGGAGGCCCGGCTGCGTACGCAGGCCTGAATAATTCCTTGCTGTGCAATTAACTGCATGAAAATCACGCTCACTACAAAGTTATTTGCCGGGTTTGTGTTGCTGCTCGCCTTGTTTGCGGCAGTGGTGCTGTTTTACTACCAGCTGGCGGGGCAGGTGTTGCGCAACGCGCAAAAGGTCGAGGCGTCGCAAATGGTGTCGAATAACGCCGCCAACCTGCTACGCAACATCATCGATATGGAAACCGGCTTTCGGGGTTACCTGCTTATTGGCAACGAGCAAACCTTGGGTCCCTACTATGACGGTGAGCGGCAGCTCATTGGCCGGTTTGCCGAGTTACGGTCATTGGTCACGGACACTCCGCCCCAAGTGCAGTTGGTGGAACAAACCCAGCGGCTGTTTCAGCAATGGACGAGGTATACCCACTTGCTGGTGGCCGAAAAGCGGGAAGCCCGCCGCCGCGACCCGCGGCAAAGTGGCCTCGACGGCATGGCCCACCGCCGCCTGACCGAGGGCCTGACCGGCAAGCAGGTGATGGACAACATCCGGGAGCGACTGGCGGCTTTCGAGAGCAGCGAGGCGAGCGCCCGCGCCCAGCTGCGCCACGAACTGGACACGAGTATCCTGCGCGCGGAGTGGTTATCGGCCGGGCTGGCAGTGGCAGCGCTGGTTCTGGGGCTGCTGTGGGCGGTGTACATCGTGCGAATCTTCGCCCGGCGGCTGCACAGCATGGTGGACCTGGCCCGCCAAATGGCGGAGGGCGATTACTCCAGCCAAATAGTAGACACCGAGCAGGACGAGGTGAGCGAGCTGACTGCCGCCCTGAACGTGATGGCGCGCACCGTAGGAGCCAATATTAGCCAGCTTGAAAGCCGCAACCAAGAGCTTGACCAGTTTGCTTATGTGGTATCGCACGACTTGAAGGCCCCGCTGCGCGGCATCGAGAGTGCCTCGCGCTGGATTGAGGAAGACATGGGCAAGGACCAGCTGCCGGCCCACATTCGCGAGTTTTTGGGGCTGATGCGCCAGCGGGTGCACCGCATGGAAAAGCTCATCACGGGCATTTTGGACCTGGCGCGCATTGGCCGCGTAGCACAGGCCAATGAAACAGTGTTTGTGCGGACGCTGGTACGCGAAGTAGTGGATACCCTGAACCCACCGGTGGGATTTAAAGTCGAGCTGCCTTTTTTTCTGCCTACGCTCACCACCAACGCCGTGCAGCTGCAGCAGGTGTTTACCAACCTTATCAGCAATGCGCTGAAGTACCATGACCACCCCGAAACGGGCACCGTGCAAATCGGCTGCGACGACGCGGGTGAGTTTTATTTGTTCTCGGTAGCTGACGACGGACCCGGCATCGACCCGGAGTATCACGACCGAATTTTTATTATTTTCCAGACCCTGACCGAGCGCGATACCCTGGAAAGCACCGGGGTGGGGCTGGCCATTGTTAAAAAAATTGTGGAGCGGCAGGGGGGACGCATTGGGGTTAAGTCGGCGGAAGGCCAGGGTGCTAAGTTTATTTTTACCTGGCCCAAGCATCCGGCCAAAGACAACAATCTGGCTTCGGCCATAGCCCTGGCGGCCCCTTCTGTCGTATCATCACCAATCTGATAGCTGCTTTTTGCTGCTGTTGCGGGTATATTCCCGCTGTTGACCATTGCTTTTGCCTATGTCCGCCGACCACCCCACGCCAAGTATTTTGCTCGTGGAAGACGACCAGATGGACGTCATGAATGTGCAGCGCGAGTTGCGCCGCCAAAATATCGATGTCCCGCTCGTGCACGCCCGCAACGGCCGCGATGCCCTTAAAATGCTGCGCGGCGAGGGCGGTGAGCCCAAAATTGCCACCCCCAGCTTGGTAATGCTCGACATTAACATGCCCCGCATGAATGGCTTGGAACTGCTGGAGGTTCTCCGTGCTGACCCCGAATTCGCGAGCCTGAACGTCTTTATCATGACTACTTCGGACCTGGAATCGGACCGATTGAAAGCCAAGGACCTTGCAGTGAGCGGTTACATTATCAAGCCGCTAAGCTTTGACAGCTTCGGCGAGGGTGGTACGAGCGTCGATGGGTTTAGCTTGTTTCTGGACCTGCTCAAGCTGAAGAGCTGAGCATCAACAGGCCATTTTCATAGCCTTATAGTAACCGGAACCCCATGCGGTGGTGCGGACTAGGACCGTGCGCCCGGATGGCGGCCCGGTGGCTCTGAGTAGGGTAGCCGGCATTCTGGCTCCAACCGTAGGCGGGAAACTCGGCCGCTAGTTGTTCCATGTGCTCGTCGCGGAAGGTTTTGGCCAGAATGGAGGCGGCCGCGATGTTGCGGTACAGCCCGTCGCCGCCAATAACGCAGGTGTGCTCATAACCCGGCAACGGCCGGAACCGATTGCCATCGACTAATAGGTGCGCGGGCGTGACGGCCAGCGCGGCAACTGCCCGGTGCATGGCCAGGTAGCTGGCTTGTGCAATATTGAGGCTGCCGATTTCCGCTACCGAGGCCTGGCCAACGGCCCAGGCAATAGCTTCGGCGCATATTTCGGGCCGCAACGCCTCGCGCCGTTTGGCACTGAGCTGCTTGGAATCGTTCAGAAAACGAGGATTGAAACCGGGCGGCAGAATAACGGCGGCTGCAAATACGGGCCCCGCCAGACAGCCACGGCCCGCTTCGTCGAGGCCGGCTTCGAGGGCTTGACCGGTATAATTGGCAGTTAACAATTTGAAAGGAGCAGTTACCAGTGGGTGTGTCGTATCAAAATTACTAACGACTGACTGATAACTGCTCCTTGGAAATTAGTGGCGGCCGGCGGTGCTGCCTTCGTCGGTGGGGTCAGTTTCGCCGCGGCGCTGGCCCTGGCTATCGCGGGGGCCTTCGTCGATTTCGGCCTCTTCATCGGTGGTCACGTACTCGTTCGTGACGGGGCCCAGGCCTTGGTTGTGCTGAGCGAGGTCGGCCTCGGCTTGGGCGTGCTTGAGGTTAAACAGGGGGTCGTGTTCGTCGGGGGAGGGATTTTGCTTGGACTTGGAAGTAGCCATGAAACGGGGACTGGCCGGAATGTTAGCGGCCGGAGTAGAATGGTACGGCTCAGGGCCCGGCAGGGTTGAAAGCGCCACTGCGGCAGGCTCCTTCATTACCCAAAGGACCAAAACATAGGCGTAGCGGCCGGGCCAGGCACAAAAAAGGCCGCCGCACGAATGCGACGGCCTTAAAGTGGCGGGTCCGGCTTAGAGGTGTCTACCCCACCTTTTCAGCCAGAGCGCCGCCGCACGAGAGGTCCTTCCTTTCCACATTTCCAGCCCGTGCGGGGGTACTTATGACTCAAAGATACAGAAAGGATACAGGCAAACGCAATTGTTTTTGGTTAAAATAGTGAGATTAGTCGTCCAAAGCAGGCATTGGCACGGCGGACGGCGGAAAGTAGTCGCCGATTTGCAGCTAGCCGTAAGGGCGCCGGGCGTAATTTTGGGACTTCTTCTAAGCTTCCCCGCCTTTATTATGCCGATTTCTTCCGCGCCCATTGTCGACAAAACCCACAACCCCTGGCAAACCCTCAGTACGGAACTGAAATACCACAACCCGTGGATTTCGGTGCGCGAAGACCAGGTGCTGAACCCTGGCGGCGGCCAGGGCATTTACGGCGTGGTGAGCATGAAAAACAAGGCCCTGGGCATTATTCCCATCGACGCGGAGGGCAATACCTGGCTGGTGGGCCAGTACCGCTACCCGCTCAACGAGTACAGCTGGGAAATCCCGATGGGCGGCGGCCTGGTGGAGCTGGACATCCTGGAATCGGCCCAGCGGGAGCTGAAGGAAGAAACCGGCCTGTTGGCGGCGCGCTGGACGCGCATTGCCCGCCTGCACACCTCCAATTCCGTGACCGACGAGGAAGGCTTCGTCTTCTTAGCCGAAGACCTGACCCAGGGCGAACTGGAACCCGAAGAAACTGAAGACCTGCGCCTGTGGAAATTGCCCCTGGCCGAGGCCATCCGCATGGTGATGGACGACCGGATAACCGATGGCATCAGCGTGGCTGGGTTGCTGAAGGCGGAGAGAGTATTGGCGGGCAGAAAATCAGTATAGCCTTACTGCTGTGGCAAGCGGTTGCCGGCTGAGCAGGGCTTTTCGTTTCCTCATGCCCGTAATGCCCTAACTTTGCCAATATGCGCCACATGCTCCGTTACCTCGGCCAGCGCCTCTACACTACTTGGGCGGTGTTCTGGTTCATCGTCCCGTTTGTGCTTATCTACCCGTTTCAGTGGTTTTTCAGCCGGCGGCCGACCGGTGGGGGAGTGGTGCACGCGCTGAACCGGTTTTGGTCGACGTCATCCATTATAATGTGGGGCATGCCCGTGGAAGTGGTACGCGAGAGCAAAGGGCCCACCCCCCAGCCGTGCGTGTACGTGGCCAACCACGGCTCCTACGTCGACATCATGATGTTATTCAAATACATCCCGGGATTTCTGAACATGATGGGCAAGGTTTCGCTGGCCCGGGTGCCGGTGTGGGGCCCGCTGTTTGGGAACGTGTACATCACCGTGGACCGCAACAGCGCCGTGAGCCGGGGCCGGGCCGCGGTGGCTGCCCGGCGCGGCCTCGCGGCAGGCAAAAGCATTGCCATTTTCGCCGAAGGCCGCATTTCGCCCACGCCGGGCAAGGACTTGCTGCCGCTGCTGGACGGCGCTTTTCAACTGGCCATTGAGGCCGGCGTACCGGTGGTGCCGGTGGGCATGCCCCTGAACCACATGTTCATGCCCGACGTTGAAAAAAGCCTGCGGGTGCGCTTCCACCGCCTCAAAATCGTGTTTCACCAGCCTATTCCCACCACCGGGCTCACGCTGGCCGACGTGCCGGCCCTCAAAGAGCGGGTGGCCGCTTTGCTGGCCGGTGACTTTCTGCCGGAGGGTGCCATCAAGCCCGGTCCCAGCACCTGGCGCGCGCCCACAGCCGAGCAGGAGCAGCCGCAGCCCGTCAACTCCTAATTCATAACTTTTAACTCATAACTCCCCGTGAGCACTGACCTTAGCACCCTGCGCGGCCTAGCCCATCTGGCCCGCCTCGAATTTGACGAAACCCGCGAGCAGCAAATGCTGGGTGACCTGAACAATATCCTCGATTTCGTGGCCCAGCTCGAAGGGCTTGACACGACCGGCGTGGAGCCATTGGTGCACCTGTCGCAGGAAATCAACGTGCTGCGCGACGACGAAGCCCGCAACACCGTGAGCCATCAGGATGGCCTGCGCAACGCCCCGCGCAAGGATTCGGACTACTTCCGGGTGCCCAAAGTGCTGGATTAATAGGTGGCAAAAATTTCCCCGAATCCCGCGGCCTGGCGGCCCAGTTGGTTGGCCGTGCTGGCCACGCTGGCCGTGGGCCTGGCCGTGTTTTACTATTACACGGGCGAAAACCGCGCCCTGCCCCTGCGGACGGTGCCGCACCTGCAGGCCATTCCGCTCACGCTGGACAGTGTGGCCGTTGGGGCAATGCACCTACCGGTGCAGGCCAGCGGCTTCATCGTGAGCCTGACCCACGACGTGGCCGGGCCCTTTACGCAGCCAGTGGCGGCGGGCATCTTTCTGGGGTTGCTGGCCGTGGTGCTGGCGGGCTGGGTGGCCGTGGTGAGCACGCTGGCCCGCGCCGCTTTCGTGGTGGGCATGGTGCCGGTTATCTTCCTGCTGATGTCGCTCAATACCGAGTCGCTCGGTATTTTCAACACCAACGAGCGCTATTTTCTGTACCTGCTGCTGGGCCTGATAGGCGGCGGGGGCTTTGGGCTGCATGCTTTTGCCGAAGGACTTTCGCTGGGCTGGCGCGCCGTGGTGATGGGAGCCATTGTGGCGGGATTGAGCGGGCTGCTGTTTGCCCAAAGCCTGCTGCCGGCTTCCGAAACGGCCCTGCAGCTGGCCGCCTATGCCACGCCCGCCGGCGCGGCGCTGGTGGCGCTGCTGGTGCTGTGGGTAGGGGTGGAGAATGTCCGGGCCCTGCTGTGGTTCAATACCCAGGCCGAGCAGCCGGGCAGCCGGTTTGGGCTGGGGCCTTACCTGGCGGCCAGCGGGCTGTATGTGGGCGTGCTGCTGCTGTACGTGTGGAATAACGGGGTGCTGGAGTTGTTGCCGGGCGTGAGCCTCGACCCGCTGGTGCTGCTGCTGCCGGCCGTGCTGGCGGGTGGGCTGGGCCTGCGCCTGCGGGCGCCCAGCTACGGCGCGTGGGTGCCGTACGCCCGCGGCGCGGCTCCCCTGTATCCGCTGCTGGTGATGGGCGCGGCCGGCGCCCTGGGCTATGCCTTCGCCACGGCCAACACGCCCCTGCTGGTGGCGGCCCGCAGCTTTACGGGGCTGGCGCTGGCGCTGGTGGGCGGGGCATTTTGGCTGTATGTGCTCATCAATTTCTCGCCGCTTATCCGGCAGCGGCTGCGGGTGTACCGCGTGGTGTTTGAGCCGCGCCGGTTGCCGTTTTACCCGGTCTACATCCTCGCGCTGGGCGGCATTCTCATCATTCAGGCGCGGCTGGATTTTCCGTTGCCCGACCAGGTGCGGGCCGGGCAGTATAACCACCTCGGCGACCTGAGCCGCCAGCAGAGCGAAGCCCAGCCCGACGACCTCGCCTTGGCGGCCCTGGCCGAGCGCTACTACGCCGAAAGCGGCGACGTGCTCTACCGCGCCAACCTGCACGCGGAGTTTGGCCGGGCGGCGCTCTACCGCTTTCGTCAGCAGCGCCACAATGAAATCAACGCCCTGCGCCGCGCCCTGGTGCGGGGCCCGAACGAGAAAGCTTCCCTGCGCCTGGCCTCGCTCTACAACGAGCCCAGCGACTTGTTTGAAGGCCTGGAGGTGCTGCGGCGCGGGCTGAAAGCGCAGCCCCGTAGTGCCGCCCTGGCCGGGGATTTGGCGCAGCTGTTCAACAAAACTTCCCTCACTGATTCCGTTGGCTTTTACCTGACCAGGGCCGAGCAGCTGGCGCCCGGCAGCTACGCCAGCCGCACCAATCAGCTGGCTTTTTTGATTGAAAAGGAAGTGTACCCCGCCGCGCAAAAGCTGGCTGCCGGCGCTTTCAATGCGGAAAAAGAACCAGCCTTCGGGGCTGACCAGCTGCTGCTCGGTCTGCTCACCAGGCCGGTGCAAACGGCCGCAGCTCCCGCGTCGGCGGCTGATTTAGATGATGCCACGTTCGCGCAGGTTTACCACCATGTTTTCACGGTCGTGCAGCTGCGCAAGGCGGCCGATATTCAAGCATTGCTGCCTCGGCTGGCCCGGTTAGCCGACCGGCCCGCCAACGCGAATTACTACGAGCAGCTGCTGTTTTTGCAGGCCTGGGCGCGCCACGCGCTGGGGCAGGAGCAGCTGGCGCGGCAGCTGCTGGCTCCGCTGGCGGCCGGCACCACGGCCACGGCTGGCTACTACCAGCAGCTGCTGGGGCTGTGGCAGCTGCAGCAAGGCCAGTACGCCACGGCCGCCGACCAGCTGGCTTTTGCTGCGACGCACGGCACCCCATCGGCCCTGCAAACCCGCGCTTATGCACTGGCCTTGAGTGGCCGCCCCAATTCGGCGCGGGCGGCGACGGCGCGGCTGCTGGCCTCGCCCGATTCGGCGCAGCAGCGGCTGGGGCAGCAGGCCCAATTGCAATTAGCTACTGGAAAGATGGTGCCCACTAAGGAAAACCCCGCTCGGGTGGGCAATGCCTGGCTGAACCAGGCGCGGCAGGCTGAACAGCAGCATAATGCGGCTGCCGCCAGCAAAGGCTACCAGCGCATTGTGCACGAAGCGCCTTTCAATGAGCCGGCTATTCTTGCTGCGGCCGGCTTTTATACGCGCCGCCGGGACCCTACGGCGGCTTACGAAGCCTTGCGGGCCGGTCTCGATGAAAACCCTCACTCGCTGCCGCTGTTGAAGGCCTACGTGCTGGCTGCCGCCGACGCGGGCCTGACCGAATACGCCACCGAAGCGCTGGCCCAGCTGCGCCAGCAGTTGCCATCGGCCGCATATGCTACTTTAGCAGCCGAATATGCGGCGCACCAAGCAGCCCGCGCGGCCGCGGCCGCATCCTTCTCCGTTGCGCCGGCCACTCCACCTCTGCAATAAAGCCCTTCGCGCTATGAATTCGAACGTTATTGAAACCACGGACATTGCCAAAAACTACGTTATGGGCACGGAGGTGATTCATGCGCTGCGGTCGGTGACCATCCAGATTGCGCGGGGCGAGTACGTGGCGTTTATGGGACCTTCGGGCTCGGGCAAGTCCACGCTGATGAACATCGTGGGCTGCCTCGATACGCCCACCAAAGGTCAATATATCCTCAACGGCCAGGACGTGAGCCGGATGAGCGACAACGAGCTGGCCGAAGTGCGCAACAAGGAAATCGGCTTCGTTTTCCAGAGCTTTAATCTGTTGCCCCGCGCCAGCGCCCTCGATAACGTGGCCCTGCCACTTATTTACGCCGGCCTGAACAAGCGCGACCGTAACGAGCGGGCTCTCGAATCGTTGCGCTCGGTGGGCCTGGCCGACCGCGCCTCGCACCGCCCCAACGAGCTGAGCGGCGGCCAGCGCCAGCGCGTAGCCATTGCCCGCGCTCTGGTGAATAACCCCAGCGTGCTGCTGGCCGACGAACCCACCGGTGCGCTCGACTCGAAAACCAGCCACGAAATCATGGACCTTTTTGAGGCCCTGTATTCCAAGGGCAACACCATTATTATGGTGACGCACGAAGAGGACATTGCCCGCTATGCCCACCGCATCGTGCGCCTGCGCGACGGCCTGGTGGAATCTGATGAGGTGAACAAAGACATCACAACCCATGCCGTGGTCGGGCACTAAGCCATGAAAATCTACACCAAAACCGGCGACAAAGGCCTCACTTCCCTCATTGGCGGTACCCGCGTACCCAAAAGCAGCCTGCGCATCGAATGCTACGGCACGGTGGATGAGTTGAACTCGCACATTGGCCTGGTGAGCGACCAGGACGTGAACGCCGCCCGTCGGCCTTTGCTGAAGGAAATTCAGGACCGGCTCTTCACCATCGGCTCGGCCCTGGCCGCCGACCCGGAGAAGTCGCGCATGAAGCTGCCCGACCTGCACGAGGCCGATGTGACCCTGCTGGAAGACGAAATGGACCGCCTCAACGCCGACCTGCCCGAGCTGCGCGCCTTCATTCTGCCCGGCGGGCACCCCGCCGTGAGCCACACCCACGTAGCCCGCTGCGTGTGCCGCCGCGCCGAACGCCTGGTCATTCACCTGGGCGAAGAATCCTTCGTGGCCGAATTGGTGGTCGTGTATCTGAACCGCCTGTCCGACTTCCTGTTTGTGCTGAGCCGGGCCATGGCCCAGGACCTGGGGGTGGATGAAGTGACGTGGCAGGCACGACTTTGAGCCAACCGGGGTTGACAGCCTGAGAACTGCCGAATATTCCTGCTAATTCAACCATACTCTCCTCTCTCTCCGTATTCGGAAAAT
The DNA here is from genome assembly GCF_017921975.2 of Hymenobacter terricola. Lineage (GTDB taxonomy): Bacteria > Bacteroidota > Bacteroidia > Cytophagales > Hymenobacteraceae > Hymenobacter > Hymenobacter terricola. The sequence goes on from NZ_JAGEMO020000023.1 coordinate 83,463, forward strand.
CCCACCCACCCATTCTTAATCCCGAAACCGACGCCTTATGATTGACATTCTTCCTATTCACACGCAGCGCACCACGGCCTCGCGTCTGGCCACGCTCGATGCCGACCATCTCGAATTCGGCAAGCTGTTTTCGGACCACATGTTCGTCGTGGATTACCGCGACGGCGAGTGGCAGGATGCCCAAATTGTGCCTTACGGCGACATGACGGTGAGCCCCGCCAATTCGGCGCTGCACTACGGCCAGGCCATTTTTGAGGGCATGAAGGCCTACCACCAGACCGATGGCGGCGTGGCCCTGTTCCGGCCCCTCGACAACTGGGCCCGCCTCAACTCTTCGGCTGAGCGCATGTGCATGCCCACCATTCCTGAAGAGCTGTTCATGCAGGGCCTGAGCGAATTGATTCGCCTGGATGCGGCATGGGTGCCCGATGCGCCCGGCTGCGCGCTCTACATCCGGCCGTTCATGTTTGCCACCGATGGCTTCATTGGCGTGCGGCCTTCGGATTCGTACCGCTTCATCATCTTCACCTGCCCGGTGGGCCTGTATTTCAACAAGCCTCTGCGCGTGCGCTTCGAGCAGAAGTACGTGCGCTCGGCCGAAGGCGGCGCGGGCTACGCCAAAAACGCCGGCAACTACGGCGCTGCCATGTACCCCACCAAGCTGGCCCAGCTGGAAGGCTACAACCAGCTCATCTGGACCGACGCTTCGGAGCATCGCTTTGTGGAAGAATCGGGCACGATGAACGCCATTTTCGTGATTGATGGCCGCGTGGTAACGCCCGCCCTGAGCACTTCTATCCTCGATGGGGTGACGCGCCGCAGCGTGCTGCAACTGGCCCGCGATATGGGCATGGTGGTGGAAGAGCGCAAGGTGAGCAGCGTTGAAGTGATGGATGCCCTGGCCGCCGGCCGGCTCGAAGAAGCCTTTGGAGCCGGCACAGCCGCCACCATCGCGCCCATCGCCACCATCGGCTACGAAGGCCAGGATTACGACCTACCCGTGCCCGGCCCCAACGCCTTCTCGAAGCGGGTAGCGGCGGCTTTGGAAGCCATCCGCAACGGCCAGGCCGCCGATTCGCACGGCTGGATGGTGCGCGTGTAGTTAGAACATCAGGCAGAGGAACGTCATGCTTCGGCTCCGCTCAGCATGACAGTCTATCACCAACACGTTTTTAAAAGAAAAGCCGCTTCGTAACTGAGGCGGCTTTTCTTTTTTGCCGCACCTTTGCACCGTCAATCCACCAGCCCACCCATCCGCTAGTTTAATTTTCGACCAATGACCGTTTCCCTGAAAACTGTTACCCTCAACGACACGCACCGCCAACTGGGTGCCAAAATGGTGCCTTTCGCCGGCTACGACATGCCGGTGCGCTACTCCTCCGACCTGGATGAGCACCACACCGTGCGCCGCGCGGTGGGCATCTTCGACGTGTCGCACATGGGCGAGTTTCGGGTGCGCGGCCCGCAGGCGCTCGACCTCATTCAGCGCGTAACCAGCAACGACGCCAGCAAGCTCGCCGATGGCAAAGCCCAGTATTCGTGCCTGCCCAACCACGACGGCGGCATTGTGGATGACCTGCTGGTGTACAAGCTGGCCGATGAAGATTACCTGCTGGTAGTTAATGCCTCAAACATTGAAAAGGACTGGAACTGGATTCAGCACCACAACACGAAGGGTGTGGAAATGGAAGATATTTCGGACCGCACCAGTCTGTTTGCCGTGCAAGGGCCCAAGGCAACGGCTGCCCTGCAAACCCTCACGGACGTGGATTTGAGCAGCATTCCGTACTATTCTTTCGTGCAGGGCACGTTCGCCGGCGCGCCCGATGTCATCATTTCGGCCACCGGCTACACTGGCGCGGGCGGGTTCGAGCTGTACATTCCGAACGAAAGCGCTGCCATGGTGTGGGAAAAGGTGATGCTGGCCGGGCAGCCCTACGGCATCAAGCCCATTGGCCTGGGCGCCCGCGATACGCTGCGCCTCGAAATGGGCTACTGCCTCTACGGCAATGACATTGACGACACGACTTCGCCGCTGGAAGCCGGCCTGGGTTGGATTACCAAGTTCACCAAGGAGTTCACCAACTCCGAAAACCTCAAAAAACAGAAGGAGGCCGGCGTTACCAAAAAGCTCGTGGGCTTCGTAATGGACGGCATGGGTATCCCACGCGGCCACTACGAGCTGGTGGACGCCGACGGCCAGAAAATCGGCGATGTAACCAGCGGCACGCAGTCGCCTTCGCTCAGCAAAGGCATCGGCCTGGGCTACGTAAAAACGGCGTTTGCCGCCCCCGGCACCCGGATTTTTGTGCAGATTCGTGGCAAGAACCTGCCGGCCACGGTCAGCAAATTGCCGCTCACAAAGGGCACGGAAGAGTAGAGTTAAAAGGTAAAAGTTGAGAGTTAAAAAACTGACGGCTCAACTTTTAGCCGCTCCCTTTTTTAACTCTCAACTTTTACCTTTTAACTGAAAAAGTGCCTAAGCTAGACATCTGTTTTTCTCCCGAACTGCTTCCCTTGTATGACCTGCGCGGCCAGGTTGCCGTTATCGTCGATATTCTGCGGGCTTCCAGTACCATTGTAACGGCGCTGGGGGAGGGCGTTACCCACGTTTTCCCGGTGGCAACGCTGGAAGAGTGCGCCGAATATGGCCAGCGGCACGGCTGCCTGACTGCCGCCGAGCGCGACGGCATCCAGGCCGATGGAGTTGACCTTGGCAATTCGCCTTTTGGCTTTTTGGATGCCGCCCGCCCGGTGCGCGGCCGGTCGCTCACCATCAGCACCACCAATGGCACGACGGCCCTGCGCCGCTCATTAACGGCGAAGGCAGTAGTGGTGGGCGCGTTTTTGAACCTGGAAGCGGTGGCTGACTTTGCGCGCCAACAGGGGCGCGACGTGGTGGTGGTTTGCGCCGGTTGGAAAGGCCAGTTCTGCCTGGAAGATACCGTGTTTGGGGGCGCGCTGGCCGAGCGACTGGCGCCGGATTTCGACGTGCGCAGCTCCGATGCGACGCTGGCCGCGCTGCACCTTTGGCAGCAGGGCAAGACCGATTTATCGGCGTACCTGCTGCAATCGGCGCACGTTCGGCGGCTCAACTCCCTGGAAGCCAGTGAGGATTTTGAGTTTTGCCTGCGCATTGATGCTTACGCCGACATCTTACCCATCTGGCGCGATGACCGACTGATTACGCTTTTGCCTTAATGAGGAATGAAGAATTGGAAATTGGCCGACTGGGACTGCAATTCCTCATTCCTCATTCCTTATTCTTAATTCTTAATTTTTCATTATCCTGGTGCCGCTGGCTGTCGCGCTGGGTCTTTTTGGCGAGGTTGCGGGTCAGGGCTTCGGTCAAATCGACGCCGGTTTGGTTGGCCAGGCAGATGACGACGAACAGCACATCGGCCAACTCGTCGCTCAATTCCCGGCCTTTGTCCGATTCCTTGAACGACTGCTCGCCGTACTGGCGGGAGATGAGCCGCGCCACTTCGCCCACCTCCTCGGTGAGAATGGCCATGTTGGTCAGCTCGTTGAAATAGCGGACGCCCGTGGTTGTAATCCAGGTATCGACGGTTTGCTGGGCTTCTGAGATGGTCATGCGGCTTGGGGAAATAAGAGTATTGGGAAGCGGCATTAAGCCGGCGAATCGAGGACAATGGTTACCGGCCCATCGTTGAGCAAGCTCACCTGCATGTCGGCGCCGAAGACGCCGGTGGGCACGGGCTGGCCCAGCTCGGCGGCCACCAGGGCTACAAATTGCTGGTACAGCGGCTCGGCCACCAGGGGCGGGGCCGCGCCGCTGTAGCTGGGCCGGTTGCCCTTGCGGGCATCCGCCAGCAGCGTGAACTGACTCACCACCAGGATTTGGCCGCCGGTATCGAGCACGCTGCGATTCATCTGGCCATTATCGTCGCCAAAAATGCGCAGCTGCACCAGCTTGCGGCACATCCAGCCGAGGGAAGCCAGGTTATCGGTGGGCGCAAACCCGGCCAGCACCAGCAGCCCCGGCCCAATCTGGCCCGTCACCAGGCCTTCGACGGCTACCTGCGCTTCGCGGACGCGCTGAATAACGAGACGCATTGAAAATTTGTGAGATTTAAGTAAAATGACAGGAAATAGTTGAGCTTGGGCTTCCGACCTTCACACCGCCAGTTCCAAACCCGTCCATGTCTCTGCCTTCCGCCGCAAATAACGCTCCCCTCGCTTCAAGCCGCGCACCTTTGCTGCTGGCCGCGCTGTTGGCCGTGACCCTGCTCCGCCTGTGGCGACTGTCCGAAGCGGGCCCGCCGGATTATGATTCGGTACGCAACTGGCAGGTTATTCAGGAATTGGCGCATGGCAATTTGGCGAACCTGTTTCATCACGGCAGTCCCGGGTTTCTGCTCCTGTATGTGCCGGTAGCAGTTCTGACGAAAAATTTTCTGGTTTTTCAATACCTCAATGCGCTGCTCGGCGTGGTGGGGCTGGGCCTGTTTGCCGGTTGGGTAGCCTCCAAAGCCGACCTGAACGGCCCGGAATCTGCGGGACTTACCCTGCTGGCCGGTACGTCGCTGCTGCTCACCTTTTCGGGGCGCGATTTCACCATGAGCTCGGCCAGCCTCGTGGTGTTTACGGGGGTGCTGCGCAGCCATTACCTGCGGCTGCACCGGCCCAGCCCCATGGCCTTGGTGCGCGTGGCGCGCTGGGTGGCGGTGGGGCTGTGCATCAATTATAAGTTTCTGTTTGCGCTGCCCATCCTGGCCGTGCTGGAAGTGAGCCGGGCCGATGGCGTGTGGCGTCGGCGCAGCGTGGCCCGGGTGCTGCTGGTGCTGGCCGAGCCGTACGTTCTGTTTGGGGCCATGGGCGTGTTGGCGGGGCTGCCCTGGTATCGCTGGCTGGGGTTCTACATCCGCACGGTGGTGCCCCCGGCTGCCAACGTGGCCGGCCGGCAAGCCACGCTGCACCTCGATGTGCTGTATTATTTCCGCTACCTGCTGGGCTACGAGTCGCCACTGCTGCTGGCGGGGCTGGCGCTGGCCGGCTGGCTGGCCTGGCGCGACTGGCGCGCCGGGCTGTGGGCCTGGCGGCGGCCATTGCCGCTGCTGGTGTACCTGCTGGTGTGGGCCGGCTGCCTGCTGGCGGGCATGTCGTTGCTGATAAAAGCCCCCCGGGGGCTGCTATTTGCCTTCCTGCCGCTGGCGGCATTGGCCGTGCTGAGTGGCCGGCGCGTGCTGCCCAAGTGGGGCTTGCTGCTGGTGTTGCTAATTGCGGTGGTCCCCAATATATTCCACATTCAGCAGACTTTATATGCGCCGCTGCCCACCCGGTACCCGCAGGTGGCGGCGTGGCTGCGGCAGCATGGCGCCACCAAAGTAGCCAGCACCGTGGGCCTGGGCCTGGCGCCATACTTGCGAAGCAATCAGCGGCTGGCCGTCATCACCGATGAGCACCAGCTGGCGGGCCTGCGCCGCCAGGGCTATCAATACGTGCTGCTCGATGGCTACTGGCGCGTGGCGGGCGTGGCGCGCTTCGATTCGTTGCGCCGCCAGCCCTTCGTGGCGGCGTGGCCGGCACCCCAGCTGCAGCAGCCGCTGCTGTTTCTGGAACATTCCGAATTCACGGGCCTGAGCTACGCCGAAACCCTGGCGGCCAGCCAGGTGGCTGCCACCGATACACTGCCGCTCCGGCTCTACCGGTTGCGGTAGCTGGTGCGGTTAGCGGGCCGTGGTGGGCAGGCTGTTGACGTCTACCGCCGGTATGTTGGCATGGTAGGCTTTGTTGATTGCGGTGATAAAAGCGTTAGCCACCAAGCCATTGCCGCGGGGCGTCAGCGAGTAGTAGTCCAGCGAGAAAACGTTGCCGCGTACCGGCTCTGCCGAATAGACCACCCCGCCAATAGAAATGGCATCGGCTACCTGGTTGAACAGCGACACATCCAAATCGAGGGTGCGCTTCGTGCCAGCCTCAGTAATGACGGGCATGAGGTACACGCCAGCCAGGCGGTCCAGCTCGTTGTTGTAGATAGTGAATACGTTGTTAATGCGGGCCAATTCGAGCACGCCGTCGAGCACGTCGGAGTTGCGCACGGGGTTACGAATGTCGCGGCCATACGGCAGCATCAGGGAAGTAGTGCCCACTACCACGCGGGTCAGCTGCCCTAGCCGGAGCAGCGCGGTAGCCAGCACGTAGTCGCTGTTGGTAATGTGCTGGCCCTCGCCGGAGCCAAACGGGTCCTCAATGTAAATCCGGGCCGTGTCGCCAAAGCTTTTTTGCAGGCGGGCCTCCAGGACCAGGCCCTGGCCTTGCCGGAGCAGGGGCAGGGTAATGATGGCGGGCAGCTTGGCGATGATGCCGGGCCGGCCACCCGCCGTCAGCACGTCGAGAATCTTCTTGGCGTTGTTCTTCATCAGGGTGGTGTTGGGCAAGGCCCCGCATTGGCCACCGCTGCGCACGTAAGGCATTACGTCGTCGAGGCCCTGAAAATAAGTGAAGAACGTGGCCGTGCTGGCGGCCGTGGTCACGGCTTGCAGGTAAGTGCGCGAGTCAGCGGCCGGCAGCAGGCGCTCGAAGTACGGGTTGAAGACGGAAGTAGGCGTCGCGGTGCTGGCGTTGCCCAGGTTCACGGTTTCAAGCTGGCTGAGCGTGATGCCTGGGACGCCCAGGTTCTGGGGCAGGGCACTGGAGGTGGTGCTTCGCGTGAGCACCCGCACGGTATCGGCGCCCCCGCAGGCGGCCGGGTTGATGAGGGTGCGTACCACAGCCTGGCCCGCTACGCGGCGCGTGCGCGGAAAGCCCGCCGCCGTAAAATCCACCAGGTCCAGATAGCCGGTTCCGGTGCCGGCGTCCAGCAGCGGCTGGGTGAAAGCGGCATTGGCGGTGACGCCTTGCAACTGCTTGGCCAGCAGGTTGGGGAAGGAATAGGTCTGGCTGGCCAGGGTGAAGCCGCCCTCGCTCAGCCCGGCCGTGTAGCTGTCGCCCACCGCTAGATAGTGGCTCACGTTGATGCCGGCCGTGGGAGTGGGCGTGTCCTGGCCCGGCGCGCAGGCATTCAGCAGCAGGGCAGTGGCGGCTACAAGCCCGGTACGGCTCCGGGAGTTCAGGCAAAAATTCTTCATCGCAAAAAACGAAAACAGCACGAGGATTGAGTTAAAGTGTTAGTCATTAGTTAGCAGTTGTTAGTGGGCAGGCAACATCTTGGCCAACAACTAACAACGAGCAACTAACAACCTGTTTACTTTTGAACGACTGCTTAGAAAGCCACCGCCACCCCTACCGAGGCGGTGTGGGTGGCGGTGCGGTAGGTGCCGCTCACGTTGGCTACCTGCTCCATCTGCTGGTTGGCGCGGGCGGTGCGCAGCTGGCCGTAGTCGAAGGCATAAGCGGCTTCCAGGGCGAAGCGGCTGCTGAGCTGGTAGCTCAGGCCCGCCGAAGCGCAGATGCGGTTGGCGTCGATGAATTCGGGGCTGATGTATTCGTCGCGGATGGGGGTTTCGTCGTAATGGAAGCCGCCCAGGATGGTGAGCTTGGGGCTGGCCTGGTATTCGGCGCCCACCCGGAAGGCCAGGGCGTCCTCGTAGCGGCGGGCGGTGCTGACGCGGTGGGCCGGCGTGCTGCCATTCGCGGCCACGTCCAGCTTCAGCGAATCGAGCGTGCTCCAGCCGCTGAGGGCGAAATCAAACGTGAGCAGTAGTTTTTTGGTGATGCGGTCGGCAATGCCCACCGACAGCGTGCTGGGCAGGTTAAGCTGGGTTTTGAAGCTGGAACTGGCCGGGTTCAGGGCCGCGTCGCGGGCGGGCACGCCGGTGCTGGTGGCCGTGCCGTTGTTCATTTTCAGCTGCACGCCGCTGCGGTAGCTGATGCCGAAGGCCAGGTTGTCGCCAGTGCGGCCGTAGAGGCCCACGTTCACGCCGTAGCCCGAGCCGCTGCTGCTGAACTGCGACTGCGCCGCGGGGTCGTCGTACTGGCCCAGGGCCCGCCGCTGGCTATACTTGCCGTAGGCGTACACGAAGCCCACGCCGGCGCTGAAGTTGTCGTTCAGCCGGAAGCCCACCGTGGGCTGCGCAAAGTAGGTGTTGAGCTGGCTTTCCTGCACCACCGAGCGGCCTTCCCAGCCGTTGGGCCACTTGGTGTGGTAGCCGTAGGGCGTGGTGAGGGCCAGGCCGATGCTCACGCGCTTGCTCACGGCGCCGGTGGCGTAGAAGTAGCCGCCGGGCTGGATGGTCAGCTCCTGGTCGGTGCGCCGGTAGGTGTCCTGGCCAACGAACGAGGCGCGCCGAATCTGGCCGATGCCGCCCAGGCTGACACGGATGAGGGAGTCGCCCCAGGCCCCGAGCAGGCCGGGGTTGGTGCTCAGGCCGGCAATGCTGTTGATGTACGCCGTGCTGGCCCCGCCCAGCCCCATTACGCGGGCCCCCTGCGGGCCGGTATCGAACCCCCCGGCCGAAGCCGTCAATCCAAAGAAGACAGGAACCAAAGAAAGAAAACGTAGGCGCATACGGACGGTTTTGCGGAAAATTTAGCAAACAAAAGTACGCAGCCGGACGGTAGCGCGGGCCACCCGGCGGCCGAACTCTGTGAAGATTAACAATTAGGCCTCGCCGGCCAGCTGCACCGACGCCGGCAACATTCCTGGCGACCTCAACAGCAGCCCCACAGCCGGTTGGTTTAACTAATGAATTCAGTAATTTAGATTTTATGATACTTAAGCAAATGAGCCTCCCTGCCGCCCGCTGCTGGCGTGGGAGCCACGCCGGGGCGCTGCTCCTCACCGCCAGCCTGCTCACGGGCTGCATGAGCACGCGCATCGTGACCTTGGCCAACGACTGCGGGGCGATGGCCAAGGACCCCAACTTCCGCGTGGTGCGCAAGTCGTACTGGTGGGGCCTGCAAAAGCAGGTGGACTTCGACCCCAAGTGCGACCCGCGCTCCAACCACCTGAACGCCGTGGAAGTGCGCACCTCGTTTGGGCAGTACGTGCTGGCGGGCGTCACGCTGGGCATCGTGCAGCGGCAGTACCTGTGGTGGTGCTGCACGCCCTACCGGCCCGAGGTCGGCCCCATCGGCCCCCGCTGATTCCGGTTTCTGTTCCTCTTTTTCTATTTGAAACGATGACTCCGCTTCCCAATGGCCTGGCCGCGCACCCCATGGCGCAGCTCGAAAACCGCCACGAAAACTTCGTGCAGCCGCTCGTCTCTTCGGCCTGCTTTCGGCTCACCATTCCCGACGTGCCCACCTTGCCCGGCGGCCAACCCGACGCCTACACGATGTACCGCCAGACGACGGCCAACTTCCAGTGGCTGATTTCCTTCGGTATTGCGCAAAAAGTACGGCTGCGGGCCCTGGGCAGCAATTGGTCGTTCACGAAAGTGGGGTATTCCGACGGCGGCATCATCGACACCACGGCTTTGCAACTGTCCTTCGGCTTGCAGCCCAGCATGGTGGCCGAGGCCTACCAGCGGGCCGGGCACCGCGCCGAAGACCTGTGGTTTACGCAGTGCGGCAGCACCATTATCGGGCTCGAAGAACGGCTGGAAAGCCACGGCAAGTCCCTGCGCGCCTCGGGGGCCAGCAACGGGCAGACCATCGCGGGGGCTACTTCCACGGGCACCCACGGGGCGGCTTTTGGCACGGGCGCCGTGCACGATACCGTGGTGGGCCTGCACCTGGTGTGCGGCCCCGACCGCCACGTCTGGCTGGAACGCGCCTCCAACCCGGTGGCCTCGGCCGCGCTCACCGACTGGCTGGGCGTGACCGAAGTGCTGCGCGACGACGCCTTATTTAACGCCGCCGTGGTGAGTTTTGGCAGCTTTGGATTTATCCACGGAATGCTGCTGGAAGTGGAAGACAAGTTTCTGCTGGAAGACTACAGCGCCAAGCGCGTGCCGTACGATGCCGGCCTGCAGCGGGCCATGGCGCACCAGGATTTCAGCAGCCTGACCGGGCCGTTGCACCTGCCGCCGGCCACGCCCACGCACCGGCCCTGGCACTTCCAGCTGATTGTGAACGTGCACCAAATCGACCTCAGCGGCACCGACCCCAAGCGGGCGCCCTACGTGCGCATCTACTACCACGCGCCTTACCGGCCCAACTACCCGCACCATAAGGACCCCGCTGGCTATACCTACGGCGACGACACGATGGGCATCATCAAAGTGGTGCTCAATACCATCGGCAACGCCGTGCCCGCGCTGGTGCCGGCCCTGGTCAACAAGCTGTACCCCATTGCGCTGGAAGACACCAACGGCACGGCCGGCACCATGAGCGAGACGTTCGGCAACACCAACATCCGGGGCAAGGCGGCCAGCGCCGCCATCGGCCTCAACGCCACCGACAGCCCCCGCGTGCTGGCCGAAATCGTGGCCCTGAATGCCGAACATCCCTTTCCCGGCATCGCGGCGCTGCGCTACGTGAAGGGCACCCGCGCCACGCTGGGCTTCACGCGCTGGCCCGTGACGTGCGTGCTGGAGCTCGACGGCATCGAATCGAACCTCACCCACGAGTTTTTCCAGAAAGCCTGGGACCGGCTCGAAGCCCTCGGCATTCCCTACACCCTGCACTGGGGCAAAATCAACTTCAACCTCACCCCGCCGCGCCTGCGCCGGATGTACGGCAGCGCCGCCGTAGAAAGCTGGCTGCAAGCCCGCTACCGCCTGCTGCCCGACGCGGCTACCCGCGCCGTGTTCACCAATGAATTCATGGAAAACTGCGGGCTGAACCTGGCCCCCACGCCTTTGCCAGTGGTCCCGGTCGCGCCGCCGGTGGCCGTTGCCTAAGGCCGTTACCGCTTCACCCCCAGGCTATCGAGCCGGTGCTGGTAGCGGCGGGCATTGAGCTTGTGCTGCTTATAGGTTTCGGCAAAATCCGAGAAGCCGCTGCCGTCGGGGCGGGCGCAGAAAAACAGGTTTTTGTTATGCGCCGGCTTCAGCACGGCCAGCAGCGAGCCGGGCAGGGGCGTGGTGATGGGGCCGGGCGGCAGGCCTTTGTGGCGGTAGGTGTTGTAGGGCGAATCGACTTTTTTGTCCACGTTCAGCACGCGCTTGCGGGAGCCCAGGCCGTGCAGGGGCCAGAGCAGCGTGGGGTCGGCTTGCAGGGGCTGGCCGTTGCGCAGGCGGTTGAGGTATACGGCGGCGATGAGCGGCTTATCGGTGGGCTGGGCCGTTTCGCGCTGCACGATGCTGGCCAGCACGCTCACCTGCACGCGGCTCATCTTCAGCGAGTCGGCCCGCGCCTGCCGCTCGGGCCGCCAGAAGCGCCGGTAGCGGGCGGCCACCGAATCCAGGAAAACCGGCGCGCTGGTGTTCCACAGCAGTCGGTACGGGCCAGGAATAAACAGGGTCCGGATGGTGCAGGTATCGAGGTGGTAGCGGCTTTGCAGCCCGGCATTATCGCCCAGCAGCAGCTCCAGCTTGAAGGAGTCGGTTTCCAGCTGCCGGCTCAGCTGGCGCGGCAGCCGGTCGATGTAATGGAATGGTTTCAGCTCAAACCGCACGGTGTCCTGCCGGCCAAACAGCAGCATCCGCACGAGGTCCACATTCCCCATATTCGGGTCGAGCCGGTAGCGGCCGGGCTTCACATGCGCCGGGTAGTCGTGGTGCTCCGCCACCCAGCGGAAAGTGCCGGGCTCCACCAGCAGCTGCTGTTTTTGCAATGAGTCGAGCACCGCCGCGTAGCCCGTGCCGGTGCGGATGTAGAGGTAGGCCGGGCCTTCGGCAAATGCCGTCACGTTGGGTCGGTAGGCCACCCGCCATACCGCGTAGCCGCCCGCGCCCAGCAGCAGCAAGCATATTCCCCCAATCAATAAGCCGCGCCGCATCAGGAATTCCCCTGGACTAAGGCCTCCACGGCCGCCTCAAAGGCTGCTTTTTCCGCCAGCCGCACGATTTCCGTGGGCGCGGCGGCGCGCGATTCGCAGTCGGGAATGGGGCAGCGCTCGCAGGTTTCGTTCACGATGCGGAAAGGCAGGGCCGGGTCGGCCAGAAAGCGGACGTGGGCGCGCAGGTTGCCGTCGCAGCGCAGGCCCACGGTCACGCTCAGGGCCGGCTGGGTGGGCGTGCCGGCGCGGGCCAGCGTAAAGCACAGGTACTCATCCTCGGTGCCGAAATAGCGCGAGCGTTGGGCCCCGGCCACGGTCACGGGCGCGGCGGCGGTATCGGGCACGGGGAGGGCGCGGGCCTCGTCCATCAGGCGCAGGCTCACCCAGCGGCGGCAGTAATGCTCGTTCAGCTCGTTGCCGTGCGGGTTGTGCAGGCGTGCCAGGTGCAGCTCCTTGGTTAGCTCGAAGGGCGTGCTGGCGTCAGTTTGGTCGAAGCGCAGGAAGAACAAACTTTGCAGGCCAAAATGGCGCGGCAGCAGCGTGGTGAGGCGCTGCATGAACATCTCGGGGCTCACGTCGTACTGCGTCATCAGGTCCAGCAGCAGGTCCGGGCTCCACTTTTTGGCCCCAAAAACCTTCTTCACGTCGCGCAGCAGGCTTTCTTCCTCCATCAGCAGCGCCCCGGCAAAGTAGGACGCCTTGAAGTTGTTCAGCACCACATCAAAGGTGCTCACCTGCGGGCTGCTGCTCACGTAGGGCCGCTCGGTCAGCTTCAGGTAGTTGAAGGCCACCTCGCGCCCCAGCACAAAGGCCTGCTGGCCCCGGCTCAGGCCCGGCCGCATCAGCAGGCGCCTGGCCTTGGGCTGGAAAACCGACCGTAACCGGGCCTGCTGGGCCACCGGGTGCTGGCCCAGCGTCTCACGGTCCAGCGTATAGCCGTATTCTTCGGTCAGCACGCGCTCCAATTGGCCGAGGTCAAACGGCGCGGCGGTGCTCAGCTGGTTGCTGCCCACGAAAGCCCGCACGTCCTGCTCCACGTCCTCGAAATAGTTGTCGTGCATCTCCTGAAACGAGCGCAGCGCGGCCAGAAACAGATGCTCCTGGCGCATCTCGTAGTTGCGCGCAATCTCGAAGATGGTGCTGATGAAGGCATTCATCCGGGCCGGCGCGTTGGCAATCAGCTCGATGATGCGGGCCGGCTCCAGGCCGTACATCTCCAGCGGAAATTCCTTCAGCAGCTTGGAGTTGAGCAGCTCGCCGATGGGTTCCAGCCGGCGCGGCAGCTCCAGCGACGTGAGTTGGTCGTAGCGTACGTCCAGGGCCTTGCTCAGGCTCAGAATCTTGTCGGCCTTGGGGTACTTCTTGCCCTTCTCAATCTCGTTCAGGTAGCTCACCGATACGTCGCAGACCCGCGCCAACTCGGCCGGGCTGAGGGCGCGCTCCTGCCGCAGCTCGCGCAGCTTCAAGCCAAAAATGAGGCGGACGACCTGGCCGTGATTGAGCATATGTTGATTTGCTGATTATTTATTGTGCTGATGGGCTGCCTTCAGAAAGGCCAAAATACGCTTCCAAATAATAAAGAAAGCAGTTTTTGAATTGTGCAGAGGGCGAGTGCAAAGGTGCGGCTGCTAGCAAATTTTATTATTTTAGCGAATATTCGCTGATAATTTAAATTCGCTTTCGTATGTTTGTGCAGGTTGTTTGATTCTGCTTTGCCAAAGCACCTCAGTACCTTGCCAAATCAGTGTATCACCAAATCAGCGCCTCAACTAATCAGTATATCAACTAATTAACCCATCAGTCCATGCCCTTCACTGACGTTGCCCCCGCCCCAGCGCCTACCTACCTTACCCCCGAGCGGGTGAAGGTCATCGGCCGCTATTCGCCGGCTTATGCCGAAATCCTCACGCCCTCGGCCCTGGCTTTCGTGGCCGAGCTGCACCGGCGCTTCGACTCCACCCGCCAGGCGCTGCTGGGCCGCCGCGCCGAACGCCAGACCGATTTCGAAGCTGGTATCCTGCCCGATTTTCTGCCCGATACCCGCCGCCTGCGCGAGCAGGACTGGACCGTGGCCCCGCTGCCCGCCGACCTGCTTGACCGCCGCGTCGAAATCACCGGCCCGGTGGAGCGCAAGATGATTATCAACGCGTTGAATTCCGGGGCCAGCGTGTTCATGGCCGATTTGGAGGACTCCAACGCGCCGACCTGGGACAACGTCATCCAGGGCCAAATCAACCTGCGCGATGCCGTGCGCCGCACCATCTCGCTCAGCACGCCCACCAAGGAGTATAAGCTGAACGAGAAAACGGCCGTGCTCATGGTGCGCCCCCGCGGCTGGCATCTGGTGGAGAAGCACATTCTGGTGGATGGCGAACCTATCAGCGCCTCGCTGCTTGATTTCGGGCTCTATTATTTCCACAACGCCCATGAGCTGTGCGCCCGGGGCACGGCCCCGTACTTCTACCTGCCCAAGCTGGAAAGCCACCTCGAAGCGCGGCTGTGGAACGACGTGTTCGGCTTCGCGCAATGGTCGCTGAAGCAGCCCAGGTGCGTCATCAAAGCCACGGTGCTGATTGAGACGCTGCCGGCTGCGTTCGAGCTAAATGAGATTCTATATGAGCTGCGCGAGCACAGCGCCGGCCTCAACTGCGGCCGCTGGGACTACATTTTCAGCTACATCAAGCGCCTCGGCCTGAACCCCGAATTCCGCCTGCCCAACCGCGCCGAGGTGACGATGACCGTGCCCTTCATGGCTGCTTATTCGCAGCTCGTCATCCAGACCTGCCACCGCCGGGGCGTGCACGCCATCGGCGGCATGGCCGCCCAGATTCCCATCAAAAACGACCCCGCCGCCAACGAAGCGGCCCTGGACAAAGTCCGCCAGGACAAAATCCGCGAAGCCACCAATGGCCACGACGGTACCTGGGTGGCCCATCCCGGCCTGGTGCCCGTGGCACTGGAAGTCTTCAACCGCCTCATGCCCGGCCCCAACCAAATCGAGAACAAGCGCCTCGATGTGCAGGTATCCGCCGCCGATTTGGTGAGGGCTCCACAGGGAAATATTACCGAGGATGGCCTGAAGCTGAACATCGACGTGGCCATTCAATACCTGGCTTCCTGGCTGGGCGGCAACGGCTGCGTGCCCATCTACAACCTGATGGAGGATGCCGCCACCGCCGAAATCAGCCGGGCTCAGGTGTGGCAGTGGCTGCACACGCCCGGCACTACGCTGGCCGACGGCCGCCCCGTAACCACCGAGCTGTACCGCTCGCTGGTGCCCGGCCAGCTGGAAAAAATCAAGGCCCTGGTAGGGGAGCAAGCCTACGAAAAAGGCCATTTCATCGCCGCCGCCCGGCTTTTCGACAAGCTGGTGATGAGCGAGCAGTTCATCGAATTCCTGACCGTGCCGGCCTACGACCAGCTGGCGTAGGAACGTGCCACGGCACGTTCTGCCGCACGCATCGTTCAACGATTGAACGCGCCGTGGCACGTTCCTACATCTTCAAAATATGAAATGCCAACCGCCGCCCACCCAGCAGCCCGGCCTCGCTTTGCCCCCACCACACTCATTTCATCCCACCATTTCAACCCCCAACCCAATCCCATGAAACCGCAAACCCAACGCGCCGCCGAAATAGCCCTGGACTGGGCCCACAACCCCCGCTGGATTGGAATTGAGCGGCCTTACTCGCCCGAGGATGTGGTGAAATTGCAGGGCTCGGTTCACATCGAGTACTCGCTGGCCCGGCAGGGCGCCGAGCGGCTCTGGGAACTGCTGCACACCCGCGAATACGTGGCCGGGCTGGGCGCCCTCACCGGCAACCAGGCCGTGCAGGAAGTGCAGGCCGGCTTGCTGGCCATCTACCTCAGCGGCTGGCAGGTAGCGGCCGATGCCAACGGCGCCGGCCACATGTACCCCGACCAAAGCCTGTACCCCGTGGACAGCGTGCCGGCCGTGGTGCGCCGCATCAACAACGCCCTGCTGCGCGCCGACCAGATTCAGCACCTCGACGGCCGGAGCGACATTCATTACCTCGCGCCCATTGTGGCCGATGCGGAGGCCGGGTTTGGCGGCAACCTGAATGCGTTTGAGCTGATGAAGATGATGATTGAGGCCGGGGCCGCCGGCGTGCACTTCGAAGACCAGCTGTCATCGGCCAAAAAATGCGGCCACCTCGGTGGCAAAGTGCTGGTGCCTACCCAGGAAGCCATCAATAAGTTGGTAGCTGCCCGCCTGGCCGCCGACGTGCTGGGCGTGCCCACCCTTGTTGTGGCCCGTACCGATGCCGATGCCGCCGACCTGCTCACCGCCGACGTGGACCCGCGCGACCAGCCCTTCATTTTGCAGGAAGCCGAGCGCACGAATGAAGGCTTCTACCGCATCCGCTGCGGCGTGGAGGCCGGCATTGCCCGCGGCCTGGCCTACGCCCCGTATGCCGACCTTATCTGGATGGAAACTTCCAACCCCGACCTGGGCCAGGCCCGGCAGTTTGCCGAAGCCGTTCACGCCAAGTTTCCCGGCAAGCTGCTGGCCTACAACTGCTCCCCGTCGTTCAACTGGGCCGCCAAGCTGAGCATGGAGCAGATGGAAACCTTTCGCGAAGAGCTGGCCGCCATGGGCTACAAGTTTCAGTTCATCACCCTGGCCGGCTTTCACGCTCTTAACACCAGCATGTTCGAGCTGGCGCAGGCCTACCGCCAGCGCGGCATGGCCGGCTACTCCGAATTGCAGGAGCGGGAGTTTGCCCTGGCCAAAGACGGCTACCAGGCCGTGAAGCACCAGTCCTTCGTGGGCACCGGCTATTTCGACGCCGTGCAGAACGTGGTGACCAGCAACCAGACCAGCACCGCCGCCCTGGTAGGCAGCACCGAGGAAGCCCAGTTCTAAACCACGGATTTTCGCAGATTTGACGGATAAGAACGGATTCAGATAGCCGCATTCAATTCAATGAAAAGGGCCGGTGCTTGTTAAGCAGCGGCCCTTTTTGCTTTGTGATTTATAGCGTATGGTTATGGCTAGCTACCATAACGTGTCAGCCAAATCCGTTCTTATCCGTCAAATCTGTGAAAAGCGGTGGTCTAGAAAGGCTCCGCAATCAGGTCATAGGACTCGCCGTGCTTCTCGGCGGACTCGCGCAGCAATTGCTGCTGCCAGGGCCGCAGGGCCGCAGTCGCGCCTTGCTCAATGATTTCGGCGATGAGCCGGTTGCTAAGCACCATATTGGCCATGGTGCCACCGTGGTCGGCTATAAGGTGCGTTTTGAGGACGTTGAGCAGGGTTTCGCGGGCTTCGGCACGGCTGGCGGCGGGGCCGCTGAGGCGGCGGCGGAACGGAAACTTGCGTTGGTCGGGAGCCAATGGAGCATCGGGTTCCAGGTCGGTGGTGCCGATGGCCAGCAGCTGCTCGGCGTAGGGCGAGCGTTTCAGCTCGGGATGCAGGCCGTTGGCGCCGCGCAATTGGAGGGCGGTTTCGAGCGGGTTGCGGGCCAGCTCAGCCAGCCGGTCGTTGCTGAGGACGTGGTATGGCGGCCGGTCGAGCTGCCGGGCCACGGCGTCGCGCAGCATGTACAGCTCGCGGAAAATGGGCATTTCCTGGGCCGTGATTTTATATTTGGCGGCGTTGCGCGACCACGGCCGCGGGTCGTCGCGGCCGTAGCGAACGGCTTCCAGAGCCAGGTTCTCCTGAGCGGCCCAGTCGCCGCGGCCCAGCTCGGCAAGGCGGATGCTGAGGCGGTCGGTGAGCTCGAAAAGGTACAGCACGTCGTTGGCGGCGTATTCTTTCTGCCCCTCGGTCAGGGGGCGCTTCAGCCAGTTGGACTTTTGCTCGCCCTTATCAACTTCCAGTCCCAACTCGCTCTGAATGAGCCGGCCCAGCGAAATATTGTTGTCCTCCGCCGCCAACAGAGTAAACTGCACGCTGGTGTCCACAATATTGCGGCAATTCACGCTGAACACCTCGTCAAGCAGCAGGATGTCCGATTTGCAGGAGTGGAATACCTTGGCCACGGCGGGGTCGCGCAGCACCACGAACAAGGGCTCGAGGTCGGCCGCCATATCGGGCAGGGGCAGTGGGTCAATCAGGTACACTTCCTGCCCGTCGAAAACCTGAATCAGGGCCAGGTGCCGGCCGTAGCGGTGGCGCATGTCATCAAATTCCAGGTCGATGCCAATGCGGGGCAAGGCGGAAAAATGCGCGGCGGCGGCGGCAATAGCGTCGGCCGTAGTGAGGTAATGAATCGTTGGCATTGAGGCAAAAAGGGAATCAGCGGGTGGGCTCTGAGTGCGGCATTGTTGGCGCGGTAAAGGTAGGCACGTACAGCAGGCGCCCGGTTACAATTATTAAAAACGCAAGAAATGGCTTGTGTAATTATATTTACTTAGGCATCGTGCGGTAAGAAGGTATAACCAACAAATCATTTCTGGGTTAATATTGCGATTTCAGTAACCGGAGGATTGCTCTGGGTTTTCAGTGCATCACACTTTTATTTTTCACCAAACCCACTTCTTATGCATCACAAACTTTTTACTCATTTACGGCTATTCCTGCTTCTGGCGGCGTGCCTGTATTCGGCATCGGTGGGGGCCCAAAGCAGGGCCATCAGCGGCCGGGTACTTGGTTTCGATGGCGGGGCCTTGCCGGGTGCAACCGTGTTGGAGCGCGGCACCACCAACGGCGTCAGCACCAATGCTGATGGAGCATTTTCGCTGAACGTACAGCCGGATGCTTCGCTGGTTATCAGTTCGGTGGGCTACACTGCCCAGACCGTTGCCGTGGGCAGTCAAAGTGTTATCAACGTGACCCTGGCCGCCGCGGCTACCGAGCTGAACGAGGCCATTGTGGTGGGCTATGGGACGCAAACCAAGGCCGACGTGACGGGTTCCATCGTGACGCTCACCAACAAAGACATCACCAACGCACCGGTGCAAACCTTCGAGCAGGCCATTCAGGGCAAAGCGGCGGGTGTGGTGATTGAAAACTCCAGCGGAAAGCTGGGGCAAGCCATCAAGGTGCGGGTGCGCGGCACCTCATCGGTGAGTGGCGACACGCAGCCGCTGTACGTGATTGACGGCATTCCGGTGCAGACCGACAACTTTTCGTCGACCAGCGCCCCGACCAATCCCATTGCCGATATCAACCCGAACGACATCGAGAACGTGACCGTGCTGAAAGATGCGGCGGCGGCGGCCATCTACGGCTCGCGCGGCACCAACGGCGTAGTCCTCATCACCACCAAGCGCGGCAAGGCCGGCGCCACTCGCTTTAACATTGGCTACCAAACGGGTACCAGCAAAGCCACGCACCTGCGCGAGTTCCTCAACGGCAAAGAATACGTGGAGCTGTTCACGGAAGCATTGAAAAACTCCGGGCGCTCGGATGCCAGCAATGCCACCCGCTTCCGGGGTTATGCCGCGGGCGTAACCGTGGATGCCAACTACAGCGTGGATACCAACTGGCAGGACCAGGTGTTTCACAAGGGCAGCTTCAGCCAGTACGATTTGAATGCCAGCGGCGGCAACGAGAAAACCAAGTTCTTCATCTCGGGGCAGTACAGCACGCAGGAGGGCATTCTGGTGGGCAATAAGCTGCAGCGCATTGCGTCGCGCTTCAACGTGGACCACCAGGCCACCGACAAGCTGACCCTGGGGGCCAACGTGTCGCTCTCGCGTACCCAAAATAACCGTTTGCCCAACGACAACGCCTTCAGCAACCCGGTGCAGATTGTGGCCCTGGCACCCATCACGCCCCTGATTGACCCGCGCACGGGCCTGACCAGCGGTGCCTTCGACCCCGCCACCGGCAACCCCAATACCAATTTCCCCTTCTACTACAACCCGCTGCTGGGCATTCAAAACAACGCGGCTACCTACGTCACCTACAACTACCGGGCGCTGGGCAATGTGTACGGCCAATACGAGTTTCTGCCCGGCCTTTCGTTGCGCAGCGAAATAGGCCTAGATTTGTTGAACCAGGACGAAGACCAGTACCTGGCCCGCGTGACCTCGCGCAACTCCAACCCCACCAACGGCTACGGGTTCAGCGCGCACACCACCAGCGGCCGCTTCACCACCAACAACTATTTCTCCTACCGCAAAACGCTGGCTGACGTGCACACCATCGAGGCCACGCTGGGAACAGCATACGAGCAGCGGCGGAGCACGGGAACCAGCGTAACGGGCACGCAGTTCCCCAGCGACGCGTACCGTACCATCGTCAACGCGGCCACGTTCACGGCCGGCACTTCAAACAGCACCAGCAACGCGCTGCTTTCGTACTTCGCCCGGGTTAACTACGGTTACGCCAACAAGTATCTGCTGGGCCTGAGCGCCCGCATCGACGGCTCTTCGCGCTTTGGCAGCAACCAGCGCTACGGCTTTTTCCCGGCCGCTTCGTTGGGCTGGATTGTCACGGAAGAGGCTTTCCTGAAAGAGCAGAAGATACTGAGCTTCCTCAAGCCCCGTGTCAGCATTGGCCGCACCGGCAACCAGGGCTTTCCCGATTTCGCGTCGCTGGGCCTGTTTTCGGGCACCTCGGGCTACGTGGGCGTACCGGGCCAGCGCCCACTTCAGCTCCCCAACCCCGACCTGAAGTGGGAATCGACCACTCAGTCGGATGCGGGCATTGAATTCGGCCTTTTCAATAACCGCATCAGCGGCGAAGTGGACGTGTACCTGAAGCGCACCACCGACCTGGCGCTGAATGCGCCGGTGCCCGGCACGTCGGGTTTCGTTACCCAGTTTCAGAACGTCGGCAACCTGGAAAACAAAGGAGTTGAGTTTGCCCTGACGACGCGCAACTTCGTGGGCGATTTTACTTGGAGTACCACCGTAAATGCCTCACGCAACCTCAACAAAGTAACGTTCCTGCAAGGGCAGCCCGTGCTGGGCAGCTTCCTGAGCCGGGCGCAGGAAGGCTTCCCGCTGGGCACGTTCTTTGGGGCCGAATACGCGGGCGTGGACCCCGCCAATGGCAACGCGCTGTACTACCGCAACAAAGCCAGCGGCGATGGCACCAACACCGGCTTCATCGACCACGGTGCCGGCACGACCACCGTGGTCGACTCGGCGCAGTTGGTGCCCGTGGGCGACCCCAACCCGCGCTGGACGCTGGGCCTCACCAACACCATTACCTACAAAGGGTTTGACCTGAGCGCCACGCTCACCGGGGTGTTTGGCAACAAGATTTTCGATGGCGGCGCGCAGTTCTATTCCGTGGCCTTCAACAACGGCCCCGACAACCAGACCCGCGACCAACTCAACCGCTGGCGCAAGCCCGGCGACATCACCGACGTGCCCAAGGCCAACTACCTGAGCGGCAACGGCACGGCCAACTCCTCGCGCTTCGTACGCGACGGTTCCTACGGCCGTCTGCGCACCGTCACGCTGGGCTACAACCTGCCGGCTGGTTTGGTCAAAAAAGGCTACCTGCAATCGGTGCGCGTGTACGCCCAGGCCCTGAACCTGCTCACCTTCACCAACTACAAAGGCTGGGACCCCGAGGTGAATGCGGACTACCTTGCCTCCAGCGGCACTTTGGGCAGCGTGACGGCTACCCAGGGCAACATCAATCAGGGCATCGACTTCTACTCGGCGCCCCAGCCGCGCACCATCACATTTGGTGTCAACGTCGGCTTCTAGCGCGGGGCGTACGCGCCCGGTCTTTCCCTCCCTTTGATTTCCTTTTCTTATGAAAAAAATAGTATATGTACTGGCCACCGCTCTGCTGTTGGGCGGCCCGCTTGCCAGCTGCGACAGCAAGCTCGACATTAAACCCGTTGACAGCGTGGCGGCCGACCAAGCCCTGCTCACGTCGTCGGACGTAGAAGCGGCCCTGGTAGGCTGCTACACCGGCATCCAGAACGCGGAGGCCTACGGCGGCTACATCCAGCTCATGTCGGACCTGCTCGGCGACGACGGCGAAGCGACCTTCGTCGGCACGTTCATTCCGCCGAACCAAATCAACCGCAAATCCATCCTCAAGGACAACGGCTTTGTATCGGTTATCTGGACGAATGCCTACAACGCGATTAACCGCACCAACAACGTGCTGGCCAATCTCGACAAGCTCGATACGCCCGCCAAGAAGGCCCGGGTCGAAGGCGAAGCGCGCTTCATTCGCGCCGCCATGTATTTCGAGCTGGTGCGCCTCTACGCCAGGGACTGGGCCGACGGCACCCCCGGCTCGAACCCCGGCGTGCCGCTGGTGCTCACCCCCACCAAGATGATTGACGCCTCGTCCCAAGTGGCCCGGAACTCGGTTGCGGAAGTATACGCATCCGTCATTTCCGACCTCACAACGGCCGAAACGAAGATGCTGGCCACCTCGGCGGCGGGCAACATCTTCGCCAACAACTCTGCTGCCGCCGCAATGCTTTCGCGCGTATACCTGCAACAAGGCCGTTTTGCTGATGCCGCTGCGGCCGCCAACCGGGTCATTACGGCGGTCACGTCTACGGGGGCTCCCCGCTACAGCCTCAACGCCAGCTATGTCGACGAATTCTTTTCTGGGGCTGACCTGCTGCCGAATTCCAACGAAGACATCTTCGCCATCCAGAATTCGGCCCAGAGCGGCAGCAACCAGCTGAATACCTTCTACTCGCCCGACCAGCGCGGTGATATCTTCATCGAAGACAAGCACCTGAGTTTGTACGAGCCGGCCGACGACCGGCTCAACCTGTTCACTATCGGCACGGGCGGCCAGCAGTCGTACAGCGACAAATACGACTCGCAGTACGGCAACATCAAGCTAATTCGCCTGGCCGAGATGTACCTCACGCGCGCCGAAGGCAATTTCCGCGCCGGTACCGCCGTCGGCGCTACCCCATTGGCCGACCTGAACCGCATCCGAACCCGCGTGAATCTGGCTCCGTTGGCCGCCGTCACGCTGGCCGATATTCTGAAAGAGCGCAAGCTGGAGCTGGCTTTTGAAGGCTTCCGGCTGGGCGATGTGAAGCGCAACCGTGAGTCGGTGCACGACCCCGCTGGTGTGGTACTGCCGTGGAATTCGCCCCGTCTGATATTCCCGATTCCGCTCCGCGAAATCAGCGTCAACCCCAAGCTGACCCAGAACGCGGGATACTAAGCTTCGCCGCTGCGCATCAGCGCTTTGGTTGATGATAAAAAGGCCCCTCGCAGCTACGAGGGGCCTTTTTAAGTACTCGTGCAAAAGTAAACGAATAACAGACCGTCATGCAGAGCGCAGCGAAGCATCTCGCTTGTGGTAGTAAATCAATCGTTTAGCGATGTGAGCGAGATGCTTCGCTGCGCTCTGCATGACGGTTGCTTTTGCTTGAATACTTATTTTTTGCGGAACAGGTAGTTCGCCAGATGGGAGAGCCTACTTATCCCCAATCAGCAGCTGCGGCGTGGCGCCGCGCCCGCCACCCATGATGATGACCTTGGCATTGGGCGAGGTGGCAATGGCTTGGTTGGCCTTGATGGTTTCGTATTGCAGCAGCTTGTCGCTCAACTCGGTGTTTACGATGCGCTGGTAGTCGGCAATGCCCTGGGCCTCCACGCGCTTGCGCTCGGCTTCCTGCTTTTCCTTTTGCAGCACAAACTGCATTTTCTGGGCGTCCTGCTCGGCCGAAATCTTGCTTTCGATGCTGGCTTTCACCGATTGCGGCAGCTGGATGTTGCGGATAAGGAGCTGGTCGAGCTG
Organism: Hymenobacter terricola; assembly: GCF_017921975.2. Taxonomy (GTDB): domain Bacteria; phylum Bacteroidota; class Bacteroidia; order Cytophagales; family Hymenobacteraceae; genus Hymenobacter; species Hymenobacter terricola. The sequence goes on from NZ_JAGEMO020000023.1 coordinate 106,910, forward strand.
CAGGCCATTGGTGCGAAAGTCCTTCTCAATCGCGGCCAGAATACGGGCCTGAAACTCCTCGCGGCGCGTGGAGTACAGCGCCACAGCATCGTAATAAACAGCGTTGTCACGAATGCGGGTGCGGGAGATTGAGCGCACGATTTTGTCCTGGTAGTCCTCGCCAATGGTGGCCAGAATGTGCGGTGCCTGGGCCGGCACCACGTGGTAGAGCACGGTGAGGTCAATCACCACTTCCAGTCCATCGGCCGAGAGCACGCGGATGGCGTCGTCGCCGGCCTGCTGGCCCTCGCCGCGCACCGCCGACATGGTGTAGTTCTGCGTCCGGGTATCGAAGCGGGTCACGTCCACCAGCGGGTTCACCACGCTCAGGCCGGGCGGCAGCACGCGGCTCTGCACCTGCCCAAACAGCGTCTGGACGCCTACCTGGCCCACACCCACCTGCACCACCGTGCTCAGGGCGATGCCCAGCAGCAGCAACGCGCCACCCAGGAAAATAAGGCCGCCGCGCAGCCGCTCCAGCCGCTCCGAAAACCGGGATGCGTTCAGCCCAACCACCAGAATAATAAAACCGAAAATGACGAGGCCCATGGAGAAGAAAATTAATGATGTGAAAATGTGTAGATGTGCTGGAATGGAAAAGATGTTGATGGGCTGATATGAAAAGGTGAAATTCAGGATTACCCGTTTTTCCCATTTTCACATCCATCATATCAGCACATTCTCACATTAATCTTCGTTTTCGTCGGCGCTGAAATCGAGGGTGCGGGCCAGGTCCACGGCTTCCTGGGCCACGGCTTCAAGCAGGGCGGGCGCGTCGGCATCGAGGGTGCGGCCGAAGAGGTTGAGCAACTCTTCGCCTTCCTCGTTCACATACAGGTTTTCGTAGAGCCGGTCAAACAAGCGGGCTTCGCGGCCCACAATGCGGTCAATGTCCTCCGGCGTGCGGGCTTCGCTCAGGGCGCGGTGCAGCACGTCGAGCACCTGGCGGCTCTCGTCGTGGTCGCCAAGCTCCGACACCAGCTTGAGCAGGCTCATGGCCAGGCCCAGCCGTACTTGCTCGAAGCGGAAGGGCAGCTGCGCGGGCGGGGCGGCCCGTAGCTGGTCGTAGGCCTGCAGCGTAGCGGGGGTGAGGTAATACTTCACGTCGTTGGGCGCGGTGAAGGCAAGGTGCAGGAGCTGTTCGTAAGGCGACATAGGGAATGGGGGGCGGCCTGGCACCCGAAACACGGCCGGGTTTGGTGCGTAAGCGGAAAGCCGAAAGGTACGCGTGGAACCAACGCCATGTCGTTAATCGCCGCTTCGGCTCATTCGTTACACCCATTTCTTTATTTCCTTCTGTCGATGACACACAAAGCCAAATGGCTCCTGTTTGCCCCACTGGGCCTGGCCACCATCGGCGCGGGCGCCAGCATGGTGCACTGGGCCGGCAGCCTCAAAGACCAGAAAGCCCCCGCCACCAAGTGGCTGGCAGCCGGCACGGCGGCTCTGGTCGTATTCAACGCCGGCCTGAGCCTCTTCGGCCGCGGCGTGGTGGAAAAAGTGCTGCACGAGGTGCGCGAGAAGCCCATTCAGCAGTAGAAAGTATTCGCCCGTCTGGCCAGCCTAACCGGATTGCAATAAAAAAGCCCCGACCAAGGCCGGGGCTTTTCAGGAAATGCAGAAAGGAACTAGCTTCGGAAAGGAGCTTATTCGGTTTTGGCTTCCATTTTTTCGGTGCCTTCTTTGGTCTTGGCACTTACTTTATTGGCGCCGTGCTTCACGGCATGGCCGGTTTTCTTGGCACCGTGCTTGATGGCAGTACCCGTTTTGTGGGCGACGTTGTCAGCGGCATCTTTAGTGTTTTCGAGGGCTTGGCCAACGTTGGTTTTGCCGGTTTTAGTTACCACTTTGGTGGTGCCATTGTCGCGCACTTTCACGTCCGTCGAGGGAGTAGTTTGCGCGAAAGCGGCGGTAGCGAAAGCAGAAAGGGCGAGCAACAGGGTTACTTTTTTCATGGTCTGAGGGAAAGAAAAAGGGTTATGTGGGGTTGTACGCGGCCCATCAGCAAAGGTTCTTACAAGTAGCGTGCCGGAGTTTTGCTTAGGCGCCGGCCTGGCCCGAAGCCGGCTGGTTGGGGAGCAGCAGCGAACTGTCGCCATAACTCAAAAAGCGGTACCCGTGGGCTAGCGCATGCTCATACACAGCCCGCCAGCTTGGCCCCAGCAAAGCCGCTACCAGCAGGAGCAGCGTGCTCTCGGGCTGATGAAAATTGGTGATGAGGCCATCAACCAGCCGAAACCGATACCCCGGCGCGATGAGCAGCCGCGTACTGGCTTGCAGGGTGTCGGTCTGCGTGGCATCGAGGTAGTTGAGCAGGGCGGTAAGGGCCGCTTCCGGGGGGATGTGGGCGGCCGCCGCCGCCATTTCATAGGGTTGCCACTGCGTCACGAGTAGCTCCTGAACGCGGCCCTGGGTTGGCGTGTGCGTACCGGAGTGTTGCAACAGTCCCACTCCCAGCCAATATAGGGTTTCGAGGGTGCGCAGGCTGGTGGTGCCCACGGCCAGCACGGGACGGGGCCGGTGCGTCAGCAGTTGCCGCAGCAGCGTGGCCGTCACCAGAATGGGCTCGGTGTGCATGGGATGGTCGGCCATGCGCTCAGCCTTCACCGGCTGAAACGTGCCGGCTCCGACGTGCAGCGTCACATGGCCGGTTTCCACGCCCTGCTGCGCCAGTTCGGCCAGCAGCTCGGGGGTAAAGTGCAGACCGGCGGTAGGGGCGGCCACGGCCCCTTCGGCGGCGGCGTACACGGTTTGGTAGCGCACGGCATCGGCAGCAGTGTCGGGCCGGCCGAGATAGGGCGGCAGAGGCAGGTGGCCCGCCGCCCGCAGTACCTCAGCGAAAGGCAAGGCAGCTGGGTCCCAGCGGAAATCAATGAGCGCGGTGCCGGCTTCCTGCGTGCGGCGCTCGGCCCACAAGGTGGCGGCCTGGCCGGCGCTGGTTTCAAACTCCAGCGTTACGGGGCCTTCTTTCCAGCGGCGGCCATTGCCCACCAGGCAGCGCCAGGTGCAGTGGCCGGTTTGCTGCAGGGCCAGCTCCAGGCTGCGGTGCGGGGCCACGGGCTCCAGGCAAAACAGCTCGACCTGCGCGCCCGTGGGCCGTTTGGCCAGCAGCCGCGCCCGCACCACGCGGGTATCGTTGAAAATAAGCAGCGAGTCCGCCGGCAATTCGCCGGGCAGGTCGCGGAAGGTTTTATCCGAAAGCTGGCCGTGGCGGCTAACCAGCAGCCGGCTGGCGGCGCGGTCGGGGAGGGGTTCGGGCGCAATGCGCTCGGCAGGCAGGGGATAGGTGAAGTCGTGGATGGAAAGCTGGCGCGGGTCGGGGTTCATGCCCGCAAAGGTCCGCTACTTCCGTTTAAACAACAGCAGGTGTTGCTGCGGCAGCGTCTCAATCGAGTCCGTGAGCACGAGGCCGACGGCCGCCATTTCCTTCCGGGCCTGCGCCACACTCATCTTATGAATGCGCTTGATGGGCACGGAGGCGTCTTCGGCCCGGTACTCGACCAGGGCCAGGCGGCCAGTGCTGGGGCGCAAAGCGCGTCGAATGGCCCGGCCCATCTCGCGCGGATGGTCAAACTCGTGGTAAGCATCCACGATGAGGACCACATCCACGCTATCGGCGGGCAGGGCTGGGTTGGTGGTGGTGCCCAGCACGGGCCGCACGTTGGGCATCTTCAGCTTGCGCTTGTTTTCCTGAAGCGCAGCAATCATTTCGGGCTGGATATCGACGGCCAGTACTTCGCCTTTCGGCACTTTTTTGGCCAACTGGAACGAGAAGAACCCTGTGCCGGCTCCAATATCGGCCACTACGTCGGTGGGTTTCAGCTTCAGCTCCTTCAGCAGGAGGTCGGTGCCTTCTTCCTGGCGCCGGCCGCTGCGTTCCAGCCAGTTGGCGCCTTCGTGGCCCATGACGTGGGCAATCTGGCGGCCCAGGTAATAGGTGCCAATGCCGTTAGGGTCGCGCGGCGGAGCCATTTCGTAGCCACTGGTGTCGGCCAGCACCACGGCCTGCATCCGGCGCTCGGTGCTGGCCGAAGGACGCGTTTCGGCGGGTAGCTGGGTGCAGCTCAGCATCAGCAAACCAGCCCCACTGCCTGCACCCAATACACTTAGTGCCTGTTGCCAGGTTGAAAAACAGTACCTCATACGATTCGCAAGTAAGCACATTTGGTCTTGTCAACAGCAATCCGGGGCGGCACGTTCAGCCGGTACGCTGCCTTCAACTCGGCCGCTGGAATCGTATTGTTCAGACCAATAACCGAACCCGGAAAAGCGCGACCATAAAAAATACCTTTAAACGAGCACCCGTTTGTAATTTTGGCCGTAGAACTGGCATTTCCGCTCACCTAACACCTTGCCGACTTATGAAAAACTTGTTTCCTCCGTTCGCTAAACTTGTTGCCGTTGCCGCCTGCGCCCTCACGCTGGGTAGCTGCAGCCGGGCCGAATACGCCATGCTGCCAAAAGGCAGCTCGTACCACGGCGTGACGCGCGTGGCTACCCCAGTTCCCGCCGCTGCTCCGCAATTGGCAGCCACCGCACCAGTTGCGGCCACCGCGCCCGAAACGGTAGCCGCCGCCCCCGAAGTAGCCCCAGCCGAGGTTAAAGCCGATGCCCCATCTGTTAAAGCTACTGCGCCGCAGCCCGCAGCTGCTCAGGTTGCCGCCCTGGCCGCTTCGGGCTCTGCCCGGCCGGCCGCTAAGCCGAATTTTGCTCAGCGCCTGCTCCTCAACAAAACCATGAAGAAGGTTGACAAGCTGATGGCTCAGGCGCCCAAGCTCAAGCAGCATTCCAATACCGCTTCTACTTCCCGCCTCGACGGCAGCCTGCGCACGGCGCTGCTCGTATTGCTGATTGGGGTAATTATCGCGGCCTTTTCGGGCGTCAGCAACATTTTCGGCATCATTGGCGGCATTCTTATTATTGTGGGCCTCGTGCTGTTGCTGCTGTACCTTCTGGACCAGATGTAGCCCCGGCATTTCAACCTTGTTGAGGCATAATAAAGCCCCGGCCGCTCGTGCGGCCGGGGCTTTATTATGCCTCAACAAATCTGATTTTACATTGGGTCGACATCGGCCACCAGACGGGCCTGTTTGAATTCCTTCTGGTCCTTCACCACGTCCATGGCCTCGCAAATCATCTGCTTGGCGTGCTTGAGCACGGTGTGGGCGCGGTCGAGCTTGATGGTGATTTCCTGCAGATAAAAATTGCGAATGCGGAAAATGTAGGGTGCTTCGGGCCCCAGCACGGCCGCCCGGCCCAGCCGGTTTACCAGCTCTTCGGTCAATAAAATAGCGGCCTGCTCGCCCAGGCCCTGTTCCACGTGCTTCACCGTCATCTTGATGATGCGCATGAAGGGCGGGTAGCCGTGCTCGTGCCGCTGCATGATTTCGTAGTTGTAGAACTCCACGTAATCGTTGCGAATCACCTTGTCGAAAATCACCTGCGTCGGGTCGGCCGTCTGGATGATGACCTTGCCCTTCTTGCCCTTGCGCCCGGCCCGGCCGCTCACCTGCACAAACATCTGGTAGGCGCGCTCGTGGGCCCGGAAATCGGGGTAGTGAATAATGCTGTCGGCGTTGATGATGCCCACGAGGCTCACATTGGCGAAATCGAGGCCTTTGGTTACCATCTGGGTGCCCACCAGCACGTTGGTGGCCTGCTTCTCGAAGTCACCGATGATTTGCTGGTAGCTGTTTTTGGCGCGGGTCGTGTCCAAATCCATCCGCTGGATGTTGGCCTGGGGGAGCATGATTTTGAGGTCGTCCTCAATCTTCTCGGTGCCGAAGCCCTGGGTTTTCACGGCGCGGGAGCCGCAGGCGGGGCATTTGGTCACCATCGGGTCGTGGTAGCCGCAGTAGTGGCAGCGCAGCTCGTGGCTATGCTTGTGGTAGCTCAGGCTCACGGCGCAGTTGGTGCACTTGGGAATCCAGCCGCAGTCCTGGCAGGCCACCACGGGCGCGTAGCCGCGCCGGTTCTGGAACAGAATTACCTGCTCCTGGCGGCCCAGCGTGCGCTCCACTTCACCCAGCAAATCGGCCGTAAAGTGGTTGTGCATGGTCTTCTTCTCGCGGGCCTTGCGGGTGTCCACCAGCTCAATATCGGGCATCCCGGCTTCGCCGAAGCGCTTGGTGAGGCTCACCAGCCCGTAGCGGCCCTGCTTGGCCTGGTAGTAGGTTTCCACGGCCGGCGTGGCCGAGCCGAGCAGGGTTTTGGCCCCCTGGAAGTTGGCCATCATCAGGGCTACTTCGCGGGCGTTGTAGCGCGGAGCGGGCTCGTACTGCTTGTAGCTCGACTCGTGTTCCTCGTCCACGATGATGAGCGCGAGGTTGTCGAAGGGCAGAAACACCGCCGAGCGCACGCCCACCACCACCTGAAACCGGCCCGAGAGCACGCCGTTCCACACTTCCACCCGCTCATTATCCGAGAATTTGGAGTGGTACACGCCCAGCCGCGAGCCGAATACGCGCAGCAATCGTGTCACAATCTGGGCCGTAAGGGCAATTTCGGGCAGCAGGTACAGTACCTGCCCGCCGCCCTCCATGGCCTTGCGAATGAGGTCGATATAAATTTCGGTTTTGCCCGCGCCGGTCACGCCGTGCAGAAGCACAATTTCCTTCTCCCCGAAGTGCGCCATGATTTCATTCCGTGCCGTGGTCTGGGCCTCGGTAAGGCTAAAATGCAGCTGCGCGGTGGGCTCGTTTTCGAGCGGAAAGCGTGACACGATTACGTCGAACTGCTCCAGCACGCCGTTTTTAATGAGTGTGTTCACGGCCGAAGCCGAGAGGTGCGGGCTACTGGTTAGGTAGGGTTTCTCGATGCCGTTCTGGTTGGCGTGCTCGTTCTGATGCACCGGCACGCGCTGGAGATATTTCAGCAGCACGTCCAGCTGCTTGGGCTTGGTAGCCAGATTTTCAAAGAGCTGCTCCAGCGAAGCTTCGGCTACGAAATGGTGCGCCAGCCGCACTTTTTTCACCACTTTGGGCGAGTATTTATCGGCCGTGTGCTCGAAGAGGAAGATGACATCTTTGTGCATCAAAGACTTTATCACCTTGTGGAAGGAGGTAATGCCCAGCAGGTCGCCCACTTCGGTAAAAGTCAGGGCTTTGCCGTCTTCCACCACGCCCAGCGCGTCCACAATCAACTCTTCCTGCGTGGAGAGCGGGTACTCGTTTTCCTCCCGCGAAAAGCCGGGGTGCAATTGAATACGCGACTCCGAGCTGAGCTTCAGCGCCGAGGGCAGCGCCGCGTTTATCACCTCGCCGATGGTGCACATGTAGTAGTCGGCCATCCAGCGGAAGAGCTTGAGTTGCGGCTGCGTCACCACGGGCGCATCGTCGATAAATTCGAGGATGTACTTGGCCTGATATTCCTTGGGCGCGTTCTCGTGCACGGCCGCCACAATGCAGCTGAGCGTCTTTTTGGCCCCAAACTGCACGATGACGCGCCCGCCAATCACCACGTTGTCGTTCAGCTCATACGGCACCCGGTAAGTGTAGAGCCGGGGCAGCGGCAGCGGCAGAATAACGTCGGCAAACAGGGTTACCCGGTCGGCCGACGGAGCGGCGGCGGGGGAAATAAAATCAAGCGTGAGACTCAAAACAGGTATGGCGTAGGGGCGGATAGTAAAGATAACAGGCTCCAGATGCCGCCAAGCGCTACACAGCGACCAGTGCCGCCAGGACCTCGGCCACTGCATAAAACGGGGCCAAGCAGGCCTGATTCCGGCAAACGTGCACGGCGGTGCGCCCGTTCGCGTCGGCTTTCAGCAGTTGCAGCAGCGGAAGCTGGGCGGTGGTTCTGGTGCCGGCCAGCACCGTATCAAACAAAAACTGGCGGCTGATTTCTGCGCGAAAAATTTCAGCCTTGGGGCCGATAATGGCCACTTCCGCGCCCGGCCGCAACAGCGCCGCGTACAGCGAAGCCCAGTTGGTGAGGTGCTGCGGCTCTTTCACCACGAGGTGGCGCACCTGGGCCAGCATGGCCACGGCCAAGTCGGTGTAGCGGCTGTTTTCGAGGTGGCGGCCCAGGCGGCGCAGGTTGTGCGCCATCACGGAGTTGGAGCCGGGAATGACGTTGTCAAATAGTTCTTTTTTGCGGGCGATGAGCGGCTCGGCGCTGCTATCGGTGTAAAAGAACAGCGTTTCGGCGGGGTCGAAGAAGTTGCTGAGCACGTATGCCGTCAGCACTTCCGCTTCGTGCAGCCACTTTTCGGTAAAAGTCACTTCGTAGAGGCTGATGTACGCCTGAATGACCAGCGCGTAATCTTCCAAAAAGCCGCTGATGCTGGCGCGGCCGTCTTTGCAGGTGCGGTACAGCCGCGAGCCGTCACGCAAGTTGGCTTCAATGAAGCGGGCGTTGTGCTCGGCCATGACCAGGAATTCGGGCTCTGCGAAAGCGCGGTAGGCATCCGTGAGGCCCTGGAGCATGAGGGCATTCCAGCCGGTAAGGACTTTATCGTCGAGGCCGGGCCGAACGCGGGTGGCGCGCACGGCCATAATTTTCTGCTTCCAGCCCGTCACCAGCTCGGCTACGATGCCGGGCGCCAGCTGGTGCGCCGCGGCAAAGTCTGCATCGGTTTCGCGGCGGTGCAGGATATTGCGGCCATGCTCCCAGTTGCCGGTGGCCGTGCAGTTGTAATAATCGGAAAACAGCGGCTCCTCATCACCCAGAATTTCGCGCAGCTCGTCCTTCGTGAAGACGTAAAACTTGCCTTCCTCGCCTTCGCTATCGGCATCCAGCGAGGAGTAGAAACCGCCCTCGTCGTTGGTCAGCTCCAGCCGAATAAATTCGATGGTCGCATACACCGTTTCCCGAAATAGCTCATCCTGAGTTAGCTGAAATGCTTCGCTGTAGAGGCTGACCAGCTGCCCGTTGTCGTACAGCATTTTCTCAAAGTGCGGGGCCAGCCATTCGCCATCCACCGAGTAGCGGGCGAAACCGCCGTGTACCTGGTCATAAATGCCGCCCCAGGCCATTGCCCGAAGCGTCAGCACCGTTTGGTCCAGCACGGCCCGGCTACCGCTGATGGCGTGCGCGCGCAACAAAAACCGCCAGATGCTGGGCATTGGAAACTTCGGGGCGCGGTTCATCCCGCCGTGCTCCCGGTCGAAATTCACCCCCAGGTTATAAACCAATAGTTTAAATTCTTCGTCGGAAACCCCCGCCGGGCCGGTTTCCGGTGCCACGCCAATATCCTGGAGCGCCGTAAAATCGGCTTCCTGCGCGGCATTGCGGTTGTGTGTGCCGTATTTCGCCAACTCGCTGGCTCCAATGACCTCCATGAACCGCTCCGCCGACTGCTCTAGTTCGCTCCGGTGCTCGCCCGCGTAGGCCTGGCCGATGTTTTCCAGCAGCTTCACCCAGTTGCCTTTCGGGAAATAGGTCCCGCCATAAAACGGTTTCGCCTCCGAAGTCAGAAACACATTCAGCGGCCAGCCGCCCTGCAAACCCATGGCGTGCACGGCATCCATGTAAATCTGGTCCACGTCGGGCCGCTCCTCCCGGTCGACCTTGATGCACACGAAATGCGCGTTCATCACCGCCGCCACGGCCGCGTTTTCAAACGATTCGCGCTCCATAACGTGGCACCAGTGGCAGGCCGCATACCCAATGCTAACCAGAATCGGCTTCTGCTCGGCCCGCGCCCGGCCCAGCGCTTCGGGGCCCCACGGGTACCAGTCCACGGGATTGTGGGCGTGTTGCTGGAGGTAAGGACTGGTTTCCTCGGCGAGGCGGTTGGTCGGAGGCGAAGCGTGAGCCATTGCGAAAAGGGTAGGGGAGGTACTGAAACACCAAACCCGGCGAAAAGGGCCGGGCTTGGGAATTTATTATGCCGGTTTGGCTGGCTTTCTGAGCGCCTTGGGTTTGGGTGCCGCTGGTTTAGGTTCGGTAGCCTTGGCTGTGGCTGCCTTGGGCGAGGCCGGCTTAGGCGTTGCCGCCTTGGGGTTAGACACCGATTTTGGCCTGGCGGGCGGGCTTGGGGCCGCCGCAGTCGTCGGCTGGACTGGCTTAACCACTGCCGCCTTAGGCCTGGCGGCTGCCTTTGGCTTGGCGGTCGGCGCGGGCTTCACGGGACTACTTGCGACTGCGGCCGCAACCGGCACCACAGCCGCCTTCACAACCTTAGCCTTGGCCACTACTACTTTAGGGGCAACTGCTGCTTTAGGAACAACTGCTGGTTTCTTCGCGGCTGCCACTTTCTTTGGCGGGGCCGTGGGTGCCACCAAACTAGCCGAAGAGCCGGTCATGCGGCCCGCCGCTACCTGTGTGCGAACCTGCAAAACATCCGGCACGGGAATTACCGGGGTGTCGATGGCTGGCTTTTCGGCGCGTGCCGCACTAACGGCGCGGCTTTTCGACCGATTCGGCCGGCGGGCAGCTACCGGAGTTGCGCCGGCTATACCCGTTGCATCGGTTGCGCCAGCTACTAATGGAGCAGCCACTGGTGGCTGCCCGCGGTCAATGCGATTTCCCGACTCCCTTGCCGCTGGCTCATTGCTCCCGGACAACTGTTCCGCCGTGCCAATTGGCGCAAATGATGCGGTTTCATCTGTTGCAAGGCTCGCGTTGGCGAGGTCAGGCACCGATGCTTCTGCCGCAGGCCTGCCGCCACCACGCTTGTTTCTATTTCGATTATTCCGAGTATCAGGACCAGCAGCACGCGGTTCGCCAAGCCCAGTCAAAATAGCCGGAGCCTCGGCCAGAGCGAATGGCAAATCAGGCTCTTCCGCATCAACGTTTAAGGAAGGGGCCACATCAGCCGGGGCCGGGGCAGCCGCAAATAATTCGACCCGTGGAACGCGGCCGCCGGACCCATTGCGCCGTCCGCCGCGCTTCGTCGGTTCTGGCTGCGTGCCTCCCTCGGCCGTATTGTTAGCCGGTTGCAACCCAGTAATCTCCGTGCTTTCCTGTGGACTATCAGCCTCAGCCGTGGCCCCCGAACCAGGTTCGGTTGTGATAAAGCCCTCTTCCGCCGCCAGGCGCAGCGCATGTTTCCGGGCTGTGCGTTTGGCCCCGCCGCGTGAGCGGCGTTTCTTTTTCTTCGCCAGCTCCTCGCCATCAGCCATTGCTAAGTCCGCAGTATTGGGAGCAACAGGCAATTCAGCCCCTTCCAAGTCAGGCGAAACTTGCGCTGCGGCATCGTACGAAGGCTGGTTTTCAGGCTCAACCTTCGCAACGCCCGAGGCTGTTTGAAACTGCTCATTCTCAGTGGCCGCCAGTTCCGACTGGCCTTTGCCACGGCCATCGCGACGGCCCCGCTCCGGCCGGCCCGAGCGCGCCGCCCGTTGCGCCCGAAACTCTTCCGGCGACAGGCGCGGCGGCCGGCCTTCCGCAGATTGCGGTTGTTTGCCTTCTGGTTGGCTAATTATTGCATCATCAACAGCTGGGCTAAGAGTGGTTGAGTCGCCACCGATATCAACCAGCTCTTCGTTGCTTTCCAGCACGGGTGCCAGCTCCGGTATCCGGGGCATTGGCAGTGCTGCTAATCGGGCCCGGACCTCGTGCAGCTCGTCAGCTACGGCCACCTTGCGCAAGCTCAGCTGCTCCAGCTTTTCCAGTGTGCTGGCCAGAAACTGCCGGTGCTCCGGCGCCCCCGCATGCAGCGGCCGGTGGCCCAGCGACTGCCGCACGGCGGCCCACTCTTTGCGAAACCGTCCAAAGTCCGCGTCAAAATACGTGCGGGCAAACTTGTCCCAGATGTAGTCCTCCGCTACTTCCGATGGGTGCAGCATGTCCGATGCGTAAAAGCGGTAGTCCCGCAAATCGTCCAACAGCAGCTCGTAAGCCGGGAAATACGCCACGCCCGGCAGCAAGTCGCTCACAATATGGGTAGCCAGCCGCAGCACCGATTTACTCACGGAGTTCATCGGCAACGTGTCTTTTAGGTGCCGCACCGGGCTCACCGTTACCACAAAGCGCAGCTCGGGGTTGATGCGCCGCAAGTACGCGTGGGTTTCCGCCAGGTCGTTGATGAGCTCATCGGGCGTCAGCAATTCCCGCACAAACAGGTCGGCCGGCTGCTTATGGCAGTTATTCACCAGTTCCCCGGTTTCGCGCAGGCGGTAGGCCCAGGCCGTGCCCAGCGTGAGCAGCACCACATCGGCCTGGCGCAAAAAGTCGCCCGTGCGCCGCACCAGTTCCTGAATGGTCTGCAGCAGCTCCACCGGCGAATCGGCCCCGATGCTGCCGTGCAGGTCGTAGCTCTGCCAGCGGCCACGCGCTTCCACGAGGTGCTGCTGCCAGTCCACGTCTTCGCCCGCTGCCGCGCGCAGCAGGCGCCCCAGCGCCAGGGGTTGAAACACGGTGCCAAAAGGATTCGCTAGCGTTTCCACCTTGTTGGTAGCTAAGCGCGCGCCGATGCTGTCGGCAAAGCAGGAGCCCATGGTGAGGACCCGCGCCGTGCGCGGTAGTTGGCCCGTGGCTGGGGCAATTGTAAGTTCAGTTCTAAACATTAAAGCAAAAATAGCCCCTAACCCGTTTCCAGCCCGAAAGCCGGAATAAAAAAAGCCCTACCAGAAGGTAGGGCTTTTTTTGTTGATGCTAAGTAGATACTACTCAGCTACCACGCGGAATTTCACCGTGTGTTTTACTTCTTTGTGCAGGTTGGCCGTAGCCGTGTAGTCGCCGGCCGCCGAAGGCTCCTGGTCGAACGACAACCGCTTGCGGTCCACGTCCACACCTTTCGCTTTCAGGGCTTCAGCCAATTGCAGGGTGGTTACGCGGCCGAAAATCTTGCCGCTTTCGCCCACTTTGGCCGGGATTTCCAGTACCACGTCGCCAATCTGGTCGGCAATGGCCTGGGCATCGCCCTTGATTTTATCGGCTTTGTGAGCGGCTTGACGCACGTTCTCGGCCGTAATTTTCTTGTTCGTCTTGTCGGCCAGCATGGCCAGGCCCTGCGGCAACAAGAAATTGCGACCGTAACCCGATTTCACGGTCACGATGTCGTTCTTGTACCCGAGGCCCTTAACGTCGTCTTTGAGGATGATTTCCATTGTCTTGCTAGAATTATGAGTTTTGAATTATGAGTCAGGAGTTAAGAATTGCCATTGCAGCAACTCAAAACTCAAAACTTGTAACTCATAATTTATTTCAGGGCGTCGGCTACGTACGGCATCAGGGCGAGGTGACGGGCCTTAGCGATGGCCTGAGTCACTTTGCGCTGAAACTTGAGGCTGGTGCCGGTGAGGCGGCGGGGCAGCACGCGGCCCTGTTCGTTCACGAACTTCAGCAGGAAGTTCGGGTCTTTGTAGTCCACGTACTTAATGCCGTTCTTCTTGAAGCGGCAGTATTTCTTGCGGGTGTCCTGCGGCTTGTTCATTGCCGACCGGTCGTTGTTCCGGTTGAATGCGGGAGTTGCCATATCTTGACTGGTTATTGGGCTACGGCTTCGGTTTCTTTCGCAGCCTTCTGCAGGTTCATCTCGCCATTGCGGCGACGGGTGTTGTACTCCACGGCGTGCTTATCCAGCACGGTGGTCAAAAACCGGATGATGCGCTCGTCCCGGCGGAAAGCCAGCTCGAGTACGTCAACAATGTTGCCCTCACCAGTAAACGACAGGCAGAAATAGTAGCCTGTGGTTTTTTTCTGAATTGGGTACGCCAGCTTGCGCAGGCCCCAGGCTTCAGTGGACAAAATGGCGGCGCTATTTTCCTTAAGCACCTGGGTGAACTTCTCGACCGTTTCTTGCACCTGGCTCTCGTTCAATACGGGAGTTACGATGAAGACCGTCTCGTAATTTCTTACTTCCATTACGATGGGGTGAATTTGGGGGTGAAAAAATTTGATTGGGGCGCAAAGGTACTGACTTTCGGGCACATTGCCAAGAGCCTTTCGCACTTCCTTCCTAATTATGAAGTAAACTCAGGGCAGGAGCGACCTGAGAATCCTTTTGCCTCGGTTTTGCGCAATCGTCCCAGTCCTGGCAGCCAGTCCCCACAGGAAAATGCCCGCTTATTTCTTCTGAAACGGCTAACAAAATAGTGGTTCACTAGTTGCCATTTAGGGCTTTATCAATCGCCGGGCCCTCGTATTTGAGAAGCTAATAAAATCAACAGCTACAGTTGAGTAGCCACCGGGCCAATTGGGCGAAAGCCGAAAGACGGAGCATAGAAATGGGCCGATATGAACGGCCAGGAATGCCCGGAAATTGTGTTTCACTCTTTGCCGCCTACGATTCCTGACCTACATTTGTGGCCTTGAAATGCCCTAGCGTTTCGTTTTACCGCCTATTTTCTTATGAATAGCAATCGACTCCGTTCGTTACCTCATCTGTTGCTGGCATTATTGCTTACGTTTGCCGGTGCCCAACAGGCTTTGGCTCAAGCCGCAGGTGCTACTGCCGACGTGAAAACCCAAGGGGTTGTTCCCGGCGCTACTGCTGCTGCCACTCCTGCTACTGCCACCGCGCCGGCAGCCGGTGGCGGCGATGCCGCTGCCATCGCCGCTGGCGATGCGCTCTTTAAAGGCAACTGCGCCCAGTGCCACGCCGTGAACGAGCAAGTAGTAGGGCCAGCCCTCGGCGGCATCACCAAGCGCCGCCCCATTTCCTGGATTCTGCCGTGGGTGAAAAACTCCAGCAAAGTGGTAGCCGGCGGTGATGATTACGCCGTAGCGCTGTTCAATAAATTCAATAAGCAGCAAATGCCCTCCTTTGCCCTTTCGGATAAGGAAATCACGTCGATTGTTGCCTATATTACTTCGCAGGAAGGCCAAGCCAATCCCGGAGTTACGGCACAGAATGCTGCTAAAACGGATGGCGCAGATGCCGGTGCGGCTGGCGGTACCGAAGCAGGTGCTGGTAAATACGTTGACATCCTCCTGATTGTCTTGGTAGTGGTGTTGATTGTGCTGGTGGTAACGCTCGTTATCATTGGTAACCTGATGAAGGATGTTCTGCGCGGCCGTAAAGACCTCGACGGCCGTGATATTGAAATTCTGGAGCAGCGCTTCAACTGGAGCAAGTTTTACCACTCGCCGGCGATGCGCGGAGTTGTAGGGACGGTTTTCGCCCTGGTTTTACTTTATGAAGGCGTCCAAAGTGTGATGGCCGTGGGCCTGACCCAAGGCTACCAACCCACTCAGCCCATCGCCTTCTCGCACAAACTGCACGCCGGCGAACACCAGATTAACTGCGCCTACTGCCATACTTCGGTATACAAAAGCAAGTCGGCCAACATTCCTTCCGCCAACATCTGCATGAACTGCCACTCGCAGATTAAAACAGAGTCGCCGGAAATCAAGAAAATCTACCGGGCCATCGAGCGCCACCAGCCCATTCAGTGGGTGCGCATTCACAACCTGCCCGACCTGGCTTACTTCAACCACTCGCAGCATACGCAGGTGGCTGGCCTCCAGTGCCAGACCTGCCACGGCCCCATCCAGAACATGGAAGTGGTGTACCAGTATTCGGCCCTCACCATGGGCTGGTGCATCAACTGCCACCGCGAGATGCCCCTCAACACGAAGGACAACAAGTACTACGACAACCTCGTGAAACTGCACGACACCAAGAATGCCGGCGCCCCTTTCACCGTGTCGTCGAACGGTGGTACCGAGTGCTCGAAGTGCCACTACTAATTGGCTGATGACGCTCTGAAAGTGGAGGAACTTGTTCCCGAAGCTTTTAAGTCATCGTCTTGCCCATACCGTTACAAAAAAAAGATTCCGCTTATAAATTCAAGTACCTCGCGGCCTCTGAGTCTTGCATCGCCAAGGCCTTAGTCCCGAGTCCCTAAGTCCCCAAAAATGAAGTACTGGAAAGGAATTGAGGAACTGGAAAGCGCCCCGGAGTTCATGCAATCGGCCTTCGCCGAATTCATGCCGGTCAAGGAAAGCCACGAGAGCAGCGATGCTACTTCGGCTCCCCGCCGCGACTTCCTCAAGCTAATGGGTTTTGGTGTGGCTGCGGCTACGTTGGCTTCGTGCGAGACTCCGGTCCGCAAAGCCATTCCGTATCTGAACAAGCCCGAAGAAGTTGACCCGGCTATTTCCAACTTCTACGCTTCTACCTACTTCACGGGCTCGGACTACAACGCCGTACTGGTGAAAGCCCGCGATGGCCGGCCAATTAAGTTGGAAGGCAACCCCGAGTCGCCAATTACGCGCGGTGGCCTCTCGGCCCGAGCTCAAGCCGCAGTGCTGAGCTTGTATGATGGTGGCCGCCTGCAGCATTTTGCTGTAAAGAAGAATAACAGCCACGAAAAAGTGGAGTTGCCCGCGTTCGACCGCGAGGTGCGCAGCAAACTGGCTGCCACGACCGGCCGCATTGCCATCGTATCACCGACAATCATCAGCCCCAGCACTAAAAAGGCCATTGCTGAGTTTGCTACCCGCTACCCCAGCACCACGCACGTTATGTACGATGCGCAGTCGGCCTCAGGCCTGCTGCAAGCCAATAACGGGGTGCTGCCTGCTTACGATTTCAGTAAGGCCAATGTCATCGTGAGCCTCGGGGCCGATTTCCTCGGTACCTGGATTTCGCCGGTGGAATATGCCAAGCAGTACGTGGTGAACCGCAAGGTGAGCAGCACCAAGCGCACGATGTCGCGCCACTTCCAGTTTGAAACGGCGATGTCACTGACCGGGTCCAACGCCGATGTGCGTGTGCCGGTGAAGCCTTCGGAAATAGGCGCCGTAGCGCTGGCCCTATACAACGCAGTCGGTGGCAACGGCGGTTCGTCGTCTTACACCAACCCGCAACTGACCAAAGCCGCGGCTGAGTTGTCCGCCAATCGTGGCAGCAGCCTCGTGGTATCGGGCTCGAACGACCCGGCCGTGCAGGCGCTGGTGGCTGCCATCAACCAGACCTTGGGCAACCTCGGGACAACAGTTGACCTGACTGCTCCCAGCAATGTGCGGCAAGGCGACGATGCCCGCATGGCTGCGCTTGTTAATGAGATGAATAATGGCACCGTTGGAGCTGTCATCTTCTATAACGCTAACCCGGTTTACAATCACCCGCTGGCAGAAAAAGTGAAGTCGGGCATCGCCAAAGTGCCGCTGACCATTTCGCTGAACGACCGTTTGGATGAAACCGGTAGCCTTTGCCAGTACGCCGCTCCCGACAGCCACTGGCTGGAATCGTGGAATGACTTTGAGCCCAAGCGCGGCTACCTGAGCTTGTCGCAGCCGGTTATTACGCCGCTGTTTGCCACGCGTCAGGCCCAGGAAAGCCTATTGCATTGGGCTGGCAATAACACCACTTACTACAAATACCTGCGTGCCAACTGGCGCGGAGTAACCCCCACCGATGCTGCCTGGGACAAGGCCGTGCACGATGGTGTTGCCACTGGCACCGCTCTCCCTGCCGCTCCGGCCATGCTGATGGCTGCTTTGAGCCCCGCAGTTGCCGCTTCCCAAATCAGTGGTGCCGCAAAGCCTAGCGGCATTGAGTTGGCACTGTATGAGAAAGTAGGGTTGAGCGCTACTGGCTGCGAAGCCAATAACCCCTTCCTTCAGGAACTACCCGACCCGATTTCGAAAGCTACCTGGGGCAACTACCTCGCCGTGCCGCGCAAGATGGCCGTCGAGAATAAGTGGGAACAAGGCGACGTCATCAAGGTTACGGCTAACGGCCACAGTGTTGAGCTACCGGTGCTGATTCAGCCCGGCCAGACAAATGGTACGGTGAGCATTGCCCTCGGCTACGGCCGGACGCAAGCCGGTAAGGCCGGTGACAAAGTAGGGGAGAATGCTGCTCCACTGGCGATGACGGCCAATGGTATTCAGTATATGAACGTGGTGACGCTGGCTAAGACCGATGCCACGTCGCCCATTGCTCAGACCCAGACGCACCAGACGCTGATGGACCGCAAGCCCGTAGTTCAGGAAAATACGCTGGCTAAGTATAAGGAGAATCCCAAAGAAGTAACCGAATACGAAAAAGTCGCCACGCCTGACGGCTTGGAAGCCCCGGGTAAAGTCTCGCTGTGGCAGGATTACCAATACAACAACCACCACTGGGGCATGGCTGTGGACCTCAACTCCTGCATCGGCTGCGGCTCTTGCGTGATTGGGTGCCAGGCCGAGAACAACATTGCCGTAGTAGGCAAGCAGCAGGTAATTAACCGCCGCGAGATGCACTGGATGCGCATTGACCGCTACTACAGCTCGGATACCCACAAGGACTCGTTCGATACCAAAGGCAAGGTGGCTACCTACGCTGCCATGGAAGACCCGTCGGAAAACCCGCAGGTGATTTTCCAGCCGATGATGTGCCAGCAGTGCAACCACGCTCCCTGCGAAACGGTATGCCCGGTACTGGCTACCACGCACAGCTCGGAAGGCATCAACCAGATGACCTACAACCGCTGCATCGGCACCCGCTATTGCGCCAACAACTGCCCATATAAAGTGCGTCGCTTCAACTGGTTCTCGTACTACTCCAATGAGAAGTTTGAAACCGTAAACGGCCACATGTTCACCGACCTTGGCCGCATGGTGCTGAACCCGGATGTAACGGTTCGCGCCCGTGGGGTGATGGAGAAATGCACGTTCTGCATCCAGCGCATTCAGTTGGGCAAGCTCGAAGCCAAAAAGCAAAAGCGCCGCCCGAAAGATGGTGAGATTGTGACGGCCTGCGCCCAGTCGTGCCCCACCGAGGCCATCGTCTTCGGCGATATGCGCGACCCGGAAAGCCGCATCAGCAAGCTCCTCCGCCGCGAGGATGGCGAACGCGCCTTCCATTCGCTCGATTCCATCAACGTGCAGCCGAACGTGACGTACCTGACGAAGATTCGGAATTCCGAGTCGGAGTTCTTCGCTAAAGAAAACGCTTAACTTATAAGACTATGCAGCACGTATCAGCCGTACGCGAGCCGCTCGTAACTGGCGGCAAGACGTTACACGACGTCACGCAAGACATCTGCTATCAGGTTGAAGCCAAACCCAACATTCGTTGGATGGCGGCCCTGAGCGTAGCCTTGTTCTTCCTGGGAGTGTTCTTCTACTCGGTGTACCGTACCGTGTGGTACGGCATCGGGGAGTGGGGCCTGAACAAAACCGTGAACTGGGCCTGGGACATTACCAACTTCGTATGGTGGGTTGGTATCGGCCACGCCGGTACGCTGATTTCTGCCGTACTGCTGCTGTTCCGCCAGAAGTGGCGCTCGTCCATCAACCGGGCAGCAGAAGCCATGACCATCTTCGCCGTAATCTGCGCCGCGATGTTTCCGGTGCTGCACATGGGCCGTCCGTGGTTGGCGTTCTACGTATTTCCCTTGCAAAACACGCTTGGTTCGTTGTGGGCGAATTTCAATTCGCCGCTACTCTGGGACGTATTTGCCATCTCGACTTACTTCACAGTGTCGCTGGTGTTCTGGTACATTGGCCTGATTCCGGACTTTGCTTCGATTCGTGACCGCGCCAAGGGCACTATCGCCAAGTTTAGCTACTCCATGCTCAGCTTCGGCTGGAAAGGTTCGGCCAAAGCCTGGTCGCGCTACGAGACGGTGTCGCTCATTCTGGCCGGTGTTTCGACCCCGCTGGTGCTTTCGGTGCACACCATTGTATCGATGGACTTTGCCACCTCGGTTGTACCGGGCTGGCATACGACCATCTTCCCGCCCTACTTCGTGGCCGGTGCCATCTTCTCAGGTTTCGCCATGGTGCTCACGCTGATGTTGATTACCCGCGTAGTATTCCGCCTCGAAGACTATATCACGCTGGAGCACATCGCGCTAATGAACAAAATCATGATGGTGACGGGCTCGATTGTGGGTGTGGCTTACATCACAGAGTTCTTCATCGCTTGGTACTCGCAGGTTGAGTTTGAGCAATACGCTTTCATCAACCGCGCTACCGGTCCTTACTGGTGGGCTTATGCTTCGATGATGACTTGTAACGTGATTACGCCGCAGCTGGTGTGGTTCCGTCGCGTACGCTACAGCATTCCGCTCACCTTCGCGCTTTCTATCGTGGTTAATATCGGCATGTGGTTCGAGCGCTTTGTAATCATCGTGACCTCGTTGCACCGCGACTATCTGCCATCGAGCTGGGCTATGTTCTCGCCCTCCATTATCGACATCGGCCTGTATGTTGGTACGCTGGGTCTGTTCTTCACGCTGTTCCTGCTCTTCGCCAAGTTCTTCCCCGTGATTAACATGGCTGAGATAAAAACCATCCTGAAATACACGGTAGACAATGGCCCGACTTATAATCCGGAGAAGGCCCACGCTGCCCACGCTCATCAACCAGCCATTCACGGGGCGCCTGCTTCGGCTCCTGTAACTTATAACAAGCATGACTAAGCACTTCGCCCTTGGTATCTTCGAAGACGAAGATGTGCTGCTGCACGCCGTTGAGAACGTGCGCGCCGCCGGTGTAAAAATCCACGACGTATTCTCGCCGTATCCCGTCCACGGGATTGATGATGCACTGGGAATTGAACGTTCGCGCCTCCCGATTGCCGCTTTCTTTTTCGGCATGACAGGTCTGGCCTTCGCCCTGTGGATGCAGATTTACATGCTGGGCTTTGACTGGCCGATGATTATTGGTGGCAAGCCGCACATCGCGCTGCCTGCTTTCGTGCCTGTTGCCTTCGAGCTGACGGTATTCTTCACCTGCCACGGCATGGCTATTACCTTCTTCACGATTACCGGCCTCTATCCGCGCTTTAAAGTGCCGGTGATGGACGTACGCGCCACCGACGACAAGTTCGTAATGGCCATTGAATTGGATGAAACTAGCTCGCAATTTCCCCGGCTGACTCAACTGTTGCGTGAAAATGGCGCTTCAGAAGTCAACCAAAAAGAAATGACCCACAACTAATGATGCATCCGCTGAACCTGAGCCTGCGCGTTTCGGCGCTGCTACTTTCCTTAGGGCTTGCCACCACGGCTTGCACTAACGATGGAAACGACCCCGGCGTAGAATATGCCCCGGAGATGTACGAATCAATCCCGTACGACCCCTTGAGTCAGACCCACTTCAATACGGTCAACTCCTTTGGTATCAACGAGCGTACGCCAGCCAATGGCACCGTGCCCCGTGGTAAGCTGAACTATTTCGACCATATTCCCAAGGATAGTGTCCGGATGGCCGAGCGTCTCCTCCACAACCCTTTCCCGTACACGAAAGCAAATCTGGAAGAAGGCAAAGTGCTCTATACCCGCATTTGCTCGCATTGCCACGGCGAACAGGGCGATGGTCAGGGACCGGTCGGCCTCAAGTTCAAAGGCGTGCCGAACTATTCAGCCGGCGCTTATAAAACGATGAACGATGGCCACATCTACCACGTCATCGAATGGGGCCGCAACCGTATGATGCCCCACGGTTCCATCGTGAATCCGGAAGAGCGCTGGAAAATTGCCATGTACGTGCGCGTATTGCAGCGTGGCGAAGGCCCCGATGCCCTAAGCAAACTGGTGGCTAAAGGACCAACCAGCATTGCTAACGATTCTACTGAAATGACCGACCGCACCAACCAGGCACCAGTGGGCCAAGCCCAGGCCGGCACCGGTTCCGAAACTCCCGGTGAAGGCAAAACTAAAGCAACCAACGGCACCTCCAACTAACGTACTATGGCAACTCTGACGCACCAAGAAAGCGCCACGGCTGAACAGCTCGTCGTTACGGATGGCGCCCGTAAAATCTTCCTCACTATCATCATTGCCGGTGTTGTGATTCTAATTCTGGGCATTCTGGCATCCGTCATGGGCTGGGGTGCTGCTGAACATGGCGAGGCTGCTGGCCACGCAGGAGTTGCCGCTCACGGCGCGGCCCATGAAGAAGGTGGCCCAATTTGGCTGAAACGCCTGATTATCAGCCTCTGGCATAGCAACTTGTTTTTCCTGGGCGTTTCGACGGTTGGGACTGTGTTTATGGCCATCAATTACGTGGCCTACTCCGGCTGGTCGGTCCTGTTAAAGCGTATTGCTGAAGCCCTGAGCGCTTGGGTTATTCCGGGCGGCGTCATTATGCTCATTGTGTTCCTGATTGGTCGCCATGACATCTTCCATTGGACCCACGAGGGCATCATGGACAAAGGCAGCCCGAATTATGATGCCATCATCGCTGGCAAGAGTGGCTTTTTGAACCTGCCTTTCTATGTTATCCGCATGGTGAGCTACTTAGTAATATGGGGCGTATTCAGCTGGAAATTGCGCCAATTGTCTTTGCAGGAAGATTTGCATGGCGGCACTTATTGGTTTCACAAGAGTATCACGGCTTCAGCTCTTTTCCTTGTGCTGTACGCCGTTACCTCGTCGATGTCGGCTTGGGACTGGGTGATGTCGGTTGACACGCACTGGTTCAGTACCATGTTTGGCTGGTACGTTTTTGCTTCGTGGTGGGTGTCTGGCATTGCTGCCATTGCCCTAACGGCAATTTTTCTGAAACAAGCAGGCTATCTGCGTGCTTTATCTTCCAACCATCTGCACGACCTGGGTAAGTTGATGTTTGGCTTTAGCATCTTCTGGACTTATGTGTGGTTTTGCCAGTTCATGCTGATTTGGTACGCCAACCTGCCTGAAGAAGCGGTTTACTTCAACCAACGACTCGGTGGGTTCGAAGGCCGCTATACTTTCATGTTCTTCTTCAACATTGCAATCAACTTCGTTTTCCCTTTCCTGGGCTTGATGACTCGGGATGCCAAGCGCCAGATGATTATAATGAAAATCGTCGCCATTGCCATCCTCTGCGGTCACTGGTCCGACTTCTATTTAATGCTGATGCCGGGCACTATGAAGGGCGAAAACGGGTTCCTGATTGAGATTGGTGTCGCCGCGATTTTCCTTGGTGCTTTCCTGATTCTCTTTACGCGCCGCCTGGCTTCGGCTTCGCTGGTTCCGGTTAATCATCCGTTCCTGGACGAGAGCATTCACCACACTACCTAGATTGTTAGTCTGCAGTATTGAGTAGCAAGTCTGCTAAACACCTCAATACGCAATGCTTGGTACTCAATACTAAAAACTCAATGACTGCTCTTACCATTTTGCTAGTGTTGGTGTTGCTGTTGGTCGTCTTCGGCCTGCTGTTCCGCCTGCAGATTTTTACTTCTATTTTTTCGGGCACCTTTACCCGTGATATTGGCATGAGCAATAGCGTTAATGCTATTTTGATGCTGGTTTTCCTGATTGGTGGCGGTGGTTGGTTTGCTTATTCATTTGTTGAGAACTTCAGCAAGATGAACCCGCCGATTGCCTCGGTGCACGGCCATCAAATGGAGCGAATGTTCTGGATTACGATGGCCGTACTTGGCGTGGCTTTCGCCATTACCCAAACACTGCTCTTCGTTTATTCCTATAAGTATCAGCACAGAGAAGGTCGTCGGGCCTACTTTTTTGCCCACAACAACAAGATTGAGGTTATCTGGACGATTATCCCGGCGATTGTAATGGCCGCGCTGATTTTCGCCGGCTGGAAAGCCTGGACGCGCATTACTGGCCCTGCTCCGAAAAATTCGGTGGTTGTTGAAGTGATGGGCAAGCAGTTCAACTGGTTGGTGCGCTACCCTGGCCGCGACATGAAACTGGGTGTGATAAATTACCGCATGATTGACGCGGTGAACGAGTGGGGCTTCGACCTGAGCGACAAGTCCGCGTTGGATGATTTTACGACCAACGAAATCCACGTTCCCAAAGGTGTTCCCGTACTGATTAAGATTCGTTCGCGCGACGTATTGCACGCTGTATACATGCCGCACTTCCGCGTGCAGATGTATGCCGTGCCTGGCATGCCAACCCGCTTTTGGTTTACGCCAACCACCACGACTGATGAGATGCGTGCCAAGTTGGGCAATCCTAAATTCAACTACGAGTTGGCTTGCAACCAGGTATGCGGCGGTAGCCATTTCGCGATGAAGGCTACTGTAATAGTAGATGAGCCGGATGATTACCAAAACTGGTATGCGGCCCAGCAGTCTTTCTCGCAGAAAAACCCCGATGTATTGGCCGCTTTTAAACTGAAAGCCAAAACAATGGTTACTCCGGTAGCTTCTTCTACTGAGGAAAAGGAAGCCGCCCCCACGCCGCTGGCTGCTTCTTACTAATAACTACTAAAGGTTTCCTGCTATGTCAGATATGACACCCAAGCCTAATCTTTCGCCGGACGTGCAAGCACAAGGCGGTATCGGCACCGCTCCGGTGCCGGCTACTGAACACGGTGACCACCTGCTTCACGACGACCATGACCATGAGCACCACGACCAGCATTGGCTGTGGAAGTACGTTTTCAGCCAAGACCACAAGCAGATTGCCAAGCAATTCCTGATTACCGGTATGCTGTGGGCTATTTTGGGTGGCACGCTGTCCAGCTTGTTCCGTTTGCAGCTCGGCTGGCCTGAGGGTACGATGGAATGGTTGAAGCCCGTTCTAGGTGGGTGGATTCAAGCTGGTAAACTGAATCCGGAATTCTACCTGGCGCTGGTTACGATGCACGGCACTATCATGGTGTTCTTCGTGCTGACGGCTGGCTTGAGCGGCACGTTCTCCAACTTCCTGATTCCGCTGCAAGTGGGTGCCCGCGATATGGCATCGGGCTTCATGAACATGCTTTCTTACTGGTTCTTCTTTGTTTCCAGTATTATCATGTTCTCGTCGCTGTTCATTGAAACTGGACCGGCAGCAGCCGGCTGGACAATTTACCCGCCGTTGAGTGCGCTGCCACAAGCTATTCCCGGCTCCGGTGCAGGCATGACGCTTTGGTTGGTGAGCATGGTGTTTTTCATCGTGTCACAGTTGCTGGGTGGGGTAAACTATGTTACCACCGTAATCAACCTGCGGACTCGTGGCATGAGCATGAGCAAACTGCCACTCACTATCTGGGCTTTCTTCCTTACTGCAATTCTGGGTATTTTGTCGTTCCCGGTGCTATTCTCGGCCGCGCTGCTGTTGGTGTTTGACCGGTCGTTCGGTACCTCGTTCTTCCTGTCGGATATCTACATTGCTGGGCAAGCGCTGAGCAATCAGGGTGGTTCGCCGGTGTTGTTTCAGCATTTGTTCTGGTTCCTGGGGCACCCCGAGGTGTACATCGTGATTATGCCGGCCATGGGCATGGTTTCAGAAGTGCTAGCTACGAATGCCCGCAAGCCCATCTTCGGTTACCGTGCCATGATTGGTTCGCTGATTGGTATTTCGCTGTTGTCGTTCGTTGTGTGGGCTCACCACATGTTTGTGACGGGCATGAACCCCTTCCTCGGTTCAGTGTTCATGTTCCTGACGCTGATTATCGCGGTGCCTTCGGGGGTAAAGGTGTTCAACTGGCTAGCCACGCTGTGGCGCGGTAATATTCGCTTCACGGCCGCTATGTTGTTTGCAATCGGCTTTGTGTCGCTGTTTATCTCGGGTGGTTTGACGGGTATTATTCTCGGCAACGCGACGCTGGATATTCAGATGCACAACACGTATTTCGTGGTGGCTCACTTCCACCTGGTAATGGGTAGCTCGGCCTTCTTTGGTCTGTTTGCTGGTGTTTACCATTGGTTCCCGAAGATGTTTGGCCGCATGATGGACGAGAAACTGGGTTATATCCACTTTTGGCTCACGTTTGCTGGCGTATATCTGGTATTCATGCCGATGCATTACGTAGGTATCGCTGGTTTCCCCCGTCGTTATTACGCCTGGACTGGATTTGATGCTTTCTCGCAATTCGCTGATATGAACAAGTTCATCTCGATTGCGGCTATCATTGCCTTCCTGGGTCAGTTCATCTTCATCTTCAACTTCTTCTATAGCATTTTCCGCGGCCGTCGGGCCACCCAGAACCCCTGGAACTCGACCACCCTGGAATGGACGACTCCTATCGAGCCTGGCCATGGCAACTGGCCCGGCGAGATTCCCGCCGTGTATCGCTGGCCCTACGACTATAGCAAGCCTGGTGCTGAGCAGGACTTCATCCCGCAAAACATACCGTATTCGCAAACGCAATCGTCGAACTTGCCCTACGAGCAGGACATGGCTGATTAAGTTGGAACACTGACCAAAACCCGAAACGGGCCGCCTCATCGGCGGCCCGTTTTTGTATCATTGAATTCCGTCGGTTCTTGATTTCGACGGAATTGAAATAAGTATGCTAAGGTTATACAATAAGCAAATTTGGTCGATATGGATAGGATACAGATGAGTCCCACCGTTAGCCGTTTTCGCTTCGTCGGAATATTGACGGTAGTTGCCGTATACCTGCTGATTTTAGTTGGTGGAGTGGTGCGTAGCACTGGCAGCGGCATGGGTTGTCCTGATTGGCCCAAATGTTTCGGGAGTTGGATACCGCCCACGGAGGCAAGCCAATTGCCGGCTAACTACAAAGAAGTTTATACGGCTCAGCGAGTTGCCAAAAATCAGAAGCTAGCCCGCACATTGCAGAGAATGGGATTCGCGCAGGTGGCCGGAAGCATTTTTGCCCACCCCACGCAATACATCGAAACGGATTTTAATCCCGTAAAAACCTGGATTGAATACGTCAACCGCTTGTTAGGGGCGTTGATTGGCGTCTTTGTGTTCCTGACCGTTTTGTTTGCCTGGCCATATTGGCAGAAGGACCGGGCGGTATTCTGGCTGGCACTTGCCTCTTTCCTGCTCACGGGCATACAAGGGTATTTGGGGTCGCTGGTGGTATCGACTAACTTGCTGCCCGTAATGGTGACTATTCACATGGCGCTGGCCCTGCTGATAGTTGCGTTATTGCTCTACGCAGTAGACCGGGCGCGGTGGGGGAGAAGGCAAATAGGGGCAGATGTAGTAAATAGACTCAAGAAACCAAGTTCGGGCATATTCGCTGGGGCAGGAAGGCCAAGTATTGGACTGCAGGTCTGGCAATGGGCGGTGCTTTTACTCACGTTCTGGCAAATTGTGTTGGGTACCCAAGTGCGGGAGCAAGTGGATGTCGTATCGGCGGCGGCAGGTTACCTGGACCGGGGCGCTTGGGTGGCTAAGTTGGGCGGCGTATTCAGTATTCACCGCACCGTTTCGGCGGCAGTATTGCTTCTTAACGTCTACGTGGGCTATGAGCTGTGGCAGCTGGCGCAGCCGCGCCTCCGGCAGCTGGTAGCCGCAACGCTGGGAATTATTGGGTTAGAAATTCTGGCGGGTATCGTGCTGGCTTCGTTCGCGCTGCCGGCTGCGGTGCAGCCCATACATCTCACCCTGGCTACTATTTTGTTTGGCGTGCAGTTTTTGACGCTGCTGACAGTGGCCCGTGCCCGAAAAAGCCCGGAAACAATTGCGCCCACAGATGCCGCCCGGCAGGTTGTTGCGTAACTTTGCGGCCCCGTTTGGCTGAGGCTGGATAAGCTGCGTCAGACGATGAAATTATTCCCCCTGTTAATGGTTAAGGCCCGCGCCTATTTTCAGCTGCTCAAATTCCGGCTTTCGCTCACGGTGGCGTTTTCCAGCGCTATTGGGTATATGCTGGGGGCTCACGAGTTTAGCTGGAGCCGCGCGTTGCTGGTTATGCTGGGTGGCTTGCTGGTAACGGGTTCGGCCAACATCATCAACCAGATTCACGAGCGGGAACTGGACAAGCTGATGACCCGTACGGCCAAGCGGCCGCTGCCATTGGGCATCATTTCGCCTGCCGAGGGATGGGTGTTTTGCGTATTGCTGGGCGCGGCCGGGCTGGGCCTACTGGCGTATTTCTTCAACCCACTCACGGCTGCGCTCTCGTTGCTTTCGCTCATTCTGTACGGCTTTATCTACACGCCGCTCAAAACTATTTCGCCCATCTGCGTGGCCGTAGGTGCCATTCCGGGCGGCTTACCGCCGCTTATTGGCTGGGTGGCGGCTACTGGTTACATCGGCGTAGAAGCCTGGGTGCTTTTTGGCATTCAGTTCATGTGGCAGTTTCCTCACTTCTGGGCCATTGCCTGGGTGGCAGATGAGGATTACAAACGGGCGGGATTCAAGATGCTGCCTTCCCCCGGCAACCGCGACTTACGCACGGCATTTCAGATAATGACCTACACGCTGCTGCTAATTCCGCTGAGTCTGCTGCCGTTGGAGTTCAATATTTCTGGTCGAATATCAGCGCTGGTGGCAGTAGTGTGCGGAGTATTATTCCTCCTGCTCACCGTGCAGCTCATGCGCACGCAGTCGCGTAAGGCGGCGTTACGTATCATGTTTGCCTCTTTCCTGTATTTGCCCATCGTACAAATTGCGCTGGTTCTGGACAAAATATAGCTGTCAGTTGTTAGTTATGTATTACCAGGCTTGGAAGATTATCTAGCTTGGTGGCCCTCATCTAGCAACCGATAACGACCAACTAATCACTAGACTATGAACCCTTCCGAAGTTTTATCCGAAAAGGAAGTTGGACTTGGCTGGCACCCAAAGCGTGTGCTGCTCATCCTGCTCATTTTTAGCATTGTAATGATGTTTGCGGCTTTTACCAGCGGCTACATTGTGCGGCGCGATGAAGGCAACTGGCGCGAGTTCGACCTGCCGGCTTCGCTGCTGATAAATTCCATCATCATCGCCCTGAGCAGTGCCAGCATGCAGTGGGCATATTTTTCGGCCCGGAAAGATGAAATAGGCCGCGTAAAGATTGGACTGGCCATCACGCTGGTGCTGGGTTTATCCTTCTTAGTGGGTCAATACCACAGCTTTGGTGATTTGGTGGCTGGCAATACCTACTTTGGTGGTGCCGATGCCAATCCTTCCGGTTCATTCGTATATGTACTCATGGGCGTGCACGCTTTTCACTTGGTTACTGGGCTTATTTTTCTGGCCGTAGTCCTGTCTAGGGCCCTTAATTATCAAGTGCATTCGCGGGCGCTGCTCTCCATCGGCAACGCTACCTTATACTGGCACTTCCTGGGCGGGCTTTGGCTGTACCTGTATTTGTTCTTACTTTTGAACCACTAAAACGACGTTACGCTGTCCGCTATGGCCCAACCGACCACTTTGCAGCCGCCCGCTGCTTCCGCTACCCACGACGCCCCGCGCACCGGCAACTGGGACGGCGGCAACGAACCTTTCAAGGCGAGCTACGGCAAGCTGATGATGTGGTTTTTTCTGCTGTCTGACGCATTCACCTTCGCTGCCTTCCTCACTACTTATGGCATGATTCGCCACAAGCACGAAGTGTTTACCGGCGAAGCCAAGGACTTTGTGTTCAGCACGCGCTGGTGGCCGATTCCGGACCACGTCTTCAATGCCTTCCCTGGCATGGGCCACGCCAACGTGCCGCTGGGTTTCGTGGCCTTGATGACCATGATTTTGATTTTGAGCTCGGTAACGATGGTGCTGGCCGTCGAAGCCGGCCACCGCATGGACAAAGCTGACGTACAGAAATGGCTGCTTTGGACCATCCTGTTCGGTACGACGTTCCTGGCCAGCCAGGCGTGGGAGTGGAGTCACTTCATCGGTGGCCATGTAGAGGGCACTGTTATGGCAGATGGTACCGTATTCCACGGCGCCAATCTGCAAATGAACCAGTACGGACCGGTGCTTTTCGCCGACCTGTTCTTCTTTATTACGGGGTTCCACGGCACCCACGTATTCTCGGGCGTCTGCCTGCTGATTTGGTGCTTCATCGCCACCACCAATGGCACGTTTCAAAAGCGCGGCCACTACGAAATGATTGAAAAAATCGGCCTATACTGGCACTTTGTAGATTTGGTATGGGTGTTCGTATTCACGTTCTTCTACCTTGTTTAAGCAGTGAATGAGCGAAAGGACGGCTGAGCGAATCAGAAATCCCCAGTTATCCCAATCGGTTAAAATCACTCATTCCCTCAACAATTCATTTACAGATTATGTCTTCTCCCGCAGCTCCTGAACACGCACTGGCACCTGGCGAAATTGCCAAGCCGAACACCGCCTGGATTTGGCGAGTATTCGGTATTCTGGTTGGTATTACGGGCGTCGAGTTTGTGTTTGTGTTTCTGATGCACCCAAGCACCCTGCGCAACAGCATTTTTATTGTGCTCACCATCCTGAAAGCCTTCTTCATCGTAGGCGAATTCATGCACCTCAAGCATGAAACCAAGGGCCTGATTTGGACCATTTTGGTGCCGGTAGCGCTGCTGATATGGCTGTTGGTTGCGCTGATTACCGAAGGCTCGTTCATCGGCGAAGTGCTGGAAAATATGTTTAAATAGCGGATGCGGCCCCGCCAAACCCTCTTGCTGGGGCTGCTGCTATTGGTGCCGGTACTGGCCTATTTGTTCCTGTTCCGCTTCGGCTCCAACCGTTACGCGCTGCCAACTTACCTACCCGACCGCGTGGATTCCACGCAGGTTGGCGGGGAGTGGCAGCGCGATACTGTTTTCCACCAAATTGCACCGTTCCGATTGCCCGCTTCTACTGGCCGCAGGGTGAGCAGCCAGGAATTGGGACAGGGGCTTTATATTGCCCAGTTTTACGGCACTGATGCTGCTAGTGCGTTGGTTAGTCGACAACTATTGCGGGTGCAGGAAAAATTCCGGCACGAGCCCCTGGTGCGGCTGGTTACGTTCGTGCTGAATTCGGATTCCGGGCATGCCGTTCCGCTCACTCGCTTAGCCGAACGGTATGGCACCATTGCAGGCAAATGGTTTTTCCTCGCCGGTCCCGCTGATACCCTCACCCGACTAACCACGCGTGAGTTCCGCCTGATGGCTGACCCCAAGCGCTTGCCCGGTGCCGGGTACACCGCCAACATCCCGGCCGGCCGGCTGTTATTGATTGACAACCAGCGCCGCGTACGCGGTATCTACGACGGTACCGATGGACGCGAAATTGACCGATTACTCACGGAAATCACCGTGCAGCTCTACGATTATGAACACCCCCACTGAACAACTGCACTCCCCGGTGCTGGCTCCCGGCGACTATACCCGCTACAAAATCATCCTGGGTACACTGGGGGTGGTAGTGCCGCTGCTGGTGGCCGTCTTGTTTTCGTTTCCAAACTTGTTCCGCATCCCGGGCGCGGAGGTGAAGTTTTTGCCAGCTGTAAATGCGGTGCTTAACTCGCTGACGGCTATTTGCCTGCTGCTGGGTTACTACTTCATTCGCCAAAAACAGGTGCTCCGGCACCGGGCCATGATGGGCACGGCTTTCGCTTTGGGTGGGTTATTTCTGCTTTCGTACGTGGCTTACCACTCGCAGGTAGCAAGCACGCATTTTGGAGGGGTAGGGGCGATTAGGGCGGTGTACTTTTTTCTGCTGCTCACGCACATCAGTCTGGCAGTGGTGACCGTGGCTTCGGTGCTTTTTACGCTGTATTTCGCTTTGACGGGGCAGTATACTAAGCACAAGGCGATTGCCCGGTGGACATTTCCGGTGTGGCTGTATGTATCGGTAACGGGGGTTGTCGTTTATTTTATGATTTCGCCGTATTACACGTAAGGTCCGTTTATAAGTAGATTGATTATAAGAAACTTTGCTTCAACCCCAGCGTTTTAGTACCTATGAAAAAGACCCTTTTTGCCGCAACGTTCGCCCTGCTTCTGGGCATAATGCTGAGCTTGGCGCCGCTGGCGGTTCGGGCGCAGTGCGTGATGTGTAAGGCCCAAGTGGAAGCCGCCAAACAGGAGAATGACGACTACGACGTGGCTGGCCTGAACAGGGGCATTGTGTATATGATGACCGTGCCGTACATTCTGATTGGTGCGGTGGGCTATTTCTGGTACCGGCGCACGCACCCCAAGGCTGCCAAAGCCTAGTGGGCCAGCCCACCACGGCTATCCAGTCAACTGGTTCGGCGTTGTTGCATCTGCGGTGCCCGCGGTGCCACACGGGCAAGCTTTTTACTCATCCAGCCTTGAGTACCAGCTTTATGGATATGCCGTTGGCTTGTCCGATATGTCGGCAAACGTATGAGCCGGAACCGGGCTTTTACTACGGGGCCATGTACATCAGCTCAGGTTTTTCGACGGGCATTTTGCTGGCCATTGGTTTTTTGCTGTTTTACCTGGCGCACGACCCGCCGCTTTGGGTGTATATCACCACGGTGGCCGCGGCAGTACTCGCCGTGACGCCGCTGCTGTTCCGGTATTCCCGGGCCGTGATGCTCTACGGTTTTGGTGGGGCCGGCTTTGATCCCCGCTACGCAACGCATTAGGAGGATTTGTCTCAATAAGTCACGTCTTGTAGTTAACAAGAGCCACTGATTAACGAGATAACCAACCGAAATGCGTTTATACGGCAGAAGCTGCCTTTCATTCAAAACTGCCTTAGCAGCGTTAAAACGCCCGTATTTTGAGATACCCCGCCCAGCAAAGAGTACTTGGATTGTCCTACCGATAGTTTCTGTTCTTACTATTGCGCTACCCCTTTGTACGCGCATGGTTCGGAACTGGCCCGGGGCGGGGGGCAACGGCCCTTCCCGCCGCGGCGGCACCAGGACCAGGTACTGGCCCACCGGCAGGCCCTTCCGCTCGCCGAAGACCGCGCCCGGCACGCCTGGTTTGTGCGGCACTGGGACGGGGCCGGGTGCTGGGCACTGGCCCGGCCATTGGACCCGGCCACTGGTCCCAATCCGCGCCGGGACGTTGTGCGCACGGCCACCTACGAGGCCAGGGGGGACCTGGTCGGATTGCCAAAAACCACACCCGCCGCCGCCGATTGCTGACCGCTGGCGCCCGAATGACATCCGATCGGACCGCCCCGAGGAGACCCCGCCAGAGAGGCACCGGGCGAAGTGCGCTCCCGCGGA
Source organism: Hymenobacter terricola (assembly GCF_017921975.2). GTDB lineage: Bacteria > Bacteroidota > Bacteroidia > Cytophagales > Hymenobacteraceae > Hymenobacter > Hymenobacter terricola. Next base: position 139,523 of record NZ_JAGEMO020000023.1, read on the forward strand.
AGCGGGCTACCCCTGCCCCACGGGCCCAATGGAAAGCCACGAGGGGGCCTTTCATTGGGCCCGGCGTTCTCCACAGAGGTACCACCGTCGTTTACGCATCCTTACTCGTTCAGCGAAACGGTCGTGGCTGTTGCAGAACTCCAAGGCCAGTACGAAACCAGCCACGTCTACCTTCGAAACAGGGTAGAAGGCCACTAAAGGCCGGCTTTCTGCTTCCCACGGACCAGTATTGGTGGCCGGTACGCCCGAAAAAGGACTTCTGCAACAGCCACGACCGTTTTCCCGAACTAATACCTTCGTTCCCCCTCAAAGAGAGGAGTAGATTAGGGACTCAAGTACGAGCCCTGAGGCTGGTTAATGCTGTGAGGTATTGGCTGGCTTGGAACGAGGATGTACAGGCTGGGTGGAACCCCGACCTAGAAGTTTACCAAGCATGAGCAACGCAAGTACTGCTAGCCAGAGTGGGATAGTCCAGACCAGACAGATATAGAGTACGGCCGCAGAAACAAAAAGCAGAAAATCGCCTTCCATTCCACGGCCCTTCAGGCCACCCGAAAGGTAGAACAGCACGGTTGCCAAGAACAATGTGGTGCCCGCCACAATAGGATGATAAAAAAGGCATACTTTCCTAAGCATAATTAAAGGTACGCCCTTGGTCCAGACTAAATGCAGTCGGCCAATTGCCTTAGGAGTTGTTCTCAATTAAGGTAAAGGGTGATAACCCGCAAGCAGATAAAGGCATCGAACGAGCGGTCCAGCTTATCGTAGCGTGTAGCGATGCGTCTAAACTGTTTAAACCTGCTGAATGTCTGCTCAGTACGGTGCCGGTTTTCATAGGCTACCGGGGCAAAACGCGGCGGATTTTTGCGGCGCGGATTCGGTTTAATAACCGCATTTGCCCCGGCCTCGGCGATGAGCGCCCGCAAGGCATCGCTGTCATACGCCGCGTCGCCGACCACCTGCTGGGCCGGGGCCAGCCACTGGGCCAGCAGCCCGGCCCGCCTGGGGCGCGTCCCCATCTTGCCCCGCCTCATCCCCCACGACATGAATTTTGCTCGTGTTTCCACCCCGGCCACGCCCTACGGCTTGTTCGCCGTTTTTTTTTCGCGCCCGTGCCGTGCTGATGCACCCGGGTGCTGGTCGAATCCACTTGCCGCTGCCACTTGCCGCTGCCGCTGCCGGGAATGTGGAATCTTGCGATTGTTGCGTATCAGCCAGGCGGTTGTCAGCTCCCAGGTGCCCTTGTCCCGCCACCGGGCAAACCGTACGTACCCCCGGTGCCACTGGCCCAGGTGCACCGGTAGGTCCCGCCAAGCAACCCCGGTACGACCCAGCCACAGCACGGCCTCCACAAAGCCCCACGTATCAGCGGCGTCACCCCACAACTCCCCGCTTGGCCGGGCAGTAGCGGCGATAACTCCGTCCACATCTCATCTGTCAATAACGTGCGGTCTGCATTCATCGCTAACGGACAAGCCGCTAATTGAGAACTGTTCCTAAAGGAATTGGCATTGAGACCGGGGTGCACCTGCTGCGCATCGAGCCGCAACCCGACGCGGAGGACGTGGTGGTGTACGAGGACAAGTACGGTGCCCAGCAAGGCATTTCGGCCTCGGCCATCCTCGTAGCCACGGGCCGCGAGCCGAACGTAGCGGGCCTGAAAGCTGGCTGCCGCCGGCCGGAACCGCAGCGCCGAACGCTCATCCCGGTTCAACCTCGCCAACCCCGACCGCGACCTGACCGAGGTGGTCTGGAAAGCCGTTCGGGGCAAAGCGGCCACCGTGACGGCTCCCCGGCCCCGGCGCGGCTTCATCATAAAGCAGCGCCAGCATAACAATTCGAACACGTTGCCGCTAAGGCCAGCCAGTACTTTTGCGGCAGGGTTGGGGCCAGCCGCGTGGCCAACCAGCCCCGTCCCGCCTGGCAACGCATGAAAGGGAATTGGCAACTTGTCCGCACGTTTATCGGCTGTTTGCTCACGGGTTTGGTGGGTTGTTCCGGCCCCCGGGATAAACAGAACAAAGTCAGCCCCGAGCAGCTGACCCAACACAGCCCCTACGACGACAGCACGCTGCACGGCACGCGCCTGCCGCTGCTGCTGCCCTACAACCGCCTGCTGGCCCCCGCCGGCCACGTAATAGCCTACGGCAGCGCCGACGTTGAAAACCACGCCCTCGACGTGCAGCTGGTGCCCGAAACGCCCCTCCTGGCGGTGGAAGACCGGTACGGCGTCGCCCTGATTGATACCCTGCAACGCCGGGTGGTAACGCGCTGGACCTACGCCGACGACGAGCGCAGCAAGGGCATGATGAGCACCTACTCGGGCCTGAAGGTGCGGCGCGAAAACGGGGCCACGCACCTCTACTGGAGCGCTTCCAACGGCGGCACCCGCCAGTCGGGGGTGCTGGAGGCCGAGTACGCAGCCGGCCGGCTGCGCCTCACGCGGCTGTTTCCGTTCGCGGCCGGGAGCGGGCTCCTGGCCCTGCCCAACGACCTGGCCCTGACCACCGAGCGGGGCCGCCGCTGCCTCTACGTGGCGCTCAATGGCAACAACCAGCTCGTGAAGCTCGACCTGGCTTCCGGCCACACCCTCTGGACGCAGCCCACCGGCACGGCCCCCTACGGCGTGGCCGTGGCCGGCGAGCAGGTGTTCGTGAGCAATTGGGGCGGGCCGCTGCCCACCGATACCCTACGCCGCGAGGCGGCTGGCGTACCCAGCACGTACGGCCGCGCCTACATCGACCCCCAGACCGGGGCCACCGCCCAGGGCACGGTATCCATCATGCGCCGCACCGATGGCCACCTGGTGAAAGAGCTGCCGGTGGGGCTGCATCCCACCGCCCTGCTGGCCAGCCCCGACGAGCAGTTTGTGTACGTGGCCAATGGCAACAGCGACGCGGTGAGCGTGGTGGCCGTGGCCGACCTGCGCGTGCGCGAAACCATTGCGGTGCAGCTGTTGCCCGGTCCGCCCGGCTACGGCGGCGACTCGCCCAACGCGCTGGCCCTCGACGTGGCCGGCACCACGCTCTACGTCGCCAACGGTCTCGACAATGCCGTGGCCGTGGTGGCGCTGGGCCAGGCCGCCGCCCGCGGGGGCGCACCGGGAACCAGCCTGGTGCAGGGCTTCATTCCCACCGAGGCCTACCCCGGCGGCCTCGCGCTAGGAGCCCACACGCTGTTCGTGGCCAACCTGGAAGGGGAGGGGGCACGGGTGAGCACCCAGGACATCAGGGCAGAGGGCGGCGAGCTGGAGGCCAACCCGCGCGCCGCGCCACCGGCCTACAACGCCCACCACCAGCGGGCCACGGTATCGCTGATTGCGCTGCCCACGGCCCGGCAGCTGGTGCGGTACACAGCCCAGGTGCGGCAGCTGAATTTCGCCTTCCGCAAGGAGCTGGCCCAGCAATTGCCCCGGCCCCACGTGCCGCCCGTGCCGCTGCCCGAGCGCATTGGCGAGCCCTCGGTGTTCAGGCACGTGGTGTACATCATCAAGGAAAACCGCACCTACGACCAGGTGCTCGGCGACATGCCCCAGGGCCGGGGCGAGCCGTCGCTCTGCGTGTTTGGCGACAGCGTGACGCCTAACCAGCACCAGCTGGCCCGCGAGTTTTTGCTGCTCGATAATTACTACGCGTCAGGCAAGTCGTCGGCCGAGGGCCACCAGTGGACCGACGCCGGCATGGTGAGCGACTACGTGGAGAAGAACGTGCGGGCCTGGTTTCGCAGCTACCCGCACGTGCAGGAAGATGCCCTGGTGTACAGCCCCACCGGCTTTATCTGGAACAACGCCGCCGACCATGGCAAGAGCGTGCGCATATACGGCGAGGCCGCCCAGCCGCACTATGATACCAAGCTGAGCTGGACCGACATCTACACCAACTACCAGGCCGGGCGGCCGTTCATCTTCACCAACACCAGCACCATTTCGCGGGTCCGGCCCCTGCTCTCGCCCAACTACCCGGCCTCCGACGAGCTGCGCATCACCGACCAGATTCGGGCCGATGCCTTTATCAGGGAGCTGGCGGCGTTCGAAAAGCAGCCCGGCGATGCCTTCCCCGCGCTGTCGGTAATGGCGCTGTCGACGGACCACACGGTGGGCACCCGGCCGGGCATGCCCGTCCCCACCGCTATGGTGGCCGACAACGACCTGGCCCTGGGCCGCATGCTGGAAGCCCTCAGCAAAAGCCGGTTCTGGGCAACCACCGTGGTATTTGTGACCGAGGATGACTCACAGGCCGGCTGGGACCACGTGTCGGCCTACCGCACCACGGGCTTCGTGGTGAGCCCCTACAGCCGCCTGCGCCGCACCGTGACCAAAAACTACAACCAGACCTGCGTGGTGCGCTCCATCGAGCAGATTCTGGGCCTGCCGCCCATGAACGTGGTCGATGCCACGGCGCTGCCTATGTTTGAATGCTTCACCGCGACGCCCAACTTCGCGCCCTTCCACCACCGCCCCAACCGCGTGCGCCTCAACCGCCTCAACCCCGAGCTCAGCAAGCTCACCGGGGCCGCCCGGCGCTACGGTCGCCTCTCATCGGAGCCCGAATTCGACCACATCGACGGCGGTCGCGACGACGTGATGAACCGCATCATCTGGTTTGCCACCAAGGGGAAGCAGCCCTATCCCACCGCCCTCACTGGCCCCGCCGATGACGACGATTAGGAAGTGGGTCAAGTTGGTTTCTGAACGGGGTAGAAACGCATAATTGCATCTCGTCGTTGAACGATATCAGCCACACGGTGCGGACGACAAGACGCAAGTATGCGTCTTTACCTCGTTCCCGCTTCTTGCTTTATCCCATTAAGCACGTAGTCCACGCCCAGCGGATTGTGCAGCATGCGGCAGATGACGGGGAAGGCCGGGTTGTTGAGAATCCAGAGCTCGGTAGCGTCTTCCTGCGCCACGAGGTGCAGCGCGTCGAGCGGCTGGCCGCGCAGCAGCAGGGGCGGGGCGTCGGCTTTCAGCTCGTACACGGTGTTGTCGTACACGCAGCGATGCCGGGCCAGCAGCCCGGCAAAGGCCTTTTTCGACAGCATCATGAACGTTTGATTGGCGGGCAGCCGCACGGCCGGGCCGGGCACGGGCTGGGCGGAGTTCAGCCGGTCGGCCTGCTGCCAGGCGGCGGGCGACACGAGGTAGGAACCCAGGGCCAGGCCCCGGATTTGCCAGCTCAATTGCAGCGTATCGGCGGCGCGGGCCACGGTCAGCTCGAAGGGGGCGCGCTGGCCATGCAGGTCGAGCATGTAGGCGAAGGTGGTGCCGGGGCCCACGGCGGGCTGGAGCGATGGGGCGGGGGACTGGGCCTGCGCCGCGTGGCTGGCCAGGAGGAGGAGCGGGAGCGAAAAGAGGGTTTTCATATAAGGGAGCCGTTCAGGAAGTAAACAGACCGTCATGCTGAGCGCAGCCGAAGCATCTCTACCGCTTCGTTGAATTACTAACACAACGAAGCGGTAGAGATGCTTCGGCTGCGCTCAGCATGACGGTCATACGGGCGGGGTTCAAGCTACTCAGTGACGGGCGGCAGCTGCCGGGTGCCCCAATCGGCCGGCTGGGCGGCCATTTCCAGCAGCAGCTCGCCGCCGTTCACAATGTCCTGGTGCTCAATCCAGGCCTGGCGGAAGGGCTTGCCGTTGAGGCGCGCGGACTCGACGTAGACGTTGGTGGCCGAGAGGTTGTGGGCGGTAATCCTGAAGTCGCGGCCGTTTTCCTGGTGCAGGGTGGTTTGCTTCACCAGGGGCGCATTGAGCAGGTAGTACGACTGGCCGGCGTTGGGGTAGAGGCCCATCATCTGGAAGGCCAGCCACGACGACATGGCCCCCGAATCGTCGTTGCCGGGCAGGCCGAAATGGGTGGCGTTGAAGCTCTGCGCGATAATCTGGCGGATGCGCTGGCTGCTCAAATCGGGCCGCCCCAGCCAGTGGTAGAGGCTGGGCGTGAGGAAGGACGGCTCGTTGGCCACGTTGTAGAATTTCTTCTCAAACAGGGTATCGAGCCGGGCCCGGAAGGCATCCCGGCCGCCGGATTTGGCGATGAGCACCGGCACCTGGTGCGGCACGCTCAGCGAATATTCCCACGACGTGGCCTCGTAGAAAAAGGCGCACCAGTGGCACACGTACCACGGATTCTCGCGCATGAGCGGGGTGTAGACGAAGGTGGGATGCTGCCGCACCGACGTGCCGTAGGGAATGGAATCTAGCCACTTGCCGGCCGCGTCGCGGGGCATAATGAAGCCCGTCGCGCCGTGGTTGCGGTAGCCGTCGCGCCACAGGTTTTGCCAGTTGCCGGCCTGCTGGCGGTACTGCTGGTACACCGGTAGCTGGCCCAGGCCCTTGGCCACCACCGCGATGCAGTAGTCGTCGTAGGCGTAGTCGAGGGTGCGGTTGCCGGCGCGGGGCACGCCGGAGGGCAGGTAGCCCAGGCGGCGGTAGTCGGCCAGGTCGCCCCGGCCTTCCTGTTCCTCGTTGCCGCCGGGCGGCACGGTAGCGTCCTTCAGCATGGCGGCCAGGCCCTGGCGATAATCGATGCCGGGCAGGTTTTTGACGAAGGCATCGGCGATGAGGACCTCGGCGTTGGAGCCGCCCTGGGTGCGGCCGTTGGCGTTGCCGCTGCGGGCCTCGGGCAGGTAGCCGTCGTGCTGGTAGATGTTGAGCAGGGCATTCACGATGTCGACTTCTCGCTGGGGGGCGAGCAGCGTGATGAGCGGGTTCGACGAGCGGAAGGTGTCCCAGATGGCGTAGAAGTCGTCGTAATACGGCTGCGGGCCGTTCCAGAGCGGGTTCTCGCCGCTGCGGTCCACGGGCATGAGCATGGTGTGGTAGAGGCCGGTGTAGAACAGCTTTTTCTGGTCCAGCGGCGTGTCGGGGTGCAGCTCGGCGCGGCCCAGCAGGGCGTCCCAGCGGGCCCGGAGCTGCCGGCGCACCAAGTCGAAATCCCAGCCCGGAATCTCGGCCCGCACGTTCTCGCTGGCCCGGGCCGCGCTCAGAAACGAGATGCCCACCTTCACCCGCAACGTGTCGCCCGCGCCGTTGGCGAAGCGCAGCAGGGCCCCGGTTTTCTCGCCCGAGTCGGCTTGCAGCTTCTGGCCGGGCTGGAGCCGGGTGCCCTTCCAGGTGACAAACTCGGCCACCGGCGCGTCGAACACGGCCGCGAAGTACACGGTGTAGGCCGGGCCATTGTTCCAGCCGCCGCGAATGCGGCTGTAGCCCCGCACCTCGGTAGCGGACACCACTTCCACCTCCGAGCCCACGAACTGCTGGGCCTCGCGGCCGTCGGGCTCGGGCTGCTCGCCCAGGAAGAAGCCGGCGTCCAGCTTCAGGGCCCGGGGCTGCTGCCGGGGGTAGGCCAGGCGGTAGAAGCTCACCTTGGGCGAGGCCGTGATTTCGACCCCAATGCCGGCCGCCGCCGAGCCCGCTCCGGCCAGCTGGGTCCGGTAGTAGCCCAGCTCGGCGTGCTCATGCTGGCGGTGCGCCGAGTTGTCGCCCAGGGCCAGCGGCCCGCTGAAGGGCATCAGCAGGATGTTGCCGTACTTGGGGCCGCCGCCGGTGCCGCTCACGTGCACCTGCGCGAAGCCGGTGACGGGCGTGGGCTCGGGCAGCCAGCCGCTGTTGGGGCTGGCGGTGCAGTCGGGGCTGGGCTTCACCATTCCGAAGGGGCACGACGGGCCGATGAACACCCGCCCCAGCCCCTCGGAGCCAATCATGGGGTCCACGAACTGGCCGTAGCCCTGGCCGGCGGCCGGGGCCAGGCCACGAAGCAGGCCGGCGGCCAGCAGCAGAAAGGGGCGAAAACGCATGGGTAAAAAGACATTGAGTGAAGCCGGCAGCAGGGCCGGGGGGGCGGGGACCTCACAACTTTTTTAGTCGTGCCAAAAACTGTGAGGTCGGTGGGGGGCACACAGCTTTCATTTCCCAGCCCTCCCCGGCCGGCTGCTTACCCAGATGGGATTGGTCAGGGCCAGCATGGCACCCGTTGGATTGCGCACCTCCACCCGCAGGTAGCGGGGGCGGCCGGCCAGCGGCCAGCGCACGGCCGTAGAGCCCGTGGCCGCTACCGGACTCGTGGCCAGCACGCCGCTTTCGCCCAGCAGCGTGACGGTACCGGCCGAGGCTCCGCGCAGCTCAAACGCCACTTCAAGGCGCTGCCCGGCCGCCGCCACCAAAGTATCGCCGATGCCGGCCGAGGCCCCGCCGGCCCACGCCGTGAGCGTGAGGCGGAGGGCGCGGTCGGCCGCCAGGTAGGCGCGCCGGGCCCGCAGGCCCTGCATAATGCCGGCGCGCGACAAGCCCGTGGCCTGAACCACGGTGCGCGGCCGGCCGAGCTGGTTGGGGGAGAGGGCGGCCGTGTGCGTGTCGCTGGCGGCCACGGCCAGCAGGGGGCGGCCCTGGCGCAGCAGCGCGTCCCACCACGCCAGGGCCCGCTCGTTGCGGGCGTCCCAGCGGCCATTCCACACCTCGATGCCGTCGAAATGCCGCACCCCGAACCGGAAGCGGTTGACGGTATCCGGGAAGAACGGGTGGTTGATGATGGCCAGGCCGCCCAGGGCGCGCACCTGCGCCGTGTAGCGGGCAATGCTGCTGTCCGCCGGCACGTAGCGCCAGTCGATGAGCGTGGTGGGCTCCAGCCCGAGGGCGTTCCAGTGGCCGAAGGCGGTGGTGGTTACTTCCTCGCCGTTGATGACCAGTAGGTTGGGGCGGGCGTAGCGGCCCCAGCTCAGGTTGGCGCTGTTGGTGTTGTGCTCAGTCGATATGATGAAATCCAGCCCCTGGGCCACGGCCTCGTCCACCAGTTCGGCGGGCGTGCGCCGGCCGTCGGAGTGCAGCGTGTGCAGGTGCAGGTCGCCCTGGTACCAGCCCGGCCGGGTGTTGATGACCGTGGCGGCGGGCGCGGGCACGAACAGGGGACCCACCGGGCCGGGCACCAGCGTCACGGTCAGCTTCCAGTCGAGGCCGGCCGGGGCAATGGTGGAGGGGTAGAGCAATACGTGCCAGGTGCCGGGCCGCACCGGTCCCGGCACGTAGCCGGTGGAGGCCGCCTGGGCATTGATGAAAAAAGCCGTCTTGGCCCCGCCCGACCAGCCCCGGAAGCCCGCCGTGGTGCCCGGTCGGTAGCCGGCCGGGTCGTAGATGCCCATATTGAGCACGTTGCCGCCGTCGTGGCCATAGTCTTCCCGCACCCGGATTTCGGCCGTGCCCGCCGGCACTTCAATGGGCACATAAAACAGCCGGAACAGGCTGTCGGCCGGCATGTGTCCCTGCCGGACTAGCTCCGTAGGCGTCTGGGCCGCTACCGGGCCCGCCAGGCAGCACAGGCCCAGGAGTAGCGCCCAGGTAGCCGCCGGCAGGCCGTCATGCAGAGCGCAGCGAAGCATCTCGCGTGTGGTAGTAACCCAATCGTAAGGAAAGGAAAAGTGATAGCATGCGAGATGCTTCGCTGCGGTCTGCATGACGGCCTATTTGAGCAATTGCTTTTATTTCACTGCCGCCGGAGCCGACGGACCTGCATTGACCGGATTGGGCCGGAAATACGTGCCGTCCGCGAAGCTGATAGCGTAGGGCGACTGGAAGTGCGTGCTCGGCGCGTAGTAGTCGGTGCTGATGATTTGGGCCCCCGACTGCTCGGCGGCCTCGAAGCTGCTTTTGTCGTTGCGGCGCGCTTCCTGGGTGTCGCTGTCGGCGCGGGTGCGGATGATGTAGCCCTGCGCCACCAGGCTTTTGATGGCGGCCTGGTCCTTCTTCGCGTTGTTCATGATGTGAATGGCGGCCTCGGGCGTGCCCGGCTCGGCATCGGCAAACAGCACCCGGCCCTTCAGCGAGGGGTGGCCCTGGATGTAGGTGGCGCGCTTCTCGCCCAGCTCATCCAGCACAAACACGAACTTACCCTGGGCGGCCCGCAGCGTGGGCCAGTTGCGGTGCAGCACGGCGCTTTCCAGCGTCGCGTACTTGCCGCGCACCTGGTCGGGCGTAATCACCTTATCGGCCCCCAGGTTGTCCACAATCTCCTGGTCCAGGGCCTCGAACACGGCCGGAGTGAAGGGCTCGGGCACGGTGAGGCCGGGGCGGGGCAGGGCCTCGCTCTTGGCGTTCATGGTGATGAAAACGGGGTGATGCGTGGGGTGCGCCGCCGACCAGCGCTTCAGCTCCAGCAAGGCCAGCTTGAAGGTGGGCGCGTTGCTGCGGTAGTCCAGGTCCTGAATGTGGAACACCTTGAAGCCCGGCTGCTTCATGAGGCCGGCCGGGTCGTAGGGCGGCTGGCCGGGGGCCAGGTCGAGGCCCTTGGGGTGGGCGTACTTGCCGCCCTGGGTGTCGGCGTACACGTCGATTTCCAGCGCCAGCAGGCCCTTGTTCAGCTGCTCGGTCAGGGTCAGGTGCTCGTAGTCGATTTTGCTCATGCTCACCGAGTCGGCCTTTTGCAGCATTGCAAACAGCTTGGGGTCGATGGCCTGCTTGTAGCTGTTGTGCGAGCCAATGACCTGCACCTGGTTCATCAGCGGCTCGGGGGCCGGCTTGGTGGTAGCGCAGAGCGTGCCGGCGGCGATGGTGCTTAGGAGGAGGGTTGCTTTCATAATAGTTGTGGTGATGTTCGCCTGGGTCACCTCACCCCCTAACCCCCTCTCCCGCGGAGAGGGGGACTAGCTCTGGTTCTAGCTTTTTAGAAGCCAAGACTAAAAACCAGTTCCCCCTCTCCGTGGGAGAGGGGGCCAGGGGGTGAGGTGCCGCCCGGCTAGTAGCCAGGATTCTGCACGAGATTGCTGTTGAGCTGTCGCTCCACGGTGGGCACCGGGTAGAGGCGGCGGGTCAAGCTTTTGTCCATCTTGAGCACGTCGTTGGGCAGCGGGTATTCGGTTTCAAACTGATTGAAGCGAATCAGGTCGTTGCGCCGCCAGGCCTCCCAGCTCAGCTCACGGGCGCGCTCGTCGAGCAGGCCGTTCAGGTCGATGCTGGTGGCCAGCTGGGCTCCGGCCCGAGCCCGGACTTTGTTCACGAGCACCAGCGGGGTTTGCAGCTCGCCGTTGGCGGTGGTGGCCGAGGCCCCGCGCAGGATGGCTTCGGCCTTCATCAGCAGCACGTCGGCGAGGCGCAGCACGGGCACGTCGTTGCCGTTCAGGCGGGTGGCCTGGATGATGGCCGGGTCGGGGTAGTACTTGAGCGAGCGCACGCCTTCCGACTGCGTGGCCAGGGTATTGCCCACGTCCATGGGCTTGGGCGGCACCAGCGTCAGCACCGGGTTGATGACAATCTGGTTGGTGGTGCCGGGGTAATATATCGGGGTGGTGGTGAAGCCGCCGTTGCCATCGGGCACGAACTGCGGGCCCGCCAGCCAGGTGGTGGTGCGGAAGTCGCCGGGCAGGTTGAAGCGGGCGTAGAACTCCGGCGTGGTGCTCATGGCAATGCTCAGGCCCACGTTGAAGCCGTAGGCCTGCACCGAGTAGTAGAAGAAGCCGAAGCGCGTGAACTGGTTGCCCGGAATCTGCTGGTCGTAGGGAATGGCGAAGATGGTTTCCCGAATCTGGGGGCCGTTGCTGGGCAGGAAAATGTCGCGGTAGCGCGTGTCGAGGGCGTAGTTCGTGTTGGCCTGCACGCTGTCGGCCATGCGCACCACGTCGGAATAGCGGGCCGGGGTGCCGTATACTTCCGCGTTGAGGTAGAGCTTGGCCAGCAGCGCGTACACCATGCCCTTGGTGGGCCGGCCGTACTGCTGGGTGGTGGTGGCGGGGTTGGCCGACTTGCCCGGCAGCTTGGGCGTGAGGCTTTTCAGCTCGCTTTCAATAAACTCGTAGACCTTGGTGCGGGGCTGGGTGGCGGGCTGAGGCGCAGTGGGGTAGTCCGTCACGATGGGCACGTTGCCGTACAAATCCAGCAGAAAGAAGTAGTACAGCGCCCGCATGGCCCGAATCTCGGCCAGGTGCGCCTCCTTCTCGGCCGGCGCGAAGCCGAACGTGTTCGTGACGTTGAGCAGGCGGTTGCAGGTGGTAATGCCGCCGTAGGCCCACTGCCAGATGGTGAGCACGTTGGGGTGGTCGGGCGTCCAGGTGTGGTAGTGCAGCTGCCGGTACTGGCCGCCGTCGTCGAAGTTGCCGTCGCGGGCGGGCAGAATGGCCTCGTCGGTGGCCATCGTCTGCATGCGCCAGTAGGGCACGGCGAATTGCGACGACAGGTTGGAGTAAATGGCTCCCACCGAGGCGTTGTAGTCGCTGAGGGTTTTGGGGAAGTTGGCCGCCACGAACTGGGACTCCACGGGCACGTCCAGCTTTTTGCAGGAGTATGTAACAGTAGCCAGGGCGCTCAGGGCGAGGAGAATAGCTTTGTTTTTCATATGTTTATGTATTTGTCATGCAGAGCGCAGCGAAGCATCTCGCTTGCTTCGTTGAGTCAGTAATCTCAGCGTCAGCAAGCGAGATGCTTCGCTGCGCTCTGCATGACGAATGATTTTAGAAGGAAGCCGCCAGGCCCAGGGTGAACGTCCGGGTCTTGGGGTAGTAATTCTGGTTGTCGATGCCCGGCGTCAGGCCCCCGATGTTGATTTCGGGGTCGATGCCCCGGTATTTGGTGATGATGAACAGGTTGTTGCTCGCCACGTAGAGGCGCACGGCCTGCACGTAGGGCGTGTGCGGCTTCAGGGTGTAGCCCAGGGTGGCGTTGTCGAGGCGCAGGTAAGCCCCGCTCTCCAGGAAGCGGTCGGAGATGAGGTAGGCGTTGATGTCGGTGAAAGCCTCGCCCTGCGTGAAGCGCGGGATGTTCTGCAGGCGCGCGTCGGTGGGGTTGTTGAGGCCGGCCAGGGTCGCGTTCAGGATTTTATTGCCCATCACCCCGCGCACCAGGAAGTTTAAGTCGAAGCCCTTGTAGTTGAATGTGTTGGACCACCCGTAGATGAGCGTGGGCTGGGCGCTGCCCGCCACCCGCATGTCGGTGGTGAGGGGCTGGGTGGCCGTGATGCTGCCATCGGCCTTCTGGTAGGTGCTCACGCCCTGCTCGTTTTTGCCCATGTAGTGCCACAGCTTGAAGGTGCCGAGCGGCGAGCCGGGCTGCACAATCTGGCTGTAGTTGCCGCTCTGGCCCTTGCCGCCGAGCTGCGCCGTCTGGATGTAGGGAATCGTGAAGCGCTCGGTGCTCAGGTTGTCGATGTTGTTGTGGTTGTGCGAGAAGTTCAGCGACGAGCGCCAGGTGAAGGCGCCCGTTTGCACCGGCACCACGCTCAGGGCCACCTCAATGCCCTTGTTGGTCATGCTGCCCACGTTGGCCGTGTAGGTGGTGTACTGAAACTCCGTGCTCGACACCGGCAGCACGTCGTCAATCAGGTCGCTGGTTTTCTTGATGTAGTAGTCCACCGACGCCGTGACGCGGTTCTTGAACAGGCCGAAATCCAGGCCGAGGTTGGTGGTGGCGGTGCTTTCCCACTTCAGGTTGGGGTTCTCGTTGCGCACGGCGTTCACCACGTTCGAGATGACGCCGTTGTTCAGGTACTTGGTGCTGCCGGGGGGCGTGCCGTAAATCAGGATGGCCGAGAAGGCGTCGAAGCCCTGGCTATTGCCCGATACGCCGTAGCCGGCGCGCAGCTTGAGGTCCGAAAACAGCACCTGGTCCCGCATAAAGCTCTCGTTGATGATGCGCCAGCCCAGGGCAGCCGTCGGGAAGTAGCCGTAGCGGTTGTTCACGCCGAACACCGACGAGCCGTCGCGCCGCAGCGAGGCCTGCACCAGGTAGCGGTCGCCGTACTGGTACTGCACGCGGGCATACTGCGAGATGAGCCGCAGGGTCGAAATCGGGTTGTTGTCGAAGGCCACCTGGGCCAGCGAGGTCGGGTTCGACAGGTACAAATTGTTGGAGCTCAGCGCGTCGTTGGCAAAGTTCTGGGTTGTGATGCCGAAGCCGTCGTTCGTGCGGTCCTGCTGGTAGGAGTAGCCGGCCAGCAATTGCAGGTTGTGCTGCCCGAAGGCGTGGTCGTAGTTGGCGTAGGCTTCCAGCACGTCGTTGGTGTTCACGTACTCGGCGCGGCGGGCCACGCCGCCCAGGTTCACGGCCAGGCCCGACTGGCTGTTGAGGTAGCTGCTCAGGTTGGCCTGGGCGCGCTGGGTCGAGCCGCTCAACGTCAGCTTCAGGCCCGTGAGCACGTCCACCTGCACCAGCCCGTTCACCAGCGTTTTGTTGTCTTTGGTGACGTAGGTGTTGTTGTTGGCCAGCGAGAGCGGGTTGAGCGGGCCGCTGCCCGTGCGGGTGTAGTTTTCCTTATAGCTGCCATCAGGGTTGAACGGGCTCACCGTGGGCAGGTAAAACAGCATGCCCGGCAGCGTGCTGCCCTGCGGAATGTCGTTCTGGTTGGTGCTGCTGTTGATGATGTTCACCCCCAGCTTCAGGTGGTTGTTGAAAAAGCGCTGGTTCACGAACCCCCGGTAAATAAGGCGCTCCAGCGAGGTGTTTATCAGCGCCCCGTTGTTTTTCAGGTAGTTCACGCTGGCGCCGTAGTCCGTGGCATTGGCCGAGCCGGTGAAGGAGAGGTTGTGGTTGGTCGAGTAGCTGGTGCGCTCAATCAGGTCCTGCCAGTTGGTGTTCGAGCCGTCGTCGTCGGTGGGCGTGGCCAGGGGGCGGGTTTTGTTGTCGCTCAGGTACTTGCGCAGCTCATCGCCGCTCAGCATGTCAATTTTCTTCGACACCTTGGCCACGGCCGCGTAGGCGCTGTAGGTCAGACGCGTCTGGCCCGGCTTGGCCCGCTTCGTGGTGATGATAATGACCCCGTTGGCCGCCCGCGTGCCATAAATGGCCGTCGACGAAGCATCCTTCAGCACGTCAATTGTGGCAATGTCGTCCGGGGCCAGCAGGTCGATGCTCGCGCCCGGCACCCCGTCGATGACGTAGAACGGTTCGGTCACGCCCCCGTTCACGGTGCGGATGGTGCTCGGGCCGCGCAGCACCACCGACGGCCGCTGGTTGGGGTCGCCGCTCTTGGTGATGTTCAGGCCGGCCACCTTGCCTTGCAATAGCTCGGCCGGTGTTGTGAGCACGCCCTGGTTGAATTCCTCCGCTTTAATAGAAGTGACGGAGCCCGTAATATCCGCGCGGCTGGCCGTGCCGTAGCCAATTACCACCACGTCGCTTAGCTTTTGCGCATCGGGCAGCAGCGTGATATTGAGGCTAGTCTTAGTCCCGACAGTAACCTCCTTGTTCACCATGCCCACGAACGTGAACACCAGCACCTCGGCCGGCCCCGTGGTGTTGATGCTGTAAGTGCCATCGGCGTTGGTCGCCACCGCCGTGGTCGCATCCTTGATTCGAACCGTGACGCCAGGCAGCGCCGCGTTTTTCTCGTCGGTTACGGTGCCTTTCACGGTTTGCTGGGCCATTGCCAGCGTGGGGCCCATGAGCAGCACCGGCAGTACCAACGTGCGAGGGCGAAGTCGAGTAAATTCCAGCCACAGGCGAGCTGTGGAATAGCAGTTTTTCATAAGTGCGCAATCAATAAGGGGCTTGCTTAGAGACTGCAAAGCACCGGCGCACTTGTTAAGACAACGTGTTTTCGAGGTTACATTAGAATTTATAAGATAATTAATATTATTATAAAATCAATATTCTAAGGGGGGTTAGAAGAAAACCTAACAGAAGAAATAGATGTCCTTCTTGTGTCCACATCATCCCTGGACCACCTCACCACAAGCTTTGCAGGCTGTGCGCCAAAATGGCTACGGCCTCGTGTAGCTCCGTGTCATTCAATGAGGCAAAGCCCAGGCGGGTCGCATTTTGATTGGGTTTCTGCCACTCATAGAGGCTGCCATCGTTCAGATACAGTCCATTACGCAAACATTTCTGAGACAGTGCATTGAGATTTATTTCCGAGGCAAACCGCGCCCACACGGCCATGCCGCCGCTGGGCTGCTCGAAGTGCAGGGCGGTCGGCAGCTGTTCCCTGAGCAAGGTGCAGAGCCGGTCCCGGCGGCCCTCGTATACCCGTTGTGCCCGGCGCAGGTGCCGGCTCATCTCGCCGCTTTGGTACAGCTCGGCCAGGGCTTCTTCGAGCACCTGGTCGCCCTGCCGGTCAATGAGGCGGCGCACATTAGTGACGGCCTGCACCAGGGCGGACGGGGCCACGAGGTAGCCCACGCGCAGGGCCGGCATGAGGGTTTTGCCGAGCGACCCCACGTAAATGACGCTGCCCGCCGTATCGGCCGAGGCCAGGGGCAGAATGGGGCTACCGGTGTAGTGAAAATCAAAGTCGTAATCGTCTTCCAGGATGGCAAAGCCGTACTCCGCGGCCAGGCGCAAGAGCTTGAGGCGGCGGTCGGCGCGCAGGGTGACCGTGGTGGGGTGATGGTGGTGCGGCGTGACGTAGAGCAGCCGCACGGGCTGCTGCTGGCACAGGCGCTCCACGGCATCCACGTCCAGCCCGTGGGCATCGACGGGCACCGCCAGGAGCCGGCCCCCGTGGTGCTGGAAAGTAGCAGTAGCCGCAAAATAGTTGGTTTCCCCCACGATGACGGCATCGCCGGGCCGTAGCAGCACGTGCGCCGTGAGGAAAATACTTTGCTGACTGCCCCGCGTAATCAGGATGTTCTCGGCGGTGATGGCCAGGCCCCGCGTGTCGCGCAGGTCGGCGGCCAGGGCCTCGCGCAGGTGCGCCGAGCCCTGCGGGCTGCCGTAGCGCAGGTACTGCCGGGAAGACGGCCGCCGG
This sequence comes from Hymenobacter terricola, assembly GCF_017921975.2. GTDB lineage: Bacteria > Bacteroidota > Bacteroidia > Cytophagales > Hymenobacteraceae > Hymenobacter > Hymenobacter terricola. The sequence continues at coordinate 156,183 of NZ_JAGEMO020000023.1, forward strand.
GCAATGGCCCGGTAGGCCCGCGTCAGCACGTCCAGCGGGGCCAGCCGCACGTCGGGAAAGCCATCGTTGAACACCAGCACGGGCAGGGCAGGCAGCACCTGGGTGGCCACCGTCGGCACGGGCTCGAAGGCAAAAGCCGGGTGAACGGGGTAGGCGGGCAGGGCCACCGGGGCGGCAGGGACTTGCTGCGGCAGCCGCGGGGCCACGAACAGGCCCTGGCGCGGCCGGCTTTCGAGCCAGCCCTGGGCCACCAGCTCGTCGTAGGCGGCGATAATCGTCTGGCGATTAAGGCCCAGGCGCTCGGCCAGCACGCGGCTGCCGGGCAGCCGCGTGCCAACGGCAATGATGCCGCGCCGGATTTCGGCGGCCAGCCCGGTGGCGACCTGCTGGTAGAGCGGCTGGTCGAGGGCGCGGTCGAGGGGGATAATGGTTTGGTAAGGCAACACGCCGTGGAGGGGGTGATTTGTTGAAACTGGACGACGACGGCACCCCGCGCAGACGGGAGCTTTGCAACAGAAAATGGCTTTCCCCCGAGCAGGAACAGGGTTGTCAGCCCGCCTGAGTTGGTGCCTAAGCAGGCAAACCTATCCCATCAATCATGTTAAAACAATCTGAATACGTCACGTTGTTTGCGCGCCTGGCGCTGGGCGCAGGGTTGCTTTCGGCGGTAGCGGACCGGCTGGGCCTTTGGGGCTCGCCGGGGCAGCCGCACGTAGCCTGGGGCGACTGGTCGCACTTCGTGGCCTATACGGGGCAGGTCAATTCCTTTTTGCCGGCCGCGCTGGCCCCGGTGCTGGCCGTGCTGGCCACGGGGGTGGAGCTGGTGCTGGGCATTGCCTTGCTGCTGGGCCTGGCCACCCGCATCGCGGCCTGGGGCGCGGGGGGGCTGCTGCTGGTATTCGCCCTGGCCATGACCATTTCCTTCGGCCCCAAAGCCCCGCTCGATTATTCGGTGTGGGCCGGGGCGGCGGCGGCCTTCCTGCTGGCGCAGGCCCGGGCTTATCCGTGGAGCCTCGACAGCTGGCGGGCCACCACGTAGGCCAATCGCCCGGGCGGGCTGTTTTAATCCCCGCTTCGCGGCAGCTTTTCGCTTCATCTTCTCCCTGCTTTATTATGTCCGAGCCTTCGCCTGATACCCGTGTAATTCCGCAACCGCGCTTCAATCTGCACGCCGTAGAGCCTGCTGCTTACGCGGGCCTGCTGCTACTCGATAAGCACCTGGCGCAGTCGGTGCTGACCGCCACGCATTGGGATTTGATAAAAGTGCACACCTCGCAGCTAAACGGCTGCGCCTATTGCATCCAAAAGCATTCGGAAGATGCCCTGAAAGCGGGCGAGACCGAGCAGCGCTTGCGCGCCCTGCCGGCCTGGCGCGAGGCGCCCTACTTCACGGCCGAAGAGCGGGCCATCCTGGCTTTCACGGAAGAGGTAACGCGGTTGGTGCCCCACCACCTTTCCGATGCTACTTACGAAGCGGCGGTACGGCTGCTGGGCGAGCGGTATGTGGCCCAGGTGCTGCTGGCCGTGACAAACATGAACGCCTGGAACCGCCTGGGCATCGCCGCCCGATTAGTCCCCGCCTAAATCCTATGGCCCCCACCCCCATGCCCCCCATTCTGCTGGCCATCAGCGACGCCCAGATTCTGGCGTGCTGGCCGGCGCTGCACCTGCTGCGCCCGCGCCTTGTTTACGAAACCTTTCTGGCCCAAATCCAGGATATGCGGCAGCACGGCTACGCGTTGGCGTACCTGGAAACCGGCGGCGAAGTCGTCGCCGTGATGGGCTTCCGCTACCTCACCCAGCTCTACGCCGGGCGCACGCTGTACATCGACGATTTATCGACCCTGCCGGCCGCGCAGGGCCGGGGCTACGGCAGCCACCTGCTCGATTATGCCCTGGAACTGGCCCAGACACGCCGCCTGGATGGCGTGGCCCTGGATTCGGCCTTTGCCCGTGAGGCGGCACACCGGCTGTACCGGCACAAGGGCTTCGAGCCGGTTGCTTTTCACTTCTACCATTCCCTGGCCGCTGCCTAAACATCACCTGGCCCCGCGCTTTTTTCAGCGGGCGGAGATGACCTCCTTGCTGGCGGGCTATTCATTCCCTTTGGGCAGCCCCTTTTCCTTACCTGACACTCCCGTTCGTACTGGCCGCAGGGCATCAATCGGCCATTCCGCTTTGAGCGCGCCGCTTGAAGGTAGCATAAGGTATTGACCAAAGTGGGCTTCAGCGCAGCTTGAGCAGCGCCAAGGCTAACCGTACGATTTAGTACCCCCTCCCTACACCCCCTATGGAATCTCTTGCAGTTGAACCGGCGGCAATGGCCCCGGCAGCTCGTCCCCAGCACAAAGGCTCGGCGCGGCTCTTTGCCAATCCGGTGCTGGAGCGCCTCTCGCACACGCACATTGCCTGGCCGGTAAGCATCTTTTTCAGCACCGCGCTGCTGAGTTTTTACTACGGTTTCACGCACGGCTTTTTGCCGGGCTTGTCCGCGCTGGGACTGTTTTTGGGCGGTTGGCTGCTGTTCACCTACGTTGAGTACGCCATGCATCGCTACCTCTACCACCTGCCCACCACTACCCCGCTTCGCAGGCGCCTGCAATACACCATTCACGGGGTGCACCACGAATTCCCGAAGGATAAAACCCGCATGGCCATGCCGCCTTTTGTCACCGTTTTTGTGGCCTCGTTGCTGTTTTTCCTGTTCCGCCTGATGTTCGGCACGTGGGCATTTGGGCTGCTGAGCGGCTTCACGTTCGGGTACGCGCTGTATCTATTCGTTCACTATGCCATCCATGCCTACGCGCCGCCCCAAAACTTCCTGCGCGTCTGGTGGACGCACCACGCCCAGCACCACTACCGCCAGCACGAGTCCGCTTTCGGTGTGTCGAGCACCCTCTGGGACCATGTGTTCCACACCATGCCATTCTGAGGTGGTTCCGTTATGCTGGACAGTTTAGGGTAGTAGTTTGAAGAAGTTGTTGGTGAGTGTGATACGGGGTCTGGTAGCCGATGCTGGAGTGTAGCCGGTCGTAGTTGTAGTAGTCGAAATAGTCGGCGACGCTGGCCTGCGCGTCCGAGAGGTCGGCAAAAACGGGCCACTCGCGGAGTTCGGGCACCTCCGTTTTGAGCCGGGACCACAGGCTTTCGGCCTGCGCGTTATCGTAGCACTCGCCGCGGCGGCTCTGCGAGCGCACGGCGTTGTGCTGGTGCAGCAGGGCGCGGCAGGCCTTGCCGCAGTACTGCCCGCCGCGGTCGGAGTGCACGAGGAGTTCCGGGGTGGGCGGCTGGGAGAAAAGAGCCCGCTGCAAGGCGGTGGTGACGAGTTCCGCGGGCATGGTGTCCCCACGTGCCAGCCCACGACGTGCTTGGTGCACTGGTTCTGGAAAGCACACAAGTAGGCCCAGGAGCCGTTGGCCAGCGGCAGATACGTGATGTCCGAGACCCACACGCGGTTGGCCTGGGTGGGCTTGGGCGGGTCGAGCAGCCGGTTGGGGGCGCTGTCCAGATTATCTAGACCACCTCAGTTATCCACAGTCACCGAAAAGGCGCCGCAGCTAAGTCGACCGATTGAGTTTTGTACCAAGCTTTCGGTCAAATTCCTTAGCGTGCCATATTTTCCGTTTTCCGAGACGACCCCTATTTGCCCGTGTAACTGGCTACGAACTTTGCCGCCGCTTCCGCCGACGGCGCGAAGAACGACGGGCCGGCCAGCAGCGTGAGCTGCTGCACGGATGGCGGCCGCGCTGCGTTGCGCCCCGCCAAAAATTGCTGGGTCCGATATGCTTCCAGGGCCCCTTCCAGCACGGCGCGGACCACATCGCCGGCGGGCGAGTCCAGGCCGGCGTCCTTCAGGTCGCTGGAGTGCGAGTAGCTGGCCACGCCCAGCCGCAACGCCTCGCGCATCCCCACCAGGCCCACTTTATGCATGGTGCTGCTGAAATCAATCCGGTGGCGGTCGCCCAGGCCCACCAGGAGCAGCTGCCGGGCCTTGACCGAGCCGGGCGGTGTTTCCAGCAGCAGCGTTTCCATTTCGTAGCCGTGAAAACGCCCGCTGCGGCGCAGCTCCGTGAGCAGCCCGCCCAGGGCTTGGTCTACATGCACCAGGCCGTTGAGGGCGGCGGGCAGCGCCGGGGGGGAGCGGTAGATATCGTCGGCGTTGTACTCAAACACGCACACCACCTGTAGGGGCGTTTCCTGTTCGGAGGGCCCCTGCACCTTCACCCGCACGGCGACACCGCCGGCCTGGCCCACGGCTTTTTCGGTGCCCGCCGCCACCGGCGGTGGTGCGGCGGGTGCCGGCGGACTGGTCTGGGCCACACTCAGGGGCCCACATAGTGCAAACAGCAGCAGGGCCATCACCGGGCCGCGCAAGCCAACCAGCAGGAGTTGTTTCATGGGAGGGGAGGGGAAAAGAAAAATGGGAAATGCTGGCGCCGGGGGCCCTGACAAGGAGCAGTCGGCCGAGGTGTACATGGCCCGGTTGCGGACCCTCGTACAGGAAATAGCCGAGTACGTGGCGGAACGGCCCCCCTGCCAGCCGGCCCTTCAACTGGATGTTTGAGGGTAAAGCCAATAATAGCAAAGTGGGGCTCCCCGATTATAAGTTCATAGCGGATTAGCGGGCCACTAGCGAGGCGGAAGCAGCGCATGCCGCTCCCGGCAAAGGTCGCTTCTGCCCCTGCCGGTTTACATGGCCAAATCCTGTAATCGGAGGTATATAGCAATGCTGCGCCAACAGCGACCAATGGCCTGCATCCCGCAAATGCACCTGTGATTACAGGGTTTAGCCATTGCGCGCAGCCGGCGCAACGGTGTTCTTTGTGGTTTCGCCGGGCGGGGTAATGCCCGGCCGGATTTCTCGCCCGCTACTACTGCCGGAACACATGCATCAGCCTTCCATTCATACCGCCGGGCAGCCCCTGGCCACCGCCATCAACGTCCTCATTCTGCTGCACGGGCGCGGTGGCAGCGCCGCCGATATCCTCTCGCTGGCCAACCAGCTGCACGTGGCCGATTTTGCGCTGCTGGCCCCGCAGGCCCCGCAAAACAGCTGGTACCCCAACTCGTTTCTGGCCCCGCCCGTGCAAAACGAGCCCTGGCTCTCCGTGGCGCTGGCCACCGTGTTCGACCTGGTGGGGAGCCTGGAAAAGCAGGGCATTCCCAAGGAAAACCTGTACTTCCTGGGCTTCTCGCAGGGGGCGTGCCTCACGCTGGAATTTGTGGCCCGCAACGCGGCCCGCTACGGCGGCGTGGTGGCCTTCACGGGCGGGCTGATTGGCGACCGGCTTTACCCCGAAAACTACGCGGGCGCGTTCGCGGGTACCCCGGTTTTTATTGGCACCGGCGACCCCGATTTTCATGTGCCCGTGGAGCGGGTGCGGGCCTCGACGGTGCTGCTGACCAGCATGGGCGCCCGCGTGACCGAGAAGGTGTACCCCAACATGGGCCACACCATTTCACAGGAAGAAATCAGGCTGGCCAATGAATTGATTTTTAAAAAGTAAGGGCGCGAAAATGCCTCGCTCAGTCAGCTAATTTTACTCCCTTCCAACCATGCAAAAAGGACGCCTCGAAGCCTTCAGCGACGGCGTCATCGCCATCATCATCACCATCATGGTGCTGGAAATCAAGCGGCCGCACGGGGACACGTTGGCCGCCCTAAAGCCCGTGCTGCCCGTGCTGCTGGGCTACGCGCTGAGCTTCGTATACGTGGGCATTTATTGGAACAACCACCACCACTTGCTGGCGGGAGTGACCAAAATCGACGGCCGCGTACTGTGGGCCAACCTGCATCTGTTGTTCTGGCTGTCGCTGATACCCTTCGCCACGGACTGGATGGGCGAAAACCACTTTGCCCCGGCCACGCTGGCGGTGTACGGCGCGGTGCTGTTCATGGCGGCCATGACATTCAATATTTTGCAGCGTAAATTAATTGCATTGAACGGTCCCGATTCGGTGCTGGCCCGCGCCGTAGCGCACGAATGGAAGGGGCGGCTCTCACCGCTATTCTACGCCCTGGGCGTGGCCGCCTGCTTCTGGAATGCGTGGGTGGCGGGCGCGATTTACGTGGCGCTGGCGCTGGGCTGGCTCGTGCCCAACCGCCGCATCGAACGTCCGTTACCTCCCGCTTCGGCGGCGGAATAGCAACGTAGCGCGGCCATATCCGGGTCGGCGCGGCCGTTTACTCATCCAGGTACTGGTGCACGAATTTGATGGCCATGCTGCCCTCGCCCACGGCCGAGGCCACCCGTGCCATGGCCCCGGCCCGGCCGTCGCCGGCGGCGAAGAGGCCGGGCACGCAGGTTTCCAGCAGGTAGGGCTCGCGCGTCTCTTTCCAGGAGGTGGAGTAGCGCGGGTCGGCCACGAGGTCGCGGCCGGTGAGGAGGTAGCCCCGGCTGTCGCAAATGGCGAGGTGACTTATCCACTCCGTGCTCGGCTTGGCGCCGATGAAAATGAACAGGGCGCGGGCGGGGTACGGCACGGGCGGCTGGCCGTCGCGCTGCAATACCACGGCCTCCAGCGCCTGCGCCCCACAGGCTTCGCGGAGCTGCGTGTTCGGCAACAGCTCGATGTTGGGGGCCTGGCCGATTTGGTCAATCAGATATTGCGACATGCCGGCCGCCAGGCTCTCGGCCCGAATGACGACGAATACCCGCGAGGCATACGTCGACAAATACATGGCCGCCTGCCCGGCCGAATTGCCGCCGCCGATAATAAAAACCGGCTGGTTGAGGCAGCTCCGCGCCTCGGTCCGGGCCGCGCCGTAGTACACGCCGGCCCCGCTCAGGCGGTCGAGCCCCGGGGCCTGGAGGGTGCGGTAGCTGACGCCCGTGGCCAGCACCACGGCTTTGGTGCGAATAATGGCGTGGTCGCACAGGGTCAGGACTTTGTAGCCGTCCTGCACTTCGAGGGCTACTACTTCGCTCGGGGCCATGAATTCGGCCCCGAGGCGGGTGGCCTGCGTCCAGGCCCGGTGGGTGAGCTCGGTTCCGCTCAGGCCGGTGGGGAAGCCCAGGTAGTTCTCGATGCGCGACGACGAGCCGGCCTGGCCACCGGGCGTTTCCTTCTCAATAACGAGGGTTTTGAGGCCCTCCGAGGCCCCGTACACGGCTGCAGCCAGCCCGGCCGGCCCGGCCCCAATCACCACCACGTCGTACAATTCATGCTGCGCCTCCACCAGCAGCCCCAGGTGGCGGGCCAGCTCCGACTTACTGGGCCGGGCCACGGCCTGGCCATCGGGGTAAATCACTGCTGGCAGGTCGTCGGGGCCCAGGCCGCTGGCCAGGAGCAGGGTAGCGGCCTCGGCATCTTTCTCGAAATCAAGCCACTGGTAGCCCACCAGGTAGCCGCTGAGGAAGTCCTTTAGCGCGTGCGAGCGGGGCGACCACTGAAAGCCAATGAGCCGCAGGCCCGCGAAGGCCGGCCGGTACGTGGCCTGCCAGCGCGCCAGCAGGTCGCGCAGGGTGGGGTAGAGCAGCTGTTCCGGCGGATTCCAGGGCTTGAGCAGGTAGTAGTCGAGCTCGGCCGTGTTGATGGCTTTGATGGCCGCCGTGGTGTCGGCGTAGGCGGTGAGCAGCACGCGCTTGGCCTCGGGAAACAGCTCGCGGGCGTGGCTCAGCACCTCCACGCCTTCCACGTCGGGCATGCGCTGGTCGGCCAGCACCAAGGCCAGCGGCTCGGCACGGGCGCGCAGCTCGTCGAGGGCGGTGAGGGCGGCGGGCCCCGAGTCGACACTCATGATGCGATAGTCGTGGCGAAACTCCTGGCGCAGGTCGTGGGCCAGGGCCGCCAGCACCTGCGGGTCGTCGTCAACGGTAAGGATGAGGGGCTTTTTCATAAAATAGCATTCCGGATAGGGGCACTCAGCTGATGGGTAGCCAGACGGTAAACTCGGTGCGGCCGGGCTCGGAGGCCGCCTCCAGCCGCCCGCCGTGTTCCTGCACGATGTGCAGGGCAATGCCCAGGCCCTGGCCGGTACCTTCACCGGGCGGCTTGGTGGTGTAGAAGGGCTCGAACAGGTGGGCCAGTACTGCGGGCGTGATGCCGGGGCCATTGTCCTGAATGCCGACGCAGACGAAGCCCGCCTGCTGGCCCACGCGCACCGTCAGCTCGCCGCCCTGGTCGGGCAGGGCATCCAGGGCGTTGTCAATCAGGTTGGTCCACACCTGGTTGAGGCTGCCGGCCTGGCCCATGATGAGCGGCAGGTCGGGCGCGTAGTCGCGGGTGAGGTGCCCGTTTTTTTGGCGCAGGGCGTAGGCAAACATGTTGAGCGTGCTGTCGAGCCCGCTGGTCACGGCCAGCCGTTCGCGGCCGGTGGCGCGGTCCATGTGCGAGTAGATTTTCACGTCGCCCACCAGAGCGCTGATGCGCTGGCCGGCCTCGCCGATGTCGCGGCTGAAGCGCTGGGCCGCCAGGTGGCCGCTGAGCCAGGCGAATGCCGCCGGCCGGGCCGCGGCCGGGAGCTGGGCGGCCACGGGTGTCAGCGCGGCCGCGGTCAGGTTGGCGGCGAGCAGGTCGGCGGCGAGGGCGTAGCCATCGGGGCAGCCCTGAGTTTCGAGCCAGTCGGCCAGCGCCTCTTCTTCGTCCACGGCGGCCAGCGCCGAGCGAATTGCGGGCCGCTCGGGCGTGAGCACGGCCAGGGCCGTGACGTTGGCCACGGCGTCGGCCGGCGGCACGGTGGCCAGGAGGTTCAGCAGCAGCGTCGGCAGCACCTGCAACGAGGCGGTGAGCGAGGCCGCCGCCCGGCTGATGGCGGCGGCCGGGTTGTTCAGTTCGTGCGAAAGGCCGGCCGAAAGCTTGCCCAGCGCCCGCAGTTTGTCGTCGCGCTCCTGGGCGCGGGCCTCGTCGCGGGCGCGGTCGCTCATAATGTCCACCAGCCGCTGCACCAGCAAGGGGCTCACCTGCTCCAACGCCGGAAACTGGCTGCACGGCAGCTGGAAAAGCGTGGTATCGCCCACCGTTACGCCCTGCTCCGAAGCCGGCGCGAGCCGGGCGTAGGGCAGCGCCCCGCTCAGGTGGCCCGGCCCGAGGCGGAAAACGGGCTCCGACCGGCCGTCGCGCAGCGTGTAAAACTGCACGCTTCCCGCCACCACGGCCACCAATTGGTCGGCCCGCCCATTGGCGGCCATCACGGTTTCGCCGGCGGCAAACCGGCGCAGCTCGCCGGCCTGGCCCAGCCAGTCCAGCACCTCGGGCGGCAGGTCCTGAAACGCGATGATGGTGCGCAAAGCCGCCGGGTCGGCAGGCAACAGCTGGGCCATGAGCGAGGATGATAAAGCAGCTTATGGGCCGGCACCCGGCCGCGCCGCGGTCAGATGCGCGCGGCCAGGAAGGCGGCCACTTCGGCCAGGCGGTTCGAGAAGCCCCATTCGTTGTCGTACCAGGCGGCCACCGACAGCAGGTTGCCTTCCTTCACGGTCAGCGGCAGGTCGACGATGGACGAGTGCGGGTCGGCCACAATGCGCGCAGACGCCCATTCGTCTTCCAGCACATCCAGCACGCCCTGCAACGGGCCGGCTTTGGCGGCGGCCCGAAAGGCGTCGTTCACTTCCTGCACCGTGCAGTCCTTTTCGGTCACCAGGTTCAGCTCCGCGATGCTGCCCGTGCGGGTGGGCACGCGGTAGGCCTTGCCGGTAATCTTCAGGTCGGGCCAGATGAACTGCAGGGCCTTGGCCGCGCCCGAGGACGAGGGAATGATGTTCTCGGCCGCCGCCCACGAGTCGCGCCGGTCCTTCATGGGCTGGTCGGTCAGCGACTGGGAGTTGGTGTAGGAATGCACCGTCGAAAACAGGCCGTACTGAATGCCGAAGTTTTCGAGCAGCACCTTCACCACGGCCGCCAGGGCATTGGTTGTGCAGCTGCCCATGCTGATGATGCGGTGCCGGGCCGGGTCGAACGTATCGAGGTTGATGCCCTGGAGCAGCACGGCGTCGCAGTCGGCCAGAGACTTGCTGGGCGCACTCACCAGCACGTACTTCGCGCCCCGGTCGAGGTGGGCCTGCGCGCCGGCGCGGGTGGTGGCCCGGCCGGTGCAGTCCACCACCAGGTCCACGCCCAGCGCGGCCCAGTCGGGCACTTCTTTCGCCGAGTTGAGGTAGGCCATTTCCCGCCCGCCAATGGTGAGCTGGCCCGCGCTGCCGGCGACGGGTTCGGGCCAGCGGCCGTAGTTGGTGTCCACCGCAAACAGGGCGGCCAGGGTGGCTTCGTCCCGAATGTCGGAAATGGAAACCGGGACGAATAGCTGGTGGCTCAGGCCCACCCGCAGGAACTGCCGCCCAATGCGGCCGAACCCGTACAACGCAATTTTTGCCATGACAGAACGAGTTGCTTGTTAATTGGCCGCCAGCTTTTTGGCGATTTCGGCGGTGTGCTTGCCCTGGAAGCGGGCACCCTCCAGCTCGTTGGCACTGGGCTGGCGCTCGCCCTGGCCGCCGGCCACGGTGCTGGCGCCATAGGGCGTGCCACCGGTCACTTCGTGGTGGCCCATCTGGCCCTGCCAGGCATAGGGCAGGCCCACGATGACGAAGCCGTGGTGCAGCAATTCGGTGTGGAACGAGCGGATGGTGGTTTCCTGGCCGCCGTGTTGGGTGGCCGTGCTCACGAACGCGCCGCCCACCTTGCCCACCAGCGCGCCGCTGGCCCACAGGCCGCCGGTGGCGTCGAGGAAGGCCTGCATCTGGCCGCACACGTTGCCGTAGCGGGTGGGCGTGCCGAAGATGATGGCGTCGTACTGCGTGAGCTCCTGCGGGGTGGCCACGGGAATGTGCGCGTAGGCTTTCTGCGCTTCGGTGGCCCCCATCTGGTCGAGCACGGCGGCGGGCAGCGTTTCGGGCACGCGCTTGATGATGACTTCATTGCCGGCTACTTCGCGGGCACCTTCGGCGATGGCTTCGGCCATTTTCCAGATGTGGCCATAGGTGGAATAAAACAGAACGAGCGTTTTCATGGGGTGCGGTTTGGTGGTCAGATGTGATGATGTGCTTGGCGGTCATGCTGAGCGCAGCCGAAGCATCTCTGCCTCAGGAGTAATCAGGCCGCTGATGCGTTGTAGAAACGCACACTTGCGCCTCGTTGTTTGCACCAGGCGGCCGTCATCGTTCAACGACGAGACGCAAGTATGCGTCTCTACAACGTGCCAGCGCTAACTAGGAAATAACCGGCAGGTGCCCCTCAATCTGCGTGCGGCGGGCCTCGTACTGGGGCGGCAGCAGCAGGTGGGTGCCCAGCTCGGCCAGCGGCTCATCGACCATGAAGCCGGGGTTTTCCGTGGCGAGCTCAAACAGCACCCCGCCCGGCTCGCGGAAGTAGAGCGAGTGGAAATACTGCCGGTCAATCTGGTGCGTGATGTTGAGGCCGCGCTTCAGCACGATTTCCCGGAAGCGCATGAGCGTGGCGTCGTCCTTCACCCGAAACGCGATGTGGTGCACCGTGCCGCCCGCCGTGATGCTGGGCGCTTCGCCGGCCACCTCCACCAGGTCGATGATGCTGGCCGTGTCCACGGCGTCGGTGGCGTAGCGGTAGCGGTTTACGTGCTGGTCAATCAGCTTATAGCCGAATACTTCGGTGAGGATGGCGGCCGTGGCCTTCTGGCTGGCCAGCGTCAGCGTCGCGTTGTGGAAGCCGCGCGTGGCCACATCGGCCCCGACTTCGGGCGTGGTCCAGGGCGTGCGGGCGTCCGGTGTTTTCGAGACGATGAGTTCCAGCTTCAATCCATCAGGGTCGAGGAAAGGGAGGTACTGCTCGCCGAACCGCTCGCTGGGCTTGTTGTAGGTGATGCCGTGGGCATCGAAGCGCTGCATCCAGAAATCGAGGCTGCCGGCGGGCACCGAGTAGCCGATTTCGGTGGCCTGCCCCGGCCCGCGCCGGCCCGCCGTGATGTGCGGCCAGGGAAAAAACGTGAGGATGGTGCCCGCCGAACCTACCTCGTTGCCGAAGTAGAAATGGTAGGTGCCGGGGTCGTCGAAGTTGACGGTTTTCTTGATGAAGCGCAGGCCCAGCGTCTTGGCGTAAAAGGTAAAGTTGCGCTGGGCGTCGCTGGCAATGGCCGTGACGTGATGCAGGCCGAGGATGCGGTCTTCCATGGGGATAAGCGCTTGGCAATGAATGGAAAAAAATGTCGTCAGGGCCTGATGAAAAAGGCCCGGCGTGGTTAGGCAAAGGACGTAGCCGGGGTGGTGTTGGCCCACTGCCAAACCCTGCAATCGGTGGTGTATTTTACTGATTGCGGGTTGTGATTCCAGAGCGTCATGCCCCGGCTGCGCTCGGCATGACGTTCTGCTTGCTGCTCACGGCCTGAAGGGAGCTGGCCGAACCGGTAAAATCTACCACCGATTGCAGGGTTTGGCTATGGAGGCGCGAGGAGGCGGCCGGGACCTTTGTCCCGCTGTGGTGCAGTAGCCCAAAGAGCTGCTGAAACTGCTCACCGCGCAGTGCTTTTCACCCCAATCCTTTAGCTGCTATGAAGGCCGAGCCACACCCTTTTTCGCCAAAGCTGACCGATTCACTTTGCTCCCCAAATTCCATGAGAACAAACTTGTTTTCCCCGCTTGAAATCCGAAGCCTGTGGCTAAAAAACCGGCTGGTGATGTCGCCCATGCAGCAGTATTGCAGCCCCGATGGGCTGGTCGGAGCCTGGCACCTGGTGCATTTGGGCAGCCGGGCCGTGGGCGGCGTGGGCCTGGTCATCACCGAGGCGACGGCCGTGACGCCCCACGGCCGCAATACCTTGTTCGATACGGGCTTGTGGAACGATGCGCAGGTAGCCGCCTGGCAGCCGGTTGTGCAGTTTGTGCAGGCGCAGGGGGCCAAAATAGCGGTGCAGCTGTGGCACGCGGGCGGCAAAGGCAGCCACGCCCATCCTTCGGCCGGATTCCATTACCTGCCCCCGGCCGACGGCGGCTGGCTCACCAAGAGCGCCTCGGCCGTATCGCTCGACAAGCAGCACACGTCAGAGCCGCTGACGATACCGGAAATAAAGGCGCTGGTCGCCGATTTTGCGGTGGCCGCCCAGCGGGCCGTACAAGCCGGCTTCGATGCCATTGAACTGCACGCCGGCCACGGCTACTTGTTCCACCAGTTTTATTCGGGGTTGGTCAACCACCGCCACGACGAGTACGGCGGTAGTTTCGAGAACCGGATTCGCCTGCTGGTGGAAACGGTGCGGGCCATTCGGGCCGTTGTTCCGGCCACCATGCCGCTGCTGGTGCGCCTGTCTGCCGTCGATTTTTCCGACGAGCCGCTCGCCTGGCAACTGACCGATTCCCTGCGGCTGACCGCCGCGTTGCAGCCGCACGGCGTGGACGTCGTCACGGCGTCCGCCGGGGGCTTCGGGATGCCGGACAAAGCGAAAATCAAACCGCTGTACCAGGTGCCTTACGCCGAGAAAATCAAGGCTGGCACGGGCATTCTGACCGGTACCGTGGGCCTCATCACGACGCCCGAACAGGCCAATACCATCATTATCGACGGCCAGGCCGACCTGGTGTTCCTGGCGCGGGAACTCCTGCGCGACCCTTATTTCCCACTCCGGGCGGCGGCGGCGCTGCAGGCCGAAACCCCGGTGCCCGTGCCCTACCTCCGGGCTTTCTAGCGACGACTTCCGGGCTGGCGATTTTCGCCAGGAGCCCGGCACCGGGCGTAACCTAACCCACTTCCCGCCGCGGGTTGCCTACCCGTTTTAATGCCTGGCGCAAGACATCATTCCTTATAAAATTCTTTGACTCAAACCCATGAACAAGACGTTTGTGCTCGTACACGGAGCCTGGTCGGGCAAATATGCCTGGGATGCCGTGCGGCCCGTGCTCGAACAAGCCGGCCACCGCGTTATCACCTTCGACCTGCCCGGCCACGGCAGCGACCCCACCCCCCTCGGCCAGCTTACGCTGGATTCCTATGTGCGCGCTACGCTCGCCCTTATCCGGGCGGAAGAGGGCGGTCCGGTCGTCTTGGTTGGGCACAGCATGGCGGGCATGATTATCTCGCAGGTAGCCGAGCAGGCGCCGGCCGAAATCGATAAGTTGGTGTACGTCTGCGCCTACCTGCCCCACGACGGGCAGAGCGCCTTCGATTTTGCCGATGCCGACAGCCTGCTGCCGCCCAACCTGCTCGTGTCGGCCGACCAGCTTAGCGCGACCATCAAGCCCGAAGCCATTGTGCCCATTTTCGCGGCCGACTGTCCCGCTTACATTCAGGAGCTGGTGGTATCCCGGCACCGGCCGGAGGCCCTGGCCCCCTTTCAGGCCAACGTCACCCTCACGGAACCGAATTTCGGCCGGGTACCGAAGTATTACATCGAAACGCTGCAAGACGTGGGGATAAGCACCCACTTGCAAAGGCTTATGATTCAGGAGAATGGGGCCGTGGCGCAGGTATTTGCGCTTGACTGCGGGCATAGTCCTTTTTTCGCCAGGCCCACGGAGCTGGCTACCATTCTCAAAGACCTGTAGCGCCTGATGCCCTACAGGTTGAGTACGGCCGCGCCGGTGCATTCGTCCACTTCCCGCGTGAGGCGCCTGGGGTGCACTACGATGGTGATTTCGACCGAACCCGTGCCAACTTCCAGCGCCAGCAGGTGCCCACCGTAGGCCGTGAAGTTCTTGTCCGTCACCACGCCGTGAACGTGCAGGGCCGGCTTATCGTCCTTCCAGGCAATGCTGCCCGTCATGCTGGCCAGCTCCGTGTCGCGGAAGGCTTTGGGGTCGTACTCCTTCTTCGCCGCGTTCCAAAAGCCGAACGTGGGATGCACGAACCCAAAGCCGGTAAAGCTGGCGCTGGGAATCTTTTCCCGGATGGCCAGCTGCTCCAGCTCGTGCAGCACATTATCGCCGGGGTGCAGCACCAGCAGGAAGCCGTTGGGGGTGCGCAGGTAGTTGGCGGGTTTAGCGGTGGGCGTGGGCATGGGACGGGTTTGGGGAAGACCAGGTTGAAGGGTGAAGCTCAGCAAGAGCAGCCGCCCAAGCTTGTTGATGGCAGCGGCAATAAGAGCCAAACAGCAGCTCGGGGCCAGCCAGATAGAACTATCTGGCTGGCCCCGAGCTACTTTCTTAACTACTCAAAAAGGCCGCAAACATTTGGACGACACTACTTTACAGTGGGCTGGGCCCGCAGCAGGTACTGGTGCTGGCCGGAGAGCACCAGCTCGCCCCGCTGGTTGTGCACCGTGACGGCCGCGACCACCACGCCGGTTGCGCCCTGCGGAATGAGGCCGGTGATTTCCAGCGCCGGGTAGAGCGTGTCGCCGGCGTGCACTTCTTTCAAAAACTCGCACGACAACCCCGTGAAGCTGATAAACACCTCGCCGATGTAGTGCGGAAACAGCGTGGCGCCCGGCGCGGTGAATGCCAGCACCTGCAAGCCGTGCACCACTGGCGCCGGGTGCCCGCGCTGCTGCGCCCACACGGCATCGTAATGCACGGGGTGATTGTCGCAGGAAACGGCCTGAAATGCCGTGGCGTGGGCATCGGTGAGCGTCCGGCTGGGGGCGCGAAACACCTCGCCGATGCGCAAATCCTCAAACGTGCGGGCGGGCACGAGCAGGAAATCATCGGGATTGAAGGCGGGGCCGGAGCTGCCAACAGCCGGGGCGGAAGCGGGGGGGGGAACGGTCATGGCTGAAATAAAGGAATGTTGTGGATGGATGTTGTTACTGCGGTTTTAGTCCAGCAAAACGCTGATTTTTCCTTGCGTATGGCCGCCCGCTACCTGGCACAAGGCATCGGGCAGTTGGGCAAAGGGCCAGGTCCGCGCTACGTGCGCGTAGAGCGTGCCCGCCGCCAGCCGCGCCGCCAGCCGGCGCATGTCTTCCCCGTTGGAAACGGCCAGGAAGTGCTGGCCCCGCACCCCGCGCGCCCGCGCCTGGGCCAGCAAACTGGGGCTGAGGCCAATGGGCAGGCTGATGAGCAGGCCGCCGGGCTTGAGCACGGCCAGCGAGCGCAACGCCGTTTCGCCGCCGATGGCATCGAGCACCACGTCCACGGGCGGTACCACGTCCTCAAACCGCTGCCGGGTGTAATCAACGTGCGCATCGGCCCCCAGCGAGAGCACAAACACCCGCTTGCTGGCCGACGACGTGCCGATGACGTATGCCCCCCGCTCCCCGGCCAGCTGCACCGCGAAGTGCCCCACGCCGCCGCCCGCCCCGTGAATGAGCACGCGCTGGCCGGGCTGCACGTTGGCAGTGGTCATCAGCGCCTGCCAGGCCGTGAGGGCGGCCAGCGAGGCGGCGGCGGCCTCGGCGTGGGAAATATTGGCCGGCTTGGGGGCCAGGTGCCGGGCCGGGGCGGCCACGTATTCGGCGTAGCCCCGGCCGGGGCCCGGAAAGTTCACCGCGCCAAATACCGCGTCGCCGGGCAAAAAATCCAGTACTTCAGGCCCCACGGCGACTACTTCGCCCGAAATATCCCAGCCCGGAATCATGGGTTCGGCGTCCTGTAAGGCGTGGTAAGCGCCGTGGCCATTGGTGGTGTTGACATCGATGGGGCCGAGGCTGATGGCGCGCACCCGCACCAGGACTTCGCCGCGCGCGGGCGTTGGCACGGGAACATCCATCAGGTGTAAATCAGCAATTCCAGTGGTGTCCGTCAAATGGAAAGCCTTCATGAAAGGAAGCAGGAAAGTGAAAATGGCCGGCCGGGGTATCAGCCGGGGCCGGCAGCAGGCGTAGCTGCCGATACTGGGCAAAGAACCCCTTTCCTGCTACCGCAATCAATGGCTGAATCCTGCAATTGCCGGTACATATTCCTGATGCAGCTACTCGCCAGCCCCCTGCAGGGCTTCTTCAGCTACCCGCCGTCTAGGCCGCCGACAAAGCGTAGTGGCGGCCGGGAGCCGGGGCGACTTCGTCGGCTTCCAGCTCGGATAAGTTGCCCCGGCAGGGGCCGTGCTGCGCCCAGATGCGCTCCTTGAACTGGGAAAAGGTGACCCCGACGGTCCGCTTGAACAGCTTGCTGAAGTGCGAAACGTCCTCAAACCCCAACTGGTAAGCCACTTCTTTCAGCGGCACGTCGCGCAGCGATACCAGGCGCTGGGCCTCCAGCATGATGCGCTGCCGGATGTGGGCGCTGGCCGGCCGGCCGGTTTCCTTCCGAATGGCCATGCTGAGGTGGTTGGCCGTGACGTGCAGCTGGCTGGCGTATTCAGCCACCGATTTCCAGTCCGTGTAATGCGCTTCCAGCAGCTTCCGAAACCGCAGGAACAGCCCCGACTGGGCCGGCGGCGCACTGGTCAGGGCCTGCTGCTGGCTCAGGCGCAGGCAGCAGATGAGCAGCGTTTTCAGGTAGGCACGCAGCAGGGCGTCGCGCAACAGGGCCGGGCTGTCGGCCTGCCGCTGCACGCTGGTTAGCAGAAAAGCCAGCTCCTCGGCCTGCTCGGGGGGCACGGCCAGGCCCTGGCCCGCGCCCGACTCATGGAACAGGCTGAGCAGGAGCAAATCCTGGTCGTCGCCGGTGAGGTGAATAAATTCATCGGTGAAGCGAATGACCCGGCCCTGGGCCCCCGCCGGCACCTGCGCCAGCGCCAGCTGGCCGGGACTGCTGAAATACAGCTCGACCGGCCAGGCGGTTGTGGTTCCGGAGCCCTCGACCAGCACCACGGCGTATTGCTGCCACCGGGTGAAGGCCGCCGAAGCGGCGTGGCGATGTACCAGCGGCCTAAGGTCGCCCAGGGGGCTGATGGCGAAGGCCGAAGCAGGGGTAAGGCGGGGATGCGACGAAATAACCATGTGCGACAAGGCTAAGAGGTTTGTTTTCAGGGAAGTAATGGCTGTGTTCGTGGGGCGCAGCGAGGAGCTGCGCGAGCTGCGCCGGGCATTTCAGGAGTTTTGCCGGTGGTTCGGAGGAGAAGGGGTTGGCGCTACCTGCAGCGGGGACAATTCTTGCGTTGCCAACCCAGTGCCAATCCCGGGAGCAAAAATTTATTTTTGCATACCCTGTTGATTAATAGTAAATTGATAGACTTTTGCACGAAGCCTGGCCTGCGCTGCTGCCTCCGACCCAGCGGAGTCTCCGATATATCGGAGGCCCGGTTCGGAGTTTCGGAGGGAGTCGTTGCTTCGCAGGGAAACCGCCAACGTCCCCTCGCGCCGTCTGCTGAATTGTACCATGCTAGTTGCTTCCGACGACCTCGCGCCCCCGGTCACCATCCTCATCGTCGAGGATGAATTCCTGATTGCCAACGACCTGCGGCGCATCCTCACCAAGGCCGGCTACCAGGTGCTCGGCCTGGCCAAATCGGTGGCGGAGGCGCGGGCGCTGGTGGCCCGGCAGCCGCCCGGCATCGTGCTGCTGGATATTTTCCTGCAGGGCGACCAGACCGGCATCGACCTGGCGCAGTGGCTGGCTACGCAGCACATTCCGTTCGTCTTCCTCTCGGCCAACCTCTCGGATAGCGTGCTGGAAGCGGCCAAAGTGACCCAGCCCTTCGGGTTTCTGAACAAGCCCTTCCGCGAGAAAGACGTGCTCACCACGCTCGAAATCGCGCGCTACCGGCACGCCCACGGCGAGGAGGTGCAGCTCCGGCAGCAGCAGCAGATACAGGTGGCCGTCAACAACGCCATCATCACTATTCAGGACCGCGACCAGCTCTGCCTGGCCATTGCCGCCCAGCTCGATAAGCTGGTGCCGTTCACCTTCCTCAACCTGCGCATCGGCCTGCCCGAGGAGCAGTCCTATTACTGGCTGATGCTGCGCAAAACGGCCCTGGGCACCTTTGAGCGCATTCACCTGCCCGCTCTGCTGGGCGCTGATGCGTCGGATGAGCTGCTCGAAAAGCTGACCCGCGAAACCCCCGACCAGCTGGGCGAGGAGCCCGGCATCTTCACCGGCCCGGCCTTCGAGGTGCTGTGCGCGCACAGTTTCACGGCGCGGGCTAGCCGCGATGCCTTCGGGATGCACTCGCTGATGACATTCCCGGTGGTGCTGAAACGGCGGTCCTTCACCAATCTGCAGCTGGCCTGCACCGAGCCCATCGGCTTCACGGCGGCCGACTACAACACCGTCAATCTCATCATTCCCCAGATTGCGCTGGCCCTGGACAACCTGCTGGCCTGCGAGGAGATAGATGACCGAAGAGCCTTGAAAACGGCAGAGCTGGCCATTGTCAGCGCGTTTCAGAACGGCCGGGACATGGCCGAAATAGCCCCGCGGGTAGCCGCTGCCATCAACGGGCGGCTGCCCGGCACCGATTTGCTCAGCATCTACCGCGTGGGCCGGGTGCTGGGCGGGGCCTCGTTTGATGTGACCGTGCAGAAAAAAGACGACCAGTTCGTGCTGCTGCGCGAGGAAGACCTGGGCCTGCCCGCCACCGTCTCGCCCCTCGAATGGCAGCAGCTGGTGGCCGATATGGAGCCCTGGCTCCTGCAACCGACGCTGAACGTGGGGCCGCAATCGGCCGAAGTGCAGGGCCGCAGCCTGGTCACCCAGCTCTACGGCGAGCGGCTGGGCCTCAAGTCGTCGATGTACGTGCCCATCGTCCTCAAAGGCCAGCCGGTCGCGGCCCTGGTGCTGGCCAGCAAGGCCGCTTACGCCTTCACCACGAAGGACTTGCTGGCCCTCCAGGACATGGGCGCGCAGCTGGCCCTGGCCCTGGAAAACCTGCTGGCCTTCGAGCGCATCCGGCTGCTGGGCGAGCAGCTGGAGCAGGAGAAAACTTACCTGAACGAGGAAATCAAAACCAGCCACAACTTCGAGGAAATCATCGGGACGAGTCCGGCCCTGCTGGCCGTGTTCCACGGCATCGGCCAGGTGGCCCCCACCGACTTCACGGTGCTGGTGACCGGCGAAACCGGCACCGGCAAGGAGTTGATTGCGCGGGCCGTGCACAACCTGTCGCGGCGCAAGGGCCGCACCATGGTCAAGGTAAACTGCGCCGCTCTGCCGCCCCAGCTGATTGAATCGGAGCTGTTTGGCCACGAGCGGGGCAGCTTCACCGGGGCCACCGATAAGCGCATCGGCAAGTTTGAGCTGGCGCAGGGCAGCACCATTTTCCTCGACGAAATCGGCGAGCTGCCGCTGGAATTGCAGGCCAAGCTGCTGCGCGTGATTCAGGAAAAGGAGATTGAGCGCATCGGCGGCAAGGGCCCCATCGTGGTCGATGTGCGCATCATCGCGGCCACCAACCGGAATTTGCAGGCCGAAGTCGCTGCCGGTCGGTTTCGGTCGGACCTCTACTACCGGCTCAACGTGTTTCCGCTGCTGGTGCCGCCCCTGCGCGAGCGGCCCGAAGACATCCTGTCCCTGACCACGTACTTCCTGCAAAAAATCAGCAAGAAGCTGGGCAAGCCGCTCACGGGCCTGGCCACTTCCATGCTGCAACAGCTGCAGCAATACCCCTGGCCGGGCAATATCCGCGAGCTGGAGCACGTGCTGGAGCGGGCCGCCATCATGGCCCGCTCCACGACGCTGGAGCTGGCCGAGCCGCTGCTGGCCGGCCCGTTGCCGCCGGGCCCGTATGCGCCGCCCGGCGCGGTGAAACCCATGCAGGACGCCATGCGCGAAGCCATTCTGGCGGCCCTGGCCCAGGCCAACAACCGCATCCGGGGCCGGGGCGGGGCCGCCGAGCTGCTGCACCTGAAGCCCACCACGCTGGAATCGCGCATGAAAAAGCTGCAAATTGTTCCCCCCAAGCAGCTGCCTTAGACGGGGGCAGGCGCGGCCGTTTTAGCCGGCACCTCAAATTCCAGCCGCACCTGCACCCCAGCCGCCTGGGTGATGCGCAGCCGGCCATCAATCTGGTGGCTCAGGCCGTGCATAATGGTGAGGCCCATCGTGTGGTTGTCCTCCACATTGAAGTTGGGCGGCAGGCCCACGCCATCGTCGGCAATCGTTAGCTGGTAGCGCTGGCCGCCCATCGCGGCCAGCGCAACGGCCACGGTCCCGCCGCGCTGCCGCGGAAACGCGTACTTGAAGGCATTGGTGAGGGCTTCGTTGATAATCAGGCCAATGGGGGTGGCCAGGGCGGCATCCAGCTCGATGGGCGCCACGGCCAGCCGGGTTTGCACGGTGCCCTGGCACTCGAAAGATTCCAGCAGGTGGCTGGCAATCTCCCCGATATATTCCGCCATGTTCACCCCCGCCAGGCTAGTCGACTGGTAGAGCTTCTGATGAATGAGGGCCATGGCCCGCACCCGGTTCTCGCTCTCGCGGATGGCGGCCAGCGCAGCCGGGTCATGCAGAAAATCTGACTGGGTACTCAGCAGGCTGCTGATAACCTGCAGGTTGTTTTTCACGCGGTGGTGAATTTCTTTCAGCATCCAGTCTTTTTCGACCAGCAGCTCTTCCTTTTCACCCAGCAGGTGCTGAAGGGAGTGGTTCTGCTGGTTTATTTCCCGCTGCTGCGCTTCGAGCAGCTGGTTGCCGCGCTGCTTGAGGCGGTAGCGGTTGTAGCTCAGGCCCAGCAGCAGGGCCAGCAATACGGCTCCGCTCAGCAGGGCGTTGCGCTGGAAGTCTTTTTGCCGAATGCTGCTTTGCTGCAACTGGGTTTGCTTGGTTAGCAGGGCAATGTTTTGCTCTTTCTTGCGGGTATCGTACTGAATTTCCAGGCTGGCCAGCTGCTTGTTCTTGGTTGCATTGAAGATGGAGTCGTTCAGGGCTTTGTAGCGCTGGTAGTGCGCGATGGCAGCGGGAAAGTTGTGCTGCGCTGAATCGACCTGAAATAACCGCAGGTGCAGCCGCGATACGCCGAGCAAAAAGCCGCCGCGCTGGCTTTCCCCAAGGGCCTGCTGATAATGCCACCGGGCTTTGCCGTAGCGCCGGGTAAGCAAGTAAAAATCGCCCAGCGCTTGGTTGATACGCATATTTCCCAAGTCATCGGGGGGCCGGGCCCCGGCCAGGGCCAGCACCTGGGCATACTGCTGCTCGGCCAGCGGGTAGCGCTTGAGCGCGACGTATAATTCGGCCAGGTACTGCGCGTAGCTCAGGCGGTCGGCCGCGGCTACGGGCCGGGCCGTGCGCAGGTAAAAAGCCAGCGCCTGCCGCGCCTGCCCCTGCCTGACCAGCGTTTTGGCAACAATGCCCGCCATTCGGATGACCTCGGGGGAATGGGCTTGCTGGAGGTTGCGCAGGGCTTTTCGGTAATACGTCAGCGCCGTAGGGGTTTCCTCCACTTCGTCATACAGGCCCCCAACCCGACTGTAGAAGCCCGCAATGGCACTGGTGTCGTGCGTGGCCTGGGCACTTTCAATGGTGGCCAGGCCGTAGCGCAGGGCTTCTTTGTAATTGCCCAGCTGCCGGTTGGCCGCCAGCAGCAGGTCGTAGGTATAATGCAGCTCCCGGTGGCCCGAGGCCCGGTACAGGGCCACCACTTGCAGCAGCTCGCGCATGGCCTGGCCGGTGTTGCCTTGCAGCAAGTGCGTGTCGGCCAGTAATTTGAGTATATAGGCGGCCTCCGTTTGCGCTCCCACCTGCCGGAAAAGGGCCCTGGCCTGCTGGTAGCAGGCAATGCTGAGCGGCAGGTAGTGGGCCACGCGGGGGTAGCTGTTGCCTAGGCGGTACCAGCCCAGGGCTTCCAGGCGCGGGCGGTGCTGCTGCCGGCTGAGCCGCAGCCCCTGCCGGATGAGGCCCCGCCCGGCCGTATCGGGGGAGGCGAGCAGCTGTAGCTGGCCCAGCGCGTAGAGGCTGGCAATGCGGCCGGCCTCAAAGTGCAGCGTTTCGCTCAGGGCGCGGGCCTGCTGGCCATACGCCCCGGCCGGACGAAAATCGGTTTCCAGCTCCTCGCTTCTCGCCAGCACGTCGGTGCCAAGCCGGAGCAGCAGGAGCACCCGGTTGGTATCGGGGCGGCTCTGGCGCAGCTGGGCCCGCAGGCTGGCCAGGTCGGCCGGGCTGAGCAGCGGGTATAGCGGCTCGGCCCGGCCGGAAAAACCGGCCGCGAAAAACAACAGCAGAAGCAGGCGTTTCATACAGGTGGGGCAGCGGTTATTGCTCAAAATAGCGCCGGCATTCCGGCCCAGCGTCGCGCCAGGGCATTCGATGCGCGTAAAATACCACCGAATGCGGGGTTTATACCTTTTGCCGGGGTAGTCGGGGCAGTAGGTTTGTGCTGTCAATCAAGTACTACGCTTCCTTGCTGAGCGCAGTGGCCCATGCCAGTACCGATAATTAACCCCTGCCCTATGATGAGCAACACCGCCACGTACCAGTCGTCCCAAACGACGCCCGTCGCCCTCGACTCGGCCCTTTCCCGCGAGGTCAAAACCTTCCTGGCCGCCCTGAACGGCGCGGGCGGCCCGCCCCTCGAAACCCTCTCGCCCCAGGAAGCCCGCCTGGGGCTGGTGGGCGCGCAGGCTTCGGTAAAAGTCGATTTGTCGGGCATTGAAGTGTCCGAAAAAACCATCCGCAGCGAGGGCCTGCCGGTGCCGCTGCACATCGTGCGCCCCACCGGCACCGCTGATACGGTGCTGCCCGTGTTCATCTTCATCCACGGCGGCGGCTGGGTGCTCGGCGATTTTCCCACCCACCAGCGTCTGGTGCGCGATTTGGTAGTGGAGTCCGGCTACGCGGCGGTGTTCGTGGACTACACGCCCAGCCCGGAGGCGCAGTACCCGCAGGCCATCCACGAAATCTACGCCGCCACCAAATGGGTGGCCGAGCACGGGGCCGAAATCAACGTCGATGGCCACAACCTGGCCGTGGTGGGCAACAGCGTGGGCGGCAACATGACGGCCGTCACCACCCTGATGGCCAAGGAGAAAGGCGGCCCCCATATCAAGCTGCAAATCATGATGTGGCCCCTCGTGGACTCGAATTTCGAAACCGAGTCGTACCAGAAATTCGGCCAGGACCGGTTCCTGACCACCTCGCTCATGAAGTGGATGTACGACCACTACACCACCGACCCCGCCGAGCGCGCCCAGGTATACGCTTCGCCGCTGCACGCCACCAAAGAGCAGCTGCAGGGCCTGCCGCCGGCCCTCATCCAGATTGGCGAAGCCGACATCCTGCGCGATGCTGCCGAAGCCTACGGCCGCCAGCTCGACGAGGCCGGCGTGCCCGTGACCACGGTGCGCTACAACGGCATGATTCACGATTTCGGCCTGCTCAATGGGCTGGCCACGCTGCCGCAGGTGCGCTCCCTGGTGGTACAGGCGGGGGCCGAACTCAAAAAACACCTTGGCTCCTGAGAGCCCTAACCAACCACTATTATGAAAATCACTGTTTTAACCGCGCTAGGCGCCTTAGCCCTTTTATCCATGAGCCTTACTTCCCCTGACAACGCCGCCGCGCCCGCCGCCGTTGGCATCAAAAACATCGTGCTCGTGCACGGCACCTGGGCCGACGGCTCCAGCTGGGCCAAGGTAATCCCCTTGCTGCAAGCCAAGGGCTACCACGTCACGGCCGTGCAAAACCCGCTCACCTCCCTGGCCGACGATGTGGCCTCCACTAAGCGCGCCATCGCCCTGCAGGACGGCCCGGTGCTGCTCGTGGGCCATTCCTGGGGCGGCGTGGTCATCACCGAGGCCGGCAACGACCCGAAAGTGGCCGGCCTGGTGTACGTGGCCGCCGCGGCCCCCGACGAAGGCCAGTCGTTCCTGGAGCTGGTGCAAACCGCGCCCGCCACGCCCGGCAACGACGAAATCCGGCCCGACGCCTCCAGCTTCGTGAGCATGACCCCGAAAGGCATCATGGAGGATTTTGCCCAGGACCTGCCCAAGGTCGAGCAGCAGGTGCTCATCGCCACGCAGGGCCCCCAGGCCTTTTCGGCCCTGAAGGAGAAAGTGACCCAGGCCGCCTGGAAAACCAAGCCGTCCTGGTACATCGTGGCCAGCAACGACCGCATGATTAACCCCGACCTGGAGCGCACATTGGCCAAGAAAATGAAGGCCACCACGACGACCGTGGCCTCGAGCCACGTGGCCATGCTGGCCCAGCCCACGCAGGTAGCTGCTGTCATCATGGACGCCGCTACCAAGCTGGCTGCCAAGTAAACCGGGCATCAAGCACGGCATTTGTAAGGCACCTTTCCAGGAAAATTCCTCCTGGAAAGGTGTTTTGTGTTTAACTATAGTGGGTGAATCATTTCTATACTCATCGCGAAGTGAGATGCGAATAAAGGCTTAAAATTGTGCAATGGAAGTTCAGCTTTCCGATACAGAGCGGCAGTTGCTGCGGCAAGCGCAACGCGCCTGCCGGGGCAAGGCGGGGTATGTGCCGGTGACGGTCCTTCTTATGCTCGACCGGGGACGGGCCGTGGCGGCCATCGCCGAGGACCTGGGCCTAGACGAAGCCACCCTATACCGCTACGTCCAGACCTACCGCTTGAAGGGCTTGGCGGGCTACCTACACGCCGAACAGCCCGGCTACTGGGGCAGGCGCTCTACACCGACTGCCGGGCCATTGCCGACTGGCTGGCCGCCCGCTACGGGGTGCGCCACTCTATCTCGGGGCTGACCGACCTGCTGCACCGGCTGGGGTTCTCCTATAAATTGACCACGGCCGTACCCTGCCAAGCCGATGCCGCGAAGCAAACGGCCTTCGTCGCCGACACGCTGGCCCCACTGCTGGCCGCCGCCGAGGCCGGGGAAGCGGTGGTGTACTTTGCCGACGCAGCCCACCCCACCCCCAACACCCGCGCCACCCATGTGTGGACCGAAACGGGCAAAGAACGGCCCCTGCTCACCGTCAGCGGCCGCGAGCGGGTCAACCTGAATGCCGCCCTCAACGCCCACTGCCCCCGGCAGGTCTACCTCGATGAAACCGACTGCGTCAATGCCCAAAGCACCCAGCGGCTGTACGAAAAACTGCTCACGGCCCACCCCGACGGTCCACTCCAGGTCATCTGCGACAACGCCCGCTACTACAAAAACAAGGCCCTCCTGGCCTGGCTGGCCGACAAACGCCTGTTCCAGGTCTTTCTGCCCCCCTACTCGCCCAATCTGAACCTGATTGAGCGCCTGTGGAAGTTTCTGCGCCAGAAAATCATTAATACTGCTTTCTATCGCACCAAGGGCCAATTCAAAACGGCCGTCCTGGACTTTTTCAACCGACTCCCCGAGTTTGGACAAGAACTCGCGTCCCGTCTAACCCTCAAGTTTCATATTATTGACTCGCACACCACTCTGTGACGAGTATAATAACACCCCACCTATGCCAAAACCGAGTTGGACGGACAAGGAGATAAACCGGTGAGTGAGAAGACGGGTTGGACGTAATGCCGAAATATTAGTAGTAGATTGTACCCCTGCAGGCAGCAAATTGAAATAACTGACCTTAGTTACCTCTCATATTTTTCTGTTAAAAGGGAGCTCCTCATTGTGCTTCCAAAGGAGATGAGACGTCCAAATGCGCGATAGAATGCCTTACATGCTTAGAAGTGCCCGCCAAATTATTGGGGTGGTGCTGTGCATCTGCTTGTTATTGGGTACGGGAAGAAGCGCAGTCCAGGCCGCCCAGCCGCCGCGCTACACCATCGGGTTCTCGCAATGCACCACCGGCGATGCCTGGCGGCAAGCCATGCTGGCCGGGATGCGCAAAGAGCTGAGCTTTTACCCAAATGTGACTTTCCGCCTGAAAGACGCTCGCGACAACAGCAACCGCCAGCAACAGCAAATTCAGGAATTTCTGAAGGAGGGGATTGACTTACTGATAGTATCGGCCAACGAAGCCGAACCCGTAACGCCGGTGGTGGAGGAAGCTTTCAACCGCGGCATTCCGGTGGTTATCCTGGACCGGCGCATCGCCTCCAAACTCTACACGGCCTACGTGGGAGGCAACAACCTGGCGATAGGCCAGGCCGCCGGCCGGTACATCAGGAGCCTGCTCGCTGGCCGTGGCAACATAGTGGAAATCCAGGGATTGGCCGGCGCATCGCCGGCCGTTGACCGGCACCGCGGGTTGGTTTCAGCCTTGGCTGCCTACCCCGGCCTTCGCCTCGTGGCACAGGTGCAAGGCGACTGGAAGCGGCCATCGGTCATCGCGAGCCTGCCCGCCGTGCTGCGCGCGCACCCCGAGGTGAACGTGATTTTCGCGCACAACGACCGCATGGCCCTGGGCGCCTACCAGGTGTGCAAGCAGCTGGGGCTGGAGCACCGCATCCGGGTGGTGGGCGTGGATGGGCTGTCGGGGCCGCAGGGTGGTATCCAGTTTGTGCAGGACGGCGTGCTCACGGCCACGTTGCTCTACCCGCCGGGCGGCGAGGAAGCCATTCGCACGGCCATGAACATCCTGGAGCATCGTCCATACGCGAAGGAGAATATTCTTGGCACCATGGTTATCGACTCGACCAACGTGCTGACCATGAAGATGCAGACGGAGCAGCTGGCCAGCCAGCAGCAGGACATTCAGCGGCAGCAGCGCCTGTTGCAGCAACAGCGCGATACCTACGCCAGCCAGCAAACGGTGCTCTACGTGCTGGCCGGGGCGCTCCTGGTAGCGGCGGCGCTGGGCCTGCTGGTGTGGCGCGCGTTGCGGGCCAACCGCCGCATCACCCGCGTACTGGCCGGGCAAAACAACGAAATCCGCTCCCAGCGCAACCAGATTCAGGAGTTTGCCGAGCGGGCGAAGGTCGAAACCGAGGCCAAGCTGCGCTTCTTCACCAACTTCTCGCACGAGCTGCGCACGCCGCTTACCCTCATTTTGGGGCCGGTAGAGGAAATGCTGACCAGCGGCACCCACTTTGACGCTGCCCACCGCCAGGACCTGGGCCTGGTGCGCCGCAATGCCCAGCGCCTGCTGCGCCTGGTGAACCAGCTCATGGATTTCCGCAAGATTGATGTGGGGAAGATGCCGGTGCACGCCACCGAGGGCAACCTCGTGGCCTTCGTGCGGGAAATTCTGGACTCCTTCGAGAAATCGGCCCGGCAGAAGGGGGTGACGCTCTGCTTTTTGCCGGCGGAGCCACTCATCAGCCTGCCCTTCGATGTGAACATTCTGGACAAGGTGTTCTTTAATCTGCTGGCCAACGCGTTGAAATTCACCCCGGAGCACGGGCAGGTAACCGTTAGCATTCAGCCGCTGCCGGCTGAGCGCACCGTGCGCGTGCGCGTAGAAGACACCGGGCGCGGCATCAACGAGCAGGACCAGGCGCACATCTTCGAGTGGTTTTACCAGGGGCAGCACCCGGGCGCGCAAGGCTCGGGGATGGGCCTGGCCCTGGCGCTGGGGCTCACCCGCCTGCACCTGGGGCAGCTCACGTTTACGAGCCGGGTGGGCCAGGGCAGCACCTTTGTGGTGACGCTGCCCCTCACCCTACCGGCCGCGCTGCTGGCGCCGGGGAAGGCCAACATGCCCAGCTTGACGCCGCTGGCCGAGGAACCCCTGGCCGCAACGCCCACGGCCACCGATGAGGCCCTTGAAGCCCGCTTTGCCACCGGCGAAGGGCGTGACGCCCTGGTGCTGCTTATCGAAGACAATGAGGACGTTAATGCCTTTCTGGCCCAGAAGCTGCGCCCGCACTTCCAGGTACGCACCGCTACCGACGGGGCGGCGGGCCTGCGCCTGGCCGCCGAACTTATTCCCGACCTCATCGTGAGCGACGTGATGATGCCCGAAGTCAACGGGCTGGAAGTAGTGGCGCAGCTGAAGGGCGACTGGCGCACCTCCCACATTCCCGTTGTGTTGCTTACGGCCCAGGGCG
Source organism: Hymenobacter terricola (assembly GCF_017921975.2). Lineage (GTDB taxonomy): Bacteria > Bacteroidota > Bacteroidia > Cytophagales > Hymenobacteraceae > Hymenobacter > Hymenobacter terricola. Next base: position 184,746 of record NZ_JAGEMO020000023.1, read on the forward strand.
CGCCCGAGCAGCAGGTAGAGGGCGTGCAGGCCGGGGCCGACCTCTACCTTACCAAGCCATTCAACCCGACTTTCCTGCTCGAAAGCCTGCGCACGCTGCTCAGCAACCGCGAGCGGCAGCGCGAGCATTTCCGCCGCGAGCTGAGCGTGGACACGGCCACCGTGGCCCCGGCTCAGCGCGTCGACCAGAAGTTTCTGGCCACCTTATCGGCCATTGTGGAGGCCAACCTCGACCGGGCCGACCTGAGCGTGGAGGACGTGGCCCGCAGCCTGGGCATCTCGCGGGTGCAGCTCTACCGCAAGGTGAAGGCCGTGCTCGGCACCAGCCCGACGGACTTCGTGCAGAGCGTCCGCCTCACCAAAGCCCGCCAGCTGTTGCTTGATGACTCCCTCACCATTGCGGAGGTTGCCTATCAGTTGGGCTTCAATTCGCCCTCGTATTTCTCCACCAGCTTCAAGGGGCGTTACCAGATTTCACCCTCCGAGTACCGAGCCCTGCACATTGCGCCCGTGGGCTGAACGGATAGTGAAAGGCAGGTAACGTGGGTGTAACCAGGACGCATTTCCCAATCGTTTATAATGGGATAAATCACTGATAATCAAAGTAAATAATATATTTTATGCGGTGAACGAATAGTTAACGCTTTTGAGAGGATTGAGCAAGCCCGCCGGGGCTGGCCGCCGGAAATTTGAATCATCAATCACCCCGCTGCTCTTGGTGGCCGGGAGTTGGTCAGGTCCTTTTTCTGCTGTTTAATCCCACTCAAAAACGCATGAACTCATTGCTACATTCTCTTCCGCAAGCGGCGCTGGTGGCGCTGCTCGCCGGCGGCCCGGCCCTGGCGGCGGGCCCTGCCGAAGCCAGCGGCCCGGCCCGGCCCACGCACTCGGCGCTGGCCGACCGGCCTATTACGGGCAAGGTGACCGACGAGAAAGGCGAAGGCCTGCCCGGCGTGACGGTGCTCGTGAAGGGCACAGCCCTGGGCACCAGCACCGGTCCCGACGGCAGCTTTGCCATCAGTGTGCCCGACAACGCAACGCTGGTTTTCTCCTTCGTGGGCTACAAAACCCAGGAGGTGCCGGTGGGCAGCCAAACCACGGTAGCGGCCCGGATGGCAACTGATGCGGCCGCCCTGGACGAAGTGGTGGTGACCGGCTACCAGACCCAGCGCAAGGCCGACCTGACCGGGGCCGTGTCGGTGATTAAGGTGGATGAAGTGAAGGACATGACCTCCAACGACGTGACGCGCAACCTGCAAGGCCGCGTGCCGGGCGTGAACATCACCACCGACGGGGCGCCCGGCAGCGGGGCCACGGTGCGCATCCGCGGCTTCGGCACGCTGGGCAACAACGACCCACTCTACGTCATCGACGGCATTCCGACCAAGGAAGGCATCGGGCAGATTAACCAGAACGACATCGAGAGCATTCAGGTGCTGAAAGACGCTTCGGCGGCCAGCATCTACGGCTCGCGGGCCGGCAACGGCGTGATTATCATCACCACGAAGAAGGCCAAGAAGGGCGCTACCCGCGTCGATTTCTCCACCTTTTTCACCTTGCAGAAGGCCGGGTCGCACATCAAGATGCTGAATACGCTGGACTACGGCAAGGTGTACTGGCAGGCTTCGACCAACGACCACACCGCGCCCAACATTCCGTTCTACAGCTACCAGTCGCACCTGGACGCCAGCGGCCAGCCGGTGCTCGACCAGGTGGTGGTGCCCGAGTTCATCGACGCCGACAAGACCCAGCGCTCGGCCGATACCGACTGGTTCAAGCAAACCCAGCAGGATGCCCTCATTCAGCAGTACAACCTGAGCCTGAGCAGCGGCGGCGAGCGGGGCGGGGCCCTGTTCTCGCTGAACTACTACGACAACACCGGCACGCTGAAATACACGGGCCTGAACCGCTTCACGGCCCGCCTGAACTCGGAGTATAACTACTTCGGCGGCAAGCTGAAAGTGGGCGAAAACCTGACGCTGGCCAAAACCCGGCAGGTGCAGTACGACCTGGGCCTGGTGCGCGACCGCAGCAGCCAGCTGCCGTCCATCGTGCCGGTGCACACCGTGGACGGCGTGGGCTGGGGCGGCCCGGTGGCCGGCATGAGCGACCGCGACAACCCGCTGCGCTTGCTGACGGATAACCAGCAGAACCGCTCCAATACCGGCCGGGCGTTCGGCAACGTGTTTGCCGATGCCGAAATCCTCAAGGGCCTGCACCTGCGCACCAGCTTCGGCGTCGACTACAGCCTGTATAAGTACACCGAGCTGTACAAGACGTTCAAGGCCGGCTTCCTCTCGAACCAGGACAACCGGGTGACGGTCAACAACAGCTTTGGGGGCAGCTGGACGTGGCAAAACACGCTGAACTACCGCGTGCCGCTGGGCGACAAGCACCAGCTGGACGTGCTGCTGGGCAACGAGCGCATCAGCTACGATTTTGAGAGCACCTACGCCTCGCGCACCAACTTCGCCACCGAAGACCCCAGCTACGTGGTGCTCGACGCCGGTGCGGCCAACAAGGACAACGGCGGCTCGGCCACGGCCTACCGGCTGGCCTCCTACTTCGCCAAGGTCAACTACGCATTTGCCGATAAGTACCTGGCGTCGGCCACCATCCGGCGCGACGGCTCGTCGCGCTTCGGTACGGATAACCAGTTTGGCGTTTTCCCGGCCCTGTCGGTGGGCTGGCGCCTGAGCGAGGAAGCGTTTGTGAAGAACAGCGCGCCGTTTATTTCCGACTTTAAGCTGCGGGCGGGCTGGGGCCAGACCGGCAACCAGGACATTGCCAACTTTGCCGCCCGCGGCCTCTACCAGTCGTTGCTGGGCACCCTGGACCCCAACTTCGACTACGACCACGGCACGGCCTACGACATTTACGGCAACAACACGGCCCTGCCCTCGGGCTACCGCCGCGTGCAGCGCGCCAACCCCAACCTGAAGTGGGAAACCACCACCCAAACCAATGTGGGCGTGGACTTTGGCTTCCTCGACAACAAGCTGACCGGCTCGGTCGACTACTTCGTGAAGAACAGCAAGGACATACTGGTGAACCTGCCCTACCTGGCCGTGGTGGGCGAGGGTGGCGACCAGTTCGTGAATGGCGCTTCCATTCAGAACAGGGGCTGGGAATTTCTGCTCGGCTACCAGAACAAGCTGGCCAACGGCCTGACCTACAGCATCACGGGCAACGTTTCGACGTTCCGCAACAAGCTTACGTACCTGCCCAGCGAGGTGATTAACGCCTACGGCGGCAACGGCCAGGACGTGACCCGCCTGGGCCACTCCATCAACGCCACTTACGGCTACGTGGCCGACGGCTTGTTCCAGAGCGCGGCCGAGGTGAGCGGTGCTCCCACCCAGGTGGGGGCCGCTCCCGGCCGCATCCGCTACAAGGACCTGAACGGCGACGGCAAAATCGACAACTTCGACCAGACCTGGATTTCGGAGGGCGTGCCGGCCTATAGCTACGGCCTGAACCTGGGCGCGGGCTACAAGGGCTTCGACCTGCAGATTTTCCTGCAAGGCGTGCAGGGCCTCTACGCCTACAACAACTCCAAGTTCCGCACCGACTTTTCCTCGCTGGCCTCCGGCGAGAACTGGGGCCAGCGCCTGCTCGACGCCTGGACCCCCACCAACACCGGCTCGACCATTCCGGCCGCTACCCTCATCAACTCGAACAACGAGGGCCGCGCTTCCACCTACTTCATCGAAAACGCTTCTTACCTGAAGCTGCGCAACGTGCAGCTGGGCTACTCGCTGCCCGCCGAGGTGGCGGGCAAGGTGAAGCTGCAAGGGATACGCATCTACGTGCAGGCCCAGAATTTCCGGCTCGGCAAGAGCAAGCAGTTCACCGGCCCCGACCCCGAAGTGACGAACTACCAATACCCGGTGCCGCTGATTTACACCACCGGCCTCAACCTTTCCTTCTAAAGCCCAGCAAAATTCCCTCGCCATGAAATCGATTAAAACCCTCGCGCTGGCCTGCTCGCTGCTGTCGCTCTCCTTTGGCTGCTCCGACAAGAAGTTCCTCGAAGTAGACCCCACCGGTGCCCTGACCGACGAGCAGCTGAACACGCCCGCCAACATTGAGAAGCAGGTGATTGCGGCCTATTCGCAGCTTGGCAACGACGTGTACCGCACGCCCTACACCTCCATGTGGCCCTATGGCAACGTGCGGGCCGGCGATGCCTACAAGGGCGGCGGCGGCACCGCCGATGTGGACGCCTTCCACTTCTACGAAACCTTCTCGTTCAACCGCGTCGACATCGGCAACACCGACGAGCTGTGGTTCCTGCTCTACATCGGCGTGTCGCGGGCCAACGACGCGCTGCGCCGCCTCGATGCCGTGAGCGACGCCGCCATGCCCAACAAGGCCATCCGCCAGGGCGAGGCCCGCTTCCTGCGCGGCCACTTCTACTTCCTGCTGAAGGAGGTGTTCAAGCACGTGCCCTACATCGATGAAACCGTGGCCACGAGCGACTACGCCACCATCTCGAACGTGGCCCTGACCAACGATGCGCTCTGGGGCAAAATTGCTGATGACTTCCGCTTCGCGGCGGCCAACCTGCCCGCCACGCAGCCCGAAATCGGCCGGGCCACCAAGTCCGCTGCCCAGGCGTATCTGGCCAAAACGCTGCTGTACCAGGCTTACACGCAGAGCGATAACAACGCCGTGACCGGCATCGACCAGGCCAAGCTGACGGAAGTGGTGTCGCTCTGCGACCAGGTGAGCGCCGCCGGGTACATCCTGAACGCCGACTACGCCACCAACTTCCTGACGGTGGGCGACAACAGCCGCGAGTCGGTGTTCGCCATCCAGTTCTCGCGCAACGACGGCACACCCAAGGGCCGCACCGACCGCGGCAACGAGCTGAACTACCCCATGAACCCCGACTACGGCTGCTGCAGCTTCCACCAGCCCAGCCAGAACCTGGTGAACGCCTACAAGACCGACGCGCAGGGCCTGCCGCTCTTCACCACTTTCAACAGCAGCGACTTGCGGGCCGATACCCCCGCCGACTTTCAGACCAACGCCGTCGACCCGCGCCTCGACCACACCGTGGCCATCCCCACGCACCCCTACAAGTACGACCCCTCGTTCGTCTTTCAGAACTCGTGGGTGCGCGTGCCGGGCGTGTACGGCTATTTCATGTCGATGAAAGAGAACGTGTTGCCTTCGGACCCCAGCTTCCAGAAGAATCCGCCCTTCATGAGCACCTCGAAGAACTGGACCGTTATCCGCTACGCCGACGTGCTGCTCTGGAAAGCCGAGGCCCTCATTGAACTCAACCGCGCTTCGGAGGCGCTACCCATCGTGAACCAGATTCGCCAGCGTGCCCAGAACAGCACCGCCCGCCTGCGAAACAGTGCCGGCCAGCCCACCTCCAACTACCGCATCGGCCTCTACCCCGCCACTGTTTGGACGCAGGCGTATGCCCGCGAAGCCCTGCGCTTCGAGCGCCGCCTGGAGTTTGCCATGGAGGGCTACCGCTTCTTCGACCTCACCCGCTGGGGCATCGCCGCCACGTACCTGAACGCCTATTTCAGCGTGGAAAAAAACAAGCGCCAGTACCTGGCCACGGCCAATTTCACGGCCGGCCGGGATGAGTACATGCCCATCCCGCTCAACCAAATCAACTTCAGCAAAGGGCTATACAAACAAAACGCCGGCTGGTAGCACAGCGCTTACCCAACTCAACTTCTGCCCCGTGCACCCGGCGGCGTGGTGGGAACAAGTGCCCCGGAAAGCGGGGTGGGAGTTTGAGTTGCGGCGCATGGTTTTACTTTTTTTAATGCATCTGTGAAAAATAACGTCTTCTTCTGGTCCATTGTGGTCGCGCTGGGCGGGTTTCTATTCGGCTTCGATACGGCCGTGATTTCCGGGGCCGAGAAAGCCATCCAGCAAGTCTGGAATCTCAGCGCCTGGGAGCACGGCCTCACCATCTCCATTGCCCTGATTGGCACGGTGATAGGGGCCATCTTCGGCGGCATTCCCTCCGATTCGCTGGGCCGCCGCCGCACCCTGAGCTGGATTGCGGTGCTCTACCTGGTGTCGGCGGTGGGCGCGGCCCTGTCGCCGGCCTGGGTACCGTTCATGATGTTCCGCTTTCTGGGCGGGCTGGGCGTGGGCGCCTCGTCGGTCACGGCCCCGCTCTACATCTCCGAAGTGTCGCCGCCCGAGTCGCGGGGGCGCATGGTGGGCATGTTCCAGTTCAACGTGGTGTTCGGCATTCTGATGGCGTATCTGTCTAACTACCTGCTGAAAGACATCGGCCCCGATGCCTGGCGCTGGATGCTGGGCGTGCAGGCCGTGCCGGCCATTGCCTTCTTCCTGCTGCTGTTCCGCATTCCTGAAAGCCCGCGCTGGCTGCTCCGCCAGCACCGCGTGGAAGAAGCCCGCGCCGTCTTCGAGCGCATCGACCCCGCCACGGCGACCCGGAACGTGCAAACCATCCTGCTGGCCAACGCCGCCGAGGAAGGCCCCGGCGAGTCGCTGTGGGCGCCGCAATACCGGCAGCCGGTGCTGCTGGCGGTGCTGTTCGCCATGTTCAACCAGCTGGCGGGCATCAACGCCATCATCTACTACGCGCCGCGCATTTTCGAGATGACCGGGCTGGGGCAGGGCACGGCGCTGCTCTCGTCGGCCGGCATTGGGCTGGTCAATTTCATCTTTACGCTGCTGGGCGTCAATATTATCGACCGGTTTGGGCGGCGCAAGCTCATGCTGGTGGGTTCGGTGGGGCTCATCGTCACGCTGGGTTTGGTGGCGCGGGCGTTCTACACCGAGCAGTTTGGCGGCATGCTGGTGCCGGTGCTGCTGTTCGTGTACATCGGTTTCTTCGCCTTTTCGCAGGGCGCGGTTATCTGGGTGTTCATCTCCGAGATTTTCCCGAGCGCGGTGCGGGCCAAGGGGCAGGCGCTGGGCTCCAGCACGCACTGGGTCATGGCGGCGGCCATTGCTTTCTCCTTCCCCTACTTTGCCGAAAAGCTGGGCGGCGGCAACACCTTCGCTTTCTTTTGCGCCATGATGGTGCTCCAGCTGTTGTACGTGTGGAAAATGATGCCCGAAACCAAAGGCACTACCCTCGAAGCCGCTGATAAGGCACTGGTGCTGCATTAGACCGGTAAACCGCACAAGGCGCGGCCGGGCCGGGCGTAGCGGAGCATCCTGCGGCCCGCGCGCTATAATGAATAACTTCCGCCGCCCCGGACTCGTCTTTTTGGGCTCGTCCCTTTGGGGCCTTTTGTTATCAGTTTCATGAGAACTGATTTCCACCGCAATTCGCTTTCACTTGGCATCTTTACTGACTACGAATAACTGACAACCATCATGGCTATGCTTCCTATCATCGCCTGCTTCGGCGAAATTCTCTGGGATATCCTGCCCACCGGCAAGCAGCCCGGCGGCGCGCCCTTCAACGTGGCCGTGCACCTGCACCAGCTGGGGCTGCCCGTGCGCTTCATCAGCCGCGTGGGCGACGACGAGCTGGGCACCGAACTGGTCGATTTCGTGGAGTCCAAAGGCTTGGCCACCGACCTCATCCAGCTCGGCAAAACCCACCTGACCGGCATCGTCAAAGCCAACGTGGACGATGCCAATGAGGTGACCTACAAGATTGTACAGCCTGTGGCCTGGGACTACATCCACTTCGACGCCGACGTAGAAGCCGCCGTGGCTGGTGCCGATGCCTTTGTCTTCGGCAGCCTGGCCGCCCGGCAAGCCGGCACCCGTGAAACCCTCTACCGCCTGCTCGAAAGCGCAAAGTTCAAGGTGTTTGATGTGAACATGCGCCCGCCGCACTACACCCGTGAGGGGGTGAAGTACCTGCTCAATAAAGCCAATCTGGTGAAAATGAACCACCACGAACTGGCCGAAATCATCGAGTGGTTTGGGGTCGCAAGCGAGCCTGCCACGGCCATCCCCTGGTTGGCCCAGCGCTTCAGTCTGCAGGCGGTGTGCGTAACCTGCGGGGCCGACGGGGCCCTGCTCTGGACCAACGGCCAGCTCTACCGCGCCCCTGGCGTGACGGTGCAGGTGCAGGACACCATTGGCAGCGGCGATGCCTTTCTGGCGGCCCTTCTCAAGTGCTGGCTTACGGGCCACGCCCCACAGGAGGCCCTAAACTTTGCCTGCGCTGCCGGAGCGCTGGTAGCCACTCACCAGGGCGCCACCCCCGCCTTTAAAGAAGCCGATATACGGGCGTTAATGAGCGCACCGGTCGCGCAGTAGTTCAGTTCATCACCTTTTCCCCGCCATGAAACGCTTTCTCCTTTCCGTGCTTTGCAGCGTGAGTTTGCTCGCCCACGCGCAGCAGGCCCCCGCGCCACCCGCTACCCCACAGTACCGGCCCGGCTATCATTTCAGCCCCGCCGCGCACTGGATGAACGACCCCAATGGCATGGTGTACTACGAGGGCACGTACCACCTGTTTTACCAGTATTACCCCAACGCTTCGGTGTGGGGGCCCATGCACTGGGGCCACGCCACCAGCACCGATTTGGTGAGCTGGAAGGAGCAGCCCATTGCGCTATTTCCCGACAGCCTGGGGTACATTTTCTCCGGCAGCGCCGTGGTAGACGCCAGGAACACCTCCGGTTTCGGCAAGGATGGCAAAACGCCGCTGGTGGCTATTTTCACCCACCACGACCCCAAGGGCGAGAAGGCCGGTACCCACACCTTTCAGAACCAAAGCCTGGCTTACAGCCTCGACGCCGGTAAAACCTGGACCAAGTACGCCGGCAACCCCGTGCTGAAAAACCCCGGCATTCAGGATTTTCGGGACCCGAAAGTGAGCTGGAACGAGGTGGCGAAAAAGTGGATAATGACCCTGGCCACCAAGGACCGCATCACCTTTTTCTCTTCGCCGAACCTGAAGGACTGGACCAAGGAAAGCGAGTTTGGCGAGAAGCTGGGCGCCCACGGCGGCGTATGGGAATGCCCCGACCTGTTCCCGCTCACGCTCAATGGCAAAACCCACTGGGTGCTGCTCGTCAACCTGAACCCCGGCGGCCCCAACGGCGGCTCGGGTACCCAGTATTTCGTGGGCAGCTTCGACGGCCACCAATTCACCCCGCTCAACGACCGGACGAAATGGGCCGACTACGGCCCCGACAACTATGCGGGCGTGACGTGGGGCAACACCGGCGCCCGCAAGATTTTCCTGGGCTGGATGAGCAACTGGGAGTACGCCAACCAGGTGCCCACTTCGCCGTGGCGCAACGCCACTACGCTGCCCCGCGAATTGGCGCTGCGCCAGGTAGGTTCGGAAATCTACCTCACCTCGCAGCCGGTGAAAGAGCTGGCCAAGCTGGCCCAGCCGGTTGTCGTGCTTAAGAACCTCAAAGCCTCCGCCGTTGCGCTTGACCTGACCAACAGGCTTAAGTTTACGGGCGATAAGTTCTCCCTTAACCTGAGCACTGCGCAGCTGCGCGATTTTGCGCTGGTGCTCAGTAATACGGCCGGCGAGGAATTGCGCATCGGCTACGATGGCAAGGCCCGGCAGTACTTCATTGACCGCAGCAAGGCGGGACCGTCCGGGTTCAGCGCCAAGTTTGCCGGGCGACATACCACCCCCCGACTGGCTGCGCTACCCGCCGCCGACCTTACGCTGTACGTCGACGCCACTTCCGTGGAACTGTTTGGCGATGGTGGGCTCAGCACGGGCACGGAGCTGTTCTTCCCAAGCAAGCCGTTCACGGCCATCCGGCTGGAAGCACCCGAGGGAATGACGATGCAGAGCCTGGCATATAGTCAACTAGCCAGCCCTTTGCCGAAACCGGCTGATTAATGGCTCCTTAAACTGAACAGAGCGCGTTTGCCTTCAGCCGATTTGGCTGCACTGTCTCGGGCTCATTGCTTATGGTGTCTAGCCGCTTGTCGAAAAGCGACGGGGACTGTATCCGTTGCGGCAACGGGCTGGCCCGCCCGCCGTCCCGGGACGAAAGGGGGCAAAGTGCGCACCACGCGCACCGCCTCCTGCTCGTAGCCCAGCCCTTCGCAGGCCGTCGGCACTTCGCTCGTGTGGAGCACCGTGAGTGGCCCGTTGGGCTCGACGATGCATTCTACCGCCAGGTCGACCGGTGCTTCTTGCCCCTGCGCGGCCCGCGGGTAGCGCACGCGGTGCTGGATGGCCGCCCGAAGGGCCGCCTCGCCTACAGGAAAAGCGGGTTTCTGCGCGATATTTTCGTAGGGAACGGCCCGGCGCAATGGCAAGGCGGCGGGCGCGGCGGCTCTTCCCTGGGCATCATACGAAGGGCTGCAAGGTTGAATAGCCCAGAGAATCGGTTCTTACCTGCTGCTGCTGTTCTTCCCGTGCTTCCAACCGGGTGGCGTATCCGCGTCGGCCGTGAACGCCCGCGACCAGGAGCAAACCTGGTTATAAGTACCCACAAGATATCATACCAGCCAGATGTCAACCGTCACCTCTCTCACTGGAGGGAATCACAAGTCCCGTCAGCAGGCACCTGGGCGCTAGTCCCAACTTTTGCTGTTCAGACCGTTTAACTGAACTAGGTGTATAGTCCCAAGGCGTGATGGGGCATTTTCCGGGCTGGAATTTTGCCCGCACCGACGGGACAAGTGCTCCCCTGGGACAACTACTCCACGGCAGCGCCCGCCCCACGGCGGCAATCGGGCGCGCTAGCCACCACCGCCAGGAAAGCCTGCCGAGCGGCGCCACGCGCTACCGCATCAACCCGAAAACGGCGGCCAGGTGGCGCCCGCGCCCCCCTGTGCTGGATGCGCGCAGGGGGCCGGCGTCGGTTTCGACGGTGCTCACCGCCGAGCAGCAAGCCATCGGCGGGGCCTTTCGTCGGCACACCCTGCTGGCGCTGGACGAGTGCCCGTATGCGCTGCAAGCCACCATTCCGCCCCTGTCC
>NZ_JAGEMO020000230.1 GCF_017921975.2 Hymenobacter terricola
AGAGCCCCTATTTGAGAGCCCCTTTTGAGAGAGCCCCTATTTGAGAGCCCCTTTTGAGAGAGCCCCTATTTGAGAGCCCCTTTGAAAGAGCCCTCTCCCGACCCCCTCCCCCTCTTGGTTTGCCGGATGTCAAAAAATGCGCTCTCCGCCCCCTCCGCTACGCTCGCCCCCCGGTGGGGGGCAGCTCATCCGATATCCGGGCAGGGGGCAGCTCATCCGATATCCGGGCAGGGGGCAGCAGCAGCTTACTTTTTTTTATAAATTCTTATTAATAACTTATCAATTTTTTATCAATTGAATATCAGACACTTAGAAAATTCTGATAAGAAATTAAAAAAATGCTCTCTTTGCCCCCTCCGCTACGCTCGCCCCCCGGTGGGGGGCAGCACTTTAAGCCGTTCAATTCTCGAGACTGTCCGTGCCTAGGCCGGCCGGCAGAAGGCCGAGCCGTAAAAAAAAGCCTCACAACCGCTTTAAATCATCACACCCTACCATCTGCCCACACCGATAACTTTAAGCCGTCAGAAGCCAAAAAATGCACTCTCCGCCCCCTCCGCTCCGCTCGCCCCCCGGTGGGGGGCATTACCTTTAAACCCCTCACACGCTTACATAGCCCCCTCCGCTCCGCTCG
>NZ_JAGEMO020000231.1 GCF_017921975.2 Hymenobacter terricola
GGGTGTGGGCCAGCACGGAGTAGACGCCGGGGGCCAGCGCGGCCAGGGGCAGCTCCAGCACGTCGGTTGCGCCGGCGGGCAGCGTGCGCGTGAGCACCACGCGGCCCAGGTTGTCAAGCACCGAAACGCCCGTGGCCCGGTTGCCGCGCAGCGCCACTGGCAGCAGCAGGGCGGCCGTGGCGTGGGCCGGGTTGGGGTACACGCTGGCCAGCTGGGCCAGGGCGGCGGGAGCCGTGGCCAGCACGCGGTTCCGGGTGGTGAACAGCACGGCGTAGCGGCCGCCGGCCGCCCCGTTGGCGGCCAGACTCAGGCTCAGGGCGGGCGTGGTGGCCAGGTCGGTGTAGGCGCCGGTGAGGGCGTCGCGCAGGTAGGCGTGGTAGTTGGTGGGCAGGTTCAGCAGCTCATCGACGGCCAGCGTGTAGGTGCCGGCGGTGGCCACGCCCAGGTGCAGGGGCAGCAGCACGTCGGCCCCGGTCAGCAGGGGCTGGCCGTTGATGGCGACTTCGGCCGTGCCGGCTTCGGTAGCGAACGTGAGGCCATTGGGGGCGGGCAGGCTGTAGGCGTCGAA
>NZ_JAGEMO020000232.1 GCF_017921975.2 Hymenobacter terricola
GACCTTTGAACTATTTCTATCCTGGGACTATAGGCCTGCAATAATCGAACAAGAAATAGTTCAACAGACTTAGCCCAAAAGCCCCGATTCTCGTGTCTTTTATGCTAAGCCTGAAATTATACTGAAATGCTATACTGATATTGGGCTGCTTAGCGCGGTGGCGCTTGCACCCGGAAACGAATCCAAACTACAAGAAAGCCTAAAATTGCAGAAGGCAAGGCGCAACACCGTGACGAGGCATCCACCCACAAATAGGCAGAAGTATAGGAGCCTAAAATTGCAGAAGGCTGGCCTGGTTGCAGCGCCGAGGGGTTACTGGATCTACAGGAGAAAGCCTAAATTTGTAGGTTGCCCGGGTTAATTATGAGTGGCCGTTAAATTTACGTGTAGATAGTCCTGGTTAACTCGTAGAGGGTCCGTGATAATTTCGGTGAGTATTTATATTAAGGATTTTACGGACGTGTTACGTGTGAGGTTATAATCCTGTACCAAAGCGTATATAATATAATATATAGGAGGCTGTTAGTTATGGAAGAAC
>NZ_JAGEMO020000233.1 GCF_017921975.2 Hymenobacter terricola
TCCTCCTGGCTGAACTCGGTAAAAATCTGCTTCAGGTAGGCCGCGTCGATGCCGATGCCCGTGTCGCGCACCACGAAGGCGAGCTCCACCGCGCCGGCGTGAAAGCACACCACGTCGCACTCGATGGCAACTTCCCCTTTGGGGGTGAACTTGACGGCGTTGCCGGCCAGGTTGAGCAGAATCTGGGTGATGCGGTGCGGGTCGCCGAGCACCACGTCGGGCACGCGCGGGCTCACCCGGATGAGCAGGCCCAAGCCCTTTTCCTCGGCTTTGTAGAGCAGGGTTTTCTCGACCTGGGCGCAGAGGCGGGGCACGTTGAAGCCCACCTGCTCGATGCTCATCCGGCCGGCGTCGAGCTTGGACAGGTCCAGGATGTCGTTGATGATGACGAGCAGGTTCTGGGCCGAGGTGGTGATGGCGTGCAGGTAGTTGCTCTGGCGGGTGGCCAGCGGGGTTTTGGCCAGCAGCTGGCTCATGCCCAGGATGGCGTTCATGGGCGTGCGGATTTCGTGGCTCATGTTGGCCAGAAACA
>NZ_JAGEMO020000234.1 GCF_017921975.2 Hymenobacter terricola
TCCGTCCGGCTTCCCCGTCCGCATCCGTCTGAAGCTGTTAATCATAACCGCCGATTATCTCCCGGGCTCCTCCCCCTTTTTTTTCGCCGCCGCCGTCCTCCCGCCCCCTTTGTTTGCTGCCGTCTACGGGATGGCTTGCAGCGCGACAGACGAACACGGCAATTTTCCCATCTGCGAAAATCTTATTTTCCCGTTTGCAATCTTTAACGTTTCGCCCCCAAAACGGCACCCTAAGACGCTCTAAAATTTGCCGCCGGGGATGGCTTTCAGCCGCTGCCGCCGACAGGCGACAGCCGCAAAAAAAACAGCACAAGAGAAAAAGCTCATGGCCTCTGCTGCTCCGGCTCCTGCTTCTTTGGTGGGTGGCTTCGCTCCGCTCGCCGCTCGCCATGGGAGGAGAGCCGCCGGGCTTCCGGGCTTTCCGGGCTTCCCGGGCTTTCCGGGCTTTCCGGGCTTCCCGGGCTTTCCGGGCTTTCCGGGCTTTCCGGGCTTTCCGGGCTTCCGGGCTTTCCGGGCTTTCCGGGCTTCC
>NZ_JAGEMO020000235.1 GCF_017921975.2 Hymenobacter terricola
CCTCATTCTGCTGCACGGGCGCGGTGGCAGCGCCGCCGATATCCTCTCGCTGGCCAACCAGCTGCACGTGGCCGATTTTGCGCTGCTGGCCCCGCAGGCCCCGCAAAACAGCTGGTACCCCAACTCGTTTCTGGCCCCGCCCGTGCAAAACGAGCCCTGGCTCTCCGTGGCGCTGGCCACCGTGTTCGACCTGGTGGGGAGCCTGGAAAAGCAGGGCATTCCCAAGGAAAACCTGTACTTCCTGGGCTTCTCGCAGGGGGCGTGCCTCACGCTGGAATTTGTGGCCCGCAACGCGGCCCGCTACGGCGGCGTGGTGGCCTTCACGGGCGGGCTGATTGGCGACCGGCTTTACCCCGAAAACTACGCGGGCGCGTTCGCGGGTACCCCGGTTTTTATTGGCACCGGCGACCCCGATTTTCATGTGCCCGTGGAGCGGGTGCGGGCCTCGACGGTGCTGCTGACCAGCATGGGCGCCCGCGTGACCGAGAAGGTGTACCCCAACATGGGCCACACCATTTCACA
>NZ_JAGEMO020000236.1 GCF_017921975.2 Hymenobacter terricola
GCCCTGATTGCGGTCTGCAACAAGCTGCTCAAGCAAGCCTTCGCCATCATCAAATCCGGTGTGCCTTACCAAGCGGACTTTTGCTCAACACTTGTCCTCCCCCTCTAATTTTTAACACAGTTCATGTTAAACTAAATAGATTAAGTGTCTAACTATGTATGTAGTATCAAAGCAAAGTCGGTCGTTCTAACCGCAGGAACCAAGACCTTTCATCTAAACAACGCTCATTGCTAGTACCTATTCGATTAGTATTTTCCTGCTGTTTCGCTACCCCAGCGTTTCGAAAATGACCGCTACCCATGTGCGCGCCCTGTTTCTCTAGCATTCGTAGCCTCGCTGCATTATCGCTCTGGGCCTACCAATTTTCAAACGTTACCCCGACTAGAGCCTGTTATGCACTGGTTCGTAAATTAGGGGCATGACCGCGCCGCGCCGCTACCCAAGTGATGTGAAGGATGATGAATGGGCGTTTGTGGCCCCGTATTTGGCCCTGCTGCGA
>NZ_JAGEMO020000237.1 GCF_017921975.2 Hymenobacter terricola
AGGCTTGCGTTGGCTAACGGATGTAAATGGGGTGGCTTTGAAATAATTTAGAGTGGCTTTGAAAAAATTACAACGGAATTTTTTCGGAGTGTTGCAAATTATTTCGGAGTACCGTTTACAGCTGGGAGACAATGTGATATGATAAATTGGAAAGCGAAATACATGTATCTTGATCGGCGAAATATCAGAACGGCGCGAGAATATTTTGAGATGAAGGTGATGAGGCAATCGGACGCTGAAAGGGTTCCTAGGGGCAACGCTCCTAGGCGGTTTCCTAAGGCAGCGCCTTAGGCTGGTTCCTAGGGCAGCGCTCTAGGCAAATTATACAAGCTATTTGGCTTGTATAATTTGAAGCCCCCTCTTGGGAGTGAAGAGGGGGTTGGGGGTGTTGAGGTGGGGACCGGGCGGTAACATATTAACTAGGAAATCTGTAAGTCAGACAAACCTGAAATAGCGCATAATCTGATCATCCGGGTTCCTAGGGTGGGGACCCTAGG
>NZ_JAGEMO020000238.1 GCF_017921975.2 Hymenobacter terricola
GTCAAAGGGGCAGGGGGGAGCAACCGAGCCAAAAGCGCAAAAGAGCCTTGGCGCTTTAGACCACGACTGATAAAAACACTACGCTGAAACCGCCAAGGCTTTTTCCTTTTGCGCCTTTTGGCGAGGGCAGCGACCCCCTTGCCCCTTGCCCCGACCCTCTGCCCCCTACCTCCTTGCTTTTTCGCTTGCATCCCCTTGCATCCGCTTGCATAGGCTTTTCCCCCTTTGCATCCCCTTGCATCCGCTTGCAAGCCCTGAGCCTGCCTTTTTGGGTCGGCGGGTCGGCGGGTCGGGTCGGGGGTCGGCGGGTCGGGTCGGCGGGTCGGGTCGGCGGGTCGGGTCGGGTCGGCTCTGCCCTGCTCCCCCTGCCCCCTGCCCCCATCGGCGCTCAGAGATTGCCCCCCTCCCCCCCTTGCCCCCCCTCCCCGTGGGTCGGGGGGGTATAAAGTTTGCGCCCACCTCGCTTTCGCTCGGTGGGCGCTTATCA
>NZ_JAGEMO020000239.1 GCF_017921975.2 Hymenobacter terricola
AAACCTAGAGCCGGCAAAATGGTCGAATGGACAGAAAAAGAGCGTGCCACCATCCAAGACATCTTCAGTAAGATGGACTATGAGGCCGTTGGCCAAGCAACTCTTTGCAGGTGTCTGATCGTCTACCCCTGGACTCAGAGGTATTTCGGCAAGTTTGGAAACCTCTACAACGCAGCCGCAATCATGGGAAATAATGAGGTTGCAAAACACGGAACAACTATCCTCCACGGTCTGGACCGGGCTATGAAGAACATGGACAACATCAAGGCGGCCTATACCGAGCTGAGCACGCTGCACTCCGAGAAACTGCACGTGGATCCCGACAATTTCAGGCTCCTCTCCGACTGCCTGGCCATTGTGCTCGCTGCTCGGATGGGCAAAAACTTCACTGCTGAAATCCAGGCCACTATCCAGAAGTTCATGTCCGTGGTGGTGTCCGCCCTGGGAAGGCAGTACCACTAGAGAGCTGCAGC
>NZ_JAGEMO020000024.1 GCF_017921975.2 Hymenobacter terricola
ACTAGGTGTATAGTCCCAAGGCGTGATGGGGCATTTTCCGGGCTGGAATTTTGCCCGCACCGACGGGACAAGTGCTCCCCTGGGACAACTACTCCACGGCAGCGCCCGCCCCACGGCGGCAATCGGGCGCGCTAGCCACCACCGCCAGGAAAGCCTGCCAAGCGGCGCCACGCGCTACCGCATCAACCCGAAAACGGCGGCCAGGTGGCGCCCGCGCCCCCCTGTGCTGGATGCGCGCAGGGGGCCGGCGTCGGTTTCGACGGTGCTCACCGCCGAGCAGCAAGCCATCGGCGGGGCCTTTCGTCGGCACACCCTGCTGGCGCTGGACGAGTGCCCGTATGCGCTGCAAGCCACCATTCCGCCCCTGTCC
>NZ_JAGEMO020000240.1 GCF_017921975.2 Hymenobacter terricola
ACAACGCCGCCGCCGTCCCATGGCTCACCCTTAAAAGCGTTATGATGGTTGGACAGATAGAAGTCCGCACCCGCATTGTTAGCCTTGGCGCAGCGCTCAGCAAGCGTGACTTCCTTGTTGCCAGCAGGGTCATCTACACGCAGGATTTTGAAGCCATCGTACTGAGCCGCACGCTCTGTGAGGTAGTCACAGACGCGATCGTTCAGAAACCACTCGCGTGTCTCATTACGGTCGAGTGCCGCTGGGATGCGCTTACCTGGCGTATTCTTATAGTGACCAGCATCGAGAGCCAACAGAAACTCAGCCATTCTGCGCCACCTCGCTCTTACCGTTCTTGGTGCCGAAGTAGAACGCCACGACGCCCATAAAGATGGTGCCAAACTGCTCAGCAGATACCTTGCCGATCACGGCCAGGTAGCAGAAGACAGCAGTCATCATAATGGACATGATGCTCTTGACG
>NZ_JAGEMO020000241.1 GCF_017921975.2 Hymenobacter terricola
CACGATGGATTCTACAACCGTGCCCTTGCTCTTGCCCTTATGCATCTCACCACTGTCGCGGTAATCGAGCATGAAGTTGATGGCGGCCTTTTCCAGGGTCTCAGGTGCGATGACGTCATCCTGCCAGTCCATGGGAGCCTCACCGCTCTTGTCAAGAGCGACGTTCGCCCAACCGCTGACGAGCTGTTCGTCTTCGCGAGCCTTATGGACGTCGAAACCGACGCTCAGGTAGACGCTTTCATCTACAGGAACCTCCTCTGTCACAGACATAGAGCTATACTGCTCAATGTGCTGGCAGGAGCCGTCTTCTCTGTAGACGCTTATGTGCTGGGAGCGACTAACGCGCTCATCAATAACTGCAATAGCCATTTGTAGCCTCCTTATGTGTAGTTCAGGTCGTTCTGCTCAAGCAGCTTTTCGTTGGAGTCATCAGGATCATCTGCGTGGCCATCAGG
>NZ_JAGEMO020000242.1 GCF_017921975.2 Hymenobacter terricola
ATACGGACGATATTTTATTTATAACGTTGCACAGTTCGTCAACCGATGGTTCCTTGTGGTCATTCTTAATGTACAGCTCACTGTAGAGGTCGTATACGCTGATAGTGGCCATATCCGAAACGATTTCCACCGGAATAATCGCATACCCATAGTCGTCGCAATGGTCCAACATCTTGCGTTTGTCCATCAGCGCCAATTCACTGATATACATTGCCCGCTCTTCAGCATTGTCAGCATACTTAATTGCCTTTTGTAACATTTTGATTGTTTGTTCATAATTCATAGTCGTCAGTCCTTTCTGCCAAGCGTCGCCGCTCGGTCTTTAATAATATTAACCTTTACGATTATATTATACCACATTTGTGCGCGGATGTACACAGAAACTTTTAATTTCCGATCGTGGCTCTTTGGTTCGAACCTACCGAGGCTAATCTACTAGTCAATAGACGGTCAC
>NZ_JAGEMO020000243.1 GCF_017921975.2 Hymenobacter terricola
GGGGGTGCGAAACCCCCACGCCGATAGACTAAGGTTTCCAATTCAACGCTAATCGGAATTGGGTTAGTCGGGACCTAAGGGGCAGCCGAAAGGTGAACTCGATGGACAGCAGGTTAATATTCCTGTACCGATGATAGCAAGTGATGCAGTGACGCAGAAGTGAAAGCACCGCGGGCGGACGGAAGTGCCCGTTGAAGGCCGTAGGTATTGGGAGGGTAGTTAAGTACGCCCACCTAGCCGAAAGCTGATAGTACCGCACGACCTTCGGGTCACGCGGATAGTGTGCCTAATCCGACTGCCAAGAAAACCTGCTAAGCGTTTTAATGCTATTATCGCCCGTACCGCAAACCGACACAGGTAGTCAAGGAGAGTATCCTGAGGCGCTCGAGTGAATCACGGCCAAGGAACTCGGCAAAATGGACCTGTAACTTCGGGAGAAGGGTCGCTTCCTC
>NZ_JAGEMO020000244.1 GCF_017921975.2 Hymenobacter terricola
ACTGCATTATTCCCCCGGTTTATTTTTAATGCTGCCTAATACCTGGCTGAAACAGCCATATTTTACAGCCTTTTCTATATCCCCTTTCGGGATTACGATCGCAGGCTCATAAGACGGCTCATCTTTGCCCATCCGCCGCTCATAATCCTCCTTCATCCAGTGCGCGTCAGCCTCGAGGTAACAGGCGTACTCGCTTAACCATGAGCGTAAACGTTCCTCTTTCTTTACATTGAAGCCCGCATCCCGGCGCGCGATATAGACTTTCTCGCGGATTTTTAGATAGTGCCGCACTGCGTGCATTTTGCGGAGTTTGTCCTGGTAAACGGGATCATCCTTAATGTTCATTGTGTCTCCTCGGCGCTGTGTTTATCAGGTCTCAATGACATAGCCGATGCCGTCAATGTATTTCTCTTTGCCCTGCCCGCGGAACTCGTCA
>NZ_JAGEMO020000245.1 GCF_017921975.2 Hymenobacter terricola
TTTGGATGTTCCAAAAACAATGCTTATCTTTGCAGCCGTGTAGGATAGTGGGCAACGCTGAGGAGCGACCCATGAACGTAACACATCGCCAACGGCATGAGGTGGGACGATTTCCTAACGGAAAATCCCACCTTTTTTTTTGCCCTCCAGGCACTTTACGTTTTCGACCAGTCTCAAACCAAAAGTCATGCAGTTATGAAAAGACCACCGCCAACCCATTTGTAACAATCCGTGAGCGCTCCCCTTTTCGGGGGCTATCATGCCGAAGCGAACAACGTAAAAAAACCTCAGTTATGACCTAATAGCCTAATTGGGTTTTCTTACACTTTTTATTAACACCCAAAAACCTACAATTTATGTTACAGACAACAATTATCGGTTTCATTGGCGCAGATGCAGAAACCAAATCTTACAACGGAAAAGAGTTTACAAC
>NZ_JAGEMO020000246.1 GCF_017921975.2 Hymenobacter terricola
ACAACGTGGTGCCGAACGGGACAGGCAGCTCAATCAGGCGGCCAGTAACATACAACTCACCGAGGCGGCGCAGCGGCATGCGTCCGCTTGGCTCCTGCTCGCCACTCAGACCGTCAATATAATCACTGATCGCATGGTCGACTGCCTCCAGGAGCGAGCCAGGCTTGTAGTAGCCATACCGCTGGTGCAGCATATAACGCAGGTCGCGAGCGTCGCGCAGCTCCTGCTGCTCAGAAGTCAGGGCGCTCATAGAACTCACTGTCGTACGCGATGACGCGCCTGGTGTTATCATAGTACACCTTGCTCCTGATAGGCGTCTTGCCTGCCTTGTAGCGGATCATGAACGAGTTGTCGCTCGCGTTGTAGCACAGGATCTTAGCAGTTGGTCCCAGGCTCTTGATGGCGCGGTGCAGCAGGCAGCGA
>NZ_JAGEMO020000247.1 GCF_017921975.2 Hymenobacter terricola
CGCTGCCGCTGAGAATCAGACTCTGAAGTGGAACCTGCCTACCTCCAACCCCATCGCTGATATCACCGGCGCGAGCGTTCAGATGGCCTCCGAGACCGGCTACAAGCCCAACACTCTGGTTCTGTCTCCCTTCGCGTTCAACGCTCTGAAGAACCACGAGGATATCCTGGACCGCATCAAGTACACCCAGAAGGGCATCGTGACCGCTGACCTGCTGGCCACCCTGTTCGAGGTCGACAACGTGTACGTCGCCTGGGGCGTCGTCAACACTGCTGCCAAGGGTGCTGCTGAAAAGATCGACTTCATCATGGGCAAGCACGCTCTGCTGTGCTACGTCAACCCCCGTCCCGCGCTGCGCAAGCCTTCTGCCGGCTACATCTTTGCATGGACTGGTCTGGAGGGCTCCGGCGCTTACGGTAACCG
>NZ_JAGEMO020000248.1 GCF_017921975.2 Hymenobacter terricola
CGGGCGACAATTTCGCGGGTGTAGTCCTGCATGTTGACGCGGGCCAGCGAGTCGGACTGGTAGAGCTTCTGGTGAATCAGGGCCATGGCCTGCACCCGGTTCTGGCTCTCGCGGATGGCGGCCAGGGCCGGGGCGTCGCGCAGGTAGTGGGACTGGCGGCTGAGCAGCGAGCTGATGATTTGCAGGTTGTTCTTCACCCGGTGGTGAATCTCCTTCAGCATCCACTCCTTTTCTTCCAACAGCCCGTCCTTTTCCCCCAGCAACTCGTCCTTTTCGCCCAGCACTTGTTCCAGCGCCTGGTTCTGCTGGTTGATTTCCCGCTGCTGGATTTCCAGCAACGCCGTGCTGCGCTGTTTGACCCGGTAGCGGCTGTAGCTCACCCCCAGCAGCA
>NZ_JAGEMO020000249.1 GCF_017921975.2 Hymenobacter terricola
AGTGCAAGACTCTCGAAGAGTACAAAGTACTGATGGAGGTTTGATGCCATGATCTACGCACACCTCATTATTAAAGATGCAGATGGCTTCACTGCTGAATCTAAGCTTGTAGCTGCAGACGCTGCTGCGTACGAAGACTACAAGAAGTATACCACTGACGAACTCGGCTACATCATCATTGACGAGTTCGTCGACGACGACATGGGCACCATCGTCATTTTGCCCGAAGACTTCAAGTACTGAGGAGGTACCTACCATGCCTAAGACTACTCTGACTACGGAGATTACTACGTCGTACATACCCGGCGACGACATCACCATCATCTGGCAGGAGATGTACCTGAACGGCGAGCATGTCCAGAAGTCCTTGATCGGTTGGCATTA
>NZ_JAGEMO020000025.1 GCF_017921975.2 Hymenobacter terricola
CCGTTCGGCGCTGCACCGCTGTTTCCAACGCCACGGCACCAGCCGCCTGCCGCTAAACGAAGACGGCAGAGCCCGCCGAAAAAGAAACGCAAGGACTACCCCATCGGCTATGTGCACGTCGCCCTTGCCGAAGGGCAGACCGAAGAAGGCCGCCGGTACCTCTGCGTGGCCATCGACCGCGCCCGCAAAAGGGCGTTTGCCGGGCTGCCTCCGCGGGCCAAGCGCGTCGTGGCCGCCGAATTCCTGCGGCGCGAGCTCGACAAATTGCCCGATAAAGTGCCTGCCGTGCTGACCGACAACGGGGTGCAGTTCACGCCCCAGCCGCACCAATTCCTGCCGGGTGGGCCCCGCTTTGACCGCATCTGCGGGGAATACGGCGTGGGGCACCGGTTGACCAGGCCGGCCCACCCGTGGACCAACGGTCCGGTCGAGCGCCTGAACCGCACGAGGAAAGAAGCGACGGTCCAGCGCTTCCACTACCGGAACACGGACGAACTCAATCAGCACCTGCAAGCCTGTTTACCGGCCTGCAACCACGCCAAGCGCCTGAAGAGATTGCGCGGCTTGACCCCGCACGAATTCGTCTGTGCCCAGTGGATACTGTTGGCGAATTGGTT
>NZ_JAGEMO020000250.1 GCF_017921975.2 Hymenobacter terricola
AGTTCGGGATCAAATTCATGAGGCTCGCGGGGATGGTCCACGTCGTGCCCGTCGTCACGCCTGTGGCGATGGTTCCCGACTGGGTTCCGAATTGGTAGCGAACTGTGTGAGTGAATGAACTCGACAAGCGGTTCATGTGGATGCTGATCGTGTCGCCGAACTGGCCCACGTTCTGCGTGTGCTCGGGCCAGGTGATACAGGAGGGCTGCGACGCTCTCGCGATCGTGTTCAGCGTCCCGCTGCCCGAGCCCGATATTGTACCGATCCAGCCGTTGAACGTGATGTCGAACTGCTGGCTGAATGAATAGTTAAAAGTTTTGGACCCGTCGGCGTTGTGCGCGATGGTTGTCGTGCCGCTCGCCAGCGTCTTGGTGCTATTGTTG
>NZ_JAGEMO020000251.1 GCF_017921975.2 Hymenobacter terricola
AGCAAAAGAATTAAAGAAATTCAGAAAAATACGACTACAAACTAAATACTGCGTATGTTTGTAGTCTTGTTGTATTTTTCTGAATTTCTTTAATTCTTTTGAGTAACGACATCATCATCAACATCATCATCAGCGAACAGATCCATTCATCATCAACATCATCATCATCATCATCATCAGCGAACAGATCCATTCATCATCAACATCATCATCATCATCATCATCATCAACGACAACATCAACATCATCATCAAATCGGTGTTCGCTGCACTCACAAATTTTTTTTGAACTCAAACGCCGTATGGCTTATTTCGTAATCAGAGTAGCCCACCCACCCGTTGCGATTTGTGACTTTTGCCGTTTTTTTTCTTTCTTTCC
>NZ_JAGEMO020000252.1 GCF_017921975.2 Hymenobacter terricola
TAATGATTTACATACCTTAAACTTGGGTATTAAACCAAGGAATTGGAAAAATAAAAGGACAAAATGTCCATAAAATTAGGAAAATATTGATGGGGAATAAAATTTAATTTTTCTTCATTTAATGAGAGATAGTGTACATTCTCTGCTTCTTTTCTCCTTCTATAATCTATAAAATACTTTTAGTAAAAAGTTTATTTTTAAATTTTTGTATCAAGTTTTTTTTAAAAACTTTTAATTATTGATTTAATTTTGAGTATTTCTTTCGAAATACAATTCCAAAATTTTTCCCAAGTAGTAATGATTTACATACCTTAAACTTGGGTATTAAACCAAGGAATTGGAAAAATAAAAGGACAAAATGTCCATAAAATTAGGA
>NZ_JAGEMO020000253.1 GCF_017921975.2 Hymenobacter terricola
GAGGAGACCACTTGACGGTGTAGTTGCGGCAGTAGCCGATTTCATGGTTGCCGAGGCGTTCCTTGAGGCGGTTCTGGGCCTCCTCGACGATCTTCTCAAGCTGCTTGATCTGCTGCTTGGCTTCGGAGATGGAGAAGGCGAGATTGTCGGCCTCTTCGTCCTCGAGCATGATCTCGGAGTTCTTCTTGACCTCGGCGAACACGCTGTTCATCAGCTCAGTGTCGCCGGCCTGCAGCTCAGGCTCCTTGAGGGCCTGGACGTTGTCAAACCAGAAGCTCTTCGCTGCGGGGATGATAGTGTTTTCCAGAAGCTCGTCGTTTCTGTAGACCTCGTAGGCATAGAACTTATTGCCACCTACAAGGCAGGCAAACGC
>NZ_JAGEMO020000254.1 GCF_017921975.2 Hymenobacter terricola
ATGACCAGAATAATAGCTGACCCGGCACCCACATCCGTCGCAGCACCTGCAGTCTCGCCCGAGGACCTCATCAAGCAGACCATCGAGTTGTACAGCAAGACTACAAACGACCTCATCGCCCAGGGCTACCCGCGAGCAATGGCTGAGCTCGCCGCAAAGAAGTTCATACTAACCAACGAATGACCGCAGCGCCACCGCGCTGCGGTTTTTCTATGCATCCGTGCAGCCACAGCCAGACGGCGTGGTGCGTAACTACTAGTCTGTGGAAACCGCCCGTCCGAGCAGCGCCGCGGTGATAGGTCGCGAAGTGGCCACGTCCAGTCGGTGCAGTGTGGATGCTATTCGTTGTCCAGGCTCTTCTTCGCCGCCGC
>NZ_JAGEMO020000255.1 GCF_017921975.2 Hymenobacter terricola
AAGGTTGAAAACGTGCTGTTCGAGATGGCTACATCAGGCGAGAACACCGCCGCGACGATTTTTTACCTCAAGACGCACGGCGACGGCGAGTGGTCAGAGAAGCAGCAGATTGATGTAACTTCATCCTCGCCTATACAGGTGCAGATTATCAACGATCTTAAGGACTAACAGCGTCAGATGGCAGTCAGGCAGGTCAGGCTTTCAGACATTGTAGGCGGCGGGTACAAGGACTTTTGGAATACCGCATGCCGTTACCGCGTTGTCAAAGGCTCAAGAGCCTCCAAAAAGTCTACTACTGCCGCCCTGTGGTTTATCGTCAACCTGATGGCACAGCCGCAGGCTAACCTGCTTGTGGTCAGG
>NZ_JAGEMO020000256.1 GCF_017921975.2 Hymenobacter terricola
AGTCCGATCCTACTTTTGAAGAGTTTACCTCAATGGAAATGGGAATCCGTGCCGGGCTGAAACTCATACGTAACCATGTGACGGGGTTTGGTGGCCAGCGAAAGCCGATGAACTCGATTGCCAAGCTAATAGCCGTATGGGCTCCACCAACAGAGAATAACACAGTTGAGTACGTTCGTACAGTGTCCAGGTTATCCGGCATACCCAAGACGCGCACAATCTTTCCGGATGATCGTCGTGCCCTACTGGCCATTGCCAAGGCCATGACCCGCGTCGAGTGCGGAGTGGACATACCAATGTCATACTTTGAATCAGCATACGACTTGTTATGAATCACCTCAATATAATACGCTGCCTC
>NZ_JAGEMO020000257.1 GCF_017921975.2 Hymenobacter terricola
ACAGTTCCAATCTTAGGTGTGTATGTCGTACCATCAATGCCTTTAGGTCCTTGGATACCTTCCGGGCCTTGAGGTCCTTCAGGTCCAATTTCGCCTTGTAAACCTTGCTCGCCCTGGATACCTTGAGGTCCCTGAGGTCCTGCAGGTCCAGTTATTCCAGCAGGTCCCTGAATACCTGCCGGACCCTGTTCTCCTTGGGGTCCCTGTGCTCCTCTGATTGCTAAGATTTGCCAGAACTCATCGTCAGCGAAACCTGTTGTAGGTGCTGTATTGGTAGGATTATCTTTCTTACATACATAAGTATTACCATCTGTATAAGATACATAGTCATTCTTGGTATATGCAG
>NZ_JAGEMO020000258.1 GCF_017921975.2 Hymenobacter terricola
AATAAAATAAAAATACATTCCGGAAAGTATAAATCTATAAATATGTATATATTTTCCGGAAAATAGAATACGAATAACGGCCTGCCTTGCATTTTTCCGGAAGGAGAGAAAAAAAGAGTGAAGAAATAGTTCCGGAAAATAAGATAAAATTCATTCCGGAAACTCAAATAATAAGCGACACTTTATTTTTCCGGAAAATAGAAAATAAAAAGAGTGAAGAAATAGTATGCATTTATTTTAATTAAAATCAGAATTAATTTTCCTGAAATAAAATAAAAATACATTCCGGAAAGTATAAATCTATAAATATGTATATATTTTCCGGAAAATAGAATACGAATA
>NZ_JAGEMO020000259.1 GCF_017921975.2 Hymenobacter terricola
CACTTGCACTTGGATCACCAGAGTAAGAAAACGACATCATTACACCTCCTTAGTGTGGTTTAACTACAACGGCTGCCTTAGCCACTGTTGTAGGCTTGACAGGGGGAACAGGCTCCTTTGGAGCTTCAGGTTCCTTTGGAGCTTCAGGCTCCTTTGGAGCTTCAGGCTCCTTTGGAGCTTCGGGGAGCTTCAGGTCAACGCCGTGGCGTTCCTTGAAGTACTTCTTATACTTATCGAGATCCTGCTCGTGGACCTGGATAATGTGGCCGGTGCCGACCCGAGACTTGTAACGCTTAATGGTGGCCGGCTCAACAATAGAGCCGGGCACCATCATAGCGCC
>NZ_JAGEMO020000026.1 GCF_017921975.2 Hymenobacter terricola
TCCCACCCAGGAGGAACTCTCCGCCCACGTGGCCGCCTGCGTGGCCCAGCGCAATGCCGCCCGCGCCACCGTGCGCTGGCAATTTACCCTGGAGAAGGCCCGCACCAAACTCGGACGGCATTACCAGAAAATTAGGATTGATAATTCCCCTGACTAAGCACTAGCTGCCACCTTGCTCCCGCGCCAAAGGGCCCGGCTTCTGCTACAGAGGCCGGGCCCTTTGGCGTTGAGCCAGGCCTGGGAAAGAAAAACTTGGGAGCTGCCCCAAGGCGCTTTTTATGCTGTACGGGCAACTATCGACGGATGAAATTAGTATACGCCCCGGCGCTGGAACAGCGCACTTATGCTTACCCACCCCCATTCTATTTCGTTCTTTAACATGAAGAAAATCATCACTTCGCTGGCCTTGGTGGTTAGCGTAGCCGGTGCTGTCCAGGCCCAAAACCGGGCCACTACAGTCGGTATCACGGTGGCCTACGGCCGCGACCGCCTGCTAAACAACAACCAGTACACTTCGGTGAGCCATTCGGCGTACCAGGCGGGCCTGACGGCCGATTTGAACGTTTCGGAAAAGGTGTCCTTTCACCCCGAAGTGCTGTACACGATGCGCTATTTTGATACCTCGAACGACGCGAACCTGAACCGCGACATCAACACCATCGACGTACCGCTGCTGGCCCGCTACCACGTTGGGGGACTCTTTTTGGAGGCCGGTCCCCAGGTAAGCGTGCCGATTAAGGCCGTGGATGAGGACGGCAATGACGTGAAGAGCCAGGTCAACAGCGTGATTCTGGACTACGTGGTGGGTGTGGGCTATCAGTTGGGCCACGGCCCGTCGCTGGGCGTGCGCTACGACGGCGGCGCGTCCAACGTCTTCAAAAGCAACACCGCGACTGCCCTGGGCACCGGCAAGTTCAAGTCGAGCTCCGTGTTTGTGGTGCTCGCGTATTCGTTTGGCGGCTAGGCTACGGCTCGCTGAATCAGGTAAAAGCCCGGTTTCCGCAATGGAAACCGGGCTTTTGCGTTGAATATGCGGCTGGCTGCCGCATAATTGGGCAGGGCGGCCTTGTGCGAGCCGTAGCTTTGTGGCTCTATCCAAATCCCAGATGCTTATGAAAAAGACTCTTTTTACCATCGCCCTGATGGGTGGCCTAACCGGCGTGGCACAAGCGCAGCATAGCAACGTTTCGTTGGGCCTGAAGGCTGGCGGCTCGTATTCATCGTTTGTCGGCAAGCAGGCCACCAACTACGAAAGTATTTTTGGCTTTCACGCGGGGGCTTTCGCCAACATTGGCATCACCGACCTTTTTGCCTTCCAGCCCGAAATCATCTACTCGCAGAAAGGTGCCAAGACTTCGACCTCGGATGTGACCACGCGCTTGAATTACGTCGACGTCCCGTTGTCTTTCCACGTCAATGCCGATGGCTTGTTCTTCGAGGCCGGCCCGCAAGTGGGTTTTCTGCTGGCGGCCAAAGACCAGGCCGGCAACCTCAGCCTGGACCGCAAACCCCTCTACAATACGGTTGATTTTGGCTATCTGGTCGGGTTAGGCTACCAGCGCAAAACCGGCCCCGGCGTCGGCCTGCGCTACAACGGCGGGTTTACCAACGTCGAAAAATCGTATACGGCCGGTAACGTGACTGTGCAGAACAACATTCGGAACAGCGTATTTCAGCTGTACCTGACGTACTCGTTTGGTGGATAATCCTCCGGCGTATCAGGCACGAAAAAGCCCGGCCTCCAGAAGCGGAGGCCGGGCTTTTTCGTGAATGCCGACCGGCTCCGCCCCTACTCCGCCGCCGCGTAGTTGCGGTAGAAATGCGGGATGGTTTCGATGCCTTTCAGGAAGTTGAAGACCCCGAAATGCTCGTTGGGCGAGTGGATGGCGTCCGAATCGAGCCCGAAGCCGAGCAGGACGGTATCCAGCCCCAGCTCCGACTTGAACATGGCCACGATGGGGATGGAGCCGCCGCCGCGCGTGGGCACCGGGCGCTTGCCGAAGGTGGTTTCCATGGCATCGGCGGCGGCTTTGTAGGCGATGGAGTTGGTAGGCGTCACCACTGGCTCGCCGCCGTGGTGGGGGCGCACTTCGACGGTGACGCCGGCCGGGGCGATGCTGGCGAAATGCGCCTGGAACAGGGCCGTGATTTCGGCCGAGGTCTGGTGGGGCACCAGGCGCATGGAGATTTTGGCGTGGGCCTGCGAGGCGATGACGGTTTTGGCGCCCTCGCCGGTGTAGCCGCCCCAGATGCCGTTCACGTCGAGCGTGGGCCGGATGCTGGTGCGCTCCATGCTGGAGTAGCCTTTTTCGCCGTAGCTGGCGGGCAGGCCGATACTCTTTTTGAACTCGTCCTCGGAGAATGGGGCTTTGGCCATTTCGGCGCGCTCGTCGGCGCTCAGCTCGTCCACGTTGGCGTAGAAGCCGGGGATGGTGATGTGGCCATCGGCATCGTGCAGGCTGGCAATCATCTCGCACAGGGCGTTGATGGGGTTTTGCACCGCGCCGCCATACAGGCCGGAGTGGAGGTCGCGGTTGGGGCCGGTCACGGTCACTTCGTGGTAGCTCAGGCCGCGCAGGCCCACTTCGATGCTGGGCGCATCGTTGGCCAGAATGCCGGTGTCGGAGATGAGGATGACGTCGGCCTTCAGCTTCTCCTTGTTCGCTTTCACGAAGATTTCGAGGTTGTTGGAGCCAATTTCTTCCTCGCCTTCGAACATGAACTTGATGTTGCAGGGCACGCCGCACTGGCCGTCGCGCATCATCATCTCGAAGGCCTTGACGTGCATGTAGACCTGGCCTTTGTCGTCGCAGGCCCCGCGGGCGTAGAGTTGACCGTCCTTAATCACCGGCTCGAAAGGCGGCGAAGTCCACAGCTCGTAGGGGTCGGCGGGCTGCACGTCGTAGTGGCCGTACACGAGCACGGTTTTGGCCTCGGGGCCCACCACGTATTCGCCGTACACGATGGGGTTGCCGGCCGTGGGGCAGATTTCGACGTTCTGGACGCCGGCTTCTTCGAGGCGCATTTTCAGGTAATCAGCGGCCTTTAAGATGTCGGCGTGGAATTTCGGGTCGGCCGACACGGAGGGGATGCGGAGCCAGTCAATCAGCTCGTCGAGGAAGCGGGTTTGGTTATCGGAAAGATAGTGGGCCATACGGAGCGGAGGTTGGAGGTTGGGAATGCGGGGGTAAAAGTAGCGGGCCGGGCCGGAACGCTGGCGCGGGCCACCGGCCCGCGCCAGCAGCGCCAGCGTTTACTGCCGGGAATCCAGCACCAATTCCCGCACCATCACCTCGCCCAGCTTCCAGGCTTCGGGCCAGTCGTTCTCGGGGCTTTCGAAGGTGAGCAGGTAGAGGGTGTCGGTTTTGGCGTTGGCCAGGGCCAGCTGGTACACGGTGCGCGGGTCGGCATCGGGCGGGGCGTCGCGGTAGCGCACCGTCCATTTGTGCCAGGGGCCTTCCACGGCTGTCGCCTTTTCCAGCACCTGCTGGCTCCGGCCGAAACCCATGCGCAGCATCAGCAGCTCGGCGTATTCGGGGGCGGGGCGCTTGGTGTGGGCCGTGGCCTTGCGCACCACTTGCAGCGAGAGGCCCGTAACAAACTCGCCGCTTTCGCCGATGGGCTCCTGGGTGAGGTAGTAGGTGGGCGCGCCCTTCCGGCCCTCGGCCCGGTAGTACCAGCCGGCGGGAAGCAGCGCGGCGGCCTTGCCGTCGGGCAGCGCCTGCCAGGCAAAGCCGGCGGGCGGGGCGGCCAGCGGCACGTTGTAGCGCTGGGCGGCGGCCGGCTTTAGCAGCAGCAGGGCCAGCCCAAAGGCCAGCAGCAAGTTGGGCAGCGTGCGGAACATCGCCTAAAAGTAGCGCCCGAAATCCCCTCCCCGCCAACGCAACGCCCCGGCAGCGGGCAGCTGCCGGGGCGTTGCGTTGCCCAAAAAAGCCCTGGCCTACGGCTTGGCTGCCACCGGCGCGGTATCGGCCGGGGCGGCGTCAATCACGTACTCGTGGGCTTTTTGAGCATCGGCGAGCCGCCAGGCGGCCTGGCCGGCGTTGGCCAGGGCCACCAGCTGGCGGTAGAGGCCGTTGGCAAACACGATGCGGGCGCGGGTGGCCCCGGCGCGGGTGCTCACGGCCTCGTAGCGGCCGGCCATCTGGTCCACGAAGGCGGTGTTCTCGGTTTCCACGGTGGCCAGCATGGCGGCGGTGAGGCCCTTATCGGCGTAGTCGGCCAGGTACTTGCGGCCCTGCCTGGCCACCATGGTGGCGGCCAGGTGCAGCTTGGCCTGGCCCAGGCTGGTCACGTCGCTCACGCCAAAGCGCTTGTAGGCGGCCGTGCGCGGGTCGTCCTTCAGCCCCACGCAGTCCATCACGGCCTGAATGGCGGTTTCGAGCCGGGCCTGGGTTTCGTCTTTGTCGTCGGTCACCACCTTGGCCTCCTGCACCAGCACGGTGTCGGGGTCCATGGTGCCGAAGGTGGCGGTGTCGGCATCGAATTTGGTGAGCGCGGCGGCCGTGATGCCGCGCCTGGCCAGCTCGGCGGCGTCGCGGCGGGCGGTGGCGCTCATCGCGAGGCAGCGTTCCCAAAGGGCGGCCTGGGTAGAAGGGTACTCGGCGATGGGGTCTTTGTCAAGCATAAAAATGTGGGGGAATGAGATGGGTAACATCACACCTGCCGCCCGGGCAGCTGCCGCCCCGAAGGTATCGGGATATTTCCCGCCGAGCCAGAAGTATTTTCCGGCCGCTGCCAAGCAGCCGCCGGCCCGCCCGAAGCACCATCCGGCTCCCTCCCGGCGTTCCCCGGCTCCCCCGCCCCACTCCCCGGCCCGCTTGAAACCTTCCCCGGCCTCTTCGAAGCACTTCCCGGCGCGACCAAAGCAGTTACCGGAGCTATTTCGGGTGTTTCGGGGGTGCCGGGGGGTGGGTTGGGTGGATAGCTACTTAGTAAAATACGAATCGAGTATCTCGCCAGTTTCAGGGGTAAGGGTGCAGCAAAAACAATCCCATGTTGCGGCCTGCAAGAGTTTACCATCGCCTACAAAGCCGGTAAAAAAATCGCCAGAGCGTCGCTCTTCTGCTATCCATAATCGTTCACCTTCCGAATCGTAGGCATAGAGGTTGCGGATTGCGTGCTTGTCTGGAAATGTCGTCCAGTCATAAATCACAAACAGTTTATCAGCAAACTGCAGCATTGCTACTTCGCCCACGGCAGCGGCACCCGGCTCTCGGTCCCGCTCCGGAGCCGGCCGATATTGGCCCGGTGCGTGTAGATGAGCAGCGCCGCCAGCACGAAGCCCACGCCCACCATGAACGGCTGCGCCGGCCGGAACTGGGGCAGCAGTTGCAGCAGCGCGAAGCTGAGGCCGGCCGTCATGCTGGCCAGCGACACGTAGCGGAACAGCAGCAGTATCACGATAAATATCAGCATGCACACGCCCACCGTGGCCGGGGCCACGCCCAGCATCATGCCCAGGATGGTGGCCACACCCTTGCCGCCCCGGAACTGCGCAAACACCGGGTAGATGTGGCCCACCACAGCCAGCACGCCGCACGCCAGCCGGAAGTACAGCACCTGGCCCGGCTCGATGGCGCCCTGGCTGAGCAGCCAGTTGGGCAGAAAATAGGCGGCCACGAAGCCCTTCAGCGCATCGACGAGCAGCACGGCCGTGCCGGCTTTGGGGCCGAGGACGCGGAAGGTATTGGTGGCGCCCGCGTTGCCGGAGCCGTGCTCCCGGATATCGGCCAGGTTAAAGAAGCGGCGGCCCACCCACAAGGCCGTGGGAATGGAGCCGAGCAGGTAGGCCGCGACGAGGGCAAGGAGGATGTAGAGAATGGGCATGTGGCGGTTAGGGCGTAATAATGGAGACAAAAGAACGTCATGCTGAGCGGAGCCGAAGCATCTCGCGTGCAATACTAAATCGAATTAGTTGCGCGGTAGAGATGCTTCGGCTGCGCTCAGCATGACGTTCTTTTTACGTGTTGCCTTCGCCCCGGCTTAGCTGTCGCCGAAGGGGTCGTCGGTGGCTTTCTTCTTTTTCTTTTCCGCGTCCTTCCTGGCTTTCTCCTCGTCCTTCTTGGCCTTCTCTTCGTCCTTCTTCGCCTTTTCGGCTTCCTTGGCCAGGCGGTCGGCTTCTTTCTTGGCCTGCGCGGGGTCGGGGGCGGTGTCGGCCGCAGCGGGGGCCGCGTCGGCCGGGGCGGGGTCGGCGTCCTTGGCTTTGGTCTTCACCTTTTTGGGCTCGGCGGCGGGGGCGTCGGCCGTGGCGGGAGCGTCGGCGTCGGCGGCCTTGTCCTTGGTTTTCTCCTTCTTCCTGGTGGTTTCCGGGGCGGGGGCCGGGGCGTTGGGGTCGTCCATCACGCCGTCGCCGAAGGGGTCGTTGGCTTTGGCCTTTTTCTTCTTCCTGGACGGTTCGGGGGCGGCATCAGCGGTAGCGGCACCGGGGTTGGCGTTGGGGTCGGCGCTGGCATCCGTGCCAAAGGCGTCGTCGCCCTTGCCCTTTTTCTTCTTCTTTTTGCTGTCCACCGCGTCGAAGGTTTCGGCCGGGGCCGGGGCGGTGGGGCGGGCGGCCAGCTTGCCGGACTTGTGCAGGTAGTCCCGCTCGAAGTGCGAGCGGAAGGCGTCCACGTCCGGGAAATCGCCCAGGAACACGCCGTAGTTGGTCGCCGTTTCGATGCTGCCCTTGGCCTTGTTGCCAATCTCACCGTCGAAATCTTCGCTCTGCGACTTAGCCAGCAGCACGTTGTTGGCGTATTTCAGGTAATACCAGCTCTGGGGTTCGGGTTCGAGGTAAAGCTCCACGACATCGGAGGCGTTTTCCCGGCGAATTTCCACGTAGCCGTTAATCATCGCGTTCAAAGGCTGCTTGCCGATGCCGCCGAGGCCGAGCTGGCCCACCGAGTACCAGGCGCGCTTGCTCTCGTTCCAGCGCAGGTTCACCTTGCTCAGCAGGATGGTGTGGGCCAGCTTGGGCGAGAGCTTCATGAGCGGGTCGGCGGCGCCTTTGCGCATGGTGTAGGCCTCCACGCCCTTGTCGCCGATGAACTGGCCGAGCTTGTAGAGCTCGTTGGTGCCACCGTCCTGCGCCTCGGGCGAGCCTTTGGTGATTTTGGCAATCTCCGCGCCCATGATGTCGACGGCTTTGGGCGGCATCACGATGTCGATGCCCAGCAGGGCATCCACCGCGTAGCGGGCGCTGTCGGGGTTGGCGGTGCCCACGCCGCTGCCCACCATTTTGTAGTCCTTGTTGGACGTGATGAAGGACATGGGCCCGCGGAAGCTGAGCGCGTTGGTGGAATCGGTGTAGGTGAGGGCCGCGCCCTCGTAGGCGTTGACGTCGGTAATGTCGTTGCGCGAGATGCTGTACACGCCTTTGCGGTCGTCGTAGCGCAGCTTGCCATCCACCTTGAACACGGGCACG
Source organism: Hymenobacter terricola (assembly GCF_017921975.2). Lineage (GTDB taxonomy): Bacteria > Bacteroidota > Bacteroidia > Cytophagales > Hymenobacteraceae > Hymenobacter > Hymenobacter terricola. Next base: position 7,406 of record NZ_JAGEMO020000026.1, read on the forward strand.
TCGGTGGGGTTGGGCACGGTGGCGGCGTACAGCGGATAGAGCTTGTTGGTCTGGTCCGAGACGAACAGGCCGGTCACGAGCGGGGCCCCGTCCTCGGCCTTGATGTCTTTCAGGTTCAGGCTAAAGTTCTTGGGGTCGATGGAATCCTTCACCGCAATCCATTCGGCGGAGTTGCGGTCTTTGCCAAACTGGAGCTGCACCTGGCCATCGAACACGAAGCCGCGGCGCTGCGAGTTCAGCTGCACGCCGCCCCGGTAGCCGATGCGCGGCGTGAGCTGGAATTTGGTAGCGGCGTCCACGGTGGCGGTGGCCACGGTGGCGGCCCCGGCGGCGGCCCCGCCACCGCTGTCCATGCCATCTTTCTCTTTCTCTTTCTCTTTCTCTTTCTCTTTATGGGCGGCTTTGGCGGCCTTGCCTACCAGCATAGAGGCCTGGTCGGGGCCGAAGTTGGTGAAGCGCAGGGCCACCGAGTCGCGGGCCGTTTTGAAGCTATAGAGGGCGTTGCCGGTAAAGGCCACCTTCGAGAGCACCTCGATGTTGCCATTGTAAAGCTTGTGGAACTTAGCCAGCGAATCGAGCAGGATGCCGGCTCTTTTGAAACGCTGCAGGCGGCCATTGGCCCCGATGCTGACCTTGCCCGAGTCGGGGATAATCCAGGCATCGGCAGCGGCGATGTAGGGCACGCCGCCCACCTTCATCTGGTACTTGGCCAGGTCGTATACGCCGGTGGCCGCCTTGAATTTCAGGCCCTGCTGGTCGGGATTGGTGGAGTAGAAGTACGACTTGGTGGAGTCGCCATTGGTGGCCACGCGCAGCTTAACCTGCTTTTTCTTGAAGTCCCAATGGCCGCCGCTGAGCGTGGTTTTGAATTTCGAATACGGCAGGTCGATGCTGGCTTTGCTGCCTTCCTCGCGCTTGAAATCGGCGTAGCCCTTCTTCAGGTTGTATTCGAAATTCACGTCGTTGGCCGTGAGCGCGGGCTTATTGGCCTCGGCCGATTTGACGCTGAGAATGGCCTTTTTGCCCGAATAGCTGTTGGATTTAAATGTAAACTCCGGCGATTTGATGAACGACTGCGGCCCGTCGAGGCGGCCATTGCCGCCCGCGTTTTTGGGCGTCAGCAGCGCCGTGCCCCGGAAATTGTAGGACGTAATGGTCTTGGATTTGGGGTCGGATACGGCCGAGTACAGGCGGATGGACGACTCGCCGCCCGGCGGGGTAGACAGGTACATCGAGTCCTGGCGCACCTTCCAGTTCATGAGGTAGCCGGTGGGTAAGTTCATGCGGGGAATGTCGACATCGCCCTCCTTTTTGGCCAGAATGGTGCCCGTTTTGCCCACGGCCACCACCGAGTCGCGGTAGAACACGAAGCTGTCGGAGGTGAACGTGCCGGTTTGATACGTCACGGTGCCGTCGGCCTGCAGGCCCTTGCCGTCCATCTTCACTTTGTTGAACACGCGGCCGCGGCCCTTGTAGAGCGGGAAGCCGTCCTTCGGCACGTCGTAGATGAAGCCCAGCGAGCCATCGGGCTGCATGGTGAGCTTGGTTTTGATGTCGGGAATGATGCCGCCGCTGCGGAACGTGCCATCGAAGCCCGACGCCGACTTGCCGATGCCATTGAGCGAGTCGAGCTTGAACGGCGGAATATCGAAGACCATCGTCGAGTCGTAGGCGCCGCCCAGCACGTCCTGCTTGCCGAAGTACACGTTGGCTCCGCTCTTGGAGTCGAACGCCGGGTACTGGCCTTTTTTCTTGCGGCCCGACTTGTTCTTGGGGTCGTTCAGAAAGAGGCGGCCGGTGGATACCTTGCCTTTGTTGGTGAGGGCGAAGTCGGCGTGCTTGCCCGTGGGTTTGCCCGCCGCCGTTTTGGGCTCGCTCCGAATCACGATGGAGTCTATCTTGGCCATGTCGACGTAGAAGCCGTCGTAGTCAAACTTGAAATCCCGCCCCTTAAAGCGCATGGCCGACGCCACCACCGTGCCGCTGAAATTGATGTTCCGGTTTTTCTCGATGCGAATGATGGCGCTGTCGGGCCGCACGAACACCGTCGCCGAGTCATCCGAAAAGTTGAACCGGTCCACGCCGCGCACCAGCAGCTCGTTGGTGTTCAGGTTGAGGGTGGCGTTGCGGCCCGAGCCCGACAGGGACTTGATGGCGATGTGGTCGTAGTCCTTCTTGTCGCGAGCAGCGGCCACGTAGTGCGCGCCCTTGGGCAGGATGGTCACGTTGCCGGTTTGGGGGTCCCAGGCCACGTAGCCGTCGCGGGCCAGGCCGGACATATCGCTGCGCATGTTGGCCACCGACGTGTTCAAATCCGTGGCCAAGGTGCTCACATTAATGGTTTTCTCGTCGCCGTGGGCCTGGCTGTAGCCCACCAGCATTTGCAGCGGGTGCAGCCGGTTGATGCTTTTGAGCTGCTGGTAGCGGGTGTTGGTGAAGAATTCCTTGCTCTCGAAATCGGCCGTTTGCTGGTTTTTCGACGACAGCACGGCGAAGTCAATGGTGGGCTGGCGCAGGTTCCAGGTCAGGGCCTCGGTGCGGATTTCGAGCTGGTGGTAGGAGTCGCTGTAGGGCGTGTTCTTGTACAGGCCTTCCTCCCGCGCGAGCTTCAGCTGCTGCTTGGCTTTCGAGTATTTGAGCTGCGCACCGGGGTGCGTCACCGAGTCCTTGGCGCCTTCGTAAATGGTAACCGCCGCCCGGTTGGCCGTGATGAGCGAGTCGCTGAGCACGTAGGCCCGCGAAGCCGCTTTGAACTTGGGCTTGCCGTCGAGGCTCACGGTGAGGTTGGACAGCGAGCCGTCGAGCGCGGCGCTCAGCACCTTGCCGCCCGACATTGAAATGCCGCCCCGGTACTTGATGTTGTCGCCCAGGTTTTTGATGCGGGCATCGTTGGTGAGCGAGATGAAGCGCGGGTAGCCGGTGTCCGTCGCGCCGGGCTTGCGCCGCACGCTTTTGTAGCTCAGGGCGCCTTTCACGGGGGCTTCCAGCACGGCCGCGTACGTCAGCGTCACGGGCTGGGCCGTGAATTCGGGCTTGCTCATGTCGAAGTCGAAGCCCGCCATGTCGGCCGTCACCGGGTTGGTTTTAATGGTCCAGGCCAGCTGCCCGCCTGTGGCCAGAAACCGGCCCGAGCTGGGCACGGCCGTGCCGCTCACCTTCTTCAGCACCACCGAGTCGCCGGCCGTGGCCATGAACAGGTCGGCATCCTTCACCACCATCACCGCGCCCCGGGCCGGCGGCGCCACGTAGTCGTCATACGGCAGCGCCGAGGGCGCAAACGAAGCCGAAGGCGCATCAAAATCCGACGACTTGGCCACCGGCGCGGCTTCCTTAGCCGGGGCAGTCGGCGTAGAGCCCGCCGGCTTTTTTGCGGCAGTTGCGGCGGGCTTTTTGGCCGGCGCTTTCTTCTTCATCGGGGTGCCCCAGCCGTCGTCGCTGTCGCCCCAGCCCCCACCCGAGGGCGAGGACCACAGGTCGGCAGTGTCCCAGCCGCTGCTGCTGGCTTTTTTCCTGGCGGCGGGCTTGGCCGCGGCTTTCACGGGAGCCTTCGCCACGGGCTTCTTCGCCACGGGCTTGGGCGCGGCGGGCAGCGGCTCTTCTTTGGGCGCGGGGGCCTCCGAACCAAATTCCAGGTTGGAAGTGGGCGCCGCAATGGGCGAGTACGCGAAGGAAATGGTGCCGCCCGTGGCGCGCAGCGAATTGTAGCCCGAGTGGTAGAGGTAGCCGCCGTTGAGGAAGCGGCTGGTGCTGAAAATAAATTTCTCGGTTTCCTGGGGAGTCTCTTTTTCCAGGGTTTGGCCCAGCACGTCGAGGTACTGGTCCATCTGCTGGTCGCTGAGCTTGGCCGTGGTCGCGCCACCCACGATGGCCCCAAACAACATCTCAAAGTGCGGCCGGGGCTTGAATTTTTTGGCCAGCATGGTCTGCGACAGGGCCACGATGCGGGCTTGCTGCGAAGCCGTGAGGCGGTTCGAGCCCCACAGTTCTTTCAGGCGGGTGCCCATGGCGCGGGCGGTGGCGTTGTTGGTGCTGGCCATCATGCCCTGCACATCGGTGATGTACTGGGCCGGGTCGGTCGAGAGCTTCCCGACCTGGTAGCGCGGGGCGGCGGCAGGCGCCGCAGCACCGGGGGCAGGCGCTTTCGTCTGCGCCCGCACGCCTGAATAGCTACCGAGCAACAGACCCAACCACGCAGTAAAAAGAACTATTTGCTTCATATCATTAGATTGAACTGGAATTGGGGCTCGCTAAGCAAGCCGCGGGCCGCCCCCGCTTTCATACATAATACCATATGCTCACTCCGGCCTCGGCCGCGCATCAAACGACACGGCCCCTGCCCGACCGGCTGCTTCTCAACGCAAACGTCTGGCGCGGTGGTAAGTGCCCAGTGTTGTGCTAATAAACCCGGTACAAGTTAGGCACAATCAAAAAAGCAATTCGCTGACGATAGCGCTTAACGCGACACTCCTGTTGATTATCAATTATTTTCTAAATAACATACTGTTTATGTCCCCCATATTATTACAAACCTGGAGCCGAAATGCGGCGATGCACATCTTGCTCACCGGTCATTCGCTTTACATTTGAGGCATGACGACCGTTCCCATTCGCACCGCTTTGCTGGCCTATGGCATGTCGGGCAAGCTTTTTCAGGCACCCTTTCTGGCCGCTCACCCCGGCTTCGACCTCCACGGCGTGGTGGAACGCACCGAGCAGCGCATGCGCCACGACTACCCGGCCATCCGCAGCTATGCCAGCGTGGCCGAGGTGCTGGCCGACCCCACCATTGAGCTGGTGGTGGTGAATACGCCCAGCAACACGCATTTCGACCTGGCCCAGCAAGCCCTGCGCGCCGGCAAGCACGTGCTGCTGGAAAAGCCCGTGGCCACCTCCGTTACGCAGCTACAAGAGCTGCTGGCCCTGGCCAAAAAGATGGACCGCCACCTCTTTGCCTACCAGAACCGCCGCTGGGACAGTGACTTCGGGGCCGTCGCCCGCGTGGTAGAAAGCGGCCAGCTGGGCCAGCTCATCGAAGTGCATATTCGCTACGACCGGTACAAGGTGGCCCTGAATCCTAAGAAATTCAAGGAGGAAGCGTTGCCCGGCAGCGGCCTGCTGTATGATTTGGGGCCGCACATTATCGACCAGGCTATCAGCCTGTTTGGCCGGCCCCTCAGCGTGCACAAAACCGTGGGCTATTTCCGGCCCGGCACCCAGGTAGAGGACTTTTTCTCGTTGCAACTGCGCTACCCGGCGGGGCTCAACGTGTGGATTACCTCGGGCCTGTTGGTGGCGGCGCCCGGCCCGGCCTACGTGCTGCACGGCACCCAAGGCAGCTACCAAAAAGGCCGTACCGACGTGCAGGAAACCCAACTGCTGGCCGGAATGTCGCCCGAAGCCCCCGAATACGGCCACGAAAAACCCGGCCAGGAAGGCCACCTGACCCTTGCCACCCCCACCGGTGCGCTCGAAACCACCCCCGACCCCGCCGCCCCCGGCAACTACAGAGGCCTGTTTGAAGCCGTGTTTCAAACCATCCGCAACGGCATCCCCTACCCTATCCGCGAGGAGCAGCTGCTGTGGCAAAATGAGCTGCTGGAGCAGCCCGCCTCGGCTTAACACTCTGCTGACTTACGGCTTGCCAACCACCAGCCGGCCCCCCAGCGCCCGCTGCAAATCGGGCAGGTCGTAGTGTTGAAGCACACCGGGCAGCACTTGTGAGTACGTGTCTTTAGTGGCAGGATGCTCCAACAGCTGCTGGAAAGATTGCGGCAGTTGCGCCACGGTGAGACGAGTGATGACGGGCGAAAGCACCGCCGCACAGAGCGCCGGCACCACAGCCCGGCCACTGGCCCTGATTTCGAGCGGCGCTCCGGCTAAGTGGTCGGTGCTTCGCACAAACAGGCGGAGCAGGGCGATATCGGCAATGCGCTGGGCTACCAGGGGGCGGCCCGTGTGCAGCGCCAGCAGGGCATTGCGGTACTCGCGGTTATAATATTTGGGGTCGTTGAAAGCGGTGGGGTCGGTGGTTTCGCCCAGGCCGCGCAAGTCGGCCAGCACCACGGCCGTGCCCTGGCTCAGGTAAGCCCGAAGCTGCGCGGCACTGTCCAAGATGCTGGCTTTCCCGGCATCGGGCAGCCAGAGGAGCACCCTGGTGGGCACATTCCCCGGGGGCAGCGCTACCAGCACGGGCAGCGGCGGCTCACCCATCGCGCGAAGAATAAATTTTTGCAGCATAACACCATCTCGGCGCAGCGTATCGAGCGGTGAAATCGCCAAACTCTTGACATCTGTTGCGGCACTGCCCAATTGCTGCGACACCAATTTTTCCACCGCAGCGGGCGGGTTTGCCCCCCGCTGACTAGCCAGAATTTTGGCTTGGGCAAGGTGTTTGGCAGGCAGGGTTTCCTCATCCCGAAACGCAGTATTTACCTGGCCCGTGGTGGTACAGCGCAGCTCTTTTTCAGACAATACCGCCAAACTACCCTCCCGCACCGGACTTGCATCGCCATAAAACCACCGCCGGAACCACGCCACGGCCGCCTCCCGCTTGGGCTGCGAAATGCCGTGGCCGTCGTCGTAAGTGAACAGGCTGAGCTGAGCCGGTTTGCCCAAAGCCTCGTATATCCGGCCAGTCTCTGCCGTAGCCGCTTCAATCTGATTGTAGTCCACGAAATCGTAGCGGCCGGCCAGTATCAGCAGCGGCCTGGGTGCGAACATGATGGGCCAGTCAGCGATATCGAGGCGGGCGCGGCCGGCGCCGGGCAGCTGCACGCAGCCATCGGCGGGGCCGGTCAGTTCCAGGTTTCGTTCGCCGCTGGCCACGTAGCTGCACAGCGCGGCCACTTTCATGCGCGGCTCCAAGGCCATGAAATAGGCCGTTTGGGTAGCGCCACCGGAGTTGCCGAGGCAGCCCAGGCGGGCCGTGTCTACTTCGGGCCGGGTGAACAGGTAATCGAGGCCGCGCTCGTTGTCCCACAGCTCTTCGGCGGGCGTGGTTTCGCCCAGCAGGGCCGCTCCGGCATTGAGCAAGGTGTGTTCGGTGGTGCCGCCGCGAGCCAACGGTTTGCCGGCCGCATCGGTCAGCTGCATGCGCTCGCCCTGCGAAATGGGGTCAATGACGAGAACCACAAAACCGTGCTGAGCGAATAGAACAGCTGTTTTCTGGTACAAAACCGTGGCTTTTGATTCCTGCTCATGCCCGCAAAACAGCAGCACGCCCGGCTTTTTCGCCTTGCCCGCCGGCACGTACAAATTAGCCGTGACGTGGTGACGCGGCGTGCTTTCATAAATGATTTTCTCGATGCGAAAGCCAGCTCGCGCCAGCTTGCCCGTCACCTGTGCGTGCAGCGGTGTGCGGGCGGGCAGCGGCCCCAGCACCCGCCGGAAACGCGCCTGCACGCTGTCGCGGTAGGCCGCCGCGCCGGGGGCCGACTGCGCGGCGCGGTCCAGCTCGGCGGCGCGGGGGGCGTACTGCGCGTGCGTTTGCTGTAGCAAATACGTGCTGAGCGTAGCCGATGCCTTCCAGTCGAGCACGTTCGGGCCGGACTTCTGCGCTTGCGCAAAGTGGCTTCCCAAAATGGCTAGCAACGCGAGCAAAAGGCTTTTTCCGCGCATGCTCATGCCTCTACTGCGCGGCTACGGCTTGCAGCTCCATCACCAAATCGGCGGAGCCCACGAAGAGCGGGGCGCGCTGGTGCAGGTCGGCGTTGGGGTGCACGTCGAGCACCACGTCGGCCCCGGTTACGGCCATGCCGCCGGCCTGTTCAATGAGGAAGGCCAGCGGGTAGCATTCGTAGAGCAGGCGCAGCTTGCCGCCGGGCTTGTCCACGGTGGGCGGGTAGAGGTAGATGCCGCCTGTGAACAGGTTGCGGTGGTAGTCGGCCACCAATGAGCCTACGTAGCGAGCCGTGAGCCGGCGCTCCTTGCAGCTGGTGAGGTAGGTGCGCACGAACTCCGGATAGTCGAACCAGTTGCCCTCGTTGCAGCTGAACACCGGCCCGTGGCGCGGAATCTTGATATCGGGGTGCGAAAGGAAGAATTCACCCAGCGAGTTTTCGTAGGTGAAGCCCGTTACGCCGTGCCCGGTGGTGTACACGAGCATGGTGCTGGAGCCGTACAGAACGTAGCCCGCCGCCACCTGCGCCCGGCCGCCCTGCAAAAAATCCTCCTGCCGGGCCGGGCCGCCAATGCGCGACACGCGGCGGTAGATGCTGAAAATGGTGCCGATGCTCACGTTCACGTCGATGTTCGAGGAGCCGTCGAGCGGGTCGATAGCCACCACGTACTTGCCGAAAACATTACCGGTCTGAATGATTTCCTCATCCTCTTCCGAGAGCACGGCGCAGGCCTCTCCCCCATTGGTGAGGGCGCGCACGAAGCGGATGTTGGCTTCCACGTCGAGCTTCTGCTGGTGCTCGCCCTGTACATTTTTCTCGCCCATGGCCCCGGTGATGCGCGAAAGGCCGGCGCGGTTCACTTCGCGGTTCACGATTTTGCCGGCCAGGGCAATGTCGCGCAGCAACTGGCTTAGCTCGCCAGTGGCGTAGGCGAATTCGCTCTGCTTGCGCATGATGTAGCGCTCCAGCGTGGTGCCAACGGGCGTGGCCAGGGAGTTTTCGGTAATCTGGGACATTGTAGTCAGTTAACAGTTAACAGTGAGCAGTTAACCATTTTGGTTTGGTAGCTAGATGGGAATGTTAACTGCTCACTGAAATCAAGAGGCTTGTTTCTGCGATTGCCACAGCACTACCTGCCAGCCTTTTTCCGAGTCTTTCACCTGCACCGTCACGTATTTGAGGTGGGTGAGATTAGGAGTGCCGTCGGGTAAATTGGCCAGGGTGATGAGCACGGTGCCGTTTACTACGGCGGTTTTGCCGTCGTTGTAAGTGCGCACAGCCAGGGCTTCCACGTCAATCTTGTTGTACTGGCTTTCGCCGCTGCGAATGCTCTGGAGGTATTCGCTTTTGTTGTGCTGATGCCCGTTGGAATGGATGTAAATCAGGTCATCAGCGAAAGCTTTTTCCAGAACAGTGAAGTCTTTACTTACCTGGGCTTCGAAGCGCTGGCGTTCCAGGGCTTCCACTTCTTTTTCGAGGTCCATATTTTCGGATTGTATGCCTGAGTAAAGGCAATGAGCGGCAAGGCCAGCACCAAGGCTAGCAGCAATAACCAGACAGTTATACTGATTGCGTTACCAGAGAAAGACCAACGCGCACGGCTGCGCCGCTCATTAGTTGTTATCGTCGAACTTAATGGGCTCCATGCGCGGCACCAGCGTGAACATCAGCACCCAGGCCAGCAAATACGCCGCGCCGCAGATGAAAAACATGATGTAGTACGCCTTGTCGAGCTGGCCAATGCTTTCGTAGTGCACAAACATGCGCTTCTGCACCAGCGCGGTGAGGGCAATGCCGCCCAGGCCGCCGGCCATGCCGCCAATGCCCGTCACCGAGCCCACCGTCCGCTTCGGGAACATATCCGACACGGTGGTGAAAATGTTGGCGCTCCACGCCTGGTGGGCCGCCGCCGCAATGCCGATGACCAGCACCGCCAGCCACATATTAATGTTGCCCAGCCACTGCGCAAAAATAATCGGGAATACGCAGCAGGCAATCAGCAGCATGCTGCGCTTGCGGGCCTGGAAGGCCGGCATGCCGCGCTTCATGAAGCCCAACGGGATGTAGCCGCCGCTGATGCTGCCAATGCTCGACAGGATGTACACGGCCGCTACCGGCAGCGCAATGGCCGTGCCCGTGAGGTGGTACTGCTTGCCGAGAAAATCGGGCAACCAAAACAGGTAGAACCACCAGATGGGGTCGGTGATGAACTTGCCAATCACGAAGGCCCAGGTCTGGCGGAAGCCCAGCAGCGTGCCCCACGAAGCCTTGGGTTTCTCTTCCGTCACGCCTTCTTCGGGCAGGCCCGCCGGAATATCGGCGTTGATGTAATCGAACTCGGCCTTGCTCAGGCGCTTGCTGTTGGCCGGCGTGTCGTAGATGAGATACCACAGCACCAGCCAGATAAAACCCAGCGCCCCGGTAATCACAAACGCCCACTGCCAGCCGATGTGCTCGGCAATCCACGGCACGGAGAGCGGCGCCACGATGGCCCCCACGTTGGAACCCGAGTTGAAGATGCCCGTGGCCAGCGCCCGCTCCCGCTGCGGAAACCACTCGGCCGTGGTCTTGATAGCCGCTGGGAAGTTACCCGCTTCCGTGACGCCCAAAAATCCCCGGGCCACCCCAAAGCCCAGCGTGCTGCTCACCAGTGCGTGCCCCATGGCCGCCACGCTCCACAGCGCCGTCGAAAGCGCGTAGCCCAGCTTGGTCCCCAGCCGGTCGATAATGCGGCCCACGCCCACCATTCCCACCGCATACGCCAGCTTGAAGGCGATTTCGATATTGGCGTAGTCGCCAGAATTCCAGTGGAAAGCCTTTTCCAGGTACGGCTTCAGCAACGAGATAACGGCCCGGTCAAGGTAGTTAATCGTGGTGGCGAAGAACACCAGCCCGCAGATGGTCCAGCGGTACTTGCCGATGGCGGCGTTGGCCGTATCCAGCGGCGAAGCCGGCGGCGATTGGGTGGGAAGTGGTGTCATCGAGTGCGGGAATTTAAGACGGGGATTACTCGCGGCGGAAACCGGCGGTGGGTGCCACCATATCAGGCATTATTTCTTCAGGGTATCCACAAACTTCATCAGCTCGCCAATGCTGGCGGCCAGGGCATCGGTATCATCGGCATTCCTGAACAGCTGCGAGCCCATGCCCACGGCATTCACGCCCGCCCCAAACCAGGCGCTGACGCTGGCTTCGGTGGGCTCGACGCCGCCCGTTACCATGAGTTTGATGTGGGGCATGGGGCCGCGCAGGGCCTTCACATAGTCGGGGCCGACGAGGTTGCCGGGGAAGATTTTCACCACGGCCGCACCCAGCTGGCTGGCCTGGTAAATCTCGGTCGGTGTGAGGGCGCCGGGCAGCCACGGAATGTCGTGGGCGCGGCACACTTCGGCCACTTCGGCCGTGGCGCAGGGCTGCACCACGAAGGCCGCGCCGGCGGCAATGAATTGCTCGGCCTGCTCGGCCGTGAACAGCGTGCCGATGCCGAGCACCATGTCCGGGCAATTCGTTTGCACGAAAGCCTGCAATTCAGTGAAGACAGCCAGGGCGTTTGCGCCCCGGTTCGTGAATTCAAACACCCGGATACCACCGTCGTAGCAGGCCCGCAGCATGCGCTGGGCATAGGCCACATCGGCATGATAGAACACCGGCACTACGGGGTAGCGCAACAGCGTGGCAAGCGTATCGGAAGCAATGAGTTGAGCCATGGAATTGAGAAGTTTAGCGGAGCAGGCGGCCGCTGGTGTTGCCGCGCATGATGTCTTCCACCTCGGCCACGGTTACTAAGTTAACGTCGCCGTGAATGGTGTGCTTGAGGGCCGACGCGGCCACGCCGAAAGTGAGGGCCTGCTGCGGGTTGTTGTAAGCAAGCGAGCCGTAGATGAAGCCCGCCATGAAGGCGTCGCCCCCGCCGATGCGGTCCACGATGGGGTTGATGTCGTAGGTGATGGTTTCTAAAAACTGCTGGCCATCGTAAAAAATGCCCTTCAGCCCGTTATGCGAAGCGCTGTGGGTTTTGCGGCGGGTGGTGATGACTTGCTTGATTTGCGGAAACCGCGCCATCACCTGCTGCGCCACCGATACGAACTTGTTGTCGGTGCCGGGCAGTGGCACGATGCCGAATAAGTCCTCGGCGTCGTTCTCGGAACAGACCACCACGTCGCAACCCTGCACCAGTTCCGACATTACGGATTGCGCGGTCTGGCCGTATTGCCACAGGTTGCGGCGGTAGTTCACATCGGCCGATACGGTGAGGCCCAGGCGGCGCGCGGCGGCAATGGCCTGGCGCGTAGCCTCGGCGGTGCTGGCCGAAATGGCGGGCGTAATGCCCGTCCAGTGCAGCCAGCCGGCATCTTTCAGGATTTCATCCCAGTTGAAAGCGGCCGGGTCGAGGTTGGCGAAGGCCGAGTTGGCGCGGTCGTAGACGACCTTGCTGGCGCGCATCCCCGCCCCTACTTCCAGGAAATACAGGCCGAGCCGGTCCCCTTCATAAACAGTGGCGTCCATGTTCACGCCCAGGGCACGGAACTGCTGGGCCGCCGCGTGGCCCAGGTCATTGGCCGGGAAGCAGGTGATGTGCGCGGCGGGTACGCCCAGGCCCGCCAGCGAAGCGGCCACGTTGGCATCGCCGCCGCCGTACACGATTTCCAGGCTCTGGGTTTGCGCGAACCGGTAGTTCAGCGGCGGCGACAGCCGCATCATGATTTCGCCGAACGTGACTACTTGCTTCATTCGTGGAGACTTGGAGACTTGGGAACTTGAAAACTTGGCCGAAAGAACGGTCATGCTGAGCGTAGTCGAAGCATCTCGCGTGCTATCACTAATCCAATCGTTGCAATCGTCTTGATTACTACTGCACGCGAGATGCTTCGGCTACGCGGACGCCAGATGAGCATGACGTTCAATTATTCAATACTGCTACGCGGTTACGGCTGCGGCCTGCGCCACTTTGCCGAAACCAAAATACTCCTTGGCATTGCCGTAGCAGATGTTCTGCACCATTTTGCCGAGCAGGTCCATGTCGGCCGGCAGCTCGCCATTCTCCACATCGTTGCCGAGCAGGTTGCAGAGCACGCGGCGGAAATACTCGTGGCGCGGGTAAGACAGGAAGCTGCGCGAATCGGTGAGCATGCCCACAAAGCGCGACAGCAGGCCCATGTTGCTCAGGGCATTGATTTGCTTCTCCATGCCATCTTTCTGGTCGAGGAACCACCAGCCGGAGCCGAACTGGATTTTGCCCGCCACCGAGCCGTCGTTGAAGTTGCCAATCATCGTGGCGATGAGCTCGTTGTCGGCTGGATTCAGGTTGTAGACAATGGTTTTCGCCAGCTTGTTCTGGCCATCGAGCCGGTCGAGGAAGGTGGAGAGGGCGCGGCCCTGCGGGAAGTCGCCGATGGAATCCCAGCCCGTATCGGGGCCAAGCTCGCGGAGCATGCGCGAGTTGTTGTTCCGCAACGCACCAATGTGGTACTGCTGCGTCCAGCCCTTTTCCCAGTCCAGCTCGGCCAGGAAAACCAGCATGGCCGATTTGAACTGGACGTTTTCGGTCGAAGTCAATTCGCTGCCGCCCCGGATTTTGCTGAAGCTGGCGTCGATTTCGGCCGCCGTGTAATTGGCGGCGTAAATGTGCTCCAGACCGTGGTCCGACAAGCGGCCGCCCACGCTGGCGAAGAAGCTGTGGCGGTTGCGCAGGGCCGTTTGCAAGTCGCCAAACGTGCGGATTTCCACTTCGGCCGCCGCTCCCAGCTTGTCGAGGTAAGCGTTGTAGCTCGGAGCGTCGTCCACCGCCATGGCCTTATCGGCCCGGAAGGTGGGCAGCACGCGCACCTCGAAGCCGGAAGCCGCCAGCGCCTGGTGGTGCTCCAGCGAATCGGCCGGGTCGTCGGTGGTGCAGAGGGTTTCCACATTCATCTTGCGCAGCAAGCTTTGCACCGAATACTCGGGCGTCTGGAGCTTGGCGCTGCACTCGTCGTAGATGCGGCGGGCACTGTCCTTATTCAGCAGCTCGGTGATGCCGAAGTAGCGGCGCAGCTCCAGGTGCGTCCAGTGGTAGAGCGGGTTGCGCAGGGTGTAAGGCACGGTTTCGGCCCATTTCTCAAACTTCTCCCAGTCCGACGCATCGCCGGTGATGTAGCGCTCGGGCACGCCGTTAGCCCGCATGGCGCGCCACTTGTAATGGTCGCCGTAGAGCCAGATTTGGGTGATGTTGTCGAACTGCTTGTCCTCGGCAATCTGGTCGGGCAGCAGGTGGTTATGATAGTCGATGATGGGCATCTGCTTGCCAAACTCGTGGTAGAGCGTGCTGGCCGTGGCGGTTTGCAGCAGGAAATCGTCGTTGAGAAAAGGCTTCATGAGCAACTAAATTGGGTGGGTGGGAGCCCTGGGATGCGCTTTAGCTTCGGGAACCGAAGGTAGGCCGCTCCCCGCGCCATATCCCTCCTGAAGGCTCCTGCTTTCGGTATTTATTAGCGAAAACGGTTGCGTAAATAGTTTAAAAGAACGTCATGCTGAGCTTGCCGAAGCATCTCTACCACGTAACTAATTCAATGCTGATTCAACGAAGCGGTAGAGATGCTTCGGCAAGCTCAGCATGACGTTCTTTTAATGTCTGACTACAGCGACACCCCGCGCTTCCACGGAATGAAATCGGTTTGGTCGTGGCGCACGGCGGCCACTTCCTCGCCGCTGGCCACGCGAATGACATAGTCGAGAATGCGCTCGCCGGCCTGCTCGATGGTTTCTTCGCCGTCAATCACCGTTCCGGTGTTCACGTCGATGATGTCGGGCATGCGCCTGGCCAGGGCCGTGTTGCTGGCCACTTTGATAACCGGGGCAATAGGATTGCCGGTGGGCGTACCCAAACCAGTGGTGAAGAGCACAATATTCGCTCCCGAGCCTACTTCGGCCGTGGTCGATTCCACGTCGTTGCCAGGCGTGCAGAGCAGGTTCAAACCCGGCTTGGTTACCAGCTCCGGATAGTCGAGCACGGCCACCACCGGCGAGGAACCACCCTTGCGGGCCGCCCCGGCCGATTTCATGGCATCGGTAATCAGACCATCGCGAATGTTGCCGGGCGAAGGGTTCATGTCGAAGCCCGAGCCGACGGCTACGGCGCTGTCGCCGTAGGCTTTCATCAGGCTGCTGAACCGCTCGGCCGTTTCCTGGTTCACGCTGCGGTCCACCAGCTCCTGCTCCACGCCGCACAGCTCCGGGAATTCGGCCAGGATGACCGAGCCGCCCAGGGCCACCAGCATGTCGGAAACGTGGCCGAGGGCCGGGTTGGCCGAGATGCCGGAGAAGCCGTCGGAGCCGCCGCATTCCAGGCCGATGTTGAGGGCCTTGAGCGGGGCGGGCTCACGCCGGGCCTGGTTGGCAATCATCAGGCCGGCGAAAGTCTGGCGCAGCGCGGTGCTGATGAGGGTTTCCTCAGTGCCCAGCTTCTGCTGGTCGAGGATGTAGAGCGGCTTGCTGAAGTGGGGGTCGCGCTTCGCGATTTCGTCCTGCAGCATGCTGGCCTGCGCGTTCTGGCAGCCCAGGCTGAGGACGGTGGCGCCGGCCACGTTGGGGTGCGTGATGTAGCCGGCCAGCAGGCCGCACAGCGTCTGGGCATCCTGGCGGATGCCGCCGCAGCCACCCTCGTGCGAGAGGAAGCGGATGCCGTCCACGTTCGGAAACGGCCGGTTATTTTGAGCCGCGTCGGCACTGGCTTCGAGGTCGGCGCTGAGGATTTCCTCCACCGTTTTGCCGGCTTGCATCAGCTCCACCAGCTTGCGGGTTTCGGGCTGGTAGCTTTTGCGACGGCCGTAGCCGAGGTCGGTTATCAGCGCATCCTGCAACACCTGGATGTTGCGGTTTTCACAGAACACCAGCGGAATCACCAGCCAGTAGTTGGCGGTACCCACGCGGCCATTGGCGCGGTGGTAACCCTGGAAGGTGCGGTCCTGCCAGGCGGTTACGTCGGGGGCAGTCCAGGCGGCGCGCCGGTGGGCGTGCTCGTCGTAGCTGTTGGTGGCGTGCTGGATATTGGCGGTGGTGAGGCGGCCGCCGGGGCGGATGGCCTCGCGGGCAGTGCCCACGAGCACGCCGTACATGGTAACGGGCTGGCCCTGCGTCAGGCCCAGGGGCGCGAGCTTGTGCTTGGCCGGAATGGCTTCGGAAGTGGTGACGAACCCATTTTCCCAGGGCACTTCGGTGCCGATGGGCAGGTCGGCGAGGGCGACCAGCACATTGTCGGCGGGGTGGATGCGGGCAACTTGATGTTTCACGGGGTATTTTTTTTAACTGAACGTCATGCTTCGGCTCCGCTCAGCATGACGTTCATAGTGCTGATTAATTAGCCAAGGCTGATTTTTTGGTAAAAAACGCGGCCAGGGTGGCCGGCGCACCTTCTTCCAGCAGCTGGTTCAGGTATTGGCTCACCTTGTCGGCGAAGCCGGGCAAGCGAGTCAGGTCGTGGCCCCAGAGAGCGGTGTTGCGCAGCGCGGCAGCGGTCAGCTCCTCCGGCAACAGCTTGGCCCACAGGTCGGCAAAATAGCCGGCGCGGTCGTCCTGAATGAGGTAGGACTGGCCGTTGGCTTCGCCCTGGCCGGTGCTGGCGCCAGTAGCCGTGTTGCGCATAAACAGCAGGTAGGCCGCGAAGCCCAGCGCCACGTAGTGCGGCACAGCCTCGTGCTGCTGATAGTAGTGCAGCAGCGTGGGCACGTTGCGCATCTGCATTTTCATGGTGCCCTGCATGGCAATGGCCAGCCAGCGGTGCTCCAGGTAAGGGTTGCGGAAGCGGTCGAGGACCTGCATACCGAAGCGCTGACCCACTTTCTCGTCGACGGCGTACGGGATACCGGGCAGCAAATCGGCCAGCATCAGGTTGTGAATGAAGCGGGCCAGGTTCTCGTTTTCCAGGGCCTCGCGCACCGTAACGCAGCCCACGAGGTGGGCCAGGGCGAAGCTCAGCGTGTGCGTACCGTTGAGCAGGCGCAGCTTCAACTCGCGAAACAGCGTGATGTCGGGCCGGATAACCACGCCTTTGGCCACGGTGTGGAACGAGAGCACCTCGCGCACCCGCTCGCCGCCTTCGATGGCCCAGAGCGCATAGGCTTCGGCCACGGTCAGCAGCTCGTCCTGATAACCGAGGTCGGCCTGAAGCCGGGCGTAGGTAGCGGCGTCGGGCTTGCCCGGTACAATGCGGTCGACCAGCGTATTGCAGAAGTGATTGGCCGACTCGAGCCAGTCGATAAAGGCACTGCCGAGGTCGTTGCGGTGCGCCAGCTCCAGCACAATGGCTTCGAGCTTGCGGCCGTTTTCGGGAATCAATTCGGTGGGCACCACCACCAGCCCGCAATTCACGTCGCCCTCGAAGGCCACGAAGCGCGCGTAGAGCACGGCCAGCAGCTTGCCGGGAAACGAGGTGGGCGGGGTAAGGTGAATATCCTCATTCACCAGCTGAATGCCGACTTCGGTGGTATTGGAAATGACTACTTGTAAGTCGGGGCTGGTGGCAAATTTCAGCACTTCGGCCCACTGGCTTTTGGCCGAGAGCACGCGGCTGATGCTGCTGCACACCACGTTTTCTTCCACCGGGTGGCCATCATCCACGCCGCGAATGCACACCGTGTACAGGCCGTCCTGGCGCTCAAAAGCCGTGGCGTCGCCGCCGTCGGTGCTTTTCACCACCACAATGCGGCCGTTGAACACGCCCCGGCGGTTGGCCTCGTCAATCATGAAATCGGGCAGGCCGCGCAGCAGCACGCCGGTCCCGAATTGCAGCACCTTCTCGGGCAGGGCAAACAGGCCCGGCGTGGGCCAGGACACCGGGGCCGTGCTGCTGGGCATGGCCGAAGCCAGCTGTCTATTTAAAGTGTCCATTTGTGCGGTGGGGATATTAGTTGTTGCTGAACGAAGCTAGAAGTGGGTTTCACTTCTTCTCTCCCGTACTCACCCGCTTCTGCCAGGCCGGATAATCTTTAGTCAGTAATTTTTCGGGCCAGGTGCCGGCGTAGAGGTAGCCAGCGCGGCGCTCGTTCTCAATTTCGCTGAGCTGGTAATGCACCTGGCTGTCGCGGCCCACGTAGATGGGCCGGTCAGTATTCAGCTCATAAAACCGCGCCCAGATGGTGGAACCCACCTCGGGCACAATGACCCGGTCGCGGCCGCGGGGCTCGTTTGGGGCCGGGATGTCCTTCATGGCCGTGTTGGTCAGCTTCCCTTTTTCGAACCAGGCCACGGCGCTTTCAATCGACTTTTTCACGGCCGCTGAAGGCTGCGGAATGCCCATCAGAAACCGCACGATTTCGACCGACTCGTCACCGCTCAGCGAGGCCAGCTCGAAGGCGCGGGCCTTGGCCGGCTGCAAAGTCTTCTCGTCGTACTGGGCACACCAGGCCGTGAGTTGGCCGTTGCGCACGTACTGGGTTTTCAGAATGCATTCGGTGCCGCGCTCCACGGCCTGCTGGGCCAGCGGCTTCAGCGCGGGGTCGAGCTCGCCGAATCCTTTGGTGCCAGTGGCCGCGTTGCGGAGCACTTCCAGCACCCGCACCATGGCGTTGTCGTTGTAGGTAATCTGGTGACGGTAGTTGCTGAAATCGGGGTAATACTGGGGGAAGCCGCCGTTGGCGTACTGCATTTTCAGCAGGAAGCGGATGCCGGTTTCGGCGCCCATGCGGTAGGCAGGATTATTGGTTTGCTGATAAGCCCCGACGAGGTAACTGATTTCCCGGGTCGTGGCATTGTTGTCGATGGTGGCATCGCCGCGCTTTTTATCGGCCAGGGTGCTGGCGCGCTCGGCCATGCTGAGGGGATATCTGTAGTCGACTTTGTGGTCGCCTACGGCCTTGGGCCAGCCGCCAATGGCCCGCTGAAACACCAGCATTTTTTCGGCGGTGCTGTCCTGCATCACGTCTTGCACCGCAGCTTGGGTGGCCCGGAAAGTTTCCGGGCCACCCGTGGCTACCGTCGCCTGCTGGGCTTGGGGTATATCAAGTCCCACCTTGCACAGTCCTGCCAGCAGGAATAGTAATTGCAGCGTCATCATGCGTCAGAATGCGAGGTCCAATCCTCAGGTAATCGTGGTTACTGATTTCAAAAAAGCGCGGTACGGGCCGGCCCATGCCCGATGGTTAGTAGCCCATGTTCTGGTGCAGGCCAGGGGTCGAGTCAATGGTTTTCTGCGGGATGGGCAGCAGTTCCTTGCCCAGGTGGGGCACGTACTCGGCGGCCAGACCGGTGGCACCGGGTCCGCTAGCGCCTAACGCGGCAAGGCTGGTGCTCTGGGTCCAGTTCACGCGGGTGGTGCCGGCGGGAGCGGTGGCCGGCGTGGGCCGGTAGAAAGAATTGGCCCACTGCACCTCGCCGTTCACTGTTTTGTAATAGGCTCCGGCAGGCAATAGCCGGGGGCCGTAAAAGGTGGGCACGGGCTGGCCATTAGCCATTTTGTTGATGTTGTCCCGGGCCTCGGCAATTTTGGTGCTTAGCAGGCCCCAGCGCAACAGGTCGTATTTGCGAATGCCTTCGCCACCAAACTCTACCAGCCGTTCGTTCTGGAGCGCGGTGCGGAAGGTAGTGGCCGTGCTCAAATCCAGGTTGCGGGCGGCGTTGGCGGCATTGGGGCCAAAGCCTCGGCGGCGCACGCTCAGCAGCGCATTCACGGCGGCAGTCGTGGGCCCGTTCAATTCGTTTTCAGTTTCGGCAAACATCAGCACCACGTCAGCAAAACGAATAAGGGGCCAGTTGTAGCCCAGGTAGTTGCCCCCGCCGGGCACGGGCGGGCTGTGCCAGTCGCGGCGGAATTTGCCGTCGGTGGCCTTGTCCAGCGCCACGCCAATTTTCGAGTCGCTCGCCCCGCCCGTTGCCGTGGCACGGGTGTAGGCGGTGATGGTCAGGTCACGGCGCTGGTCGGTAGAGTCGAAGGCATAGAAATACGGCGGAGTTACCGTAATGGCACCGCTGGAAGTGCCGTAGGTAGTCGAGTTCAGCCTGGGGCCGTTGTAGTAGCCCAGCTTGCTATCCGAGGAAGCGGCCGAAGTGCCGGTGCCGTGCGCTACCTCCAGCATCAATTCGTGGGTGGCATCGGCCTGCAGGTGGTTGATGCTCAGAAACACGTCGGAGTAGCTCGGGTTGAGGCTGTGCTCGCCGCTGTGCGTGCTCTGCATCAGCTCCTGGCAGATGTCGTGCGCCAGTTGCAGCGAGGTGCGGTAGTCGGCGGCCCGCTCGTTTTCGTGGTCGCCTTTGGGGTAGTAGCCGCCCCGGGCCAGGGCCAGGCGGGCGCGCAGGGCCATCACCCCGCCGCGCGTAAATCGCTCCCGCTCCGGCGCACCGGCCGAGCGCCACAGCACCAGCTTGCTCGCCTGGCGCAGGTCTTCAAGCAGTTTATCATAGGTCGCGTTGCGGTCTTCGTTGGGAAAATCCTTGCCCACGATGGAAGGCTCCCGAGGGGCCGGCACGTCGCCCCAGTTCCGAATCAGCTCGTGCATGAACTGCGCCCGCAAGGCCAGCACTTCGCCGTGCAGGTGGTGCAGGGTGGCCGAGTCCGCGCCGCTCGCGTACTGCGGCATTTGCGGGATGTACTTGATGCAGATATTGGCCCGCTCCACGCCCTGGTACAGGGCGTTCCAGCCGTTTTCTACTTCGGCATCGGTCGACGTTTCGGCGTAGCGGCCAATGGCCCGACGGCCGGCCTGGCTGGCGCCGGATTGCCCAATGAACTCATCGGTATCGTAGGGATAGTACAGGGCCACGGTTTTGCCGTAGGTGTTATCGCCAGAAAGCTGGTCGTAAACGCCCGTTACGGCCCCGGAGGCCCCGGTCACGGAACTGAACGTGGCCTCCGTGGTATTGAAAGCCACGGGGTCGACCTGGAGGTAGTCTTTGCACGACCATAGGCCGGCCGTACCGCACGCCACCGTCAGGGCGATAGCAGAACGAAGAAGGGAGATTTTCATAAGAATAACCGGTGGGCGGACTATGTATGATTACAAGGAAAGGTTGACGCCGAACAGGAAGCCCCGGCTACGGGGATAGGCAGCGTAGTCGACACCCGGCGTGAGCGGGCTGCTGGCCCCCTGGCGGGTATTGGCCTCGGGGTCGTAGCCCGAGTACTTGGTGAAAACGTACACGTTGTTCAGCGTCACGTAGAAGCGCAGCTGCGTGAGCTTGGCGCGCGAAATCAGGGTTTTGGGCATGGTGTAGCCCAGCGTGATGTTGTTGATGCGCAGGAACGAACCGTCCTCGATGGCCCAGGAGCTCACGAAGTTTTTGCGGGTGGGCGTCCAGATGCTGGCGTTCTGGTTCAGGTTGCGCGAGACATCGAGGTCGGTGATGGCGACGCCATTGTCGTCGATGGTGCGGAACCGGTTGTTCATCGTCGACAGCAGGTTGGCGTAGGCATACCGGGCGGTCGTGAACTCAATTTTGTTGGCGTTGTACACGTCGTTGCCGTACACGAAATTCAGGAACACACTGGCATCAAATGCCTTGTAAGTGAACTGCTGGTTCAGGCCGCCCACCACTTTGGGGTTGGCATTGCCGATAATCGTGCGGTCGGCTTCGTTGATGACGCCGTTACCGTCCAGGTCCTTGAGGCGAATGGTGCCCGGCGCCAGGTTGTTACCCGTCGTGCTGGCGTCATCAGCCACGCCGGGCTTGGGCGTCCAACGGCCGGTGCTCGCATTGTAGCCCGTGAAATCATCGGCCGTGTAAAAGCCTTTGCCGTTGCCGCCCGAGTAGTCCACCACGTAGCCAAACATCTGCCCCACGGGGCTGCCCACCTGGGTCAGGAAGTCGGAGGAAATGTCGCTGCTGGCCCAACCCGAGCTGGAGAAGATGGACGAAGCCGAACCCAGGCTTTCAATCCGGCCGCGGTTCATGGCCGCGTTGGCGTTAGCCGACCAGGTGAAGTCCGGGGTCTGAATGATGTTGCCGGACAGCTGGAGCTCAAGGCCGCGGTTGGTGGTCGAGCCGATGTTGCGGGTTTGGGAAGTATAGCCCGAAATTGAGGAGATGGGCACGTCCACCAGCAGGTCGTGCGTGGTGTTGTAGTACACGTCGGCCGTCAGCTGCACCCGGTTGTTGAACATGGCCAAATCCACGCCCAGGTTGCGGGAAGTGGTAGATTCCCACTTCAGGTTGGGGTTGGGCAGGCGCGTCGAGGCGGCTCCGTTATAGGACACGTCGTTGAATGCGTACTGGCTGTTGCCGGTTTGGTAGAGCTGCGAATACAGGAAGTTCTGAATGCGGTTGTTGCCGGCCTCACCGTAGCTGACGCGCAGCTTCAGGTCCGAAATCTGGCTGACGTCGGCCAGGAAAGCTTCGCGCGAGATGCGCCAGGCAACCGAAGCCGCCGGGAAGTAGCCCACCCGGTTGTTCGCCCCAAACTTGGAGGAGCCATCGGCCCGCAACGTGGCCGTCAGCAGGTATTTCTCGTCGAAATTGTAGTTCAGGCGGCCAAAGCCCGACAGCAAGCGGTACTCGTCACGGTCGGTAGTGGGCGACGGCTGAGCAAACGTGCTGCCCGGCAGGACCCCTTGGTTGATGTTGGCAATGGCTTGCTCGGCCGTAATCTCCTTGGGCAGGTACTTGGTCTGAATGTTCTGCGAAGTAGTCAGCTGCTGATAAACCTCTTCGCCCAGCAAGGCATCAAAGCTGTGCTTGCCCGTCTTGAAGGTGTAGCTCAGCACGTTCGAGTTGTTGATACTCGTCGTCACCCCCGTGTTCACATTGGCAAAGGGCTGAAGGTTGAAGTTGCCGGCGGGCTGGCGCAGCGTGGGCGAGTACGGGCCGTAGAAGGATTCGAGGCTGGAGTTGGTGATGTCGATGCCGCCCGTGGAGCGGAACGTCAGGTCTTTGACGATGATGAAGCTGGCATTGCCGGCCAGGTTCAGCACCTTGCGGCGGTTGCGGCGGTAGTCGTTGTCGATGGCCACCAGCGGGTTCACCAGGTTGCTGTTGGTCACGAAGTCTTCGTCGAACACGTTGGGGTCGGTCGAGCTGATGTTTGGCAGCTCCAGCGGCAGGTACAGCACCGTGTTGCGCAAGCGGGTGTTAATGGAGGACGTGGAGACACCCTGGGGCGTGGTACCGTTGGTGGAAGTACCGGCCCCCTCAATCACCTGGTCGTTGTAGCGCACGTTGAAACCCAGGCGCAGCTTTTCCGAAGCCTTAGTGTCGAAACGGAAATTCAGCAGGTTGCGAACATAGCCCGAGCTTACCTGAATGCCGTCTTCCTGGTTGTTGGTCAGGCTCAGCGAATACGTAGTGCCCTTATTGCCGCCCGATACCGAAACGTTGTGCGTCTGCATGAGCGCCTTGCGGCCGAATACCTTGTTCTGCCAGTCAATGTTGGGCGTGTTGCGCAGGTTTTGCAGGGTGTCGCTGCGAAAGCGCGTGGTGCCAAACCGCGACTTGAACGCCGACAGCCCCGTCGAGCCGAGCGAAGTTGCCCGCTCAAACTGATAATCCACAAACTGACTGGGGTTCATTACGTCCAGCTTTTTGGCCAGGGCCCGCACGCCCACGAAGCCGTTGTAGCTAATTACTGTTTTGCCCTCACGGCCGGCTTTGGTCGTGATGATAACGACACCGTTGGCTCCGCGCGCACCATAAATGGCAGTGGCCGAAGCATCCTTCAGCACGTCGACCGACTGGATATCCTGCGGCGCAATCACGGCCAGGGCGTTTTCTACCTGCACCCCGTCTACCACATACAGCGGCGAGTTGTCCTGCGTCACGGAGCCACCGCCCCGCACCCGCACCACCACGTTGGCACCCGGCGAGCCTTCCGACGACGTCAGTTGCACACCGGCCAGACGGCCGGCCAGGGCCTCAGCAGCCGAGTTGACCGGAATATCCTTAATCTGCTGCGCGCCCACCGACGATACCGAACCCGTCACGTCGCGGCGCTGCACGGCCTGGTAGCCAATCACCACCACGTCTTCCAACTGCTTGCTGTCCGAAGCCAGGGTCACGTTGATGGTGGACTGGCTGCCCACCGTCACTTCTTTCGACACAAAGCCCACGTAGCTGAAGCGCAGCGTGGCGTTGTCGCTGCCTGCTGGCAGTGTAATGCTGAAGTCGCCGTTAGCGCCCGTAGAAGCGCCATTGGTAGTACCTTCCACCAGCACCGTCACGCCCGGCAGGGTTTCGCCTTCGGCCGACTTAACGACGCCCTGAACCTGATGGCTCTGGGCCGCCGCCAGCCCAATGCCGCCGAAAAGCAGCAGCCAGAGCAGGAAATAATATTTCTTCATATTAAAAAAAGTTGGGTGGGAGTTTTAATGAAAAGCCTTAGCGGAGCGTGTCGAGGGGCACGGCATCCATGTCGGTGTATTCGCGGTTTTCGCCGGCCATGCCCCAGATAAAGGCGTAAGCGCTGGTGCCGCAGCCCGTGTGGATGGACCACGGCGGGGAGAGAATGGCCTGCTCGTTGCTCACCCACAGCGGGCGGGTTTCGGTGGGCTCGCCCAGCAGATGCAGCACGCGCTGGCCCTGGGGTAGGTTGAAGTAGAGGTAGGCCTCCATGCGCCGGTCGTGCGTGTGGCTGGGCATCGTGTTCCACACCGAGCCCGCTTTGAGCTGCGTGAGGCCCATCACCAGCTGGCAGCTCTGGATGCCTTCCTGGTAGATGTACTTGTAGATGGTGCGCTCGTTGGCCGTTTCCGGGGTGCCCATTTGCACCGGCGTGGCCTCGGCCTGGGTGCGCCGCGTGGTGGGGTGCGCCGCGTGGGCCGGGGCCGAAAGCAGGTAAAACTTGGCCGGGTTGGCCGCGTCGGCGCTGGCAAACGTCACGTTCTGGGCACCCAGGCCCACATACAGGCAGTCCTGGTTGCCCAACTCGTACACCGTGCCGTCCACCGTGACGGTGCCGGCCCCGCCCACGTTCAGCGCACCCAGCTCGCGGCGCTCCAGGAAGAAATCAGCTTTGAGCGACTCGGGACAGGGCAGCGTCAGCGCTGCCTCCGTGGGCTGCGCGCCGCCCACAATCATGCGGTCGTAGTGCGTGTAGGTCAGTTGAATTTCACCGGGCACGAAGATATTTTCAATCAGGAAATGCTCCCGGATATCCGTGGTGTTCAGGGTAGCCGTTTCGCGGGGGCCAATGGCAAAGCGCTGGGTCATGTTTTCAGTGAGCAGTTAACAGTGAGTAATTAACAGTTGATGTAAAGCCAGGAGGCAGCACCAGCGAGCCATTGTTCATTGCTCACTGCCAACTATTTAACTGATTTTTAGCGTCCCATCCAGCCGCCGTCGACGGTGAGGATGGTGCCGTGCACGTAGTCGGAAGCGGCCGAGGCCAGGAACACGGCGGGGCCTTGATAATCGGTGGGCAGCGCCCAGCGGCCGGCCGGAATGCGGCTCAGAATGGCGGCGCTGCGCTCCTCGTCCTGGCGCAGGGCGGCGGTGTTGTCCGTAGCCACGTAACCGGGCGCGATGGCGTTCACGTTGATGCCGTGGCTGGCCCATTCGTTGGCCAGGGCTTTCACGAGGCTGCCCACACCGCCTTTGCTGGCCGCGTAGCCGGGCACGTTGATGCCGCCCTGGAAGGTGAGCAGGGAGGCCGTAAACACAATTTTGCCGCTGCCTTGCTTCAGCATTTGCCCGCCAATGGCGCGGGCCAGCCGGAACGGCGCGTCGAGGTTGATGGTGAGCACGGCGTCCCAGTCTTCGTCGGAATGCTCGGCGGCCGGGGCGCGGCGGATAATGCCGGCGTTGTTGAACAGAATGTCAATGACCGGATAGTCGGCCTGCACCTGCTTGATGAAGCCCTGCAACTCGTCCAGCTTACCAAAATCGGCCCGGTAGCCGTGGTACTCGCGGCCCAGCGCCTGCACGGCCATTTCCGTTTCGCCGCCAACGGGCATGTGCATCGATACGCCGATGATGTCGGCGCCGGCCTCGGCCAGGCCCAGGGCAATGGCTTGGCCAATACCGCGGTCGCAGCCTGTGACGAGGGCCCGCTTGCCGACCAAGCTAAACGCAGAGGAAAATGCGGTCATGAAAAAGGGACGATGCGAAGAGAATAAAAAGCCAGTTCCGGGCCTTCGGCACTGCCGAGAGTGGCTTTGCTTCTTAAAGGTTTCATCCGTCCTTCACCAAAAGCAAGAGTTGGACAATATTTTTTTGCGCAATCGTTGCCGGGAACGATGCCATACATCTCCATACCCTCTCCCACCCTGGCGTAAGCCCATTTCATCAGCCTAAAAAGGCATCTTCCAACTCCCGGCACCCAACTACCTACCCATGCAATTAAATTGAATTTTTACAATAAACCCGACTTCAGCAAGCCGGGTTTATTATCGGCAGCAAACCCTGTAAGCTTCTACTGATTCATCTTATTGTTTCAAATAACGAGCATTCCGAATACTGTCAGCAGTTTCTCAAAGCTCATTGACAGCCGCGAATCGGCTCTGCTTCAGCGGGAGGTGCCCTTACTCAACTATGGTGGGGTCCCAGCCGCCCAGCACGGTTTCGCGGGTGTAGAACGCGGCTTGCTGCGGCGTGAGCTGGCGCGACCACAAAATGCGGGCCTTGGGCGCCGCGCCGGGCCCAACGGATTTGAACTCGCCAAAAAAGGCGTCCTGCTTGTTGCTTTCCTTGCCCCAATGGTCCCAGCCCTTGGGCTTGATGGCATTGCTCAGCTCGCAGTTGAGCAGCACGGTTTTGGCGAAGGGCTTCCAGGGCCGGGCCAGGAAGTAGGAGTCCGCGGGCGCATCGCCCACAATCTTGCAGCGTTGCAGCACGAAGCCGTAACGGACGCTGTCGGGGGTGGAAGCGGCCATGATGACGGTGCCACCCGCTTTGCAAAACAAGGTGCAGTCCTCAAACCACGCCGTGGCCGAACCCAGAATAAAATCGGTGGTGCCTTCGATGTAACAGCTTTTGTAGTACTGCCGGCTGCCGTAGCCGTAGGGGTACAGCGTATCGCGAAACCCCAGAAAGCGGCAATTCTGAAACCGGGCTTTGTCGCCGTACACCCACATGGCCGGGCCCTGCCCCGCCGTACCGGCCGTGTTTTCGAAGGTGATGTTTTCGGCCGAGAAATCGTTGCCAAAAACCCGGAAACTGGCGGCTTCGGAGGTGCCCAGGGGCTCGCCGTTGTCGGGGGTGCGGCCGTTGTAGTCGTCGTACGTGAGCACGGTGGTGTTGAGGTCTTCGCCCACCAGCCGCACGAAATTCTGTTTCTTGGCCAGGTTCAGCTTTTCTTTATAGATGCCTTTTCTGATAAATATGGTGATGAGGGCGCGGTTGTCCTTAGGCACCGCATCGAGAGCGGCCTGCACCGTGCGGAAAGCGCCGCTGCCGTCCTGGGCCACAAGCACCTGCTTGGTTTGGGCAAAGCCAGCGATACTAAAGCTGAACAACAATAAGGCAACAAGGAGCTGTGTGCGCATGGTAGCGGGTGGACTTAGGAAAGGCAGTACCCAGCCCATTGGTAGCAAAGCTGAGTCCTGCGAATTTAGGGAGCAATTCGCCACCAGTCCAAGTCTACACTGCCTGAATCATTGGTTTTACCAATACGACTACAGAATAAGCCAATTTTAGCCCCAATCCATTTCCCTTCCCGGGCTTGAAACTCGGTCCCGACCGGTTTGAACTCCTGCCCATCGAGGCTGTAGCTGAAGCGGCATTTGGCTCCGGCTGCTACCTGCACCCGCAAGTAGATGGGGCCCGGGGCTGGGGCCATGGCAAGGGGCACGGTACCGGTTTCCTGGCTCAGCTTGTCGGCGTCGTGGCAAGTGGTTTGGGCAATTTGCCACTGCCCGTTCTGGTTCGTTATGGAGAGGTAGGCGTAGTCGAGGCCCATCACCAGGAGGCCCACTTTTTCGCCATCGGTGCGCGGCGTGAAGGTGAGTTTGGTGGTGGCGGTGAAGGTTTCGGCCGGCAGCTTTTGCAGCAGCAGGTTGGGCACCTGCCAGTAGTTCTTGAAGTCGGCGGGCAGCGGCACGGCGTAGAGGCGCAGGTAGCCCAGCGGGCCATTGGGGAAGGCCCAGCCCAGCTGCGGGTTGGCATGCCACTGCCATTGCAGGCCCAGCGTGGTGCGGCTGAATTCGTCCGAAGTCGGGGGCGTGGCTACGGGTTGCGGCGGGCCCGGCACGCGGGGCTTGCGGTGGGTGAGCACGGGCTGGCCCTTGCCGTCGCCGTCGGGGTCGGAGCCGATGATGGGCCAGTCGTTTTTCCACACCATGGGCTCCAGATGCACCACCCGGCCGTAGGGCCCCTGGTCCTGGAAATGCAGGAACCAGTCCTCTTTGCCATCGGGCGTATCCACCCAGGCGCCCTGGTGCGGGCCGTTAATGGCAGTGTTGCCCTGGTCCAGCACAATCCGGTCCTCGTAGGGCCCGAACACGTTGCGGGAGCGCAGCACGGTTTGCCAGCCGGTGGGCACGCCGCCGGCCGGCGCGAAGATGTAGTAATAGCCGTGGCGCTTGTAGAATTTCGGCCCCTCCAGCGTGGGATGTTTGGCGTGGCCGTCGAACACCAGCGCGTCATCGCCCAGAATGTGCAGGCCATCGGCGCTCATGCGCGACACGGCCAGAATGGTTTTGAAGCCCGCCCGGCTGCCCGCGAAGCCGTGCACGAGGTAGGCCTGGCCGTCTTCGTCCCACAGCGGGCAGGGGTCAATCCAGCCTTTGGCTTCTTTTATCAGCTTGGGTGCTTCCCAGGGGCCGGCCGGGTTGGTGGCCCGCGCCACGTAAACGCCGCGGTCGGGGTCGGGGTAATAGATGTAGAACTGCTTGTTGTGGTAGCGAATGGCGGGCGCCCACACGCCGTTGCCGTGTTGCGGCAGCCGGAACTCGGCCACGGGCGGCTGCTCCCTGAACACCGCCCCAATGAGCGACCAGTTCACCAGGTCCTTCGAATGCAGGATTTGCAGGCCCGGCACGCAATTGAAGCTCGACGAAACGAGGTAGTAATCGGTGCCGACGCGCACCACGTCGGGGTCGGAATAATCGGCGTAGAGCACCGGGTTTTTGTAGGTGCCGTTGCCCAAATCAGGTACCCAGACCTGCGACAACGTTGATTGCGCAATGGCCACAGGCCCAACGCCAACTGTCAACGCCAGCCCCAACAGGGCGCAATGAATGAGGTTTCGCATAAAAGCTAAAAAGCCCGCCGGCGGGGGCCGACGGGCGAAATAGGGTGACTACTTCCAACTGATTCCCGGGCGCGGCGGCAGCCCCGGTCCCTACCAGTAAATGGTGTACAGCGTGGTGAGAATGACCACGATGGCAGCCACGCCAATGGTGAAGCTAGGCTGTGGCTTGAACATGCTGCGGTCGACTTCCAGGCCGTTGGTTTTCACGCCCCGGCCGGTTTCGAACAGGCTGATAATTATCATCATCACGATGCAGATGATGAACACGAAGCCCATCCGGTCGAGGAAAGGAATTTCGTAGACGCCGGCCGCATTTTTCACGGAAAAGCCAAACGGGGCCAGGAATGAAAGGTCGGCGTAGGTGGGCAGGAATTTGAACATCACCGACAGCAGAAAGCCGCCGATGGTGGCAAACAGCGCGGCCGTAGAAGTCGTCTTTTTCCAGAAGAAGCCGAGGATGAACATGGCAAAAATACCCGGCGACACGAAGCCCGTGTACTCCTGAATGTACTGGAAACCACCTTTCTTATCGATGCCCAGGTGCGGCGCGATGAGCACGCCCAGAATCATGGCCACGACTACGGCAATTTTGCCGGTGGCCACCAGCGTCTTTTCCGAAGCCTCGGGGTTGATGACTTTCTTGTAGATATCCAGCGTGAAAATGGTGGCAATCGAGTTGGCTTTGCCGGCCAGCGAGGCCACTACGGCCGCCGTGAGGGCGGCGAAAGACAGGCCTTTCAAGCCCACCGGCAGGATGTTGAGCAGCACCGGATACGCCCGGTCGGGGTTCAGCTCGCCGTTCTGCATCATCTCGCCGCTGAACACGTTGCTCTTATACAGCACGAAGGCCGCGATGCCGGGCAGCACCACAATCACGGGCATCAGCAGCTTGAGGAAAGCGGCGAACAGGATGCCGGCGCGGGCCGTGGGCAGGTCGGCGCCGAGGGCGCGCTGGGTGATGTACTGGTTGCAGCCCCAGTAGTTCAGGTTCACAATCCACATGCCGCCGAGCAGCACCGTGAGCCCCGGCAAGTCGATGTAATTGGGGTTGTCGCGCTTGAAAATCATCTGGAAATGGTCGCCGGCGTGCTGGGTCATCAGGTTGAAGCCGTTGACGACGCCCGAGGTGCCGTAGTGCGTAGCCACCAGGTTCAGGGCCAGGTAGGTGGTGGCCAGGCCGCCGAGAATCAGGAAGAACACCTGGATAACGTCGGTGAAGCCAATCACCTTCATGCCGCCCAGGGTGATGATGACGGCGAAGGCCGCCAGCGCGTACATGCAGAAGTTCAGGTTCAGGCCGGCAATGCTGCTGATGGCGATGGCGCCGAGGTAGAGAATTGAGGTCAAATTCACCACCACGTAGAGCGCCAGCCAGAAAATGGCCATAATCATGGCCACCGTGCTGTTGTAGCGCTGGCTCAGGAACTGCGGCATGGTGAAGATGTGGTTCTTCAGATACACCGGGATGAAGAACGTGGCCACGATGACCAGCGTGATGGCCGCCATCCATTCGTAGGTGGCAATGGCCAGGCCCATCTTGAAGCCCGAGCCCGACATGCCCACAAACTGCTCGGCCGAGATGTTGGAGGCGATGAGCGAGGAGCCGATGGCCCACCACGTCAGGGAGCCTTCGGCCAGGAAGTAGTCTTTGGAATCGCCCTCCAGGGTGCCGTCGTGCCCCGATTTGCGGCGGTAAATCCAAATGCCGTAGCTGGCTACAATCAGGAAGTAGACGAAGAATACGATGTAATCAATCGTGGCGAGCTGGTTCTGGTGCATCGAACGGGAGTGGGAATTGAGGTGCGGCGGCCGCTCAAAACGCAGGTTTGCGCGGCGGCTGCGAAGCTATGGAAAAGTAATGTTCCGGCAAAAAAACCGTTTCTGAAAGGAAAATCTTTGTTTTCCCCTCAGAAGTATTGCCGGAAACGTTGCCGATAGCTTCCTTTCCTACCCGCCTTCGGGCGGTTGATTCCACCAGTTTACACAACCGATTGTGTACTCACTCAGGCAATTGCACCCGCGTTTTTGTGCAGTTATTTCGCGCCCAAAAGCCACGTAGCCAAATCTTTCCCAGCCTGGAAATTCTCAAAGGCCGCTGGAATCTTTCGGCCGTCGGTGTACTCGTTGTACAGCCACGGGTCGCCGAGGATGAACACCTTGCCCTTGCCCAAGCGGGCCGTTGCCATGATGACCTTGCCGTTGTTGGTGACCAGCGGCTGGGCCGGGGCCGCTACCGACAGCACCGACAGCTCCTTGATATAAGCTGCCTTGGCCGTTTTGAACACCGCTTTGCCCGAAGCCAGGTCCACTTTGCCCTGCTCGAACTGACTGCCCTGCACCATGTTCACGCTCTGGTCGGTGAACTGCACGCCGAAGTTTTTGGCCAGCTCGTTGAAGTGCGTGATTTCGCAGTTGGCCGTGTCGTTGGCGAGGAGAACCAGCGTACCGCCGCCCTTCACCCACTCGGTCATAACCTTGCTGTCAGCGGGCTGGATGTAGTTGGGCCTGGGCGACTCCTTGCGCGAGTCCGGGTCGACGATGATGTACACGCTCAGGGGCTTGAGGCTGGCGGCCGTGGGCGCGGCGGGCACGGCCACAGTTTTGGCCCCCAACTCGCGGAACTGGTTGCCCCACAGCCAGAAGCCTCCGTGCGTGCGCTCCTCCCAGGTGTAGTGCCACTGCTCCTGCTCGCCGGTAAGCGGGCTTTTGCGCATTTCGTGGTTGAAGAAGTAGTCCAGGCCCACGGTTTTGCCCTGACCGGGAGCATCCTCGGCGGCAATTTCCATTTCGGTGCTGGCCAGGATGAACGGACCGACGCCCTTCAAATCGTTCTTGCGCAATGGCTCGGAGAGGTAGTACTCGTAGGAGCCGTCGCGGTAGGGGTTGCCGCCCAGGCCGCCCACGCTCACCGTGCCATTGAAGGCCAGAGCGCCGCCGGTTTCGGTGGCCACGAAGGTTTTCAGCAGGCCGGCGTAGCCCTTTTTGGCCACGTCGGCGTACTTTTTATCGAGGTAGCCCAGGCGGGCCCCCTTGGCCAGCGCGTAGACGAACATGCTGCTGCCCGAGGCTTCGGCGTAGTTGCCCTTGCGGCTTTCCTGGGTCATCACCAGGCTCCAGGTGCCGGTTTTGGGGTCCTGGTATTTGGCCAGTGCGGGCGCCAGGCGTTGCAGGGCCTTTACCAGCGCGGGCCGCTGCGGGTGGTTGGCGGGGAAATAGTCGAGCACGTCGACCAAGGCCATGGCGTACCAGCCCATGCCGCGGTCCCAGAAATTGGGGCTTTGGCCGGTGGTTTTGTTGGCCCACTTCTGCTCCTTGCTTTCGTCGTAGCCGTGGTAGAGCAGGCCGGTTTTGGGGTCGACCAAATGCTTCTCGACCAGGGCAAACTGCTTGGCCACGTCATCGAGTCCGGTGGGCTGGTTGAATACCCGGCTGTACTCGGCGTAGAACGGCTCGGCCATGTACAGGCCGTCCAGCCACATCTGGTTGGGGTAGGTTTTCTTGTGCCAGAAGCCGCCTTCCTTGGTGCGCGGCTGGGTTTCGAGCTGCTGGTGCAGCAGTTGCGCAGCCTTGACGTACTTGTCGTTGCCGGGCAACGACACCTGGCTGAGCAGCAGCAGCGCGTGGCCGGGCGTCACGTTATCGAGCTGGTATTCGTCGGCCTTGTAGGTGCGGATGCTGCCATCCTTCTGCACAAACTGGTCGAGGTTTTTCTGGATGTAGGTGAAGTATTTGGCGTCGCCGGTGCGCTGCCACACGCGCTCCAGTGCCTTCAGCATCAGGCCCTGCTCGTAGTCCCAGCGGGCCGTTTTACGGTTGCCGATGACGATGGAATCGGGGCTCCAGCTGATGAAGGCGTCGGCCATGCGCTGCGAATACGGAGCCGGCCGCGCCGTTTGGGCGGCACCGGTTTCAGCCAGCAACGCCAGCAGTGGCAGGAAAAGCCTTTTCATAGTTTTTTGATTTTATTCAGATACGCTTTCACGCAGTGTTTCGCGGTGTTAAAAGCGCAGTGCGCAGTGTCGTTCAAGGGTCCACTGCGGAACACTGCGTTTTAACACCGCAGAACACTGCGTGAAATAACTACCGTTGGGCCACTACTACCGTTTTCTTGGCCACTTTCTGGCCCAGCTCCACGTCTTTCTTGGCCAGTTTGGTGTTGGTGTTGGTGAAGCGAATGTCCTTGCTGCGGTCGCCGGTCACGCGCAGGAGCAGGTCGGCGCCGTTGGGGTAGTAAATGCCGTCGAGCGCAATATTATGGCTGTTCTGCACTTCCATCACGGGCGCGGTATCAGTCGCGAGCAAGGTTATATTTTTGAGGCGAATGTTCTCCGCTTCCTGGCACACCAGGCCTTTTTTGCATTCGAGCACCGCGTTTTCGATGCTGATGTCCTTGATGCTCATCTCGGGCAGGCCACGCACCAGAATGCCGGTAGCCGCGCCTTTGCAGGTGATGTTGCGGATACGGAAGCCCTTGAATTGCGGCGTGCCTTCGTTCAGCGGCTGGGCGGCGATGACGGGCGGGGCCGTCGACTCGCCGGCCATGGGCACGGGGTCTTTGGCGGCGTAATACATGTCGAACAACACGGCCTCGCCGGCAATATCGGTCATGTCCACGCCGTCGACGAAGATGTTCTCAACCACGCCGCCGCGGCCCCGCGCCGTTTTGAAGCGCAGGCCCACGTCGGTGCCGATGAAGGTGCAGTTGCTCACGTACATATTGCGCACGCCGCCCGACATCTCGGAGCCAATCACGAAGCCGCCGTGGGCGTGGTATACCCGGCAGTCGCGGATGATGAAGTTTTCGGTGGGCACGCCGCGCTTGCGGCCTTCCTCGTCGCGGCCCGATTTGATGCACAGGCCGTCGTCGCCCACGTCGAACGTGCAGCCTTCCACCAGCCCGTTGCGGCACGATTCGAAGTCCACGGCGTCGGTGTTCTGGCCGTACCAGGGGTTCTTGGCCGTCACGTTGCGCAGCGTAATATCCTCACACAGCAACGGGTGAATGGTCCAGGCCGGCGAATTCTGAATGGTGAAGCTTTCGAGCAGCACCTGCTTGCAGCGCGTGAGGCTGAGCATGTTGGGCCGCAGAAAGTCCCGGATATCGTCGAAGTCAGCCAGATTCAGGCTTTTGCGCGGCGTGCCGGCGGTGGCCAGCAGGTTGCCCTTCATCGACGCCGCCGATGGGTACCAGTAGTCTTTCTTCTCGCTCAGCACGCCGCCCGAGGCCACCAGCTTCTGCCACTGCGTCTCGTTGAGCTTGCTTTTTTTCACGGGCCGCCAGGCATCGCCCGCGCCGTCAAACGTGCCGTTGCCGGTGATGGCAATGTTGGTCAAATCCACGCCCGAAATCGGGGCCTGGCTGCGGATGGCCTCCTCCCCTTCCCAAGTGGTTTTGATGAGCGGGAACTGGCTGCGGTCGGCCGTAAACTGCACCAGCGCACCGGTGGCCAGGTGCAGGTTCACGTTGCTTTTCAGCACGATGGGGCCGGTGAGCCACAGGCCGCGCGGCACCAGCACGGTGCCGCCAGCCACGGCGCAGGCCTCAATGGCCTTGCGGAAAGCCTCGGTATTCAGGGTCTGGCCATCGGCCACGGCACCGTATCTGGCCAGATTGAAAGTGTCCTTCTTGAAAGACGCCTGTAGCACCACGGGCAGGTCGGCCGTGAGCTTGCCGTCGAACACGGCGTGGCTGAGGTGACTGGCCAGCGCGAGGTGCTGGGCGGCTACGTCCTCGGCCACAAGCTGGGCCACGCGGGTGGCGCCGTAGTCTGAGAAGTGGGTATTGTCGTTCTTGGCGGGTGGCACGGGGTTGGGCTGGTAGTAGCCGTTCTGGTAGCTCCAGAACAGCGGCCGGGTGCCCACTTCGCCCAGTGCCGAGTACAGGGCCCAGCTTTTTTCGTGCAGGTCAATTAGCGCCACTTTCTGGGCTTTGGCCACCTCGCGCACCACGCCGGGGTACTCGCCGTGGTCGTCCTTGCGCTTGCCGTTGTCGTCGAAATAGCGGCGGCCCACGGGCGTTAGCAACACCGGATTAGCACCTTTCTGTTTGGCTTCCTGCACGAACTTGGTGAGCAGCTGGCGATACAGCGTCTGGGCCGGGGCCGAGCGGGTGCTGTCCTCCACTTTGGAGTCGTTGTGGCCAAATTGGATGAACACCCAGTCGCCGGGCTTGAGGGCTTCGAGCACCTTGGCCCAGCGGCCTTCGCGGAGGAAGCTTTTGGTGCTGCGCCCGTTCACGGCGGTGTTGCGGATGATGACGCCGTTGTCGAAATACTGGCCGAATTCCATGCCCCAGCCGCGCTCGGGCTTGGTCAGGTCGGGCTTGTCGGACATGGTGGAATCGCCAACCAGGAAAATCTGGGTTTTCGGGGCGTCAGCCGGCTGGAAGGCCGCCGTCAGGAATGCGGCCAACCCGGCCAGCAGCAGTGCCAAGAGTGATTTCATGGGTGGGAAAGAAAAGGCCGCACCCGCCAGCGCAGCCTGTTGAGGAAAGAAAAAAGGCAGTATTGCCCTAACAATATTAGGTCGCTTCCGAGCCGTTACCTGCCTGAAGCGGCACCGGGAGGCACTTTTTTTTGCGCAATCGTTGCCGGGAACGTTCTCACATTTGCTCATCAGTCCCCGCCTGCCTTTGCCCGGCAACAACCCTTTCCGGAATTAGTGATACAACAAGCTGTACTCGATTGATGCCACGCGCTGAATGGCAACGTTCCCGGCAACGATTGCGCAATTAAAGTCCGGGAAAGGCTTGCCGCTTGCCGAGCAAATTTGGAAATTGCAGAAATAATATCCTGTCAAAGCCAGCTAAGCGGGCTTTTTTACGCTACATTTTCCACTTTCCTGTTTCACCCCATCCCATTATTTCATGAACAACAATTTACGCTCGGCTTTATTGCTATTAGGAGGCCTGGGGCTTGCCCAGGTGGCTACGGCTCAAACCACCCCTATTTACAAGTTCTGGTCGCTGAAGGCTGGCGCCCAGGACAGCGCCGCCCTGCGCTCGCCCAGCACGATGGCAGCAAGCAGCGTCTCCCTCAATGGTTTTGTGCTATCGAACGGCACGGCCGCCGCTCCGCCCAAGCCTTACAGTTCGCTCTACGGCATGGCCTTTGCCCCATCGGCGGCGGGGGGTAACTGGGGCACGTCGGCCGGAGGCACCGGCAGCACGCTGCGCCGCTATTATTACGTACAGTTCACGGCCACCGCACCTGCCAATACGCCCCTGCGAGCCGATTCGCTGGTGATGAACCTGACGTTTTTGAGCACCACCACCGGCACCAACCTGGGCGTGCGTTATTCCAAAAGCGGCTTCGTTTCTGACTCCGTAGAAGCTAGCGGCGGCGGCAAAGGGCCTACAGCCCCCCTTGTTGGCGCGGCCAATGGCTCTACTATCGCCAGCGCCTACGTCGTTGCGCCTTCCATTACGCTGGTTTCGGGTGCACCCAACAACTTGCGGTACAGCGTGGCGCTAAATGGCGCCAGCGGCGTGAGCCTTACGGCTGGCCAGACCCTTACTGTCCGTGTTTATGTAAGTAGCAGCACCAGTAGCGCGGCACGCCATGCCTTGCTGCGCAACGTGGCCCTCAAAAGCCAGCAGGTGCTGCTGGCTACCCGCCCGGCCGTGCAAACCAATCTGGCCGCCTACCCCAACCCCGTTCAGAACCGCCTCACCGTGCCCCATACCGCGGCCAGCCGCGACGCCCGCGTGACGGTGTTCAGCAATACCGGCACCAAAGTGGCCGTGTTTGCCACCCAGCCCGGCACCACTGAAACGGCGGTTGACCTCAGCACTCTGACCACCGGCCTGTACCTGGTGGAGTACGCCGATGGCACGCAGCGCAGCAGCGCCCGCATCGCGAAAGAGTAGCGGTAGCTTTCCCTGTTACGAAGTACCCAACGCGCCTTCTGCTCACGCAGGAGGCGCGTTGGTTTTTAAGGGTTTAGGAACACCACTAAACGGCCACTCACCGGCATTAGCTGGCAATCGGAAGACCCGTAAATACGCTTCGACCGGGCTGGCAACGTTCCCGGCAACGATTGCACAAATAAACCTAACCGGCCCGGCGCATTTGGCTGATGGACTGGGTGATATTTGACCAGGATTCCCACTCAACATCACTGTTGCTCATTATGATAAACTTTTTCTCAACGCCTTTCGCCCGGCGCGGCACAAAGGCCCGATTCTGGGTTCTGCTGGGCTTTATACTGGCATTTAGCTCCCAGGCCTTTGCCTACGACCTGACGGTGGCCAAAGACGGCACCGGCAACTACACCACCGTGCAGGCGGCCATCGACGCGGCGCCGGCCGGCCGCACCACGCCGTTCACCATTTTCATTAAGAATGGCCGGTACAAAGAGCTGGTGAACGTGCCGGCCACCAAGCCCTTTATTCAGCTGGTGGGCGAAAGCGTGGGCAACACCCTCGTTACTTACAACAACTCGGCGGGCACCATCGTGGCGGGCGTGGCGCTGGGCACCCAGAACTCGGCTTCGGTCACGATAAACGCCACCGACTTCTCGGCGCTGAACATCACCTTCGAAAATTCGTTCGGCGAGGCGGCTTCCAACGGGCAGGCCGTGGCCGTGCTGGTGAACAACGACCGGGCCGCCTTCCGCAACTGCCGCTTCCTGGGCAACCAGGACACCATGTACCTGAAGGGCAACGGCACGCCACGCCAGTACTTCGTGAACTGCTACATCGAGGGCAACACCGACTTCATCTTCGGCAGCGCCATTGCCCTGTTCGAGAACTGCAACGTCTACGCGAAGAACAAGACCACAACCAGCACCTCCTACATCGCCGTGCCGAACACGCCGGCCGGGCAGGCGTTCGGCATGGTGTTCAAAAACTGCAACGTGACCGGGCACTCCGTGGCCGGCGGCACCAGCTACGACCTAGGCCGCCCCTGGCAGGCCAGCCCCAAAGCCGCGTTCCTGAACTGCAACCTGTCCACGCCCATCATCCTGGCCGAGGGTTGGTCGCCCACCAGTTCGGCGGGCACGGCCACCATCCGCGATTCCTACTTCGTGGAGTATCAGAACACCCACTTCAACGGCCGCGCCATCAACGTGAGCAGCCGCGTGCTCTCGGGCCAGGGCCTGACTCCGGCCCAGCCTTCTTCGCAGCTCACCGCCACTGAGGCGGCTACCTACACCAAAGCCAACATCCTGAGCGGCTGGGACCCCTGCTCCTTGATTGACTGCGTGACGCCATTCGTGAAGCCGGTCATCGTCAATAATTTCAGGGGCGTGAAAGGCGCCGCCACGTCGGCTTTCACCTGGAACACCAGCTTTCCGACTTCCGGCGACGTGCTGAGCGTGTACCGCGCCACGGCCACGCCGCCGGCCGTCCTCGGCGCATTCGCGGTGGTGGGCACCCAGACCGAGCCCAGCGACACGATTTTCAACTACTCGTATTCCGATGCCATTCCGGCTTCGGGCAGCCTGTACAAATACTTCGTGCGCGGCAGCAACGCCGTGCGCCAGATTTCGTCTGACACCATCACCATCAGCAGCGCGCCCACCATCGTGGCCACCGGCGCGCTGGGCAATTTCACCCAGCAACTGGGCACGGGCTCCGGCGCGCAGAACGTGGCGGTATCGGGTTCCGACTTGGTTGGCCCCGTGACGGTGACGGCTTCGGCCAATTTCCAGGTGTCGCTGACTTCGGGCGGCACCTTCGCCAGCAGCGTGAGCCTGAGCCCGACCACCGGCGCGCTGGCCAGCACCCCGGTCTACGTGCGCCTGAATGCCACCACGGCCGGCCCCTACACCGGCACGCTTACCCTGGCCAGCACCAACGCCACCACATTGGTGCTCAGCCTGAGCGGCACGGCCATT
Organism: Hymenobacter terricola; assembly: GCF_017921975.2. GTDB lineage: Bacteria > Bacteroidota > Bacteroidia > Cytophagales > Hymenobacteraceae > Hymenobacter > Hymenobacter terricola. Next base: position 45,947 of record NZ_JAGEMO020000026.1, read on the forward strand.
GTGGCTCCCACCATCACGTCGAACGTGGTGCAGTGGTGGCCGCTGCGCGTGAACAACGCCGACAGCACCCAGGCCCGCAGCAGCCGCATTGTGGCCACCACGCCCACGCTCAAGCGCCTCTACCTGTCGAACGGCACCACGATGGCCACGATTCCGGCCTATTCCAACCAGTTCGGGCAGGCCTTCGGCGCCAGCCCGGCCGGCGACGGGCAGTGGAGCACCGCCGCCGGCGGCCCCGGTGGTACGCTCAGCCGCCTCTACTACGAGCAGTTCACCGTGACCGTCGCCGCCGGTGCCCCCACCATGCGCCTCGACTCGGTGCTGTTCAACTCGGCGTTCTACAACACCAGCTCCAACACCAAAATGGCCATTGTGTACTCGCGGAATGGCTTCACCACGCCCGCCGATTCTACTGAAATAACGGGCGTGAGCGGGCCGGGCGGGGTGCAGACGCTCACTGCCAGCGGCAACTTTAATAACTCGTTCCCGCTGTTGAACCAGACCTCCGGCAACACCAACCTGTACCGCGCGGCCCTCAGCGGCCCCAGCGTGGCCAACCCCAGCGGCGGCGTGGCCGTGGCGGCTGGCCAAACCCTCACCGTGCGCCTGTACTTCGCCTGCGGCAGCACCGGCATCCCGCGCTACGCCCTGCTGAAAAACGTGCGCTTCAAGGGCGCGGCCCAGGCAGTGCTGGGTGTGCGCGCCGCCCAGGTGCTGGGCGCGCAGGTCCAGTTGTTTCCGAACCCCGCTTCCTCGTCGTTCCGGGTGCGGCTGCCCATGCTGAGCAGCAAAGCGGCCGTGTCGACTGCCCTCATCAACACCTTGGGCCAGACCGTGCGCACCAAGCTGCTGAGCGCCCCCGCCGGCCAGTCCATCAACGCCGAGTTTGACGTGCGCGGCCTGGCCGCAGGCGTCTACACGCTGCGCCTGAACGTAGACGGCACGCCCGTGACGCGCAAGGTGGTAGTAGAATAACCGGCAGGCCCTTCGCTCTTTTATAAAGCCCCGCTGATATATTCAGCGGGGCTTTTTTTGGGTAAAAAAGGTCAGTAGAACGATTGTAAAGAAGCCACCCAACGCGACTCCGCATTAAACGATTATCGGTGAACGGCGCAGACGGTAGAGACGCAAAGGGGTGCGTTGCTGCCATGCGACGGGAGATTCCTTACTTACCCTTCACGCTCAGCGTTCCGGTGCCTTGGGCGGGCTGGCCATCCCGGCTTAGGCCTTCTGCCGCGGCCTGGAAGGTGCCGCTGCCGTCGGCGGTGAAGAAGTGCAGTTCGGCTTCGCCTTTGGCGTTGGTGCGCACGGTGGGGTTCCAGTAGAGGGTGCTGGTGCGGGGGTCAGCGGGCGGGTTGGTCAGCAGGGCGTTGTAGCGGGGCTGATAAAATTCGCGGGCCGGGTAGTAACCGGGCAGCTTCACGATGGCAATGCCGGGAGCCGGGCCTTTGTCGGCACCCTTGTAGTTGGGGTCGGCCCGCTTGGTATAGATGGCAATAACGCCGCCGCTGCCACCAAAAATGGCTGCCTCAGGTCCTTTGAAAACCTCCACCGACTCAATGTCGGTGGAAGAAAGCGTGGATATCACGTCGATATCAACCCGCTGGCCGTCCAGAATGAACTGCGGCGAGCCCGACCCGCGGATTTGCGCCGTCATGTTCGGCGGGTTGCCGCTGATGGTGAGGCCGGCTACCCGCCCCTGGAGCACTTGCAGGATGTTCATACCCGACTGCGCAGCGGGGTTGTCGGCGAAGTCGACCACCGTGCCACCACTGGCCCCGTACAGGCGGCGCGGGTCATCAACGGGCACTTTTACGCGCTTGGCCGTGACCGATACATTCGCCAGGTTGACGTTGCGAATGCCTTTTTCGGGGTGCAAATCCAGGTCGGCGGCCTGGGCCTGCCGGCTGCGGCGCACGAAGGCCGCCACTCCGGCCGGGGCCTGGGCCAGCGGCGGCAGCACGGGCAGCGGCCGGGCATTGGGCACGGGGCCGGCATCGGGGCGAATGATGACATTGGAGCCGCCCTGCGACCGGCGGGCCTGCAACGTAATAATGGCCGTGTCCTGCACCGGGAAGCTGGTAAAGCTGAAGCGGCCTTTGGCATCGGTGGTGGCCGTGGCCACGTTTTTCACCGGCCGTGTTTGCAGAAAAGTCAGCTGGCTGTTGGGGATGGGGCGGTTGCCGTGTTCGCTCAGCACCTGCCCCACCAGGGAGATGTCCTGCTCCGGCGAGAAAATGCCGGTGGGGCCCGGCCCGGCCAGCACATCCTTCCACACGAAGCGCCGCCAGCCCTGGGTCAGCAGCAAGTCATCGAGGGCCAGGGCGGTGCCGGCCGTTTGGTCGCGGAAGTAATAGCCCGGCTTCTCCACGTAGCCCACCAGGTCGGAGGTGAGCAGCAGGTTGGAGGCAATGGTTTCGGCCGTGGGGTCAAGAGCGGCAAGGCCGGCATCGCTCACCCCCACCGAAAGGTTGGCCACCACGGGCTGGCCGGCAGCATCGGCCACGCGCACCATCAGCTGCACCGGGGCGTGGGGGCCGTAGCTGGCCTGGTCGGGCGTGACGGTGATTTTCAGCCCGGCCGGGCCGTTCTGCACGAAGGCCAGCCGCTCGCACTTCGGGGCCCCCAGCGCATCAAACAACGTGAAGTGGACGATGCCGCTGGGGTAGTTTTTCTTGGGCATGCGCCACACGGCGGGGGTAGCACCATCCAGCGTGCGGGGGCCGGGGTAGGCCACCACGCCGCGCACTTCCGTGAGCAGCTGCACCGGGCCCGGCGCGGGCGTGGTACCACGGTAGCGCGCTTCCACCAGGAAGTTTTCGCCGCTATCCACCACGTGCAGGGTGTAGCCGCCGGGCTGGGGCACGGGCAGCGGGTAGTCGCTGGCGCTGCCGTCGGGCAGGGTGAGGTGGGCGTGGTAGCGCTGGCCGGCACCGGGCACAAAGGCGAAGCGCCCCATGCCCAGGTGGCGGCTGCTGAAGGCCGGTACCACCACGGCATTTTGGGCGTTCAGAATCTGGCCGCGCACGTCGAGGCCCCGGCCGCTGGCATCGGTGGCTTTGCAGGCCACCACGGCCGGCAGGCCTTCAATCAGGTAGCCCCCTTCAGGGAAAAACTGCACGTCGGGGAGCGCGGCAGCCGCGGCCCGGGCCCGGCCAAAAGCCGTGGTGGGAGCCGCCGGGGCCGACGGCTCCTGCGGGCCAATGGGTGAGGCCGGCCACACGCTCAGGCGGCGGCTGTACACGAACTCATCGCCGGCGTTGCGCATCCAGTTGGTGTAGGCGCGCAGCACGTAGGTGCCGGCGGCCAGGGTGTCGGCAATGTCAAGGTCGCCGCTGGCCCGGCCGCCCTGCAGGCGCAGGGTGCGGCGGGCCACCACCTTCAAATCGGGCGAGAGCAGGTCGACGTGCAGCACCTGGCTGAGCGAGTCGAGCTGGTGCCGCGACGCGTCCACGACGTAGGCGCTGAACCAGATGGTTTCGCCGGTGGCATACACCGGGCGGTCAAGGTGCAGGTAGGCTTTTTCGCCCCGGGCGGCCGTATAAAATTCACCCAGCTGGCGCGCGATGCGCTGCATCAGGCCTTCGTCGGCGGGCCGCTGGCGAAAAGCCGTGGCCGTTAGCAGCATCGCTCCGGCCAGCAGGGCCGCCAGCATTCCTTTTTGCACGCGCACTATTTTCATGTTACTATTCAGTCAAAAACAGCTAGTCCGTACTTCTAAACCAACCGCGAGATTACTCCGCAAAGATGGCGAAGCGGTGAAGCCCGCGCACGAACCAGGAGTGCCGGGGCTGCGAACCGGGCCGCTACCAATCTGAAACGGCAACGGCAGCGGTTCCAATTCAGTCAGAATTTGCTACTCTTGTAATGGATTTGGTCCGATAAAGATTTTCCGAATGTGCCCGCCGGGGCGCCGGGGCCTCAATTTATTGGGGGCCACTGCGGCGCGGGCGGGGAGGAAGTGGGCAGGCGGGCCGCTTTCCGGAACCATTTGGGGCGCTAATCCGGTAATTCAACTGGGCCCGTGGGCTTCGGCTGGTTATGGCTGTTAATTCTACCTTTTATTCGATTCGACGCGCTTGGACCCCGTTACCATCAAGGATATTGCGCACGCGCTGAACCTGTCGACCTCAACGGTGTCGCGGGCGTTGCGCGACAGCTACGAAATCAGCCCCGAAACCAAGCGGCTGGTGATGGAGTACGCCGAGCGCCTCAACTACCGGCCCAATCCCATTGCCCTGAGCCTGAAGGGCAGCAGCAGCAAGGCTCTGGCCGTCATCGTGCCCCAGATTGCGAACAACTTTTTTTCGCAGGCCATCAACGGCATCGAGGCCATTGCCTACAACCGCGGCTACCACGTCATCATCTTCCAAACGCACGAGTCCTACGAGCGCGAGGTGGCCAATATCCAGCAGGCCGTGTCGCGCCGCGTCGACGGGCTGCTGCTCTCGCTCTCCAGCGAAACCTCGGACGTATCTCACATCAAAGCCCTGATTGAACAGGGCATGCCGATAGTCTTGTTCGACCGGGTAGCCGCCGAGCTGCCCGTGACTCAGGTGGTGGCCGACAACTTCGGTGGGGCCTATGCCGCCACTTCGCACCTGCTCCAAACCGGCCGGCGGCGCATTGCCCACCTCACCATTCCGCCCTACCTCAGCATCACGCAGGAGCGGCTGGCCGGCTACCGCGCCGCGCTGGAACAATACGGCGTGCCCTACGACGAAAACCTGGTGCGCTACGGCACCTTCGGCCCCGACGAAGCCGGCCCGCTGGTGGACGAGCTGCTGGCCCTTTCGCCGCCGCCCGATGCCTTCTTTACCGCCAGCGACCGGCTGGCACTGGGCTGCCTGGGCGCCCTGCGCCAGCGCGGCGTAGATATCCCCGGCCAGGTGGCTTTGCTCAGTTTCACCAACTCTCAGTCGGCCCACCTGCTCAACCCGCCGCTGAGCACCGTGACCCAGCCGGCCCAGGAAATTGGTCAGCTCGCCGCCGAGCGCCTCATCGAACTCATTGAGCGCAAGCACAAAAGCACTGGTCCCAACACCATGAAGCTGCCCACTACGCTGGTGGTGCGGGAGTCGTCGCGTCCGCTGCCCAAACTGGTGGTATAACCGCCTTATTTTGCCTGCGGGTCCACCACTTTGGCGGCCTCGCGCTGCACGATGCGGCCGGCCAGCTCCAGCTTGAGGGCGCGAATATCGGCCAGCACAATTTGGGCCATCTTGCGGGCCCCCAGCTCATTGAAGTGGGTGTTGTCTTCCTTACCGGCGGGGTAGTTGGGGTGTTCGCCGGGCGCCAGCTGGTTGAACAATAGCTTGGAGTTTTCGACGCCGTATTGCTGGAGCAGGGCCTGGCTTTCGCGGTCCAGGTCGATGAGGGCAACTTGCTGCTCGCGGGCGGTGGCGCGCACAATTTCGGCGTACATGGCGTGCGTTTCCTCCACCTTGCCGGCCGCGTCGAACTTGCGGCGGGCCACGGGCGTGAGGAGAATGGGCGTAGCTTTTTTGGCGCGGGTTTCCGCGATGAAGCGGATGAGGTAGTTCTTATAATCGGCTTCGGGCGTGAAGCTGCGCTTGGTGGGCACCTCGTCGTTGTGGCCGAACTGGATGAATACGTAGTCGCCTTCGTGCAGGGCGGCGGCCACGGGCTGCCAGCGGTTTTCGGCCACGAAGCTCTTGGTGCTGCGGCCGTTCTGGGCGCGGTTGTCCACGGTCACGGTTTCATCAAAAAAAATGGCAAACGGCATGCCCCAGCCCGTTTCCGGGTAGGCCTTCACCTCTTTCGCCGACATCGTGGAATCGCCCACCAGATACACCGTGATGTGCCGGGACGGCGCGGCAAAAGCCGTGAGCAGCAGCAAGCCGAGGGCCGCGCTGCTGAAAAAAAGTCGATTCAACATAGCCGGAAGACTGGTTAGAAAAGTAAAAGTCGGGGCCTGAGCCACACTAGGCAAGTGCAGCTCAGGCCCCATCAGGCATTCAATTCACGCAAGGAGACGCTACTCGCGCGTGCACTTGGCCGTCAGGCTCACGTTGGCATCGGTGTACACCACCACATAGTTACCCTTGGCCAGGGCGCCGATATTCACCAGCGTTGTCAGCCCGCCCGCCGTGGGCGTGAGCGTGGCCACGCGCTGGCCCACAAAATTGTAGACCGTGAGGCGGGCCGCCGCCGTGGATTTTGGGTGTACCACCGTCAGTTGCTCGCTGGCCGGGTTGGGGTACAGGTGCAGCGGCTCGACGATGGCGCCGGTGGGCTTGGTGGCCGTCACCACGGCCACGAGGCCGTTGAGGTAGTTTTCAAGGTTGGTGTAGCCGTTAGTGGCAATAACCTGGCGGTCAGACGCATTACTGGGATTGAGGCCGTTGGTTAGCTCGTAGGCGTCGGTCATGCCGTCGTGGTCCGAGTCGGCCGGCGCGGGGCCGCAGCTGAGCGTGGGCCACGCAGCCTGCGACACGCTGTAGGGCGTGACGTGGGCCGGGTAGCCGCCCTGCACATCGATGAGGCCGCCAGTGCGGCTCTGCACATCCTGAATGATGCGTTGGTCCACGGCATCGCGCACGGGCAACACGCAGCCCACGCCTTGCAGCACCGAAGCGTAAGCCGCGGCGGCCGTCTGGGTGTTGAGCGGGGCAATGTTGAACGGCGTGAGGACTTTGGACAAGACGGTATCGGCCTGGGTGCTACCCTGCATGGTCACGCCTTTCCAGTTGGCATTGGTCACCGTTGGGTTGCCATCCACATAGTTGCCGGTGAGATACACCTGAGCGTAAGGGAGCACGGGCGCGGTGGTCTGCTTGTAGGGATTCATCACCCGGGAGCGGTTGCTGGTGCTGGTACCGGTGGCAGGGCCATACTTATAGTAATTATTCACCATATTGTAGTTGCCACCCTCGCCGCCGTAGACATTGGCGCCTGTCCCCCAGTCGTAGATGACGTTGTTGCGGAAGTCGCAGTTTTCGGAGGCGATGGCAGCGCCATAGCGGGTGCCGTTCCAGCGCGGGGTGCGGCTGTTGCAGTGGGCAAACAGGTTGTGGTGGAACGAAGCCCGCCGGCCGCCCCAGATGCCGCCGTAGCCGTGCCGCTCATAGTCGGGGTCGCCGGTTTCGAAGTGATAGGAGTAGTTCAGCGGCTCCGAAATGAGGTTCCATTGCAGCGTCATGGAGTCGGTGGCCGCGCCGTAGAAGGTGAAGGCCTCGTCCTCGCTCCAGCTCATGGTGCAATGGTCGACCACGATGTTCTTGTGCTCCTGGCTGTCGAAGGCATCCTCGTCCCCGTTGCCGTTCACCATGCCGCCGCCACTGGTTTGCGGGTACAGGTCGCCGAGGCGGAAGCGCACAAAACGCACGATGACGTTGTCGCCGCTTACGGCCACCTGGCGGTCGGCAATGCAGATGCCATCGCCGGGCGCGGTCTGGCCCGCAATGGTGGTGTTGCGCGGAATGCTCATCCGCGCCGTGAGATGGATGGTGCCGCACACCCGAAACACGATGGTGCGGTACACCGCCGTGGTGGCTGACTGGCTGATGGCGTAGCGCAGCGTGCCCGGCGTGTTCGTATCGGCCAGGCTGGTTACCTCAAACACCGTGGTAGGCGTGGCCGCCCGGCCGCGCCCGCCGCTCACAAAGCGCCCGGCGCCTTCCACCCCGGGAAAGGCCAGCTGCTGGGCCTGGGCCGGAGCGCTGGCGGCCAGGCCGGCTACCGCGGCCAGCAGGCCAAAGCCGATACGGACCGAACGCCGGGCCCGCTCGAAAGACGGAATAATAGTGCGGAAATAATAAGTTGTCATGGTGGGAAATGTGGGAGTCCGATGAAGAAAGCCGAGCCGCAGCCACGCCCGATTGGCAGCGACAGCCCGGCAAATCCCCATCTAATATTACGTCCCTCACCAGTCCTAATATGCCAAAAAGGCCCTTTTTATTCGCGCAATCGATGCCGGGAACGATGCCACCCGAGTAGCACAACGCAGCGCGGACTTTGCAGTCCGCGTCCCCGCGCCGATTGAATCGTTTTAACGGCGCGGGGACGCGGACTGCAAAGTCCGCGCTACATCCGGCCCTACTCCTTCTCGAAGATGGCCGACACCCAGCTGCGTAGCGTGCGGTGGCGCTGGTAGCGCAGGCCGTGGCGGGCGGCTTCGGCGGTTATTTTCGGCAGGTCTTCTTCGTAAAACCCGCTGAACAGGATGGGCCGGCCACTGGGCAGCAGGCGGGCGTATTCGTTCATGTCTTCCAGCAGCACGTTGCGGTTGATGTTGGCCAGAATGAGGTCGAAAGGCGCTTCATCGGCCAACGTTTCGACGCCGCCGAGGCGGCACTCGATGGTGCGACACTGGTTTTCGGCGGCGTTGTCGCGGGCATTTTCCACGGTCCAGGGCTCGGTATCCACGGCCAGTACCTGGCGGGCGCCCAGCATTTCGGCCATAATGGCCAGAATGCCGGTGCCGGTGCCCATATCCAGCACGCGCAGGCCTTTGTGGTCCACATCGAGCTGGTTTTCAATCATCAGGGCCGTGGTTTCGTGGTGCCCCGTGCCGAACGACATGCGCGGCATAATCACAATGTCGTAGTCGACGCTGGCCGGCTCCGGGTGGAAAGGGGCCCGCACCGACACGCGCCCGGCGATGATGAGCGGCTGGAAATTCTTCTCCCACTCGGCGTTCCAGTTCTGGCGGGTGATGACGCGGTGCGAGTGGTTGAGCGCGCCCTGGCCCTCGTAGCGGCTCATGATTTCGGCCACCGCGTCGGGGTTGAAAGCGTCTTCGGTGGTGTAGGCGCAGAAGCCCGCGTCGGTGTCCTCAAAGGTGTCGAAGCCTACTTCGGCCAGCTCGGCCACCAGAATGTCGGCCAGCTCGCGCGGGGCTTCAACGGTCAGTTCAATAAAATCCATTGGGCTACGCAACAGGTCATAAGGAAGCTGTTTAGAAAGTCAGTTCGTCTCTACACCGTTCTGGCGACTTTCTAAACAGTTTCAAGGTTAACAATGCACAAAAGTCGTCACAAACCCGCCGACTTGCCTGGCGCAGGCGGGGGCTTTGGTTTTTATGCTCCAAATCTGGTTGCTGAACTTGCCAGCCACCTTCAGAAACTGGCGGCGGGCAATAAACGCCCACTGCCAGCCCGCTGCACGGCTCGAAGCGGCGCCTTGTTATCAAAAAACCCCTTTCCGCAGTTGTGGGAAGGGGCTTTTTAACGAGTTTAATGACGAAACGAGAGCTTGTTCAATTGTTGCTCTTGCAGCCCGCAAACGAGCGCACGTTGGTGTAGTGAATGCTGAAATCGGCCCGGCTGCGGTCAGTCACCACCAGCAGCACGTAGTCGGCAAAGTCGCGGGCGGGCGCTTCGGCCCACAAGCCGGCTTTGTCGGCAAACAGCTTGTTGTTTTCCTTGAACACGAGGACGTCGGCAAAAGCCTCCTCGGGCTCCACGTACACCGTGCCGAAGCAGTAGGTGCGGCGGCCGGGGTCGGTTTCGAGGTACACCGAACCGTAGATTTTGCAGGGCTCCAGCGGGCCGGCCGCGTGCGGCACGGCCGCTACCAGGGCAGCCGCAGCCGGCGGTGGGAAAGCCGGTGCAAGCGCCAATAATCCGCTGAGCAGGAAGGAAAAAAACATCGTAAATAAAGCTAAGCACCACAGTAGCGCGAACTTTGCAGTTCGCGTTCCAGAACGACTTTAACGGCGCGTGAACGCGAACTGCAAAGTTCGCGCTACAATTTAAAACGACTGAATGATGGCCGTGAAATCCGCTGCTTTCAGCGAAGCCCCGCCAATCAGTCCGCCGTCAACATCGGGCTGCGAAAAAAGCTCCCGCGCGTTCTGCGCGTTGGCCGAGCCGCCGTAGAGAATGGTGGTATCGAGGGCCGCCTTGGCGTCGTAGGCGCGGGCAATCCGCTCGCGGATGAAGGCGTGCACCTCCTGGGCCTGGGCGCTGCTGGCCGTGCGGCCCGTGCCAATGGCCCAGATGGGCTCGTAGGCCACGGTCACCTGGTCAAACTCCTCGTTGCTAAGGTGGAACAGGCCGTCGGTAAGCTGCTTGCCGACGAAGTCGAACGTCTCGTCGGCCTCGCGGGTATCCAGCGACTCGCCCACGCAGAAAATGGGTTTCAGGCCGGCGGCCAGGGCGGCTTTCAGCTTCTGGCTCAGCAGCTCATCGTCTTCGCGGAAGTATTGGCGGCGCTCCGAATGGCCCAGAATAACGTACTCGCAGCCCACCGACGCCAGCAGCTTGGCCGATACTTCGCCGGTGAAAGCACCGCTTTCTTTCTGATGGCAGTTCTGGGCGCCCAAATGAAACTTCGACGCCTTGGGCAGCTGCTGGCCCACACCGTGCAGCAACGGAAACGGCGGGCAAATGACGATTTCCGGGGCGTTGGGGGCCGTAGCGGCATCGCCGGCCAGCCGGGTAATTTCTTCTACCAGGGCCAGGCCCTCGGGGTAGGTCAGGTTCATTTTCCAGTTGCCGGCAACGAGGTTTTGGCGCATAATCAAGCGAGTCAAGTAAATGGGAGGTACTGCTTGCAAAGCTACGGGCCAAAGCGCCGGTTGTACCACCCAATCTACTCGCCGGTCCGAACGGAACTGGCGTTACGGGCGGCAATCTCGGCTTCGGCGGCGGCGGCTTCGGCAGCCAGCTCCCAGGGCTGCTTGCGGCCTCCCAGCCGCGACAGCACAATGCCGCCGATGGCCGCCACCGTAGCCCCGGCCAGCGCCGCCCAACCCAGCTCGGGCACGGCGCTCAGGCGTGCCATCCAAACGGCAACCAAGGCCCAGGCCACCACCAGCGGAAACACCATATCCCGAAATACCCGGCTGATTATCAGTGCCAATGCCACAACTATGGCAATCAATCCCAGGGTTAGTATAATGGAAACACCTTCGGCAGTTTGCCAGCCCTGCTGCAGTCCAATGGTGAAGTTGATGACCGAAGCCACTGAAATCCAGCCCAGATACAGCGAGAACGGCACCCCAACCCAAGTAGGTGCGGCCTCGGCAAATATCCGCCGCCGCACCCGGCCGTAGGTGGCAATGAGACAGCCCAACAGGAGCAGCATAACGCCCACGCTGGGCAAAAGCAGCTCGTAGGCAAACAGCACGACCCAAGTCCCCGTGGCGATGCTGGCCAGCGTGAGGGGCTTGGCCACGGCATCGGGCAAGGACTTGCGCTGTTGCGCGGGCAGCAGCTGCCACACCGCATACACGGCCAGTCCCAAAAAAATTAAGCCCCAGATGCTAAACGCGTAGCCAGCCGGCGTGAGCAGCGTGGGGTATTTGGCCGACACCACGCCCATGGTTTGCCCGGCAAACGGGTGGGTATTGGCGTAGTAATTGAGGAAAATATTGCCAAAGATGGCCAGGGCCGTCAGCCAGCGCCACGCCCGGCCGGCAGCCGAGCGGTTGGGAGGGGCGTAGTGGTCGGGGGGGACCGTTGCGGTGAGCTGCATAAATAGAGCAATAGACGAGACACCTACGTATCAGTAAATGAGTCGGATTAGGGACTGGAACGCCTATCTGACACGCCAGGAACCTGTGTTGGCAATGGTATATTCGAAAAGAACCGCCCCGGCCGTTGCCTGGGAGCCAAGCGGGGCCGCAACGTTACACTTTATCTGCCAGATAACGTGCGGTACGGTCCGAATCTTTTGGACCTCCAACCAACAAAATATGCCTCCTAAGAAGCCGTAACGGCCATATCATGCTGCGAAATACTGCTCTACAACCTCATCCGTTAATTCCCGCTTGGCCAGTTGCCCGTTGCGAGCCGGCGGAAAGGCATTGCGGCAAAAGCCCGCCATGCGCTGAAAATCGTACAGCGCGTGGCAATGGCCATTGATAATAAGCGCCGCCGCCGTTTCGGTAGCGTCCCAGAACAGCTGCACCGTCACGGGAATCTGCCGGTCGGCCACCTTGGCTACGTCGTACACGTGCAGGGCATCAAGGATGTGCAGCTCAGGGCCCGGCCGGATGGCGTAGAGGTAGCCGGTAGTGCCGTCGTCCTCAAAAACCACGCGCATGGTACCAGCCGTGGCCGTGCTTTCGAGGAAGGTTTCGGGGGTGCCGACCGTAATTTTTGCTTCGGCGCCGAGCTGCATGATGCGGGCCTTAGACCTTATCGGCCAGGAAGCGGGCCGTGTGGTTCGTGTCTTTCAGCTTCACCAGTTCCTCGGGCGTGCCTTCGAATAGCAGGTGGCCGCCGTTGAGGCCGCCCTCAGGGCCGAGGTCAATCAGCCAGTCGGCGCACTTGATGATGTCCACGTTGTGCTCGATGATGAGTACGGAATTGCCCTGCTCAATCAGCGCATTCAGGGCGCCGAGCAGCTTGGCAATATCGTGAAAGTGCAGCCCGGTGCTGGGCTCGTCGAAGATGAACAGGATTTTATCCTGCTGAAGGGTAGCGCCTTTGGTGAGGAAGCTGGCCAGCTTCACACGCTGGGCCTCGCCGCCGCTCAGCGTGTTGGCCGACTGTCCGAGGCGGATGTAGCCCAGGCCCACGTCTTCCAGCGGCTTGAGGCGCTCAGCCACTTTGGGCTGGCTTTTGAAGAACTGGACAGCATCGGTCACGGTCATTTCCAGCACGTCATCAATGCCCTTGTCCTGGAATTTGATTTCCAGAATGTCCTGCTTGAATTTGTGGCCGCCGCAGCCCTCGCAGGTCAGGTAAATGTCGGCCATGAACTGCATCTCGATTTTAACCTGGCCTTCCCCCTGGCACACTTCGCAGCGGCCGCCGTCCACGTTGAAGGAGAAGTGCGAAGGCTTGAGGCCCCGCGCTTTGGCCAGCGGCTGCTCCGAAAACAGCGTCCGAATAGCGTCGTAGGCCTTCACGTAGGTAACGGGGTTGGAGCGCGACGACTTGCCAATGGGGTTCTGGTCCACGAATTCGACGTGCGACACCTGCCCGTTTACGCCCGTGAGGCGGTCGAACTTGCCGGTGCTTTCGCCCGCGCCGCCGCCCAGCATCTTCATCAGCGCCGGGGCCAGAATGCGCTTGATGAGCGTGGACTTTCCCGAGCCGGACACGCCCGTTACGACGGTCATTACGCCAAGCGGAATCTTCACATTGACGTTCTTGAGGTTGTTTTCGCGGGCTCCGGTTAGCTCCAGGGCATTGCGCCAGGGGCGGCGCACTTTGGGAACGGCCACTTCCATGCGGCCGCTCAGGTACTGGCCGGTGTAGGTGGTGGTGTCCTGCAATAGCTCGGCCATGGTGCCCTGGAACATCAGGTTGCCGCCGCCGCTGCCGGCTTCGGGGCCGATGTCGATAATCTGGTCGGCGGCCTCCATCATCTTCTCCTCGTGCTCCACCACCACTACGGTGTTGCCGAGCTGCTGCAACGAGCGCAGCACGCCAATCAGCTGCTCGGCATCCTTCGGGTGCAAGCCAATTGAGGGCTCGTCCAGCACATACATCGAGCCCACCAGCGCCGAGCCCAGCGAGGTAGCCAGCGAAATGCGCTGGCTTTCGCCCCCGCTCAGCGTATTGCTCAGGCGGTTCAAAGTCAGATAACCCAGGCCCACGCGGTTAAGGTAACCGAGGCGGTTGGTGATTTCCGTCACGAGGCGCTCGGCCACTTTGGCGTCGTGCTCGTTCAGGCTCATATTCTGGAAAAACGCCAGCGCGTCGGAGATGGGCAGCAGCACGATATCGGCAATGCTGCGGCCGTCGATGCGCACGTACTGAGCATCTTTGCGCAGGCGGGTGCCGCGGCAGTCGGGGCAGGTGGTGCGGCCCCGGTAGCGGCTTTGCAGCACGCGGTACTGGATTTTGTGGGTCTGCTCGCTCACCCACTTGAAATACTTATCGAGGCCGTCGAAGAACTTGTTGCCGGTCCAGAGCAGGCGCTGCTCGGCCTGGCTCAGCTCGTTGTAAGGTCGGTGAATGGGGAAGTCGAAGCGGATGCCGTTTTTCAGCAGCGGCTTCAGCCATTCGCCCTGCTTCTCGGTGCGCCACGGCGCGATGGCGCCTTCGTACACCGTCAGGCTCTTGTCCGGAATCACCAAATCCTCGTCGATGCCCAGCACCGAGCCGAAGCCCTCGCAGGTCTGGCAGGCGCCGTAGGGGTTGTTGAAGGAGAAGAAGTTGACGCTGGGTTCTTCAAAGATGATGCCGTCGAGCTCGAATTTATCGGAGAAGGTTCTGTTAGTTGTTAGTTGTTGGTTATCAGTTGTCAGGCCAGCGCCGTCTTCACTAACAACTGGCAACTGACAACGGACAACTAAACTTCCGTGGCCCTCAAAAAAGGCCGTTTGCACCGAATCGGAGAGGCGGAAGAGCAGGTCCTCGTCATCGGGGCGCAGCACGGCGCGGTCAATCATGATGAAAACTTCCCCTTTCACTTCGGGCTGGCCCTCGCCAATCAGGTCCTCAATCTGGGAAGTCACGCCGTTCACCACCACGCGGCTGTAGCCTTTCTGGAGCAGCAAATCCAGCTCCTTATTCATGGTGCGGGTTTTGTCGGCGCGGTAGAGCGGGGCCAGAATCATGGCTTTGGTGCCCTCGGGCTGGGCGGCCAGGAAATCAACCACGTCGGCCACATTATCCTTGCGCACCTGCTCGCCGCTAACGGGCGAAAACGTGCGCCCCACCCGCGCAAACAGCAGCTTGAGGTAGTCGTAAATCTCGGTGCTGGTGCCCACCGTCGAGCGGTTGTTCTTGATGCTGACCTTCTGCTCGATGGCAATGGCCGGCGAAATGCCCCGGATGTAGTCCACGTCGGGCTTGTCCATCCGGCCCAGAAACTGGCGGGCGTAGCTGCTCAGGCTTTCCACGTACATGCGCTGACCTTCAGCGTACAAGGTATCGAAGGCGAGGCTGGATTTGCCCGAGCCCGAGAGGCCCGTGACAACGATAAACTGGTTGCGCGGCAGGGCCACGCTGAGGTTTTTGAGGTTGTGAACCCGGGCGTTTTTGATGAGGATAAATTCGCGCGGGTCGAGGTTATCAATGGCATTGTCGGCGGGGGCCGAAACTTGCAAAGCGTCTTTTTTGGGCATAAACGAACTAACAGCGGAGAGGGGCCGGAAGGTTTCGGCCGACGGCAATTGCTATGGGTACGAAGGTACGGCCGGGGCGGAGGGCATCCGAAACCATTGGAGCACCAATGTGCTGACATCGGGCAAATAATGCAGCACTTTCCTTAACATTGCGTCCCTTTTCGCCTCGCCAATTGCTTATGCTTTCTACCAGTCCGCTTGCTTCTGTTCACGAGGTTATTCAACAGATTCGCGCCAACGCCTCGGCCAATGCCAGCTTGTTTCGAAACAACGAAGCGGCTACCCGAGCCGCATTGATTGACCCCATTTTGCGGGCTTTGGGCTGGGATACAGCCAATGTGCGCATGGTAGAACCCGAGCGCATGGTCGCTAATAAGCAGTCGCTTGACTATGTATTGAAGGATACGCAAGGAAACATTCGCTCTGTGGTCGAAGCTAAAAAGCTGGGCGAAAGTCTCGATAAGCTGGGCCACGTTGGGGCGCTGATTGGATATGCCTTTTCGCTCAAGCCGACTAATTTCTTCATCACAGATGGCTTAAACTGGCATTACTATTCGCCCGCTCATTCCAGCTACGAGCCCGTAGCAACGTTGAATCTGCAAGAGGCCGACACCGTCGCCGCTGCGCTACAACTTGTTCAGTGGCTTGATGCAGCGCAGAGCGGCCATGGTATCCAGCCGGATTTTGGTCCAACGCCTTCTCACGCGGGCTCGCCGCTTCTAAAGCAGCCCCAACTGACGAAACCCACTGCCAAGCCGCTTGCAAAACCGAAGAAGCCTCAACCCGAAGCAGCCGACTTCACCGATGTAAGCCAGCTGCATTTGCAGGATTTGCCGGCGGGCCAGAAACCGAAGCAGCTGCGGTTACCAAATGGTTCTGTCAAGTCAATTTCGACCTGGAAGGGTATTCTACTGGAAGTATGCCGCCTAGTGCTCGTTACTAATCTGCACCTACAACTTCCCTTACCGGATAAAGCAGGAAAATCACGTTTCCTCTTCTCTGACAAAAAACCAGAAAAAGGGTCGAGTTCAACAGCTTCTTACAAAGGCAAACTGATATTCATCGGAACGCATTACAGTGCGGCCGACTGCATTGCCAATGCCCTTTATGCCTTGGCCCAACTGCCGGCCGGTCAGAACTCAACCACTTTGGCGGTAAGCTTCTAATTCGCTTAAAAGCAAGAGCATGGAAATTTATTTTTCCATCAATTAGAAACTTGTCTAATTATCTTTGTACCATTGTACATCCATTTACCAATCCCCTGCCATGCAAACGCTTACTCGTTTTTTCATAAGCACGGCCGGTGCCGCGCTGCTTAGCCTCACCGGCGCCTACGGCCAGACGGCCACCAAGCCCAGCCTCACCGGCAACTGGACGGGCACACTGGGGCCGCTGGAATTCACGGCCCACCTCACGGACTCCGCCGTCGGGCCGCGCACGGCCACGCTGGACATCCCCGCCCAGCACGCCAATGGCCTGGTCATGCAGTTCACGGCACCGGCCGACAGCGTGTACCTGCGCATGCGCCAGCCGGTGGCTGCGCAGTTTGCCGGCCGCCGCTCAGCCGATGGGCAGCAGTTGGTGGGCGAATGGCAGCAGGGCCTGCGCTCGTTTCCGCTCACGCTCAGCCGCGCGGGCAGCGCCAAAGCCGCCGGCCCCAACCGGCCCCAGACGCCGCAGCCGCCGTTTCCCTACCAGTCGGCCGATATCACCTTTAAGAATGAAAAGGCTGGCTTGACCCTGGCCGGCACCTACACCGTGCCCGCCGACATGGGCCCGTTTCCGGCCGTGGTGCTGCTTACCGGCTCGGGGCCGGAAGACCGCAACGAAACCATCTTCAACCACCAGCCTTTCGCGGTGCTGGCCGATTACCTCACCCGTCGCGGCGTAGCCGTGCTGCGCTTCGACGACCGGGGCGTGGGCCAGAGCGGCGGCACCCAGCAGGGCATGACCAGCGCCGACTACACCACCGACGCCCAGGCGGCCCTGGCCTGGCTGCGCGCCCAGCCCGGCATCCGCAAAAGCCAGGTGGGATTGCTGGGGCACAGCGAGGGCGGCACGGCGGGCATTGGCGCGGCCGGGCAGCCGGCGGGGCCCGATTTCCTGGTGCTGCTGGCCGGGCCGGCTATCGCCGGTGATGAGCTGATTGTGCAACAGTCGTTGGCCCTGACCCGCCTGCAAACCACGGACGCAGCTCAGCTGGCCACCATCGAGAAGCAACAGCGTAGCATGACCCAGATTATTCAGAAAACGCCTGATGATGCCCAGGCCCGCGCCCAACTAATGGCGCTCTACAACCCCACCAATGACCCCAACACGGCAGCGGCCATGGAATCCCAATATGCGGCGATGACCTCGCCCTTCTACCGCCACCTGCTGGCCGACCGGCCGGCCCAAACGCTGGCCAAAGTGCACTGTCCGGTGCTGGCCCTGGGCGGCAGCAAAGACTTGCAGGTGCCCGCCACGCGCAACCTGGCCGCCGCCGCCGCCGCCCTGAAAGCCGGTGGCAACCGCGACGTGACGGTGAAAGAATTGCCCGGCCTCAACCATTTGTTTCAGACCGCCAGCACGGGCGGCCCGGCCGAATACGGCACCATTGAGGAGACGTTTGCCCCAGCCGCCCTGCAGATTATTGGTGATTGGATAGCGCAGCACAGTCGAAAATAAATTCCGCGGCCCGGCGTAAACTCAGCCTGCGAGTGCACCGTGGTGAAGCGAGAGCAGGTACGGGCTGCTCAGTAGGCTAAGTAAGTTGGGGACTGATTGGCATGTTATAGATTTGTTGTACTTTTCAACACCAGATTCTATTGATTGCCCTGCTACCCTCAATTATTTATTCCGATTCCAAGATGAGATTTTTACTTGCTACTGTTTTTCTACTTGCGTGCGGGTTGAATAGCGCCTTTGCGGCAACCCCGCCGACGGGTCCCGCGCCCCTCAACGGCCAATGGAGAGGCCCGTTGAAATTACTGGGTGGCCAAATCACCATCGTCATCACCATCGTGCCCCTCACCAACGGCGCGTATTACGCCGCCCTCGACGCTCCGCAACAGCGCATCAGCCGCATGCCGGTGGAAGTAGAGCTGAAGGACGACGACCTCACGCTGCGCATCGAGCAGGCTGGCAGCAGCTTTGTGGGCAGGGTGCTTGATGGCGGCGCCACCCTCAAAGGCACCTGGAAACAGCCGGGCGTGACGGCCCCCATGGTGTTGCAGCGGGCCGTGGCCTCGGTGCAGGCCGCTACCAGGTTCAAGGCCGCGCCGCCCTACCGCCAAACCGACGTCAGCTTCCAGAACCCGGTTACCAAAAACTACCTCAGCGGTACGCTCACGGTGCCGGCCGGCGAAGGGCCGTTTGCCGCCGTGGTGCTACTGTCCGACTCCGGCCCGCAAAGCCGCGACGTGGAGGTGACCGGCTACCGCATGTTTGGCCAGCTGGCCGATTACCTCACCCGCCACGGCATTGCCGTGCTGCGCTTCGACGACCGGGGCGTGGGCAAATCGAGCGGCACTTACGCCAGCGCCACCACCGCCGACCTCGTAACCGATGCCCAGGCCGCGCTGACTTTTCTACGCGCCCAGCCCCTGGTGTCGGACCACCGCGTGGGGCTCATTGGGCACGGCGAGGGCGGCAATGTGGCTCTGCTGGCCGCTGCCGCACCAAACCGAGCCCCGGCTTTCGTAGTGTCATTGGCGGGCTACGGCCAAACGGGTTATGACGTGCTGCTGCGCCAGCAGGGCGAAATCATGCGCCTTATCGGCTCCGACCCCGCGCAGGTGAAAGCGGCCCAGGCGGTGTTCCAGCGCACGGTGGGCATCATCCGCCAAACGTCCGACAACGCAACGGCCCGCGCCAAGGTAGCGGCCCTGCTCACGGCTACCAACACGGGGATTGACGCCGCCATGGCCCGCGCCCGCGCCGCGCAGCTGACTTCGCCGTGGTCGCGCTATTTTTTCGATTTTGACCCCCAGGCCCAGCTCGACAAAGTGCAATGCTCGGTGCTGCTGCTCAATGGCACTGCCGATTTGCAGGTTTCGGCCAAGCGCAATATGATGCCACTGGCCAAGGCGCTGCACCATGCCAAGCGCACCGTGGCCACCTACAAGCTCAACGGCGTCAACCACCTGTTTCAGCCCGCCCCGGCCCAGTGGCCAATGGTGAACGGAGCACAGCAAGCCGTTTTTTCGCCCAAAGCCCTGAAGAAAATTCAAGATTGGGTAACTCTGGAAACTCAACTCCCCGGCGGCCCCCTGCCCGTAACGGTGAAACGCCCCCCCACCGGCCGCAAACCCGTCCGGACACCTGCCACCGCACGGACGCGCGGCTAGCGTAGCCCCTGGCCGCTGACGGCCAGGGCTGGCCCTGCTATTTTTTGCCTATCATTGCGGCTCTACCCCAGGCCCGGGCAGTCTACTTGCTCTCTTCCACGCCTCTACCGCTCCCGGGCCGCTCGCCAGGGCTCCTTTTCTTATGGCCTCTCCACACTCGCCACAGCCCCGTCGGTCCTGGGACAATTCCGGCCCGATGCGCTGGGTGCGGCGCTATTTTGGCTACTCGCGGGGCGAAGCCAAGGGTATGGTTGGGCTCTTGGTTTTGATGCTGGCCGCCATCGTGGCGCCCATCCTGCTGCGGCCGGAGTTGCCCAGGTATTTGCCCGCCGCCGACCAGAAAGGCCTCGACCAGCTGGCGGCCCAGCTCAAAGACCACCGCACGGCCGAGCAGGGCTACGCCACGCGCTTCCCCAAGCGCGACTATAAAAAGCTTGAGCGCGGTAGCCGTTATCCGGCAGTGGCTCAAATCCGCCTCGCCCCTTTCGACCCCAACGCTCTCACCGCTGCAGGCTGGGAGGCGCGGGGCGTGCCGCACTTCGTGGCCGCTCGAATTGAAAAATACCGCGCAGCCGCCGGCGGCTTCAAGGCCAAAGCTCAAATCAAGAAGATGTACGGCCTGGAGGACTCCGTGTACCAGCGGCTGGCCCCGTTCATGCAGCTGCCTGACGAAGCCCCCAAGCGTGACTACGCCGCCAACAAGCCCGGCCCGGACGGCAAATTCCCGCCCTTCGCCGCCACCGATGGGGCGCCCGGCAAGTTCTCACGCAAGCCCCGCAACCTCCAACCCTTCGACCTGAATACGGCCGACACCACGCAGCTGATGCAGATTCGCGGCATTGGCGCGGGCCGGGCGAAGTGGGTGGTGAAGTACCGCAACCAGCTGGGTGGCTACCTGCGCGAGGACCAGCTGGACGAGGTGTTTGTGCTGAAAGACGCGCCGGATTTGCGGGATAGTCTGAAGAAATACACGTTCGTGGCGCCCGGCTTCGCGCCCAAAACGGTGAATGTGAACACGGCCTCGTTCGACGAAATGTATTTGCAGCCCTACATCGGCAAGCCGCGGGCGCGCATTATCGTGGCTTACCGGCAGCAGCACGGGCCATTCAAAACAGTGGAGGATTTGAAGCAGATTCCAATTCTAAAGCCGGCCGACTGGGAGAAAATGCGGCCCTATGTGCGCTGCGAATAGCCCGGCATTGCCGAAAATCTCTAAAAAAAGTCACGGCAGGAAGTAACTATTGGGAATGGTAGTACCGTAGTAGGTGGTTGAACTTAACACCGTTCAGAAAACTGCGGACCTAACCAACGGCCCTCCCAACAGGTTAGCAATATCAGTTACCACTCCCCACTTCCCTGCCATGATGGATAACTCCACGCCCGATTCGGCCGCGCTGCCCGACGGCCCGGCGCCCAACGACGGCCGCCGCTCATTCATCAAGCAAGCCACTGGCCTGCTGGGCCTGGCCCTGGCTCCACCACTCGTCAGCCAGGCCGAGCGCCTCACCGCCATGTCCAAAAAGGTGGAAGGCGTGAGCGAAATGCGTCTTAAAGTGAACGGCACGCTGCGCACCATAAAAGCTGAGCCACGGGTGACGCTGCTCGATGCATTGCGCGAAAACCTCGACCTCACCGGCTCGAAAAAAGGCTGCGACCACGGCCAGTGCGGCGCCTGCACCGTGCTGGTCGACGGCCGCCGCGTGAACAGCTGCCTCACCCTGGCCGTGATGGCGCAGGGCAAGGAAATAACGACGGTGGAAGGCCTGGCCAAAGGCGAGGAATTGCACCCGTTGCAACAGGCTTTTATTGACCACGACGGGTTCCAGTGCGGCTACTGCACGCCGGGTCAGCTCATGTCGGGCGTGGCCTGCCTCAAGGAAGGCCACGCCAAAACCGACGGCGACGTGCGCGAGTGGATGAGCGGCAACCTCTGCCGCTGCGGCGCTTATCCAAACATCGTAGCGGCCATCCGCGAGGTGGAAAAAAGCGGTTTTAAAGGGTGATTAGCTGTCAGTTGCTTGTTGTCAGTTGTCAGCACCGGACAGATTTCAACGAACTAACAACTGACAATGAGCAACTAATAACCAACTAGCTATGAACAACTTCACCTACCTCCAGGCCACGGCGGCAAAAGATGCCACTGCGGCCGTAGCGGGCACCAAAGAAGCGGCCTTCATCGCGGGCGGCACCACTTTGCTCGATTTGATGAAGCTGGATGTGGAAAACCACAGCCAGCTGGTGGACATCAACATGCTCGCCTTCAAAGGCGTGGAGCAGACGGCCGATGGCCTGCGCATTGGTGCGCTGGAACGCATGAGCGACGTGGGCGAAAACCCGCTCGTGTTGCAGAATTATCCGGTTATCTCGCAGTCGCTGTTGCTGGCGGCCTCGCCGCAGCTGCGCAATATGGCCAGCATTGGGGGCAATATTTTGCAGCGCACCCGCTGCGGCTATTTCCGCGACACGGCCTTTCCGTGCAACAAGCGCCAGCCCGGCTCCGGCTGCCCGGCGCAGGACGGCGAAAACCGCGGCCTCGCCATTCTGGGGGGCAGCAAGTCCTGCATCGCCACCTATCCCGGCGACCTCGCCGTGGCCCTTGTGGCCCTGGACGCCGTGCTGCTGCTCGAGAACAGCAAGGGCAAGCAGCGCCGCGTGCCGCTGGTCGATTTCCATGTAGTGCCCGGCTCCACACCGCAGCGCGAAACCGTGATTGAACCCGGCGAATTGATAGTTTCCGTGACCGTGCCGGCCGCCGCGCACGCCCGCAAATCGATGTACCTCAAGGTGCGCGACCGGGCTTCGTATGCCTTCGCGCTGGCCTCGGCCGCCGTGGGCCTGGATGTGCAGGGCGGCCAGATTCGCTCCGCCCGCGTAGCGCTGGGCGGCGTGGGCACCAAACCCTGGCGCTCTCTGGCGGCCGAGAAAGTCCTGACCGGGGCACCGGCCACGGAGGCCACGTTCCGGGCGGCCGCCGCGGCTGCCGTGCGCGACGCCCAGCCCCACGAGCAAAACCGCTTCAAGGTAGAATTGGCCCAAAACACGCTGGTAAGGGCATTGACAGAATTATCAGCAGCTTAATCATCTGTCATGCAGAGCAGAGCGTAGCGAAGCAGCTCGCGTGCGGCAGTGATTCAATCGTGTTGATTAGTGAAAGCACGCGAGCTGCTTCGCTACGCTCTGCATGACCCGCATTTATCCGACTTTTTAGCCATGGAAAACGAACCAGCTTTCTTCGAAACTTCGCCCACGCCCAGTTCGGTAGGCCAGCCCATGAACCGCGTGGACGGCCGCGACAAGGTGATGGGCCGGGCCAAATACTCGGCCGAATACCCGCTACCGGGCCTCACCTACGGCGTGCTCAAAACCAGTGACATCGCGAAGGGCAAAATTCAGAATATCGATACCAGCGCGGCGGCCAAAGCGCCCGGCGTGCTGGCCATCTACACCCATCTGAACCTACCCAAACTGGCCAAAACCCCCAACGATGCCGATGGTAAAAAGGCCATTGGCGCACCCATGGGCTTCCTGCCGCTCACTTCGGATGTGATTTATTACGCCGGCCAGCCGGTAGCGTTGGTGGTGGCCGACACCTTTGAGCGCGCCACCCAGGCTGCCACTTTGGTGCGCGTGACCTACGCCGCCGAGCAGCCCATCGCCGCCTACACCGACCCCAAAGCCCAGCTCTTCAACCCCGAGAAAATTCAGGATGGCAAAGCCGATGGCTACACCCGGCGCGGCGATGCCCGCGCCGCCCTGGCCAGCTCGCCCATTAAAATGACGGCCGTGTACACCCACGCCATCAACCACCACAACCCGATGGAACCGGGTTCGACAACGGCCATTTGGGAAGCGCCCGACCGGCTGACGGTCTACGAATCGACGCAGGGCGTGACGCGCACGCAGAAGTCGCTGGCCGCCATGCTGGGCCTGCCGCAGGACCAGGTGCGCGTCGTGACCAAGTTTTTGGGCGGCGGCTTCGGCTGCAAAGGCTCGTGCTGGCCGCATACCGTGCTCACGGCGCAGGCTGCCAAGGGCGTGGGCCGGCCGGTGAAGCTGGTGCTCAGCCGCAAGCAGCAGTTTACGAGCATGGGCCATCGCGAGGACCAGACCCAAACCCTGACTTTGGGCGCTACCAACGAAGGCAAGCTCACGGCGCTCATCCACGAGAAAACCTCCACCACGTCGCCCTGGGACAATTACGCCGAGTCGAACAGCAAGATTATCAATCTGCTCTACGAGTGCCCCACGTTTGAGTCGCACTACCAATTGGCGCGGGGCAACGTGATGACTTCCACCTTTACCCGCGCCCCCGGTGAGGCCCCCGGCTCCTTCGCCATCGAGTGCTCGATGGATGATTTGGCCTACCAGCTGGGCATCGACCCCATCGAAATCCGGCTGCGGAACTACGCCGAAAAAGACCCCAGCACCGGCCAGGCCTGGAGCAGCAAGAGCCTGCGCCAGTGCTACGCCCGCGGGGCCGAGCTGTTCGGCTGGAGCAAGCGCAACCCTAAAGCCGGCGTGACCAAAGACGGCCGCACGCTCGTGGGCTGGGGCATGGCCACGGCCAGCTACCCGGTGCACAGCTCGCAGGGCACGGCCCGCGTGCGCCTGTTTGCCGATGGCCACGCCGTGGTGCAGGCCGGCGCCACCGACCTCGGCACCGGCACCTACACCGTGATGACGCAGGTAGCCGCCGATTCGCTGGGCCTGCCACCCGAAAAAGTCCGCTTCGAGCTGGGCGACACCCGGCTGCCCACGGCCCCCAACTCGGGCGGCTCGGTGGCGGCGGGCACGGTGTCATCGTCGGTCTACATGGCGGCGCAGGACGTGTGGCAGAAGTTGACCAAAATGGCCACACAAGACCCCAAATCGCCCCTATTCAAAGCCAAGCCGGAGGACGTGACCATGGAAAAAGGCCGGCTGCAATTGAAGAAAGACCCGTCGAAAGGCGAGGACTTTATGGCCCTGATGAAGCGCGGCGGCCTGGACGACATCGAAGGCAGCGGCCAGGGCAAGTACGGCGCGGGCTACGAGGCCGGCCAAAGCGCCAACGCCGCCAGCGACGCGCACAAAGACGAGGCCGGCCAGCACTCCATGCATTCCTTTGGTGCCCACTTCTGCGAGGTGCACGTCGACCCCGACCTGGGCACGGTGCGCGTGACGCGCTGGGTGAGCGTGCACGGGGCCGGCCGCATTCTGAACGCCAAAACGGCCCGCAGCCAGATTATCGGCGGCTCCATTTTCGGCATCGGCGCGGCCCTGATGGAGGCCACCGTGCGCGACCCGCACTACGCCCGCTACGTCAACTCCGACCTCGGCGACTACCACATTCCCGTGAACGCCGACATCCCGGACATGACCGTGGAATTCATCGACGAGCACGACCCCTACATCAACGCCATGGGCGTGAAGGGCATTGGCGAGATTTCGATGGTGGGCGTATCGGCCGCCGTGGCCAATGCCGTGTTCCACGCCACCGGCAAGCGCGTGCGCGACCTGCCCATCACGCCCGATAAAATCCTGGGCACGAAGGCCGTTTAAACCATGGCCAACCGTTCAACTTCCAGCGCCACCGCTCCGGTTTCAGCCGGGCCAGTGGCGCTGCTGTTGCTGGCCGCCGGAGCTTCCACCCGCATGGGCCGGCCCAAGCAATTGCTGCCCTATAACGGCCGCACCCTGCTGCGCCACGCCGCCGAAACGGCCGTGGCCAGTGGGTGCACACCCATCGTGCTGGTTACCGGCGCGCTGCACGAAGAATTAATGGCGGAGGTAACCGGCCTGCCCATTCAGGCAGTGCGCAACATGGCCTGGGCAACCGGCATGGCCTCATCCATCCGCACGGGCCTGGCCGCCGTGGCCGCAACCGGGCCGGCCGCCGTGCTCATCATGCTGTGCGACCAGCCGCTGGTGACGTCGGAACTGTTGCGGCAGTTGGTGGCCCAGCAGCAGCAAACGCAGGCTCCCGTCGTAGCCTCACTCTACGGCGACACACTGGGAGTCCCCGCCGTTTTCGGCCAAACCATGCTAGCTGATTTACTCCAATTGCAGGGGCAACAGGGCGCCAGGCACCTCATCGCCAGCTTTGGGCCAGGCGTCGGCCGAATACCTTTGCTGGCCGGTTTGCTCGACGTGGATACGCCCGAGCAGTACGCCACGCTCCTCAACAATGCTTCCTACCTCTCTGATGAATCCTACTGACTGGCTGCGCATCGCCCAGCGCCTCCAGGCCCTGGCCCAAACCGGCCTTGCCTACGCTTCCAACGGCTTTGACACCGAGCGCCACCGGGAAATCCACGCCCTCAGCATGCAAATGCTCGCCAACCTCACCGGCGAGCCCGTGCCTCAGCTCCAGGCAATTTTCGCCGCCGAAACCGGCTACCCCACGCCCAAGGTGGACATCCGGGCCGTGCTTTTCCGGGGCACCGAGGAAGTCCTGATGGTGCAGGAGAAAATGGACGGCAACCGCTGGTCGCTCCCCGGTGGCTGGGCTGATGTGGGCTACACGCCCTTCGAAGTGGCCGTGAAGGAAGTGCAGGAAGAAACCGGCCTCGAAACCCAGGCCGTGCGCCTGCTGGCCCTGCTCGACAAAAAGCAGCACCATCACCCGCCACAGCCTTGGTACGTGTACAAGGCCTTCGTGCTCTGCCGCGTAACCGGCGGCACCATCCGGCCTCACACCACCGAAACCGCCGAAGTCCGCTGGGTGCACCGCGACGAGTTAGTGGGGTTGGAATTATCCACCGACCGCGTTACGCTCGCGCAACTCGAAACCATGCTGGCCTTTGCCCAAAACCCCGACTTGCCCACACTGTGCGACTAAAAATGCCCCTGCCAGGAGCCCTTCCATCTACTTCGTCCCCGATTCCAGCCCGCGCAGCTTATCGGCCCGCCATGCCGTGATGGCCACCACCACCAGCGTCATTGCCCCGCCAAACACCACGCTGGTCACCGTGCCCATCAGCTTGGCCGCCGCCCCGCTCTCAAACCCACCAATCTCGTTGCTGGAGCCGATGAAGATGTTATTCACCGCCGAAACCCGGCCTTTCATGTATTCCGGCGTGTAAGTATGAATCAGCGTGGAGCGCACGATGACGGAAACCGAATCGAACACCCCCGTCAGGAACAACAGGAACAGCGACAGCGCAAAGCTTTTCGACAGCGCAAACCCGATGGTGGCCAGCCCAAAACCACCCACGGCCCACAGCAGCTTGCGTCCCGCGCCACGCCGCATGGGCGAGTACGTGAGCCACACCGCCATCAGCACCGAGCCCACGGCCGGCGCAGCGCGCAGGTAGCCCAGCCCGTCCGGCCCGGTGTGCAGAATGTCCTTCGCAAAAATGGGCAGCAGCGCCACCGCCCCGCCAAACAGCACCGCAAACAAGTCGAGCGACAGCGCCGCCAACACAATCTGGTTACCGAAAATAAATTTCACGCCGCTCAGAATGCTTTCGCCCAGGCTCAGCCGCTCGCCCTCGCGTTGCGGCAGTGCCCGCCCCGCAATGCTCAGAAACAGCAGCAGCGAGATGAGCATCAAAGTCGCATCCACCTCATACGCGAAGCCCTTGCCCATCTTCGCAAACAGCAGCCCGCCGATGGCCGGCCCCAGCACCGCCGCCGCCTGCCAGCTGCTCGAATTCCACGTCACCGCGTTCGAGAGCAAGCCACGGTCAGGCAGCAGTTGCGGCATAAACGAGAACACCGCCGGTCCCAGGAACCCACGCGCAATGCCACTCACGAACAGCACCACGTACAGCATCACCACATAAAGGGGAAAAGAGGCCACCTGCTGGCCCGCAAACAGTGCCATGCCCGCCGGTTTGGTCAGTAAAAACAAGCTCAGCGAACACAGAAACAGCACCAGCATCATTGGCAAGATGATGCGCTTGCGCGGCACCGAATCGGCCACGTGCCCGGCGTAGAGCGACACGGTGATGCTCGGAATGGCCTCGGCCAAGCCAATCAGGCCCAGCGCCAGCGGGTTGTTAGTCAGCTCGTAAATCTGCCAGCCCACCACCACGCCCTGAATCTGGCTGGCGATGGTGAACAGCACCCGGGCCGACACCAGCCGGCGAAAATCAGGCACGCGCAGGGCCGCGTAGGGGTCGTGGGCAACAGGGGCAGCAGCGGGAGGAAGCATATAGAAGCGCAAAACCGCCTGTACGACGGCCCGCCCCAAAGGTAGGCCGTGTCGCGTTGGGTGGTGGGGTCAGTTGGCGGGTTTCGCCTGCATTGCAGATAGATTTTGCCTCACCGACGCCCCTCGGTTTATGTCAGCTTTTGGTCTGGAAATTACGCCCCGCCCCGACCTGCCCGCCGTCGTGGCCCGGTGGCAGCGCGAAATCACTGCGTCCGAGTGGCAAGCCAGCTGGTTTGCCGTGCTCGAAGCTGCCGACGACCTGCAGTGCTGGCGCTGGCTCCTCGACCTGCGCCGCCGCGAAGACCCGGCCACTCCGGAGCTTACCACGTGGATGAATACCGATTTCTTTCCCCGGCGTGCCCGTCGCTACCCCAAGCCCGTCCGCATCGCCTTTTTGATTTCACCCACGCGGGCTTTGCGAGAACAATCGGCCAGCTCGGTGGCCACCATCAGCGCCAACCAACGGCCCGAGTATGGCTACCAAACCGCGCTTTTCACCGACGAAGCCGCCGCATACCACTGGTTGTCGGGCCAAATAAGTGCCTGAATATTATTTCAAGGAAAACTTTTTTAGTTTTTTTGTAACTCGTCAAAAGCAAAATAGGGCTTAGATGAAGTTTTGAGGAAGGTTGCGCTGTTTTAACCGCAAAATTCTGTCATTTTTATTTTTTCTCTATTGCGCAAGTGCATTTCGTTTCTCTACATTTGGTCCGATTCTAGCGGGTTTTAATACCCGGCTGCTCGTCGCTCTCAAAATTTTTCTCGGTAACTGCATACTATGGCCTGAAGCTCTACGTTCCCCTTATCCGTAGCCCTTTATGGACCTCTTGCAACCGAGCGACTCCGCGCTCATCTCGCTCTACCTGGCTGGCCAGGAATCCGCCTTCGCCATCCTTCTGGAACGGCACCGCAGTCGTGCGTTCACGACCATCCTCCTCATCGTGCGCGATGAGGATGTGGCCGAGGACCTGTTG
This sequence comes from Hymenobacter terricola, assembly GCF_017921975.2. GTDB lineage: Bacteria > Bacteroidota > Bacteroidia > Cytophagales > Hymenobacteraceae > Hymenobacter > Hymenobacter terricola. The sequence continues at coordinate 74,378 of NZ_JAGEMO020000026.1, forward strand.
CAGGATACCTTCATTAAGGCCATCCACACGCTCAAGAGTGGCCGCTACAACGAAGAGGGCAAGTTTGCTCCCTGGATTTGCCGCATCGCCCACAATCTGGCCATCGACTCGTTTCGGCGCGGCAAGCGCGTGCCCCACATCAGCCTCACCGATAATGACCGCCTGACCAATACTCTCACCATTGCCGACGACGGGCCGGACGATATTTTGGCCCGCGAAGAAACCCACGCCCGCCTTCGGGCGTTAATCCAGGAACTGCCCGCCGCCCAAAAGGAGGTACTGCTCATGCGCCATTACGGCGACATGAGCTTCCAGGAAATTGCCGACGCAACCGGCGTGAGCATCAACACGGCCTTGGGCCGGATGCGCTACGCGCTGATAAACCTGCGGAAAAAAATGACCGCAAATTCCCTCGATTATGATTCAAACCTTACCCCATTCGACACTGCTCCAGTATGTGTACAACGAATTGCCGGCTGAAAGGCAGCGCGAGGTAGAGGAGGCACTGCAGCACGACCCGGACTTGGCCGCTACCTGCGCCGACCTCCTTTTGGCCCAGCGGGCGCTCGACGGTGTGCGTCGAGAACCCCGGCCCGAAACCTCCGAGGCAATTTTGCGCTACTCGCGCACTTTCTTACCCAAGTCCTGAGCCCCTTAGACTTTTTGTGGCGGCCCCTGCGTGCGCCCCGTTGGCGCGGGTAGCGCAAGCCCATACGCTGAACAGAATAAAACGGCCCTGCCGGGCTGGTCAGAGCATCCCGCCCGCAGTAGCAATCCCCTCGACTGGTTTTGCTATTGTGTTGGAGATGCTTCGACCAACCCGGCAGGGCCGTTTTACTTTTGTTGGCTCCTTATCTCCACCGTATGACTCGCGCCGACCGGTTCCGCTACTTTCTCGACTATTTCACGACCAACTTTCCGGAGCCCAAAACGGAGCTGGCTTACGGCAGCCCGTATGAGCTCATCGTGGCCGTGGTGCTCAGTGCGCAGTGCACCGACAAGCGTGTGAACCTGGTGATGCCCGCACTACTGGCCGAATTCCCAACCGCCGCTCACTTGGGTGCGGCCTCCGCCGACGATATTTTCCCGTTCATCCGCAGCGTTTCCTACCCCAACAACAAGGCCAAGCACCTTGCGGGCCTGGGCCGCATGCTCACCGAGGATTTCGCGGGCGAAGTGCCCAGTCAGATTGATGAATTGCAGCGACTGCCCGGCGTGGGCCGCAAAACGGCCAATGTTGTCGTTTCCGTTATCTACAACCAACCCGCCATGGCCGTCGATACGCACGTTTTCCGGGTATCGCACCGCCTGGGCCTCGTGCCGAAAACCGCTACCACTCCGCTGGCGGTGGAGAAGGCCCTGGTACGGCACATCCCGCAGGATTTAATTGCCAAAGCGCATCACTGGCTCATTTTGCACGGCCGCTACATTTGCGTGGCCCGTTCGCCCAAATGCAGTATTTGCCCCTTGGCGCCCAGCTGCGCCTACTTCGAAAAGAACTTCGGCAAGGCATTAGCCTACGAGCCCATACCAAAGGCGTAACTACCGTGGCTGAGCATTACAAATACGTCCAGCTTGGCAATTGCATAAATCGGCATAAGCTGAGCACTATACCACACAAAACACTGCATGTTGCACTACAACACTCAGGAAAGCCTTTATGCTTTTCGAGCAGCAGCTTCTAATACCTGCTGCACCTGCTGGGCCAGTTGCTGGCGGTCAAACTCTTCCAGCGCCAGTTGGCGGCCCCGCGCTCCAGCCGCCACCAATAGCGCCGGCTGGGCCAGTAGTGCCCAAAGCTGCTCAGCTAAAGCCCTGGCATCGCCGGCCGGCACGTACCAGCCGCAATCATGCTGCTCCACCAGCGCTTTGGTCCAGCCCCGGTTGGTCACAATCACCGGCGTGCCCACCGCCAGCGAGTCGTAAAGCTTAGCGGGTGAGTTGGAGTCCAGCACCGGTAGCGCCAGAAACGCCACCACCGAAACCTCGGCCAGCGCAAACCATCCAAACACCGCGTGCCGCGCCTGCCCTCCCACCAGTCGAATGCGGCCGGGCCACCGGGCCGCTGCCGCCGCCACCAGCGGCTCATAAAAGCCATGCCCCAGAAACAGCCACACCACATTGCTATCAATCGAAGCCATAGCCTCAGCCGCCGCCACCAGCGTGGGAACGTCGTTAGCCCGCCCGAATGTACCCGCGTATAAAATCACCTGCTTGCCAACCAAGTCGTGCTCAGCTCGCAGGCGGGCCACTACGTCAGGCGTCGCGCGCGCAGCCAGATTCAGGTCAGTGCCATTCAGCACGGTAGTTACCTTTTCGGGCGCAATGCCCAAATCGGTCACATACCGCGCCATGTCGGGCGAGAGCGGCAGGATGTGGCGGGCGCTTTTATACAGCCGTTTTTCGAGTTGATACAGTTGCCGCCGGGCCAGCGCCGTGGGCACGGCCCCCATGGCAATCGGGAACGACGGCCATAAGTCCTGCACCTCAAACACCCACGGCACCCGCCGCAACCCGGCCACCTGCGCCGCCGCCCAAGCAGCTGTCAGTGGCGTGCTGATGCCCCAGATTATGTCCGGCTTCACAATGCGCAGGCCTTCGCGCATGGCCCAGGCAGCGTATTGCGCAAACGACAACGCCCGGCGGGCGGGCCCCATCTTGTTGTCATACGGCACCTTAGCCTCCAATATCTCCACCCCAGCTGGCACCCACGGAAATTTTTGGGTCAGTCGCTGGCTTTTCCAAGCGGGAGTGGTCAGCAGCGTTACTCGATGCGATTTGGCAATATGGGCCAGCAGCGTGTAGTGCCGGCTGGTAGCCGGGCAATCGGGGTTTGTATGATATTGGCTAAAAACGGCGATGTGCATGGAAAAGGCTGTCAATGAGCAGCATACAACGCCCCGACTGCCACACTTAAGAAGCGTGCGTTAAGCGTCACTCACTAACTATTTTTCCCGCTTGGGACGATAATGCGACCCGTTCAGAATGATTTGGGCATCCTTTTCGGCCATCAAGCGCCCCAGGCTTATTTTGGGGTGTTCGGCCACATACTTGCGCACAATTTGCAAGCCCACCCACTGGCCCACCCGGCCGGGGCAGGTTTTGTCGATTTCCGGCACGTTGGGACGCTCGCCCACGTATTTCTGCACCAAAAAAGGAGTGGTCGAATACAGCAGATTATTTTCCAGGAAATGGCCCCACACGCGGGCTTCGTTAGCTTCCAACCCCACCATTTCGCGGGCGGTATAGCCCAGCAACAGCGAATCGGGAGTGCAGGGCAGCACCTGGCTGGCGAAGTACAGGGCTTTGCCCGAATGCACCATGGCGTCCAGCATCGTATTGGCCGTCAGCTCGTGGCGGTTGTACTTGCTCGATATGTTCTGGGCCAGCAGAGGCGGCATGCCCGCCGGCGTGTAGCGGCGCAGCATATACTGCGGCAAGTCGGGCCGCTTGCTGGCTTTTGGGCCCGCAAACCAGTCCAGGCTGAGGACCAACAAGCTGTCGTTCACATAAATATCCTTGCTCAGAAATCCACTTATGTACGTAGCCGTCGGGGGCACCCGGAAATCAGGAAAGTAGTAATGCACCCGCCGGAATAGTTCGCTCAGTTCATGGGTAAGCGCCGCACTGTCTGGGAAAGCGGCGGCGGTTTCGCGGCCCACTTGCTGCAAGGCCGCATTGGTAGCCATCTGAGATAAGCCCCCCTCTAATTCTTTCTCGTTGGCCGCCTGGCGCTGCAAGTAATACCGGGAAAAGGCCGGATGCGCGTTCATAAACTGCTGGGCATCAGCAATATTTTTTATATTGAAGAACGCCGGCTCCAGGTGCTGCACCCGCACAGGCAGGGCCGGGGCATCGGCGGCGGCATCGGCCCGGCAGCCGTCGGTAGGTCCGCGCTTGCATGCGCCCAACCCAAGGCTCAATCCAAAAAACAAGGGCAGCCAGCGCCGCCACGCAAAATTATTCTTATCCACGCTCGTTACTTTGGGGTAAAATTAGCCAAAACCCATCAGCAGTCGGCATCCGCCGCATGTAATCCGGTTATATCCTCCGTATGAAAAAAATATTCCTCGCCCTGTTGGTCGTCACCGCCACCATTAGCACCGCCGCCGCCCAGATTGAAATCGGCCTCAAAGTGTCGCCATCCATTACCAGCTTACGGGCTGAGTCGCCCACCGACCACGCCTTTGCCAGCGACGGCAGCCAACTTGGCTTTGGCGGCGGCTTGGTGGTGGACTACTTCTTTGGCGAAAATTACGCCTTCAGCACCGGCTTGCTGCTGACGGGCAAAGGCGGCACCATTTCCTACACCGATGTGTCCGGCGGCGTCACGGGTCAACCGTTCGTAGTAAAGCCCAAAATCAGCACCCAGTATTTGGAGTTGCCCGTCACCATCAAGCTCTTCACCAATGAAATAGCTCCGGCCACACGCCTCTATTTCCAGGTCGGGCCGTCGCTGAATATCCCCATCGGCACTCGCATCGATGGCAATAAGTTTTTCACCGACCCCGCTACGGCCAAAGAGAACAAAGCCAGCGACTACATCTACTTCGTTGATGTCGACATCATGGCCGGAGCCGGCGTCGAGTACCAGTTAGCTAAAAGCACCAAGGTTTTTGCTGGCCTCAGCTACCACCGCGGCCTGGTTGACATCGACCATTACTTTGAAAGCACCCGCGGCTTCAAAGATGTTACCATCAAGAATAGCTCTTTCGGCTTGGACTTAGGCATTAAATTCTAGTTCAACCATTCGGTTACCAAACAAAAAGCCCCGCCATTTGCATTCGTGCAAACGGCGGGGCTTTTTGTTTGCCTCAAGAGGTTAGTCCACAATTTCTACTTCGCGGTCCTGCAGTCGGCTCATCGCAGCGGCCGACGAACGCAGCTGGATTTCCTCACCTCGCTCGTCTTCAATACGATAGTCGGTGAGGCCCAGGCTGCTGTCTTTTACAACTTTCACCCATTTGTAGTACTTAAGGTACCACTTCATCTGGCGCGAAACCAGCCCTTTGGTGTAGTAGGCGTGCAGGAACGGGTGCACCGACAACGTGATACCCGACTGGTTCTGGTTCACCAGCAGGTCGTCGATGCTATTGTCGATGTCATCGGTCACTTGGATAGAAGCCGAGATTTTGCCAGTACCGCCGCAGGTGGGGCACACCTCGCCGGTCACAATGTTTTCGGCCGGCCGTACCCGCTGCCGGGTAATCTGCAGCAAACCGAACTTGGTGATGGGCAGCACCGTGAATTTAGCTTTGTCGAGCTTCATCACGTCGCGCACGGTGTCCTCTACCTTTTTACGGCTCTCAGCCGAGCGCATATCAATAAAGTCGATGACGATGATGCCACCCATGTCGCGCAGGCGCAACTGCCGGGCCACTTCTTTGGCCGCCAGCATGTTAATCATTAACGCCGTGGCCTCCTGGTCGTTTTCCTGGTTGCTCTTGCTACCCGAGTTTACATCGATGACGTGCAGCGCTTCGGTGTGCTCGATGACGAGGTAGCCGCCGCCTGGCACGGTCACCGTTTTGCCAAACAGCGTCTTGAGCTGCTTTTCAATGCCGGTCTGTTCGAAAATTTTAATTTTCGAGTTGTGCAGTTTCAATAGCCCAAGCTTGTCGGGCGCAATTTTCTGCAAATAGTCGCGCATCTCCTCGTACATGGTCGGCGCGTCCACCATGATGCTGTCGAAGGACTCGTTCAACATATCGCGCAGCATCGACGAGGTACGGCCTAACTCGCCCAGCACCTTATCGTTGGGCTTGGCCGTGCGGAGCGTGGTGTGGAGTTGCTCCCACTTGGCCACCATGTCCTGCATGTCCTTGTCCAGTTCGGCTACCTCGCGGCCTTCCGCTACCGTGCGGATAATGACGCCAAAGTTTTCTGGCTTAATACTGGCAATGAGCCGCTTGAGGCGGTCACGCTCGGCCTTACTCACAATTTTCTTGCTGACGCTGATGGTGTTCGAAAACGGCATCAGCACCAGGTAGCGGCCGGCCATCGAAATGTCGGTGCTCACGCGGGGGCCTTTGGTCGAAATTGGCTCCTTGATGATTTGCACCACAATTTGCTGGCCTTTTTTGAATACACTTTCGGCCTTGCCCACTTTATCAAGCGGGGGCTCAAACGTGAATTTCTCTAGTCCGGCGCCCGGCGCCCGGCCATTTTGTACCCCGCGTACCCACTTCGTCAGAGAAGGGTATTGTTCGCCGAGGTCGCCGTAGTGCAGAAAAGCGTCTTTTTCGTAGCCGATGTCCACAAAAGCCGCATTCAGACCGGGCATCACCTTTTTCACGGTGCCCAGGAAGATGTCGCCTACTGAGTAGTTGGTGTCGTTGCGGTCGAAGTGGTATTCAATCAACCGCTTGTCTTGCAACAACGCAATCCGCTCGCCTTCCTGAGTAGAATTAATCACTAATTCATTACTCAAAGCGTTGGTTTAGTTAAGGTAACCTACGGGTCAAGCCGCCGAAGCATTACCCCGAAACCGGCAAAGGGAAGCCAGAACCAATGGTTCTGGCTTCCCTCGCGAGCCACGGGAAAAGCACTCGGCGCGGCCACACCCAGGAGGCTACGTGAGAGATAGGCGGCTGGCTCCCTTCCCGTTAGGAAAACTGCTGGCCGCCGCTACGCCCCGTGAGGCTTACTTCTTTTTGTGGCGGTTCTTGCGCAGGCGCTTTTTGCGCTTGTGAGTGGCAATCTTATGACGCTTTCTTTTTTTACCGCAGGGCATGATGCTTGGGGGTTAAGTTGGTGATGTTTTAGCTTGTCAGATTTTTGTTGTCAATTGTCAGGCTCGTTGTGTCGCAACTTATCGCTAACAACTGACAACGAGCGACTAACAACTATTTTAATTTGGCAATTTCCTCGTCGACCGAAGCAGCCAGGGCCGGATCGGAGCTGAGGCTTTTGGCGGTAAGGAAAGCCGCCTTGGCCTCCTCCTTGGCACCGGTACGGGCCAAGGTAACCCCGAGGTAAAACTGACCGTTCACATTCTTCGGATTGACTTTCACCAAGTCCTGGAAACGTTTCACGGCCTTATCGTACTGGTTGCTCTGCACCGCGAGAATGCCCATATTGTACAGGGCTTTCTCGTTGCGGGGGTCGGATTCCAGCACTTCGCGCAGCAGCGTTACGCCCTGCACGGGGTTGTCGGAGGCCATGTAGGCCATACCGAGATTGGTTTTAGCATCAAGGTTGCCGGGCTGCTCCTTCAACACCTTAGCGTATAGCTCCCGGGCTTTGCCACCGAGCAATTTAACCCGCTCGTCGGTAGCCGCAAAGCTAAACGCCTGAAAATAGGCATCGGCAGCCTGCTGCCAGTTTTGGGCATTGGGCTTGGCCAAGGCTACTTGCTCCAGGTAGTAGCCGGCGCTGTCGAACCGCTCCACGCTGTTGTAGCGCCGCGCCAGGGTGGTGGCCACCGTGGCACGGGCCGCACCATCCGGGGCCGCGTTGTATTGGGCTAGCAACCGCGCCAACTCCTGCCGTTGGGCTGGAGTAGCGGAGGTGTGAGGCGCAGCATTCGGACCTTTGTTTTCCGTGGCCGTCGCCGGCACTGGCCCCGAGGACTCCTCCGTTTTGGAGCCGTTGGTGGCTGGACCGCCGCCGTCGCGGTTGGCCGTTTTTGCCGCGTCTTTGCTCAGTTCCGACCGGCTTTCCTTCGGTTTCATAATGCCTTTGGGCAACACAAATAAGCCTCCCACCAGCACAAGTGCGGCGGCAAGGACAACCAATTGATGCGTGGTGGAGCTAGTAGTGGCCATGGGCTGAAAAAGCCGGCCGCCGGGCTTTTCCTCGCGGAAAAGACACCGGCGGCGCGGCCGGCAATATTCAGTAGCAAGCAGTCTTGACTCAGCATTAGGCTAATTAATAACCTGTTACTGAGCGCTAACTACTTAAAAAAACAACAAAACTAGGCTTTGGCCGCAACGGCTTTCACCTTCTTGCTGTTCTTGATTTTTGCCACGAATGTCTTCGACGGCTTAAAGCTCGGAATGTAGTGCTCTTCGATGATGAGCGACGTATTTTTCGAGATGTTGCGAGCGACTTTGCGGGCGCGCTTCTTGTTTACGAACGAGCCGAAGCCGCGCACGTAAATGTTGTTGCCTTCCGTCATTGAATCTTTCACGACTTTGAAGAAAGCCTCAACAGTCATCAATACATCAGCTTTCTCGATGCCGGTCTTCGTGGAGATTTCGGCGATTACCTCAGCTTTAGTCACGTTGGTATGGTACTTAGGTGGTTGAAAAAATTACGTTTTTAGGCAAAAAAGTCCCGAATTCCAGCGTAAGCCCTTGCCCGGTAAGCGGTTCGCCCCTGAATTCGGGCCACAAAGGTAGCCCCCTTTTTTTGTTTTACCAACCCGGACACCGAAACAAGGCCCGGACCCAAATTATTCTCTTTCAAAATTTTGACAAAATCAAATCCTCGCCCTTCCTTTCTGGCTGCTGCTCTCCTGGCATGGTATCCGCGTCATCACCGCGACCTGCCCTGGCGCCACACCCGCGACCCGTATGCCATCTGGCTCTCGGAGGTTATTCTGCAGCAAACCCGCGTAGCCCAGGGCCTGCCTTACTACGAAACTTTTCTGGCGGCTTACCCTACCGTGCAGGATTTGGCGGCCGCGCCGGAAGCCGAAGTACTACGCTATTGGCAGGGCCTGGGGTACTATTCGCGGGCCCGAAACATGCACCGCACCGCCCAGCAGGTAGTGGCGGAGCACGGCAGCCGATTTCCCGGCACCTATGCGGAATTGCTAAAGCTCCGTGGCGTTGGTCCCTACACGGCCGCCGCCATTGCTTCTTTTGCTTTTGATGAAGCCGTGGCGGTGCTCGACGGCAATGTGTACCGGGTGCTGGCCCGCATCTTTGGGCTGCATTCTGATATCGCTGCGCCCAGCTCGCGCAAAGAGTTTCAGGCCGTGGCCGACCAGCATATTCCGGCCACTGCTCCTGCCGATTTTAACCAGGCCATTATGGAGTTTGGGGCTATCCAGTGCACGCCGGCCAAGCCCGACTGCCTGTTTTGCCCCTTGCAGAGCCAGTGTTGGGCATTTCAGCATGGGCAGGTGGCGCTGCTGCCCGTGAAGAGCAAGGCCAAAGCCTCCCGCACTCGCTACTTCCACTATTTCGTGCTGCGCCATGGCGAACAAACCTATTTGCGCGAACGGCGGGAGAAAGACATCTGGCAAGGCCTCTACGACTTCGCCATGGCCGAAACCACTGTGCCCGAGCTGCCGCCCGCCGAACTGCTGCGCCATCTCGATGCGCTGGGCGCCGCCCTCGACACCAGCCAGGCAGCCGAGCCCACGGCGGCCTACCGCCACGTATTAAGCCATCAGAAGCTGGAGGCGCGGTTTCATCCTTTGGCGTTGACGCAGGCTTTACCGGCCAGCACGTTGCGTGACCTAGGGCTACGCGCCTATTCTGCCGATGAGATAGAAGCCCTGCCCAAGCCGAAGCTGATTGCTAATTATTGCAGCCAGAATCTTTAGAAAGACATTTCCCAACTTAATTGGATTTTTTGGCCCGTATTTTTAGTAAAAACTTAGGTGTTTGCCGATTTAATTTATTATCTTTGAAGCAGAAAAGGCCGGGCGGTTTTTTTATTTCTGTATTTCCTAACGTGCAATAATATGGCCGGAGTAAACAAGGTAATTTTGGTAGGCAACCTGGGCAAAGACCCCGAGGTCCGTCATTTGGATGGCGGTGTGAGCGTGGCTCACTTCACCCTCGCTACCAACGAGTATTACAAAGACAAGCAGGGCACCCGCGTGGAGCGCACCGAATGGCACAACATTTCGGCTTGGCGCGGGCTGGCTGACATGGCGGATAAATTCCTCAAAAAGGGCCAGCAAGTGTACATTGAAGGCAAGTTGCGCACCCGTCAGTACCAGGACAAAGACCAACAGACGCGCTACATCACGGAAATCATCGCCGATGAGATTTCGATGCTGGGCGGCCGGCCCCAAGGTGCTGGTAGCCCAACGGATGCCAACGGCACCGCCGCCGCCGAGCCGCAGCAAAGCTTTCGGCAAGAGCCGGAGCTGGACCAGCTGCCATTTTAGCCATTGGCTATCGATTTTAAAAAGAAGCCCCGGCACCAGGCCGGGGCTTTTTTCGTTGCGCCCGGTGCGGGCCGCAGGTTTTACCTTTGAAGCCTGGGCGCCTGACCGGAACGGTGGCGCTGCCTGCTTAGTAGAAGAAATTACGTGGTATCAACCCTGAAAAAACTTTCCGTGCTGACCGTGGGGATGGCGCTGCTGGCGGGCTGTTCGTCGGCGCCGGATTTCACGCCTAAACCAAAGGGCTACAATCGCATCGACTTGCCTGCGCACCGCTATCGGGAATTGCAGGGCGGCCATCCGTATGAGTTCGAATATTCGACGCAAGCTGTTATTAAGCGGGATTCTTCGTCGATTGCCCAGCCGCACTGGCTGAACGTGTACTACCCCAAGCTGCACGCCAACGTGCAGATTACGTACATGGACGTGCAGCGCGACCGGCGCCTCTACAACAAGATGATGGAGGATGCCCGCAAGCTCACGGGCAAGCACGAAATCAAAGCCACGGCTATTGATGAGCGGATTCTAAAGACACCCAGCGGCATGCGGGCCTCGGTGTTTGAGCTTTCGGGCGAGGTGCCCAGCCAGTTTCAATTTTACACCACCGATAGCACGCACCATTTTCTGCGGGCGGCGCTGTACTTCCAAACGGCTACGGCCAACGACTCGCTGGCCCCGGTGATTGAGTACGTGAAGACGGATATGGTACGAATGCTCAACACTTTAAAATATAAGTAGGGACGAAGAATGAGTAATTTCTTCAATACCCGGCTCGAATTTTTGCGGACGGTGGGCAGCACCCAACGGGCGCAATTGCTGGGCAAAGAGCTGGGCTTATTCACCTACGGCGACCTGATTCAGCGCTACCCGTTCCGCTACCTGGACCGGACGCAGTTTTATAAAGTGGCCGATTTGACTGAGGACTTGCCTTACGTGCAGGTTCGGGGCATGCTGCGCGGCAAGGAATTGGTTGGCGAAGGACCCAAGCAGCGGCTGACGGCCAAGGTGGGCGACGGCACCGGTGAATTGGAACTGGTGTGGTTCAAGGGCGTGAAGTGGGTGCAGCAATACGCCAGAAACAACCAGGAATACATCGTTTTTGGCAAGCCCACCATGTTCAACGGCCGGCCCCAAATGGCCCATCCGGAACTGGAAGAAGTGAGCGAGGCCAAGCCAGGCCAGAGCTTTCTACAACCGGTTTACAACACGTCGGAAAAGCTCAAAAACTACCACCGCATCGATAGCAAGGCCATTATGCGGATGGTGGCCGAGCTCCTGAAGCTGGCGGGGCCGCACATCGTGGAGTCGCTCTCGCCGGTGCTTGTTGAGCGGTATGGGCTGATGAGCAAGGCGCAGGCGATGCAGCAGATTCATTTCCCGCAGAGCCCGGAGTTGCTGGCGGCGGCGCAGTTCCGGCTAAAATTTGAGGAGCTGTTCTACATACAGCTGAAGCTGTTGCGGCAGCGCGACCAGCGCAAGGTGACGCTGGCCGGCCAGATTTTCAATCAGGTGCCGACGCTCGTCGATTTCTATAAAAACCACCTGCCGTTTGACCTGACCGGGGCGCAGAAGCGCGTTATTCACGACATCTACAAGGATTTTTGCACGGGGCAGCAAATGAACCGGCTGCTGCAGGGCGACGTGGGCTCGGGCAAGACCATCGTGGCCTTTATTGCCATGCTGATGGCCGCCGACAACGGTGCGCAAAGCTGCATCATGGCCCCCACCGAAATCCTGGCCGACCAGCATTACACCGGGCTGAAGGTGTACGCCGACGAGTTGGGCATCAGCATTGGCAAGCTCACGGGCAGCACCCGCACCGCTGAGCGGCGCGTGCTGCACGAGGCCCTGCGCAACGGCACCATGCACATGCTGGTGGGAACCCACGCCCTGCTGGAAGACGTGGTGCAGTTCCGCAACCTGGGCCTGACCATCATGGACGAGCAGCACCGGTTTGGGGTGGCGCAGCGCTCCAAGCTGTGGCAGAAGAACCCGCACATCATCCCGCACGTGCTGGTGATGACGGCCACGCCCATCCCGCGCACGCTGGCCATGACGCTGTATGGCGACCTCGACGTGAGCGTGATTGACGAGCTGCCGGCCGGCCGCAAACCCATCGTGACGGTGCACCGCTACGATGCCAACCGCCTGAAGGTGTTCGAGTTTATTCGGGACCAGGTGAAGCTGGGGCGGCAGGTATACATCGTGTACCCGCTGATTGAAGAATCGGAAACGATGGACTACAAGGACCTCACCGACGGGTACGAGAGCGTGTCACGGGCTTTCCCGGAGTTCCAAATCAGCATCGTGCACGGACGCATGAAGGCGGAGGAAAAGGACTACGAAATGCAGCGCTTCATCAAGAAAGAAACGCAGATTATGGTGGCCACTACCGTGATTGAGGTGGGCGTGAACGTGCCCAATGCCTCCGTGATGGTGATTGAATCGGCCGAGCGGTTCGGGCTGTCGCAGCTGCACCAGCTGCGTGGGCGCGTGGGCCGCGGCGCCGACCAGAGCTACTGCATCCTGATGACGGGCTTCAAGCTGAGCAAGGACGCCCGCACCCGCCTCGAAACGATGGTCCGGACCAATAACGGCTTCGAAATCGCCGACATTGACCTGAAGCTGCGCGGCCCCGGCGACCTGATGGGCACTCAGCAAAGCGGCGTGCTCGACCTGCTCATTGCCGACCTGGCCAAAGATGGCCGTATTCTGAGCGAAAGCCGGGCCGCCGCTCAGGCCCTCCTTTTGGAAGACCCCGAGCTGGTGCACCCCGTCAACGGCAACATCCGGCACCACATCGAAAGCCTGCCGGCTACGGCCGTGAACTGGAGCCGGATTAGCTAGCCCCAGGAAATAAGTATGGGCAAAAAAAAACGACCTTACCAGAAGTCGTTAGGCTTTTTCAGCTAGAACATCTCGGCGAGAAGTCCGCTACCGCTCTGCTGCGGCTGGCTGTGCTCTGGGGCAGGCTTCACTGGCTCAGAGGTGAGAACCTGGTGCACCAACACTACTGAAGTATCGGACTGCGTCTTCGTCTCAATTGCCTGGTTTACAACGACCGGAGCGGGTTGTTTGGCAAGTTTGCCACTGATAATAATGGCCGATAACAGCGTAAACTTAAAGAGCGACTTCATAATGTAGTAGATAATTGCGAGGACAAAGGTACGACGCGACCTCAGCCTTGTTACAAAAAAACGTTTAAAAGGGCAAAAAGCACGGCCGTCTGGCGCCGCAACCTGATGGGACTTGGAGGTAGTTATCGGACTGGTTGCTTGACCCCGGTTGAGCCTGCTAAACAGCTACGAAGTAAACAGGCCCCATGTACGGAAGTGGCCATGATAGTGTTATGCTTAGGATACTTTTTCGTTAGCTGCTCCTTGAATAGCGGTCCGGAGACTCGCTTGCAACGAATGCAGCAACGCCCAAAACTGGTACTTTTGGGCATAATGGGCGGGCAAATATTTTTTCTCATGTTTAGAATACGTCAAAATTTTATGTCGCATCGAGCACTGCTGATTGGACTGATGGGGTGGGCATTGGTGAGTGGCGCGGCTCCGGCTGTGGCCCAAAAAGTAAAGTCGGCCCCGTTTAGCTACCTGCCCGAGCAGGGCACCGACCGCTACGATATGCGGGTGCCGCACAAAACCCTGGCCCTGGCCGATGGCACGGGCTTCGTCATCCTGGCCCACCAAAGCGCGGGCGGCTACGCCGTGGAACGCTACGACGCCGACCTCAAAAAGCAGTGGAGCACCACCATCCCGGTAACACCCGGCGAAACGCTGGAAGCCTTTGGACGGGGGCCACAGCAGGCGTGGGTAGTGCTGCACCACAAGGACGACAGTGGCCAAAACCTGGCCGTAGTGGCCGTGAACCTGCAAAGCGGCCAGCGCGGCCCCGCCAAAGTGGTGATGACCGCCGCCCCGCGCGACCGCCGGCCGGGCGTGTCCATCTCGCCCGATGGCAGCCGGCTGCTGGCCTTCCGCTACCTCACCCGCGAGCAGCAGGTTCAGCGCATCGCGGCCACGCTGTTTGACCAGAACCTGGGGCAGCTGGAGGAAAAAAACTATGATTTCCGCGATTTGAGCGACTTTTTCTCGCCCGCCGTGCATGTGGCGAACGATGGCACACAGTATGTAACGCTCATTAGCGAAGGCATGAAAAAGCTGACCGTGCGCCGCTACCCGGCCGGGCCTACCACCGAAATCAAGGTATTGGGCGTGCCGGTGGGCGGCGTGTACGGCGGCAAAACCGTGACCGTGCGCGACGCCCGCTTCACGGTGCTGAACGATGGCAGCCTGTATGCCGCCGCTCTGTGCGCCGACTACGCCACCGGCGAATATTACAGCCTGAAAGTGGTGAAATATGACTTCAGTGGCACCGGCGACATGAAGTTCTCGCCGGAATTTCGCTTCACCCCTGCCTACCTGGCCGAGGTGAGCAAAGCCAGCGGCACGGAGGCAAAACGGCTGGACGACGTGTACCTGGGTGAGTTGTTGCTCACCCCTGAAAAACAGCTGGTGGTGGTGGCTGAAAAGCACTTTGAAGAGGGCGGCAGCGAGGCCCCGGTGCACGCCCGCGAGCTGCACCTGTTTGGCTACAACGAGTTTGGGGCGCCCACCTGGCACAGCATCGTGGCGAAGGACCAAGTGGCCCCGGCCGTCGATTCCTACACTGGCATTGGGTTTCGGGCGGCGGTATTCGGTGGCACGGTGCAGCTACTGACACTGGAGAACATCAACAAAAAATCGGACCTATACCTACGTCGTGTAAATGCCCAGACGGGCGTAATCAGCCCGCCCGAACGCCTGAAGTTGAACGTGGCCGACGACCAGCAGTTGGCCTACGTAAAGGATTTCACGGCGTGGCTGGGCGAAAAAACCATTATCGGGGTGAGCCGGCCGAGCAAAAAATCGGCGGCGTTGCAGTTGGAAAAGATTGTGGTGAAGTAGTCAGTTTGCCTACTGCCCATAAACACACAAAAGGCCGCTCCTGAGTCAGGAGCGGCCTTTTGTGTCAACAAGCGAATGGGTTTAGAACACGTACTCGTTGGCCTCAATCAGCTTGGCGGCGATGCGACGGCGCGACTCTTTCACATTCAGCAGTTCCGTTTTGGTGAAGCGCTTGAGACCCATGAGCAGCAGGCGCTGCTCGTCGCCCTCGGCCATGCTGCCGATGGCATCTTTGCCGGCTTTCTCCACGATGTCCACGGCATCGGCCAGGTACACGCGGGCAATGTCGGCTTCCACGGCCAGGGCTTCTTCGCCCTTGGCGGCGGCCTCCTTCTCCACGCGGAGCAGGGTGCTCTCGGCGATATAGGTTTTGATGGCCATGTCGGCAATGTTCATCAGCAGCTCCTGCTCCTTGGCAAGGGTGGCAGTGAATTTCTGCACGGCCGAGCCGGCCACCATCAGAATGGCCTTTTTCAGGTTGGCGATGGTCTTCATCTCCTTGCTGAACAGGCCGGTTTCCTCGTCCTGGCTCATGCTCGGGATGCTCAGCAGCTCCTGCTGCACGGCCTGGGCGGGGCCCATCAGGTCGATTTCGCCCTTCAGGCCTTTCTTCAGAATCATGTCAACGGCCAGCAGGCGGTTGATTTCGTTGGTGCCTTCGAAGATGCGGTTGATGCGCGAATCCCGGTAAGCGCGGTCCATCGGGTAGTCGGCCGAGAAGCCGTAGCCGCCGTAAATCTGCACGCCCTCGTCCACCACGTAGTCGAGCACTTCCGAGCCTTCCACTTTCAGAATGGCGCACTCCACGGCAAACTCGCGGGCCGCTCCCAGCAGGGCCTCGTTAGCGCCTTTGCCCTCCGCCATGAGCTGCTGCTCCATGCGGTAGATATCGGAACCCGCGCGGTAAATGGCCGATTCCACGGCGTAGATGCGGATGGCCTGCTGCGCCAGCTTGTAGCGAATGGCGCCAAACTTCGAGATGGGCATTTTGAACTGCACCCGCTCGTTGGCGTATTTCACGCTCAAATCAGCAGCCATTTTGGTAGCACCCAGGCAAGCAGCGGCCAGCTTAATGCGTCCGATGTTCAGCACGTTGAAGGCGATGAGGTGGCCTTTACCAATCTCGCCCAGCACATTCTCCTTCGGCACCAGCGCATCGGTCAGGAACACCTGACGGGTCGAGGAGCCTTTGATGCCCATCTTGTGCTCCTCGTTGCCGAGGCTCAGGCCGGGCGTGTTGCGCTCCACGATGAAGCCGGTGAACTTGTCGCCGTCAACCTGAGCAAACACGATGAACACATCGGCAAAGCCGGCGTTCGTAATCCACATTTTCTGGCCGTTCAGCACGTAGTGCGTGCCCTCGGCGTTCAATACGGCTTTGGTTTTAGCCCCCAAAGCGTCAGAGCCGGAGCCGGGCTCGGTGAGGCAATAAGCGCCCATCAGGGTGCCATCGGTGAGGCCGGGCAGGTACTTGGCCTTCTGCTCATCGGTACCGAAATACAGAATGGGCAGCAGGGCGATGCCCGTGTGCGCCGCGAATGCCACCGGGAACGAGTGACCGCCGCCCACACCCTCCGTCACGCGCAGGGCCGTGGGGAAGTCCATATCCAGCCCACCAAACTGCTCCGGCACGCTCACGCCGAACAGGCCGAGCTGGCCGGCTTTCTCCATCAGGCCGCGCATGAGGCCTTCCTCGTGGTTATCGAGGCGCTCCAGCAGCGGCTGCACTTCGGCGGCCACGAAATCCAGACAGGTCTGGTACATCATGACCTGCTCTTCGGTAAAGTCGGCCGGGGTGAAGACGCTCTGGGCATCGGTCGGCTTGATGATGAATTCGCCGCCCTTCAGGCTGGCTTGCTGCGTTACTTCCATGACGGTTTGGGGTGGGTTGTGGAGTTGAAAAGTATTAGGCTAGCCTACTAGTTAGGGAAACAACGAGGCCAGCGGTTTAGTGTTGCAAGTTAAGAAAGAATGTTAGGCGTGCCTACTACTTTGTTTAAAGAAAACCCCGGATGAGCGGGGTTTTCTTGATTTGGGCAGTGGCCTAGTTGAAGAAGCCGTACCAAGCATCTATCAACGGGCCAATATTTATGGCTGTGACTTCAGGTTGCTGCCGCAACCAAGCTTCTACCGCTTGGCGGTCAGATTCCGACGTTTTCCGACTTGAATCAGATTGCACGAAAAAGTCATTAAGCCCCCCGCCCAATAGCAAGTGGTTTGATTCGATTGCATTGATTAGCCGGTCACCAAAGTCGTCCTCCGCTTTGCTGTCGGGCAAATTCAAATCAAATTTCACCGAGAAGCCCATTTCCTGAAACTCATGTAGCCGACGTTTCTTTCGTAGCCGCTTTTTCATCTATTGAGGTTTGATGCAGCTGATAGGAATGGTCAGGCGGACTGGTACTGCTTGACCATTATGGTAACCAGGGCTCAATCTAGGCAGACTTCTTACGGTTGCCAGTAGTGCATTGTCAATGACGGGATTATTGCTGCTTTTCGATATTTCAGCATTTCGCACCTGTCCATCAGCACCGACTATAAATGTTACATGAATGCCCGAATAACGAGTGTCCCCGTCATCGGTAAATGCCGGTATACGCAACTGTTTTGAAAACTCATTCACAATTCCCGTAAACCCACCACCACTAAGCAATTGCGGCATCTTTTCCACGTAAGTATACACATGCGTGGAATCAACAGCTTCTTTTGGAGCAGGCAGTTTTTGAGCGCGGGCTCCTAATGCAGACACAATCAGCAGAAAACATAGAATGAAGGCCTGTTTCATAGTCCGCCATTGTCATACCGAATATCGTGAAGCACCTCTACCGTTCGCGGCAATTAAATGGATTACTTCTGCGGCAAAGATGCTTCACTGCGTTCAGCATGACGTTCTTTTTAAGAGCAATACAAGAAGCTACCTCAGCAGCTCGTAGATGCCGGCGACGCCCTGGCCGCCGCCCACGCAGGCCGTGACAATGCCGTACTTCTTGCCGCGCTCACGCAGCTCGTCGAAGAGCTGGATGCTGAGCTTGGCGCCGGAGCAGCCCAGCGGGTGGCCCAGGGCAATGGCCCCGCCGTTCACATTCAGCTTCTCGGGGTCGAGGCCCAGCTCGCGCACCACGGCCAGCGACTGCGAGGCGAAGGCTTCGTTCAGCTCAAATAGGTCGATGTCTTCGAGTTTCAGGCCGGCTTGCTTGAGGACTTTCGGCACGGCTTTGATGGGGCCCATGCCCATGATGCGCGGGTCCACGCCTTCGGTGGCGTAGTTCACCATGCGGGCGATGGGCTCCAGGTTCAGCTCCTTCACCAAGCGCTCCGACATCACGAGCACGAAGGCCGCGCCGTCGGAGGTTTGGGAGGAGTTACCGGCGGTGACGGTGCCGTTGGCGGCGAACACGGGGCGCAGCTTGCCTAGGGCTTCTACCGAGGTGTCGGCGCGGGGGCCTTCGTCAGTGTCCACCACGTAGGAGCGGTTTTTCTTCTTGCCGGTGGCCTGGTCCACGTAGGTTTCCTCTACCGTGATGGGCACGATGCTCTTGGCAAACTTGCCCGCCGCAATGGCTTTGATGGCCTTCTGGTGCGACTGGTAGGAGAATTCGTCCTGGTCCTGACGACTGATTTTGTAGTCGTTGGCTACGGCTTCGGCGGTGAGGCCCATGCCCATGTAGTAGTCGGGGTGCTTCATGGCCAGCGTGTAGTTGGGCACGGTTTTCCAGCCCACGGTGGGCACCAGGCTCATGCTCTCGGTGCCGCCCGCGATGATGCAGTCGGCCATGCCGGATGAGATTTTTCCCACGGCCATGGCAATGGTTTCCACGCCGGAGCCGCAGTAGCGGTTCACGATGAGGCCGGACACGTTGATGGGCAAGGCCAGCAGCGAAATCAGGCGGCCCATTTGAAGTCCCTGCTCGGCCTCCGGCACAGCATTGCCAACAATTACGTCGTCAATACGCGTGGGGTCGAGGGCCGGCACCTGGGCCACGAGGTGTTTGATAACGGCGGCGGCGAGGTCGTCGGGCCGGGTGAAACGGAGGCCGCCCCGGGGGGCTTTGCCCACGGCCGTGCGGTAGCCGGCTACGATATATGCGGTGTTAGACATGTTCTTTATCGATTCAGAATGAATTAATTGCGCAGCGGCTTGCCAGTGGTCAGAATGCTCTGAATCCGCTCCAGGGTCTTGCGTTCGCCGCAGAGACTCAGGAACGCCTCGCGCTCCAGGTCCAGCAGGTACTGCTCGCTCACTTCGGTGGGCGACGACAAATCACCGCCACACATCACATAGGCCAGTTTATCGGCAATAAGCTGGTCGTGGGTCGAGATATAGTTGCCCTGCTGCATGGCATACACGCCGGTTTTGAACATAGCCAGTGCGCCTTTGCCGTGGACTTTCACGTTGGTTTTCTGCATCGGCTGAGTGTAGCCGGCATCGGCCAGGTCGATGGCAGCCGACTTGGCAGCCGCGATAACGCGGTTGCTGTTCAGCACCACTTCGTCGCCCCGGCGCAGGAAGCCCAGGTCGAATGCCTCAGCGGCGGAAGTCGAAACCTTAGCCGTGCTGATGGTCATGTAGGTGTTGCGCAGCAGGTTGAACTCCGGCTCGCCGTCTTCGTACTTGAGAGCGGTGCGCAGGGTCATTTCCTTGGTGCCGCCGCCGCCGGGAATCAGGCCCACGCCAAATTCCACGAGGCCGATGTAGGATTCGGCGGCTGCTACCACGCGGTCGCAGTGCAGGTTCAGCTCGCAGCCGCCGCCCAGCGTGAGGCCGTGCGGGGTGCCCACCACCGGGATGCTGCTGTAGCGCATCCGCATCATGGCCTGCTGGAACTGCTGAATCATCATGTTCAACTCGTCAAAATCCTGGTCCAACGCCTGCATGTACACGAGGCCGAGGTTGGCCCCGGCCGAGAAGTTCGGCGCGTCGTTGCCCACCACGAGGCCGCGGTAGCCGGCTTCGGCCATCTCCACGCCTTTTAACAGGCCCTGGATAACGTCGGTGCCCAGCGAATTCATCTTGGAGTGGAACTCCACGTTCAGGATGCCGTCGCCGAGGTCGATAACCGACGCGCCGGAGTTTTTCCACAGCACTTTGCCGCTGGCGCGCAGGTTGTCGAGAATAATGAAATTCTCCACACCCGGCACGTCATGGTAGCTTTTTGAGGCGATGTCGTAGAACTGGCGCACGCCGGCTTCGGTCACCTTATAAAAGGTGGTGTGGCCGGCAGCCAGCATCTCCTCCACCCACGGGGCGGGAGTGCGGCCGGCAGCTTTCGCCAAATCGAGGCCGGCCTGCACGCCCAGCGCGTCCCAGGTTTCAAACGGCCCCATTTCCCAGCCGAAACCGGCACGCAACGCGTCATCCAGCTTGAACAGCTCGTCCGAGATTTCAGGAATGCGGTTGCTCACGTAGGCGAAGAGGCTGCCGAAGCTGAGGCGGTAGAATTCGCCGGCCTTGTCCTTGCCCGCCACCAGCACCTTGAAGCGGTCAGCCAGCTTCTCGATGGTTTTGGTCATCTCCAGAGTGGCGAACTTCACCTTCTGGCCCGGCTTGTATTCCATCGTATTCAGGTCCAGCGCGTGGATTTCCGACTTGCCGCCTTCGCCCTTCACCTTCTTGTAGAAACCCTGACCGGTTTTGTCACCCAGCCACTTGCTCTCGCCCATTTTCTGCACGAAATCGGGCAGCACGAATACGTCCCTGGCCTCGTCATTCGGCAGCCCTTGGGCCAAACCGTTGGCCACGTTAATGGTCGTATCCAGGCCCACCACGTCGGAAGTGCGCAGCGTGGCCGACTTCGCGTGGCCGATTACCGGGCCGGTCAGCTTGTCGGTTTCTTCCACGGTCAGGCCCAGCTTCTGCATGGTCTGCATGGCATCAAGCAGGGCAAAAACGCCCACGCGGTTGGCGATAAAGCCGGGGGTGTCCTTGGCCAACACCACCGTTTTACCCAGGTACAAATCACCGTAGTGCCGCAGGAAATCCAGCACGTCCGGCTTGGTATCCGGGGTCGGGATGATTTCCAGCAGCTTCAGGTAGCGCGGCGGGTTGAAGAAGTGCGTGCCCGCAAAATGCTGCTTGAAATCCTCCGAGCGGCCCTCGGCCAGCAGGTGAATCGGGATGCCGCTGGTGTTGCTGGTAATCAGCGTGCCCTTCTTGCGGAACTGCTCCACCCGCTCGTAGAGACTCTTTTTGATGTCGAGGCGCTCGATTACCACCTCAATCGTCCAGTCGCAGGTGGCGATGTCCTTCAGGTTGTCGTCGAAGTTGCCGGTTTTGATGCGGCTGGCGTCGGCCTTGCGGTAGAGCGGCGAGGGATTGGCAACGATTGCGGCCTGCAACGCAGCATTCACAATGCGGTTGCGCACGGCCGGGGAGTCAAGCTTGAGGCCCTTCTTCTCTTCGTCGGGCAGCAGCTCTTTGGGCGCAATGTCGAGCAGCAGCACCTGCACGCCGATGTTAGCGAAATGGCAGGCAATACGCGAGCCCATAACGCCGGAGCCGAGCACGGCAACTTTCTTGATGGTTCGATTCATCCTCTTGTGGGGTGATGAGGTGGGTGGTAATGAGTTTCTTAAAGAACGTCATGCTCATCTGGCGTCCGCGCAGCCGAAGCATCTCGCTAGCTTCGTTGCAATGGCATTGAGTACTGCTGCACGCGAGATGCTTCGGCTGCGCGGACGTCAGATGAGCATGACGTTCTATAGCTTAGTTCTTTTTAAGAAGCTGACGATTCCTGCCGCAGTGGTTTCAGCACGAAGTCTTCAAAGAGGGTTTTACCCTCAATCATGGTCGTAATCTGAGCCGAAACCTTGAAGAAAACATCGAGCTGGCTCTGCGGGATTTTCTCGCGCACCTTCAGGTTGAAGTGTCGCACCGTCTGGCGGGAAACTTCTTTTTTCTCTAAGCCCAGCGGGGTCAGAAAAATGCGGACCGAGCGTTTGTCCACCGAATCGCCCTGCTTATAAATCAGGCCCTTTTCCTCCATGCTCCGCAGGATGCGGGTGAGGCTACGAGTTTCCAGCCCCAGCAACGGGGCGATTTTGGTGGCCGGCGTGCCCTTCTCCTGGTCGATATTCAACAGCACAAAGCCAATGCTCGTGGTGATATCATTTTGGGCAGCTTGCGTGTTATACATCCGCGAAATCGCGTGCCAGGCCACTTTAATGTTATAGTCGACGGTTTCTTCAGGTTTCATGGGCGGGCGGTAAGAGCGGTAAACTTACGAATAATTTGTTAGGCTTGCATAACAGTTGAAATTTTCTTTCCGTGGCATTCTATCCCATTGCCAGCACGCAGTACGCAGCAATAAGTCTTATCATCAGCGGCTCAGTTCCTGGTGCCACAAGCCTTTCCACTAAATGCAAAAGCCCCGGCTCTATGCTGAGTCGGGGCTTTTTACAGTACCGGGCTGGTAGCTGAGAGGATGGATTACGTCGTCAGGACCACGCGGCTACGCGTACATGCCTTCAATCAAATCCTTGTTTTTCTCCGTAATAATCTTGCGTTTCACCTTCATGGTGGGCGTCATTTCGCCGCTTTCCACGGTCCAAAGCTCGGGCAGCAACACAATGCGCTTCACCTGCTCCCACTGCGCAAAGCTCTGGTTGTATTTTTTCACCAAAGCTTCGTACATATCCACTACCTTCTGATTTTTAATCAGTTCCTCGTTCGACGCATCGGGCACGCCGTTGCGCTTGCACCAGCCTTTGAGGTCAGAGAAGGACGGAATGACCAACGCGGAAGCGAATTTCTGGTCGGCGCCCACCACCATGGCTTGCTCGATGAGCGGGTCTTCCTTCAGCTTGCCTTCGATGACCTGCGGGGCAATGTATTTGCCACCCGAGGTTTTGAACATCTCCTTCTTGCGGTCGGTGATTTTCAGAAACTTGCCATTTACCAACTCGCCGATGTCGCCGGTGTGAAACCAGCCTTCTTTGTCGAATACCTCGGCGGTGAGTGTCGGCTGGTTGTAGTAGCCCTTCATCACGGAGGCCGATTTGGTCAGAATCTCGCCATCGGCGGCAATTTTCACTTCCATGTTGTCGATGAGCGGGCCCACGGTGCCAATCATGTTGTTTTCCGGTTCGTAGCCGCCCACGGCAATTACGGGCGAAGTTTCGGTCAGGCCGTAGCCCTCCATCACGCGGATGCCAGCCGCCCAGAACACGCGCGCCAGCCGCGGCTGCAAAGCTCCGCCGCCACTCACGATGCAGCGCAGATTGCCGCCCAGGGCCTCACGCCACTTGTTGAAAATGATTTTGTTAGCCAGCGTCAGCTGCGTGTTATAGAAGAAGCCCTGGTCTTTTTGGGTATCGTATTTCAGGCCCAAATCCAAGGCCCAGAAGAACAGGCTTTTCTTAATGCCTTCCTGCTCGTGGCCTTTCGCCACGATTTTATCATACACCTTCTCCAGCAGGCGCGGCACGGTGGTGAAAATCTCGGGCTTCACCTCGCGCAGGTTGTCGGCGATGACGTCCATGCTCTCGGCGTAGTAGATGCTTACGCCGTTCATCATGTACAGGTACGTCACCATCCGCTCAAAAATGTGGCAGAGCGGCAGGAAACTCAAGGCTTTATCATCCTTCGTGACGGGCACGAAGCGCTGCGAGTTGCGGCAGTTGCTCAGGATATTGTCGTGCGTAAGCATCACGCCCTTGGGCTTGCCGGTGGTGCCGCTGGTGTAGATGAGCGTGAGCAAATCGTCGGGCTGCACGGCGGCTTTCAGGGGGTTCAGGTCGGCGGGGTTGCCTTTTTTGCCCAGTTCCAATAGCTCGTCGAAGTGGCGGGCACCGGTGACTTTATCGAAAGTAAAAACGTTCTCAGCGGGAATATCCAAGCCTGCGGTGGCCTCTTTCACCTTTTCAAAAAGCTTGACATCGGCCACGAACACGGCCCGTACGCCGGCGTCGGTGAAGATGTATTTGTAGTCTTCGACGGTGATGCTGGGGTACATCGGCACGCTGGTGGCGCCAATTTGGGAAATACCGAAATCAGCCATCATCCACTCCGGGCGGTTCATGCTGATAATGGCCACTTTATCGCCGTGCTTGAGGCCTAGCGCCACCAGGCCGAGGCTGACGAGGTTTACTTGTTCCTGAAGCTGCTGGCTGCTGATGGGCACCCATTGACCATCAATTTTAGAAGCCAGCGCATCTTTTTTGGGCGAATCAGCAATTTGGTGGGGCAGGATATCGAAGGCGCGACGAACGTCCATGGGTGGGGTTGGAAAAAGCGTATCGGGTGAATTTCAGCTTAAATAAAGAGCTTTTTTTTGGGCCGTGCTACCGTGAGGCGAACTCAACCAGGGCGCAGCTACTACGAGCAAAAACCAAATCAGTAGCAAAAACGGTCAAAAACCCCGCAACACGGCCTTTTCCTGCGTAATTTTGAGCACTTGCCTTTCCGTCTCCAATGAACCTGGCTCTGTTTTTTGACCCGCTGCCGGAATCGCTGACCGCCGCCGTGCCCGCGCCCACCACCCTGGCCGCCTACGCCACCCGCTTCACCGAAACATTTCCCGACTGGCGCAACGCCGACCTCGCCCTCATTGGGCTGGACGAATGGCGCGGCAGCGCCGCCGGCCACCCCAGCCGCCACGGCGCCAACGTGGTGCGCCAGCGCTTTTATCAGCTGCAAAAAGGGACCGGCACGGTGCGGCTGGTCGACCTCGGTAACCTGCGTCCGGGCCTCACGCTGGAGGATACTTACCAGCGCCTGCGCGAAATAATTGGGGCCCTGCTGGAAGAAAACACCGTGCCCCTTCTGCTGGGCGGCAGCCACGACCTCGACTACGGCCAGTTTCTGGCCTACGAAAGCCAGGACCGCGCCATCAGCCTGGCCGTGGTGGACGCCCGGCCCGACATGGCCGAGCCCGGCCCCGGCACTCCGCCCGAAGACAGCCACCTGCGCCGCCTGCTGGTGCACGAGCCCAACTTCGTGTTCAGCCTGGCCCACCTGGGGCACCAGCAGTACCTAGCCCCGCCGGAAGTGCTGGTGGCCCTCGAAAAGCTGCATTTCGAAACCATGAGCGTGGGCGAAATCCGGGCCGACAAGCGCCTGGCCGAGCCGCTGGTGCGCCAGGCCGATTTTATGAGCGTCGACATTGCGGCCCTGCGCTGGCAGGATGCACCGGGGTACTACCCCGCCAACCCGTTTGGTCTCAGCAACGAAGACGCTACGCAGCTTTGCTGGTACGCGGGCCACAATGAGCAGCTTAGCTCTTTTGGGCTGTATGGCTACCGCGCCGACCACGACCCCCACGGCCTGGCCGCCGCCACGCTTTCCACCATGCTCTGGTATTTTGTGGAAGGCTTTTACCACCGCCGCCCCGAAACGGGCTTTGGCACGTTCCGCTTCCTCACCTACACGGTGGTGCTGCCCGGCAACCCCGATAAGCTGGTGTTCTACAAGTCGCGCCGCGCCGAAAAATGGTGGATGGAAGTGGAGCGCCTGGGCGACAATGCCGTGAAGCGCGTGGTGCCGTGCACTTACGAGGACTACATGCACGCCTCGCAGGGCGACTTGCCACAGCGCTGGATTCGGCTGCAGGCGTTGATGAGCTAGGTTTTAATTGTTAGTTGTGAGGTGTTAGCCTTGGTTTTTATTGAACGATAGAATTATGCCCCTGACAACTGACAACGAGCAACCAACCACTAAAACCTATACCAAAAACCAGCTGGCCCTGCGCAATGGGCAGGACCGCGACGAAATCTGGGTGGCGTATCAGGGCCAGATTTACGACGTGAGCCGGTCGCGCCTGTGGCGGCGCGGCAACCACTACGAGCACTGGGCGGGCCAGGATTTGACGGCCGAGCTTGACAAAGATGCGCCGCACACGGCCAACGTATTCGACAATTTTCCCGTCATTGGGGTATTGCTGTAGAACAGGCCTTGGCTTGTTCCCGTCTGAACGAAAACCCATTTTTGGACAAGCCAGCGCTTGTTCTACCCGCCATGATGAGCACCGAATCCCCCTCCGAGTACACCGCCCTCGAAACCCGCTCCACCGCCGACCTGCTGGCCGGCATGAACCAGCTCGACCACACCGTGCCCGACACCGTGGCCAAAGCGCTGCCGCAGATTGAGCGACTGGTGGAAGCTGTGGTGGCCCGGATGGAAGCCGGAGGGCGGCTGTTTTACATCGGGGCGGGCACCAGCGGGCGGCTGGGCGTGGTGGACGCCTCCGAGTGTCCGCCCACGTTTGGTGTGCCCGCGAGCCTGGTAGTCGGCATCATGGCCGGCGGCGATACCGCCATCCGGCAAGCCGTGGAGGGCGCCGAAGACGACGCCGAACAGGCCTGGCTTGACTTGCAGGCCTACGATATCAATGCCAAAGACGTGCTGGTGGGCATCGCTGCCTCGGGGCGCACGCCCTACGTTATCGGCGGGCTGAACAAAGCGCGGGCGGCCGGCCTGGCCACCGGTTGCGTGGTGTGCAACGCCGGCTCGGCTGTGGCGGCGGCGGCCGAGTTTCCGGTGGAAGTGGTGACCGGGCCGGAATTCATTACCGGCAGCACCCGCCTCAAGGCCGGCACCGCGCAGAAGCTGGTGCTCAATATGCTCACCACGGCCACGTTTATCCGCCTGGGCCGCGTGAAAGGCAATAAGATGGTGGACATGCAGCTTTCCAACGAGAAGCTGGTGCACCGCGGCGAAAAGATGCTCATGGACGAGTTGGGCATTGCGGAAGCCGAAGCGGCGGCGCTGCTGAAGCAGCACGGCAGCGTGCGCGCTGCGCTGCACGCCCGTTCGTAGCCGCTGCTCTGGCTTGTGTTTCACGGGCTTATTTTTTCGGGCGAACGATTCGGGCTTTCCGGCGTTTCTAGGAAGGCACCTGTTTCAGCAGGTGCCACTACCTATGCACACCATCGAACCGCACTACAACTGGATTGAGCAATACTCGGCGTCGGAAGACCCGCGCTCTCCCCTTTTCGAAACCGAAAACAGCCTCGACACTTACACCAACACCATCTACGGCTACTATATCCACCCGCAGTGGGACAGCCTGGGGTCGGACACGCTGTTCTTCAAAATCCTTTTTGTTGATTATGAATTGGGCATTGCCGTGCTCGAATTCATCGGCGAGTGGAACGACGCCATCGAGAACGACATCATGGAGCTGAAGCGCAACATCGTGGACATCCTCGTGCACGAAGGCATTCGCAAGTTCATCCTCATCGGCGAAAACGTGTTCAATTTCCACGGTTCCGACGATGATTACTATGAAGAATGGTTTGAGGACGTGGAAGATGGCTGGATTGCAGGCGTGAATTTCCAGGAGCACGTGCAACGTGAGATGCGCCAGTACAACGTCGACAACTACGTGAATTTCGGCGGACAGCTCGACGACTTGCCGTGGCGCACCTACGAGCCCCGCCGCCTGTTTGAAGTGGTGGACGGCCTGCTGAACCGCCGGCTGGGTGCGCCCGAAACCACGCTCTAGCCCAAACGCAAAAAAGCCTCTCCGTTGCCGGAGAGGCTTTTTATTACGCTAAGCAGCTGGAATTACTTCTTAACTTCTTCGGTCGTGGTCGTGGTGGTGGTGCCGGTAGCCGGAGCGTCCATTTTGTCGGCGTTGTCCTTGATGGCTTCGCCTTTGGCATCAGCCGAGTCACGAACCATGTCAGCCTTGTCTTCCATGGCATCAGCTTTGGCTTCGCCAGCTTTCTCTACGTTTTCGCCAACTTGCTCTTGGGCATCTTCTTTCTTGCTGTCGCAAGCGGTGAAGGAGAACGAAGCAGCAGCCAGGGCGAGGAACAATACTTTTTTCATCTTGGGTTGGGTTTAAAAATGTGGGTGAAATTCAGTTGATTGTTGAAGTTATGCCAGTGCAAATCTTCAAATTTGGGGCTTTATACCCCCGCCTGAAAAAGGTAACCCACTACCCCAAAGATTTGTGAAGAATTTATGAGGACCAGCGCTGGCCGTGTTTCCAGCCACTATTTTTTGCGGAAAACGATGCCAATCGGTACGCCGGTGAAGTCAAAATGCTCGCGCATCCGGTTCTCCAGATAGCGCGTGTAGTTGGCTTGCACGTACTGCGGTAGGTTGCAGAAGAAGGCAAACACCGGGTTGTGCGTGGGTAGCTGCGTGGCGTATTTGATGCGAATCATCTTGCCTTTGAGCGCGGGCGGGCCATATTTCTCAATCTCCTTCAGCATCACGTCGTTCAGTTGCGAGGTCGGGATTTTGCGACGCTTGTTGTGGTACACTTCAATGGCCGTTTCGATGGCCTTGTGCACGCGCTGCTTGTTCAGCACCGAAATAAAAATAACGGGAACGTACGCAATGGGCGCAATCTTTTCCATGATTTTCGCCTCGAATTCCTTGGCTGAGTTGGTGTTTTTATCTTCCACCAAGTCCCACTTGTTCACGAGGATGACGATGCCCTTGCGGTTTTTGTCGGCCAGGGTAATGATGTTCACGTCCTGGGCCTCCACGCCCCGGCTGGCGTCGAGCATCACGATGCAGACGTCGCACTCTTCCAGGGCGCGCAGGCTGCGCATGTTGGCGTAGAATTCGATGTCCTCGCTCACTTTGGCCTTGCGGCGCAAGCCGGCCGTATCGACCAGGATAAACTCGTTGCCGAAGGCATTGTAGCGGGCCGAAATCGAGTCGCGGGTAGTACCGGCGATGTCGGTCACGATGCTGCGGTCCTCGCCCAGCAGCAGATTTACGAGGCTGGATTTGCCCACGTTGGGGCGGCCCACCACGGCAATGCGCGGAATGTCCGACTCGGGCTCTTCCACGCCGGGCTCGTCGAAATGGCTCACCACGGCGTCCAGAAGCTCGCCGGTGCCGTGGCCGTTGGCGCTACTGATGGCGTAGATTTCGCCATCGCCCAGGCCCAGCGAGTAGAACTCACCCACACCGTTGGCGCGCAGATTGGTATCGGCCTTGTTGGCCACCATATAGATGGGCTTTTTGCCGATGTAGCGCCGCAGCACGTGCGCAAACTCCTCATCGAGGCCGTGCACGCCGGCTTCGGCATCCACCA
This sequence comes from Hymenobacter terricola, assembly GCF_017921975.2. GTDB lineage: Bacteria > Bacteroidota > Bacteroidia > Cytophagales > Hymenobacteraceae > Hymenobacter > Hymenobacter terricola. The sequence continues at coordinate 103,390 of NZ_JAGEMO020000026.1, forward strand.
TGAACAGGATAACGTCGGCCTCTTCGATGGCCAGCTTCACCTGCTTGTTGATTTCGCCCTCGAAAATATCTTCCGAATTATGCACGTAACCGCCCGTGTCAATCACGGTAAAGTTCTTGCCAATCCAGTCGCCGTAGCCGTAGTGGCGGTCGCGGGTTACGCCGCTCTCGTTGTCCATAATGGCCTTGCGCTGGCCCACGAGGCGGTTGAATAGCGTGGATTTGCCCACGTTGGGCCGCCCCACGATGGCGATGGTGTTCTTAATTGACATGTTGTGTTGGCCCCAGCCGCCGACCCGACCTAGATTCGGCAGTGCCCGGGGTGTGTTAGTTATAGATGGTCGGATTTTATATTGGTTGAGAGAACGTCATGTCGAGCGCAGCCGAGACATCTCGCATGCAGCACTAATCAAATCGTTCAACGATGCGAGCGAGATGTCTCGGCTGCGCTCGACATGACGTTCTATACTGCCTAACAATGACTCATTGGTACCCGAACCGGCTCAGCGCTTTGGGGTCGGTGCGCCAGTTCTCATTCACTTTTACGTGCAGCTCCAGAAACACTTTTTTCTGGAAAAACTTCTCCATTTCCTCGCGGGCCCAGGTGCCTACTTTCTTCAGCGCCTCGCCGCCGGCCCCGATGACGATGCCCTTCTGGCTGCTGCGCTCCACGTAGATGACGCCGCGGATGCGGATGATGGTTTCTTCTTCCTTGAACTCCTCGATGACGACTTCGCAGCTGTAGGGAATTTCCTTTTTGTAGAGCTTGAAGATTTTTTCGCGCACCATTTCGGCGGCGAAGAAGCGTTCCGGCTTATCGGTAAGCTCGTCTTTGGGGTAGTACGGCGGGTGAATGGGCAGGCGGTCGAGCACCATGGCCAGCACGCTGTCGGTACCGAAGGCGTTGAGAGCGGAGATGGGCAAAACCTCGGCGGCATTGGGGAGCTGCTCCTTCCAGTAGGCCAGCTTGGCTTCGACTTCGGCCTGGTCGGCCTGGTCGATTTTGTTGACGAGCAGGATAATGGGCGTATCCACCATCTTGCGCAGGCGCTCTACCACGGGTTCTTCGTCGTGCTTCTCGTAGATATCGGTCACGAACAGCACCACGTCGGCGTCTTCGAGCGACGAGTACACGAACGACATCATGGCGTTGTGCAGCTCGTATTTGGGCTGAATGATACCGGGGGTGTCGGAATAAATCAGCTGAAAATCATCACCGTTGAGGATGCCCAGGATGCGGTGACGCGTGGTCTGGGCCTTGCTGGTGACGATGCTGAGCCGCTCGCCCACCAGCGCGTTCATGAGCGTGGACTTGCCCACATTGGGCTTGCCAATGATGCTCACGAAGCCGGCACGGTGGGGTTTAGTTTCGGGGTTCACGATGGATGGGTTTGATAATCAGGGCCGCAAAGGTACGGCTTTTGGCGGGCAAAAGCTACGGTAGCGCTAAACTAGCCCCGCAGAACGTCATGCAGCGCGCAGCGAAGCATCTCGCCTGTGGTAGTAACTCAATCGTAGAAAAAAGGATTAGCGGTGGCGCGCCAGATGCTTCGCTGCGCGCTGCATGACGAGCTACTTGGCAGTTCTAACGGCGCAGAATTTCGCTTTTGGTCAATTTGATTTGCGGAAAGCGTCAGCAAGGCGGCTGGGGCAGGGCCGGACCTTTGTCCGGTTCTAAAACAAGACTCTTCCTCCTCCCCAACCCGCAAATCACATGTTTCTCGGACATTTCGGCGTCGGCTTCGGCGCCAAGTCACTTCAGCCCCGCGTGTCGCTGGGCACCTTATTCCTGGCCGCGCAGCTCGCCGATTTGGTGTGGCCCACCCTGCTGTTGCTGGGCGTGGAGCGCGTGAATATCGTGCCCCACGCCACGGCAGCCAACGCGCTGGACTTTGTGCATTACCCCTTCACCCACAGCCTGCTGGCCGAGCTGGTGGGCGGCCTGCTGCTGGGCTTAGTTTATTGGCTGGTGCGACGCAATGCGCAGGGGGCGCTGCTGGTGGGCCTGCTGGTGCCCAGCCACTGGCTGCTCGATTTGGTGGTGCATCAGCCCGATTTACCGTTGTATCCCGGCCCTTCGCCCCTGCTGGGTTTTGGGCTCTGGAATCATCTGGCGATTACGCAGGTAGTGGAATTTGCCCTGCTGGGCTGGGGGCTGTGGCTGTATGTGCGGCGCACCCGGGCCCGCAACGGCGTGGGGCGCTACGGCTTGCTGGGGCTGCTGGCGTTCCTGGTAGTGTCACACCTAGCCAGCATCTTCAGCCCGCCGCCTGCTTCGGTGGCGCTCATTGGCTGGGGTGGGCAGCTGCTGTGGCTGACGGTGCTGCTGGCCTATTGGGTAGACCGCAACCGGGAGGTTATCGGCGAAAGGCACCCGGCGTCTGCCCCGTCCATTTCTTGAAGGAGCGCACGAATACGCTGGGCTCGGAGTAACCCAGCAGAAACGCCACATCGGTGATGCTGAGGTGGGGCTCGCGCAGGTGGCTTTGGGCGAGGTCGCGGCGCACGTTATCAAGGAGCTGCTGGTAGGTGTGGCCGGCTTCTTTGAGCTGGAGCTGGAGCGTGCGCACGCCCAGACACAGCTGGTCGGCTACGGCGGCCAGCGTGGGCGCTTCGCCCTTGAGCAGGCGCACGATTTCGCTGCGCACCCGCTCTACCAAGATTGGCGGCTGGCTAGTGGGTAGTTGGGCCAGCAACGCCGCCGCGTGCTGCTCGAACAGCGGAAACAGCGCCGGATTGGCGTGCAGCACCTCCCGCGCCAGGGTGGCCGCATCGAAAGCAATAGCCGTCACGGGCGCGTCGAATTCCAGCTTGGCCGTGCCGAAGGCTTGCTCATGTTCCCGCGTATCGGCCGGGCGCGGGTAGGCCAGGCGCACGGCCAGCGGAGTCACGGGCTGGCCGGTGAGCGTGCCGAAGGCCGCCAGGTAAATCGACAGCTCCGAGTTCAGCACGTAGCGCGGGTGCACGATGGCGGGGCTGGTCAGTTCCAGGTTCAGCCAGCTGCTGCCGGGCCACTCAGCGGCGGGCGTTTGAAACGTGCGCACGCCCTGGCAGGCGATGTCCTGGTAGCGGCACAGCTGGACGACGGCCGCGCCGAGCGTGGGCGCGTGCAGCAGCACGTAGGCCAGCGTGCCGGCGGCGGTGAAGTTGATGTAGCCGCCGAGATGGAGGTCGAAGTTTGGGTCGTGAGTGGCGTCGATGAGCAATGGCCACAGGCGCTGGATGGTGGCGATGGGCACGCGGGCATCGGGATTGCCAGCGGTGGCAGCGGGGTCAAAATCGATGGCGCGGCACAGGGCGGGCACGTCGGCGCCGTGTTGGCCGGCCACCCACAACAACAGGTTGAGCGAAGAAGCGGCGAGGGTGTCGGGCGGCGTCATGAGATAGAAGCGTGAAATCAGGCCGCAAGTTCGGGCGGTGCGTCGAACCATGCCAGCGAACGGCTGTTAGCTTGGCGAACGGCACCAGAAGCTCGCCGAATCCCCGCTACAGTCCGCGTGTTGCTCCCGAACTTTGTCCCAATGAATTCTCCCGTTTTTCCCAACGCCCGCATCGGCGTGTTGCTCGTCAACCTCGGCACGCCCGACTCGCCCAACACGCCCGACGTGCGGCGCTACCTCAACGAATTCCTCACCGATGGCCGCGTGATTGACATGCCCGCTGCCGTGCGCTACCCGCTGTTTCAGGGCCTGGTGGTGCCGCTGCGGGCCCCGAAATCGGCCAAAATCTACCAGCAGCTCTGGACCGAGCGCGGCTCGCCCCTGCTTTTTCACGGCCTCGATTTGCAGAAAAAAGTTCAGGCTGAGCTGGGACCGGAATATGTGGTGGCATTCGGGATGCGCTACCAGAAACCCAGCATCGCCAAAGCGCTGGACGAGCTGCGCGAGGCCGCCGTGGACCGCATCATCGTGCTGCCGCTGTTCCCGCAGTACGCCTCAGCCAGCACGGGTTCGGTACAGGAGAAGGTGATGGACATCGTGAAAGACTGGTGGATTGTGCCCAGCATCAGCTTTATCAGCGCCTTTAGTTCCGACCCGGGCTTTATTGCCACCATCGTGGCGCTGGGCCAGCGGGAGCAGGCCAAGCGGAATTACGACCATATCGTGTTCAGCTACCACGGCATTCCGGAGCGGCACATTACGAAGGGCAGCTTCCACAACTACTGCAAATTCGGGAGCTGCTGCGACACGCTGAACGAGAACAACCGCTACTGCTACCGGGCCCAGTGCTTCGAAACCTCGCGCCTGGTGGCAGTCGGCATGGGGCTGAAGCCAGACCAGTACACGGTGGCCTTCCAGAGCCGCCTGCAAAGCCGCCTGCGCGACCCCTGGCTGCAGCCGTACACTGATGAGGTGCTGAAAGAATTTCCTGCCAAAGGCATTAAAAACGTGCTGGCGTTCAGCCCCGCTTTCGTGGCCGACTGCCTGGAAACGACCATCGAAGTTGGCGAGGAATTCAAGGAGCTGTTTGAAAAATCCGGCGGCGACCATTGGCAGCTGGTGCCCTCGCTCAACTCGGAGCCGCAGTGGGTGGATGCGGTGGCGGCCATGATTCGGCGGAACTGATTTTCGGCAATTATCCTGAGCGAGAACAGCTGCGAGCTACTGCGTCAGGAAGCTTTGCGGCGATGGTAGAAACTATCGGCGTCGAAAGAATCCTGCTCGTAAAACCGGGGGTTGGGTGTGGCGGGCTCTTTGCCAAGGGCGCGCAGCATGGCTTCTTCGTACTCGCGGCTAATCTGGATTTCGACGTAGGGCGGGTATGTGAGCACCGATTCGGAATTGAGCGCGGGTACGAACACGTTGTCGTCGTCCGCATCAAGAGCGGCTGCGCCAATGGGCAACAGGATGTGATTTTCGTACTCGTTGATGTTAAAACGGGAGTCCAGCTCCACATCGAGGTAGCGCACTTTCAGGCTTTCGGGCTCCACAATCAGCTCGTGAACGGTGCCCAGGGCCCGGCCGTCGCTGCCGCGCACAGTCCAGCCGCGCACGTCCGGATTGTTGTCGGCTACTTCAAAATCGGTCAAATCGCGCAAGCGGCGCAACACGGGAGTTTCCATAATTCACGGCAAGAATAAAGATTAATGAGCCGGCTCGCTCAGCACGCGCACGGCGGCGGCGGCCTGGGTCAGGAACTGTTTGTTTTGCTGCTGTTCGGCGGCCGTGGCGCTACGGCCCGACAACTGGCCGGCCAGGCGCACCAGGTCATTGGCCTCGCTTTCCAGCGCGGGATACGCCTTTTGCTGCATGACCCGGATGAGGCCGGCCGCCGCCACAAAACCAGGCCGCAGACTGGCATCGGGCTCGCCGAGGCGGGCGGTGGCACTGGTCAGGTTGTCGCGCTGCTCGGTGGTGGTGGGGTCGCGCAGGTCGTCCCGGTCGGTAAGGGCCACCAGGATGCCGCTTAGCTTTTGCAGGCCGTTCAGGGCATAGTTTGGGGCAGCGGGGTTGGTGGCGGCCTGGGCCGCCAGGGTAGCGGGGCTGTAGTCTTCCGTCGCGTCGGCGGGGGCCACGGAGTCGGCCACGCCTGCGGCGGCATCGGCGGGTGGCGGGGTAGCGCGGGCTTGCTCAGCGGCACTATTGGGAGCCAGCGTATCGGTAGGGGCTGCCTCCACGCTGGTAGTATCAGCGGGCATGGGCTCGTCAGCAGGGTCGGGCCGGAGGAAGAAATATGCCACCACGGCCAGCACCGCCGCCGCCAGCAGCACCAGCAGCCACGGGCTTGGTGCCGATTTTTTGCGTTGAATATTGATATCAGCCATGCAGAAATGGATTGTAGGGCTTAGTACGGAAAGGGGCGAAAAGTAGTCATTACCGGCTGAAACCGGGCCGCAGCCCGGCATCCTTCCTTTGCCAGCGCAATTCGCTTCGCCCCATTATGCCGGGCTATATAGACGATATACGCCTTTACCCGCTAAATGCCGTACTTGCGGCCCACCCGATAAGCTGCCCCTTCCTGTCCCCACGTCATGCCGTCATCCCCACCCGACCCTTACCTCGCCGATTTGCAAGCGCGGGGCCTGCTACCGCCCGACCAGGCCGCTGCCATTGCCGCCGCTGACCAAGCGCAGCCCTTTTCGCTGCACTACGAGTTGCGCACACTGCTCTACTTAGGCATCACGCTGCTCGCGGGTGGCTTGGGCGTGCTCGTCTACCAACACCTCGACAGTATCGGGCACGAGGTTATTATTGCCGCGACGGCGGTGCTTATGGCGGCCTGTTTCGGGTACGCGGCCCGGCATCGGGGCCCATTTACCTGGGGCGTGGCTCCCAAAACTTCGGTGGGGGCCGACTATTTATTATTGCTCGGCTGCCTGCTGTTCGTGGTGCTGGAAGGCTACGTGCAGTATCAATACCATGTATTTGGCACCCGCTACGGGCTGGCTACAGCCGTGCCGGCGCTGGTTTTTCTGCCGCTGGCGTATGCATTCGACCACCGCGGCGTGCTGGCCATGGGCCTCACGGCGCTGGCATCCTGGGTGGGCCTCACGGTGGCGCCGCTATCGGTACTCACGGAAAATGATTTTTGGAATACCAGCATCCGCAGTGCCGCACTGGGGCTGGGCCTTGTGCTGATGGCCGCCGGATTCTACTCCGAACACCAGGGCCGCAAAGCCCATTTCGCCTTCACTTATCTGTTACTGGGCAGCAACCTGGCGCTCGCCGCGCTGGCCACTTCACTGGTGCATGCCACCTTCAACGAGCAGCCGGTCGCCAGCACTGGGGCCGCGCTATTGGTGCTGGCTTTGTGCGGCGGGCTGTTTTGGTATGCACGGCGCACGCAGTCCTATTGGTTTCTGATACTGGCCGCGGGCTACGCCTATCTCGCCGTCGGCTGCCTAGTGGGACAAGTAATTATGGCACTGCCCAATGACCTTATCGGGCTGGTGCTGATGGTGTTTTTTCCGCTTTCCGCCTTGGGCATGGTGCTGTTCTTCGTCAATCTGAAAAAGATTATGCACGGGTCTGCCGGTCCGGCCACCGCCACCACTCCTCCCTCTAATAGCTGAGTTATGAAGCTTCAGGCTTACCATCCGGAATGGGCTTTCCGAGCGGCTCTCCAGGCCAGGGCGGCGCGCTGGCAGCGCCAGCAATTGCTCAGCCCCGAGCAGCTGGCCGGCATCGCAGTCGCTTATCCGCTGGATTACTACCGCCCGGTGTGGCCGTTGCGGGTAGCACTTTTCCTGTTCGCCTGGTTCGGGCTGGTCATGGCAAGCGGTTTCACATTTTTGATTACCGGCGAGTCACTTTTCGCGGCCGGAGCAGTGCATTGCGCGGCCTGCTTCGGGGTGCTGGAGCTATTGATTCGGGAGCGAAAGTTCTACCGCGCCGGGGCTGACAACGCCCTGCTGTACGCCGGACTGGGCGTGGCCGTAGCGCTGATTTTTTACGTGTTTAGCGTCTATCTCTGGCCCGTCAGTCTCGCTCATCTCGCCCTCAGCAACGGCTACCTTGCTCCCCCTCTGCTATTAACGCTGGCGCTTTTGCTAGCCGCTACCCTGCGCTATGCGGATGCCGTGGTGTCGGCCGCTGCTTTTTTCAATGTGTTGCTGCTGGTAGCACTCCTGGGCCTGCAGTCGGCCCTAGGGCAAGCCCTGCTGCCTTTTCTGGCTATGGCTGCGGCCGGGGGTGCGCTGGTTTTTCAGCTCCTTTTGCGCCGCCGGATGGCGGGCACTTACTTGGCCGACTATTATGCCACCTGCCTGTTGGTGCTGAAAGTGCTGGGGCTGGTGGTGCTGTACCTGGGCGGCAATTATCTGGTAGTGCGCGAAGGCAATGCCGCCCTGCACGACTTATACACGTCGGTTCAGGTGCCGTTTGCAGCAATATTTTATGCCTTCACGGCGGGCATTCCACTCCTGTATATCATGTTGGGGCTGCGCCGGGCCGACCGTCCCACGCTGCTGGTGGGCTTGCTGGCACTGGCCTTTTCGCTCTACACGCTTCGGCACTACCGCTCGCTGCTGCCTCCCGAGATAGCCGCCCTTCTGGCGGGAATAGTCCTCACGGCGTTAGCGGGAATCCTGTTACGGGGCCTGCGCCCCGCCCGGTTCGGCCTTACCTCGCTGCCCGATGACGAGCCCCGCCACTTCAACCTCGAAAACCTGATTCAGGCCCAAACGGCCCACGCCCCTGCCGCACCAGCCGGTGGATTCGCATTTGGCGGCGGGCAATCGGGCGGCGGCGGCGCTACGGGCCAGTTCTGAGCTAGACCGCTACGGGCCGGTACAGCTTGGCGAGTGTTGCCACGGCGTAGTCCACTTCGGCTTCGGTGTTCATCTTGCTCATTGAGAAGCGCACCGTGGCCCGGTCGGCATCGCCACCTAGTGCTTCGAGCACGTGCGAGCCCGCCTGTGCCCCACTGGTACACGCCGAGCCGCCCGAAGCTGCCACCTTGCTGATATCGAGGTTGAACAACAGCATCTCGCTGATGGACGACGGCGGCAAGCTCACGCTGAGTACCGTGTACAGGCTTTGGTCGGCGTATTTCGACAGGCCGTTGAACTGTACGTCGTCAATCTCGGCCCGTAGCTTCTCAATAAAGCGGGTTTTCAAGCCCTGCACATGCGCCTGATGCGCGCCCAGGTCCCGAATAGCAATTTCCAGGGCCTTCGCCAGTCCCACAATGCCGTACACATTCTCGGTGCCGGAACGTACGTTGCGCTCCTGCGAGCCGCCGTGAATGAGCGGGCTCACCTGGATTCCGCTCCGGGTATACAGAAAACCTACGCCTTTCGGCCCATGAAACTTGTGTGCCGAACCCACCAGAAAGTGGTTTTTCAGCTGCTGCACGTCGTGCCGGTAGTGGCCCATGGTCTGCACCGTATCGGTGTGAAACACGGCGTCGTACCGGGCACAGATTTCGCCGATGGCCTCGATGTCGTTCAGATTCCCAATTTCATTGTTGGCGTGCATCAGGCTCACAAACGTGCGCGGTTGAGCGGCCAGCAGCGCTTCCAAATGGGTCAGGTCCAAAGTCCCCTGGGCATCGTGCTGCAAATAGTGCAGCTCAATTTCGCCGCTTTTTGCCAGGGCCTGCAACGGGTGCAGCACCGCGTGGTGCTCCAGCGGCGAGGTAATGGCGTGCTTCAGCCCCAGCGTGCGGATGCTGCCGAACGCGGCGTAGTTGTCAGCCTCAGTGCCACCACTGGTGAAGGAAATTTCGGCCGGGGCGGCATTCAGCAGGTGCGCCACAGTCTTACGGGCATTTTCGATGGCCGCCCGCACTTGCCGGCCGGGGCCGTGCAAGCTGCTCGGGTTGCCGTAGTGCTGGCTCAGAAAGGGCAGCATGGCCGCCAGCACTTCGGGGTCGAGGGGCGTGGTGGCCGCATTATCAAAATAAACGAAGGCGGGAGCGGAGGGCGCAGTTGGGGTCATAGAATGAGGGTAAAACCAGACGCCGGGAGTGGGTGCCCCCGGCGCTTGGGAATCGTGAATACAAAGCTCGGCCGTGGGCCCTTCTCACCCGCGCTTACCCGAAGATTTTAGGCCTTCACGGCAATAATCTCCTTGATGTCGCCAATAATTTTCTGGGCCAGGTAATCGGCGGTAGCGTTGGAATCGGATTCGGCGTAGATGCGGATAATCGGCTCCGTATTGGATTTGCGCAAGTGCACCCATTCCTTATCGAACTCGATTTTTACCCCGTCAATTGTGTTCACGGGCTGCTTGGCGTAGCGCTTCTGCATTTGCACCAGCACATCATCGGTATCAATTTCCGGAGTCAGCTCAATTTTATTTTTAGAAATAAAATAGCCCGGATAAGAATTCCGCAACCGGCTCATCGTCAGGCCCGATTTGGCCAAATGCGTCAAAAACAGCGCAATGCCCACCAAGGCGTCGCGGCCGTAGTGCAATTCGGGGTAGATGATGCCACCGTTGCCCTCGCCGCCAATCACGGCGTTGGTTTCCTTCATTTTGGTCACCACGTTTACCTCGCCCACGGCGGCGGCGGCATAGTTGCCGCCGGCTTTTTCGGTCACGTCGCGCAAGGCGCGGGTGCTGCTCAGGTTGCTCACGGTGTTGCCGCCGCCCAGGGCCTTCAGCACGTAGTCGGCCACGGCCACCAGCGTATATTCTTCGCCGAACATTTCGCCGTTTTCGCTCACCAGCGCCAGACGGTCCACGTCGGGGTCAACCACGATTCCAAGGTCGAAGCCGCCTTTTTCCAGTATTTTGGCGATGTCGCGCAGGTGTTCGGGCAGGGGTTCGGGGTTGTGAGCAAAGTCGCCGGTGGGCTCGCAATGCAGTTTCTCCACGGTGGTCACGCCCAGCGCTTCCAGCAGCAGCGGCACGGCAATGCCACCCGACGAATTCACGGCGTCCACCACCACCCGGAAGTTGCGGGCGCGAATGGCGTCCACATCCACCAGCGGCAGCGCCAGAATGGCTTTGATGTGCTTTTTGAGGAAAGTAGCGTCCGTGGTGTACTGGCCCAGCTTCGTCACAACGGCAAATTCAAAATCCTCGCTTTCGGCGGAAGCCAGTACCTGCTGCCCGTCGGTTTCAGAAATAAATTCGCCGTGGGCGTTCAGTAGCTTCAGCGCGTTCCATTGCTTGGGATTGTGCGAAGCGGTGAGAATAATGCCGCCGGCCGCCTTCTTGGCGGGCACGGCCATCTCCACGGTGGGCGTGGTGCTCAGGCCCAGGTCGCACACATCAAGGCCCAGCCCCTGCAGGGTGGCGGCCACGAGGCGGCTAACCATCTCACCCGAAATTCGGGCGTCGCGGCCAATAACAATGAGCTTGCTGTCAACACCTTGGGTTTTCACCCAAGTGCCATAGGCGGCGGCATACTTCACCACGTCGAGCGGAGTCAGGCCCTGCCCAACCGGCCCGCCAATGGTGCCGCGAATGCCGGAAATAGATTTTATTAGAGTCACGGAGTAGAGTTTTTGAAAGACCAAAATTAGGCATTCGCAACCGGTTGGTGACGCTGGCATTTATCTTTGGAACAATGGAAAATTCCGCTTCTGCTCCTAGTGTCCTGCTTACCAGCGCTCGCCGCCCGGCGCAGCTCGAAGCCTTCGGCCGTCTGCTCGACGTCCTCGACCGCCTTCGCACCGAATGCCCGTGGGATAAAAAGCAAACGCTGCAAACGCTACGCCACCTCACCATCGAGGAAACCTACGAAATCAGCGATGCCATTCTGCGCGACGACCTGCCCGACCTGAAAAAGGAGTTGGGCGACGTGATGCTGCACCTGATTTTTTACGCCCGCATTGCCGCCGAAAAAGGCGCTTTCGACATTGCCGACGTGCTCAACGCCCAGTGCGAAAAGCTCATTTACCGCCACCCCCACATCTATGGCGACGTGACAGCCGACGATGAGGAAACCGTCAAGCGCAATTGGGAGCAGCTAAAATTGAAAGAAAAAGGCAATACCACCGGCGTTCTCGGTGGCGTGCCTACTTCATTGCCGGCTTTGGTGAAAGCCATGCGCATTCAGGAAAAAGCCCGCGGCGCGGGCTTCGATTGGGAGCAGCCCGAACAGGTTTGGGAAAAAGTGCAGGAAGAATTGAGCGAATTTGGCGACGAGTATAGCCACGGCAATCCAGAGAAAATGAAGGCCGAGCAAGCGGCCGATGAATTTGGCGATTTGCTGTTTTCGCTGGTCAATTTTGCCCGCTTCGCCGGCATCAACCCGGAGGAAGCACTAGAGCGCACCAACCGCAAGTTTATCAGTCGCTTTCAGTACCTCGAAACGGCCGCTGCCGCCAACGGGCAGCACCTCGCCGACCTCTCTTTGGCGCAGATGGACGTGTACTGGGAACAGGCCAAAAGCCGCCCAGCCCAACCCAACAGCGCGAATTAGCGTTGTCATCATTATATCTTCATTTTACTTGTTTTCACCCTCCTTCGGCTAAGTTTTCTTTGGTCAGGCCGCACTTTTTGGTTAGGTTTGCCCAGCTAAGACGGCTCGGTGTGTAGCTTAGACTTCGGTAAGTGCCATTTTGGTCGTTTCAATCCGGGATTATCGATTGTTCTTTTGCTGCACCACGCGCGTCCAGTCAACTTTTTGCTTTTTCTTTACCCACTCAATTCAACTACTCCACTCAACAACCTCCAAACACTCCGGAACAATGGAACAGAAAAATGCCACGAATACGAGCCCACGGCCCGCCGCAACGGCCGCCAAAGCCGAAGCCCAAAGCAGCGGTGGTGCCTCGCTGTTCTCCGTCATAGTTATCATCCTGGCTTTTGTCGTTAGCTATGTAGTTTATAAATTCGTCTTTGGTGATGCCAGCCACTTCCAGGGCGGCAACAACGAAAACAATCCCAACCCTGGCGATTACCTCGGCGTGGTGTACAAAGGCGGCTTTATTGTTCCGTTTCTGCTCACCATGTTCCTCTGCGTAATCACGTTCTCGATTGAGCGCATGCTGACCATTGCCAAAGCCAAAGGGTCGAAAGGCATTGAAAGCTTCGTGCGCACCGTGCGCCAGAAGCTGAACGCCAACGACATCAACGGTGCCCTGGCTGCTTGTGACCAGCAAAAAGGCTCGGTTGCCAACGTGGTGAAAGCTGGCCTGATGAAGTACAACGAAATGATTCGTGAGCATAACATGACCACAGACCAGAAAGTACTCGCCATCCAAAAGGAAATCGAGGAAAGCACGGCCCTGGAATTGCCAATGCTGGAGAAGAACCTGGTTATCATTTCCACCATCGCATCCATCGCCACGCTGACGGGTCTGCTCGGCACGGTATTCGGCATGATTCGCGCCTTCGCCGCTCTGGCGCAGGCCGGCACTCCCGACGCCGTAGCACTTGCCAACGGTATCTCGGAAGCTCTTATTAACACGGCTCTCGGTATTGGTACCTCGGCCCTGGCCATCATTGCCTACAACTACTTTACCAGCAAGATTGACGAGCTGACCTACAGCATCGACGAGGCCGGCTTCAGCATCATCCAGACCTTCGCAGGTCAGCATGGCAGCACGGCAACTGCTCAGACGGTTTAATTCCGTCTGACGGTTTTTCGCTGATGCACTAAAACGCGGGGCGGTTCGTTCTTCAGAGCGAATCGCCCCCTTTTAACCCCACCTCGCAATGCCCAAAGTAAAACCGCACCGTACCTCGCCGTCACTCGATATGACGCCGATGGTGGACCTGGCCTTCTTGCTGGTGACATTTTTTATGCTCACCACCAAGTTTGCCCCCGAAGAAACGGTAGTGGTGGACACGCCGTCTTCCACTTCGGACCTGAAATTGCCCGAGAACAACGTCATCACGCTCACGGTCGATAAGAATAAGCGCGTGTTTTTCGGCGTAGATGCGCCGCAAACTAAAATCCAGGCCTTGCAGAAAGTAGCGGCCAAGTATGGCGTAAACTTTACTGCAGCGCAAGCCAAGGAGTTTAGTAACCTGCCCAATTTTGGCTTGCCCATCAGCCAGCTTGGCTCTTATCTGAACATGGCCAAAGAGGACCGCAAGCAGGTAAATGCCAAACAGCCCGGCGTGCCGCTTGATTCGCTCAACAACCAATTGGTTGATTGGGTAATTGCAGCCCGTACCGCCAACCAAGCCATTTTCCATAAGCCCACCTACATTGCCATTAAAGGCGATGGCGATGCTGACGTACCTACGGTGCAACAGGTAATCAAAGTGCTTCAGGAGAAGGACATCAACCGCTTTAACCTCATCACGGACATGGAAAACAAGCCGGTGGCTGCTGCGCGCTAGCGCGTGCATGCTCCTACGGGGTTGTTTCCTGCTCTACTCACTTAAGTAAATACCATGGCAGAAATTCAAGGAAAAGCGGATTCCGGTGGTAAAGGAGGAAAGAAACGGGCCAAAAAAATGTCGACCAAAATCGACATGACACCAATGGTGGACTTGGCCTTCTTGCTGCTCACTTTCTTTATGCTTACCACCACCTTCGCCAAGCCCAACGTGATGCAGCTCACGATGCCGGTGAAGAAGACCGACGACGTGGAGGATACCAAAATTAAGGCCTCGCAAGCCATGACTATCCTCCTCGGCAAAGACAACAAGGCTTACTACTACTTTGGGCTCAACACCCCGAATGACAAAACGGTAGCCAAGCCCGAGTTGAAGGTGACCAACTTCTCCGCTAACGGCATCCGGCAGGTCTTGCTGGACCGCCAGCGCCAGAAGCCAGAGCCCATCATCCTCATCAAGCCGACCGAAGAAGCCAAGTATAAAAACATGGTGGATATTCTGGACGAGATGAACATCACTAACCAGAAGAAATACGCGTTGGTGAAGGCCCCCAAAGACGACCTGGACCTTATTAAAGACTCAGCATTATGATGGACAATGCGCAAATTGCCAAGGCCAGCATGAACGATATCGTTTTTGAGGGTCGTAATAAGGCATATGGGGCTTACGTACTGCGCCGCTTATACCAGCGGCACGTTACGCGGGCACTCATTATTGCTACGGCGGTGTTCGCGCTGTTGGTTTTCTTTCCGCTCATCGCGCAGTATCTGAAAGATAAGCTGCCAAAGGAGCCCAAGAAAAACCTGCAGGAGAACGTGCTGATGGATGCTCCTCCCCTGGACGACACCAAGCCCCCGCCCCCCCCTCCGCCCCCGGAGGCACCCCCACCCCCTCCGCCCAAGCTCACTACCATCAAATTCACTCCTCCGGTAGTGAAAAAGGATGAGGAAGTGAAGAAGGAAGAGGTACCGGACCAGGAAGAGTTGAAAGACAAAACCGTGTCGACCGTAACCGTTAAAGGCAACACGGATGCACCTGACTTATCGGAACTTTCCGGCACTGGTGATAAGGTTGTTGAGGAGGTAGTAGAAAACAAAGTCTACACCTACGTGGAGCAAATGCCCCAGTTGCCTGGTGGCGGCGGTAACGGCGCCATTGTAGCAGCCATTCAGAAAGCAACCAAATACCCACCGCTGGCTCTCCGCAACCAAGTAGAAGGCCGCATCTTCGTCAGCTTCACGGTGAACCCGCAGGGCGACGTTTCGGATGTGAAAGTGGTAAAAGGCTTGGGCTCAGGCTTGGACGAGGAGACGATTCGGGCAGTGAAAACGCTGCCTAAGTTTATCCCCGGCAAGCAGAACGGTCGCGCAGTTAGCGTATCGTTTACCGTGCCGATTACCTTTAAGATTCAGTAATTGTTGCTCCGGCGCAAGCCGGGATGTTACGAAACCCCGGATTAGGCCTTTTGGCTTGGTCCGGGGTTTTTCATTGTAAATGAGTTTACAAGATTGAGGGAAATTTGTATGCTTGCATACAATTATGGAAGATTAATGCGTTGAGGAGATGAAGCAAGTCAGCGGCGGATGCCTCGCCCACTGGCTATGGCTCAATTCACTCACTTCAACCCATTGCCGCTCATGTCAACGCCTATCACTCTCACGGGCTCACTCGACGACATTGTCTTCGAAGGCCGCAATCAGGCATATGGTGCGTTTCAACTGCGCCGCTCCTACCAGCGCCATTTAGGCACGGCCTTGGGCATTACCGTAGTGGTTTGTTTAATATTGCTACTGCTGCCGCTGGCCATTCGCTATTTCCTTCCTGAAATAGTTGTCGCACGCCCCATTGACATTCCTCACAACCCTGCTGTACAGCCGGGCAACTATACGGTGCCGGAAGCAAAACCGCTGCCGCCCCCCGCCGCTGCACCACCAACCATAATAGTAACGCCGCATTCAACCATTCTGACTCACGTTGTGCCTGACGAAGAGGTGAAGCCAACTGCTATTTCAACGCTACCGCGGGGCGTGGGTGCAGTAGGCCCCGCCACTATCGGGGTAGCCAACCCAAGTGGTGCAACTGGAGGCACCGGCACAGTTTCTGGTACTGGCAGCGACTCGGCCCGCCCGGCTCCGGCTGCAGCTCCCGAAGCCGTGTTATTTGCGGAGGTGATGCCGGATTTTGTGGGCGGCCGCCCGGCGCTGCAACGCTACCTGCAAAAACACTTGCGCTTTCCGGGCGCGGCCTTGGCAGCACAGGTTTCGGGACGGGTGTACGTGAGTTTTGTAGTTCAGACCGATGGCAGTATCGGCGAGGTGACGGTACTGAAAGGGCTGGGGTATGGCACTGAGGAAGCTGCGGCCCGCGTGGTACGCGAAATGCCCGCCTGGACGCCGGGCACGCAAAACCATCACTCGGTACCGGTGCGGTTTACTCTGCCAATTACGTTTCAGTACGAATAGAAACCCTCATCGAAGGCGCTTGATGCTACGCAAATCAAAAAAGCTGAAATTTAGCTGTTGCTATGAAAAGCGGCTAAATTTCAGCTTTTTTGTGGGCTGGTTCCGTTATACCTGATTATTTGGCCGAACCTTTAGCGGCCGATTTGCGGTTTATAACATCTCCATTCCTGTATTTTCCTTTTTATGCTCAACATTCCTACTACCGAAGAAAGGCTTGGTAAGTCGCCCCAGCGGCTGATGCGTTACTTTGTGTTGTTTATGGCCCTGGTGTACGTGGGACTGGGCATTTGGCTGTTGTGGTCGGTTGGGCGGCCGGCCGGCGATGTTTTGGCCAAACTGAACCCGACTTCCCAGCGCATCCTGGGTGCGGTTTTTATTCTTTACGGGCTGGTGCGATTCGGCCGGGGCTACCAGGCTCATTTTCGCAAAAACACCTCTTCAAACGACAATGATTAAATCCGCTCACCTTTTGACTACTGGTGCCGCTGTGGTACTGGCTGGTGCCATCGCCATTGTGTCCTGCAACGGTCCTGGCTCACCAGGCGCCCAGGACACGCCCACCAGTGGCACCGTGGCCGTGAGTGTAGACGAAACCTTTGCACCCATCCTCCAGGCGCAAATAGACACGTTTGCGAAGCTTTATCCCAACGCACACGTCAAGATGACTTTCCAGCCCGAAGAAAAGGTGATGCTGGACCTCGTTAACGATAAGGTGAAGCTAGCCGTAGTATCGCGGGAATTGACCGCCGAAGAAACCGCGGATTTCACCAAGCAGACCATTACTCCACGCACGATTCGCATCGGAATCGATGGGCTGGCTATTGTGCTGAATCGGGCCAATCCCGATTCACTGCTTACGGTGGCGCAGCTAGCCGATATTTTCACCGGTAAAACCAGCACTTGGAGCCAGGTGAGTGGCAAGAAGGCCCTTGCTGCCATTAACGTGGTATTTGATGCCAACCGGAGCAGCACGGCGCGCTTTGTGCGTGATTCGGTGACGCGCGGCGCGGCCCTAACCACGCGGGTGTTTGCGGCAACCTCGAACCCGGCCCTGCTTGATTATGTTGCAACCCATCCCAACGCGATTGGCGTAGTGGGCGTGAACTGGATTTCGGACCGCGACGACCCGGCTGCCATGAAATTCTTCAACAAGGTGCGCGTGGCCAGCATCACCGCCCGCCCCAATCCTAAGCCGAATGACTATATTCAGCCCTACCAGGTATATCTGGCAGAGAAGACCCCCGAGCAACTTGCCGAGCATCCCGATTTGCAGAATTACCCGCTTCGGCGCAACCTTTACGTTATCAGCCGAGAGGCGCGGGCGGGGTTGGGCACGGGGTTTGCATCCTTTGTGGCAGGCAAGAACGGACAGCTGATATTTCAGAAATCAGGCCTGCTACCGGCCCAGATGCAGGCCCGCATTATTACCACGCCTAAACTGTAAGCGCCTTTTGCGCGTATTCTATATTCAACTTTTGCTCTTTCATCCATTTTCCCATCCTATGAGTTTCAAGCCCTGGAAACAGCCGCTGCTGGCCGCCTTCGCAATGGTAGCTGGCACTACGGCGGCCACCGCCCAAAACGTACAAACGGCTCAACGCGACATCGAATTAGGCCGCTATAACGAAGCCCGCGCGATGCTTCGCCCTGGTTCTTCGCCCGAAACGGCGTTTGAGCTTGGCCGACTTTATCAGATGCGCGACATGCCCGACTCGGCCGCTTTTTTCTTTAACAAAGCCGCTGGCTCTACTCCTTTTGGCCAGGTGGCCGCTGGCCGGGCCCTGCTGGCCAAAGGCCAGGTAGGCCCGGCTGAAGCGCAGTTTGACGCGGCCGCCAAAGCCACAAAGAACAAAGACGCCAAAGTTCTGACCATGATTGCTCAGGCCTACGGCGAATCCGACGCGAAAGACACCGGCAAGGCACAAACCTATTTGAACGCGGCCCAGGTCGTGAACAAAAAGGACGAGCCGGCGCTGATGGTAGCCCGTGGCGACATCTTCCTGCACTCGGACCAAGGCGGTGGCGAAGCCATGACCAGCTTCGACCGAGCCATCGCTGCCAATCCCAGCTACGCACAGGCCTATTACAAAAAAGGCGCACTGAGCGTCCGCTCACGCAACTTCAACGCAGCCCGCGAAAGCCTGAATAAAGCCGTTGAGCTGGACCCCAGCTATGCTCCGGCCTACCGCGAACTGGCGGACATGTATTACTACGCCGGCCAGTACGACCTTGCACTGAGCAGCTTCCAGAAGTATATTGGTTTGGCTGAGAAATCATCGGCTACTGATGCGCAGTACGCTTCATTTCTGTATCTGACCAAAAAATATCCCGATGCGCTGACCGAGGTTAACAAGGTTCTGCAAGCCGACCCCAACAACCTGACGATGAATCGCCTAAAGCCGTACTTGCTGTACGAGACCGGTGATTTCGCCAATGCCAGCACGGCCATGGATACCTACATGAAAGTAGCGCCTGCCGACAAGGTTATCCCGGAGGACTTGGCTTACAAGTATAAAATCATGAGCAAGACTGGCAAAGGCAACGAAGCCATTGCGGGTATTAGCGACCTGATTAAAAAAGACCCTTCCAAAGCCTGCGATTTCCAGAATGACCTGGCGTCTATCTATGCCAACCAGAAGGACTACAAAGGCGCAGCACGCGTGTATAGCTACAAGCTGATAAACTGCAAAGGCGACCTGACTGACCAGTTCCGTCTGGCCACGGCACTCACCGGCGACAAGCAGTACACCCGCGCCGATAGCGTTTATAACATCATCTTGACTGCTAAGCCAACGTATGCTCCCGGCTATTTGGCTCGCGCCAAAGTGAATTCATACATCGACCCTGAGGCCAAGCAGGGCCTTGCCAAGCCGTATTACGAAAAATACATTGAGTTGTCGAAAGCCGAAGGTGCTGACCCGACTAAATTCAAGGAAGGCGTTGTAGAAGCCAATGGTTACCTGGGCGTTTATAACTTCCAGAAAGGCGACAAGGCTGCTGCCCTGAACTACTTTGAGCAGGTACTGGCCATGGACCCCGAAAACAAGGGCGCTGAGAACAACATCAACATCCTCAAAGCAAAACCGAAGGCCGCTCCGAGAGCTCCTGCAAAAGCTCCTGCAAAGAAGAAATAACGGTTAGCTATTACAAAAGCAAAAAGCCCCACCGCTAGCGCGGTGGGGCTTTTTGCTTTTGTAATATTCTGCATCAGCTTATATCAGGCCGCCCAGTTTCGCCATTTTACCAGCACTGCTGCAAAGTCTTCGGGAAGCTCGGCTTCGAATAGCAGCTGCTCGCCCGACGTGGGGTGAGTAAAGCCCAGGGAGCGGGCGTGGAGTGCCTGCCGAGGCATGAGTTGAAAAGCATTTTCAACAAACGCTCGGTAAGTGCCGGTATTTTGACCTACGCGAATTCGGTCGCCGCCATAAGTAGCATCCGAAAACAGTGGGTGACCGATGTGCTGCATATGGGCCCGAATCTGGTGGGTCCGGCCGGTTTCGAGCACGCAGCGCACGAGCGTGACGGGTCCGAAGCTTTCCAATACCTCGTAATGCGTCACGGCAGGCTTGCCGTGCTCGCCATCGGGATAAACCGTCTGCACCTTGCGGTCGCGCAGGCTGCGGCCAATATGGCCGCTAATTGTGCCCGTGGGCCCGGGTGGCGTGCCCCACACCAGCGCCAGGTAGCTGCGCTGAATGGTGTGGTGAAAGAATTGCAGCGAAAGGTGCGTCATCGCGAATTCCGTTTTGCCAATTACGAGCAGGCCGGACGTATCCTTATCGATGCGGTGCACCAGTCCCGGGCGGATTTCGCCGTTGCGGCCAGTGGGCAGGTTGGCCAGATGGTGCGCCAGGCCGTTCACCAGTGTGCCTTGCCAGTGGCCATAGGCAGGGTGCACCACCAAGCCAGCCGGCTTGTTCACGATGAGCAATTCCGGGTCTTCGTAGCGAATGTCCAGCATCATTTCTTCGGGTACCACACGGCCCTCGCGTGGCGGCTCGGGCAGCGTGATGGTGATGATGTCCTGCGGCTTCACCCGGTAGTTAGGCTTCACCGCAGTACCATTCACTTCCACGGCCAAAGCCCGGATGGCCTCTTGCACCTTATTCCGCGAGGTGTTGCGGAGCCGGGCCTGCAAAAATTTATCGATGCGCAACAACTCCTGGCCGCGGTCTACCAGGATGCGGTGGTGTTCGTAGAGTTCATCACCGCTTTCGTTTTCGTCTGCGTCGGTGTCTAACTCTTCGGCGTCTAGCTCGTCGTTTATCATATCTGGCTCGGTTGTATATGAAAAAAGCCGGAGCAAATGCTCCGGCTTTTTCGCAGGTTGGCGGCAGGTGCCGCTTATTTTTTAGCTTTGATTTTGGTCTTGTTTACGCCGGGAGCAACCGGAGCTGGAGCGGCTGGAGCAGCCGGACCCGATTTAATGGGTGCCGCAGCACCGGGCGTGATGCCCATTTTCTTCAACACCAAATCCGAAATGTCACCGTCTTTGGGAGCGTGCAGCAACAGTGGGCTGCCGCCACCGTCGGAGTTGAACACGTAGGTGTAGCTGTTTTCTTCGGCCACGGCATCAATGTTCTTTTGCAGCTTGTCCAAAGCCGGCTTCAACAGCGTCTGCTGCTTTTGCTGCAACGACTGCTCCGCGCTGCGCTGGAACTCCTGAATGGACTGTTGCAAGCTTTGCAACTCCTTTTCCTTATCGGCTTTCACCACCTCAGTCATGGTTGGGCCACCCTGCTGGTAAGCCTTCAACTTAGTATCAAATTCGGTGCTTTTGCTTTTGAGCTGGGCCGCTAGCTGGTCGTTGTACGTCTTCAGCTCCGATTCAATTTGTTTGCTTTCGGGCATTTGGGCCAACACGTACTGGACGTCGGTGTAGCCAATTTTCAGGGGGGCCTGGGCCTGCGCGGAAGTGGCGGCCAGGGTTCCGGCGGTCAGCAGAGCGGCGGCGAGCGTCAGACGAAAAATTTTCACGAGATTCATCAAAAAGAAAAAGGGTCAGAAAAATGTTGGGACAAAGGTAATTACTTCGGGCTGTTCTTGGTCGAACGCGTGGGCTTGGTACCCAAAGCTGGGTCGGGAGTCCCCGAATCGGATTCGAAATTGGGGTCAACCGGTGTTTTGGGGGTTGCCACGGTTTTTTGTGGGCCCTTAGGACCGGGCTGGTTGCGGTCTTCGGCGCCCAGGCCGAGTTCCTCGAGCACAAATTCAGTATAGTCGTGGGCTGGATTGGTATAGAGCATGGTCAAGTCGCCGGATTTATCAAAAATCACAGCCAGCTGCTTCTTCTTGGCCACTTTTTCCACGGCTTCGAACACCTTGTCCTGCACGGGCTTGTTAAGCTCTTGCCGCTTTTTGAACAGCTGGCCCTCGTAGCCAAACTGCTTGTTCTGGTAGGTCTTAATGTCCTGCTCCTTTTTCAGAATTTCGTCCTGCCGCTTTTTTTTCATGGGCTCGGTCAGCACCACTTCCTCTGCCTGGTAGTTGTGGTAGAGCTTGTCTAAGTCCTTCTTCTGGGCTTCGATTTCGCGTTGCCAGGTTTCCGACAGATTATTCAGCTCCACCTGCGCTTTGGCATATTCGGGCATTTTGACCATAATGGCCTCCGAGTCAACCCAGCCAAATTTTTGGGCCCGCGCACTTGGTGCAACAGTTAACAACAACAAGGCCAGCAGCAGGCCACCGAGATTCTTCATACTGGAGGAAACGTGAAATACCGCCTGCTAGTGCCCTGCTAGCGAATTTGCTGACCGATGATGAAGTGAAAGTGGTTGGGGTCCTGCTTGGTGCCCGCCCCCGTACCCACCGGTGGAATCACGGAATCGAAGCCGTGGCCGAAGTCAAAGCCCAACAAACCAAATGCCGACATGAAAATGCGGGCACCCACGCCGGCCGAGCGGTATAGCTTGTAGGGGTTGTAGTTCTGATAAGAGTCGTAGGCATTGCCTGCTTCGGCGAAGGCCAGCACGTACACCGTGGCGGCCGGGTTCAGGCTGACGGGGTAGCGCATCTCCAGCACGTATTTGTTGAAGGCGATACCGCCGCTCTGGCCGCTTTGGGCCGTTGGGATAGCAAAAGCGCTGTTCGGGTCGTCGTAGCCGCGCAGGCCCACGTAGTCGGTACCCACAAGGAAGTTGCCGCCGCCGTTGTAACCCAAGCCCGCGCCGCCCATTTTAAACCGTTCGAATGGCCCGATAGCGCGGTTGGAATTGTAGCTGCCCAGATAGCCAAAGTGGGCCCGCGTGTTCAGCACCAGCTTGCCCACGATGGGCGTAAACCACGAAGCATCAAAAATCCATTTGTGAAACTCAATCCACTGGCTGGTATTGGGGTGGTTGGGATTCAGCAGGGAATACGGCGGCGTCAGGTTCACGCTCAAGCTCAGCGACGAACCCCGGCGAGTGTACGTGGGGTTGTCGATACTATTGCGGGCCAGCGTGGTGTTGAAAGTAATGTTATTGGCGTACCCCGTCGAGAAGCCCGGTATTAGCGCGTAATTCTGGGTCTGATATTGGCTATACGACAGCGAATTGCTGAGCGTGAAGTAGTCATCCGGCACCCGCAACTGGCGACCCAGACCAATAGTGGCGCTATTCACTTTAATGAACTGGTCGGAAGAAGCATCGAGGCTGGTGCCGGTGCGTTGGATGCTGTGGTTCAGGCTAAACGAGAAGGAGTTGGGACGGCGGCCGCCCAGCCACGGCTCCGTGAACGAGAGCGAATACGCTTGGTACTGAACGCCGTTGGCCTGCACGTTGAGCGACAACCGCTGGCCATCGCCGGCCGGCACGGGCGTCCAGTTGCGCAACGTCCCGGCCTTGCGCAGCGAGAAGTTGTTGAACACCAACCCTACCGTGCCAATAAAGCCCGCATAGCCACCCCAGCCGCCCGATAGCGTTACTTGGTCGGAGGGTTTTTCTACTACGGTGTAGTTGATGTCCACGGTACCATCGGCTTGGTTTGGCACGGGGTTGATACCAATTTTCTCCGGGTCGAAATAACCCAAAGTAGCAATCTCGCGTTGCGAGCGGATGAGCAATTCCCGGTTGAATTTATCGCCGGGCAGCGTGCGCAGCGTGCGCCGCAGCACATGGTCACTGGTTTTGGTATTGCCCGAGATGTTAATATCCTTGATGTGCGCCTGCACGCCCTCGCTGAGCCGCATCTCGATATCAATCGAGTCCCCTTCCACTTTGGTTTCGACCGGGTCAATGGTGAAAAACAGGTAGCCATCGTTCAGGTAGAGCGAAGAAATATCCTGCCCAGTGGGGTTGTAGTTCAGGCGCTTATCCAGTATTTCCTTGCTGTAGGGGCTACCGGGCTTGATGCCCAGCACGTTGGCAAGTGTCTTGTCATCGTACAAGTAGTTGCCGCTCCAGGTGATATGGCGGAAATAATATTTCGGGCCTTCGTCCATCTTAATGCGCAGGGCAAGTCCCTGGTCGTCACGCATCAGCGTATCCGAAACGATAGCGGCATCCCGGTATCCCTCGGCATTATAAAACTCCAGCAATTTCTTTTTGTCTTCTTCGTATTCGCTACGCTGAAACTTACCTGCGGTCAGAAATTTATAGGGTTTGCGCTCCTTGGTCTTTTTCAGCTTGCCCTTCAGTTTGCGGTCCGTAAACGCATTGTTCCCCTCAAACGAAATGTCGTGGATGCGAACTTTCGAACCTTTATCCACATCAATGCGCAAGGCTACACTGTTGGACAAGGCTGAGTCGGCTACTTGCACCACATTCACCTTCGCATCCAGATAGCCTTTATTAACGAAGAATTTGCGCACTTGCGTACGCGTGTTGTTCAGCAAAGCATCCGTCACCACTTTGCCGCGAATCAGGGTAATCTTCTTGGTAAGGTCCTCCGTCTGGCTTTTCCGAATGCCGGTAAACGTGAATTTGGACAAGCGCGGCCGCTCCTTCAGGTTGTAATCCAGGAAAATTTTGGTGCCTTCAATGCGGGCAATGGTCACGCTCACATCACCCAAAATTCCCTGAGCCCACAGCTTTCGAATGGATTTGCCAATTTCTTCACCCGGCACGTTAATGGGGTCGCCCACTCGCAAACCCGTGAGGCTGATAAGTGTATTGGGGTCGAGGTAGCGAGCTCCGCTCACGGTGATGCCACCCAATTCGTATTTCTTGGGCTCATCGGCGCCACCAGTGGGCGCAGTTTGCTGCGCCAGTGCCGAGCGGCCCATTAGGCCAGCCAGCACCGCTAAAGTCAGCACACATCTTACGAATAAATTACGCACAATAATCATTACAAAAAGTTAAGATACAGCGATTTGCTCGCTGGTTTTGCCAAAGCGCCGCTCCCGGCGCTGGTAAGCCCGAATGGCTTCCTGGAAATGCTGCTTCCTAAAGTCGGGCCACAACAAATCGGTGATATAAAGCTCTGTATAAGCCAGCTGCCACAGCAAAAAGTTACTGATTCGCTGTTCGCCGCTGGTTCGGATAAGCAGTTCCGGGTCGGGCATCTTGGCCGTAACCAGATAACTTGCTACCGTGGCTTCGGTCACGGCAGCAGGCAGCAGAAGGCCGCTGGCTACATCGGCAGCCATGCGCTTGGCGGCCTGGGTCAGGTCCCAACGTCCGCTGTAGCTCAGGGCCAGCACCAGGGTCATGCGCGAACCAGCTTTGGTCAGCTCCATGGCTTCGGCCAACTCGCGCTGGCAGCTGCCCGGCAGGGTGCTGATGTCCCCAATGGCTTCCAGACGAATGCTGTTTTTGAGCAATGTGGCCGTTTCCTGGCGAATGGTGTGCACCAGCAGCTGCATCAACGCCATTACCTCAAGTGCCGGCCGATTCCAGTTTTCAGTCGAAAAGGCGTACAGCGTCAGGTAGCGCACACCGAGCTCGGCCGCTTCCTCTACGGTTTCGCGCACGGCGGTGATGGCGCTTTGGTGTCCAAACACGCGCAGCCCTCCCCGTTGCTTGGCCCATCGCCCATTACCATCCATGATAACGGCCACGTGGGCGGGAATATTATGAGTATCTATTTCGGCCTTGCCGGTCATCACTTGCGGTTTCGCTAAAAGAGGCCGCAAGTTACGGAAATGGTTGCATTTAGCAGCCGCGTCGGGCCAACAGCGATACGCTATGGGTCGCCCCTACTATCCCCGCTTCACATAAGCGGTTCGTCTGCTAACTGCTACTTCAGCAGTTTTTTATTCTTTTTATATTGGTCAGGACACCGAATCTTAAAGAAGGTATACGACAAGCTTAGTCCGCTGTAGTAATACCAATCCTGGTCATGGGAGTTTACCAGCAGAGGGTCCTGGTCGGCCAAATGGTCGAGCTGGTCAGTAAAGGCTTTGCGCACGCCTACCTCCAAACCCAGATTGATGTGCTCCGAAAGCGCGTATTTAAACCCGACACCGGCCGGAATGGCAAAGCCCAACGTGGAGCCGCTACGGTTGAAAGCACCACCAAGGGTTGTGTTGTTACTTACGCTGGTTGTGTTGGCGTAAAACCCGGCTATCCCGGCAAACAAATAAGGCGTAAAATGGACCTTATCGGTGCGGTAGTGATAATCCATGAAGTTATACTCGACTACCGCCGAAGCTTCCAGTATACTTCCCTTGGTATTCACTTGCCGGTAGTTCTGCAACGGAGGCACGCCGCCATTCACTCCTTCCACGTTGCCGTCATCGGCGCGCAACAGGCCCGCCGTGAACCCACCCCTAAGCGTAATGGGCACCGACACATCTTTGCGATAAAAAACTGTGAATGCGGGGCGGTTATTCTGGAGCTGGTACGCAGGAGAAACTTCCCCACGGTAGTTGGTGGCACCGAGGCCAATACCTACCTCACTGGTATTTTGGGCGTGGGCAGAAGCACAAAAAAGCGCACTCCCCGCCTGCAGCATGCAAACGAGGAGTGCGCTTCGGAAAATTGAATTCGTCATCTAAACTAACTGCTGACTGAAAAAAAGAAGCTCAGCCGGCGGCCGCTGGCTAGCGGAATTTGGGATTCTTGATGCGGGGCGTCAAGATGTAGTTCAACGTCACACCTGTTACGATGTACCAGTCGGTTTTATTGCCCGAGTCGCCGCGCTGCTCACCGGCATTCGTAAAGCCAGTGAAGGGAGCCGCCGGGTCAGGGCTCGATACGCTACGGGTAATACCATAGCCAAAGTACTGCTGAGCACTCATCGACGCTACGGGCTGGCCGGGCGTAACGCCCAGAGCAGCTGGTCCGGCGAACTTGCCTCCTACGTCATCGAGGTAGTCGGTGAATGTTTTGCGCCATCCGATTTCAAGGCTGGCATCAAAGTTACGGTTAATGCGGTAGCGGATACCACCACCGAAAGGAATTGCAAATTGCGTCTGGCTGTAGGCTTTGGCTTGGCCTTCGGTTCTCAAATCTGCCAAAGCAATGTAGTCACCTGAAGCCGTTTTGCCTTTAGGGTTGGAATAGAAGCCGGCTACCCCCGCAAATACATAAGGGACAAAGTCAGGACGCTTGAGATAGTTGTTGCGGTTCTCAATCAGGTCGATAACGGCAACAGCTGACGCTTCCAGAATGTCGTTACGGAAGTCGAAATTCCGATTGTAACGAAATTTGCCATCCGGGTCGTTCTTATCAGCAGCATCGGCGTCGTTACCGGAAATACGGCCGTAGGACAGGCCAAAGCGACCCGAAACGCGGGGATAGAATCGACGGGTAATGGAAACACCGGCACCAACGCGAGTTGCGCCAAAGCGCAAGCTGGTGAAGTTGGTGTACGGCGTGACGTCGCCGAAATAGTTCATTGCGTTCAGGCTGAAGCCTACAGAATTGTATTGCTTCCGCTTGCTGAACTGCTGAGCATCCGCCTCAGGTGCAGCCAATAGGCCCAATCCGAGCACAAAGGCTGTGGAATAAGTGAAAATATTCTTCATAAGGCAACTAAAGATGAGGATGCTAGGAGCAGGTGTTGAGGGCAGTGCTGTGATTGCGCAGTTTCAGACGGTGACAAAAGTAGGCGTTATCGGGAACTAAAAAAACTTTCCAGATTTTTTTTAACAAAAAAACCTCGGCTATTACAATTGAATCCCTACCGGATTTCTACGGTCAAGGCCCCAATTGAGTTTACTGCGTAAGGTAGTCAGGAAGTTAACGTGGTTTAGCTTGACTAGCCGGGCGTTAAAAGTTTCGCGGCGAACGGCAATTTGAACGGAGGCTTCGACGGGGAGGGAGCGGGAATCAAGCGCCAGCATATAGCTGGTGCTTCGGCCTTCTATTTCGAAGGAAATCACGCTTTGGTCCGATACCACGAGGGGGCGCACATTCAGATTGTGGGGGCATACGGGAGCGATGATAAAATTGTTGGTTTGAGGTAGCATAACCGGGCCGCCACAGCTCAGGGAGTAGCCGGTGGAGCCGGTGGGGGTGGCCACCACCAGGCCGTCGGCCCAGTAGGAATTCAGGTATTCGCCGTCGATGTACGTGTGCACGACAATCATGGAGGACGTGTCGCGTTTGAGGACGCTGAATTCGTTGAGGCCAAAATTGAGGCTGCCAAAGACGTCGGGGTCGGTATCGACGCGAATCAGACTGCGCTCTTCGATGGTGAAATGGCCTTTGTAGAGGGCGTCGATGGCTTGGGCAATGCGGTCGGGGGTGATGGTGGCCAGGAAGCCGAGCCGGCCGGTGTGAATGCCCAAAATCGGGATTTGGAGGCTGCCGACGTAGGTAACGGTGTCGAGCAGGGTGCCGTCGCCGCCGATGCTGAGGACGTATTGGACGCCCCGGAGCGAGTCGCCACGCCGGAATTCGGTGGTGCCTTCGGGTAGGCGTAGGCGGTTGTCGAGGAAGGTGCGGAAGGCTTCGCCGATGCGCACTTCGGCCCGGCGCGTGGCCAGGTCGTCGAGCAGGGCCTGAATGGCCGGAGCGGCATCGTCGTCGAATGGCTTGCCGAGGATGGCGATTTTCATGCGGTAAAGAAGAAACTGATTACGTAACAGGAAACTGGGCTACGTAACAAATAAATAACCGAACAAGCGAGACGCAAGTGTCAAATCGGAAACTCGGCCCGAAAGAAATAGCCGGTCTGGCCCAGTCCGTTCAGGGTGTATTCGGCGGTGAACACCCGGTCGTAAAAAGTTACCAGGTGCAAGCCAAGGCCAATTGCGCTTAATAGATGGTTGGGAAGGCGGTTCTGGGGCAATGGGCCGGGCGCGACGACGTAGCCGGCATCGACAAAGGTATTCAGGTAAAGCGCCAGCGGAATGGTGTTGATTTTGGGATTATCAACGGATTGCAGCCGCAGGGGCTTGGGGCGGAGCAAGCGGTAAGACACTCCTTGCTGCACCAGGCCGTAGTGGCGGCCGTCGATGACGTATTCATCGTAGCCCCGCACCAAATCATTATACCCCAAAGCCCGCGAATCGGCATAAGCCAGGTGCCCGGTGAGCCGGGCCTGACCGCTCAGACCGAGGCTGTAGTAGAATTCATGGCCGAGGGCCACATAGCGGGCGTAGTTCAGGTGCAGGGTGGTGAGGCTGGGGGTGGTGCCGTCCAGAAAGACGCGATGCGTGAGGGCGGCCTGGGCAAACTGGCCGGTGAGCGGGTAGGCGAAGGTGTTGCGCTGGTTGCGGGTGCTGGTGAGCGTGAGGTCGAGGTATTCGCGCTGGGTGCGGCCCTTATAATAGTCGGGGTTGTAGAACCGGACGGAATCGCTGATTTGCTCGCGGTGATAGGAGACGTCGAAGGCGGTGAGAAACTGAACGGTGTGACGAAAACGCAGCCCGGCGGTGGCGTAGAAGCGTTGAATGGGAAACCCTTCATCGGCCCGAATGGGGACGAGGCGGTCGGCGCGGGTGATGTAGTCGAGGGTATGGCTTTGGTAGAAGGAGGCCCCCACGCCAATGCCCAGGCGGCGATAATGGCCCAGGCCGGGGGCTTCGTAGAACAGCTCGTATTTACGATTAAAGCCTAATTGGAGGTTGGCGATGAGCTGCTCGTTGCGGCCGCGAAAATTGCTGCGCGTGAGGTGGACGCCGTAATCGACACGGCGCCAGCGGTCGGAGCGGTCGAGCCAGGAGCGCAGGTTACGGTCGGCCAACGACAGGATGGGGACCGGGAACGTGTACCAACGCTCCTGCACGCCAAAAACGATGAGTAGCCGGTTGCCCGCGCAGCTGGCCTGCACCACCACGGCATGAAATAGCTGGAGGTTGAATAACCGGCGGCGGTTCGCTTCGAGGCGGGCTGGCAAATCGGCCAGCGTAAGGGTGTCGCCTTCGTGAATGTCCAGCTCGGCACGCAGGATGCGCTCTCTGGTGACCGCGTTGCCGGCGAACAGGATGGCGCCGACTGGCGCCCGCACCAGTTCCGGACAGGGCACGATGCGCACCAGCGTATCGGTGGGGGCAACTACGGGACGCAGGGCGTGCGGCAAGGTATCGGCCGGGGCCTGCACGCATAATAGGCTGGCCAGCAGCACCCGCAACGACAACAGAATTCCTAACACCCGCTATCAGACGCTCAGGTACCGCAGCAGGGCATCGTAGCGCTCCTGCTCGTCTTCGTTGGCCACGGCGGTGCCACTGAACTGGGCCGTTACGGTGTAGCCAAACCGCTCCAGCGTAGCCGTGATGCGGGCCAGATTATCGGTGTTGAGCTTGAGCGTGAGACGAATGCGGTAGGGGTCGATTTCGTCCTGCGCCACAATGGCGCTGATGATTTTGGCGTTGTTTTCCTCGACGTAGCGGCTGATTTGGGTGAGCGAATAGTCCCGCTCTTCCATGCTGAGGACGATGATGCCGCCCTGGCCGCCGCCCGGATGCTGCCCGAAAGCCGCCAGCGCATCGGCAATGGTGACGACGCCGGCGTACTCGTGCCGCTCATCGACGACGGGCACCAGCTGAATTTTATTCTCAATGGCCAGCTCCATCACGCGGTAAAAGTGCTGGTCGGGGCGCACGTAGGTGTCGGCGTAGCCCAGGGGCAGCTCGGAAAGCAGGGTTTCGGGGTCGTCGAAGTCGGCCAGGTCGGCTTCGGTAACGAGGCCGCGGTAGTGGCGGTCATCGAGCACGGGCAGTTGGGCCACGTGAAACTCATCGAGCCAGCGCGCCGCTTTGCCCGCCGAATCGGTGCCCTTCAGAGGCGGAATCATTTCGTTGAGTAAATCTTCGGCGAGCAGGGCGGGCATCGTTTCGGAAATTTATGGATGCTGAATTATAAACGTTGGATTGGGTGGGATGGATAGCAAAGGAGAAGTAGTAATCCGACACATTGCAAGCTAACCAACCAGATTTCGGTGAACAACAATCGAGCCGGCAGAATGATACCCGACTTTTAGGCAGCTACGGCAGGGGCCCATTCGGTAGTACGTAAAAACCGGCGCAGGTAGGCGTTGAACCCGGCAGGGCGCTCCATCATGGGCGCGTGGCAGCAGTGGTCGAGAAAACGCAGCTCGGCGTGGGGCAGCAGGCGCGCAAACTCGTGGGCGACGGGCGGCGGGGTGATGGTGTCGTTCAGGCCCCACACTAATAGTACGGGCACCGTAATTTTCATCAGCTCTTTGCTCAGGTTATGCCGCTGGGCTGAGCGGGCAATGGCAATGATGCGCAGGCACTTGGAATTGGAATTGGTGACGTTAAAGACTTCATCCACCAGCTCCTTGGTGGCTACGGAAGGGTCGTAGAAAGTGTAGCCGACCCGCTCCTGCACGTAGGCGTAGTCGCCGCGTTTGGGGAAGGAGCCGCCCATGCTGTCTTCGAACAAGCCACTGCTGCCGGTGAGCACGAGGCGGCTGACCCGCTGGGCATTGTTCAGGGTATAAACCAGGGCAATGTGGCCGCCCAGCGAATTGCCCAGTACCGTGAACGAATCGGGCAGGCCCATGGCTTTCACGAAGCCTTCGACGTAGGCGACGAGGCCCGGTACGCCGGCCTGGGTCAGGGGCATGTCGTAGACGGGCAGCAGGGGAATAATGACGCGGTAGTCGGGCGAGAATTCCTGCACCACGTCTTCCCAGTTGCTGAGGGCGCCGAACAGGCCGTGCAGCAGCAGGAGCACCGGGCCCTGGCCCTCATCCACAAACTCGTACCCATGTTGGTGCTGGCGGCGCAATTCCATCTCGTCTTTCGTCAATTCGCGGCGGTTTTGGCAATGATACAACAGCGGAGCCAATTGGCCAAAATTGCCAACCCGTGCGGGGTGAGCAGGGCTTCGGGGTGAAACTGGACGCCGTAGAGCGGCAGCGTGCGGTGGCGCACGGCCATGAGCTCGGGGGCCGGGCCGGTGATGTGGGCCAGCGGGACCAGCGCGGGCGGCAGGGGCTCGCTGAGAATGAGCGAGTGGTAGCGCGTGACCGGCTGCAGGGCGGGCAGGCCGGCAAAAAGCGGCTCCGCGGTATCGCAACGCATCTCGGACACTTTGCCGTGCATGGGCCGCGCGGCGCGCACCACCGCCGCGCCGAAGAACTCGCCCAGGCCCTGGTGGCCCAGGCACACGCCGAGCATGGGCTTGTGCTGGTGATAGTGCTCGATAACGGCCGGCATCACGCCGGCCTGGGCGGGCGTGCCGGGGCCGGGCGAAAGCACGATGCCATCGAAGGCCAGCTCCTGAAGCTCGGCCAGCGGCACGTCGTTGCGGCGCACCAGCACTTCGGCCCCGAGCTGGCGCAGGTAATCGGCCAGGGTGAAGGTGAAGGAGTCGAAATTATCGAGCAGCAGCAGGCGCATTTGGCAGAGAATACTAGAACGTCATGCAGAGCGCAGCGAAGCATCTCGCGTGCCGCCACTATTTTTTTCGATTGAGTCACTGCCACACGCGAGATGCTTCGCTGCGCTCTGCATGACGTTCTAATAACATCAACTTTTCACAAAGGCTTTGCGCATCTGCACCAGCAGGTTCTGGGCGAAGGGCAGCACGTAGCCCGTGATTTGCAGGGCCATGGGCGTGGCTTGCTGCACGATGGGCAGTATCTGGGAGCCGGCCACCAGGCTGGGCGAGAGCAAATGCAGGCCCGCCAGGGCGGTACCGTGCAGCAGCAGGCTCAGTCCCAGTATCCACTTGATGACGCCGGCCGCGCCGCCCAGCAAATTATCGAGCACGCCCAGCGGGGTGAGGTGCACGGCGGTTTTGAGCAAGCCCCCGAGCAGGTGTACGCCCCACATGATGCCCACGAATACCAGCGCAAAGGACACCAGCGGCAGCAGGCCGAAGGCATCGCCCACGTAGTGCCGCACCAGCGGCACGGCGGCCGACAACAGGCTCAGCCCGCCAATTACGGCCAGCACGAAGGCCAGCAGCGACACTACCTCCAGCACCAGCCCGCGCCGGTAGCCCTTCACAGCCCCGATGCCGAGCGGGAGCAGCAGCAGAATGTCGAGGGCAGTCATGGTTATTAATGGGTGAAGTAAAGAACCGTCATGCTGAGCGTAGCCGAAGCATTTCGCTTGTGGCAGTAACTCAACTGATTGGATTACTTGAGCACGCGAGATGCTTCGGCTGCGCTCAGCATGACGGCCTTATTTCCTTTACTGACCTACAGATTGGTGTTGTTGAGCAGGTGGCCCAGCACGTCGGAGATGCGCTTGCCGTCGGCCTGGCCGGACAGCTCGCGGGCAGCCACGCCCATTACCTTGCCCAGGTCGGAAGGGCCGGTGGCACCTACGCGCTGGATGATGTGCACGAGGCGCTCGACCAAATCGGCCTCGGAGAGCTGGGCGGGCAGGAATTCTTCGATGATGGCCAGCTCGGCCAGCTCGTTTTCTTCCAGCTCGGAGCGGAACTGCTCCTTGTAGATGGTGGCGGCGTCGCGGCGCTGCTTGGCGGCTTTGTTGAGCAGCTTGAGCTCGGCGTCGGGGGTGAGGGCGGCGCCGTGAGCACCCTCGGCGGTTTCGGCCAGCATAATCTGCGATTTGATGCTGCGCAGGGTGGTGAGGCGCACTTTGTCTTTGGCCAGCATGGCTTGCTTGATGGCGGCGTCGATGGTGTCTTTGAGCATGGGAGTTTTTTTAGGGGGTGAGGGTATGGGGGTGTGGGGGGCCGGGCGTGGGGAAGGCGTAATTTCGCCCGAAGCTACGGCAGTGGCTCCGCAAGCCATTTGAGTTCCTCATCTGTTTACCCGCCGAACTCCAAACTTCCCCTCCTCCCCTCCCTCATGACTAAGCTCAGCGTCAACATCAACAAACTGGCCACCCTGCGCAACGCCCGGGGCCACAACCGGCCCGATATTCTGCAGGCGGCCCGCGACATTGAGCGGTTTGGGGCCGAGGGCATCACGGTGCACCCCCGGCCCGACGAGCGCCACATCCGCTACCAGGACGTGCTCGATTTGAAGGCCGTGGTGACCACCGAGCTGAACGTGGAAGGCAACCCCACCCCCGATTTCCTGGACCTGGTGCGCGCCGTGCGCCCCGAGCAGGTGACGCTGGTGCCCGACGCGCCCGACGCCATCACCTCCAACGCGGGCTGGGACGTGGTGACGCACCAGCAGTACCTGCGCGACGTGGTGGCCGAGCTACAGGCCCTGGGCTGCCGCGTGAGCATCTTCCTCGACCCCGACCTGGCCCTGGTGGAAGCCGCCGCCACCACCGGCACCGACCGCATCGAGCTCTATACCGAAGCCTACGCCCGGCAGTACCTCGCCGACCGCGAAGCCGCCGTGGCCCCCTACCGCGCCGCCGCCGCCCGCGCCGGCCAGCTGGGCCTGGGCGTGAACGCCGGCCACGACCTCGACCTCGACAACCTGGCCTGGCTGCACCAGCAGCTGCCCGAGCTGGCCGAGGTCAGCATCGGCCACGCGCTGGTGTGCGACGCTCTTTACCTGGGCCTGGAAAACACCGTGCAGCTGTATAAGCGGCAGCTGAAGTAGGGCAACCAGCGCCGCCCGATGCCGCCTGGAACGATGAGATAGGCCCGCCACCGGTGGCGGGCCACCCTTGGGAGGGTAAGAAGCACCCGCCGCCGGCGTCCGGCCATACTTGGGAGGGTAAGAAGGGCCCGCCGCCGACGTCCGGCCCTTCTTGAGGGGGTAAGAGGCACCCGCCGTCGGCGTCCGGCCCTTCTTGCCCCCCTGAGAAGCACCGGACGCGCGCGGCGGCCGTACACGACGGTTACTTTTGCCCGCGTACTTACCTGACAACAGTAGCCATGCCCCGTCACTCTCTGGCCGAATTTGAGGCCCTGCCCTACCCGATTCTCGACGTGCGGGCCCCGATTGAGTTTGCGCAGGGCCATGTGCCGGGGGCGCTTAACCTGCCGCTGTTCACGGACGAGGAGCGGGCCCGCATCGGCACCACCTACAAGCAGGTGAGCCAGGAGCGGGCCGTGCATTTGGGCCTGGAATTCTTCGGGCCGAAGATGTCGGCGATGGTGAAGCTGGCCAAGAAGCTGGCCCCCGGCAAGGAGGTGCGGCTGCACTGCTGGCGCGGCGGCATGCGCAGCGGGGCCGTGCTGTGGCTGCTGGAGCTGGGCGGCTTCAAGGTGCATTTGCTGGACCACGGGTATAAGGAGTTTCGGCGGGCGGTGCTGGCTTCGTTCGCTACGCCCCGGCAGTGGCGCGTGCTGGGCGGCCTCACCGGCAGCGGCAAAACCGACGTGCTGCACGCCCTGGCGGCCATGCCCGGCCAGCAGGTGCTCGATTTGGAAGGGCTGGCCAGCCACAAGGGGTCCGCCTTCGGGGCCATCGGGCAGCCGGTGCAGCCCACGCAGGAGCAGTTCGAAAACAACCTGGCTGCCGCCCTGGCCACGCTGCCCACCGATGCGCCCATTTGGGTAGAAGACGAAAGCCGGCAGATTGGCCGGCTCACCATTCCGCCCGCCCTGTTTGCCCAAATGCGGGCCGCGCCGCGCTGGGTGCTGGAAGTGCCCCGCCCCGCCCGCGTGGCCAAGCTGGCCGCCGAGTACGGCGCCGAAGAACCGGCCGAGCTGGCGGCCGCCATCGAGCGGCTGCAAAAGCGCCTGGGCGGCCTGGCCACCAAGCAGGCCCTGGCGGCCGTCGAGGCCGGTGATTTCACCCAAATGGTGGAGCTGGTGCTCGATTACTACGACAAGACCTACACCTACGGCCTGGCCCCACGCCCCGAGGAGCCAGTGCGGACTTTTATTCCCGTTCCCAGCTGCGACCCCGCCCAAAATGCAGTTGAATTAGCCCGGGCGACGAGCGCCGTGCCCAGGTAAATGCCGGGCTACGCGGAGCGCCCGGCAGCCTGGCCACGGCCAGCCGCAAAAAAGCTCAACACCAGGCAACCGCTTTTGCCTGAAAATGTCATAATTTGCTTTCCCATCTGAGTCTATCCAGCCGGCTTTCGACACGAAGCCGGTTATTTATTCACTCCCTTTTTCTCATTCCCTATTCCCCACTTTTCCCCACTCCAATCCTATGCGTACACTTTTGTACACAACCACCCAGCGCCTGGCTTCGCGGCTACGGGGCCAGCTGCCCATGCTTGCGGCGGCGTTGCTGCTGGCCCCGGCCGCCTGGGCCCAAGTTGTCATTCCGGCCGGCAACCCCACGGGAACTACTTCCCGCAAGCCCTATGGCAACTACTTCGGCTACGAGCGTAGCGCCGCCATCTATACGGCGGCCGATGTCAGCGGCAGCGGCAGCATCACCAGCGTGGGCTTTTACCTGGAGAGCGTTTCGACCCCGGCCGCGACTCCCGCCAAGGTGTACCTGAAAACCACCACCAGCACGTCGTTTGCGGCGGCGGGCACCACGGTGGCGGCCGAGGAAACGGGCGCAACGCTGGTATACGACGCAACCATTCCGGCCACGGCCTTCACGGCCAGCACGTGGGTGACGGTGGCCCTGACGGCCCCGTTCGCCTACAACGGCACCGACAACCTGGAAATCATCGTGGAAGCCAACGGCGGCGGCACCGGCACCGAAGGCAGCGCAGCGAAGACCTTCCGCTTCCACTCGACGGCCGTCAACCGCTTCCAGAGCTGGCAGGCTGATAACGCGGCCCCCACCACCGCCGGCACCGTGGCCCTCACGCGCCCCAACATCCAGCTCATCGGCCTGACGCCGGCGGCCTGCGCGGCCCCCAGCGGCCTGGCCGTGGCCACGCCTACGGCCACCACGGCCACGGTTACGTTCACCGCGGGCACTGGCAACACGGGCTACACGCTCACCTACACCCCGCAGGGCGGCACCGCCGTCACCCAAACCGTGACCGCCTCGCCGGTGAGCCTGACCGGCCTGGCGGCCGGCACGGCCTATACGCTGAGCGTGGTGGGCAACTGCGCGGGCAGCACGACGTCGGCGGCGAACACGACCAGCTTCACCACGCCCATTCTGAACGACGACCCGGTGGGGGCCATCACGCTGCCCATCGCAACCACCTGCACCCCCGTCAACGGCACTAACGCTGGCGCTACCACTACTACGGCCACCGGCTACACCAACCCCGGCTGCGGCGCGGCCACCAGCCCCAAGGACGTGTGGTTTAAATTCACGACCGATGCCACGGGCGCCAGCAGCACGGGCATCACCGTCACCGTTACCGGTGCTCCGGCGGGCCAGGTGCGCTTGTTTTCTACCACGACTGCGGGTGGCGCAGCTGGCCCGTTCACGCAAGTGGGCTGCGCCGCCGGCACCACCAACAACACGGCTGCCCCCGCGCTGGTGTCGGGTGGCCTCACGCCCAGCACCACCTACTACATCTTCGTATCGGGCTACGGCTCGGCTGATACGCAAGGCGCCTTCACCATCTGCCTCACGCCGCCCCCGGCCTGCGGCGTGCCCACCAACTTCGCGCTGTCCGGCATCACCGGCACCACGGCGGCCATCACGTTTACCCCCGGCCCCGGCAACACGAGCTACACCGTGACCTATACCCCCGCCGGGGGCACGGCCACCACCGTAACGCCCGCCCCCACGGGTTCGCCCATCAACCTGACCGGCCTGACGCCCAGCACGGTCTACACGCTGTCGGTAACGGGCAATTGCTCGGGCGGCGCCACCACTGCCCCGTTCACCGCCACGTTCACGACGCCCGCCCTGGCCCCGGCCAATGACGACCCGGCCGGCGCTGTTACCTTGGCAATTGGCACCACCTGCACGCCGGTGAGCGGCACCAACGCCGGTGCCACTACCACCACGCCCGCCGGCTACGTGAACCCGACTTCCAGCGCCAGCTGCGGCATTGCCGTGAGCCCCAAAGACGTGTGGTACAAGTTCACGACGGCGGCTACCGGCGCGGGCAGCACCTCCGTTTCGATACAGGTGACGGGCAGCGCGGCCGGTTACCTCCGCGGATTCTCGACGACGGGCGGCGCGGCTGGTCCGTTCACGGAGATTGGCTGTGCTTCAAGCGGCGCGAACAATGTCGTTTCGGCTCCGCTGAACCTGACGGGCCTGGCCCCGAGCACGACGTATTACGTGTTCGTATCGGGCTACGGCTCGGCCGATACGCAGGGTGCGTTTACCATTTGCGCCAGCAGCACCATTCCGGTGACGTGCGGCGACCCCACGGCGGCCACCATTGGCGGGGCCACGAATACTTCGCTGCAAGTGGCCTTCACGCCCGGCCTGAACAATCTCAGCTACATCGTCACCTACTCCAGCGGCGGGGCGGCCACCACGGTGACGCCGGCCCCCACGGCTTCGCCCATCACCATCACCGGCCTCGCCCCCGGCACCACCTACACGCTCACG
Source organism: Hymenobacter terricola (assembly GCF_017921975.2). GTDB lineage: Bacteria > Bacteroidota > Bacteroidia > Cytophagales > Hymenobacteraceae > Hymenobacter > Hymenobacter terricola. The sequence continues at coordinate 141,145 of NZ_JAGEMO020000026.1, forward strand.
CTGCAAAGCGTGTGCGCCGGCGGTTCCCTGGGTGGCGTACTCACGGGCACGGCCAGCACCACGGGCACTCCCCCCGCCGCTACCTATGCCACCGTGCCCTACTCGGAAAGCTTCGAAGGCCCGTGGGTGAATGGCTTGAGCACGCGTGACCTGCCCACGGTGAACTGGCGCAACTCGCCGGCCACCGGCAACAACTCGTGGCGCCGCGACGACGACGGCACTGTGGCCAACTGGGCCAGCAACCTAGGTGCTTTCACCCCAGCCAGCAGCCAAGGCACGCACGCAGCCCGCTTCCACAGCTACGACGCTACATCTGCCGCCACTGGCACCCTCGATTTGTACGTGAACATGAGCAGCGCGGGCTCCAAAACGCTGAGCTTCGACTACGTGAATGTGAGCGGCACCGACAAATTAGATGTATTGGTGAGCACCGACGGCGGGGCCACTTTTGGTACCACGCCCGTGCTCACCGCTACCACCAACGCCACGTTCACCGCCAAAACGGTGGCCATTGCCAGTACCTCGGCCACCACGGTTATCCGGTTCCGGGCCACCAGTGATTTCGGCTTCACTGACATTGGCCTTGACAACGTGCAGCTGCGCGTGCTATCGGCCAACCGCAACGAGGCCCTGGCGGCCACGGTGGGCCTGTACCCGAACCCGGCCCACCGCAGCTTCACGCTGAGCGTGCCCGCCGGCAGCCTCCACGCCGCTTCGGCCAGCCTCATCAACGCCCTGGGCCAGGTGGTGCAAACGCGCCAGCTGAACCTGCCTGCCGCCGGTGGCACCGCCGATTTCGACGTAACCAATCTGGCAACTGGCGTGTATTCCTTGCAACTGAAAACCGGCGAAACGCTGGTTGTGAAACGGGTGGTAGTCGAGTAGTCGGCCTCGTACCCTGCTTCCTTAAAAAGGGCTGGCCAGTTGGTCAGCCCTTTTTTGTGTGCCTTCATTGGCCGGCCAATGCTGGCGACAGCAGACCAACCAGCTGGTTAGCGGCGGGCCTGTTGCGCGCAATCGGTTTCCTCCGACTCGAGATTATTGCCCGCCCTGCCCGTGCGTGTCGTATGTTGCTTGCCGATTTGAGTTTTTCCAATCCTACGGTTGCCCGGCAGCCGTTTTATAGCCGTCACACATTTTTCCTTTTTTTCTATTTCCCACTTTTCCCCAACTTTCATGTTCACATCCCTACAAACCCGGCTGAAACGCGCCGGCCGGTGGCTGCCGGTAGCCTTGCTGCCCCTGCTACCCTTCGCGGCACAAGCCCAATTCAACTACCTGCCCAGCAATACGGTAAACGCGGCGGGCACTTACTCGGACCTTGGCACTACAGGCACGGCCATTGCCACGGCCAACACGGACGACGATAATTCGGCGGCGCAGGCCATTGGGTTCAGCTTTAGCTTCAACGGCGCCGCCTTCACTCAGTTCGTATTGAATACGAACGGGTTTATCCGCCTGGGCAGTGTGGCGCCTTCGGCGGCGGCCGACTTCCCGGCTTATGCCCAGGCCCCCGACACCGGCCCCATTTCCGGCACCAACGCGGCCGATGTGAACCTGATTGCCCCCTTCAACCTGGACCTGGGCCCCGGCACGGCCGGCGGCACCGAGTACCGCGTGGTAACCACCGGCACCGCGCCAAACCGGGTGTGCACCATTCAGTGGAAAAACGTGGCCGACAAGCCCCAGGCGGCATCTTCCACCGTGGCTACGTCCATCGCCACCCAGCTGGCCAACTTCTCTTTCCAGGCCAAGCTCTACGAAACCACCAATAACATTGAGTTCGTGTACGGCACCGCTACGGCCGGCACTGGCACGGTCGCGGCCAAGTACGCGGCCGTGGGCATCAAAGGTTCGGCGCCCACAGCATCGGTGCTGGCAACCAAAGGTTCGTCGGATACCTGGTCCGTGGCTGCTTTCTTCGCTGGCCCTTATCTGGGCCCCACGGCCGGCAACGGCCACAACGTTCGCTCGACCTTTTTGCCAGACGCGGGCCGCACCTACCGGTTCATTCCCGGCGCACTCTGCAACGACCCCACGGCATTTGCCATCACCACCACCAACACGTCGATACAGCTCACCTTCACGCCAGGGGCGGGCAACGCGAGCTACAACGTCACCTACACCGCCGGCGGTCCCGTGCAAACCCTGACGCCGGCGCCCACCGCGTCGCCTATTACCATTCCGGGCCTGCTGCCCGGCACTACGTACGTCATCTCGGTGCAAAGCGTGTGCGCGGGCGGTACCTTTGGTGCCGTGCTGAGGGGCGCGGCCACTACCACTGGCACGGGCGCCCCGGCCACCTACGCCACGCTGCCGTATTCGGAGGGTTTTGAAGGCCCGTGGGTGAACGGCCTGGGCACGCGCGACCTGCCCACGGTGAACTGGCGCAACTCGCCGGCCATTGGCGACAACTCGTGGCGCCGCGAAGATGACGGGTTCACGTCATCAAACTGGAGCTATGTGGGGGCCGAAACCTCTGCTGCCCCGCCGTACGTCACTCGTTCGAGCGTGGGCTCGCACTCCGCCCGCTTTCACACCTATGGCTCAGACACCGGCACATCCGGTGCGCTCAACCTGTACGTGAATATGAGCGTGAACAACGCGACCAGTAAAATACTGACCTTCGACTACATCAACCCCACGGGCACCGACAAGCTGGATGTATTCGTGAGCACCGACGGCGGCACCACTTTTGCCGCCTCGCCGGCCCTGACCGCCACCACCAACGCCACGTTCATTACCAAAACCCTGAACCTGAGCAGCATAACCTCGGCCACCACGGTTATCCGGTTCCTGGCCACGTCGGACTTTGGCAACGACGACCTCGGCATCGACAACCTGCAGCTGCGGGTTCTCACCTCCAACCGCAACGAGGCCCTGGCCGCTGCCGTGGGCCTGTACCCCAACCCCGCGCACCAGAGCTTCCAGCTGAGCGTGCCGGCTGGCAGCCTCCACGCGGCTTCGGCCGTGCTCAGCAATGCGCTGGGCCAGGTGGTACTCACGCGCCAGCTGAACCTGCCCGCCGCCGGTGGCACCGCCGATTTCGACGTGAGCCGCCTCGCGGCGGGCGTGTACTCGCTGCAACTGAAATCCGGCAACGACCTGGTCGTGAAGCGCATCGTGGTGGAATAATTCCCCCCCGCTTCTCCCAAAAAAGGGCTGACCGCACGGTCAGCCCTTTTTTCATATTCTGCTTAAGCTATTAATTATTAGCTCACTAACAACTAATAACGAGCAACTAGTATTGGGAGGCGCTTAGCTGATGGGGACCTTGCGCAAAATGGCTTCAATCAAATCCTGGGTGCGGATGCCGTCGGCCTCGGCCTCGTAGGTGAGCAGGATGCGGTGGTTGAGCACGTCGGCGGCTACTTCTTTGATGTCTTCGGGCAGCACATAGTCGCGGCCTTCGAGGTAGGCCACGGCTTTGGAGGCGCGGTGCAGGGCGATGCTGGCCCGCGGGCTGGCCCCAAACTGCACGGCCTGGGCAAACTCGGGCAGGTCGTAGTCGGCCGGGCGGCGGGTGGCGAACACCAGCTCAATCAGGTACTTCTCCAGCGTATCGGAAATCTGCACCTGATTGATTTGCTGGCGAATGCCAAAAATATCGGCCTTGGTGAGGATGGGCTGCACGTCTTCCACGAAGCTGAGGTTGGCCATGCGGCGCATCACCTCCAGCTCGTCGGCCTTCTTGAGGTAATCGACGTGCACCTTCATCATGAAGCGGTCGACCTGGGCCTCGGGCAGCGGGTAGGTGCCTTCCTGCTCCACGGGGTTTTGGGTGGCCAGCACCAGAAAGGGCAGGTCGAGCGGGTAAGTGGTGTCGCCGATGGTCACCTGGCGCTCCTGCATGGCTTCGAGCAGGGCGCTTTGCACCTTGGCCGGCGAGCGGTTGATTTCATCGGCCAGCACGAGGTTGGCGAAAATCGGCCCCTTCTTCACCTCAAACACCGACTGGTTCTGGTTGTAAATCATGGTGCCCACCAGGTCGGAAGGCAGCAGGTCGGGGGTGAACTGCACGCGCTGGAAGTGCAGGTGCAACACCTTTGCCAGGGTGGAGATGGTGAGGGTTTTGGCGAGGCCGGGCACGCCCTCCAGCAGGATGTGCCCGCCGGTGAACAGGCCAATGAGCAAGCGGCTGAGCAGCGGCTGCTGGCCCACCACCACCTTGCCCATCTCGGCAAATACCTGGCGGATGAGGGGGTGGTAGTCGACCGGGGCGGCCGGCGAAACTGGAGCGTCGGAAGCGGGAAGCATAGGCAGGAACAGGCGAAACTAAAGGCGCAAGGTAGGCACAAGGCCGGGGTACGGCGGGCGGGGTAGCCCCGGCCGGCAGCCCCACGGCCCGCCCGCGCTGCCACACCCGGCGCTAGCGGAAACCTGCGACACCGTACGGCGGCGAGTGCGACGGAACGGGCACGAAGGGCAAACGGCCGCAGAATAATACCTTGAAGGCAAGGAAGCCGGGCACAAATTATTTCAGGACTGCGGTTGGCATTTTACAAAAAATATGCTACTTACAGTCTGCAATAGTCCGTTACTCCGATATCGATGGCCCGAAATCGGCTTTGGCGATGTGCTAAGGGTATTTACCGGGAATTCACCCGGTTTGCTCGCCCTTGCGCAGGCGGCTATTCGTTGCCGGCAGGCAGGCCTACATCATTCATTCTTCAATCTGTCTGTGGCATGAAAAGAAAATTACTCACCGGGGGGTTACCCCAGTCACTGATGGCGGCTGAACTTGATGTGCTGCGGCCCGCGGCTCCGGCTGGCGGGTGGCGTGCCCGGGTGGCACTGCTGCTGGTGCTGTGGCTGGCGGGCCTCACGGGGGCCTGGGCCCAAATCACCGTTCCGGCGGGCAACCCAGTCGGCAGCACCTCGCGCAAGCCCTACGGCAATTACTTTGGCTACGAGCGCAGTGCGGCGCTGTACACCGCCAACGAAATCAGCGGGAGCGGCACGATTACCAGCGTGGGCTTTTACCTGGAAGCAGCTTCCGGAGCGGCCGCCACGCCGGCCCGGATATACCTGAAAACGACCACGGCGCCGGACTTCGCGGCGGCTACCACGGTGGCCACCGAGGAGGGTGGCGCCACCCTGGTGTATGATGCCACCATTCCCGCGGCGTCGTTCGGGGCCGCGGGCTGGGTGACGGTCACGCTGGCTACGCCCTTCGCCTACAATGGCACCGACAACCTCGAGGTGGTGGTGGAGGCCAATGGCGGCGGCAGCGGCACGGAAAGCTCCGCTGCCAAAACTTTCCGGTTCACCTCAACCAGCGCAGCTACCCGGTTTGAATCGTGGCAGAATGACGGCTTGGCCCCAACCGGAACCGGCTCGCTTGGCACGTTCCGGCCCAACCTGCAGCTGGCCGGCCTGGTGCCGCTGGCGTGTGCGGCCCCAACGGGCCTGAGCATCAGCAATATTACACCTACCAGCGCCAGCATTGCCTTCACGGCGGGCAATGGCAACACGAGCTACACGGTGACGTACACGCCGGCCGGCGGCGCTGCTACCACCGTTTCGCCCGCGCCTACGGCCCCATTCGTAGTGCTGAGCGGGCTGACGCCCGGCACCACCTATGCCGTATCGGTGGCGGGCAACTGCTCCGGCAGCACCACGTCGGCCGCTGCCAGCACCACCTTCGCCACCCTGGTAGTGCCGCCGGCTTTTGCCGTAACCCGGAGCGCCAGCGCTGCCTACACGTCCATTGCCAGCACGGGCAGCAGCTTCATTTTTTCGGGCACCAGCACCGACGATAATACCAGCGACGCGGTGAGCCTGACCGGCTTCAACTTTAATTACCTCGGCACCGCCGTTACGGGGTTTAAAGCCTGTACCAACGGCTGGCTCACCTTCAATACCGCCGAAACGAGCACGGCCTACAACAACAACCTGGGCAGCGGCAGCATCACGCAGCAGCTGGCCCCGTTCTGGGAAGACCTGGTGTGTCAGGGCAATCCGGGCACGGCGGCGGCGCTGGCTTCGTCCATGAAATACCAGCTCACGGGCCCGGCCGGCAGCCGGGTGCTCACCGTGGAGTGGATTGGCATGGAAACGTTTAACAACCCCGGGCCCAGCCTCAATTTCCAGGTCAGGCTTTACGAGGGCACCAGCACCATCCAGTACGTATACGGCAACATGTCGGGCTTTGACGGCAGCGCCGACTACACGTATTCCTACTCGCTGGGCCTGAACGGCTTGGCGAATGTAGCCATGGGGAATTATCTGGCGCAGCAAGTGGCCAACTCGGCCTATTTCGCCAATACCAACGCGGGCACGCTGGGTTCCGGCGCCAACGGGCTGAATGTCGTGCCCAGCTGCTTCAGCCAGGTACAGTTTGTGCCGGCGGGCTCGTTCTCGTCGGGGCCCGCCCCCGTAGCCACCGCCCCAGCCAACAACGAGCCCGCCAGCGCGCTGGCCCTGGCGGTGGGCTCGGCCGCGCCCACCGATTTCTGCGCCGTGTTCACCTCGGCCAATGCCACGGCCACGCCCGGCATCGCGGCCTGCGCGGCCGCCGCGCCCGGCACGCCCGACGATGACGTGTGGTTCTCGTTCAGCCTGCCCGGCGCGGGCAACACCACCCTGGCCCTGCGCAGCTCGGGCGGCTACGATGGCGTGCTGCAGCTCTTCTCGGGCACGCCCGGCAGCCTTGTGCCCGTGGCCTGCCAAAACGCCACCGGCCCCGGCCTCACGGAAACCTACGCCAACGCCAGCCTGCCGGCCGGCACCTACTACGTGCGGGTGTTTGAAGCCGGCGCCGGGTCGGGCACGAGCGGCACGTTTGTTCTTTCGGTGTTTGCCACGCCTGCCATTCCGGCCAATGACGAGTGCGCCGGGGCCATTGGCCTCACGCCCACCAGCACGTGCGCGCCCACCACGGGCACCACGCTCGGGGCCACGGCCTCGGCGGGCATCACGGCCTGCACCGGCACGGCCGATGATGACGTGTGGTACCGGTTCACGGCCACCGCCACGGCCCAAACCATCACGGTGCAGAGCGCCAGCGGCTTCGACGCCGTGCTGCAGGTTTTCTCGGGCGCTTGCGGCAGTCTGGGGTCTACCAGCTGCGTGAACGGCACTTCTACCGGCGGCCTTGAGACAGTATCCCTCACGGGCCTCACCGTCAGCAGCGTGTACTACGTGCGGGTGTACCACGGCGGCTCCGGCTCCGGCACGGGTAGTTTCACCATCTGCGTGGCTACTTCCTGCGATGCGCCCACGGCCCTGGCGGCCACTACCCCCAGCCCCACCACGGCCCGCCTGAGCTGGGTAGCCGGCGCCGGCGGGGCCACTTTTGCCGTGGAATACGGCCCCACGGGCTTCACGCCCGGCACGGGCACGACCATTGCCGCCGCCACCTCGCCCCAGGTGGTGACGGGCCTGACGGCCAATACGGCGTACCAGTTCTACGTGGTGCAAACCTGCGGCGCGGGCCTGACGGCCCCGGCCGGCCCCGGCGCATTCACCACGCCCATTGCGCCCCCGGCCAACGACCAATGCAGCGGGGCGGTGGCCATCGCCTGCGGGCAAACCCTGGCCGGGACCACGCTCGGGGCCACGATGAGCGGCGACCCAACGGCCACCTGCGGGCCGACCGTCAGCAGCCAGGGCGGCGTGTTTTACGCCTTCACCGGCACCGGCGACGTGGTGACGGCCACCACCTGCGCCGGCCCCACGGCCACCACCGGCGACACCAAGCTCTTCGTCTTCCGCGGCACTTGCACCGCCCTCACCTGCGTCGACGGCAACGACGACACCCTGTTGTGCACCAATGGCTTAGCATCGAGCGTGACATTTACCAGCACGGCGGGCACTCAGTATTACATTTTCGTGCAAGGCTTTAGCTCCGACCTCAACTTTGGCCTGAGCCTGACCTGCGCCGCACCGGTAACCAACCTGGTGGTGAGCACGCCGCAAAACGTGAGCGGTACCTACAACAACGTGACCGTACTGAGTGGCGGCGTGGCTACTTTGGCCGGTGCGCTGACCGTCAATGGCGCCCTAACGGTGCAAAGCGGCGGCGTGCTGGCGCAGAATTGCCAACCCCTGACGGGTCCGGGCAGCTTCGTGCTGCAAGCCGGGGGCGAGCTGCAAATCTGTGAACCGGCCGGCATTGCCGCAACCGGGGCCACGGGGGCCATTCAGGTCACCGGCCCCCGCACCTACGCTGCCGATGCTTCCTATACCTACAACGGCACGGCGGCCCAGCTCACCGGCGCGGGCCTGCCCGCCCAGGTGCGCAACCTGACGGTGAACAACGCCCCCGGCCTCACCCTGAGCCAGGGCGTGAGCATTACGCAAGTCGCCCGCCTGCAAAGCGGCAACCTGGCCACCAGCGGCCAGGGCTTCACCCTGCTTTCCTCGGCCACGGGCACCGCCCTGATTGACAACATTGGTGGCGTGGTCATCGGCACCGGCACCATGCAGCGCGCCGTGACCAATGCCATCACCGGGCCGGCCTACCGCCACTTCAGCGCGCCCGTGGCCAACACCACGCTCGGCGATTTGAGCACAACCGGCTTTGCGCCCACCCTCAACCCGGCTTATAACAGCAGCGCCACGCCCAGTCTTATTACGCCCTTTCCCACGGTGTTTGGCTACGACCAGGCGCGCCTAGCCACGGTCACGTCGAATTACGGAGCGTTTGATAAAGGCTGGTTTTCCCCCGCCGGCGCTACCGATTTGATGCAGCCCACCCGCGGCTATACCGCCAATGCCCCGGCCACGGCCACGCCCATCGATTTCGTGGGCACGTTCAATAACGCTGCCCAGAACTCGGGCGCATTGAATCGGGGCACCGATGCGCAGGCGGGCTGGCAGCTGCTGGGCAACCCCTACCCCAGCCCGCTGGACTGGAGCACCGTGGCCGCCGCCCAGCGCCCGGGCATGGACGGCGCCATGTACGTCTACCAAAGCACCGGCCAATACGCCGGCACCTACCGCAGCTACGACAACGGCATCGGGGCTTCTCCGCTGATTGACGCCGGCTCGGGCTACTTTGCCCGCGTGAGCGCCCCCGGCACCCCCGGCGCCGTGAACCTGACCAACGCCAACCGCGTCACCACCTTCGGTCCCCAGCCCACCTTCGGGCGCGGCGCGGCGGATGCCCGGCCCCAATTGCAGCTGCAGCTGGCCGGCGCGGGCCTGCTCGACGATGCCTTCCTCTACCTGGAAGCCGGCGCCACCGCCGGCCTCGATGCGCCGTACGACGCCACCAAGCTCCCTAACCCCGCCGGCCTGGACCTGGCCTCGCTCAGCGGGACCACGCCGCTGGCCATCAACGGCCTGGCCCCATTGGCCAATACGGATGTGGTCGTGCCGCTCACCCTGCGCGTGCCGCAGGCCGGCAGCTTTAGCCTCGAAGCAGCGAATTTGGCCAATTTTGGCACGGCCACGGTGTACCTGCGCGACGCGCTGACCGGCACCCGGCAAGTGCTGGCGCCGGGGGCCCGCTATGCGTTCACCCTGGCCACGGCCACGGCCGGTACCGGCCGCTTCAGCGTCGTGTTCCGGCCGGCCACCGTCACGGCCACGCATTCGGAGCTGAGCTCTGCTTCGGTTAGCCTGTACCCGAACCCGGCCCACGCCAGCTTCACGCTGTTGCTGCCGCCGCTGGCCGGCCAGCACGAAGTGCGCGCCAGTCTGGTCAACGCCCTGGGCCAGGTAGTGCTCAGCCGCACCATCTCCTTGACGGCGGCCGGCGCCACGGCCGAATTCGCGACCCTAGCGCTGGCAAGTGGAGTATATACGCTTCAGCTACAGACTAATAACCAAGCATTGACCAAACGCGTAGTTGTTGAATAAAAATGTTCGATATAAATCTGGCTGGTTCACTGCCAACTGGATTTATAGCGAATATATTCTTCTACATTTGCCACTGTGCTTTGCCCATAGCTTATTTGTCATCTGCCTCACTTTACCCCAGCTTTCCTGTATGAAACAATTTCTCCTCATTCGTTTGCTGCCTGCTTTAGTCGTACTACTAGCTTTTGGTGAAGCAGCGCTGGCCCAGCCCGGCAGCGGGGGCCCGGCTCCCGGAACCACCCCCACCGATACTCCTCTCGATGGCGGCGTTTCGCTGCTGCTGGCCGGCGGCGTGGCCTACGGCATCAAGCACCTGCGCAACCGCCGCAAGAAAGCCTAATCCCAGCGTTTAACAGACCAAAATGACGGCTCTTCCGCCTGGGAACAGCCGTCATTTTTTTGCAGTTTTGCCCCCTTCCCTTCAGCCGTATGCAAACCTCCACCCCCGTCCATAGCGCTGCCTCTGGCAACCGCCTGTTGTTTCGCTTTCTGCTCGTGGCTGGCATCATGTACCTGGGCTGGTTTTTCGGCTATGAGCAATGGCTGGCCCACGACGGCCGCCTGGACTCCGCCCTGTGCACGCAAATCACCCGGGCCAGTGTGGCGGTGCTGCGGACCGTGGGCTTTGCCGCCACCGTCAGTCCCACCTACGCCTCACTGGTGCTGATGAACGGCCAGCCGTCTGTTATCGTGGGCACGCCCTGCAACGGGCTGGTGCTCTACGCCCTGTTTGGGGGCTTCGTGCTGGCGTTTCCCGGTCCCTGGCAGCGCAAGCTGTGGTTTATTCCACTGGGCATAGCCCTCATCTGGTGCCTGAATGTGGTGCGCGTGGCGGCCCTGGCCATCAACCAGCACTACGCGCACGAATCCCTCGATTTCAACCACCACTACACCTTCCTTTTCGTGGTGTACGGCTTCATTTTTGGCCTCTGGATGCTGTGGGCCCGGCGCCTGGCCCTGCCAGCCTCTCCCCCGCTCCCCCTCCACCCTCCGACCGACGCCCCTGGTGCCTAACGAACTTATTTCCCGCTCAACCCGGCTCACTCAGGCTGGCCGGTGGGCCTTGGTAGGCGGGCTGGTCATCGCGCTGCTACTGGTTGGCGTCTACGACGAGGCCATCATTGCGAGCTTCACTGTCTTGTGGCAAAAAGGACTTGCCGCGGTGGGGCTGCGCCAGCAAGCCGAGGCCCTACAAAAAGGCATCAACGGGGGCATTACCAAGCGCTTGCTGCCCGCCGTGGCCACCTATGCGCTGCTGTACCTGGGCATTTGCCTGCTGCTGCTGCGCGTGTTGCTGCCCGCCCCGGCCCAGTGGCGCCTCGTGCTGCGCCTGTACGCCGGCATCCTGGCCGTGTACGTTGGCATTGCGCTCGTGGGCAAGCTCAGCGGCGACGCTCCCTGGGCCTACCAACTGAGCCGCCAAATCCTGGATTTTGTGGTGAGCCCGCTGCCGGTGGCCGCACTATATGTCCTGTTCCGGGCGGGTTTTGGGCCGCGTTCACCCCGCCCGTAGCGGCGGCATTGTCTCCGCGGCACACGGCCCTTCACCGGGCCCATCGCCTATGGCGGGGCCCTCATGCGCCCGGCCATACTACTTCCTCGTGCAAAAAAGCTGGGGTCCTGCAAAACAAACTCAACGTGGGTATTTATTTATGTGATTTTGTAATTAAAATTGTGAATTAAATAAATACTGAACGTGGTTTTTTTGTGGCTCCGGCCCCAGCGCTCACTGCGGCTTGTTCAATCTTCGTCCGTCCCATTCCAGCCTCTTTTCTTCACTCCGCATGAAGCAGCGCTTACCCTTTGTCCTTTTCATTTTATTAATCCTCAGCCTGCTAGGTGGCTTGCAGGCGGCGTGCGCGACCCACTTGCTGGGGGGCGACATGACGTACCTCTCGCTGGGCAACAACCAGTACCGGGTCAAGTTCCGCCTCTACCGCGACTGCACCGGCATCACGCCCAGCGGCTTCATCCTTTCCTGCAACACCAACGGCTGCAACGGTACGGCCACCGTTACGGCCCTCTTCGTGCAGCAAGGCGGGGTAGAAGCGGGCAATCCGTTCTGCGCGGCCGTGTCCTCGGGCCCGTGCCTGGGCCCGACGGGCCTGCCCAACTACGACGTGTACAACTACCTGGCCACCGTCACGCTGCCCCCCGGGCAGTGGACGCTGAGCACCGACCAGGGCGCGCGCCCCTCGCTGGCCAACATCGTGGCCGGCAACCTCTACGTGCAGGCCACGCTCGACAACCGCAACTCGGCCACCGGCGCGGCCGTGGCCAACAACTCGCCCCAGTTCGACGTGCAGGACATTCCGATTCAGTACGTGTGCTGGCGCCAGCCCACCACCATCACCTACTCGGCCACTGAGGCGGACGGCGACTCGCTGGTGTATTCGCTGACGGCCCCGCTGGAGGCCTGCGGCACTCCCGTTACTTACAACGCGAACAATGGCCTGACCGTCGGCGATGTTGTCCTATCATCGAGTCCACTTTGTCTGTTTCGTCCCCCCAGCCTCCCCGGAAACTTTACGCCAACTATGCCCATTCCCGTGAGCCTGGACACGCTTGGCAATTGCCCAATTAAAACGGGCATACCCCGTTTCGTATTCAACCAGCAGGCCCGCACCATCTCACTTACGCCGAGTGTGTATGTTCCCAATTCGCCGACGAATCTGGGCCTGAACAAGTACCAAATCGCGGTACTGATTACCGAATACCGCCGCATCAACGGCGTACGCCGCGTCATCGGCACCGTGCGCCGCGAGGCCAACCTGATTGTAACGGATTGCGGCGGTAACACCGTCCCCAATCCAGTGACCGCCACCCCCCAAACCCCTAATGCCAACACCCTGACCGTAAACAACATCGACACCACTCAACTCAGCGTGGTTTCGTGCAGCTACTCCCGCGTCCGGCTCAGCTTCACCGACCCCGACAACCTGCGCCTCCCCAGTGCCCACCAGCTGCTCACCGTCACGCTGCCCACCGATATCAACACCAACCCGAACCTGCTGGACTCCGGCGACATCGGCAGCTTTACCCTGGCGGGCAACGGCACCGAAAACCCCGTGGGCACCTTCTTCTTCCAGCCATCAGCGTCCACCGTGGGGCGCACCATTCGCCTTAATATTCGGGTCGAAGACAACGCCTGCCCCATCAAAGGCGTGCAAAACCGCGTCGTCCTCATCAAAATCCGGCGGGGCAATTTCGCGGTGGCCCTCGCCACCACGGGCGGCGGAGCCAGTCCCGCCATCTGCACGGGCAGCGGCTCCCTCACGATACGCGGCAGCGTGCTGCGGCCCGACTCGGTGCGCCGCTTCGCTCAAAACACCACGCTCCTCCAGACCTATGCCTACCAGTGGATGCTGGTGAGCGGCAACGGCTTCAACACCGCCACGGCAACCCAGCAGAACATCACCGTAACTCCCACCGTCACCAGCCGCTACCGCCTGCAAATCAACCCTATCAGCGGCTTTGGCCCCGGCTGCGGCGATACCACCTCCATCGTGGTGCGTGTGCTGCCCCCCGTGGCCACGCCCACCGTCACCCGCAACGGCAATACGCTTATCAGCAGCGCCACCACGGGCAACCAGTGGTTCCGCGATGGCCAGGCCATTGCCGGGGCCACGGGCCAGACCTTCACTCCTACCCTCAACGGGGCGTATACCGTTACCGTCGCGGCGGCAGGGTCAGCCGGTTGCACGTCGGCGCCATCAGCGCCCTTAGCGGCGCTGGCTACGCAGCACGCCCTGCCCGGCACCAGCCTGAGCGTAGTGCCCAACCCCACGCCTAACGGCCGCTTCAGCGTCATCCTGACCGGCTACAGCCAGCCCGTCGAGTTGACGGTGCTCGATGCGCTGGGCCGCACCGTAGCCCATGCTTCCGTTGCCACTCCCAACCCCCAAAGCACCAGCCACGCCCTGGACCTGACCAGCCTGAGCACCGGCCTGTATGTGCTGCAAGTGCGCACCGCCAATAGCCTGGAAACGCGCCGCGTGGTGCGGGAGTAAAAGCCGCGTATTTAAAGAAAAAGGCCCGATGCAAGCTGCATCGGGCCTTTTTGCATTGTACCGGAGACGGGAGTACCTGAGGTGGTCCATTTAGGCCGGACAGTTTAGGGCAGTGGTTTGAAGAAGGTGTTGATGAGTGGGATACGGAGTCTGGTAGCCAATACTGGAGTGTAGTCGGTCGTGGTTGTAGTAATCAAAATAGTCGGCAACGGTAGCTTGCGCGTCGGCCAGGTTGGCAAAAACGGGCCACTCCCGGAGTTTGAGCACCTCCGTTTTGAGGCGGAACCAGCGGCTTTCGGCCTGGGCGTTGTCGTAGCACTCGCCCCGTCGGCTCTGCGAGCGTACCGCTCCATGTTGGTGCAACAGGGGGCGGTATGCCTTGCCGCAGTACTGGCCGCCGCGGTCGGAGTGCACGATGAGGTGCGGGGTGGTCCAGCAGGCAGTTGGGGGCGCAGCGCAGCCCGTGGGTGGAATCGGTCGTGCGCGGGGCGAAAGCCCAGGGTTGCAGCACGCGCAAGCCCCGCCTGCGCCTAGCCGTGCGCAGGCGCTGCCGGCCCACCCGGTGCCCGTTCCGGCGCAAGGCGACTTGCAGCCGGCGGGTGCCGTAGCAGCGTTTGTAGCAGCTCATTGGTCCGGCGTCTGCGAAAAAATGGCGATGGCTTTCTTAACATCTCCAATTCCTGCGCCTGCCGCCGGGCCAAGGCAGTTCGGCGGCCGTGGCCGGGTCCAGAGCGGCTCCCAATGCGGCCACCACCGGCGCTTGGGCAGCTTTCTGCCACTGGCAGAGGCGTTTCGGATCCAGGTTCAGTGCCCGCGTTGCGGCTTGGGTCAAACGGCTTTGCTCGGCCAGGCGCAAGGCTTCGGCGCGGAAGGCCACATCGTCCTTGCGGCGTTTGTCAGGTTTTGGCGTGTCTTTCATGACAGAGGAAAGCTTCTGCCCGGTTCTGTCCAGATTTAGTCGACCACCTCAGATGGTTGGGGTCGACTTGGTGACTCATTTGGGCAATGTCGTTCACGGCGTCCCACACCTTGGGGTTCTTGTACGCCAGGTTCAGCTCGTTGCCGCTGCCCCAGAGCAGTACGGCCGGGTCGTCTTTGTATTTGAGCACCTCGGCCTTGATTTTCTGGAGCTGCGCCGCCACGGCCTGCGGGTCTTCGCAGTTGAAGCCGTGGCGCTCGCGGGCCACATCCAGGCCCATCATCACGGTCAGGTGGTTGGCGTGGGCGGCAGTCAGCACCTTTGGCGCATCGGCGGTGCCCCAGGTGCGGATGGAGTTGCCGCCGTAGGCGGCATGCGCTCGGGGTACTTGCTGCCCCGGCCCCCCGCACGAAGTAGGGTTTGCCGGCCCGCAGCAGCTGGTAGCGACCGTTGACCTGGCGCACTTCCACCTTCACGGCCTGCGGGGGTGCCGGGCGGGTAGCTGCTAAGGGGAATGCGGCCAGGATAATCAGGGCCGACAGCCTGGCTAAGGCAGCACGTTTTTTCATTGGAGAGAGATAGTACGTGCTGCAGGAAGACTCAATTAGTAGAGCCGTTTGACCTGGATGCCGTTCAGCACGGCTTCGCCAACCGTGGGGTTGAAGTCGACGCGAATGCCTTGCCCGCCGCTGGCCGACACCGGAAATTTAAAGCTGGTGGCTTGCAGGGGCGGCAGTTCCGTGGCCGTGCCCAGACCGGTAAGGGCGGCCTGGCCGTTGAGCCGCACGTCGAACGAGCGACCGGTCCGGCTGATGGGGGCGGCCGGGCCCGTGGGCTTTTCCAGGTTGTAAATGAGCTGCTCGGCGGTGGGTACGCTTTCCAGCTCGGCAAAGTGCAGCGTCACCTCGTACTGCCCATCGGGCACGTCGAGGCGGAACTGCGAGAGGCCCACCCGCTGGGTTTCGTAGATGGCGTCGTATTCGGTACCGAGAATGTTGCGGCCCGAACCATAGGGCAGGCTGCCGGGTTGCACCAGCACGCGGCCGCCCACGTAGCCCCAGCCGCCGGGCCGGTACGCCTGCTCCGGCACCCACACCTGGTTCAGCGGGGCATCGGTGAACGTGCGCTCGTCGCCCAGGCTCACGTTCAGCTCGCGGAAGGGCAGCTTTTCAGAGGTCAGGTTGGCGGGCAGCAGCTGGAAGGTGATGGTGGCCTCGTCATGCACCGCCTGGCCGGGGGCCTGGGCCACCAGCAGGTTCTCGCCATCCCCAAAAGGCACCCGGAAGCGGGCAATGCCGAACTCGGCCGGGCGGCTGCCCAGGTCGCGGCCGTTCAGGCTCAGGCGCACGCTGGGCTGGTTGGTGTACACCTCCACGGGCTGCGGGCAGAACAGCGAATCGGGCCCGGCGGCGGGGCCGCTGCGCAGCGTCCAGGCCCGCGAGCCGATTTTCACCACCGGCGTTTTGAGCAGATGGGCCTGGTAAAACAAGTAGGTGTCCTTGGGCTGGCGGTCGGTGGTGAGCAGGCTTTTGGTGTTGACGTGCGGGTTGGCTTCCTGCCGGCCCTCGGAGTTGAAATCGGCCAGGTTCCAGGCCGTGGTGCCCACCACGTAGGGGCGGGCCAGGAATTCCTTCAGGTAGTACTGGTGGTAGCGGTTGGCGTACTCCTGGGTTTTGTCGAAGCGCCGGGGCGCGAAGGAATGCAGGCGCGGGTCGGCGTCGGCCCCGTATTCGGTCACGAGCAGCGGCACGGTGGGCAGCACCTCGTGGTGGCGGTCGAGAATTTTGTTCAGGTCCTCCAGCTTGGTGTTGTTGCCGTACCAGCCGGCGTAGATGTTCCAGCCCACCAGCTGCGAGATGGTGGTGAGGCCGGCGCGATGATACAGGTCGAACACGCCGTTATTCACTATCATGGTGTAGCGGGCCGGGTCTTCGCGCCGGGTCAGGGCGTCGAGCTGCCGGGCCAGGTCGGCCACCCGGCCGAGGTAGGTCTGCCGCTGGGCGTCGTCCTGGCGGGTATTCTCCGGCATGCGCAGCAGCACCTCGTTCATGTAGGCCCAGATGATGATGCTGGGGTGGTTGAAGTTCTGCCGAATCATCTCAGTCTGCATGGTTGCGCAGGTCTGGAAGAACTCCGGCGAGTCGGTAATCTCGTTCACGATGGGAATTTCCATCGAGGCCAGCAGGCCCAGCCGGTCGCAGGCCGCGAGCAGGGCCGGGTCTTGCGGGTAGTGCGAGATGCGCAGGAAATTGCCGCCCATCGCCTTCAGCAGCCGAATGTCGCGCTCGTGCAGGGCATCGGGCAGCGCATTGCCCAGGCCCGGAAAATCCTGGTGCCGGTTGGTGCCCACGAGCTTCAGCGGCTGGCCGTTCAGGAAAAAGCCTTCGGCGGCATCGAAGCGGTACCAGCGCAGCCCCAATGGGCTCGAAACTTCATCGAGCGGCTGGCCTTTTTCCTCAATGGAAGTCACCACCCGGTACAGATACGGGTCGTCGGGCGACCACAGGTGCGGCTGGCTCAGCTGGCCGAAGGCCAGCCGAAACGGCTGCTTCTGGCCCGCCTTTAGCCTAACCGGGCTCCGCTGCTGGCCCACGGTCCGGCCCTGGTGGTCGAGCAGGCGCGTGCGTATGACCACATTGCGCGGCGCGGCGGTTTCGTTGGCCAGCGTGCCGCTTACCACCACCTGCGCCGCCTGGGCCGACACGCTTGGGGTGGTAATGAAGGTACCGCTGGAGGCGTGGTTATCGAGGTCGAAATGTACGGGGTTGGCCGCCAGCAGGTACACGTCGCGGTAAATGCCGCCGTAAAACGTAAAGTCCGCCGAAAGCGGCGGAATGGCCGGGTTATGGCTATTGTCCACCTTTACCAGCACCTCGTTGGCCGCCGGCTTATCGGCACTGAATTTCAGTAATTTATCGACTGGGAAGCGAAACGCCGTGTAGCCGCCCGCGTGCCGGCCGGCCAGCTGCCCATTTACATACACATCGGTTTCCTGGTTGGCGCCCTCGAAGTGCAGGTACACGCTTTGGCCCCGCCAGGCGGCGGGCACGAAAATGGTTTTGCGATACCAGCCCACGCCGCGGTAGTAGCCGGGCTGGTCGTCGAGCACATCGGTGGTGTTCCAGGTATGGGGCAGGGATACTTTCTCCCAGCCGTCGGCCGGGGGAGGGGTTTTGGCAAAGTCCTGGCCATCGCCCTTGCGAAACTGCCAGTTGGTATTGATGGACTCGAGTACCCGCGTTTGGGCCAGTGTGGGCAGGGCCAAACGCGTTATCAGCGCGAGTAGCAAGGCGAAACGTGTGAGCATTTGATTTTTAGAAGGAAGGCTGTTTCGTCATTTGGAAAAATCACTCGGAACCGGCTGGGAAGCTCCCGGAACCGTCATGCTCATCTCGCGTCCGCGCAGCCGAAGCATCACTACCGCTTCGTATGAGCCGTTGAAACGAAGCGGTAGAGATGCTTCGGCTGCGCGGACCCGAGATGAGCATGACGGTTTTTCTGAGTACGCTGTATTTTCCGCAGTGTGTAGGCTTGGCTTATTGTATCTGGACGGAGGCCTTCAGCTTGACCAGCGCCGACGACGAGCCCACCAGGATGTCAAAAGTGCCGGGGTCGTACCCAAAAGCGTTTTTGTCGGTTTTGAAATAGGAAAAGGCGGCCGCGTCCAGCGGCACGGTCACGGTGCGCGACTCGCCTTTTTTCAGGAAGACTTTCGCGAAGCCTTTCAACTCCTTTACCGGCCGGGGCACGGGGCTGCTGGCCTGATGCACGTACACCTGGGCCACTTCGGCCCCATCGGCCGGGCCCGTGTTGGTGAGGGTGAAGCTGACCGTGGCGGCCCCCTTACCCGTGCGCTGAACCTTCAGATTGGAATACCCGAACGTGGTGTACGACAGGCCAAAGCCGAAGGGAAACAGCGGCTTCACCGGGCTCTGGTCGAAGTAGCGGTAGCCCACGGCGAGGCCCTCTTTGTAGGCTACGCGCTTGTCGCCATCCGCGTCGTAGTAGTTGCTGAAGGTGGGGTTGTCGGCCCATTGGCGCTCGAAGCTGGCCGGCAGCTTGCCGCTGGGGTTCACCTTGCCCAGCAGGATTTCGGCCAGGGCCGTGCCGCCTTCCTGTCCCGGGTACCAGGCGTGCACCAGACCCTTTACGGCGGGCAGCCAAGTGGCCATGTCCACGTTACCCCCGGCGTTAAGTACCACCACGGTGTTGGGATTGGCCCTGGCCACGGCGCTGATGAGGGCGGCCTGGTGCTCGGGCAGGGCGAAAGTCCGGTCCGAGCCCTCCCCTTCCGACGTGTTGTCGAAACCCACCGCCACCACGGCCACCTGCGCCGCGGCAGCCGCCCGGGTGGCCTCGCTGAAGTCCAGCATTTCCACGTAGCAGGCCAGCGTTACCTGGGCCCCGCCGCCGTTTTCGTAGTATTCCAGCTTCACGGCGTGTTCCTGGCCGGCCTCCAGCGGCAAGGCTACGCTGCGCAGGGTGGGCCCCTGGTCGTGCCAGTTATCAATAACCAGCTTGTCGTCCACAAAGAGGCGGGTGCCATCGTCGCTTTTCACCGCGAACTTGTAGAGGCCCGCTTTGGCGGGGCGCACCACCCCGGTGTACCGGGCCGAGAAATGGTCAGCCGGCAGGCCCGCCACGTCCGGCGCGGCCGGCCACACGTGGTTGATAACGACCTCGGTGCGTGTAGCAGCCGGGGAGCCTTCCATGGTTTGGTTAGCGAAGTACTCGGCTTTGAGCCCGGCCACCGACAAGCCGGGAGCGGTGTAAAACGGAGCCTTTTCGGCCAGCTCTTCCAACGGCGGCGTGGTCCCCGCCGCGTAGCTCACCCGCACGCCTGGTGCCAGCGCCTGCAGGCCCTGGAGCAGCGACACCGAGTGAAACGGCGGCACCAGGGAGCTGCCGCCCCCGGCCGCGTAGGCCTTGGCATTGGGTCCGATGAGCGCCACGGATTTCACGGAGCCGGCGAGCGGCAGGATATGCTGCTCGTTCTTCAACAGCACGATGCCCCCCCGCGCCAGATTCAGCGCCACGGCCGCCGTGGCGGGGTTGTCGGCCGGAATGGTGCGGGCCAACTGCGGCTTGTCGTAGAAGCCGAACCGGAAAATGATGCGCAAAATGCGGCGCACTTTGTCGTTGATGACGCCCTCCGACAGCGTGCCGGCTTGCAGGGCGGGCAGCAGGGTCGCGCTGTTCATGAAGGCCGCGGAGGGCATTTCCAGGTCGAGGCCGGCTTTGGCGGCGGCCACGCCGTCGTAGGTGGCCACCCAGTCCGACATCAGGATGCCGTCGAAGCCCCACTGGCCTTTCAGGATGTCGCGGTTGAGGTGGTTGTTCTGGGTGGCGTGCTCGCCATTCACCAGGTTGTAGCTGTTCATCACGGCCCCGACGTGGCCCTGCTGCACAGCCGCCCGGAAGGCGGGCAGGTAGATTTCCTGCAAGGTGCGCTCGTCGATGTCGGAGCTGACGTGGTTGCGGTCCCACTCCTGGTTGTTGCCGGCGAAGTGCTTCACGGTCGCCACCACGCCCTGGCCCTGCACGCCCTTGATGTAGCTGACGGCCAGCTGCCCCGCCAGGTAGGGGTCCTCGCCCAGGTACTCGAAGTTGCGGCCATTCATTGGTGCCCGGGAGATGTTCACGCCCGGCCCCAGCAGCACGTGCACCCCGCGGGCCCGGGCATCCTGCCCCAGGGCGCGGCCCAGGGCATGGGCGGCGGCCGTGTCCCAGGACGCGGCCGTGAGAACGGAGGCCGGGTAGGCCGTGGATTTGCCTTCCCCACGCAAGCCCACCGGCCCGTCGCTGAGCAGAATCTCCGGCAGCCCCAGCCGCTCGATGCCGCGAACGGAAAAATATTTATAGCCGCCAATGTAGTCGAGCTTTTCGGCCAGCGTCATGTCGGCCAGCAGGGTCGACACCCGTTCTTCGACCGGTGCTTTAGGGTTTTTATATACTTGGGCAGCCGCGGGCATAGCGCCCAAAAGCCCGGCCGCAACGGCCAGCCAACGACCTATTCGGCCGGGTAATAGGAATTGCATGGAGAGGGAATTAGGTGCCCGTGAGGCAGCAGGAGCCTGATTGCTTGAGCAGCAACCGCTGGTCATCAGGTTTTTGGGCCGGAGGCGGCTTGCTTACCGGCAGTAGGCTACCGGTGAGTCGGCGGCAAGTTTAGGGCAATTTATCGGTAAAACCTGAAGGCGAAGGCCAATTTATTTACGCAAACGTTTTCAGGGGCTATTCTAACTTCAACAGACTGACAACCATAGCTATACGGCATAATTTTTAAATTAATCAACTGTTTTACAGAGCTTTTCCTGGTTATCCAAATAATATTCGGGCTTTTGATGAGTACAAAAACGCAGGTCGGCCATGGTAGAACCGAATGGCCACACTCTACCCCCTGGCCCGACTTTCTGAATCACTCGGCAGATGACATTGCATTTGCCATTCATGCTTTCGATTCGCGCGAAGATTTGCTGCTGCCCAAAATCCCCACCGCAATCACTTCAGGTAGGCGCTGAAGCCGGTTGCTAAACCCCCACCGCTTATGATAATGGCTACCCATGCTCCCCGGAAAGCTCCGCTAAACGCCGGTATTTGCTACGTGGTCCTGGCCCTGTTGCTGGCAATAGCCAGCGCCGCCCAGGCCCAGACCGCAGCCAAAAGTGCCAAGCGGGGCATGGCCTACGGCTACAATTCCGCCGCCGATTTGCAGGTGCTGGCCCCCGGCCTGAGCTGGTGGTACAACTGGTCGTCCATCCCTGACGCCGGGGCGGCCAGCGTGTACCCCGGCCTGAACGTGGAGTACGCCCCCATGCAATGGAACGGCAGCCTGAACGGCACCACCGTGACCACGGCCGCCCTGGCCGGCCGCATTCCCGTCGGCGCGCAGGCGTTGCTGGGGTTCAATGAGCCCAACTTCACCAGCCAGGCCAATATGACGCCGAGCCAGGCCGCCGCCCTGTGGCCGGTGCTCGAAGCCGTGGCCCAGCAAAAAAACCTGCTGCTCATCTCGCCCGCCCTGAATTATTGCGGCAGCTGCGTGGTGGAAAACGGGGTGACCATGAATTCACCGGTGAAGTGGCTCGACGCCTTTTTTGCGGCCTACCCCGCCGCCCGGGTCGACGCCATTGCCGTGCACACCTACGTGTGCCAGGAGAAATACCTGCGCGATAAAATCAACGAGCTGCGCAAATACAACAAGCCCATCTGGCTCACCGAGTTTGCCTGCGGCGACTTCACGCCCAGCAGCGGCATCACGCTGGCCATGCAGCAGAAATACATGCTGGACGCGGTAAACTACCTGGAAAAAGACCCCATCATTGGTCGCTACGCTTGGTTTTCGGGCCGCAACGGCCAGATTCCGAATATCAACCTGTTGGCCCCTGCTTCCGGCCAGCTCACGGCCCTGGGCCAGCAATACGTGGCCGCGCCCGTGGGCTGGGAAGCGGGCAAGCTGGTGCCGGTTTCGGCCAGCGCCACCTCGCAGGAAAGCGCGACGCTGGGCGCGGCCAACGCCGTCGACACCGACATCAACACCCGCTGGAGCAGCGCTTTTGCCGACCCGCAGGCCATTACCCTCGACTATGGCACGAGCAAAACCTTTTCGCGCGTCCTGCTCACCTGGCAGAATTCGTATGCCGTGGATTACAGGGTGGAAGCTTCGGTGAATGGGCTGAGCTGGACCAACCTGATAACGGTGGTGAACAGCGACGGCGGCGTGGACGACCTTACCGGCCTCAGCGGCCAGGGCCGCTACCTGCGCATTACCGGCACGCGGCGCTCCGGCACGTTCGGCTACTCGCTCTGGGAAATGGAAGCCTTTGGCCCTGCCACCACGCTGGCGGCCAAAGCCGCCCAGCCCCAGGACGCCGCCACCATTTTCCCGAACCCGGCCACCGACCAGGCCACCGTGCACTGGCAAGCCACCACGGCGGGCCCCGGCCGCTGGTGCCTGACCACCGCTACCGGCCAGGTGGTGCGCACCGAAGCCCTGACCGAAAAGCCGGGTACCAACACCCTCAGCCTGGACCTGCGCCCCTACGCCGCCGGCAGCTACGTGCTGACGGTGGAGGGCGCCGGCCACGCCCAACAGCGCATTAGACTGCTCAAAACCAACTGATTACTTTCTGGCAAAACAAGCGAAGCGGCGCCCACTAACGGGTCGCCGCTTCGCTTGCTTAGTCCCAATCGGTCATTCAACGCCACCCCGCCCGCCCAAAATCGCAACGGCACCAGCCGACATTACCAGATTACCAAATACATTTATCAACTTGCTCGTTCACCCTGCCAACCGGGCCCTCCTTCACTTTAGGCTTTGCGGATAATGCCCTCGTCTGATGCCACCCTTTGGAATCGGTTTCTGGCGGGGGAAGAGCAAGCCTTTGAGGCTATTTTTCAGGCGCATTACCGGGAGCTTTTCGGCTACGGCCTGCGCCTGACCAGCGACGAGGAGCTGACCAAAGACTGCATCCAGAACTTGTTTCAGCGGCTGTGGCACCGCCGGCAGCACCTAAGCGCCGTCGAGGAAATAAAGCCCTACCTCTTCAAGTCGATGCGGCACGAGGTGGCGGCCGAAATAAAGGCGCAGCAGCGCCGCAGCTTGCTGGAAAGCAACTACCCGGTGGAGTTTGAAATCCAGTATTCGCCCGAGGATTTCCTGATTGCGCAGCAGCTCACGGCCGAGCAGCACACGCAGCTGCTGGCCGCGCTGGGGCGCCTGAGCAACCGGCAGCGCGAAGCCATTTACCTGAAGTTTTTCGATGGGTTTGACTATGAGCGGATTTCGGAGATTATGGGACTCAACCAGCAGTCCATCCGCAACCTGGTGCATCAGGGCATCAAGCTGTTGCGGCAAAGCCTCACCCTGCCCATGTTGCTACTCCTGCTGTCGGGACAATTAGCCGCGGCTTTCAAAGGCCTTTTAAATTAACACTTTGATAACCATCGGCTTTTGATATTTTTCAAAAAAAGTTGGCCTGGTAACGAGTACAAAACGGCGGGAGCACCATGGTAGAAGCAAACGGCCGAGGCCTCTACTACCCCGCTCATGGATTTTACCCAGTACTCGGTTGATGATTTTGTTGTTGACGAATCGTTTCAGGCCTTCGTGGCGCTGGCTGATTCCGAAGCAGGCCGTTTCTGGCAGGCGTGGCTGAGCGAGCACCCCGAGAAAAAAGCGGAAGCTGACCAGGCCTTCGTACTGGTCCAGGGGCTGCGCCAGGCCCGTCCCTACCCCCTGGCCGACTACCTGCTCCCCCAGGAACTGCAGCGCCTGCGCCTGGCCCTGAATATCCCCGCAGCCCGGCCCCAATTGCGCGTGCAAAGGCGTCTGCGGGTACTCACGGGGACCTTGGCGGTGCTCCTGTTGCTGGTGGGGTTGGGCTGGTGGCAATTGCATCGTCCCGCCGCGCCAGCCGGGAAAGCCGCACGGTTTGCTACCCGCCACGGCCAGCAGCGCCGGCTCACGCTCCCCGATGGTTCGGTGGTGGTGCTAAACGGTAACTCCACCCTCACGACCGCCGCGCAATGGACCCCTGCCTCGCCCCGCGAGGTGTGGCTGACGGGCGAAGGCTACTTCCAGGTGACGCACCTGGCGCCGCCGGCGGTCATGGATATTGCCGGCGCGCCGGCCAATGTGAAGTTCGTGGTGCACGCCGGGGGGCTGAACGTAGCCGTGCTGGGCACCGAGTTCAACGTGAACAGCCGGCCGGGCAGTACCAAAGTAGTGCTCAGCTCGGGCAAGGTGGCAGTGGAGCGCCAGGCCCTGCTCACCCGCGAGAACCTACTGATGCAGCCCGGCGACCTGGTGGAAACTTCGGCGGTGCAGCCTGGGCTGACGCGCCGGCACGTGCGGCCGGCCCTGTATTCAGACTGGACGCAGGGCCGGCTGAAATTCGACCAAACCCCCATGCGGGACGTCGTGCAGCTGCTGCGCGATTCGTATGGCCTGCAAGTGGAAGTAACGGACCCGGCTATTATGCGTCAGACGGTGGTAGGCCAGGTGCCCACTACTACCCCCGACGTGTTACTGGACGCACTAGCTAAATCATTAGAAATAAAGATTGTACGCAACGGGAGTCACGTACGATTTTTGCCCGCCAGCCGCTAGCGCGGTTTAGTACTTGCTCTGTCTCATTCTCATTATCCCACCCATTGCTTACTCATGGCAAATTTTACTCGCTACGCCTGCTTAGCGCTTGTGCTGGGCAGCCTGCCCGTTGGGGCCAGCCGGGCCCAAGGAACCCTGGCCCTGGTCACCCAGACCTCGCCTGCGGAACAGGGCCGATTCCGCACCATGCCCCAGCAGCAGCCATTGTCCGGCGTGCTAAAGGAACTGGAAACCCGCTACAAAGTCACGTTCTTCTATCGGGGCGAGGTGATGAGTGGCAAGTACCTGGACCCGGCGCATCCCGCGTTTAAATCGCTGCCGGCGGCCCTGCGCTACCTTTCGGAGCACAACGGCCTGCGGTTTGAGCTGCTGAAAGATGGCCTGTACGTCATTGTGCCGCAGAATGCCCCCATTCCGGCCACGGGCCCAGGAGAAACTTCGACGTTGCCCATTCCGCAATCGATTCCGGCGCTCTCTTCCTCGTCGGTCCCCACGCCCACTATCCCGACCACCCTGGCCGAAGTGCCCGTATCGGGCCGCGTAACCCAGGCCAACGGCGAGGGCCTGCCCGGCGTGACGGTACTGGTGAAAGGCACTTCCAACGGCACTGCTACCAGCGTGGACGGGCGCTACACCCTGAATGTGCCCGAAAACGCCACGCTGGTGTTTAGCTCGGTGGGCTTTGTGAGCCTAGAGAAAACCGTGACTGGTCCCACGCTCGACGTGGTGCTGGCCACCGACACCAAATCCCTGGACGAGGTAGTGGTGGTGGGCTACGGCACCCAGAAACGCCAGGACGTGACCGGCTCGGTCACGTCGGTGCCGCAGGACCGGCTGGAACGCATCCCCGTGGCCAACGTCGCGGCGGCTATTCAGGGGGCCGTGGCGGGGGTTACGGTCACGTCGGGCTCCAGCGTGCCGGGCTCGCAGCCCAGTATCCGCATTCGCGGGGTGCGCTCCATTACGGCCAATGCCGACCCGTACATCATTCTGGATGGGGTGCCGCTGTTTCCGGGCAACCTGAATGACATCACGCCCACCGACATCGCCTCGATTGAGATTCTCAAGGATGCCTCGGCCACGGCCATTTACGGCACCCGGGGCTCGAACGGCGTAATTCTGGTGACCACCAAGCGCGGCAAAACCGGCAAGCCGCAGGTGCGCTACGCCGGCTACGGCGGCCCCGAGTACATGGTGAACACCCTCAAGCCCATGAGCGGCGAGGAGTACCTGGCCAAGTACAAGGCCTACACCGTGCAGGCCAAAATCACCCCCCAGCCCACTCCCTACTCCTCCGAGCTGCCCAACTTCAACGCCGGGACCACCACCGACTGGATAAAGGAAGTGTCGCAGCAGGGCTACATCCAGGACCACAACGTGTCGGTGTCGGGCGGTACGCCCGACGTGAAGTACTACGTCTCGGGTGATTATTTCAAGCAGCAGGGCACCGTGAAAGGCTTTCAGTTTCAGCGGGTGAGCTTCCGCTCGAATATCGATGCCAATGTGACGCCGTGGCTGCGCGTGGGCACTTCTGCCTTCTATGCCAACTCCAACGACGACGGCGGGCGCGCCAGCCTCTCGCTGGCTCTGGCCTCCAGCCCCTACGGGCAGGTGTACAACCCCGACGGCACCTACAATATCTTCCCCGAATTCCCGGAGCGCAACTTCTCGAGCCCGCTCATCGACCTGACCCAGAAGCGCGTGAACCGCAACAACCAGCTGGTGGGCACGGGCTACCTCGAGGTCAAGCCTACGTTCGTGGATGGGCTAACCTACCGCCTCAATGGGAACTACTCGAACCGCCCATACTACTCGGCCAACTACCGGGGCCGGCAGGACAACAACAATAACGGCGCGGCCACCATCACCAACGACCTGCGCCGGAACTACACGCTCGAAAACATCCTGACCTATAACAAGGACTTCGGCAAGCACCATTTCGACCTGACG
The DNA here is from genome assembly GCF_017921975.2 of Hymenobacter terricola. GTDB lineage: Bacteria > Bacteroidota > Bacteroidia > Cytophagales > Hymenobacteraceae > Hymenobacter > Hymenobacter terricola. Next base: position 167,942 of record NZ_JAGEMO020000026.1, read on the forward strand.
GCCCTGTACAGCGCGCAGGAAAACACGTTCATCACGACGACCGAGAACGGCAGCGGCTTCATCAACGACGCCACCGGCTACAACAACATCGGGGCGGGCAGCATCCCGTCCACCATCAGCTCTTACGACGAGCGCCGGGCCCTGGTCTCGCAGATGGGGCGCCTGAACTACTCGTACGACGGGCGCTACCTGCTCACGCTCACGGCCCGGCGCGACGGCTCGACGGTGTTTGGCGCGGGCACGGACAAGTACGCTACCTTCCCGTCGGCGGCTCTGGCCTGGAACGTTACCAACGAGGCTTTTCTGAAGGACAATCCGGTGCTCAGCCTGCTCAAGCTGCGCCTGTCCTACGGCCTGACCGGCAACGAGGGCATCAACCCGTACCAGACCATCACGGGCCAGAGCCAGCTCAACTACGTGTCGGGCGGCATCAGCACCGTGGGCCTGCGGGCCGGCAACCTGGGCAACGTCAACCTGAAGTGGGAAAGCACCCGCAGCGGCAACGTGGCCCTGGACTTTGGCTTCCTCAAAAACCGCATCAGCGGTACCGTGGAATACTACGATGCCACTACCAAGGACCTGTTGCTGCAAAGAAACCTTCCTACCATCACGGGCTACGTCAACATCCTCGACAACATTGGCTCGGTGCAGAACCGCGGCATTGAGGTGACGCTGAACACGGTGAACGTGCAGCACAATGATTTCACCTGGGAAACCAGCTTTAACATCTCGGCGAACCGCAACCGCGTGCTGGAACTGCTCGGCAACGGGGCCGATGACATCGGCAGCAAGCGCTTTATCGGCAAGCCGCTGGAAGCCGTCTACGACTACGAGCTGGCGGGCGTGTGGCAGGTGGGCGAAGACGTGGCGGGCACGGACCCGAGCGCCAAGCCTGGCGACCTGAAGTTCGTGGACCAGAACGGCGACCATAAAATCGACGCCACTGACCGCAAGTACCTGGGCTCGACACTGCCCGACTACACGGCGGGCCTCACCAACACGTTCACCTACAAAGGCCTGAGCCTGCGCGTGTTCCTCCAGACGGCCCAGGGCATTCTCAAGAACAACGACCTGCTGAACCGGGGCGACTACGCCTGGAAAATTAACCAGCCGGCCAACATCGGCTACTGGACGGCTGAGAATATGAGCAACGACCGGCCCTCGCTGACTTACACGAACTCGCGCGGCTACGGCTATGCCAGCGACGCCAGCTACACCCGCCTCAAAGACGTGACGCTGAGCTACACCATCCCCACGGCGCTGCTGGACCGCGCCAAGCTGGGCAGCCTTTCGGTGTACGTGAGCGGCCGCAACCTCTACACCTGGAAGAAGTGGATTGGCTACGACCCCGAGCAGAACTACGCCCAGGGCTTCGGGGCCGGCAACACCGAAGGCGCCTTCGGAAGCGTCCCCAACTTCCCCAACGTGGCCTCCTACGTGTTCGGCATCAACCTGGGCCTGCGCTAACTCCCACCATCTTCTCTCAGAATTCCCATGAAACGAATCCTACTCAGCGTCGCGGCCCTGCTGGGCCTGACCCAGGTGCTCTTCTCCTGCAAAAAAGACTTCCTCGACGAAAATCCGCAGTCGCTCTACACGCCCCAAACCACGCTGGTCGACTCGCTGGGCATTGAGGCGGGCATGGCCGGGCTCATGTCGATAATGCGGGACATGTACACCACCACCGAGCCGCAGGCCCTGCTGGCCGTGATGCAGGTCGGGACGGACGTGGCCAGCATTGCCGGCCCGCCGCAGGGCGCCGAAGTGCCCTACTACAACTACGAGAAGCTGCAGTCGCAGGACGCGGGCGCTGCCTTTTACTGGACGGCCTGCTACCGCATCATCAACAACGCCAACATCCTCATCCAGGCCGCGGCCAACGCCCCGGCCACGGTGCGCCAGGGCTACAAAAACCGCATCGGCGCCGAAGCCCGCTTCTACCGCGCCTACGCCTACAACTTCCTGACGACGCTCTACGGGGCCGTGCCCCTGGTGCAGGAACCGGTGACCACGCCGCGCACCGATTTCACGCGCACCCCGGTAGCCGACCTGAATACCTTTATCGTCAACGACCTGACCACGGCCATCCCCAACCTGTTTTTGGCCAGCAAAGCCGCCTCGGGCCGCATCACGCAGGGCGCGGCCCGGCAGCTGCTGGCCGAAGTGTACCTGCGCACCAACCAGGACAACCTGGCCGAGCAGCAGTGCCAGGCCATTCTGGGCAGCAGCCAGTACAACCTGATTCGGGCCCGCTACGGCGTGAAAGCCACTTCGCCCGGCGACTACTATTCGGATATGTTCGTGGTGGGCAACCAGCGCCGTAACCAGGGCAACACCGAAATCATCTGGGGCATTGAGCAGCAGCTGAACGTGCCCGGCGGCGTGCATATCGAGCCCGCCACTTACCAGGGCGGCCAGCAGCGCCGCGTGTGGATACCGGGCTACTACGCCATCAACGGCATGCTCATCGCCGACTCGCTCGGGGGCCGGGGCATTGGCCGCATTCGCCTGAGCCAGTGGGTGGACTACCGCCTGTACCCCCCCGGCGACATGCGCAACTCCAGGTACAACCTGCGGCGGCGCTTCTACTACAACGACCCCACCAAGCCCACGCTCTTCGGCCGGCGCGTCATCGTCACCGGCTCGGACACGGCCTACCGCATCACGCCCTACATCACGAAGTGGAACCAGTACAACCCGCTCGATGAGTTCGGCCTCCCTACCGTCAAAGACCTGCCGATGATGCGCCTGGGCGAAACCTACCTGCTGCTGGCCGAAGCCCAGTTTAAGCAGGGCAACACCGGTGGAGCCGCCGCCAGCATCAACGTGCTGCGCACCCGCGCCCAGGCCCCACCGGTATCGGCAGCCAGCATCGACCTCGACTTCATTCTGGACGAGCGGGCCCGCGAGCTCATCGGCGAAGAGCAGCGCCGTGTCACGCTGGTGCGCACCGGCACCCTGGTGTCGCGCACGCTGCGCCTGAACGGCAACCCCATCTACGTGACGAACCTGACGGCGAAAAACCTGCTGATGCCCATTCCACAGTCGGAAATTGACCGGAACGTGGGCGGCGGATTGACGCAAAACCCGGGCTACTAAACCCAACGCGGCCGGTACGCGATTTCCTGTTGGGCAGGGTTCGCGGCCAGCCGGCTTTTACCAGCTGTTTCCACATTTTAACCGTGTTGGTGAACTGGCGAAATGGGAAGTTCTACCCATCGCCGCCGGGCCACTGCAATGGTCCAATGGCGTTGTCTTCCCGTTTCTCCTGCCTCATAACACCTCTGTTCGCTTCATGAATAAACCCGCCCTGCTGCAACTTTTTGCCATTTTATCACTGATGGCCGGCATCCTCGCCGGCCCCTCAGCGCTGGCCCAAACCAGCCTGATTCAGAATGCGCCGGCCCGCCGCGTGCTCAGCCTCAACGGCAGCTGGAACTACATCCTCGACCCCTACGAAACCGGTTTTTACGACTACCGCCGCATGCCCTTCGACCAGTCTCCGTCGGGCAAGGGCGGCTACTACGACAACCAGAAGCCCAGCACGGCGCAGGAGCCCGAGCTGATTGAGTACGATTTCGACCACTCAGCGGCGCTACAAGTGCCCGGCGACTGGAACTCGCAGGATGCCAAGCTGCTGTACTACGAGGGCACCATCTGGTTTAAGAAGAATTTCAAGCTGAAGCCGGCGGCCGGGAAACGGTATTTCCTCTATTTCGGGGCGATAAACTACGAGGCCCACATCTACCTCAATGGCAAGAAGCTGGGCATGCACCAGGGCGGTTTCACGCCCGTTCAGTTTGAGGTGACGGGCAAGCTGAACCCGAGTGGCGACAACTTCGTGGTGGTGAAGGCCGATAACACCCGCCACCCGGAGGCGGTACCGACCATCAACACCGACTGGTGGAACTACGGCGGCATCACCCGCGACGTATTCATTGCCGAAGCACCCGAGACGTTTATTGTCGATTATAAAGTGCAGCTGGCCAAAAACGACCCCACCAGGCTCACTGGCTACGTGCAGCTTGATGGCGCGGGCAAATCCGGCCAATTGGTCGCGCTGAACATCGCCGAAGCCGGCCTCAGGCAAAGCCTCAAAACCGATGCTGATGGCCGGGCCACCTTCAGCATCCCGGCCCGGAAGCTCCAGCTGTGGTCGCCGCAGAGTCCCAAGCTCTACGCCGTGACGCTGACTAACGGCAGCGAAACGGTGCAGGACAAAATCGGCTTCCGCACCATTCAAACCAAGGGCCAGGACATTCTGCTGAACGGCAAGTCCCTCTTCCTGCGCGGCATTTCCATTCACGACGAGAACCCGCTGATTCCCGGCCGGGCGCGCGGCGAGGGCGACCTGCGCATGCTCCTCACCTGGGCCAAGGAGCTGGGCTGCAACTATGTGCGCCTGGCCCACTACCCGCACAACGAAATCATGCTCAAGTTGGCCGACGAAATGGGGCTGCTGGTCTGGGCCGAAGTGCCCGTGTACTGGACCATCGCCTGGCAAAACCCGGCCACCTACCAGAACGCCGAAACCCAGCTCTCCGACCTGATTTCGATGGGAAAAAACCGGGCCAGCATCGTGGTCTGGTCGGTGGGCAACGAAACCCCGCCCGGCGAGGCGCGCCTGAAATTCATGACCAGCCTGGTGCGCAAAGCCCGCGCCCTGGACGACACCCGCCTCATCGCGGCGGCCCTGGAGCTGCACCGCGACGGCTCCCAGGTGACGGTAGACGACGCCCTGGGCGCCGAGCTAGACCTGACCAGCTTCAACGAGTACGCCGGCTGGTACTGGAGCGACAAGCTTAGCGACGTGCCCAACTACACTTTCGACATCAAATACAACAAGCCGGTGGTCATCAGCGAATTTGGCGGTGATGCCCTGGCCGGCTACCACGGCGATGCCAACACCCGTTGGAGCGAGGAATACCAGGAGGCGCTATACCAAAATCAACTCCTGATGCTGAGCAAAATAGCCGGCCTGCGCGGCATGACGCCCTGGATTCTGGCTGATTTCCGCGCCACCCGCCGCCAGCACCCGGTGTACCAGAACGGCTTCAACCGCAAGGGCCTGATTTCGAGTACCGGGGTAAAGAAGAAAGCGTTCTACGTATTGCAGGACTACTACCACCGGATGGCCCAGAAATACGACGGCAAATAAGCTCCTTTTTCAGAGCCGCTCCACCGGCTCCACTATGCTTACCTGGCGGCTGCCGGCCGCAATATTCTAAATATACTATCGGATGTCGCAAAGCAGTTCCGCTAACCAACCCAGCGCCTCACGAAAATGGTGGGAACGTAGACCTGAGGCCTTGGTTGGAGCAGCTGTGGCCGGTAGCCGCCAGCAAGCATAAACGCATTACCCAAACCACCCTACACATTGCCATTCAGTTGTTTACTGATTTTACGGCAGTCGCTATCTTTTTGCATTCATGCCTTCCCTCAATCAATTCTCGTTAGCCGATAAGGTAGTGATTATCACCGGCGCTACCGGCGTGCTGGGCGCGTCCATGTCGCTGGCCGTGGCCGAAGCCGGGGCCAAAGTGGCCATCCTGGGCCGCAACGCCGAGCGGGCCGAAGCCCGGGCCGCCGCCATTCGCGCCGCCGGTGGCGAGTGCCTGGTCCTCCTCGGCGACGTGCTCGATACGGGCCAGATGAACGCCGCCCGCGACAAAATCATGAGCGCCTGGGGCCGCATCGACGGCCTGGTGAATGCCGCCGGCGGCAACCTGCCCGGCGCCACCGTCGGCCCCGGCCAGAACCTGTTCGATGTGGGCATTGAGGACACCCGGCGGGCCGTGGATTTGAACCTGTTCGGCACCGTGATTCCGACCACGGTTTTTGGGCGCGTGATGGCCGACCAGGGCACCGGCTCCATCGTCAATATCTCCTCACTCACCGCCCAGCGGCCTCTCACGCGGGTGATGGGCTACACGCTGGCCAAAACCGCCATCGAAGGCTACACCCGCTGGATGGCCACCGAGCTGGGCCTGCGCTACGGCGGCGGCATCCGCATGAACGCCCTCGCGCCCGGCGTGTTCCTCACCGAGCAAAACCGCGACCTGCTCGTCGCCGCCGACGGCTCGCCCACCGAGCGCGCCCGCAAGTTCATAGCCCACACGCCCTTCCAACGCTTCGGCGAGCCGGAGGAGCTGACCGGGACGCTGATTTACCTGCTCAGCAACGCCTCCCGCTTCGTGAACGGCGAAACCGTACTGGTTGACGGCGGCTTCAACGCTTTTAGCGGGGTGTAACAGACTGCGGAAAACCAGCCCCTGCCGACCTGAGGAGCATGGCCAAGCTGCCCTACTGGCCGGCACCCCGCCGTAATGGAATGGCCGTCCAGCGCCGCACAAATCGGTGCGGAGCTTAATTACCAGCCGAACGACCACGCCAGCAGCTTGCGCCGCCATGTGAGCAAGACCACCAAGGCAGTGATTCCGAAGGTAACCAACCACTTCTTCGCGCTCGCCATCAACGGCATTGAGGAAGTGGCCCGCCATAGCGGCTTCCACGTCTTGCTATACCTTACGCACGACGATTATGTGCGGGCGCTGGCTTTGTTTAAAATGTCCAGGGTGGGAGCTGTCTTTCATGACGGAAGAAAAATAAGACCCTATGCTGGCCAGAATTGCCCGACCACCTCCAGTTCTAATTTGTCTTTTGGCTAACAACTTGCTGCGGGGCCGGGGCGGGGCCCATCTCAAACTCCAGCACGCCGCCCCGCATAATATCTTCGTGCGTGATGAAGAAGTTCGCGTAGGGCTTGCCGTTGAGCTTTACCGACTGCGCGTAGATGTTTTCGGGGCCGGCGTGGTGGGCCACGATGCGAAAAACCCGGCCCTGGCCGAGCCGCAGCTTCACCTCGGGAAAGACCGGGCTGGTGAGGTAATACATATCCTGGCCCGCGTTGGGGAAGATGCCCATCGCGGAAAACACGTACCATGAGCCCATCGCGCCGCTGTCCTCGTTGCCGGGGTAGCCTTTTTCGGTGTAGCCCTGGCGCATGAGGCGACGCACGTAGAAACTGCTCAGGTCGGGGCGGCCCACGTGCTGAAATAGTTGCACGGTCAGGAACGAGGGTTCGTTGTCGGCCTGAAGCAGCCGATGGTCGAAGGCGTGCTGCAGCTTGGTAGCGAAGGACGCCTTACCGCCGTTGAGCACGACAAGCGTGTCAATCTGGTGCGGGGCAAACCAAGAATAGGTCCAGGAGCTGCCCTCGTAAAAAAACTGCCGCCAGGAGGCCTGACGGGCCTTTAGGTCGATGGGCAGGAAGTCCTTGTCCTGCGTTTTGGGCACGATAAAACCCTTAAAGCCGTCGCTTTCAGCGTCGGGGTTCCACAGCGCCACCCACTTTTTGCTGCGGGCCAGATAGCGCTGGTAGTCGGCGGAGTGGCCCAGGCCCTTGGCCACTTGCGCGGCGCAAAAATCGTTGTAGGCGTATTCCAGCGTCATGTTGCCGGCCATCGGCCCGAACGGAATCCAGCCCTGCTTCTTGTAGTAGCCCAGCAGGGGCTCCTCCTTGCGCCACGCGAAGCTGCCCAGGCGCTCCTGGTCGGCGTGGTAGCGCAGCACTTCGTAGGCTTTGTTCCAGTCCACGCCGGGCAGCTTTTTCACGTAGGCGTCGGCAATGATGTTGTCCACGTTGTTGCCGCCCTGCTCTTCCACCATGTCGTGGCCGTCGATGTACGCGTCCTTCACTACCCCGTTTTGGGCCAGGCGGGCCACGAAGGAGTTGATGCTGCCCGCCACCATGGCCGGGTTGAGAAGCACCTGCAGCGGGTACATGGTGCGCCAGGTGTCCCACACCGCAAAATGGTCGTCCCACACCGGCACGTCTTTGCCGAAGCCGGGCATGTCGTTGGTCCGGTCGCGGGGCATGAGCAGCGCGTGGTAGAGCGCGGTGTAGAAAATACGGCGCTCGGGGCCCGTGCCGCCCCCGACTTCTACTTTGGCCAGCTGCTGGTTCCAGGCCGCCTGGGCCTGCTTTTTCACCGCCGCGTAGTTCCAGCCCGGCACCTCGGCGTCCAGCCAGAGCGCGGCCTGCGCGGTGCTCTTCAGCGATACCGCCACCTTCAGGTACACGGCTTCGTCTGCCGTGGTGCGGAGCTTAAAATAAGCCCCTACCCGGTCGTTGGGCTGGCGCAGCGAGTCGGCGGCCTGGCCGGGGCTAACCGTGCCGTTGCGCCAGGTGCCGGTGGCGGCGGGCCGCTGGCTGAGCCGGGCGCAAAAGTACACGCTGTAGTCGCCCTCGCCGAACCCGCCCCGGTAGGTGCCGTAGCCCCGGATTTCGTCGTGAGCGGGGCCGGTAAACGCCACGCGGCCGGCCAGCACTTTGCCGCCCACAAACGGCACGATGTCGCGCACGAGGCAGTGCGTGATGTCGAGTAGCAGGTGCGCGTCGTCGGATTTGGGGAATTCGAACCGGTAGATGGCGCTGTGCCGGGCCGGCGTCACGGCCACGCCGATGCCGTAGCGGCTCAGCTTCACCGCGTATTCGTAGGGCGTGGCGTGCTCGTTTTCCTTGGGCGAGTCGTGTGCCTCCTCGCCGGGGGCCAGGCCAATCTGCGGCGACAGGAACACCTGCCCGTACTTGCCCCAGCCGGTGCCGCTCACGTGCAGCTGCCCGAAGCCGCGGATGGGCTGGTTGGGCGCGTACCCGTCGTGGTCGCCACGCCGGGTTTGCGGGCTCGGGTTGATGGAGCCGAATGGCAGCTGCGGCCCGATGACGCAATTACTGTAGCCGGCGGTATCGATTACCCCAATGTTGGGGTCCACGTAATCCACCAGCTGCCGGCCCTTGGGCTCTTTGACTACCCGGGCCGGAGCCCCGCCCGGCTGCTGGCCAGCGGCAGGGGCCCCAACGCAAAGAAGTCCCGCCAGCGCCAGCCAAGCGCTGGTCCGGTACCGCGCCGTTATTGTTTTCGTGTTCATAAAGGACCTGTTAGTGTTAGTCGCCTGTGCGAGCCGCTGGCACCCAGGCGGTGAGAGCTACAGCACGATTTCCCTTGACGCAGCATGGTGCTCGGCGGGTAAAACTCAGTTGTGAGTAGTTGAGAATTAAGCCATCTCGTGGAATGGCACGGGGTCCACATCGGTGTATTCGCGGTTTTCGCCAGTTACAGCCCGTAACCAAAGGACTATTGCCTGCCAGGTTGGACGGCGAAAAACCACTCATTACCCGGCCCGGATTGGTAGAGATTTTGATGACACCGGCCGGCCAGCAGCGGGGCCCGTGGGCCAAGGTTACGGGGTGTGATTGATAAAAAAAAGCGGATTTCCGGTTTTGTTGCCGCAAGCGTTTGCGGCAGCGCTTGCGGCCCTGATTTTGTTGCGGATGGCCTACCTCGGCACGCCCGCTTGCCTGCCACAAGCCCAGCAGTGCCGCCGGCCGCGGGCTCAGGCAAGAGCGTTGCGCAGCGAAGACTCCCGGACGACCAGCTGCGTGCCAAGTACTTTGGTTTCGGGCGGGGGCTGCTCGTGGTCGGCGTCCAGCTGCCGGAGCAGCAGCCGGACGGTTTCGATGCCCATTTCCTGGGTGGGCTGGCTCACGCTGGTGAGGCCCGGCGTTTGCAAAGCGGCAAACGGCTCGTTGCTGATGATGGCATTTTTTTGAGTGAAGTCGCAGTGCAGGAGGTGCTCGGCGCGCGCGTGCAGGCCGTGCTGGGCCAGGGCGAGGGCCGCCTGGTAGCCGGCCACCCGCTGGCTGCTGATAACCAGGTTGCCCCCAGGAAGCCAACGCGCTGGCAGCCCTGCTCAATCAGGTGCTCGGTGGCGTTGAAGGCCGCCGCTTCGTTGTCACTAATCACCTTGGAAGCCGCGATGCCGTTGGCGCAGCGGTCGAACAGCACCAGCGGGAAATTCTTGCGGTTTAGGCGCTCGATGCGCTCGCAGCTGTTCGTATCGCGCGAAAGCGCAATCAAAAACCCTTCTGCCTGGCTGCGCATCAGGTTCTGGATGTTGGTGATTTCGCGGAGGGGCGATTCGTTGGCCTGGCACACCAGCACGCTGTAGCCGGCCTGCACGGCGGCTTCCTCAATGCTGTTGAGCAGGGCCGAGTAAAAATGGTAGCTCAGGCTGGGCATGAGCACCCCGATGGTTTTGGTGCGGCTGTGGGCCAGGCTGGTGGCCAATTGGTTGGGCTGATAGTCCAGTTCGGCGGCCAGCCGGTGCACGGCCGCCCGCGTATCGGCGCACCTCCGGCAGGCTGGGCAGGGCCCGCAACACCGTGGAGAGCGAAATATTAAGTTCCTGGGCAATGGCTTTGAGGGTAACCGTGATGTTTTTCATGCAGCGCGGGCAAACTGGATAATGACAAGATGAGGGCGGCGCGCCAGGACTTCAGGCACCGCCCCGGCCAAGTCCAAGCGTTGGGAGCACAGCAGGGAGGCCAAAGATGAAATTAAATAATTTAAAGACGAAACTCACCAGCAATGATGCGCGCCACAAGCGTTTGCGGCAACGCTTGCGGCAATTATTTTTCATTGCGACAGACTTTGTTGCCCTTAAAACTTGCCCTATTGCCTCGATGTTAGCAAATTAGGTAAAGCAACTCAAAGCAGTTTGCTTAGATGGCCGAACTAAGGCAAGGCATTTCCGGGATAAGCTCAACCATACTGCAGGTTGATAAATTTAATCTTTCCAATAAAAGTTGAAGAATGAGGGTTAATTTTTCCTGCTTCTGCCGCGCTTCCACCTTCTCCCAATTCCCACTTAAGTGTACCCCATGAAAAACTTTTTACTGACGGCGCTACTGGCCCTGGCGGGCTTGTCCGGCGCGCACGCCACCAACTACTACGTGTCGGCCTCCGGGGGCACTAATACGACGGCCAACGGCACGGGCCTGAGCCCCACCAACGCCTTTGCCACCATTCAGTACGCGGCCGACCGGGCCCAGACGCCCGGCGACGTGGTATACATCCGGGCCGGCACCTACATCACCACGGGCAGCAGCCTGCTCTACGTCAAGTACTCGGGCAGCGCCGGCGCCCCCATCATCTTTCGCAACTACCCCGGCGACGCCAGGCCCCTGCTCCAGTTCAGCGGCTACTACGGCGTCTATATCGGCGAAGACGTCAGCCGACCGGGCCTGGGGGTGTCCTACATCGAGGTCCTCGGCCTGCGGCTGCAGGGCAACAACCGCAACATTCTGCTGGCCGACGCCCTGAACCAGACTTACAGCTGCGCCAACCCGACCGGAGGCTACGACGCGCGCTACCAGGGCAGCGGAATAGTCGTCAAGGGCACGGCCACCATTCACCCGCACCACATCCGCATGGCCGACAACGAAATCTTCGAGTGCCCGGGCGGCGGCATGGGGGCGGCCCGCGCTGACTACATCACCATCGAGAACAACCTGGTCTACAACACGGCGTGGTACACCAATTCGGGGGGCAGCGGCATCAGCGTGCTCGGGGGCTGGGACTTCGACACCCGCACCGACATCTACCGCACCATTATCCGCAACAACCGCTGCTTCGGCAACGAGCTGCGCGTGCCCTGGTTCAGCGGCGGTGTCTGCAAGGGCTATACCGACGGCAACGGCATCATCGTCGACTCGAACCGCAACTTCGGCTACACCGGCCGCACGCTCATCGCCAACAACCTGGTGGGGGACAACGGCGGGGCCGGCATTACTTTTTTTCAGAGCGACCACGGCGACATCATCAACAACACGCTCTACCACAACGTGAAAACCGCGACCAACCCCGGCGGCGACCTGGTGATTGCCTACGCCTCGGACGTGTTGGCCCAGAACAACATCGCCGTGGCTGCCACCAAGTACACGGTCCAGGTCAAGTATGCCAGCAATGTCACGCTCAACGCCAACCTGTTTTTCGGCGGCACGGGCGTCACGCTCACCAATAACAACACCGGCACGATTCCCAACACCAACGCGGTGGTGGCCGACCCGCAGTTTGTCAGCCCCGGCACGGACCCGTTTGGCTCGGACTTCACGCTCAACGCCGGCAGCCCGGCCATCGACAGGGGCGTGAACAACCTTTTGTCGGCCACCGACCTGGCCGGCAACCCGCGCGTGGCGGGCAGTCTGCCCGACCTGGGCGCCTACGAACGCGCCGTGGCGCTCGCCGCCAAAACCAGCGCCGAAACGCCGGCCGCGCTCGAAGTATACCCCAATCCCTCCGTTGGCCCGGTCGTGCTGCGCTACACCACCGCCAGCACGGGGCCCGTGCGCCTCGAAGTGCTCGACGGCCTGGGCCGATGCGTGGCCTTGCTGGTGGACGGCGAACAGCCGGCCGGCGCGCACGAAGAAGCGTTCCGGGCCCCGGCCCGGGCGGCCGGCCTGTACCATGTGCTGCTGACCACGCCGGCGGGCCGCGTGAGCCAGGCCCTTTCGCTGGAGCAGTAGCCGGGGCCGGCCGGCGAACATTTCTGGTCCGCTAATAAACACCGGATGCCCGCTGCTTCCGGCAAAGGCCGTAGCAGCGGGCCTTTTTAAAGCACGCCTGTTTCCGGCCGAATTACTCCCATTCCCGCGATTTTTCTGCTACCTTTCCTTATCCGTTACCCACTCTTTTTATCCTTGCCCCTGCTTCGGTTGCGCTGCATCAAATCGTTTGCGTGGCCCAGGTTTTGGACCCGCACGCAAATCGTGTGGGCGTTGGGCAGTGGGTTGCTGGCGGGCTGTACGCCCGCAGCCCCGCAGCCCCGGGCCTATCGCATCGTGTTCTCGCAGTGCAATACCGCGGGGGCCTGGCGGCAAGCCATGCTGGAAGGGATGCGGCGCGAGCTGAGCTTTCACCCCGAGGTGCAGTTTCGGATGCTCGACGGCCAAAGCGACATGGAGCGGCAGCAGGCCCAAATCCGGGCCCTTGGCCCCGGCGAAGTGGATTTGCTGATTGTCACGCCCTGCGGAACCAAACAGCTGAACGTAGTTGCCACCATAGAAGAAACCTATGACCGGGGGATGCCGGTCGTCTTGCTCGACCAGCATACGAACCTGCGCCGCTACACGGCCTACGTGGGCAGCTCGAACCTGGAAGTGGGCCAGGCAGCCGCCCGCTACGCCGCGAGCCTGCCGCGCCAGCAGGGCCACCTGGTGGAAGTGCAGGGGCTGTCCGGCACGCCGGGAGCCGCCGAGCGGCACCGAGGTTTTGTGCAGGGCCTGGCCGCCTACCCCGGCCTCCAGCTGGTGGGCCAGGTGTCGAGCAGCTGGCGCAGGCTCAGCGCCCAGGCCGAGCTGACGGCCCTGCTGCGGGCCCACCCGGAAGTGGACGTCATTTTCGCGCACAGCGACGTGCTGGCCCTGGGGGCCTACCGGGTATGCCAGCAGCTGGGACGCGCCCGGCAAATACGCATTATCGGAGTGGACGGGCTGCCGGGGCCGGGCAATGGCTTGCAATTGGTGCAGGACGGCGTGCTGGCGGCCACGATTCGCCAGCTGCCGGGCGGGGAAGAAGCCATTCGCCTGGCCCTGCGCATCCTCAACCACCAGCCCTACGAGCGCGAAAACGCGCTGGGCATCACCGTCATCGATGCGGCCAACGTGCTGATGACGCGCCGGCAAACCGACCAGCTGGCCAGCCAGCAGCAGGACATTGAGCGGCAGCAGGCGCTGGTGGGGGCCCTGCAAGCCACTTACGCCAGCCAGCACACGCTGCTGTTGGTCCTGCTGGTGGCTTTGCTGGCGGTAGCCGGCTTTGGGGCCCTGGCTTGGCGAGCCGGCCGGAAGCAGCGCCACCTGAACGGTCAGCTGGCCCTGCGCAACGAAGAAAATGCCCGCATCAACACCCAAATCACGGCCCAGAACGAAGAAAACGCTCGCATCAACGCGCAGTTGACGACGCAAAACGAAGAAATCAGCCGGCAGCGCAACCAGCTCGAAGAGCTGGCCGCCCAGGCCCGCGCCGACACCGAGGCCAAGCTGCGCTTTTTTACGAATTTCTCGCACGAGCTGCGCACGCCCCTCACCCTTATTCTGGGGCCGGTGGAGGAATTGTTGACCGGCAAGGCGGGCCTGACCGCCGCTCAGCACCACGACCTGGGCCTGGTGCGCCGCAACACCCAGCGGCTCTTGCAGTTGGTGAACCAGCTCATGGATTTCCGCAAGATGGACGTGGGCAAAATGCCCGTGCGGGCCAGCGAGGGCAACTTAGTGGACTTCGTGGGCGAAATCGTGGACGTGTTCGAGCGCCCGGCCCGGCTGCGCGGCATCCGGCTGCACTGGCTGCCGGCCGTGCCGGTGCTGCGGGCGTGGTTCGATGCCAATATCCTGGACAAGGTGTTGTTCAACCTGCTGTCCAACGCCCTCAAATTCACCCCCGAGCAGGGGCAGATTACGGTGCGCCTCCAACTCGGCGACGCGGCGGGCCGCACCGTACGCATCAGCGTGGAAGACACCGGCCACGGCATTAGCGAGGCTGACCGGGCGCACATTTTCGAGTGGTTTTACCAGGGCCGGGCCGATGGGGCTGGCACGGCGCAGGGCTCGGGCATGGGGCTGGCGCTGGCGCTGGGGCTGGCCCGGCTGCACCAGGGCCAGCTGGCCCTGCAGAGCCAGCCGGGGCAGGGCAGCACCTTCGAGCTGACCTTGCCCCGCGAGCTGCCCGCCGCCCTGCACGCCCCCACCTCAGCCGCTACTGAAACCGCCCGCCCCACCCTGCCCCACCTACCGGCGGAGGCCGTTGCCCTGGCAACAGCGGCTTCCGCCACCGCCACGGACTTGCCCGCCGATGAGCCGAGCGACACGCTGGTCCTGGTGATTGAGGACAACCCCGAGGTGAACGACTTCCTGGCGCGCAAGCTGCGGACTAATTTCCAGGTGCAGACCGCCGCCAACGGCCCCGATGGCCTGCGCCTGGCCACCGACCTCATTCCCGACCTGGTGGTGTGCGACGTGATGATGCCCGGCCTGAGCGGGCTGGAAGTGGTGGCCCAGCTCCGGGACGACTGGCGCACGAGCCACATCCCAGTCGTCCTGCTCACGGCCCGCGGGGCCCCTGAGCAGCAGCTCGAAGGCGTGCAGGCCGGGGCCGACCTCTACCTGACCAAGCCCTTCAACCCAGCTTTTCTACTGGAAAGCGTGCGCACGCTGCTGGCCAACCGCGCCCGCCAGCGCGCGCATTTCCAACGTGAGCTGAGCCTGGACAAGGCCACGGTGGCGCCCACCCGCCCCGACCAGCAGTTCCTGGCCGACCTCACGGCCATCGTGGAAGCCAACCTGAGCCGCACCGAGCTCAATGTGGACGACGTAGGCCGCAGCCTGAACCTGAGCCGGATGCAGCTCTACCGGAAAGTAAAGGCCCTGTTGGGCACCGGGGTCACGGAATTTATCCAGGGCATCCGCCTGGCCAAGGCCCGCCAGCTGCTGCTCGACGACGCCCTCACCATCGCGGAGGTGGGCTACGAGCTCGGCTTTTCGTCGCCGTCGTATTTTTCCAACAGCTTCAAGGCGAAATACCAGATTTCGCCCTCCGAATTTCGCGCTCTGCGCACCACCCCGGAGGACTAAGGTGCCCCGGCACAAGCCGCGCGGACCGGAACAGCGCGGGCACCGGTTGGAACAGGCACCGCCAAGCAGAAAAACCCCGCCGCACCCCCGCGCATTTTTTCAAGACTTGCTACAAAAATACAAGTCTGCGCCGTATTCCCTGACTTATTTAAAATTTAAACAATTCAAAATAAGTTAGTTGCCAATATTTAGAGTGGGTGAAAGATTTGTGTATGCGTTTGTGCTAAATGTGCAGGCTTTGCTTTAGCGAGGCGCGGACATTTGTCACAAATCACCGCCGCTCATGTCTTCGTCCGCCATCGTCTGCTTTGGAGAAACCCTTTGGGACGTGCTGCCCGCCGGCCGCCAGCCCGGCGGGGCGCCCTGCAACGTGGCCCTGCACCTGCACCAGCTCGGGCAGCAGGTGCAGCTCA
>NZ_JAGEMO020000260.1 GCF_017921975.2 Hymenobacter terricola
CGGCCATGAACTTCTGGATAGTGGCCTGGACCTCAGCAGTGAAGGCTTTGCCCATCCGAGCAGCGAGCACAATGGTCAGGCAGTCGGAGAGGAGCCTGAAATTGTCGGGATCCACGTGCAGTTTCTCGGAGTGCAGCACACTCAGCTCGGTATAGGTCGCCTTGATGTTGTCCATGTTCTTCACAGCCCGGTCCAGACCGTGGAGGATAGTTACTCCGTGTTTTGCAACCTGAGGATTTCCCATGATTGCGGCTGCGTTGTAGAGGTTTCCAAAGTTGCCGAAATACCTCTGAGTCCAGGGATAGACGATCAGACACCTGCAAAGAGTTGCAGGGCCAAC
>NZ_JAGEMO020000261.1 GCF_017921975.2 Hymenobacter terricola
AGTTTTTAAAAGCCCAATACGAATCTTTAACGTTTACATATTGTCCATCATTGGTTCTTGTATTGTATAAATACACATATTTAGATTGTAAAATCGATTCAAATTCATTATGCTCATCGTATGTTAACCAATGAGTATTTAAAGTCCATGATAATTCATTATGTTTAGTTACAGGAATTATCTCATTGTTTATAGTTGTGATAGTTTGAGTTTCAACAGATTCACTCATTTGATTCTTTGCACATAATGGCTGACACTGCCAAGCACCATATCTATTGATCCATGAGATATAATATTCAGCAGGTTCATGATCGACTTCTGCAATCTTTACAACCTTAC
>NZ_JAGEMO020000262.1 GCF_017921975.2 Hymenobacter terricola
CAATCCGCCGCCGCTCCTCCTGCGCCCGTCTTATAATTTCCTGGGCATCCCTCAGGCTCAGATTTTATGGGATTATGTCCTGCACTGGAACGAGTGCCGGATTTATACAGCTGATTTGCTCAAGAAAATCAGCCTCCTGGTTATGCAGACCGATACGCAGGCCATCTTCGGCACGCCCGGCGGTGTGCAGTCCTTTGATATCCGCATGCAGGCCCTGCAGCGGTACCGCGACAATAATTCTGTTTTCGTCTGCGACAAGCAGGATGAGCAGGTATCCAACGTACAGACTTCGACGGCGGGATGCACCGATATCGTCAGGCAGTCCCTTGAGATGA
>NZ_JAGEMO020000263.1 GCF_017921975.2 Hymenobacter terricola
AACCTCGAATAATCGAGTAATAGATAAACAACAATCCAACTGATGATCTTGGAATAAATCAAACCAATAATCAAACGCCTCTTTGTCGTTCTCGAACTCCAATTCAACGCAATCTGACTGAATGAAATGCCAGAGTTGGTAACAATAATAAGTGTTCATAATGCAATGTGTAACTTAGGTAGTTTCGTACTCGGACGGTACAGAATCAGCATTGTGATAAATAGAAAATCGGCTTTCTAAGTAAAAAGAGGGAGCAGAAAAGCGGCTCGCTTGCCTGGCTCCCTCTCGTCACACATTGCAGTGCTGACCGTCGGCTTCTTACGTTCATGGG
>NZ_JAGEMO020000264.1 GCF_017921975.2 Hymenobacter terricola
CAGTAAAGGCAGTGCCGCAGTACACACTTGAGGACGTGCAGGAGCTGTCATACGACGAGACAGTACGAGCCATAAAGAGCATACAGTCGAAGAAAAGCTTGACGAAGTGGCTGACTGACGTCGCGGGCGACAATGACGAATATCGCAATGCTTGTCGCGTGGAAGAACTACTGAGAGCGCACAAGGAGATGCTACAACCTGAGGGTAGTAACGTTGTACGCAAGAGTGTCATACAGGCGCTTGTAGATGATAGCGAAGGTATGACGAAGGAAGAGCTTGTAGCAAAGTTGGTGGAATTGCTGTAGCTGCGTTGAAAAAGAAGCCCCGGA
>NZ_JAGEMO020000265.1 GCF_017921975.2 Hymenobacter terricola
ACTGAGGACGACAAGCTATGCACCACGTGCAGGCACCGTATAGTCCGTATAAGGCAGCTGCGCCACCGCATGCCATCAAACCTATCAACAGCGTATGCAAGGCTGAAAGATGTGAAGTGGTTCAAAGAGCGGTTGGTAACATACGTGCAGTCAGGTTACGCGGTACCAGAGTATCTGCCAGCCCTGGAGCGCAGTCTGACGGACTTCATCATAAACTCTCAGGAACTACAAGAGATAAACGAACTGCTTGCTGCAACAAAGCGTAAGCAATAACCAAAGAAGGGATGCTATATGAAGCGTAACGTTAAGTTAGAACAGTGC
>NZ_JAGEMO020000266.1 GCF_017921975.2 Hymenobacter terricola
AACCGTGCCCAGCTGACTCCCGACTACGTGTCCCACGTCATGCAGGACTTTGGCGAGGCCGTGCCCGGCTAATCCTGGTATGGGCGGCCAGAAAATAATTTTCTAAAAACTGAACACAACCACCTCTTTTTGTAGTATAATATAATAAAGGAAAGAACAGGCGCCTGCGGGTCACTGGCCCGCAGGTTAGCTTAAAAGTTCGATCCGTGAAGCCAATAAGCTTTGCAACTAGTAAGTCGATTGGAGGTTGAAATGAGCATTGATGAATTGTTCGGTGCGGAGTTCATAGGTAGTCGTGATACCGACACCCACCGAG
>NZ_JAGEMO020000267.1 GCF_017921975.2 Hymenobacter terricola
ATGGATGCCCGGCTCGCGTCCGTGGCCGGCGTCAGCGCCTGGCCCTGGTTGCCGTACCCGCTCCCGTTCACCGCGTAGTTGCCCGTCGTGCTCGCCTCCCACGCGTTGCCGTCGATGGTCAGCGCCCCCCCGTGCAGGTTGATTGCCCGATAGAAGCGGCTGGCGGTGGGGGTACTTGGAGTGGTCGGAGTAGTCGGAGTAGTAGTGGTGGGTGCGTTCCAGATTTCAAGACCGGAGCAGTTGGCCGTGCCGCCGCTGGTGGCCACCGTCAGGCTGCCCCCGGTGGCCGTGGCCGCGTAGGGCCCGAGCCGGTCCC
>NZ_JAGEMO020000268.1 GCF_017921975.2 Hymenobacter terricola
ATTTATCATAAATGGTTGTTAATTTCGAAAAAGGTTATATCTTTGCCGCATTCATTAACAAACAAAAAATTAAAAAGAAAGAATAATTATGGCAATGTCTAAAAAGAAAATTAAGGTTATTATAGATTTTATAGTTTATATATTAACCGCAATAGGAGGATGGCTTACAGGATCTGCTTTTGCAACCATGTAACTCCCATGTAACTCCCATTTAAAACCAATTTTTGTTTAACAATAAAAAAGAAAGGAAAAAAAGAAATGGCAATTTTAGTTTCAGGAGGAATAAACTCCACACAAATCAAAGGA
>NZ_JAGEMO020000269.1 GCF_017921975.2 Hymenobacter terricola
CAAGGCACCCGCTGCCAATGAACCTGCAGTAGCACCTGAGCCCATCACGACTGATGACGAGGTTCACAAGTGCGCCTGGTGCAACGGTGAGTATGAGCTCGGTGATCTGATTCCCACCGAGCTGGGTTACATCTGCGAAACCTGCTTCAATGCGATTCGCGGCCGCGGCGAGGACGTGAGCGTCAACAAGTGAGGAGGACATCATGATCAATTTCGCAATTGGCGACCGCGTTAAGGTGCTTGATGATAAGTACCGTACGGTGCCTGTAGGTGCTATTGGCACCGTTAAGAAGACGTACGGC
>NZ_JAGEMO020000027.1 GCF_017921975.2 Hymenobacter terricola
AAAAAAAATCGGACGCAAGTGATTGAGCACAACGAAGAAGTCTACAAAAATCGTAACCAAATCGAACGCTGCTTCAACCGCCTCAAGCGGTTTCGGGGCCTCGCTTCACGCTACGAAAAGAACGCCAGCACCTTTCTGGCAATGGTCACCCTCGGAGCCATCCTGATGTGGCTTTAATTGTTTACACGTCCTAGAACTTCACCACCTCATAAAAGGCCTTTTTCGGCTTCAGCTGCTGGTCAAACAACAGCGGGTAGTTCTTCCGGCCGGCCACCGGGTAGGTATCCAGCCAGGTATATCTGTCCGAAATATTCCAGAACGTCACGCCCGTCAGCACATTTTTGTAGTCGCGGAACGTGTTGAACACCATGCGGTATTTCTCGGCTTGCTGCTGCTCCATGGTCGGCGTGTAGGCATCTGCTTCGCCGGGGCGCTTCTCGCGCCGGCTCTTCTCCCAGGGGTAAATCGACACGTCCAGCTCGGTTATCTGCACCTTCAGGCCCAGCGAGGCAAACCGCTCGATGGTGGCCCGCAGCTCCTTTTGCGTGGGCTCCTGCAACGACCAATGCGCCTGCAAGCCCACCGCGTCAATCGGGACTTTGGCGTCCCTGAGCTTCTTGAGCAGGCGGTACACCCGCTCGCGTTTTTCGGGGCGCTCGGTGTTGTAGTCGTTGTAGAACAGCACGGCCTTGGGGTCGGCCGCGTGAGCGTATTCGAAGGCTTTGGCGATGAAATCCTCGCCGCAGATTTTGTACCAGTCCGAATTGCGCAGAAACTGCGTGCTGTCGTCGGCAATGGCTTCGTTCACCACGTCCCAGGCGTAGATTTTGCCCTTGTAACGCTTCACCACGGTATCGATGTGGTCGTGCAGGCGCCTGAGCAGCACCCCTTTGCTCACAACAGAGCCATCGGCATTCTTGAAAAGCCACTTGGGCGTTTGCTCGTGCCAGCACAGATTATGGCCGCGCACCCGCAGCGCATGCACCTGGGAGAAATTCACAATCTGGTCGGCATCATCCCAGAAATAACGGTTTTCCTCGGGGTGAATGGGGCCCATCTTCATGGCATTCTCCGGCGTCAGGCTGTTGAACTGCTGAATAATCAGCGACGCTTCCGGGCCTTTCAACGATGAAGGGCCGATGGCCACACCAATAGGAAAATAGGCCTTGTAGTAGTCTTTCAGCCCCTTATCCGTTGCAATTGGCACCGCTTGGGCATGCGCCAGCGCCGTAACATCGTAGCGGCTGTTGAGCACGCCGAGGCCGGCCATCAGCAGGCCGCCCAGCACCAGGCGGCGGAGTGGGGTGGCAAAGAGAATGGTTTGCAGCATAGCAGCGAAGTGAGGGTAGGTATGTCGATAAAAGAACGCCGGACAGCGCCCCTGATTCTCAAAAAAAAGCCCATGAATGGCCTCGCCGATGCCCCATTCAAGGGTCACCAACAAGGTCATTCATGGGCATCGTATCATGGCCGGCTTGCCACTGCCAGCGCAAAGGCCAGCCAAAGGCGGCGACTGGTTAGCCGTCGAAAAATCAGGGAATTGCGCACGGGTGGGATTGGTTGCGGGTGGTCAGTTTTTATAACTTGCAGGGATGCAGTAGCGCAGCGCCCGGTAGCCTCCCGGCCGCCCGCAACGCCCCGCCTAGTTGCCTTTGGCTACTACTTGCTTTTTCTCTACTTTTTCTTCCTCGGGATGGCCGGCCAGCACGGCCTTGGCCCGCTTCACCACATTCGCCACGGTGAAACCGAATTTCTCGAACAGCAATTCGGCCGGCGCCGAAGCGCCGAAGCGGTTCATGGCCACGACGCCGCCCTCGTCGGTCGTGTATTTGTGCCAGCCGATGGGCGAGCCCGCCTCAATGGCCAGCCGCTTGCGCACGCTGGGCGGCAATACCGTTTCGCGGTAAGCTTTGTCCTGATGCTCAAACAATTCCCAGCTCGGCATGCTCACCACGCGGGTAGGGGTACCGTCTTTTTCAAGCACTTTTTGGGCTTCCATGGCCAGGGCCACCTCCGAGCCGGTGGCCACGAAGATGAACTCCGGCTGGCCGCCCTGGGCCTCGCTCAGAATGTAGGCGCCTCTGGGCACGCCCTCGCGGGCCGAGCCGAGCTTGGTCTGGTCGAGAATGGGCAGTTTCTGGCGCGAAAACACGAGCACGACCGGCGATTTCGGCGTGGTCATGGCAATGCGCCAGGCTTCGGTGCTTTCGTTGGCATCGGCGGGGCGCAGCACCACGATGTTGGGAATGCTGCGCAGGGCCAGCACCTGCTCGATTGGCTGGTGCGTGGGGCCGTCCTCGCCCAGCCCGATGCTGTCGTGGGTGAACACGAACGTGGCCGTGCTCTCGGACAGCGCCGTGAGGCGGATAGCTGCCCGCATGTAGTCACTGAATGTGAGGAAGGTGCCGCCGTAGGTGCGCAGGCCGCCGTGGTGGGCAATGCCGTTCATGGCCGCGCCCATGGCGTGCTCACGCACCCCAAACCATACGTTGCGGCGCTCCAGGTGCAGCGGCTGGAAGCTGTCGTCGCCCGACTTATCCATCTCGTTGCTGGTGGCCAAATCGGCCGAGCCGCCGAACATGAACGGCACCGATTTCTTAAGGACATCCAACGCTTTGCCCGAGGCCTGGCGGGTGGCCAGCTCGCCATCGGCGGGCGTGTACACGGGCAGGTCTTTGTCCCAGCCTGCGGGCAGCTTGCCATCGAAGGAGAGCTTGAACATCTCAGCATCGGCCTTGAATTCCTTGGCGTAGGCGGCAAAGTCCTTTTCCCACTGCTTTTGCAGCTCCGCCCCTTTCAGGCCGGGCTGCCTGAGGTGCTCGTATACTTCGGCCGGCACCTGGAACGACTGCTCGGGGTCGAAGCCGTAGAACTTCTTGGTGGCCTTCACATTGTCTGGTCCCAGCGCGCTGCCGTGCGATTTGCTGCTGCCCGCCAGCGGCGAGCCGAAGCCGATAATCGTGCGCACCGCGATAATCGACGGCCGGTCCTTCACCGACTGCGCCACCCGAATGGCATTCTCAATTTCGTCGAGGCTGTTGCCGTCCTGCACGTGCTGCGTGTGCCAGTAGTAGGCATCGAAGCGCTGCATGGGGTTTTCGGTGTAGGCGAAACTGGTGGGGCCGTCGAGCGAGATTTTGTTGTCGTCGTACAGGTAAATCATCTTGCTCAGCTGCAAGTGGCCGGCCAGCGAAGCCGCCTCCGAGGCAATGCCTTCCATCAGGTCGCCGTCGCTCACCAGCACGTAGGTGTAGTGGTCCTGCACCGGCGCGTGGCCCTCTTTGTTGTAGAGCGCGCCGAGGTGCGCCTCCGCCATGGCCATGCCGAGGCCGTTGGCAAAGCCCTGGCCCAGCGGACCGGTGGTTACTTCCACGCCGGCTGTGATGTGCGACTCCGGATGGCCCGGCGTCTTGGAATCGAGCTGCCGGAACTGCTTCAGGTCATCGAGCGACAAGTCGTAGCCGTACAGGTGCAACAGGCTGTACAGCAGCGCCGAGCCGTGCCCGGCCGATAGCACAAACCGGTCCCGGTTGGGCCACTTCGGGTCTTGCGGGTTGAAGCGCAGGAAGCGCGACCACAGCACGTAGGCCATGGGCGCGGCGCCCAACGGCAGGCCGGGGTGACCGGAATTGGCTTTCTGCACCATATCGACTGACAGCAGCCGGATGGTATTGACGCTCAGTTCGTCAATGGATACTTGGGGGTTGCTCATAAAGCTCTGTTCGTTAGAAAACTTCTCCGGCCAGCTGCGTCACTGTTCCCACCATTCCGCAGCCGGCCGGTTCCGTTTTCGATTAGTAATGAGAAGGAGGCCTGTGCTTAGAGTACCGGGTGGGCAGTATTCCACTCCAACTTACTCCAACCAGTCGCTACTTGTTCTCAATAGGGGGCTAGATGTACTGGTTGATGATGCTTTCCAGCCACTCCTGCTTGCCGCTGCGCGGCGTGGGCTCGCCCGATTTGTGGGCAATAGTGCGCAGGTCTTCCAGCGTCAATTGGCCTTTTTCGAAGGCTGCGCCTTCGCCCGAATCAAACGAGGCGTAGCGCTCGGTGCGGAATTTCCTGTAGGCCGATTTTTCCAGGATGGCATCGGCCGTGACCAAGGCGCGGGCGAAGGTGTCCATACCGGCGATGTGGGCGATGAAAATATCCTCCAAATCGGTCGAGTTGCGGCGCGTTTTGGCGTCGAAGTTGATGCCGCCCTGGGTGATGCCCCCGGCTTCGAGGATGATGAGCATCGACTCGGTTATCTCGTTCAGGTTGTTGGGGAATTGGTCGGTATCCCAGCCGTTCTGGTAGTCGCCGCGGTTGGCATCCATGCTGCCGAGCATGCCGGCGTCGGCGGCCACCTGCAGCTCGTGCTGGAAGGTGTGGCCGGCCAGCGTGGCGTGGTTCACTTCGAGGTTCAGCTGGAAATCGTTCTCCAGGCCGTGCTCTTTCAGGAAGCCGATGACGGTAGCGGCATCGAAATCGTACTGGTGCTTGGTGGGCTCGGCCGGCTTGGGCTCGATGAAGAACTTGCCGGTGAAGCCCTGCTGGCGGGCGTAGTCGCGGGCCATGGTCAGGAAGCGGGCCATGTGGGCCTGCTCGCGCTTCATGTCGGTGTTCAAGAGGGTCATGTAGCCCTCGCGGCCGCCCCAGAACACGTAGTTTTCGCCGCCCAGCGCGATGGTGGCATCGATGGCATTTTTCACCTGCGTGGCCGCGTGGGCCACCACCTGAAAGTCGGGGTTGGTGCTGGCCCCGTTCATGTAGCGCGGGTTCGAAAATACGTTGGCCGTGCCCCAGAGCAGCTTCACGCCGCTTTCCTGCTGGTGCTGCTTCACGTAGTCCACCACGGTGGCGAGGTTGCGCTCGTACTCGCTCAACGACGAGCCTTCTTCCACGAGGTCAATGTCATGGAAGCAATAATAGGGCGTGCCGAGCTTGGTGAAGAACTCAAACGCCGCGTCCGCCTTGTCCTTGGCGCGGCCGACAATTTCGTGGTGCGAATCCCAGGCAAATTTCTTGGTGCCGGGGCCGAACGGGTCGCCGCCGGTGCCCACAAACGTGTGCCAGTAGGCCGTGGCGAAGCGCAGGTACTCCTTCATGGTCTTGCCGGCCACCACGCGGTTTTCGTCGTACCATTTAAACGCCAGCGGGTTATCCGATTCGCGGCCTTCGTAGCGAATGGTGTCGATGCCCGTAAAAAATTCTGTTTTCGAAAGCGTGTTGCTAGACATGAGATAAGGTGGTTGGTTGGGGAAAGTATTTGTTGTCAGTTCTTGGTGGTGAGTTGTTCGTCATTTGTTATTGGTTGCCAGTATCGGGGAATTATTTCACTGAAAACTAACAACCGACAACTCTTTAGGTAAAGCGTCTTGCCAGCGGGTGTAGGCCGTCTGATACTGTTCGCGGAGCGCCTCGGTGGGCTCCACGGTCAGTATGCGTTCGAGGCCACCGAAGGCTTCGGCCGGACCGGCGTATACGCCGGCGCCGATGCCCGCGCCGCGCGCCGCGCCCTGGGCCGCGTCGGTGTTGTAGAGTTCCAGTGTCACGTTGCCGGCGTTCACGAAAGCTTCGCGGAATACGGGGCTGAGGAACATGTTGGCGTTGCCGGCGCGCACGGTGCGCACCTGCACGCCCATCTGGCGCATGATGTTCATGCCGTAAATCAGGGCGAACACGATGCCCTCCTGGGCGGCGCGCAGCAAGTGCGCCTGGCTGTGAATGTTGAAGTTCAGGCCGTGCAGCTCAGCATCGGTGGGGCGGTTTTCGAGGATGCGCTCGGCCCCGTTGCCAAAAGGCAGGAAAACCAGGCCCTCGGCGCCCACGGGGGCTTGCGCGGCGCGGCGGTTCATCTCGTCGTAGGGCATTTCGCCCACTATTTTGCGCAGCCAGCTGTTGAGAATGCCGGTGCCGTTCATGCACATCAGCACGCCGTTGCGGGGCTGCGCGGCCGTGTGGTTGACGTGCACGAAGGCATTCACGCGCGAGGCCGGGTCGGAAGCCGGCGCATCCGTGATGCCGTACACCACGCCCGACGTGCCGGCCGTGGCCGCGATTTCGCCGGGGTTCAGCACGTTGAGGGAGAAGGCGTTGTTGGGCTGGTCGCCGGCCCGGTAGCTGATGGGGGTGCCGGCCGTGAGGCCCAGCTCCTGCGCGGCTTCGGCATTCAAATGGCCCTGCACCGAGAAGGTGTCCACCACCTCGGGCAGCAGGTCGGCGCTGATGCCGTAGTAGTCGAGCAGCTCCTGGGCGACGGCCTGCTTCTTAAAATTCCAGAACACGCCTTCCGACAGGCCCGACACGGTGGTTTGCAGCCGGCCGCTCAGCTTGAAGGCGATGTAGTCGCCGGGCAGCTGAATCTTGTGAATCCGGGCGTAAATCCCGGGCTCGTTTTCGCGCACCCACTTCAGTTTGGACGCGGTAAAATTGCCGGGCGAATTCAGGAAATTCTCCAGGCAATATTCCTCGCCCAGCTCGGCGAAAGCCTGGTTGCCGAGGTCCACAGCGCGGCTGTCGCACCAGATGATGGCGGGGCGCAGCACCTTGCCGTCCTTGTCCACCAGCACGAGGCCGTGCATCTGGTAGGTGATGCCGATGCCGGCCACGAGGTCGGGGTCGAAGCCGTAATCGGCTTTGAGCTGAGCGGTGGCGTTCACGCATTCCTGCCACCAGCGCTCGGGGCGCTGCTCGGCCCAGCCGGCCTGGGGCACGCTGATTTCCATTTCCTGCCTGGGGGAAATGGCCGTGGCCACGGCCTTGCCGGTGGCAATGTCAAGCAGCGAAGCTTTGATAGAAGAGCTACCGATGTCGTAGCCGAGGAGGTATTTCATAGTTGGATAGGCAGATTCATTTTGAGAAATTGAACGTCGTGCTGAGCTTGTCAAAGCATCTCGCTCGCGCCGCCTGACGCCGGAACCTCACCCCCGGCCCCTCTTCCGCGAAGAGGGGAGCCGGATGAAGCGGTAGAGATGCTTCGGCGGCGCGGACGCCAGATGAGCAGGACGTTCTGGTTTTATTATTTACTTAATCGTGAGCAAAGCCGAGGCGGCCGGACTGGCCCCCAGCGCCACGCTGCGGGCACCGGGCAGCGAGCCGCCCACCCACACCGTGACCGGCCCGGTGGCAGCCACCAACTTGCCCTGGGCACTCACTAACGCCAGCATTTCCGGCGTGAGCGTGAACTTGACCGTGGTGCTGGCCCCCGGCGCGAGCTTTACGCGCTTGAAATTTTTCAGGGCAAAGAGCGGCGTTTGAGCGCCCTTCACGGGCGGGTGCGTGAGGTAGAGCTGCACAACTTCCTCGCCTTCCACCTTGCCGGAATTGGTGACGGTGGCGGTGACTTCGACGGGCTTGTTTTTGGCGATTTTCGAACCAGCCAGTTTCACCGCGGGGTAGGTGAATTTGGCGTAGCTCAGGCCGTAGCCGAAGGGGTAGAGCGGCGCGGCGCTCATGTAGCGGTAGGTGCGGCCGGCCATGTGGTAGTCCTCGTAGGCGGGCAGCTGGTCGAGGCTTTTCGGGAAGGTGATGGGCAGCTTGCCGGAGGGCGAGACTTTGCCAAACACCACGTCGGCCACGGCGTTGCCGCCTTCCTCGCCGGGGTACCAGGCCAGCACCACGGCATCGCAGAGCTCGTGCACTTCGGCCAGGTTCATCGGGCTGCCGCCGGTGATGATGGCAATAATGGGTTTGGTATTGTTTTCGCGCAATTTCCTGAGGAAGTCAATCTGGTTTTTGGGCAGGTTGTAGTCGAGCCGGTCGCCGAAGGTAGGCGAGGCGATGGACTCGCCCTCCTCCCCTTCCAACAGTCCGGTAATGCCCAGCACCACAAACGTAGCATCGGAAACGCGGGAACTGCTGCTCACCCAGTCGATGGTGTTGGCATTGGGCCGGTCGAGCATGGCCCCCTGGCGGTACTGCACCTGGCTGCCGGGCTGCACGCCGCCCACAATGCCTTCGAGGATGGTTTTCATCTCGGGGTTCACGCCGTAGTAATTGCCGAGCAGGGCGTCGAGGTTGGCGGCATTGGGGCCGCACACAAAGTATTTGGATAGGTCGTTGCGCAGCGGCAGCACGCCGTTGTTCTTCAGCAGCACGATGGACTTTTGGGCGGCTTCGCGGGCCAGGGCGCGGTTAGCGGCGCTGTTGATGACTTCGGGACCGAGCTTGTCGTACGGACTGCCGCCCTGAGGGTCGAGCAGGCCGAGCTTGAACTTGGTGCGGAGCAGGATGGCCAACGAGCTGTCCATCCTGGCCTCGGTGGTGAGGCCTTTTTTGACGGCTTCGGGCAGGCTGGGGTATACGCTGCCGCAGTTCAGGTTCACGCCGCGGTCCAGGGCTAGGGCGGCGGCTTCGGCGGGCGTTTTCACAACTTTATGGCCCTCGTAGAAATCGACCAATGCCCAGCAGTCGCTCACAATGTGGCCTCTGAAGCCCCACTGCTGGCGCAGCACGTCGTGCAGCAGGTATTGGTTGCCGCAGCAGGGCTCGCCGTTGGTGCGGTTGTAGGCGCACATCACGGCTTCCACTTTGGCATCGACCAATTGGTGAAAAGCCGGCAGGTAGGTTTCCCACAAATCCTGGGGCGTGGGCTCGGCGTTGAAGACGTGACGCAGGCGCTCGGGGCCGCTGTGCACGGCGAAGTGCTTGGCGCAGGCCGCTACCTTCAGGTGGCGCGGGTCGTCGCCCTGCAGGCCCTGCACGAAGGCCACGCCCATGCGGCCGGTGAGGGTGGGGTCTTCGCCGTAGGTTTCCTGGCCCCGGCCCCAGCGCGGGTCGCGGAAGATGTTGATGTTGGGCGTCCAGAACGTGAGGCCGCTGTACTGCTGGCGGTAGCCCTTGGCTACGGCCGCGTTGTAGGAAGCGCGGGCCTCATCGGAAATGGCGGTGGCCACGCGCCTAGCCAGGTCGTCGTCGAACGTCGCGCCCAGCCCGATGGCCTGCGGGAACACCGTGGCCGCGCCGGCCCGGCCCACGCCGTGCAGGGCTTCGTTCCACCAGTTGTAGGCAGGGATATTCAGGCGCTCGATGGCCTTGCTGCTGTACATCATCTGGTCGGCCTTCTCCTCAATGGACAGTTTGGAGATGAGGTCGTTGACGCGGGCGTTGATGGGTTGGGCGGGGTCGAGAAACAGGGCGGTTTGGGCGGTGGCGGCGTGGGCTATAAAAAGCAAGGTGAACAGCCAGACGTAGCGCCTCACCCCCTCTCCAGAAGAGAGGGGGGCCGACCGATTTTCAACCTGCGCATAACCGGTATCCCCTCTCCTTTTCGGAGAAGGGGTCAGGGGGTGAGGCGACCCGGCCGCACGATAAAATAATCTACAGAAGCGCATCGGCAGCAGTCGTAAAAGTGGAAGTGGGCAGGCCCTCCTTGTTGTATAGATTCGCGCCTTCGGGGTTGTCGGCCCAGGCGTAGCGCACCATGGTGGGGTTGGGCACCTGCTCGCTCCAGACTACCACTTTGTTGCCCTCAATCTTCGCCTGGGCCCACACGAACTTCTTGTCCGGTCCCGCCACGGCGAAGCCAGTCAGCGGCCCGCTACCTTTTGCCACTAAGCCGCTGCCGATGCTCCTGAAGCTGAGTGTCGCCTTATTGCCAGCCACTTGCATGGACTGGTAGAGCGGGCCGGAGGAAACCAGCTTGCTTTCGCCGTAGGCCACTTTTTCGGCGGCCAGGGCCAGGCGGTGGCCGGGCGTTTGCTTGTCGAGCGGGTGAATATCATTCCACTCGCCCACGTCCAGCAGCACGGCCATACCGGTGTAGGGCAGGGCCAGCCCGCGCCGCTGAATGTCGCGCGCCTGGGCCCAGCCGCTTTCCGACGGCTCCATTTTCGCTAGCATGAAATTCGGCAGCTGCGCGTAGATGAAGGGTAAATCGGGCCGCTGGAAGCTCTTGCGCCAGTCGGTAATCATGCCGTTGAAAAGGGCCTGGTAATCGCCCGTCCGCCCCGCATTCGATTCGCCCTGGTACCACAGCACGCCCTTGATGGCGTAGGGCAGCACCGGCGCAATCATGCCATTAAACAAACCGCCGGGCTGGTATTGGAACGTAGTTGAGCCCGGGGTAGGCGCGGCCGCGGTGCCCAGCTGGTACTGCCAGGGCCCACGCAAATCCAGCGTCTGGCCGCCGGCCGTGAGCTGATACTTTTTTTCCATCGTGAAACCGCCGCGTCCACCGTTGCTGATGATGCGCACCGTCACCACGTTTCGGCCCGGCTTCAGTACATCCGGCCCAAAATCGTACTTGCGGGGCGGGTACTGGTATCCGGTCGTGCCCACTAGTCGGCCATTGATATAGGTGGAGTCAGCATCGACGAGGGTGCCCAGCTCCAGGCGGGCGGGCTTGCCCGCCATGCCGGCCGGCACCTCTATTTCTTTGCGAAACCACACCACGCCATTCACCGGGCCCAGCTCGCCATCGGCCCAATAGCCGGGAACCGGCATGGTTTTCCAGTCGGTCTGGGCGTATGTGATTGCATACCATGGTGTTTGACCGGGCGATTCGCCCTTGTCGGCCTGGTGCAGCTGGCGGTACCAGCTGCCAATGGCGGCCTGCTCCTTTTGCCTGATGCCGGCCACGGCGGCGCTGTCGCGGTAGGGTGCCACCTGCTGCTCGTATTTCGGAAACTGCTTCAGCGCATCAGCACTCAGCCACGCTTCGGCGGGCGAGCCGCCCACGGCGTCTTTAACGATGCCCACCGGCACCTGGTATTTGGCGTTGATTTCCCTGGCAAAAAAGTAGGCCACGGCCGAAAACCGGAGCACGCTCTGCGGGTCGGCGGCCACCCACTTGCCGCCGGTCACGTCGGCTTTGGGCTGGGTGAAGGCGTAGCTCATAGGCACTTCGTATTGGCGGATGCGCGGGTTGGCGGCCTGGGCGATGACGTCGGGGTACTTGTCGCGCAGGCGGCTCATGGGCGTTTCCATATTCGACTGGCCCGAGCACAGCCACACGTCGCCCACCAGGATGTTCTTCACCGCCAGCTGGTTGCTGGCCTTGATGTTCATCTCGAAAGGCCCGCCGGCCTTCAGGTGCGCGAGCTTCACGGTCCACTTGCCATCGGGGCCGGTGGTGGCCGGGTAGGTTGTGCCCAGGAAGCTCACCGCCACGGCTTCGCCGGGCCGGGCCCAGCCCCACACGCGCACGTCGGCGTCGCGCTGCAGCACCATGCCGTCGCTCACCAGGTGCGGCAGGCGCACCTGAGCCTGGGCTACCGGGGCAAGTAGCAGGCCACCAGCGGCCAGTGGGCCAGCGGCTAAACGAAACGGGTGAAGAAATGTGCGAAGCATCGGATGGAGAGGAAACTGAGAATCTGGAGGAACTGTAAAATCAGAACGTCATGCCTCGGCTGCGCTCGGCATGACGTTCTGATTAGTAGGCATAAAGCTTGACGTGCTGGATACTGTATTCGCCGCCGGCCACGCGAACGTGGCGGCCCTGGTGGTCCTGGTCGCCGTTCATGCGGCGGCCGGGCAGCCACTTTTCGTTTTCGAAATGGCCTTCGTCCACGCTCAGGTAGCCGGCGCGCTTGCCTTTGGCGTTAGGTTCGGCGGTGAGGACGAGACCGGTACCGACCACGTAGAACTCGTCGGGCGCCACGGCGATGATGAGGCCGCCGCCGGGGCTCCATTCGGCTTTTTTGGAGCCCATCGACCAGCCCAGCGCGAATTCGTGCCTGGCGGTGAAGCGGTAGTCGCCCAGCGTGAAGACGCGGGCGGCCGAGTCTTTTTGCAGCAGGAAACCACGCACCTGGCCGGCCGGCTGGTACTTGCCCAGCAGGAAAGTCACCTGGCTCAGCAGCTCATAGGCTTTGCCGATGGGCGGCGATTTCAGGGTGTCGCTGCCCTCGATGGCGAAGGGCGAAAACGAGAGGCAGTTGTAGTGGCCGAAGGCGAAAAATGCCTTGGCATCGACGCCGTCCTCGAAGCGGATTTCGGGGATGAAGAGCGGGTTGTTGCCCCGCGTGTACAGGTCGCACCAGTGCTCGAAGTTGGGGTTGTAGAAGTCGGGGGCCAGCAGGTCGATATCCGGCGCGCCGGCCAGCCACACGTCCATAACGTGCGGGAGCGGGCCGGCGCTGGGGTACTTGCCGGGTGCTACGTTGGGGCGGTTCAGGGCGGCGTTCACGTACATCGGGAGGGGGTACACGGCTTTGCCGGCGGCGGTGATGGCGTTGGTGTAAGTGGCGAAAAACCAGGCCATGAAAATTTCATCAGTGGCCAGACTCTTGCCGAAAACCTCTTCCCAGGTGCCCTTGGTTTTGGCGCCCTGGCGCTGCCAGATGGCGGCAAATTCTGGTTTCAGGTTCTTCTTTTCACGCTGCAAATAGGTCAAAAGCGCCGCAGGGACTTGCTGCTTGAAAGCGGCATTGGCCTTCTCGTCGTAGCTGCGGGCGGTGGGCAGCATGCCGATTTCATTTTCCGCCTGCACGGTTATCACGGTGTGCTCCTGCCCGTCGGTGGCCTTGAGGTGCTGCATGAGCTGCACGAAGGCTTTGCGGTCGGCATCCAGGTTGCGGGGGTCGAAGGGCGTCATGATTTCCTGCGGCACGCCCTGGTCGTCCTGCACGCGGAGGAAGCATTTCCGGTCGGTTTTCACCCAGGCCGGGGCGTAGCACGACACGCTGTTTTTCCAGGCGCCGAACCACAGCAGCACCAGCTTCATCTGGTTTTTGCGGGCGTCGCGCAGCAGGTCGTCAATCAGCGTGAAATCGAACCGGCCTTCCTGCGGCTCCAGCAATTCCCAATACACCGGCGCGATGACGGTATTGAGGTGCTGGGCGCGCAGCCGGGGCCACACGGGCTGCATGTACGCCGTGCTGGAGGCGGTGGAGTTACCCAGCTCGCCGCCCAGCACGAAGTAGGGCTTTCCGTCGACCAATAGCTGCGTGCTCGCACCGGTTTTCACCAGGCGCGGCAGGTTGTTCTGCGCCTGCGCTCCCCGGAAACCCAGGAAAAACAGACACGAAAGCAGGAGGAATTTGTGTAGCAAGGAAGCTAATGGTCAAGAGTATCGGAAATAAGATAAAACGTCATGCTGAGCGCAGGCCAAGCATCTCGAGTGCTACCACTAATCAAAACCGTTTTCACGGTTGAGTTACTACCACACGCGAGATGCTTCGACTTCGCTCAGCATGACGTTCTTCTACTTAGCTACTAGTAGCCGGTGTTCTGGGTGATTTTGCCGCTGGTGCGGTCAATCTCGGTCTGCGGAATCGGCCGCAGGACGTGGAAAGGCTTGATGTTGGTAGCCGCATTAGAGCCGTAGTTACCACCAGCCGTGAAGCCGGTACCGGCCGCGCGGGTCACCAGCGGCGGCGAGATAGCGGGATTCTGCACCCGCACGAGCAGCTGGCCGGTGCGCTTCAGGTCGTACCAGCGGGCAAACTCGCCGCAAAGCTCCCGCATCCGCTCATCCAGAATGAAGTTGAGATTTACCTGAGCACTGGTAATTTCCATTTGCGTGGTCTTGCCAGCAGCCGCAGCCCGCCGACGAACCACGTTGATGTAGTCGCGGGCCTGGGCCACATTGCCCAGGTAGAAATAGGCCTCGGCGGCCACCAGATAGGTTTCGGCCAAACGGTAGATGATGTTGGGCCGGGTCGAGAAACCGTTCACCGACGTGCGGTTGCGGCTGTCAAACTTGTTGAGCGTCGGGAAATATTCCGTGGTGTACTGGTTGGGCTGAATCACCACGTAAGGAGCAGGCGTACGGGCGGCAATCTGGGCCAGGCGGGCCGCCGAGAGCTGACGGCCGGGGTACCAGGCCGCCGTGTCGCCCACCACGGCCCGGCTGACCCCGGCGTTGGCGCCGGGCGAGTTCACCCGGTACACCGTCGTGAACCACTTGTTGTAGCGGGTGTCGGTGGTGCGCAGCGTGGCGCCGGATTCCAGCGGGTTGCCGCTGGCATCGGTCAGGATGAACGAGTTTTCGAGGAAGTACGTGGGTACGTGGCGGGCAAAGGGCCGGCCGTTGTTGATGTCGCGCGCCATGTTCGGCAGTTTGTCATACCGGCTGCGGTATTGGAAGCCCAGCACGTTTTCGCCCCCAAAGGTGAAGCCGTCGATGCGGTTAAACGTCGCGTCACCACTGAACTGGGCAGTGAAAAGCACTTCTTTGCCGTTCTCATTGCCTTCGGCAAACACGGTAGCCGGGTCGGTTTCCAGCCCCACGGCGTAGCGGGCCTGGTTGTCGATTAGCTCTTTGGCGTACTGCGCGGCCAGCGTATAGTCCGCGTTAGCGCCCGCCGGAATGGCCGTAGCGCGGGTCAGGTACACTTTAGCCAGCAGGTGCAGGGCCGTGGCGCGCGTCACGCGGCCGGGCTGGGCGGGCCGGTCGGCAATCGTGGCCAGTGATTCCGTCAGGTCTTTGATGATGGTGGTGTACACATCGGCCATGGGAGCCCGCACAATGTCCTTGGTGGGCGCATCCACGAAGTTCAGCATCAGCGGCACGTCGCCGAAGTCCTGCACGAGGACGAAGTAGTACTGCGCCCGCAGCAGCTTGGTTTCGGCAAGCAGCTGCGTGAGGCGAGCCGGCGCGATGCCGGTAGCCGCCGGGCCGTACTGCAGCACGCCGTTGGCATTGTTAATCTCCTGGTAGCACACGGTCCAGATAAAGGAGTGCGACCCGTCGTTGACCGGCGTGAGGGCATTGTTGTCGTAGTCGCTCAGCCCGCTGCTGGCCGAAATGCCGGTCGTCCATTCGTCGGTACCGGCTTCGGTGGTGAAGGTGCCCGAGTCGTTGCCGTAAATCTGGCGCAGGCCCGAGTACACCCCGGTTACCCCCGCCTCCACCCCTTGCGGGGTTTGCAGGAAGGCCGGCGTGAGGACCGACTGCGGGGTTTCGTCCAGAAAGTTTTTATTGCAGCTCGTGGCCGACAGCAGGAGAGCCGTACCCAGCGTAGCTATTACTATTTTTTTCATATCGAAGGAGCGCCGTGCGCTGAAAAATTGAGTGGTGGGTAGGATGTCTTTAGTTATCAGCTGCCGGTTGTTAGTTGCCGGTTATCAATCAAAATCAAATAGCTGACTAACAACTGACAACTAACTTAAAAGCCCAGGTTGATACCGGCGATGAAGGACCGCGTGACCGGGTAGTTGTTGCCACCCTGGAACGAGATGTTAGCCGACGTAACGCCCTGCGACGAGTCGAAGCGCGACGAGTACGACAGCGCATCGGGGTCGATGGCTTTGTTGCGCTGGAAGTAGGCATCCTTGGCCCAGATGTAGGGGTTTTGCACCTGGATGTAGATGCGGGCCGAGCTCATGAAGGCCGACTTGGCCCAGGCGCCCGGCAGGGTGTAGCCCAGGTCGATGCTGCGCACCTTGATGAAGGTGCCGCTGTGGTAGCCCAGCGTCGAGCCGTAGGTCGGCCACTCGTTGGGACGGGTCGAGTTGTCGGGCTCGGGGTACTCGTTGCTGGGGTTGGTCGGCGTCCAGTAGTCGAAGTTCAGTTGGTTGCGGCGGCCGGTGTTGGTGGCGTAGTAGCTGGGGCCGAAGGAATACGGGTCCACCACGGTAGCGCCCACGCGGGTCAGGGCCACGATGGTCATGTCGAAGCCCATGAAGCGGAAGCGGTTGGTGAGGCCGGCCTCAAACTTGGGCTGGCGCGAGCCGACTACCTGGCGGTCGCTGCCGTCAATTTTCCCGTCGTTGTTCACGTCCTGCACTTTAATCTGGCCGGGCTTCGAGCCGTACTTCCGAGCCAGGTCGGCTTCCGAGGTTTGCCAGATGCCCAGCTTGTTGTAGTCGTAAATCACATAAAGCGGCTGGCCAATGAAGCGCTGGTTACCGATGTCATCGCGCACGCTGCCGTCGGTGTTGTACAGGTTCAGGTCGAGGACCCGCTCGCGGTTGACGGTGAAGTTCCAATCGGTGCTCCACTCAAAGCCGCCGGGGTTGGCGGAGCGCACGTTGGCCGTGGTGAGCGACAGCTCAAAACCCCGGTTCTGGGTCTGGCCCGCGTTGCGCACGAACGAGCCGTAGCCGCTGGCCGTGGGCAGGGCGTCGGGCAGCAGCAGGTCGCTGGTGCGCTGCTGGTACACTTCCACGCTGCCCGTGATGCGGTTGTTCAGGAACCCAAAGTCGAGGCCCACGTTGGCGGTGGTGGTGTATTCCCAGCCCAGGTTGGGGTTCGGAATGGTGCCCGGCACCACGCCCACCGCGCCGGTGGCGCCGTAGTTATAAGCCCCCTGGCCAATGCCGGTCAGCAGCGAGCCCTGCGTCTGGTAGGGGTTGATGGCGGTGCTGCCCACGCGGCCCAGGCTGGCCCGCAGCTTCAGCACGCTCAGCCATTCCTGGCCTTTCAGAAACGACTCGTTGGCAATGTTCCAGGCCACGGCGGCCGAGGGGAATTGCTTGTATTTGTTGCCAACGGCCAGGCGCGACGAACCGTCGATGCGCGAGGTCAGCGTGACCGAGTAGCGGTTATCGAACGAGTAGTTGATGCGGGCCATGTAGGACTCCAGCGCCCAATCAACGGGCTGCGTGGGGTTGTTGGTGCCCCGGGGAGTGCCCGCGCCCAGGTTGGTGTTCAGCTGGTAGTCGGCCAGGGTATTCTGCACCGTGGCCCCGAAACCATCGGTATGGAAGGTTTGCCGGCTGTAGAGAGCCGTCACGTTCAGGTCGTGCTTCTCGGCAAAGGTGCGGTTGTAGGTAAGAATGTTCTCAGCCAGCAGGTTGTAGGCCACCGCCGACGAGCTGGAGGCCGTGTTCACGCCACCGCCGTTTTGCGGAGTAATGGAGGCGTAGAAGGCGTCGTTGGCTTCGGTGCGGCCATCGAGGCCCACGTTGAGGCGATAATCCAGGCCTTTCAGGATGTTCACCTGCCCATACAGGCTGTTGAAGGTGCGCAGCCGGCGGCGGCGGTCCAGGTGCGCGTTCGGCGTGTACAGCGTGAGGGGGTTCGAGCCCGCGTTGTCGCCGTTCGGGTAGAGCACGAGCTGGCCGTCGGGGCCATAGGCCGAAGCCAGGGGGCTGGTGGTGATAATCTGGTTCAGGACGTTGACGTTCGGGTCCTGCTCCTGGGTGAACGAGTTCAGCGTGTTCACCCCGATTTTTACCCGGCCCCCGATTTTCTGGTCGAGGGTGCCGCGGAGCGAATAGCGCTGGAAGCGCTGCACGGGCACAATCCCTGTCTCGTCGTAATAGCCCAGCGAAGCCGAGTACTGCGTGTTGTCGGTGCCACCGCTCACGCCCAGCGAGTGGTTCTGGATGTGGCCCTTCTGCAGCAGCGTGCTTTGGTAGTCGGTCGTCTTGCCGGCGCTGTAGTTGGCCCGCTCATCCGTGGTCAGGAACGTGGGGGAAGCGGGGTCGTAGGTACCGGTGGCCGAGGCGGCCCGGTAGGCTTCGAGCTTATAGTTGTAGTACTGCTGCCCGTTTTGGATGTCGAATTTACCGTAGGCCTGCTTCGTGCCGTAGTAGCCGCTGTAGGTGGCTTTGGGCGCGCCGCTCTTGCCCCGGCGGGTGGTGATGAGGATAACGCCGTTGGCGCCGCGTGCCCCGTAAATGGCCGTCGAGGAGGCATCCTTGAGCACTTCTACCGAAGTCAGGTCATCGGGGTTCAGGTCGTTGAGGCTGCCGTCGTAGGGCACGCCGTCCACTACCAGCAGCGGGTCGTTCGAGCCCGAAAGCGAGCGGTTGCCCCGGATGCGGATGGTGGGCGCCTGGCCCGGCGAGGTGCCGTTGCTCGAAATCGTGATGCCCGCCGCGCGGCCTTGCAGGGCCTGGGCCACGTTGGCCACCGGCACGTCGTGCAGCGCCTTCTCATCTACCGACGAGATGGCGCCCGTTACCTGGCTCTTTTTCTGGGTACCGTAGCCCACCACCTGCACCTCGTTCAGGGACTGGGCTTCGCTGGCCAGTTTGGCATCGACGCGGCCCGACGTGCCCACGGGGAATTCCTTTTTCTCGTAGCCAATTGAGCTGACTACCAATGTGGTGACTCCTTCGGGCACATTCAGGCTGTATTCGCCGACTACGTTGGTGGTGGCGCCTACAGTCGTGCCCTTCACAATAACGGTCACGCCCGGCAGGGGCTCACCGGCTTCCGAAGTAACGGTGCCGGACACCGTGCGGCTGGCCTGGGCCCACGCTGCTGAGGGCAGCAGCCCACCCACGAGCAGCAGGACTGCCCCGATGAGTTGCACCCAGCGCCGAACCCGGCGGGGGGCATTTGGAAATAAAGGTACTTGCATGGCATTGAGTGGGTTTGGTGGTGGGTATGTAAAGTGAGTTGCGCGAGCGTGGGTGGGAATCAGAACCCGATGGAATTGCCGCCGTCCACGGGCAGCGACGCGCCGGTGATGTAGCGGGCCGCTTCCGAGGCCAGGAAAACGGCCGCGTGGCCGATGTCCTCGGGCCGGCCGAAGCTGCCCATGGGCGTGCGGCGCATGGCGCGGTCGCGCCGGTCGGGGTCGGAGTTCATGGCGGTGCGGCTCATCTCGGTTTCGATGAAGCCCGGCGCGATGGCATTCACCCGCACGCCGTGCACCGAAAACTCCGAGGCCAGCACCTTCACCATGCCCTCCACCGCCGACTTGGAGGCCGCGTAGGCCACCACGCGGTCGATGCCGTAGTAGGCGGCCATCGAGGAAATCATCAGGATAACGCCCTTGCGGCGGGCCACCATGCGGCTGGCGCAGGCCCGCGTGAGGGCAAACACGGAGTGCAGGTTGGTGTGCAGAATCCGGCTGAATTCCTCATCCGTAACCTCCAGGGCCGGCTTTTTGAGGTTGATGCCGGCGTTGTTCACCAGGATATCGAGCGGGCCGTAGGTGGCCTCAATCTGCGCCACCAGGCCTTCGATTGAGGATAGGTCGGCAATGTCGTTGACGAGGTATTCGGCCGACTCGCCGAGGGCCGCCACTGCTTCGCGCAGCACCGCCTCGCGCCGCCCCGTGATGACCACCGTGGCGCCGGCCTCGGTCATGCAGCGGGCTATTTCCAGCCCGATGCCGCTGCCGCCGCCGGTCACCAGCGCCAGCTTGCCGTCCAGCGAAAACACGTTGGCGTGCCGCTGGTGCCCCTGCGTGACCAGGGCCGTTGCATGGCCAGCAAGCGCATTGCTGGCCAATCCATTATCGTGCGCAAGATTCTTCATATCGGTATTTTTGCAGAGATAAATTATTTGAGCTGATAGAGGTCTACCAGGCTTTTGACTTCGGCCAAAGTGCGCGCAGGCGGGCTGAACGGGGCCGGAATGGGCAGTTTGGAATAAGTCTGGAAGTAGAGCACGCAGGCATCGCGCCACCACAGGGCCTCGTGCCGCTGGATTTCGAGCCGCGCCGCCACGTCGGCGAACACGGCCGCGTCCACGGCGGGCTTCACGGCGGCCCACTGCTGCTGCATCCAGGTCACGGAATCGGCGCCGGTGTAGTAGCGCGTGCACAGCTCGTTCCAGAGCGTGCGGCCGGTGCTCAGCGGCTGCTTCCAGCCCACGTGGTGGAACCAGAGCAGGTAGTTCAGCGGGCAGGTTTTGGCATCGCCCCACTGCTTTTGCACGGCCGGCGCATACAGCGCGAGGGCGTTGGAGCCGGTAGCGGTGCGGTTGAAGCCGAGGCCCGCGGAATCGGCCTTGTGGTAGTACACGGCGGTCCAGTCGGGGCGGCCGGCCTGGGCCAGCCAGGGCTCGGGGCCGTAGTGAATGTTCTGGCCCATGATGTGGTGCAGGCCCAGCGGCGTGGTGTAGCGCACGTAGATGTCGCGCGACTTCCCCATCATGTTCACAATCGCAGCCACGGCTTTGGGCTCGGTGGTCAGCGTCATGCTGGTCCATTCGGTGGCAATGGCGGCCGAAGTCAGGGTATAGTCCCAGGCCAGCCGGCCGAAGGCGTACCAATTGGCCTGGCCCATGGGGTGCCCGGTCCAGTTGCGGTCGGCCCCAATGTTGGCCACGCCCGCAATCCCGCTGATGGCGTGCTGGTCGAGGCTGCCATCCACCACCTTCGCCACCGTCGAGCCCGGCCCTTTCACCCGCGTGTCGGCATCCAGACACTCCTTGAAGAGCGGCGCCAGGTACACCAGATGCGTAGCCATGCCCAGGTACTCCTGGGTAATTTGCACCTCCAGCACCAGCGGCGTTTTGGGCATGGCCCCAAACAGCGGGTGGAAGGGCTCACGGGCCTGAAAATCAATCGGTCCGTTCTTCACCTGCACCAGCACCCTGGGCGAAAACTGTCCATCGAGCGACTTAAATTCCTCGTAAGCTTCCTTGAACCGGTCACCGTTCGAGTTGGCCTTGTACACAAAGGCGCGCCACATCACAATGCCGTCGTGCTGGCCCAGCGCGGCGGCCAGCATGTTGGCTCCGTCGGCGTGGCTGCGGCCGTAGTCCTGCGGGCCGGGCTCGCCTTCCGAGTTGGCCTTCACCAGAAAGCCGCCGAAATCGGGAATGGCCTGATAGATTGCTTCGCTGCGGGCCGCCCACCACTGGTTCACCTGCGGGTCGAGCGGGTCGGAGGTCTTCAGGCCGCCAATCACCTTGGGCGCGGCCCACAGCACCGACAAATACACCCGAATGCCGTAGGGCCGGAACACGCCCGCCAGTGCTTTCACCTTCTGCAAATACTCCGGCGTGAGGTAGCGCGCACTGGCATTCACGTTGTTCACCACCACGCCATTGAGGCCGATGGAGGCATTGGCGCGGGCGTAGTCTTTATAGCGCGGGTCGAGCCGCTCGGGCAGCTCCGCCCATTTCCAGATGCTGGAGCCCGCGTAGCCGCGCTCCACGGTGCCATTTGGGTTGTCCCAATGATTGAGCAGCCGGTACCGAATGCGCGGGCTGCCGGCCAGGTTGGCCAGGGGCTGCCGGGTTTGCAGCTGCCGCAGCAGGGCAAACACGCCGTAGAGCACGCCCGCCCCGCTCCTACCCGTCACCACCAGGTTTCTGCCCTGGGCAAAAATGCGGTAGCCCTCGGTGCTGCGCGCGGCATCCGGAACGTTTGCTGCCGCGCTCACCACCAACAGAATGCCGCGCTTCGAGCTGCCATTCGCTGCCTGCTCAACCACCGGTACCGGCTGCCCCAGCAGGCCCTGCAAGCCGCGCTGCAACTCCGCCGCCGCCGTTTTCAGCACGGCATCCGGGCCATTGGCGGCAATAAACTGCGCGGCGGCGCGGTACTGAGCCCGTTGCGGACTGTCCGCAATCAAATCGTATTTCAGCCACAGCCGGTAGCCATCATCGGCCCGGCAGCAGGGCGCGGCGACGATAAATACCAGCAAAAGCAGGGCTGAGCGGAGCAACATCGGGGTGGGTGGGATTTGGGAGGAAGAGTGTGGGGCTAGGCGCGCTGCCGGGCTTCAGGCAGGCGGGCCACCGGCTCAGGCGCCGCCGCCAACCCGCGCCGAATGCCGTGTTCCAGGCCGCGCAGCTCGGCCAGCCCGCGCAGGCGGCCAATGGCCGAATAGCCCGGATAGGTCGTTTTCCGGAGGTCGTCGAGCATTTGGTGGCCGTGGTCGGGGCGCATCGGGATGGCGCTGTCGGCGGCTCCTTGTTCGGCGCGGCGCTGCTCCTCCAGCACCAGCTCGCGCACCACGGCGTACATATCCACGTCGCCGGCCAGGTGGTCGGCTTCGTGGAAGTTGCGCGGATTTTCCTCGCGCTTCGTGGCCCGCAGATGAATAAAATGAATGCGGGGGCCAAACTGGCGGGCAATTGCCGCCAGGTCGTTATCGGCCCGCACGCCCAGGGAGCCGGTGCAGAAAGTGAGGCCGTTGGCCGGCACGTCGCACGCGGCAAACAGCTGCGCGATGTCGGCCGCCGTGCTCACTACCCGCGGCAGGCCCAGCAGCGGATACGGCGGGTCGTCGGGGTGAATGCAGAGATTAATTCCCACTTCCTGGGCCACCGGAGCCACTTCCCGGATAAAGTAATATAGGTTCTCGCGCAGTGCCTCTGCATCGATGGCGGCGTACTCATCCAGCAAACGCTGGAAGCCGCCCAGCTCAAACGCCTCCTCGGAGCCGGGCAGGCCCAGCAGCACGGTGTTGGTCAGGGTGGCAATTTCCTCGGCGCTCATGACGGCGAACTGCTGCCGGGCGGCCTCAGCCACGGCCGTTGCGTAGTCGGCCGCCGCACCGGGCCGCTTCAGAATGCAGAGGTCGAACACCGCAAAGTCCTGCCACACAAAGCGCAGCGCCCGCGAGCCATCCGGCATTTCGTAGCCGGTGTTGGTGCGCGACCAGTCCAGCACCGGCATGAAGTTGTAGCACACCGTGCGCAGGCCGCAGGCCGCCAGGTTGCGCAGCGACTCCATGTAGTTGGCAATGTATTGCTCCCGGCCCGGCCGGCCCTTCTTGATGTCCTCGTGCACCGGCAGGCTTTCCACCACCGCCCAGTGCAGCGCCGTGTGCGTGGCATTGTCGGCCT
Organism: Hymenobacter terricola; assembly: GCF_017921975.2. GTDB lineage: Bacteria > Bacteroidota > Bacteroidia > Cytophagales > Hymenobacteraceae > Hymenobacter > Hymenobacter terricola. The sequence continues at coordinate 22,355 of NZ_JAGEMO020000027.1, forward strand.
CAATCAGCCGCTGGCGGGCCTGGATTTCGCTCGCCGGCCACGGGGCCCCCACCGGCAACTGGTGCAGCGCCGTCACCACGCCCGCGCACCCGGCCTGCCGGATATCGAAGAGTGAAACGGGGTCGTGGGGACCAAACCAACGCATGGCGTGCAACATGGGTTTATCAGCTAAAATGCAATTTGTGTTTAACTAAGAATCAATTATTAACCACACAGCCGCAAACACTGCGGATAGGTCATCCAGTTGACTTGTTATCGAATGTAGAACATGATTTGGTAATCTCCATTAGAAAAAATATGCTCAATTTCAATGCATTACCCATATAACTATCGGAAACGTTTCCGGAAACGTTTCCGATAGTTAACTTTGTGTTTACCCAGCCGAAAAAAAAATTTCCACGTTATATTTGAGTGAGTCCTCACATCAGCCTCTCTTGAGGAGGGGCTGGAGGACCAAATTCTAAACTAAATCCTATTTAAAATGGCAACGTGCGTCAAGTGCAAGCTTTCTGATTCGGTGCTGAAGGCCGGCTTTGTGCGGGGCCGTCAACGCTACCTCTGCAAGGCGTGCGACTACCATTTCACGGAAGAAAAAACCGGCCAGTCTCCGGAGCGCCGACGCGCCCAAACCACCATTGGCGACGTGGCCAAGGCGGTGGGCGTGGCCTCGTCCACGGTATCGCGGGCCCTGAACGGGCATACCGATATCAGTCCCGTCACCCGTCAGGCCATTCTCGACGCTGCCCGGCTGCTCGACTACCATCCCAACCTGCTGGCCCAGAGCCTAAAAAGCCGCGAAACACACACCCTCGGCGTGCTGATTCCGGACATCGAGCGGCCATTTTTTGCCACCGTGGTCAGCGGCATTCAGTCGGTGGCTACGGAGGCTGGCTACCGGGTGATGATTTGCCAATCCAAGGAATCGTACCGCACCGAAGTGAGCAACGTGCAGGCCCTGGTGGCCAGCCAGGTCGACGGTCTGCTGATTTGCCACTCCCGCGAAACCGAAAACTTCGACCACGTAAAGCCCAGCGCCTGCCGGGGCATTCCCGTGGTCCATTTCGACCGCGTGAGCAACGAAGTGGACAGCGCCAAGGTGATTCTTGATGACTGGAATGGGGCTTTCAACGTCACGGAGCACCTCATTCAGCAGGGCGCCCGGCGCATTGCCATCCTGGCCGGACCCGAGTCGCTGCTCATCAGCCGCAACCGCCTCGCGGGCTACCAGCACGCGCTGAAACGCTACCAGATGCCGTTGCGTCCGGAATACGAGGTCCATATCGAATTTCAGACCGCGGAAGCGGTGGTCGCGCTCGACAATTGGCTGGCTCTGCCCGAGCCGCCCGACGCCATTTTTGCCATCAATTACACCAATGCCTTCGACCTGCTGGTGGCCCTGAAAAAGCGTGGCCTGCGCGTGCCCCGCGATATGGCCGTGGTGGGCTTCGGCGACGAGTTTATGGCCTCCATGATTGAGCCCGGCCTCACTACTGTTGACCTTCACCCCTACCGCGTCGGCCAGCAGGCGGCCCGGCTCTTTCTCGAGCAGGTGCAGCAGAAAGAGCATTTCCAGCCCCGCACCTTCGTCATCGCCGGCGATTTAATCATCCGGCAATCGTCGCTAAAAGGCGAAGGCGACCTGTTCCGCCTGAGTATTTAGCCCAAGTTGCGAAGTAGCCGCGTAGCGGTGAAAGGTTTGTAGCAAGGTTGCTATCTGGACGACAGAGCCGCGTAGCGGTGACAGATTAGCCCCGCGTTTCTGTCACCGCTACGCGGCTTTTGTCTGGCACAACCTGTTTACTACAAACCTGCCGCCGCGCTGCGGCTACTCCGCAGCTGGGGGTATCGTCTCGAATATGAACGTCATGCAGGGCGCAGCGAAGTAACACTACCGCAACACTAAATCAGTCGATTGGATTAGTCGCGCGGCAGAGATGCTTCGGCTGCGTGGACGCCAGCTGAGTACGACAGCCTAACATTCCTGACTGCTAAAGCCTGACCCCGAACAAATTCTTGCTGATTTGAAAATTCAGCCTTGCCATTTTGGAAAAATTTCTCCCCACTGGGCTTTATGCCGAGCGGGGATTTTTTTATTAAACTGTTGATTATCAATTACCAGGCAGGATAACAAGTTTTGTCATCCGAATCGGCATTGGTATTGGGATAGTGTGGAAGTCACCAACCAGACGCTGTCATGGCCATTCTCGATAACCTTACCAAAGCCGCCAAGGGCTTCTTCGTCGAAGAAGTAGCGGCGGCCCCGGCCGGCGCGGCTACTGCTTCGCCGCAGCCGGTGCCACCGACACCAGCAGCCCCGCTGCCGGCCGGCCCGGCCCCGCTCGGTACCCCGCCCGAGCAGCGCCACCTCGACCACATTGCCAGCCTGCTGGCCGGCGACGGCAAGGATTTCGGCACCTACACCCGGATGGTTAAGAGCATGGCCGGCAGTGGCTTGACGGGCCAGCTGCTCTACCAAACGGCTTTCAACGCCTTCGCCGCCCTCACCGGCACCGACCTGCCGACGCTGCTATCCTCCGCCCAAAGCCTGGAGCAGAAGCTGGCCGACGACCGCGCCAAGGTGCAGGCCCGCCACCGCGACAAGGTCGGCGAAAGCCCGAACCCGCAAGGGCCAACCGGCGCGGTGGCCCTGCTCACGCTGCAGGAAACCCGCCTGCAAACCGCCGTGGCCGACCTCACCAAGCAGCTGGCCGAGAAAAGCCAGCAGCTCCAGGCCACGCAGGAGCAGCTGCAAGCCGAGCGCCAGAAAGCGCAATCCGCGCTGGCTTCCTACGAAGCCGCCAGCGCCGCCGCCACGGCCGAGCTGCAAGCCCACCGCCAGGCCACCCAATCATTTCTGACCCAAACCTCCTCTCGCTAATCCTTTCAACTTCTTACGACCATGAACGCACTTCCCTCTTTCGATTCTGAATCCGGCCTCCCCAAGTGGCAGCAGCCGGAAAAAATTGCCGGCCGCGTGGTCCTCATCGGACTAGTGGGCACGGCGGTGTACTTCTGGGGCGCGATTTTGCCCTTCCTCGTCGACATGGTGTTCGACACCGTGAAGCTGGGCATTGGCCTGGGGGCGCTGTTTGTGCTGTTTTTGCTGGCCACGAATAAGCGCATTAAGGCCGGGCTGTGGTATGCCGGGCAGCGCATTCTGCGCACGATGGCCGGGATTTTCGTGAACACCGACCCCATCGGCATCATGGAAGACTACATCCGGAACACTGAAAAAGAGGCCCGGAAAATGGACGCCGAGGTGACCAATATCGAAGGAGCCCACGAGCTGGTGAAACGCAAGCTGGCCGCCAACGACGCGCAAATGAAGGAGTACCTGGCGCTGGCCGACTCGGCCACCCGCCAGGGCGAAAAGGACGCCGCCGAAACGTATGCCTCGCGCGCCGCCCAAATCCAGGACTACAACCAGCGCCTGCAGCCCATGGCCACCACCACGGCCAACGTGACGGTGGTAATGCGCCAGATTCTGAAAGCCGCGCTGCGCCAGATTGACGGCAGCAAGTTCAAAGTCAACCTCCTGAAAGACGAGTACCAGCTGGTGAAACGCACCAGCTCCGGCATGCGCGCGGCCATGAACATCCTGCGCGGCGACCCCGACAAGAAGTACTTCTTCGACCTGGCCACCGACCGCGTGGCCCAGGACATGGCCCAGCAATTGGGCCAAATCAAGCAAGCCATGCGCTACTCGCAGGACTTCGTAAAGGAGATGGACATCCAGAACGGCGTGATGAGCGAGAAGGGCCAGCGCCTGCTCGACAAGTACCAGAAAGGCGATTTCAACGCTGTGCTCAACGAAAAGCCTCAGGTTACCCAGGGAATTCTAGCCACCAAAAAAGCCTCCGATGATGCCTATTCTAGCCTGCTTGACTAGCTTTTTGCTGGCCTGGGCCTGCCTCAGCAGCGCCGACTTGCTGGTCCGCGAATCGGCGGCCCAGGCCACAACGAAGCGGCACCTCGCCCAGCCGGTCGCCCGGCACCAGGCCCCCGCCAAACCGGCCGCCCTGCTCCCGGCTCACTCGCAGCCAGGCAGCCAACGCGGCACTTTCTAACCCTTCTTTTTCAAATCATTCGCGCTTCTCGGTGCGGGCGCGGGCTGCAACCGAAAGGTCAGTATAGCTAAAGTCCGCGCTATAATTTCCTCCTCACAATGACCACACGCGGTAAATTTTTAATCGGCCTCCTCCTGGTGGCCGCTCTGTACTTCGGCATCAACAAGCTGGTTTCCAGCGGGGCCGTCTTTAAGAAGGCCGACACGCAGTCGGTGCTTTTGAATTCCATCGAGCTGCCGGCTGCTACGGGTGGCAACCGGGCCAACATCGTGGTGCCGCTGGCGCAGCTGCCCGGCACCGCCCCGGCCGACAAGGGCACGCCCATTACCTGGGAAGTAATGGCCTGGAACAGCCAGATGGCCGGCATGCTGGCCAACGGCGGGCCCCGCAGCACCATGGGTTCATCCATGGCCGCCAACGGCGTGGACATGCAGATTGTGCGCCAGGACGACGTGAGCAAGATGCAGGCTGACTTGGTGAAAAATGCCCTCGACCTGCAAAACAAGCCGGAAACCCCGGGCCTGATTGTGAGCATTATGGGCGACGGTTTGCCGGCTTTCTCGGCCGTGCAGGCCGAATTGCAGAAGGCCGGCACCCAGCTCCAGGTGATTCCCTACTCGGTGGGTAAATCCTTCGGCGAAGACAAGCTGATGGGCCCAAAAGAATGGCTTGACAACCCCAAAACGGCCCTGGGCAAAACCGTGGCCTGCTACCTGCGCGACGGCGACCAGAACATCGCCCTGAAATGGTGCGCCGACAACGGCCTGAAAGTGAACCCCGACGAAACCACCTACGACCCCGAAGCCGTGAACTTCATGGCCGCCTCTGACTTCCTGGTGGCCGCCGAAAAATACATCCTCGGCAAGCCGGAAAGCCGCACCAAAATAGTGAACGGCAAGAATACCGGTGTGAAAGTAGACGTGGTGGCCGATGCCGTGGCCACCTGGACGCCCGGCGACGTGAACATCGCCAAGCAGCGCGGCGGCCTCGTCAACATCGTGAGCACCAAAGACTATTCAAACCAGATGCCCAACATCATGGTCACCACCAAGCGCTGGTATGACGCCCACCCGAAAGAAGTAATGGGCCTGATGACCGGCTTCGCCATAGCCGGCGACCAGGTGAAATCGCACCCCGAAGCACTGACCCGCGCCGCGGATATTTCGGCCGACGTGTACGGCGACCAGGACAAGCCCGGCGCTTACTGGCTGAAGTACTACAAGGGCGTGAGCGAGGCCGACCGCAACGGCGACGTGGTGGAGCTGGGCGGCAGCAAAGCCTTCAACTTCAGCGATAACCTGAACCTGTTCGGCCTCGATGAAGGCGGCACCAACATCTACGCCGCCGTGTACAAAACCTTCGGCGACGTGCAGAAGAAGCTCTACCCAAAAGAGCTGCCCAGCTACGTACCGCTCGACCAGATGCTGGACCTCGCGCCCCTAAAGAAGCTCCAGGCCCAATACAAAGGCAAAGCGGTAGCCCCGGCCGACGCCCAGCAGTTTGCCGCCGGCGACGAAATCCGCCAGAATGTGAGCAAGCGCGCCTGGAACATCGAGTTCAACAGCGGCCAGAGCACCTTCACTCCCGCCGCCGAGCACGACCTGAACCAGCTGTTCAACGACCTCGTGGTGGCCGGCCGCCTGAAAGTGGCCGTGCACGGCCACACCGACAACACCGGCGACCCGCAGGCCAACCAGCAGCTGAGCGAAGACCGCGCCATGGCCGTGGAGCACTGGCTCGAAACCAAGAGCCACAGCGCTTTCCCCGACGGCCGCGTGCAGGTATACGCGCACGGCGCCACCGAGCCGGTAGCCAGCAATGCCACCCCCGACGGAAAAGCCAAAAACCGCCGCGTGGAAGTGGTGCTGGGCAATTAACCAGTAGCGTGGACTCTGCGAGTCCGCGTAACGAACGAGCGAGTATCGTCGCCTTGATTTCTACACATTATTTCTCCGAGCACGAGCGCAGGCGACGATACTCGCTGCCGCTCGTGACGCGGACTCGCAGAGTCCACGCTATATGCCATGAAAACGCTATTCGCCCCCAACGCCCAGCCTGCCCGCCTCGTGTTCACCTCGATGGTGGTGGCTCAGGTGGCCCTGTTGCTACTGCTGTGGCTGTTTTACCCCATGCAGCTCTTCCCCAGCCTGGGTGAAGTCGTCCGCTCGCTCGGCGACCTCATCACCACGCAGGGGCTCATTCAGGAGCTGTGGGCCAGCATGACCACGGCCATCGAAGCCCTGGCCGTGGCCACGGTGCTGGCGCTGGGCATCTCCTACCTCACGGCGCTGCCCTTCTTCCGGCCCATCGCCTACGCGGCCTCCAAGATGCGCTATTTGACGCTGACGGGCCTCACCTTCTTCATGGCCCTGATGGTGAGCTCCGGCCACCAGGTCAAGCTTTCGGTGCTCATTTTCGGGGCCACGGTGTATCTGGTCACGGGCATGACGAGCGTGATTCTGACCACCACGCAGGAGGAAATGGACCACGCCCGCACCCTGGGCATGAGCGAGTGGCGCAGCTTCTACGAAGTGGTGGTGCTGGGCAAGTTGGATGAGATGCTCGAAGTGGTGCGCCAGAATTTCGCCATCATCTGGACCATGATTACGCTGGTGGAAACCCTTTATCAGAGCGAGGGCGGTATCGGGTTGCTGCTGTATAAGCAGAACCGGTATTTGCATCTGGATGGCGTGCTGGCCATTCAGCTGGTGATTCTGGCCACTGGGGCGGCGCAGGATTATGGGTTTGTACTGCTGCGGCGGGTGTTTTTCCCTTTCTCGGCGCTGGCGACTGCGCAGTAGCGCGGACTTTGTAGTCCGCGAGTCAAACGGTGCTACTCGCGGACTACAAAGTCCGCGCTACTGCGGCTACGTAGGTGAACGGCCAATGCTCCCAATCGTCCACTAAACCTGCTTTCACCGGATTTTCCATCACATAGGCAATAATGCGCGCCAGCTCTCCATTGCGCACCACATGGTCGTAGCTCTCGGCTTGCCAAAAGCTGCCCGTGCGCCCCAGCAGTTTATTGGCTTGCAGCGCCGAGTAGCCTTTCACCCGCTGCATGGTACGCATTAGCGGCGGCGCATCTTCCGGCAGGCGTACCACCAGGTGCACATGGTTCGGCATCACGCAATAGGCCAGCAGCTCATAATTCTTTCCGTCGAAATGATGAATGGATTGCGTGACCAGCGCGGCAATTTCCGGCTGCCGCAGCCAGGTTGGGCCGTGGCCGGCATTCGCCAGCAAGTCATCAAAACGTCCGAAATACCGCTTGCGCTCCGCATAAAGCTGAGCCGGGTCAAGGGTTTGATTCAGCTGCAATACCTGCGCTTCGGCTTGGAACTGCTTCAGCACCTCCTGTGGCAGCGAATCAGCAAGGCGGAACGTGAGGAAGATATCCGCGCCCGGCGGCAGCCAGTGCGGCAGGTGTCGCTCATAGAAAATCAAGTCCGCCACGATGTACCCGATGTAGCGCGGACTTTGTAGTCCGCGAGTCCAAAATACCACACTCCTTTCCACAAATCCTTCACTCGCGGACTACAAAGTCCGCGCTACATCCCATGACCTCCCTCGCCCACTCCTACGCCGACCCCATCCTCACCCTGGACAACATCTCCATGTCCTTCCACGGCGAGCCCATCCTGCGCGACATCAATGCCCAAATCCTCGACGTTATCCGCCCCAACATGACCCAGGGCCAGATTCTGGGCTTCTACGGCCGCTCGGGCATCGGCAAGTCGGTGCTGTGCCGCATCATGGCGGGGCTGATGGCGCCCAGCAGCGGCCGCGTGGAAGTAGGCGCGGCCCAGCAGCCTGTGCGTGCCGGCATGGTGGGATTCGTGCAGCAGCGCTACCCGCTGTTCGGCCACCGCACGCTGTTCGACAATCTGCTGGTGGCCGCCGAGCGCAAGCACGCCCCCGAAGCCGCCCGCCAGCACGTCGAAACCTACCTGGAGCGGTTCTGCCTCGCGCCGCACCGCAAAAAGTACCCGGCCCACCTCTCGGGCGGGCAGCGGCAGCGAGCGGCCATCGCCCAGCAGCTGCTCTGCTCCGACCACCTCATCCTGCTCGATGAGCCCTTCTCCGGCCTCGACGTGGCCATGATTGACGAAGTGAAGCGCATCATCGTCGAAGTCACGACCATGGACGAGCTGAACACCGTCATCATCGTCTCGCACGACATCGTGACCACCACCGCCCTGGCCGACCGCCTTTGGCTGCTCGGCTACGAGCACGACGCAGCCGGGGCCCTCGTGCCGGGCGCCACCATCAGCCCCCAGCACCAATACAACCTGGCCGAAATGGGCCTCGCCTGGCACGAAAACGTCGAAGCCGAACCCGAATTCGCCCAGTTCGTGGAGCACATCAAGAATGAGATTCGGGGAAGTTAGGGATTAACTCACTTACATTCACTGCCGTTTCCAACAATAAACCTGTTTATAATTTAAAACATGACTGAAATAATGAAAGAATCAATGCTCACACTCTTTAAAAAAAGTGTTGATGTTGACAACCCCAAATTGACAACAAATTTGGAAGAAAGCTCTACAATAGAGTTTAAACTATCACTCCACACGCATGGGGAAACTATTAATAAAGATTATTTATCATCGATATCTGGATTTGCGAATAACCAAGGTGGAACTTTGATATTTGGAATAGAACCAATAACACATGAGCTAGTCGGAATAAAAGATAAATATGAGAATTTAGATAATATGTACGTTAGCACAACCGTACGCAATGGACTTGACGGAAATATAGAGTACGTTTTCTATACACATAGATATATTGGTGTACTAATAGGCTTTTTAAGCGTAAAGAAAGCCGCTAGCAGGCCTGTTGTTGTTAAAGTGGATTCAGGGCCTGTTAAAAGAGGAGAAATATATTTCAGATATCCAGCTCAAACGACTAAAATAGAAGCAGCTGATTTAAGGATGGTATTGGAAGAAGAAGTACAGAGTCGCGTAAACAAACTGATAGAGTCAATGCAAAAAATCCAGGAAATGGGTGTGCAAAACGTTGCTCTGATAAACACTCAAAACGGCGAAATAGACTTAGGGAATCAGGACGGGAGAAAACTCGTATTGAATGAAGAGACTTTAAAGAATTTAAACCTCATAAAACAGGGTAAACTAGTAGATGTAGATGGCGCACCGGCGTACATGATAAAAGGCGAGATTGAGGTAGAAGGACAGGGAAAGCCAATTTTGTCTAAGGAGGCCGACATATATGAAAGCTTTTTCAGCCAAGCATGTGAGCATCCTCACGTTATGCTGGAGCAATTAGCGCTTTCATCAAGTCAATACAATCCTCTCTTTTTCCTTATTTATAAGGCAGATATGAGTAAAGCAGAAGCGACTAAACTTATAACGGATGTAGAGGGTGCAGACGTGGTAATTAAAACTAAGAATGAAGTCCTCAAACGCATCAAGAATGATGATGCAACTACTCTTTACCATGAAGGCGTTTTAATCGATTCTATTAAAACTGTAATCGAGCCTGGTAAAACGCTTGATGAGACAATCCAACTTGTATTTGAAGAACATGCGGAATTAAATTCATCCACCAAGACAAAGGTTATTAGAACACTTGCATACAATACCTTAATGGCGAAAATAACTCTGCCAGACGAAGTTTACGAAGAACATCTGAAACGCATAATTGAAGCTAGCAGCAATTTTAGCGCTGAGTTTATCACGACCGAAAAGGAATATGTTTTAGAACAAATCAAAAAAATATATACCCTAATTTCTGTTATGAAGCCAGCTGAATCAACGCTGATAAGAAAATCAATTTACAATATTGACCGAGTTTTGTACCTAGGTTTAGTCAAGCCATAAAAGAAGCCTTTATATCTACAAAATGCCCACCGGTACCCTGCTCATCATCGACGACGAAGCGCGCCTGCGCCAGCTGCTGGCCCAGGTGCTGGAGCTGGAAGGCTATACCGTGCTGCAAGCCCCCGATGCCCACCGCGGCCTGGAGCTGCTCCAGCAACACGCCGCCGACATCCTGCTCGTGCTCTCCGACGTGAAGCTGCCCGATGCCAATGGCGTCGACCTCCTGCCCCGCTTCAAAGCCGCCGCCCCCGATGCCGAAGTGGTGCTGCTCACCGCCTACGGCACCATCCCCGACGGCGTAAAAGCCATGAAGCTCGGCGCGTTCGACTACCTCACCAAGGGCGATTTTGAGCAGCAGCTGGTGGTGGTGGTCGACCGCGCCGCCGAAAAAGCCCGCCTCCGCCAGCGCGTCACCGAGCTGGAGCGCCGCGTGGGCCAGCAGTACCGCTTCGAGTCGATGATTGGCGAATCATCGGAGCTGAAGCGGGTGCAACAGCTGGCCCGGCAGGTGGCCCCGACGGACTCCACCGTGCTGCTCGAAGGGCCCACCGGCAGCGGCAAGGAGCTGTTTGCCCAGGCCATCCATCAGGCCAGCGGGCGCAAGGGCAAGGCCTTCGTGGCCGTCAATTGCAGCGCCTTTCCGAAAGATTTGCTTGAATCGGAGCTGTTCGGGTACAAGAAAGGGGCCTTCACCGGGGCGCTCACCGATAAGAAGGGCCTGCTGGAAGAAGCCAACGGCGGCACCCTGTTTCTGGACGAAATCGGCGAGCTGGAGCTCAACGTGCAGGCCAAGTTCCTGCGGGTGCTGGAGATGCAGCAGTTCACCAAGCTCGGCGACACCAAGCCCACCCAGGTGAACGTGCGCCTGGTAGCTGCCACCAACCGCAACCTCAAGCTCGAAGCCGCCGAAGGCCGCTTCCGCCCCGACCTCTACTACCGCCTCTCAGTCTTCACCATCCTCATCCCGTCCCTCAAGGACCGGCCCGCCGACGTGCCCCCGCTCGCCCAGCACTTCCTCCAGTACTTCGCCGCCCGCCTCAGCAAGCGCCTCCCCGGCCTGGAACCTGAGTGCCTTCAGCTGCTCCAGCGCTACCCCTGGCCCGGCAATGTGCGCGAGCTGAAAAACGTGCTCGAACGGGCGGCCATCCTCGCCCCGAATGGCGAATTGCTGTCGGCGGATTATTTGCCCGATGAGTTCCACGCCCTGGGTAGGCCCGTGAAGCCCGGTGCCGATGCGGCCGACGAAAGCCTGCGGGCGCTGGAAGCCCGGCACATCGGCAAGCTAATGGGGGAATTGGAGGGCAACAAGCCGGACGTGGCCAAGCGCCTGGGCATCGGCCTGACCACGCTTTACAGGAAACTAGAAGAGTACGGCTTGGTGTAGAGACGCATACTTTCGTCTCGTCGTTGTTTGGACCGCGCCAGTGCATAGTTCAACGACGAGACGCAAGTATGCGTCTCTACACCCCAACGGCCTGTTTGCTCCTACAATCAAGCCGTTTGCACATCCATTCAAACCGTTTGCACATGCAGATAGACTGTTTGCTCGTCCATTCAAGCTGTTTGTAGGTGCAAACGGCCTGTTTGCACCTACAAACAGCTTGTTTGCTCATCCATTCAAGCCGTTTGCTCCTCCAAACAGACCATTCGTACATACAAACAGTCCATTCGCATGTGCAACTGGCTTGAATCAGCCGCTGCTACCCTCATTCCATGTCTCTCAAACTTAAGATTCGCCTCAGCATCTTCCTGCTGCTCCTGCTGCTGCTGGGGTCGGGGGGGTATGCCCTGCTCACCATCAATTTTCTGGAGAAAGGGGCACACGGCATCGAGCAGGCTGATTTCAACATGGCGCGGCTGGCGGTAGTGGGGTTTCTGGCCGCCGGCACGGCCGTGGGCGTCATCATGATGGTGCGGCTGCCGCGCATTGTGGTGCGACCCCTGCACCGCCTTACCGCCGACGTGGAGCGGGTGGCCGGCCCCGGCCCTGCCACCCGTGTGGCCGTGGGCCGGCGCGACGAAGTGGGCACCATCGCCGCCGCCGTGAACCTGGTGCTGAGCCAGGCCCAGGAAGACCGCCGCATCACCCTGGCCGAGCTGTTCACGGAGCGCAACCGCATGGAAAGCCTGGTTCGCAGCCTCGACGAGGGCCTGCTGCTCCTGGACGAGCACGGCACCATCGTGCTGGCCAATCCCGTGGCCTGCGACCTGCTGGGCCTCCCCGCCCCCGCCCTGCTGGGGCAGGCGGCCGAAACCGTGGCGGCCACCAACCAACTGCTGCGCGAGCTGCTGGTGCCCCTGGCCGCCCACAACCTGGCCGGCGACGACGTGCCCGACCCCGTGTTCATATTCCCGCACAAGGGCGACGCGCCGCACTACCAGCTCAGCATCAGCCCCATCGAAGCGTTCGACCAGGCGAATAAGCCCACCCCCGGCGGCTACATCTTCTGCCTGCGCAACGTGTCCGACTTTAAGAAGCTGGACGAGGTGAAATCGACCTTTCTGGCCACGATTTCGCACGAGCTCAAAACGCCGCTGGCCAGCATCAAGCTCAGCCTGATGCTGCTGCAAAACGAGCGCACCACCGACGCCGAGCGCCAGACCCTGGCCGCCGGCATTGGCGAGGAAACCCAGCGCCTGCTCCAGATGGTGGGCCAGCTCATCGACGTGGCCCGGCTCGACGCGGGCGCCGGCATCAAGCTCAACGCCCAGCCCATGCACCTGGCCGAAGTCATTCGCTACGCCACCCAAACCGTGCATCCGCAGCTGCGCGACAAGCAGCTCCGGCTCGACCTGCACCTGCCCGACGCCCTGCCCGAGGTGCACGGCGACGTGGAAAAAACCACCTGGGTGCTCATCAACCTGCTTTCCAACGCCATCCGCTACTCGCCCACGGGGTGCCCACTCGTCATTCGGGCGGTGCAGTGGGGCGAAATGGTGCGCGTGAGCGTGGAGGACTGCGGCCCCGGTATTCCGGCCGAGTACCACAAGCGCATTTTCCAGCGCTTCGCGGGCGTGCCGGACCAGGCGGGGCACTCGGGCAGCTCGGGACTGGGCCTGAGCATTTCGCGCGAGTTTATCGACGCGCAGGGTGGAAAATTGTGGGTGGAGAGCCAGCCGGCAGCCGGCAGCCGGTTCCTGTTCACGCTGCCCGTGGCGTAGTGGCGGGGACGGAGTTGGAAAAGGCAAAAGCCCGTCGGGCTGCTTACGACTGGCTGTTTACGGCGTGCTTTTTCCAATGTTCCTTCACTCTCTTTCCGGTCATTTGCCGCCACCGTGCGTAAACCCAACCGTACTCACGGCCCCGCGCCGCCCCAATTTTTCAAACCTTATGCTGACCCCCGCCCCCAAATTCACCGTTGAGCGCCTGACCTTCTCTACTTTAACCGAGCTGCCGGATTCCTGGCAGAATTCCGATTATAAGGCCCTATTAATTAAAATGAATTACGACAATCCGGATGCCATCAGCGAAGCCGAATTGAAGGATATGTGCCTCATGTCGTTCACCGATTTGGAGCCCCGCGAGGCGGCCGAGGTTGTGCTGGGCTATTTATTTCCGGAGCAGCTGAACGCGGGGCAGATTGAAAACCTGTCGCACCAGATGCTCACCGAAAAGCTGTGGGAGGAAAACCCCGAGCTGCCCCTGCACAAAGGCTTTTACCAGGCCACCCAGCTGCTGCACGACGCCTACAACGGCACGTTCCCCAGCACCAAGGCGGTGCAGTTCCAGGTGAAATGCACGGCCGAAACCCCGGACGGCGCGGCCATCTTCGCCGATGCGCCCGCAGCCCCGCTGCTGCGCCTGCTGGCCCAGGGCCTGCCCGATAACGCCCTGCTGAACCGGTTATTCTCAACGCAATTGGCCGGGCCAACCTTTGAGGAAGCAAAATCAATTATCTGGCAGCTGAAAGCCGATAAAACCGCCGGGAATTCGGTTACTTTTGACGTGGTAAGCTCCGCAAACTGGCTGGAAGATTTCAAATATGCCGATGTGTACGAGGCGACGACCCATGCCGACGAAGTAGCCGTCGAAGAGGAATAAATCCGTCGCCGCCGCCCGCACCCCGCCATACGCGCCCGAATTTTTCCCGTATGCGGAGCTGTTTTGGCTCAACTAACTCATACGTGGCGGCTTCCGGCTGCTACCTCGGCAATAGCGGCATTCCTGTATGAAATCCTTTCCCCTGCGACGAGTATTGGCATCGGTGCTGCTGCTGGCCGTGCTGGGAGTGGGGGTAGGAATCTGGGCCCTGGGCAGTGATTATGGGCGGCGCCTGGTGGCCCAAAAAGTGCGATTCGCCCTCACGCACAACTCCGAGCTGGTGCTGGAGCCTTTTAAGGTAGTGATGTCGCCGTGGAGCGATTTCCCGTACCTCACGGCCTCCATTCAGCACCTGGCCCTCACCGATACCGCTTACCAGCAGCGCGTGCCGGTGCTGCGCATCGTGCGCGCCGACCTGCGCCTGGAGCTGCTGAGCCTGCTGCGCGGACAGGTGCGAGTGACGCGCCTGGAGGTGACCGACGTGGACTTCCGGGAGCGGGTCGATTCGCTGGGCCACACCTGGGGGCTGCGCGGCAAGCGCCGCAAGGGCACCGGCCCGGTGCCCGCTCTCCAGCTGGAGCTGGACGAGGTGCTGGTCCACAACTTCCGCATGAGTTCGCGCAACCACTACTCGCGCAGCGCGTTTGGGGCCGAAGTGCACGAGGCCCGGCTCAGTGCCCGGCTGCGGGGCGGCGTGCTGCAGGTAGCCGGCACCCTCGACGGCGAGCTGAGCTACCTGCGCACCAAGGCCGGCACCCTGTTTGAGCAGGCCCCGGTGCGGGCCTGGGTGCACTATAAATACACGTTTAAAGACCGCCAGGGGCTTATCTGGAGTACCCGCGCCACCCTCAACGGCGACACCATCCGGGTGAGCGGCACCCACCACGTGGACCCCGCGCAGCCGGTGGGCACCATGATGAACCTGAAATTTGTGGGCAACCAGCCGCTCACCGAAGTGCTGCGCGCCGCCCTGCCGCCGCGCCTCGACCCCTACCTTGCCGGGGCCACCAGCCCCAGCAAGGCCCACATTCACTACACCATCACGGGGCTGAGCGGGCCCACCGTAAGCCCCCGCAACGTGCTCACCTTCGGGCTGCGCGGCGCCAGCCTGGCGTGGCCGGACTCGGCCCGCCGCATCAACCGCTGGGACTTGCAGGGCACCTACGACAACGGCCCCGCCCACAACACCAAATCGACGGTGCTTACGCTGCGCCGCTGCCGCATTTATTCCTCGGCGGGCCAGCTCGACGTGGCCCTCACGCTGCGCGACTTCACCCGGCCCTACCTGAACGGGCGCTTCCGGGGCCGCACCGAGCTGCCCGAGCTGGCCGCGGTGGTGTCGCCGGGCCGGTGGCGCGCCCGCCACGGCATCGCCGACCTCGACGTGCAGCTGCGCGGCCTGCTGCCGCCCCTGCCCGGCCGAGGTGACCCCAACCAGCCGCAAAAAAGCCTGTCGATGCGCGGCAACGTGACATTGCGCCACGCCTCGTTTGTGCTGCCCGTGCGCGGGGCCGATATTTCGGATTTGAATGTGCAGATTGGCCTGCGGGACAGCCTGTGCCAGCTCTCCAATGCCTCGGGGGTGCTGAACGACATGCGGTTCCGGGCCTCGGCCACCACCACGTATCTGCTCGATTATCTGACCGGCCTGCACAGCACGGCCAGCATCAGCGGCGATTTTGCGGTGGATGAGCTGCGCGTGGCCCGCCTGCGCAGCCTCATGCGGCCGGTGCCGCGCACGGCCGGGCCGGGCTTTTCGCCCGGTAGCCTGCCCAAGCCGTCGAGGGCCCCGCGCGACAAGGCCCAGCTGGCCGCCACCCTGGGCAGCGACCTGATTCCGCCCGGCCTGATGCTGGATGTGAACCTGCGCTGCCAGCGCCTGCTGCTGGCCACCGACACGCTCAGCAACCTGGCCGTGACCGTGCGCCACGATGGCCACCAGGTGCAGCTGCTGAACCTGGCCGGTGGCGTGTGGGGCGGCACCGTGCACGGCACCGTGCAATGGCCCACCGACCCGGACAACCGCGTGGCCCCCGTGCAGTACCAGCTGGGCGTGCACTTCGCCACCATCAACTACCGGGAATTCATGGCCCGGCTGGCCCGGCCTGAGCCGCAGGCTGCCCGCCCGGCCCGAGCCCGAACCAAAGGCGCGGGTGTGGCCATTCCGGCCCTGCGCGATTTGCTGCTGACGGCCAACGGCCAGGTCACCATCGACATCGACCACGTGCAGCTTCCGGAAACTGAAAGCCTGGACCAGGTCAGCCTGCAACTGGAAAAAACCGGGCCGGTCATGCACATGCCTTACCTGCACTTCCGCACGCCGGAGGGCGGGCAGGGCGAAGCATCGGCCACGGCCCAGGTAGAAAACATGCACCTGCTGGCCGCCGACGCCGATGTGACCCTGCGCTACGCCACCCTCGACGTGCAGCGCCTGCTGGCCATGATTGCCAGCCTGACCACGCCCACCGATTCGGTGCCCACGGCCCGCACGCTGGCCCGCACCGAGCGCCGGGCCACCCGCCGTGCCGAGCGCCGGCAGTCCACGGTCAGTCGCTCCATGATATCCAACGGAGTGCTGAGCGCGGTGCTGCACGTAGAAGCCGACCAGGTGCACTACGGCGTCATTCGGGGCAGCCGGTTCCGGCTGGTATCGCACCTGCTCGATGGCGAAGCCCGGCTCGACAACTTATCGATGGACGCGCTGGGCGGCCATATTGGCTTGAGCGGCCACATGATTAGCACGGCCAACCGCCGCCACCATCCCACCCAGGCGCAGCTGCGCCTCGACGACGTGGCCCTGCCGGCGTTCTTCACCATGGCCACCGCGCTGGGGCTGAAGGTGCTGAGCGGCGACAACATCCGGGGCACCCTGCGCGGGGTGATGGACCTGCGCACAGACCTCGACGCCAGCTTCCTGCCCGCGCTGAAGCAGACGACGGGCTACCTGAAAACGGACCTGCGCAACCTGGAGCTGCTGGACGTGGAAGCCCTGGTGGAGGCGCTGAAATTCATGAAATCAGCGCGCACCAGCCACCTGTATTTCGAGCCGGTTAGCAGTGAATTTGCGCTCTCGCAGGGCCAGCTGCTCATTCCCGGCCTCAGCCTGAACAGCAACCTGAGCAACCTGGAAATCAGCGGCACCTACGGGCTCGACGGCCGCACCAACCTCTTTATTGGCCTGAAACCCCTGCAGGCCCTGTTCGGCAACAACGACAAGCGCGTGGAGCGCATCCAGAACGGCGAGCCCGTGAGCCGCTCCACCGGCAAGCTCACCTACGTGAACCTGCGCCGCGCCGGCGCCGGCGAGAAATACAAGGTACGCCTGTTTCAGAAGGACGAGCAGCGCCAGGAACAGGCCAGCCTGCGCCAGCAATACCGCGACCTGCTCCTCACCCAGCGCCTCGATACCACCGTGCGCCTGTTGCGCTGAGGGCTAAGGCGCCTTCGTCTTTTGAACGTCATGCTGAGCGCAGCCGAAGCACGACGTTCTTGACTCAGCATGACGTTCTTTGGTTTGTCAATCCGTCACACCTATTGAATCCTCCAATGACCCGTTCTTCGCTGCCTCTACTGGCCGCTTTGCTCCTTGCCGCGCCCGCCGCTCGGGCCCAGTCCCGCGCCCAGGATTCCGTGTTCGTGCGGCAGAGCTACACCAAGCTCGACCGCCAGATAACGATGCGTGATGGCGTGAATCTTTACACCACCATCTACGTGCCCATAGATGCCTCCCCGGCCACGCCCTACCCCTTTCTGATGACGCGGACGCCCTACTCGGCCGGGCCGTATGGCGAGGACAAGTACCGCCCGCGCGGGCCGGGCCCCAGCCAGGAGCTGTCGCGGGAGAAATACATTTTCGTGTACCAGGACGTGCGCGGGCGGTATCTGAGCGAGGGCAAGTTTGAGGAAATGACGCCCGCCCTGCCCAAAGGGGCATTTGCCCTCGGCAACAATCCCCCGCCGCACGACGAAAGCACCGACACGTTCGATACCATCGAATGGCTGCTGAAGAACGTGCCCGGCAACAACGGCCGCGTGGGAATGATGGGCATCAGCTACCCCGGCTTCTACGCCTCGGCCGCGCTGCCCAATGCCCACCCGGCCCTGAAAGCAGTATCGCCGCAGGCCCCGGTTACGGATGAGTTTATCGGCGACGATGCCCGGCACAAGGGCGCGTTTTACCTGCTTGATAACTTCGAATTCACCAACTACTTCGACATTCCGCGCCCCAAGCCGGTGGCCGAGTACCCGGAGCTGTTCAAGTTTGAGCCGAAGGATGCGTACAAGTTCTTCCTCGCCCTCGGCCCCATCAAAAACGCCAACGGACCCAAATATTTCAACAACCGCGCCCGCATCTGGAACGAGTACATGGCGCACGAAACCTACGACGCCTACTGGCAGCAGCGCAACATCCGCCCGGCTCTCACGGGCGTGAAACCGGCCGTGCTGGTCGTGGGCGGCTGGTTCGATGCCGAGGACCTGTACGGCGCCCTGAACACCTACCAGGCCATCGAAAAGCAGAACCCCGGCACTACCAACCGCCTCGTGATGGGCCCCTGGACCCACGGCGCCTGGTCCCGCCCCGACTGGAGCACCTTCGGCTCCCTTAGCTTCGGCGCGAACACCGCCCAAACCTACCGCGAAACGCTGGAAACGCCGTTTTTCAACTTCTACCTGAAAGACAAAGGCACCTTCAATCCAGCAGAAGCCACGGTATTCAACACCGGTACGAATGAGTGGAAAACCTACCCGACCTGGCCGCCGGCCGCCACGGAAAGCCGCACGCTGTACTTGCAGGAAGGAGGCCACCTGGCCGTGGCAGGCCCCAAGGTCGAAACTGAAGTAGCCAAGGCACTCGAGAACCAAGCAAACCTTCACATTACAAGATTGCCCGGCGTTGATAAATTTATTCTCCCATCTCAATACCTCAGCGACCCGGCCAACCCGGTGCCCTACACTGACGGCGTGCACGGCAGCCGCAACAACGAATACATGATTGAGGACCAGCGCTTCGCCACCAAGCGCGCGGACGTGCTCACCTTTCATACCGAAACCCTTGCGGAAGACCTGACCCTGGCCGGCCCGCTCACCGCTGACCTGTTCGTGAGCACCTCCGGTACGGACGCCGACTTCATCGTGAAAGTCATCGACGAGCAGCCCGATGGCGTCCAGCGCTTGGTGCGGGCCGAGGTGATGCGCGGCCGCTTCCGCAACAGCTTCTCCAAGCCCGCGGCCTTTGTGCCCAACCAGCCCACCGAGGTGAAATACGAGCTGCCCGACGTACTGCACACTTTCCGGAAAGGCCACCGGCTGCTGGTGCAGGTGCAAAGCACCTGGTTCCCGCTGGTGGACCGCAACCCGCAGACTTTCGTGCCCATCGCCACGGCCGAGGCCAGGGACTTTCAGAAAGCCACCATCAAGCTCTACCATGATGCCGGCCATGCCTCCGCCGTGCGGGTGCAGGTGGTGGCTCCGTAATTGACAAAACAGCTCCCAATGTCATTTCCTTGGTATTTGAGCAGCCTTTTGCTGCTGGCCGCCTGCCACGCCGAGCCCAAAACCGCCGAACAAGTCTCCCAGGCAGCCGCCTCCGCTGCGGCGAAAGCCCCGGCGGCCCCATTGGCGGGCGCCCCGGCTGCCGCGTCACTCGCGGCCTTCGTGCCGGCGGGCTTCGGTATTCTCGATTCGGCTTCCGGCGACCTCAACCGCGATGCCTGGCCGGACAAAGTGCTGGTGCTGCGCAAAAACGGCGAAGACACCACCACCGTCGAGGATTTGGACCGGCCCCTGCTCCTGCTGCTCGGCCAGCCCGACCACCGCTACGCCCTGGCCGCCCGCAACGACCGCGTGGTGCTGCGCCGGGGCGAAGGCGGCATGATGGGCGACCCCTACCAGCAGGTGGTCATCAAGAAAGGCTTCTTTTCGGTGGAGCACTACGGTGGCAGCAGCCACCGATGGACGCGCGTTATCACCTTCAAATATGCCCCCGCTGACCACTCCTGGTACCTCAGCCGCGAGGGCAGCGAGGGGTTTTCCGCCTTTGCCCCGGACAGTACCACGTTCAGCAGCAGCCACACGCCCCGCGATTTCGGCAAGGTGCCGTTTGTGAAATATGACGCCGATTCGACGTATTAGGCGCCTGCGCCGGCCCGTTTCCTACACCAGGCTTTTTACGAACTCATCCGTAAAATCGGCCGCGAAGTGCAGCACGTTGGGCAGGTGCAGGAACTCGGCGGCTTGGTGCGTGGTGGTGAGGACCACGGCCTTCATTCCGGCGTTTTGAGCGGCTTCGGCCCCTTTTGGTACGTCCTCGAATACGATGCAGTCGGCGGGGGCTACGCCCAGCCGGGTGGCGGCTTTGAGGAAGGTTTCGGGGTGGGGCTTGCTCAGCACCACGTCGTCGGCGCTCACGATGGCGGTGAAATAGTGCCGGAGGTTGAGGTTATCGAGCACGAAATCGATGTTGAACGGGATGGCCGCCGACCCAATGGCCATGGGAATGCCGGCCTGGTGGGCCCGCTCCAGAAACTCCATCAGGCCGGGCAGCAGGGCCAGGTGCGGCAGAAACTCGATTTGGTAGCGCTTCTCTTTTTCCAGCGAGAGCCGGTCCATCTCCTCGCCCGTAAAGCGGTCGGGGCCGAACATGCGCACCAGCACTTCCCGGTTTTTGCCGTACATCTGGGGCTTCACCTGCTCCCAGGTAAAATCGCCGCCCAGGTCGTGGTTGAACAGGTATTGCCAGGCGCGGGTGTGGTATTCCATGTCGTGAATCATGGTCCCGTTGAGGTCGAAAATAAAGGCTTTCATAAAATACGTCAGAGGTAAACAGGCGCAAACTTATTGCCTGCCGGGCACAACTGCGTCCGCAGGCGGGGGTTTTCCGGGCTGCTGCGGTCAGCCAAGGCCCCCGACAGCCCGCCCTGCTGCTTTAATCTGTCCACCTTTGCACCCCGCCCGCTCCAGTTGCTTCTGCCGGCTTCTCATGAACCGCAAAACACCCCTCAAATACCTTGGTGCCGGACTCCTGCTCTGGGTGCTGCTCCATCTGGCGGTTATCACGCTCGACGGCCTCACCGACCAGCACAAACCGGCCGATATCGGCGTGATTTTGGGCAACCCGGTGAGCAGCGCCAGCCCCCGCTATTTTGAGCTGCGGGATATTTATTAGTTGCGGAGGGAATTTTCGGCCTTTTACCTGGGCCTGCTAACTGGCAGTAGTTGATTCCAGTCGAAAAAACGAAAGCCACAAGATTTTCTTCTTTTTTCACTCACAAAAACAGCCGGAACGTTGTCCCCACGCCCACCTCGCTCTCCACTTCGATGTGGCCGCCGTGGCTTTGCACGATGCGGTTGACGAGGTAGAGGCCCACGCCGGTGCCCTCGGTGTGGTCGTGGAAGCGGCGGAAAAGGTGGAACAGCTCACCGCGGTGCCGGCGCAGGTCGAAGCCCAGGCCGTTATCCTCCACCAGCAGCACGGGGCGGTCGTTTTCCAGCCACAGCGACAGGTGCACGCGGCCGGGCCGGGCGGGGTCGGCATATTTGAGGGCGTTGCTGAGCAGGTTGAGCAGGATAGTCCGCAGGTTGGCGCGGGCGTAGGAGATGGCGGGGCGGGCGGCAAAATCGGCGGTGACGCGGGCGCGGGCGGCCAGCACCTGCGGCTGCAGGGTCTGGAGCACTTCCTGGGTTATCTCGTCGAGGGCCACGGTTTCGGGGGGCTGGTCGGGCAGCTGCTGGGCCTGGCCCACGGCGGCCAGGTCGTCGATGGTGGTGACCAGCTGGCGCAGGGCCTCGTCAATCATGGGCACGAGCAGGGTTTCCTCGGCCGGGTCGGTGAAGGTGGTGGAGATGCGCAACTCGCCAAACAGGCCGGCCAGGTTGTTCACGGGCTGCTTGAGGTCGTGGCTGGCGGCGTACACGAAGTTGTCGAGGTCCTGGTTGGTGCGGGTGAGACGTTTGTTGGCGGCGGCCAGCTCCGCATTGCGGGTGCTCACGGCGGAGTTGGCGCCGCTCAGCTCCTCGTTGGCCCGGGCCAGGAGCTGGCGGGCGGCCACCTGCTCGCTCACATCAATGGCCACCACGGCCACGCCCGTAATCAGGTCCTTGTCGTCGCGCAGGGGCTGGTACACGAAGTTTACGTACACGGTTTCGGTGCGGCCCTGGCGCGGCAGCTGAATGGGGCACTCCTGCGCGGCGTAGGCCTCGCCGCTGGTAACTACGCCCGCCAGCAGCGGCACAAAGCCCTGCACCAGGAACTCGGGCATGGTCACAAACAAGGGGCGGTCCAGCACTTCTTCCCGGCGGCGGCCCCACAGCTCGCACATGCCCGAATTGGCCAGCTCCACAATGTATTCCGGGCCGCGCAGCACGGCCACGGCCACGGGCGCCTGCTCAAACAGGTCCCGCAACTGCTGCTGCTGGGCCGCGCGCTGCTGGCGGGCGCGCACCTGCTCGGTCACGTCGTAGGCGAAGACGGAGATGCCCACGGTTTGGCTGTTTTCCTGATAAGCCTGGTAGGTAAAGTTGAAATAGGCGGTTCTGGGCGGGGTGCCGTCGGGTTGCTCAAGGGCCAGCGGCAGCTCGTTGCCAAAGAAGGTAATCCCGGTCTGGTACACGCGGTCCAGGAGGGCCAAAAAGCCTTGCGTCACGGCTTCCGGCTGAATCTCGGCAATGGTGCGCCCCCGCATCCGGCGGCCGGGAAACAGCCGCTGGTAGGCTTGGTTGTGGTACGTCAGCCGGTGCTCAGGGCCGTGCAGCAACGCCACCAGGGCCGGGGTTTGCTCAAATATCTGGTAAAAGGTTTCGCGCTCGTCGGCCTGGCGCTGGGCGGCGGCCAGCACTTCGGCCTGCAAGGCATCGGCCTGCTGGCGGGCCAGCACCTGCCCGGTCACCTCAAAGGCCAGCACGAGCACGCCGTCAATCTGCCCATTTTCGTTGAAGCGGGCCTGCTGGACGTAGTTGAAGTACCGGTCCTCCAGCACGCCATCATAGGGGCGGGCAACGGGAATCAGAATGGCATCTTCCTCGCGCGTAAGGCCCATTTCGTACACCTGGCGGATGGTTTGATACACGCCGGGCTTCACTATTTCCGGCAACGCGGCCAGCAGCTTTTGGCCCAGCAGCTGCCGCCCCGGAAAGAGGGCCTGGTAGCCGGGGTTCACCAGCTCGAACACCAAATCGGGGCCGTCGAGGATGCAGATGGCGGCCGGGGCCTGCATAAAAAGCCGCTCCAGGCGGGCGCGTTGGCGCTCGGCTTCGGCCCGGGCGGCCAGGGCCTGCACGGTGCGCTCGGCCACGCGGGCCTCCAGTCCCTGGTTCAGCTCCTGCAACGAGAGCTGGGTGCTGAACAGGCTGTCGTTGGTGGCCCGGCTTTCTTCGTTGGCGGCGTGCAACTCTTCGTTGGCAGCGGCCAGTTCCTCGTTGGCAAAGGCCGTCAACCGCTCGCTGAGGCCCACCTGCTGCTGGGCCAGCACCTGCTCGGTCACCTCGTAGGCAAACGCGAGGATGCCGTCGATAACGCCCTGGGCATCGCGCCGGGGCTGGTACACGAAGTTGTAGTAGCGTTTTTGCAGGTCGCTCACCCCGGAATTTTCGTGGTCGAGCTGCACCAGCATTTCATTGGCCCGAAAGGTATTGCCGGTGCGGTACACCTCGTCGAGCAGGTCGAAAATGGGCTGTCCTTCCAACTCCGGCATGGCCCGGCGGATGGGCCGGCCCAGCAGCGGGCGGGTCCCCACCAGCCGTTGGTAGGCCGGGTTCACCAGCTCAAACACGTGCTCGGGGCCGGCGAAGATGCATATCATGGCCGGCGCCTGCATGAAGGTGTCGTGCAGCAGGACACGCTGGGTTTCGGCTTCGGCCCGGGCGGCCCGCTCCCGGGCCTGGCTTTCGTACAGGGCCTGCTCCACGGGGGTGCGGGCGTGGCCTTTGGTATCGCCGAAGCTCACCAGCAGCCCCTGCCCCACCCGCCGCGCCGAGAGCTGGAAATAGTTGTCGAGGCCGGCGCCCTGATAGTTGACGTCCCGGCGCATGGGTTGGCCCGACTCAAATGCCTCGCAGTGAAAGGCAAACACGCCCGTTGCCAGGGAGGTGGGAAAGTGTTGTAGGTAGGTGCCGCCGGGCCGCGCAGGCTGGCCCAGCATGCGCTGGGCCTCGGAGTTCAGCAGCTCAATCACGAAGTCCACAATTTCGCCCCTTTCGTCCCGGATGGGCGTGTACAGCGCTACCCCGTTCAGCGACGCCTCCAGCAAGCCCCGCACCAGGTCATCGGAAGGGAAAATATCGTGAAGGTCAACGGGAAAAGGCGCGGGAGCGGATTCGAGCATGCGGCGAAAATAGGCACACCGGAGAAGTTGTTTTGGCCGGCCCCGGCCCCTACTCCCAGCCCCGGCCGGATGAGCTCAGCCGCACCGAATATTGCCTCGTTGATTATCTGTTTTTTACTTTATTGACCATTGCCGTAATTCCATCTCTAGAAATATTGCCGACTCAAACCACAAGCCCCCGCCGCTGGGGAGCGACGGGGGCGGATAAATGTGGTGCCGATGGGCCACCTATAGCTCGTCTTTGATAACCGACACGGCTTCGGCCAGGGCAGCATCTTTGCGCAGGGGCTTGAGGAAACGGGCCGTGCGCTTGGCGGCCGTCGAATCGGTGGCGGGGCGGGCATCGGCCGCCAGCGCGGCTACATCGAGCATGGCCAGCGCGTTTTGGGCGGCCGTTTGCTGCTTGTTGGTGTCGCGGGCTTGCTGCTGGAGGGTGCGGTAGGCGGCCAGGTTCAGCGAAAGCACGGTTTGCTTGCGGCTTTCGGTGGCACGCTGGGCCGCATCGGTGATGAGGTGGAAACCGGGGCTGGCGGCCACCCGCGCGGCACTGGCGGCCCGCAGCTTGTCGAGGGCCGCCAGGGTATTGGTGGGCTGGAAGGCGGCGGGCGCAATTTCATCCCACTGCAGCGGGTACTCGGACTCCTGCTCGCCCTTGGCGTACGAAGACAGCGCATCGGGCAGGGTGATGTCCGGCGTCACGCCCTTAAACTGCGTCGAGCCGCCGTTGACCCGGTAAAATTTCTGGATGGTGAGCTTGAGCGAGCCCAGCGGCTTGAGGGCATTGGCTTCGGCCGTCACGGCATTATCCAGGTCGAATACCTGCTGCACCGTGCCCTTGCCGTATGTGGTGCTGCCCATGATAATGGCGCGGTGGTAGTCCTGCATAGCAGCGGCCAGAATCTCGGAAGCCGAAGCGCTGTACTTGTTCACGAGCACCACCAGCGGGCCGGCGTACTGCGTCTGCGGGTCGTTGTCGGAAATGGCCTGGGCGGCGCCCCGGCCGCTTTTCACCTGCACCATGGGGCCGCTGGGCACAAATAAGCCGCCCATGTCCACGGCGTCGCGCAGCGAGCCGCCGCCGTTGTAGCGGAGGTCGAGCACCACGCCGGCCACGTTTTCCTTGGCCAGCTTGGCCAGCTCAGTTTTCACGTCGGCGGCGCTGCTGCGGCCGCCCTTGCCGCCAAAGTCGGCATAGAAGCCGGGCAGGTGAATGTAGCCGTAGGTGCGGCCGTCGCGCTTGATAAGGGCCGACTGCGCGTAGGTTTCCTCAATCACCACCACGTCGCGGATAATGGGAATGACCATCGTGGCGCCGTCAGGCTTGCGTACCGTGAGGCGCACCTCCGTGCCTTTGGGGCCACGAATCAGCTTCACGGCTTTCTCGAAGCGCATGCCTTCCACGCTCACCGGCTCGGCCGCGCCCTGAGCCACGCGCAAAATAATGTCGCCCACTTTCAGCTCGCCCTGCCGCGCCGAGGCCGACCCGGCCACAATGTCAGTGACTTTAAGGTGGCCCTCGTCCTCCAGCAGCTGCGCGCCGGTGCCTTCCAGACGGCCCGACATGGCAATATCGAAATTGTCGCGGGCAATTGGCGCAAAGTATTCGGTGTGGGGGTCGTACGTATTGGCGATGACGTCGGCAAAGGCCGCCAGCCGGTCGTTGGCGTCGGTCTGGAGCTGGTCGGCGAAGGCATCGTCGTAGTATTTCAGCACGCGCTTGCGGGCCTCGGCCTCCATCTCAACCGGCGTGCGCACGTGTTCGGAGGTGGTGACGGCCGAGGCCCCCACCTTGGCAGCGGCCAGCGGCTTGTCCTTTTTGTGCGTCTCCTCGTCCATCAGCTCCGAGAGGCGGGCGAGGGTCTGGTACTTCAGCATCTTGCGCCACTGCTCACGCTGCACGGCGGCATCGGGGGCATAAGTGGCCTTAGCGGGGTCGGTTTCCCAGGTTTCCTGCACCGAAAAGTCAAACGGCTTGGCCAGAATCTGCCGGTACACGGCCTGAATTTCCACCATGCGCTTGGCCAGAATCTGGCTGGTGGCGTCCAGAAACTCGTGGCTGCCGCCCTTCAGCTCGTCGTCAATCCTGGTCTGGAACTGTTGGAGGCCGGCCACTTCGGGCGCCAGCAGCAGCTGCTTGTTCACGTCCACCCGCTTGAGGTAGAGGTCGTACACGCGCTGCGAGAATTGGTCGTCCAGCTTTTCGGGCTGGTAGTGGGCCATGCTCAGCCCCTGCAGCATGGTGCCGAGCACCACCTGGTCACGCGGAGGCGTGCCCTGGTACACCGAGTACGAGGCCAGTCCCAGCAGGGCCAGCACGGAAGTGGAATATAATCCTAGCTTAAATCGGGGAAATTGCATGCGCAGGTGGCTAGTTAGAAGACGAATGAGGTAGGGCCGGCGGACTGCCACGCAGCAGCGGGGCGCAGCCAGTCGGTAAAGATGATGCCTCCGTAACCAGAATCGCACCAGTAATTGCTCCCAAAGTCGAAAAGAAACCGCCGGGGTTGCGGGAATGCCGGGCTACAGGCTCAGCGTGAGCTGGTGGCCGGCGGCCTGCGGGCTCGTGTTCAGGTTCGAGAGCGTGATGCCCAGCAGCCGCACGCCTTTTGCCAGCGGAAACAGGCCCTCCACCAGCTCCCGGCCAATGCGCTCCAGCACGGCCTGGCTCGAAATAAGTCCCACGCTGCTGCGGCTGCGCGTGATTTGCTGGAAGTCGGCAAACTTCACTTTCAGCGTGAGGGTGCGGCCCCGGATGCCGGAGCGCTGGCAGTATTCCCACACCTCCTCCATCAGCGGCCGCACCCCGTCCAGCAAGTCCGTAAACTCCCACAAATCCTGGGCAAAAGTGGTTTCGGAGCCCATCGACTTGCGCAGGCGGTCGGCCACCACGGGGCGGTGGTCCTCGGCGCGGGCAATGGCGAAGTAGTAGCGCCCGGCCTTGCCAAACTGCTGCTGCAGGAACTCCACGGGCTGCTCCCGCAAATCGGCTCCGGTGAAGATGCCCAGCTGGTTCATCCGGGCCGCCGTCACCGGCCCCACGCCGTGAAACTGCCCCACCGCCAGCCCCTCCACGAAGGCCAGCCCCTGCTCGGGCCGCACCACAAATTGCCCGTTGGGCTTGCGGTAGTCCGAGGCCAGCTTGGCCAGAAACTTATTGTAGGAAATGCCCGCCGAAGCCGTCAGCTGGGTTTCGGCGAGGATTTTGGCCCGGATTTCCCGCGCAATCTGGGTGGCCGAGGCCAGCTGCTTCAGGTTGTGGGTCACGTCGAGGTAGGCCTCGTCCAGCGACACCGGCTCAATCAGGGGCGTGTACTCGGCAAAAATGGCCCGAATCTGCCGCGATATTTCCTTGTACACCGCGAAGCGGGGCGGCACGAACAGCAGCTCCGGGCACTTGCGCAGGGCCGTGACCGACGGCATGGCCGAGCGCACCCCAAACCGCCGCGCCTCGTAGCTGGCGGCCGCCACCACGCCGCGCTCGCGGGCGCCGCCCACGGCCACGGGCTTGCCGCGCAGCTCCGGATGGTCGCGCTGCTCCACCGATGCATAAAAGGCATCCATGTCGAGGTGAATAATCTTCCGGGCGGCCCCATCGTTCACTGCTTTCCTGCTTAGCTTGTGGGCCCCAAAGGTACCGCCCCGCTGCAGGAGGCGGCTTCTTTTACCGCGCCACTACCTGCGTCCCGGCTGCTATTCCGACCAGCTTGGTTTCGGTTCGTTTGAGGCTTCGGCAGGCCAGGGCCAGGGGGTTCCACCGCCCTTGTTTCCGTGGTTATAGAAAGGGAATTATGCCGCAAAAGCAAAAAGTTTAAGCCGCACTTAAATAGGCATTTTTGCAATTAGCCCTTAAAATCACTATTTTTGCTATTTATTCCAACAAATAGATATTGGAAGGCGCAGCATAAATAATGGGCCTTTCCGGTAATTAAGGCCTGTTTATCGTTTTTATAAATTTAGTTTTTCGCACTCATTACGTTCGAAAACAAAAAGTTAACACAAAAATAATCTTATTCAGTAGTTTTTAATTAACAAATCCTGTATCTATTTTTGCATAACCAAACACTGTGGGGTGGCGGAACTGGCAGACGCGCTAGCCTATCTCGCTAGTAAAATTAGAGGTTCGAGTCCTCTCTCTACAGCACAAGTCCCGGTCGCTTTCGCGGCTGGGACTTTTTGCGTTTAAAGCCCTTTGCCAGCAGTTTAATGCCTCTGTGCGAGGGCACGGCAGCCCGCATAGTTTCCGGCGTAGTCCGTCCGTGGGCAGGCTCCTGTTCCGCCCACTAGGCGGCGGCACGGGCCGGGCCGGAAATTCCGGCTTGATGACTCCAAACGTCAACTTTCCGTTACTTTTAGACAGCTTTAGCAGGGTATCCTTTGGAAATAGCGCGCGACTTTTCTGAGCCAGAGTGTCTTCGTCGGCTTAAGCTGAACGACGAGCGGGCGTTTGATGCGCTGTTCCGCCACTACAGCGCCCTGGTGTACCGGTTTTCCTACAGTTACCTGAAGTCGCGGGCCGATGCCGAGGAGATTGTGCAGGACTGCTTCCTGAAGATTTGGGAGAAGCGCCAGGACCTGCGCGACGACGTGCCCCTGAAAGGTTACCTCTTCACCACGGCCCACCACGCCATCCTGAACCAGCTGCGGCGCAGCCAGCACCACGTGCGCTTCCAAACGCACATTGCGGCCCTGAGCCCCCGCGTAGCCACCAACGACGCCGAATACTCGGAGATGGAGGCCCTGTACCAAGCCGCGTTGGACAAGCTGCCGCCCAAGCGCCGGCAAATTTTTATTTTGAGCCGCCAGCAGGGGCTTACTTACCCTGAAATCGCGGCCCAGCTGAACCTGTCGGTGAAGACCGTTGAGGCGCAGATAATGCAGGCCCTTAAGTTCCTGCGGGCCTATTTCCGGGCGCATGGCAGCGAGATTCTGGGCGTGCTGCTGGCCATGGCGATGAGCGCCAGCTAAAATTATTTTTCGAGGGCGAGTAAGGGGGAAACGCACTTGCAGTGTAGTACTGCAAACGATTGGGGCCGCGTGCTCCAATCGTTTGGGAACGGGTGCGCCGATTGGTGGACAATCTCGCCGAAAATCTCAGCTGCCGCAGCCGTCCCAAGTCCTTTCCGACCCCGAAATTCTATGCAGACAATCGTTACCGAAGCCCTTTTTGCCCGCTACTCTCGGGGCGCTGCCACGCCCGCCGAAACGGCGGCCGTGCGGGACTGGCTGGTGCTGCCCGCCAACCACGACCAGGCGCAACAGTGGATGCGCCAGCATTTTGACGCGCTGGCCGCGGCTCCCACCCCGCTTTCCGGCTTCGATGAACCCGACTACGAAGCACTGCTAGGAACGCTGCATCAGCGCCTTGACTTCGGCAAGCACCGGTACGTGATGCCGGAAGCGGCGCCCATGTGGCGGCGCTGGGCCGCCGCGGCCGCGGTGGCCGGCACCCTGGCCGGCGGCGGCTGGCTGCTGTACTCCCAGCGCCCCGTGGCTCCCGTCGAAATGGCCACCAGCTACGGCCAGACGCAGCTCCTGCAATTACCCGACGGCTCGCAGGTGACCCTGAATGGCCACTCGAAGCTGCGCTACCCCGCCAAATGGGCCAAAAACCGGCCCCGCGAAGTGTGGCTGGACGGCGAAGGCTATTTTGCGGTGCAACACATGCCCAACAACCAGCGCTTTGTGGTGCACACCCGGGCGGGGTTCAGCGTGGAGGTGCTGGGCACCAAGTTCACGGTGAACCGGCGGCGCGACCAGGCCCGCGTGGTGCTGCTTTCGGGTAAGGTACGGATTGATTTTGACGACCCGCAACGCACCGATGTCATCATGAAGCCCGGCGAATTGGTGGAAACCCACGACGCCCAGCCCGCTGCCGTGGTGCATAAGGCCGTGCGCCCCGCCGCCTACACGGCCTGGAAAGACGACCGCCTGGTGCTCGACGAAACCCCGATTGCCGAGCTGGCCACCCGCCTGGAAGATACTTACGGCATCGAGGTGGCGGCCAGCCCCGAGTTGAGTGCGCGCAAAGTGACCGGGACCATCCCGGTGCGCGACCTGGACGTGCTGCTGCTGGCCCTGGAAGAAGCCTTCCACCTGAAGGCCACCCGCGAGGGCAACCGCATCACGCTCACCGACAAACCGATTTCTCATCCCACTAACCACTCTTCAAAAAATTCCCATGAATAAACCCTTTACCCACGGGGGCTGGCGCTACGTTCGTCCGGCGGGCCTCGTTACCGGTGTGCTGCTGTTGAGCGCCGCGCATTCTTCGGCCTCGGCGCAGCTGCTGGCTTCGGCCCGGGTGCAGCAAAGCCCCAGTGCAGCGGTGGCCCCTTCGCTGGTGGTCCAAACGGTGTCGCTAAAATCGCTGCTTAAGCAGTGGGAAAGCGACTACCACGTCACCATCTTTTACGAGAGCAACCTGGTGGGCGACAAGCGCGTGCCGGTGCAAACCGGCGTGGCTACGCTGGAAACCCGCCTTAGTGCCGTGCTGCCCCCGGCCGACCTAAGCTTTAAGAAGCTGCGCGAGGACTACTTCATCGTGACCAGCAGCCCTCGCGTGCAGGCCGAAACGGCCGCTGCGGCCACTGGTACCCGCATGGTACAAGACGTGACCGTATCGGGCCGCGTGACGCAGGCCAGCGGCGAAGGCCTGCCCGGCGTGACGGTGCTGGTGAAAGGCACCAACATCGGCACTTCGACGGGTGTCGATGGCAGCTTTTCGCTGAGCGTGCCCGAAAACAGCGTTTTGGTTATTAGCTCGGTAGGCTTCGTTCGGCAGGAAATACCGGTGACCGGCGCTACCAGCAACCTGGCCATTCGGATGACCGAGGACACGCAGGCGCTGAATGAAATTGTGGTGGTGGGCTACGGCACCCAGAACCGCCAGGAACTGACCACCGCGGTAACTTCGGTGAATGCCAAGGCCATTGAGCGGCAGCCGGTGGCTGGTTTCGACCAGGCGTTGCAGGGGCAGGCTCCCGGCGTGCAGGTGACCTCGCCGACCGGCGCGCCCGGCTCGGGCATTAACATCCGCATTCGCGGCAACGCTTCGATTAACCTCAACAACTCGCCGCTGTACGTCATCGACGGCGTGCCGGTGCTGCCAACCTACGACCGAGAACTGAGCGTGGGCAACCAGAAGCCCAACCCGCTGAATACCATCAACCCCAACGACATCGAAAGCATCGACGTGCTGAAGGATGGTGCGGCGGCGGCCATCTACGGCGTGCGGGCTTCCAACGGCGTGGTGGTGATTACAACCAAGCGCGGCAAGGCCGGCAAGGCCCAGGTGGGCTTCAACGTGTATTACGGCCGGCAGGAGTTGCGCAAGAAAATCAGCCTGCTCAACTCGCAGCAGTTTGCCACCTACTACAACGAGGCGCGCCTCAACGCCGGCCAGACGCCGGCCTACACCCGCCTCGATACGCTAAGCCGCACCACCGACTGGCAGGACGAAACCTACCGCAAGGCGGCCATTCAGAACTACCAGCTGAACGTGAGCGGCGGCACCGACAAGACGCACTACTATGTATCGGGGGGCTATTTCAAGCAGGACGGCATCATCCTCAACTCGGGGTTTGACCGCTACAGCTTCAAGCTAAACCTTGACCAGCAGGCCACCGACAAGTTTCGCTTCGGCACCAACCTCAACTTTAGCCGCACCCACAACAACGGCAGCGTGCGCAGCGAAATCGCCCTAGGCAGCTCCGGCACCGTGCTCGGCGCCCTGGCCCAGATTCCGACCGTGCCGGTGCGCAACCCCGACGGCCGCTACGCGC
The DNA here is from genome assembly GCF_017921975.2 of Hymenobacter terricola. Lineage (GTDB taxonomy): Bacteria > Bacteroidota > Bacteroidia > Cytophagales > Hymenobacteraceae > Hymenobacter > Hymenobacter terricola. Next base: position 54,407 of record NZ_JAGEMO020000027.1, read on the forward strand.
TCAACCCCTTTACGCTGAGCGATAACCCGGTCGGCAACCTGCTCGAGACGAACAACAACGCCGTTACGTACCAGGCCATCGGCAATGTGTACGGCGAGTACGATATTCTGAAAAACCTGCGCTTCCGCTCGTCAGCGGGCATCGATTTCCGCACCCAGCTGGAAAACGAGTTCCTGACCCGCGACTACCCCGGCACTTCCAACGCGCTTTCGTCGACGCGCGGCAGCGGCCGCACCGGCACTACCCAGCAGGTTATCTGGCTCTGGGAAAACACGCTAACCTACAACCCCAACCTGGGCGATAAAAGCCACCTGACCCTGCTGGCCGGCCAGTCGGTGCAGGAGTCGGACCGCTTCACCTCCAACGCTTCGGTGCAGGGCTACGCGTCGAACGCCGTGCCGTACCTGCTGGCCGGCACCACGCGCACCGGCACCAGCAGCTACGACGAACAGTGGGGCCTGATGAGCTACTTCGGCCGCGCCACCTACGACTACGACGGCCGCTACCTGGCCACCGTGAGCTTGCGGGCCGACGGCACCAGCCGCTTCGAAAAGAAATTCGGCTACTTCCCGGCCGTGGGCCTGGGCTGGCGCATCTCCAAGGAAGCGTTTTTCCCGCAGAGCAAAGTCATTTCGGAGTTGAAGCTGCGCGGCAGCGTGGGGGCCAACGGCAACCAGGAAATCCCGCCGTATGACCGGTTCAGCACCTACGGCGTCGGGTCGAACTACCAGCAGGGCACGGCCGGTATTGTGGGCGGCATCGCGCCGCAGCGCATTGGTAACCTGGCCGTGAAGTGGGAAACCACTTATCAGTACAACGCCGGCATCGATTTGGGCTTGAAGGACAACCGCATTCTGCTGACCCTGGACGCTTACCTCAAGAAAACGCAGGACTTGCTCTACCAGGTACCGTTGGCCCTGAGCACGGGCGCGCAGAGCTTGACAATCGTCCAGAACCTGGGCAAAATCGAGAACCGGGGCGTTGAGCTGGGCCTGAACACGACCAACGTGCAGAGCGATAACGGCGGCTTCGCCTGGTCGACCAACTTCAACTTCACCATCAACCGCAACAAGCTGACGGACCTGGGCACGCTGGTGAACGAGCAGAACCAAACGGTGAACCGCGAAGTCGTGAGTGAGTACAACATCCTGCGCCAGGGGCTGGCACTGGGCACTTTCTACGGCTACCAGACGCAGGGCATCTTCAATTCGGCCGATGAAATTGCTTCGGCCAACGCCAACGCCAAGCGCATCAGCGGCAACCCCAACGCGCTGTATCAGCCCAACGCTTCGCCCGGCGACATTCGCTTTGCCGACGTGAACGGCGACGGCGTGGTAGACGCCAAGGACATGACGGTAATTGGCAACCCCAACCCCAAATCCATTGCCGGCGTCACCAACACCTTCGGTTTTAAGGGACTGGAGTTGAGCGTGTTTTTCCAAAGCAGCTTCGGCAACGACATTTACAACGCCAACCGCCGCACCATTGAGGGCCAGGACGGGGCCGTGAACCAAACCACCGCCACCCTCAACCACTGGACGCCCACCAACACGAGCACCGACATTCCGCGCGCCATCATCGGCGACCCGAACGGCAACAACCGCATTTCGTCGCGCTTCATTGAGGACGGCTCCTACGTGCGCCTCAAAAACCTGACCCTGGGCTACAGCCTGCCCACCGCCGTGGTGCAAAAGGCCCGCTTTGGCAGCCTGCGCCTGTACGTGACGGCCCAAAACCTGGTGACCTGGACGCACTACTCCGGCTACGACCCCGAGGTGAGCGCCGACCCCTTCTCCAGCACGGGCTTTGGCCGCGACTTCGGGGTGTACCCGCAGGCCCGCACCTACACCGTTGGCCTGAATGCTTCCTTCTAATTCGTTCCCACCCCGTTTTATCATGAAAAAATTTCTCATCCCCGGCTTTTGCGCCCTGCTTCTGGGCGGTGCCGCCTGCAACGTGCTCGATAAAGAGCCGCTGCCCAGCGTGTCGCCTAACAACTTCTTCAAGAGTGCCGACGACGCCGAAGCCGCCATCACGGGCGCTTACGACGCGCTGCAATTCACCGGCACCTATGGCCAGGACCTGAACGTGGTGGGCGAAATGCCCTCCGACGACTGCACCACCACCAACGGCGACGTGCTGGGGCTCGACAAAATTCAGTGGACGCCCAGCAGCAGCCAGGTTTACAATGTGTTTCGCGATTCGTACATCGGCATCAACCGCGCCAATGCGGTGCTGAAATACGTGCCCACGGTGTCGATGCCCGTGGCCCGCCGCAACGAGATTCTGGGCGAGGCGCGCTTCCTGCGCGCCCTGCACTACTTCAACCTGGTGAAGCTGTACGGCGCGGTGCCCCTGCGCCTGGAGCCCACCGAAACCGGCGACCCGGCCGTGATTGCCCTGCCCCGCACCCCCGCCGACCAGGTGTACGCCCGCATCATCGAAGACTTAGCCCAAGCCGATGCCCTCGCCCCCAGCCAGAACCCCACCCGCGTCACCAAAAGCGCAGCCAACGCCCTGCTGGCCCGGGTGCAACTCACCCTGCGCCAGTGGCCGGCCGTTGTTGCCGCCGCCAACAAAGTACTGAGCAACAGTTCGTACTCGCTGAACGCTCCTTTCAAATCCCTGTACCCGGCCGATAACAAGCCGGAGTCCATCTTCGAAGTGCAGTTTGCTGGCACCGCCGACGGCGGCAACATCCTGCCCGACTTGCTGCTGCCCAACCCGCCGGCTACCTACTCGTTTGCGAAGTTCAACATCCCCACTGCTAACCTGATTGCGCTGCCAACTCCGGCCGACCGCCGCTGGGCCACCATCGGCACGGTGCTGGGTGGCGTGGACCACGCCAGCTACATCCAGGGCAGCGGCTCGGGCAACGACAGCGGGCCCTTCGTGTACAAGTGGCCGAGCAACCCCAACGGCTTCAACAGTCCCGACAACACCTATGTGCTGCGCTTGGCCGACGTGCTGCTGATGTACGCCGAAGCCGCCAATGAGCAAAGCGGCCCCACCCAGGACTGCCTCGACAAGCTGAACCGCGTGCGCGTGCGCGCCGGCCTGGCCGCCCTCACCCTGGCCTCGCCCGAAGCCGCCAGCACGCAAACGCTGCGCAACGAAATCGATACCCAGCGCCGCCTGGAGCTGGCCTTCGAAGGCGAGCGGTGGTTTGACCTGCTGCGCTACGCCCGCCACAACCAGGTGACGCCCGGCGCCCACGCCATCACGGCCCTCGACCTGATTGCGACCCGCCCCAACGGCGCACGCGACGTGAATTACCTGCTCTTCCCCATTCCGCAGGCCGAAATCAACAACAACGCCCAGCTCCAGCAAAATCCGGGGTACTAAGGAAGTCGCCGTTTCGGGGCAGGGAAACATGGTGGGAACAATTAGAGTACCTGCCCTGGAACGGCATTTTTCCAACGGATTATAGCAAAGCCAAGCGGCATCTGGTTGACCATTTGGTTCAACTACTGGCCGCAATCGATTTCAAGCTCACCGCCCCACCCTTCTATGTCCACAAAGTCCCACCGCTGGCTGCCCATGGCCTTCGTCCTGCTGGCCTTCGGGGCCAGTGCCCACGAGGCGCCACGGCCCACGCCCGCCGCCCACCCCGCCAAGAAAGCCAACGTCGCCTTCTGGCTGACCACGCCCGATAAGTCGGTGTTGTTTCGGCAGCAGCCCGGCCGCCTGACATTTGGCGCGGCGGCCAACAACAACCCGACCATTGAAGTGGATGACCAGCAGCGTTTCCAGTCCATCGACGGCTTTGGGTACTGCCTCACGGGCGGCAGCGCCCAGTTGCTGCACCAAATGGGCGCGCCCGAGCGGGCCAAGCTGCTGCACGAATTGTTCGGCACCGCCGGCACCAGCATTGGCGTGAGCTACCTGCGCATCAGCATCGGCGCGTCGGACCTCGACGACCGGGTTTTCAGCTACGACGACCTGCCGGCGGGCCAGACCGACCCCGCCCTGGCCCAGTTCAGCCTCGCCCCCGACCAGGCCCACCTGATTCCGGTGCTGAAGGAGATTCTGGCCATCAACCCGACCCTTAAAATCCTGGGCTCGCCCTGGTCGCCGCCGCCGTGGATGAAGACCAACGAAAACTCCAAGGGCGGCAGTCTGAAGCCCGAGTTTTACGACGCTTACGCGCAGTATTTCGTGAAATACCTGCAAGGCATGAAAGCCGCTGGCATTGGCCTCGACGCCGTTACGGTGCAGAACGAACCCCTGCACCCCGGCAACAATCCCAGCTTGCTGATGCCCGCCATCGAGCAAGCCGATTTCATCAAGAAGAGCCTCGGCCCGGCGTTCCGCACCGCTAAGCTGAACACAAAAATCATCGTGTACGACCACAACGCCGACAAGCCGGAGTACCCGCTCACAGTGTTGGCCGACGCAGATGCCGCGCAGTACGTCGACGGCGCGGCCTTTCACCTGTACGCGGGCAAGGTTGAGGCCCTCTCGCGGGTCCACGACACCTTTCCGAACAAGAACCTGTATTTCACCGAGCAATGGGTGGGTTCGCGCAGCAAGTTTGAAGATAACTTGGGCTGGCACGTCAAAAACCTCATCATCGGGGCCACCCGCAACTGGGCCCGCACCGTGCTGGAATGGAACCTGGCCGCCGACCCGCAGCAAAACCCGCACACGCCCGGCGGCTGCAACCAGTGCCTGGGTGCCATCACGCTGGCCGGCAACGAGGTGACGCGCAACCCCGCGTACTACATCATTGCCCACGCCGCCAAGTTTGCCCGGCCGGGCTCGGTACGCATTGCCTCCACCACGCCGGCCACGCTGCCCAACGTGGCTTTCCGCGCCCCGGACGGCCGCCGCGTCGTCATCGTGGAGAACGACGGGCCCGCGCCGCAGTCTTTCAACATTCGCGCCCAGGGCCGGCTCATCAGCAGCACACTGCCGGCGGGGGCCGTGGGCACTTACGTGTGGTAGTTGACCCCGATTAAGTAGTTGCACAGCAAAAACCGTATGCTCCGGTCCGACCGCCTAGGGCGGCCCTACCGGCAGTTCGGGCACTTATACGCTTCTTCCTCTCTCAGAATTCCCGTCTATGAAACGTATCCGAACCGAGCTGCTGGCAATTGGTATGAGCCTGGTGCTGACCAGCATGGGCTGCCAGAAAAAAGGCGGCGACTCCCCTACCCCAACGCCGCCGGTGGTGGTGGTGACGCCGCCGCTGGGCCCGTCGCAAGTGGCGGCCTGGGTTACCAACGCCGATAAGTCGGCGCTCTTCGCCAGGCAGCGGGTGGTCATCAATTTCAGCGCGGCCGCCAGTCAGAACGTGGCCATTGCCGTGGATACCGCCCAGACCTACCAGACCATGGACGGCTTCGGCTATTGCCTGACCGGCGGCAGCGCCTCCGTCATTCACCAGATGGGCAATACCGAGCGGGCGGCCCTGCTGCGCGAGTTGTTTGCCACCGACAGTACCTGGCTGGGCGTGAGCTACCTGCGCATCAGCATCGGGGCTTCGGACCTGAGCGACCAGGTATTTACCTACGACGACGTGCCCACCAGCCAGACCGACGTGCCGCTGGCTAGTTTCAGCCTCGGCCCCGACCAGACGCACCTGCTTCCGCTGCTGCGCGAAATCCTGGCCATCAACCCCAACATCAAAATCCTGGGCTCGCCCTGGACGGCGCCGTCGTGGATGAAGACCAACCGCAGCCCGATAAACGGCAGCCTGCTGCCCCAGTACTACGACGCCTACGCCCGGTACTTCGTCAAATACATCCAGCAGATGGCCGCCGAGGGCATTCGCATCGATGCCGTGACGCTCCAGAACGAGCCGCTGAACCCTAACAACAACCCCAGCATGGTGATGCAGGCCGCCGAACAGGCCGAATTCATCAGGACCAATGTGGGCCCGGCCTTCGCGGCGGCGGGCATCAGCACCAAAATCATTGCCTACGACCACAATGCCGACCGCCCCGACTACCCCATCGCGGTGCTCAACGACGCGGGCGCCCGGCCTTTCGTCGACGGCTCGGCCTTCCACCTCTACGGCGGCTCCATTGATGCCCTGACGCAGGTGCATAATGCCTACCCGACCAAGAACGTGTACTTCACCGAGCAGTGGACGCAGGCACCCGGCTCGTTTGCCGGCGATGTGGCCTGGCACGTCAACAACCTGATTATCGGGGCCCCGCGCAACTGGAGCCGCAACGTGCTGGAGTGGAACCTGGCCAACGACCAGTACTACGGCCCCCACACCAGCGGCGGCTGCAACCAGTGCCTGGGCGCCATCACTGTGGCCGGCAACGCCGTGACCCGCAACCCAGCCTATTACACGGTGGCCCACGCCAGCAAATTCGTGCGGCCCGGCTCGGTGCGCATCGGCTCCACCACGCTCACCAACCTGCCCAACGTGGCCTACAAAACGCCCGCTGGCAAAAAGGTGCTACTGGTGCTCAACACCAGCAACACACTCCAGACGTTCGACATCCTCTACAAAGGCAAAACGGCGACTACCTCGCTCTACGGCGGCTCGGTGGGCACCTATGTTTGGTAACGGCCGGAATATTTTGCCGGCTGGGCAGCTTTTCAGTTGTTTTTTAACGGATGAGGCTGCCACCCGCCAGGTAGGGTTTCTGGCGGGGCCAGGCCAGTCTTTGGGTTTTGGGCGTGTGCAGTAGGTGTATGCGCGCACGTAAAAAGGGCATTGCAGGGCGTAAAACAGGCCCTTTTGTTTGATTTTATTGCGAAAGCGGCGGCTACATTTGCCTGCGCTGGCATACGGTATTAAGCAGTATTTACGGGCGTTTGCAGGAGCATTTTGCCGGCTTCCTGCGGCTTCGTGCCCAAGGCTTCTGAGTTGCCGCTGCGGCCTGCGCAGCACTTTTTCCTACACTTCCATTTCCCAAAATCCCACCCGTCTATGAGAAGCACTACTACTTTTCGCGAACCCGCGCCCCGGCCTCAGGCCCGCGCCCTGCTCCGGTTGCTGGCCCTGCTGCTGGCCTTCGCGGGCCTGATTCCGGCCGCTTCGGCGCAAAGCTTTCTGCATACCGCAGGCCCCAAAATCCTGAACGCCAGCAACCAGGAAGTGCTGCTGAACGGCGTGAACCTGGGCGGCTGGGCCGTGCAGGAAGGCTACATCATCAAGCCGGGCTGGCCGGGCATCAACGGCCGCCAGACCCAGGGCACCGTGAAACAGACGCTCTACAACTTCGGCATGACCGACGCGGCCGTCGATAATTTCTACCAGAGCTACCGCAACAACTTCATTACCAAGGCCGATATCGACTACATCGCCAGCAAGGGCTTCAACTGCGTGCGCCTGCCGCTGCACTACGACCTGTTTCTGACGCCCGCCCAACGCGCCGTGCGCAACAGCGTGCTGCGCGGCACCACCACGTACGCCTCCTACCTGGGCTCGCTCACGAGCTGGTACAACGCCAACCAGCTGTTCACGGACCCGGCCAACATGGAGGCGTACCGCATGATTGATAACGTGCTGAGCTGGTGCGCGGCCAACAACATGTACGTCATCCTGGACCTGCACGCCGCGCCCGGCTCGCAGGGTACCGACGTGAACATCGCCGACGCCATCCAGCCCCTGGATTTGTGGAACCAGACCATCAACCAGGACATCACCAACCGGCTGTGGAACACCATCTCGGGACGCTACAAGAACGACGCCCGCGTGGCCATGTACGACCTGATAAACGAGCCCAACAACGTGCCCAGCAATCCGGCCATCCACGACTTGCTGCAACGGCTCATCAATACCATCCGGGCGCAGGGCGACAACCATATGCTCTTGCTGGAAGGCAACGGCTTCGGCAACGACTTCAACTACATGGAGAAGCGCACCTTCACCAACCAGGCCAACCTGGTGTACAACTCGCACCGCTACAGCGGCACCGGCTACGAGCTGGACAACGGGGTGAACTCCACCGGGGGCGGGCCCAATACCCTGCGCTTCATCGGGACCATGAAGCAGTTCCGCATCGACAACGACGTGCCCATCTGGGTGGGCGAAACCGGCGAAAACACCGACACCTGGATGCACGACGCAGCCACGGCCCTCAACTCGGTGGGCATCGGCTGGTGCCACTGGACCTATAAGCGCTTCGAGAACGGCAACAACCCGGCGCTCATGCACATCAACTCGCCCTTTATTGTGGATGGCACCGCGGGCCTAAACCAGGTGCTAACAAACATCCTGTTTGCCAACTGCGTGCCCAACAGCACCGTGGCCGCCATTGCCCCCAACCAGAACGGCATTGTGAACTACCCCGGCGGCGGCAACTACAACGGCACCACGGGCACCGGCTACACCGGCCCGGCGCTGGGGCGCATCTACGAAATCAGCTGCAAGAATGGCGGCAAGGCGCTGGAGGTTTCCGCCGGCTCGCAGGCCAACGGGGGCAAGGTGCAGCAATGGGGCTGGGCCAGCGCCGCCAACCAGAAATGGAAGCTGTTCGACGTGGGCAGCGGCTACGTGCGCGTGGTGAACCTGAACAGCAACAAGTCGCTGGACGTAGTCGGGCCTTCCACCGCCGACGGGGCCCTGCTGCACCAGTGGGACTGGCTGAACCAGGACAGCCAGTACTGGCAGATTCTCAGCAACGGCGACGGCACCTACCGCCTCATCAACAAGTTCAGCGGCAAGGCTCTTGATGTGCCCAACAGCTCTACGGCCGATGGCACCGGCATGCAGCAGTGGACGTACGGCGGCGGCAACAACCAGCGCTGGTATTTCAGCGACCAGGGCGCGGCCCGCACGGCGCTGGCCAGCGGCACCGCCCAGAATGCAGCCGTTGGCTTTTATCCCAACCCGGTGGCCAACAGCCTGACCTACCAAGTGCCGGCCACCGTGAAATCGCACCAGCTCACAGTGCTCGACCTGGCCGGCCGCCTGGTAATGACCAAAGCGTACGAAGGCACCGGCGAGCAAAACACCGTTGACGTTTCGACATTGCCAGGCGGGCTTTACCTGGTTCGCCTGGCCAGCTCAACGTATAACACGTCTTTTAAAATCAGCAAACAATAGGCCCTCGGCCCGGGCCGTCGGCTACCCGCTGGCGGCCCGAATGCCTGGCACCAAGCTATTTCCGAGCCTTATCTGCCCACCAAAATCCCACCACCGTGCGTCCTGCTTTCACATTTCCCGTCCCCGGTCTTCGCCGCCTGAAACGCTTGCTGGTTATGGTGCTGGTACTTGGCGGATTTGCCAATGGGGCATTTGCGCAGAGCTTTTTGCACGCCACCGGGGGCCAGATTCTGAACGCCGGCAACCAGGAAGTGCTGCTGAACGGCGTGAACCTGGGCGGCTGGGCGCTGCAGGAAGGCTACATCATCAAGCCGGGCTGGCCGGGCATCAACGGCCGCCAGACCCAGGGCACGGTCAAAAAGACGCTCTACAACTTCGGGATGAGCGACGCGGACGTGGAAGCCTTCTACCAGAGCTACCGCAACAACTTCATCACCCGGCCCGACATCGACTACATCGCCTCCAAAGGCTTCAACTGCGTGCGCCTGCCGCTGCACTACGACCTGTTTCTGACGCCCACCCAGCGGGCCGTGCGCAACAGTGTGCTGCGCGGCACCACCACCTACGCGGCCTACGTCAGCTCGCTCACCAACTGGTACAACGCCAACCAGCTGTTTGTGGACCCGGCCAACATGGAGGCCCTGCGCCTGATTGACAACACCCTGGCCTGGTGCGCGGCCAACAACATGTACGTCATCCTGGATTTGCACGCCGCCCCCGGCTCGCAGGGCACCGACGTGAATATCGCCGACGCCATCCAGCCCCTGGACTTGTGGAATCAGGCCATTTATCAGGACATCACCAACCGGCTGTGGGAAACGATTTCGGCGCGCTACAAGAACGACGCCCGCGTGGCCATGTACGACCTGCTGAACGAGCCCAACAACCTCCCCAGCAACCAGCCGATTCATAACCTGCTGGAGCGGCTCATCAACACGGTGCGGGCCCAGGGCGACAACCACTTGCTACTGCTGGAAGGCAATGGTTTTGGCAACGACTTCAACCTCATGGAGAAGCGCACCTTCACCAACCAGGCCAACCTGGTCTACAATTCGCACCGCTACAGCGGCACCGGCTATCTGCTCGATAACAACGTGAGCTCGACCGACCCCGGCAGCCCCAACAACCTGCGCACCATCGGCAACCTCACGCGCTTCCGCACCGACAACAGCGTGCCCATCTGGGTGGGCGAAACCGGCGAAAACACCGATGCCTGGATGCACGACGCGGCCGTGAGCCTGAACTCCGTCGGCATTGGCTGGTGCCACTGGACCTACAAGCGCTTCGAAGCCGGCAACAACGCGGCGCTGCTGCACATCAACCCGCCCTTCATCGTGGACGGCACCAGCGGCCTGAGCCAGGTGCTGACTAATATTCTGTTTGCCAACTGCGTGCCGAACACGACCGTGAATGCGATTTCGCCCGGCGTGCTCGGCCTCATCAATTACCCCGGCGGTGGCAATTACAACGGCACGCCCATCGTGAGCAACTACGCCGGGCCGCCGCTGGGGCGCCTCTACGAAATCAGCTCGCGCAATGGCGGCAAGGCGCTCGAAATCGCCGGCAGCTCGCTGGCCAACGGCGCCCCCCTTCAGCAAGGCACCTGGAACGCGGGCACTAACCAGAAATGGCAGCTCGTGGACGGCGGCGGCGGCTACGTGCGCATCGTGAACCTGAACAGCAGCAAGACGTTGGACCTCGACGGTGCTTCGAACGTGAACGGCACCCTGATTGAGCAAGCCGACTGGCTCACGACCAACAGCCAGCTTTGGCAAATTTCCGCCAACGGCGACGGCTCCTACCGCATCTTCAACAAGGACAGCGGCAAGGCGATGGGCGTGCTCAACGCCTCCACGGCCGATGGGGCCAGCATTGAGCAGCGGGACTGGGCCAGCGGCAGCAACCAGAAGTGGCTGTTTGCCGACCAGGGCGCGGCGCTGGCCACCAGCCCCGCCCGCAGTGCGCCGGCCGGCTTCTACCCCAACCCGGTGACCAATTTCCTGACCTACCGGCTGCCCGCCGGCCTCAAAGCCCACCGCCTCACGGTGCGCGACACGGCCGGCCGCCAGGTGCTCAGCAAAGCGTACGAAACCACGGGCGCGCAGAACAGCATCGACCTATCCGGCCTGAAAAGCGGCCTGTACCTGGTACGCATCAGCAGCGCTGGTTTCAACACCGAATTCAAAATCAGCAAGCAATAATTTACTTTTCTACAGCACGAACTTTAGCTTTGTGCTCCTTACATTCCCCACCCGCAATGACCCAAAAATTCCTTTCCGCGCTGCTATTGTCGACGCTCGGCCTCGGCAGTGCAGCCGCCCAAAATTCCACCAAAAGTCCTGCTGCCGCGTATTCTGCCGCTGGTAAAAAGGCCCGTGTGTTTGCCACCGTGGCCGGCACCGACAAGCGCCTGGCCGCGGGCGAGGAGCTGACGTTTCAGCCCGTGGGGCAGCCGCTCGAAACCCAGGTTTGCGTGTTCGTCGACCCCGGCCATTCCTTCCAGACCATGCTCGGCATTGGCGGGGCGCTCACCGATGCCTCGGCCGAAACCTTTGCCAAGCTGCCCAAGCCCCAGCAGCAGGAATTCCTGAAAGCGTACTACAGCCCGTCGGCCGGCATCGGCTACACGCTGGGCCGCACCAGCATCCACAGCTCCGACTTTTCGAGTGGCAGCTACACCTACGTGGATGACAAGGACGAGGCGCTGAAAACCTTCAGCGTGAAGCACGACGAGCAGTTTCGCATCCCCTTCATCAAGCAGGTGATGGCGGCGGCCGGTGGCAAATTGACGCTGTTTGTGAGCCCCTGGAGCCCGCCCGGCTGGATGAAAACCAACGGCGACATGCTGCACGGCGGCAAGCTGCTGCCCCAGTACCGCCAGGCCTGGGCCGACTACTACGTCAAGTTCATCAAGACCTACGAGCAGCTGGGCATTCCCATCTGGGGCCTCACGGTGCAGAACGAGCCCATGGCCACCCAGAAGTGGGAGTCCTGCGTGTTCACCGGCGAAGACGAGCGCGACTTCATCAAGGGCTACCTCGGCCCTACGCTGGCCAAAGGCGGACTGGGCTCGAAAAAGCTCATTGCCTGGGACCACAACCGCGACCTGCTGTTCCAACGCGCCAGCACCGTGCTTGACGACCCCGCCGCCGCCAAGTACGTGTGGGGCATCGGCTACCACTGGTACGAGACCTGGACCGGCAGCGCCATGCTGTTCGACAACGAGCGCCGCGTGCACGAAACCTACCCCGACAAAAACCTGATTTTCACCGAAGGCTGCAAGGAGAAATTCGACCTGACCAAAGTGGATGACTGGGCGCTGGGCGAGAAATACGGCAACTCGATGATTGGCGACTTCAACGCCGGCACCGTGGGCTGGACCGATTGGAACGTGCTGCTCGACGAAACCGGCGGCCCCAACCACGTCGGCAACTTCTGCTTCGCCCCCGTCATCGCCGACACCAAAACCGGCAAGCTCCTCTACACCAACGCCTACTATTACATCGGGCACTTCTCGAAGTTCATCCGGCCCGGCGCCCGGCGCATTGCCGCCACCGCCAACCGCGATGCCCTCCAAACCACCGCCTTCCGCAACCCCGACGGCAGCGTGGCCGTGGTGGTGATGAACCAGACCGACAAACCCCAGGATTTCCAGCTCTGGATGGTGGGGCAAGGAGCTAAAACCACGGCCGCCGCGCACTCCATCATGACCATGATGGTCAATTAGAGTAGTTTAAGAGGCTTTACACCAAGTGAAAAGCTGAGAACTGCTGTAGGTGCTTTTGAGGGAGAGGGAATGCTTATTTTGCCGCCGTTATGAAAATTCCATCCACCGGGCTGCTGGCCCTGTTGCTGGCACCGGGAGTGGCCTGCGCCCAGCAGCCGGCCGCCGATGCCAAAAAAGCGGCTGATGATGCTTACCATCAGCGGCAGGAATACCTGCTGCACAACGACTGGCCCAACTTGGAGCGCTACGCCGCTGCCAACCGGCGCCTGCCCGCGCCCACACCCGGCGTGCCCCGCGTGGTCATCATCGGCAACTCCATCACCGAGGGCTGGGTGAAGGAAGACTCGGCCTTCTTCAAAGGCAACACCTATGAGTATGTGGGCCGCGGCATCAGCGGGCAGGCCACCGGGCAGACCGTGGTGCGCTTCCGGCCCGATGTTATCGACCTGCATCCGGCGGTCGTCGTTATCCTGGTGGGCACCAATGATGTGGCCGAAAACAACGGCCCTTACAACCCTCAAACCACGATGAACAACATCATGACGATGGCCGAGCTGGCGCAGGCCCACGGCATTCGCGTGGTGCTGGGCGCGGTAGCCCCTTCGGTTGATTTCTGGTGGCGCAAGGGCCTGAACCCGGCCCCCAAAATCATTGCCCTCAACCAGCAAATCAATGCCTACGCCGCCCGGCACAAGCTCGTGTACTACGACATGCACACCGCCCTGAAAGACGAGCAGAACGGCCTGAAAAAAGCCTACGGTGAAGACGGTGTCCACCCCAATCTCGCCGGCTACCGCGTGATGGAGCCGCTGCTAAACCAAGCCGTAGCTGCCGCCCTCAAGAAGAAATAACGTTGGCCTGTTTAGTTGTTAGTTGTTAGTTGTTAGCACGTAATCAACATCGTGGCTGACAACGAGCAACGAGCAACGAGCAACTTACACCCCGGTTACAGTTGAACGACCAATTGAGCCAGCCCATCGACAACGAAAAAGCCTGCGCTGCTATACAGCGCGGGCTTTTTTGCGCGGCGCGGGCTTCCTGCGCCTGGCTTTGGGGCGGGCTTTGCGGGGCGGCAGCCGCTCCCGCTCGGCCTTGCGCTCGGCCCGCAGCAGCAGGCGCTCGGGCAGGCGGGCCATCAGGCGCTCGCGCACATACTGGGCCAGGCTGGAAAGCGTGACCAGGCCCGTAGTACGCAGAAACTGGCTGATTTCCCGGCTCCGCAGCGTGCTCACGCCGGTGAGGCCCCGGGCGAGCAGGAACTGCTTTACCTCGGTCAGGAGCAGCAGGCGGGCAATGGGCGCCATGGCCACGGTGGCGTTGTAGCGGGCGGCGCGGTGGGCGCGCAGGCCTGCGGCCGAAGCCACCAGCACGCCCACCCATTCGGGCAGCAGAGGCAGCAGCTTGGGCAGGTGCTTTTCGGTGACCACGAAGGTGACGAAATCATACACTTCGCCGTAGCAGCGCAGCTGGTTGGCCACGCGCTGCAAGGTGTCGCCGTCGCCTTTCACTTCGTAGCCGTGCATGAAGGCGGGGGTGATGTGCACCACGTCGGCGCGGGTGGTGCCGGTGGGCAGCTCGTCGATGTTCACCCCACCGATGAGCAAGGGGTACAACATAGCGCGAATTTCCGGGTCGTTCATAGCAGCCCCAAAAGTAGCGCGCCGAATGCTTCTGCTGTCAGGACATCATCTGCCGCCGCTCACCGGTTTGGGGGCCATAAGAAAGGCTAGCTGATAACGCTACCTTATTCGCTATCGACTTTTAAACCTCCGTTCATTCCGCGCCGGGGTGAGCCGCAGCATCTAATCACCCATCTATAGGTCTGGTCCTTAATTATGATTAGAAGTTCCGCCGTTACCTCTCCGCAAAGCGGCAGTATGTTGGCAATACATAAGTTAAGCAGTAGGTCGGAGCCGCAACGCGGCGGCACCTACCGCGAGCCAAAAGCTCTGCCGTGTTCCGACTATACTTTGCTTTTCAATCGGTTACTACCAATATGCTGCTGCTTGGCGGCCAGGTAACCGCGGAACTCCTAATGGTATAGAAAGTAGGGAATTCGGCCGATACTTTACGTTCAAAAGCGGCAATCCAATTGCCATCGCCAGCAGTTATTTAAGCATAAATACGTAGTTTAATCCGTATTTATTCGGCATTACTTGAAGCAAGTATTGCCGTAATTTGTGGTACACAACCCCGGAAAATCTAGATTCATTAAATATTCAATCCTTTTCAGACTAAATTTATTACTGTTTAGTCCACCTCAGCATCTACGCTGTTCTACCCAAAAGTACCTCATCCGTCCTGTGCTGGCCGCTCTGAATAGGCGGTTTCCCTGAATTCCCAGACCGTACACTTCCCGCAGCGTGGCTGCGGGAGATATGGCTCCCTCCTTGCCAGGAGGCCCTCCCCAATAATTGCTGCCCGGCGGGTCCTGACTCGCCGTTGCCCTTGATGCCTCGCCGCGTGCGAGTCCTGCCGGACCACTGCGTGGCAATCGGAGGGTGTTCTACCTGGCTTGGTGTAGCTTTTTTGGCTGCCCAGGCGCAATAGCCATTGCAAGCATGGAAATAAACCCGACTACAGAAGCCAAGGAATTGCGACCACGGGCCACCAGGGCAGAAAACCGGGCCTTGCGTGGTCGCGTGGCTCAGCTGGAAGCCCGGCTGCGCGAAGAAGGCAGCTTGCGCGGGGAACTGCGCGAGCAACTGGCGCAACGCCAAACGTTTATCAGTCAGCTGGCCAAAGCAGTGCCCGCCGCGCTGTATATCTACAGCTTAGCTACTAAAACAGAGGTTTTCCTGAACGACCGGCTGTACCAGGTACTGCAATACCCTTCGGACGAAATAGGCCAGTTGAAACCTTGCCTGCTGGAAGCCCTGATGCACCCGTACGATAAGCGGCGGCTGCCCATGCACCACGAAAAGCTGCGCAATGCCCCCGCCGGCAGTCCCGTGCAAATGGAGCTGCGCCTGCGGGTGCAAAACGGGCAATGGAAATGGTTTCGGGTGCAGGACACCGTGTTCACGCGCGACGCCCACGGCAGCCCGGAACAGCTACTGGGCACTATTCAGGACATCAACGACGAAAAGGACTTTACCGAAAAGCTGATTGGGCAGAAGGAATTTTATGAGAACATTCTCAACAACATTCCGGCGCGCATTTCGGTGTTCGACGTGGAGCAGACCTGCCTGTTTGTGAACCAGCGGGAGGCCGCCCGGGCAGCAGAAAGCCAGTCGATTGTTGGCGACAGCTACGCGGCTTATTGCCAGGCGCTGCAATGGGACGAAGCCACTGCCACGCGGCACCAGCAGCAGTTCCGGCAGGCGCTGGCCACCCGGCAGGAAGTGACCTGGGAAGAAGCCCAGGCCACCGCCAACCATGCCCCCACGCACAGTCTGCGCAAGTTTTACCCAGTGGTGAACGAGCGCGAACAGGTAACGTACCTCATCGGATACGGCGTGGATATTACGCAGCGCAAGCAAATTGAGCAGCAGCTGGCCGACCAGCAGGAATTTGTGCGCCAGGTAATCGAGGCCAATCCCAACCCGATTTGCGTGCAGGACGAAGCCGGCCATTTCATTCTGGCCAACGACGCCTACGCCGAGCTGCACCACCTCACCATGGCCGAGCTGCTGGGCCGCAAAGCCCCGGCCATTTCCCTGGAACACGATTTGGCCCTGCTCGACAGCGGGGCCAGCATCAGCTTTGAGGTGCAGCACAGCCGGCGCGACGGCCAGGAGGCCTGGTACCACACCACCAAAAAGCCCTTTACCCGGCCCGACGGCACCCGCTGCCTGCTCACCATCGCCGCCGACATCACGGACCTGAACCGGGCCCGCGTTGCGGCCGAAGACTCGGTGCGGGCCAAGGAAATATTTTTGGCCAACATGAGCCACGAAATCCGCACGCCCATGAACGGCATCGTGGGGCTGTCGCGGCTCATGAAAAAACAGGCCACCACGCCCGAGCAGGGCGAATACCTCGACCTCATCCTCTCGAACGCGGAGAGCCTGCTGGTGGTCATCAACGACATTCTCGACTTTGCCAAGATTGAATCGGGCAAGGTGGAGCTGGAAACCATTCCGTTCGACGTGGCGGCCATCGTGCACGGCACCACCAAGTCGCTGGCTTTCCTGGCCGAGGCCAAAGGCTTGCTGCTACAGGCCGAAGTGCACGACGACCCCCTGCCGATAGTGGAAGGCGACCCCGTACGCCTCAACCAGGTGCTGGTGAACCTGATAAACAACGCCATCAAGTTCACCAGCGCGGGCGAAGTCACGGTGACCGTGGACGTGAGCCACCACGAAGCCGACCTCGTGCACCTGCAGTTTTGCGTGGAAGACACCGGCATTGGCATCAGCGCCGACAAGTTTGACCGGGTGTTCAAAAGCTTCGGGCAGGCCAACAGCAGCACCTCCCGCCTGTACGGCGGCACCGGCCTCGGGCTGGCCATCTGCAAGAACCTGATTGAGCTGCAGGGCGGTCGCATCTGGCTCGACAGCCTGCCGGGCCAGGGCAGCCGGTTCTATTTCAACCTGCCCTTCCCGGTGAGCACCCAGGCGCCGCTGGTGCGCGAAGCCCCGCTGCCGCTGGCCGCCGGCCTGCTGCAAGGGCTGCGGGTGCTGCTGGTGGAAGATAACCCCGTGAACACGTTTCTGGCGCGGGCGCTGCTTCAGTCGTGGGAAGTGGAGGCCGACGTGGCCAGCGACGGCGAACAGGCCCTGGCCATTGCCGATGCTTCGCCCTACGACCTGATTCTCATGGACATTCAGATGCCGCGTATGAACGGCCTGGAAGCGACCGAACAGCTGCGCCGCCTGCCCAACCCCAACCAGCAAACCCCCATCATTGCCCTGACTGCCAATGCCATGAAGAGCGACCTGGACTCCTACACCCAGGCCGGCTTTACGGATTGCCTCGTGAAGCCCTACCACGAAAACAGCCTTTACCTCACCATTGCCCGCAACACCGGCCGCGATGTAGTGCCCGCGCCGCTGCCCATGCCGGAACCTGGTTCCCCCACGCAATCGGTCCCTTCTTACGGCTTCGAGGGGCTGGGGCGGCTGGCCCACGACGCCAGCTTCGTGCGCAAAATGCAACAGCTGTTCGTCGACACCGTGCCGAGGCAGCTGGTGCAATTGCGGGAGGCCGTGCTACTCCACGACTGGCCGGCGGCCACGCTCCTCGTGCACGCCCTGAAATCGACTTATGGCAACCTCCAAATTGACGAAGCCCAACGCTACATGAAGAAATTTGAAGAAATTCTGAAGAAAAATCCCGAGGCTGCAATGCTGCTAAACCTGCTCCGTACAATCAGCCGGGTAACCACCCAAATAACCGACGTTTTCAATATCCAGCTCTGCTATTAAGCAACCCAATTTGCGCTTCTACCAATTGAAAATAAGAGGATTAACTAAAAAATTTCTGTCACACTACTGCTTCCGCCACGCTTCTGCTCTCCGCAGCCAGTGGCACTATTAGCCCAACTATTATAACAAAGCTGATAGTACCAAAAGCTCAACTTTACCCGTTGCGGGTTGCAGAGGCGTAAAACCAGTAAGCGCAAAGCGTCCGTATTATTTTCTGAATGAATGCTTTGAGCGCAGCTTGAAGCAGTAGCTGTGGCCCGCCCTCCATCAGTACGTCCTATCCTCCCTCCAGAATTCCCAGCACGGTCCTCCCCATTTTCGCTAATGGCATCGGCATGTCCAAGGGATGGATAATTTATCCTTAATCAAAGATAAATTATCCATTTACGACGGCGAATTCGTGCCACAAAGTGAATTCGGCAACTCCTGCTGCAGGGCGTTGCGACTTGCTGGCGAACAACAGTTTGCTTAAAAAAAATGATTCTAATCATTCTATTAATAGACTAACAACGGAACCTCTCCAATCATCCACGCTGGTCTTCGGGCCTCACCACACCACCAAGCTTCCGCATATGAAAAAGACCCTACTAGTTATCGACGACGAGCCCGCCATCCAACTAATTCTGGAGCACTTCTTCTCGAGTGAGTACGATGTGGTGCTCACGGCCAACGGGCGGGACGCCATGGCCTGGCTGCGCCAGGGAAGGCCGGCCGACGTGATTGTGGCCGACTACGAAATGCCCATCATGAACGGCCTGGACTTCATTCGCGAGCTGCGAGCCTCGGCCGCCTACGAAAACACGCCCCTGCTCATGCTCTCGGGCACGGACGAAACCAGCAAGAAAATCCTGTGCCTGAAAGCCGGCGCCGACGACTACCTGGTCAAGCCGTTCAACCCGGAAGAGCTGGAAATCCGAATCAAAAAAGTCACGAGCCGGGTCAGCGCTTAGCGCGGCTGGCCCGTGGTGAGTACCCTCCTGAATTCCTGAATTTTTATGGAAGCACTTCTAAAAAACGACTATTCGGCCAAGCCCCCGGCGGCGCGCCTACTCCCCAACTGGCGCATTCGGACGCAGCCCCGCCCCGCTCCCAAGCCGGCGGTGCCGTTCACGGTGGCTACTTCCACGAGCAAGCGGGTGTTCGACGTGGCCTTTGCCCTTATCTGCCTGCTGTGCCTGCTGCCGCTGTTTGCGGTGGTGGCGCTACTTATCAAGCTCGAATCGCGCGGGCCAATATTTTACTACTCGTACCGCGTGGGGACCGGCTACCGGATTTTTCGGTTCTGGAAATTCCGCTCCATGCGCCAGGATGCGGACCAGCTGCTGAGCTCGATGAAAGGGCTGAACCAGTACCAGGGCGCTGCCAGCCTGGAAGCTACCAACGCCCCGGCGGCGCAGGGTGCCTGCGCCTGCGGCGATGTATGCCAGGCCCAGCTCATCGACAAACAAGGCCGGGTGGTGTGCGAAAAGCAGTACCGCGCCCAGCAGAAAAACAGCAGCGTGCCGGCCTTCATCAAAATCGTGGATGACCCGCGCATTACCCGCGTGGGCACCCTTCTGCGCAATACCAGCATTGATGAGCTGCCGCAGCTGTTCAACGTGTTGCGGGGCGATATGTCGATTATCGGCAACCGGCCCCTGCCCGTCTACGAGGCCGAAAAGCTGACGACTGACCAGTTTGCGGCTCGTTTCATGGCCCCGGCGGGCATCACGGGGCTGTGGCAGGTGAGCAAGCGCGGCAAGGACGGCATGTCGGAAGAGGAGCGCAAAGCCCTGGACCTGGAATACGCCCGCAATCATTCCCTCAAGGGCGATTTGTTCATCCTGCTCCGCACTTTTCCCGCTCTGTTTCAGCAAGAAAACGTGTAATGAAAAATCTGCTTGTTCTTCTGTTATTGGGTTTCGTGGGCACTGGGCGGGCCCAGACCGTCCCGGCCAAAAGCGAGGCGAGCCCGGCGGGCGCGGTGGCTTTCTTCAGCTCGCCCGGGCTGGCGCTGCCCCGCCTGTACGACGCGGCCATCAAGCACTCGGCCGAAATAGCGCGCCTGGATGCGGCCAAAGGAGTAGCCAGCGAAGACGTGGTGCTGGCGCGGAAAAAGATGCTGAATATGTTTTCGCTGGCTTCGAGCTACAACTACGGTTCGCTGCCCTACTTCGCCACGGCCGATGCCAGCACGCGCCCCGCGTACATCGTCAACCCCTTTTCGCAGGGCCTGCGGGCGGTGTATTCGGTGGGCGTGAACGCGGTGGTGCCACTGGATGTGCTGAGCGGCCGCCGCAGCACGGTGCGCCGCCAGGAGCTGATACTCAACGAGGCCGAGGCGGAGCGCAGCGGTATGGAAAGCAAAATCCGGCAGTACGTCATCACCCAATACCAGGGCCTGGTGCTGGCCCGCGTCGAAATGCAGCATTATCAGGACGCGCTGCAGTCGGCGGGCATCAATAAGAAAATAGCCGACAAGAAATTCAAGGAAGGCGAAATTCAGGTCGATGAGCAGATTACGGCCATTGATTTCTACAACCGGGCAGTGCTGGCGGATGCAGAGGCGAAGAGCAAATATCAAACTGCGGTGCTTTTGATGGAAGACCTGATTGGCATGTCCATCAACACCTTAATGCAAGGACAATGACAGCAAGAGAATTCTTACGACTCATGCGGCGGCACTGGCTGCTGCTGGTGCTGGTGCCCGTGACCACGGCTGTTTCCATTTTTTTCTTCTCGCGGTTTCAGGAAAAGAAATACAAGTCGGATACGGTCATTTACACCGGCATTGCGTCAGGCTACAAAATTGAGGGCGGCAACAACGACGGCGGCGGCGGCTGGAGCGCCACCAGCACCGGATTCGACAACCTGCTCTCGCTCATCAATTCGCGGGACACGCGGGACGAAGTGTGCCTGCGCCTGCTGGCCTGGCACCTCATGACCGACCCCACCGGCTACATGCCCCAGCCCGGAGCGCCCGCCGCCGGGGCCACGGCGAGCCGGGCGCCGGGCGGCTTGCTGCACCGGCTGTTCGGCACCAAAAGCGCCCCCGACCAGCTGCTGCCGGCGCCCGTGCGTGCCCGCCTGCTGGGGGCCACCCTGGAAGAAACCACGGCCCGGGTACGGACGGCCTTTCAGGCGGGGCCGCGCAACCCGGTGTACCGGCTGGTCAATTCCAAGGTGGCGTTTTATTCGGAAGAGGCGCTGTGGGCCATCACGGCGGCGCGGGTAAAAGACAGCGACCTGGTGCAGATTGAGTACACCACCACGGACCCGATAATCTGCCAGAAAACCCTGGAAATTCTCATCGATGTGTCCATTCGCAAGCACAAGGAGCTGTTTACGGGGCAGAACGAGACGGTGGTCAACTATTTCGACCAATCGGCGCAGAAGGCTTACAAGCGGCTGCAGGAAGCCGAGCAGCGGCTGCTGGCTTTCCACCAGAAGCACAACATCGTGGACTATGAAAAGCAGATTTCTGCTTCGACGGATGAGCGGCAGCTGGCCGCTGACAAGTACAACCTGTTGGAAATGCAGTACGCCGGCGCGTTCTCCACACTCAAATCGGTGGAGAATACCCTGGGCCACCGGGGGGGGTCCAACCTGAAAAGCCAGGAAATCATTCGGCTGCGCAGCCAGCTTTCGGGGCTCAACAAACAGATTTCGGAGCTGGAGCTGGTGGGCAACGCCGTGCCGGGCGCCCCGGCCCGCCTGGCCCGCCTCAAGCAACAGGCCGACCAGCTCACCACCCGGATGAGCGACGCCGTGAACGGCGAATATGCCGACACCCACTCGGTGCGCGGCGTGAACGTGAAAGAGCTGCTGAGCGACTACAGCAAGAACACCCTGCAGGTGGAAGACCTGAAAAGTCAGCTGAACCTGATGCGCCAGCAAAAGCAGGCCTCGGCTGGCCAATACAACGCTCTGGTGCCGCTGGGGGCCGAAATCCGCAAGATTCGCCGCGAAGTGGAGGTGGCCGAGAAGGAGTACCTCTCCCAAATGGAAGGCCTGAAGCAAAGCAAGCTGTCGCAGCAAAATGGCGTGCTGGCCTCGCAGCTGCGGGTGGTTGACCCGCCGTACCTGCCCCTCACCAGCACCGGCTCCAAGCTGATGATGCTGCTGATTGGTGGCTTCCTTGGGGCTTTTCTGTTGACGGGGGCCGGCGTGGTGACGGTTGGTATGCTGGATAACTCGCTGCAAAACCCGGCCCACGCGGCGGCCGTCACCACCTTTCCGGTGGCCGGCATCATCCCCAAGCCCACCGGCCCCAAGCCCACGCCGAACGACCACGCCAAGCGCGCCGAGGACCACCTGGCCCGGCACCTGCTGCTCAAATTTCAGCGCAAAGTCAACATCGAAAAGCCCTACATCATCGGGGTGTTGAGCACCCAGTTCACCGAGGGCAAAACCGAAATATGCTGCAGCCTGGCCGCCAACCTGAACGACATGGGCATCAAGACGCTGAGTTTGTTTCCGAACGACCACGCGCTGCAAGTTATTCCGAACGACGACACCCAGTTTTACTCCCCTCTGCAGGGCCTGGCGAAAGGCGTAACCGTGGCCGACATCGCGGGCAAAGCCGTGCACAGCGACTCGGTTATCATCATCGAATTTCCGGCGCTGCTCGAAACCACCTACCCGGCCTCGCTGCTGCAGGGCCTCGACCTGATACTGGTGGCCGTGCGCGCCGAACGCACCTGGACCCAGGCCGATAAGGCCGTTTTCCAGAGCATCCGCACCGTCACCAAGGCCCCCATCGAAATCATTCTCAATGGCGTGCTGCCGGAATACGTCATCGAATTCATTGGGGCGCGCACCCGCGGCACCAGCCCGGCCTACGCCCCGGCGCTGCCTCCCTATCCGCCGCAGGCCCTGCTCAACTAACGGCCCCGGCGGGCTGCCAAAACCGCTTTCCGTTCCCCAAAACCGTCCTCCGTGTACCCCCTCTCCCCGTCCGTCCTCCCCCGCCTGAAAGCGCTGTACGTGCCCGTGGGCATCGTGCTGGCCATCGTCATCGGGTGGCTCACGGCGCGGATGGGGCTGCTGGTGCCGGGCCTGCTGATAACGGTGGCCGTGGTGGTGCCTTTTCTTATCGCGCTGTTTTACAACCCCAGGCGGGGAATTATCGCGCTCATTGGCTACTGTTTCCTGTTCTTCATCATTGCCCGTGAAGTGGGCGGCACCGTTCCCTACGGCATGGCCGTGGATGGCCTGCTGGTGGTGACCTGGGTGGCGGTGGCGTTCAACCACACCCAATTTCAGTGGTCCAACATCAACAACGACCTGTGCAAGCTGAGCTTGTTCTGGTTCGTGCTGAATATCCTGGAATTGGGCAACCCCGCCGGGGTAAGCGTGGCGGGCTGGTTCCTGGAATTTAGAAGCGCCTCGCTCTACTGGTTTTTGTGCGTGCCGTTGAGCATGCTCATTTTCAACACGCGGAAGGATTTGGACCTGTTTCTGATTCTGATTATTTCGCTGTCCGTGCTGGGCGCGCTCAATGGGTTGAAGCAGCTTTACATCGGCCTGTCGCCGGGCGAGCAGATTTACCTCAATGAAAACGCCAAAACTCACCTGCTTTGGGGCAAGCTGCGGGTTTTTTCCTTCTACAGCGACGCGGGCCAGTTCGGCGCCTCGCAAGCCCACATCGCTTTGGTGGCCCTCATCCTGGCCTTCGGGCCGTTCGCAAAGTGGAAAAGGGCGCTGCTGGCGGCGGCCGCGCTGGTTCTGGTGGTGGGCATGCTCATTTCGGGCACGCGCGGGGCCATGTTTGCCTTGGGCAGCGGCATCGGGGTGGCGCTGCTTATCAGCAAGAACATCAAGGCCTTTGTGCTGGGGTCGGCCATTGCGCTTGGGTGCTTTTACGTGGTCAAATACACCAAAATTGGCGACAGCAACTACAACATCTACCGCATGCGCACGGCGCTGGACCCGAACGACGCCTCGTTCAACGTCCGGCTCAAAAATCAGCTCCGCCTGCGCACCTACCTCGCCGGCCATCCGCTGGGCGGCGGCGTGGGCGTCATTGGCAATTCGGGCATTAAGTACAACTCCGACAAGATGTTGTCTACCATTCCGCCCGATAGCTACTGGGTGAAGGTGTGGGCCATGTACGGCATCGTCGGGTTCGTTATCTGGCTGAGCATCCAGCTCTACATTCTGGGCAAATGCTGCGGCATAGCCTGGAGCACGCGGGACCAGCGCCTCAAAACCAAGCTCATTGCGCTCACGGCCGGGGTGGCTGGCAGCCTGCTGTGCAGCTACGGCAACGAGGTCATCAATTTCATGCCCTCGGCCCTCGTCGTGTACATCTCCTGGGCCTTTGTGTTTCTGAGTCCCCGGTTCGATGCCGCTCTCTCCAAATCCTAACTTCTTCAGCCCGTGGTCACTCCCCTGGTTTCCGTCATTTCCATCAACTACAACCAGGCCCAGGTCACCTGCGCAATGGTCGCGTCGTTATTGCGAGTGACCTACCCGAACATCGAAATAATTGTGGTGGACAATGCCTCGCCCAACGACGAATCGCAGCTAATTACGCGGCAATTTCCGCAGGTTAAATTCATTCAATCGGGCCAGAATTTAGGATTTGCCGGGGGCAATAACCTTGGCCTGGCGGTTGCCAAAGGCGAGTATATACTGTTTCTGAACAATGACACCGAAGTTGACCCCGGCTTTATCGAGCCGTTGGTGCAGCTGTTTGAGCGCAACCCCACGGCGGGCATTGCCTCGCCCAAAATCCTCTACTACGGCACCGACAACCTGATTCAATATGCTGGCTCACAAGGCATTAACACCTGGACCGGCCGCAGCATCACCATCGGCCAGCTGGAGCCCGACCGGGGCCAGCACAACCGCTCCCGCCCCACCCAGCTCGCCGATGGCGCCGCCATGATGGTGCCCCGCCGGGTAATCGAAGCCGTCGGCCCCATGCCGGAAGTGTATTTCCTCTATTACGAAGAGCTGGATTGGTGCGAATCCATCAAGCGGGCGGGCTATTCGTGCCACTACGTAGCCGAATCGGCCATTTACCACAAAGAATCCACTTCCGTCGGCAAGGCTTCGGTGCTAAAAACCTACTACATGAACCGCAACCGGCTGCTGTTCATCCGCCGGAATTTTAACGGCTGGGCCCGCTGGACCAGCACATTCGTTTTCCTGGCGGCCGCGCTGCCCAAAAAGGCCTTTGCCCACTCCCTACACCGCGAATGGACCCACCTGAAAGCCCTGGGCCGGGGCCTGAGCTGGCACCTGCAGCACCCCGGCGGCCTGTAGCGCCGGCCCGTATCTCCCCTCCCAAACTGAAGCAACTTCCGATGCTGACTCTTGAATCCGTTCTGAATTATTTCCTGTACCTGATGGGAGCATTTTTATTGCTCAATTGTCTCTATTTGCTGTTTTTCACCGTTGCGGGGCTCCGTCGGCCGCAGCCGCGGCGGGCGCCCGGCCCTACCGGCCCGCCCGCCCGCCTGCGCAGCATCGGCGTGCTCATTCCCGCCTACCGCGCCGATGACGTAATACTGGAAACCACCAAAGTGGCCCTGCGGCACCAATACGAAGGGGTATTTCAGGTAGTGGTGATTGCCGACGGGCTGCGGCCCGGCACGGTGCAGCTTTTGCAATGGCAAGGCGCCCAAGTGGTTGAAGTGGCTTTTGAAAGAAGCACCAAGGGCAAGTCCCTCCTGCAGGCCCTCAGCGTGCTGCCGCCGCACGCCTACGACATCGCCCTGGTACTCGACGCCGACAACATTATGGGGAAAGATTGCCTGAACCACATAAATAGCGCGTTTTCGGCAGGCTACCGGGTGGTCCAAACCCATCGAACGGCCCTCAATAACGACACCGCTTTCGCCCTTCTGGATTCCTGCAACGAAGAAATCAACAACCACATCTACCGCAAAGGCCCCTTCTCAATTGGTCTGTCCTCCGCCCTGATTGGCTCCGGAATGGCCTTCGATTACGCTTACCTGAAACAGCTGCTGGCCGGCATCGGCGAAACAGTGGGCGAGGATAAAGAAATGGACTTTCGCATCGCCCGTGACCAGGTCAAAGTTTGCTATTTAGACAATACGTACGTCTATGACGAAAAAATTGAAGATGCGCAGGTATTTACCCGGCAGCGCACCCGTTGGCTGGCTTCCCAATTAGAATTTCTGAAGAAATACGCTGGCGAGGGAATTACTCAGCTGGTCAAATTTCGAAATGTTGAGTTTTTCAACAAGTCAGTTCAGACTTTTTTGGTACCCAGGACATTACTGATTGGCATTCTTGGAATCTTTTTTCTTCAGGCGCTTATAATTCCCATCGGGCCCACCCCAGGCTTTTGGGCGGGACTGCTGCTGCTGCTGGCTGCAACGCTGTTGCTGGCCCTGCCCGGCCGTTTGTATAACTGGCAGTTGTTCAGTGCAATCGTGCGGCTACCCTACGCTATTTTTTGCATGTGTCTGGCCTTATTCCGAATAAACCGCACAAAGACTTCTTTCCTGGCAACGCCACACAAAGCCCGGGTTCATAGCACCAATTTTAAATAGAAATAAGCTATGCCATTCGAAATATTTGCCCTGCCCGCGATTGTATGCTTAATCCTCGGGGTTATCAGCGGAATGAAAGCGCACAAAAAGCTGAAGCAGCCGAATAACGTGCTCAAAAACCGGCAATAGGTAAAAACACGAGCAATTGCCAATACCTCCTTTACTGTATGATGACGACTCTCTACATTCTGTTCTGCATTGCGTTTGGCGTAGTAGTTTACACCTACCTTGGTTATGGATTGGTGGTCTGGGCATTAGCCCGGCTGATTAATTTCCGCAAAAAAAGCAGCGCATTCCAACCCTTCGCGCCAGCCGTAACCCTGATAGTGCCGGCTTATAATGAGGCCGCAATTATAGAAGCTAAAATAACAAATTGCCTGGCGTTGGATTACCCCGCCGACAAATTCAAAATGCTGTTTATTACGGACGGCTCCAAGGATAATTCCGGGCAGATTCTGGCGCGCTACCCGTCAATCCAGCATTTGCATTCACCCATCAGGGGTGGCAAATCCATGGCTGAAAACCGGGCAATGGAGTTTGTTACAACGCCTTATGTGGTATTTACTGACTGCAACACCCACCTTAATCCGCAGGCCATCCGCGAGTTGGTAAAGCATTACCAGAACCCGCAAGTAGGTGCAGTATCGGGAGAGAAAAAAGTGCGCGCGGACACGACCAAACCAGGTGCCGGCGAAGGCCTGTATTGGAAATACGAATCCTTCCTCAAAAGGTGCGACTCCGCCGTACACAGCCTAATGGGCGCCGCTGGCGAATTGGTGTCGTTCCGTTCGGATTTATTTCGGCCGTTGGAGCCGGATACTATTCTCGACGATTTCGTGCAGTCGTTGCGCATTGTGGAGCAGGGCTACACGGTCGTCTACGAGCCCGAGGCCTTTGCCACCGAAGAGCCCTCGGCGTCGCTGGCCGAAGAAATGGAGCGCAAGGTGCGGATTTGCGCGGGCGGCTGGCAAGCCATGAGCCGCCTCAAAGGCTTGCTAAACCCCTTTAACCAGCCATTGGCCACGTTTCTGTACATCTCGCACCGGGTATTGCGCTGGAGTGTTGCGCCCGTGGCGCTGGCCCTGCTCCTGCCGCTTAGCGCGGGGCTGGCTTGGCTGGAGGGCGGCTTTTACTGGCTGTTTTTTGCGTTGCAGGCAGCATTTTATTTGGCCGCGTGGCAGGGCTGGCGCACCGAAAGCACGGCCAGCAAAGCCCTGGTGGTGCCCCTCTACTTCTGCATGATGAACGTGGCGGTATTTGCTGGTTTCTGGCGTTTTATCAAAAAGGCTCAACCAGCCGCATGGGAAAAAGCAACCCGAACGCACCGCGAAGCGCTGGCTTTGGATTAAGATTTAGTCTGATTATTTATTCAACACTATCCTGTGATGAAAATAGCTCATCTTATAATGGTTCATAAGAACCCAGACCAGGTGGAACGCATGATTAGAGCGTTGTCGCACGAGGATTTTGATTTTTATCTGCATATTGATGCAAAGGCAGAAATGAGTGATTTTGTACATCTGGCAGCACTACCTCGGGTATATTTTATTAAAAAAAGGTTTTGGGTTCGGTGGGCATCCTACCGGTTTACCGAGGCAATTATGCAGGGCGTTCGGGAAATTTTAACGACTCCAAGAGAGTATGACTTCATCAATCTGCTCAGCGGCCAAGATTACCCCATTAAACCGGTTGGGGACATCTATAATTTTTTTGCCCGGCACGTCGGTTTTTCTTTTCTGTCTTTTGAGCGCGAAGGGTCAAACTGGTGGAGCCATGCCATCCAACGGGTCGAAAAATATCATACTACTTATTTCGATTTCAAGGGCCAATACAAGCTACAGGCCATCATCAACGGCCTCTTGCCCAAGCGCAAATTCCCCCTGCCCTACACGTTATATGGCGGGCCCAATGGGTCGTGGTGGACCATGGGAACCGACTGCGCGACCTATTTAATTGACTTTATCGACAAGCACACCAAACTGCATCGATTCAGCCAGTTCACCTGGGGCTCCGATGAATTCCTGATTGCCACAATTCTCATGAATTCTCCCCTGAAAGACCGCATCGTAAATAACAATTACCGGTACATCGATTGGTCGGAAGGCGGCGCAAATCCCAAAACCCTAACGATTACCGATGCTCCCAAACTTAGGCAAACGCAGAAGCTATTTGCACGAAAGTTCGATACAGATTATGACGATGAAATCCTGAATGTGATTGACGACTCACTTCTCTCTTCCCGAACCAGGGTTTCCGCTTGAACATGGCAAATATTACTCATAACCGGGACATTATCGTGGTGGGCCAACAGCCCTGGGACACGCAGATTGGCAGCAACTGCAAGGACATTGCCCTGGAATTCAGCAAGCATAACCGCGTATTATACGTCAATTCGCCTCTGGACCGCAACACGCTCATTAAGGACCGCAAAGCCCCTGCCATACAGAAAAGGCTGCGCGTGATACGGGGTAAGGAAAATGGTCTGGAATTAGTGGCTGAAAATCTGTGGGTATTATACCCAAATGAGGTGCTTGAATCCATAAATTGGCTGCCTGGGGGAGCCATTCACACCTTCTTCAATAAACTAAATAATCGTCGCTTTGCCAGGTCAATTCTCAGGACTATTGACGAGCTCTCGTTTAAGGATTTCATTCTTTTCAACGACAACGATATTTTCCGCAGCTATTACTTAAAAGAATTACTGAGTCCGGCGATTAGTATTTATTACTCGCGTGACTTCATGGTTTCCGTTGATTACTGGAAGACTCACGGCCTGCGCCTGGAGCCCCAGCTTATTGCCAAAAGCGACATCTGCGTGGCCAATTCCAGCTACCTTGCAGCCTATTGCAAACAGTATAATCCAGCTTCGTTCGATATTGGGCAGGGCTGTGATATTGACCCAAGCTCGCAGCTGCAAGCTTCCCAACCCGCGGATATGCAGTCCATTCCCCGGCCTGTTATTGGCTACGTCGGGGCCCTGGTCAGTTCGCGGCTTTCGATAGAAACGTTGCGCTATATCAGTCAACAGCAGCCGATTTGGAGCCTGGTGCTCATTGGTCCCGAGGATGACACTTTCAAATTCAGCGATTTGCACGGCCTGCCAAACGTCTATTTTCTGGGTGCGAAATCCCCAACTGCTTTGCCGGCTTACATCCAGCATTTTGATGTGTGTTTAAATCCGCAGCTCGTGAATGAGATGACAATTGGTAATTACCCACGCAAAGTAGACGAGTACCTGGCGCAAGGCAAGCCTGTCGTAGCTACGCGCACGGAGGCCATGGGGTTATTCGAAAATCACACCTATCTAGCTGATAAAAAGGATGATTACATCACCCTAATTGCTCAGGCATTGCGAGAGGACCGGCCGGTTGAACAGCAAAAACGGCGCGCTTTTGCGGCCACCCACACCTGGCAGAATAGCGTGACGAAAATCTACCGCGCCATTGCCGATTACGAAGTTCACCACCTTGGCTCTCCTGCCCATCCTCATCAGGCCCCAAGTGCCGCCAAGCGCAATGCCAAGCACCCTCAACCGGCGGCCGAATGAAAACCCTCCTCACAAATCGGCACTTTTTGTCGTTGACCGGCAACGGCGTAATGGCCGTTTTCAGCATGTTATCGTATATTATCCTCTACCGGTTTCTTTCCGAAACGGATATGGGCAACTGGGTTTTTTTTCAGTTTGCATTCTTGCTGTTGGATACTTTTCGAACGGGACTTTTGCAAACTGCCCTGATTAAATTTTATTCCGGCGCGGACGAAACCCGCAAACGCGACGTAGCAGGCTCATCCTGGTATATCGGCCTGATGGTGACCAGCATATTTATCGTCATCAATATAATTGCATTCGTTTTTATCGGGTTGATTTCGGACGCCGGGGTTCTGGTAGTAATGAAATGGTTTGGAATTAGCCTCGCCGTTACGCTTCCCTACAACGTCAGCATCTGGATTTTGCAGGCTGAACAGCGGTTTGACCGGATATTATACATCCGCCTGCTTAACCAGGGCTCTTTTATTATACTGATTTTTAGCCTGTATTTGTTTCATGCTGTCGACTTGCAAGGAGTTATTTATTCATTCATTTTTGGTGCCTTTTTAACCAGTTTTGTTGCAGTAGCCGGCGGATGGGCCCGCCTCACGAGCATCCGGCACCGAACTCAGGCGACGGTTCGGGAAATATTTCATTTCGGCAAGTTCAGTTTCGGCACGTTTCTATGCGCCAACCTGCTGCGTAGCTCCGACGCGTTTATCGTCAAATTCATGATTGGGCCGGCGGCGTTGGCGGTTTATAATTTGCCGCAACGCTTGCTGGAAATCATCGAAATACCCTTGCGGAGCGGCTTAGCCACGGCAATGCCGAGCATGTCGACCGCCGTAAACCAACGCAGGGAGGCCGAAGTCGTCTACATTCTGAAGAAATACACGGTGTTACTCACGTTGCTCTTCGTGCCCATTATCATCACCATGTTTGTTTTTGCCGACGTAATTGTGGGCCTGGTTGGCGGGGGAAAATATGTAAGTACTGAAGCAGCTAATATTTACCGCATTGCCCTACTGTGCTCCCTGCTCTATCCTTTGGAAAGATTTTTGGGTGTTACGCTCGATATCATTAATAAACCGCAGCTGAATTTGATAAAAGTCATTCTGGCCCTGACGGTAAACGTATTGGCTGATATTATTTGTATCAAAGTTATGGGCAATATCTACGGGGCGGCGGTAGCCTCTGTATTTACCTTAATGGCCAGCACGATATATGGCTACGTTACGCTACACAGGTATCTCCCAATCACCTTTCGTGGAACAATTGATTTGGCCGTTTTTGAGCTGAGAGAAAGTGCTGCCTTCCTTTCTCATAAAGCCAAATTATTACGAAACCAGCAATTCCATAATCAATAAAGCCAAATTCAATTTTATCGAACCTGTAATTTCCAACTATTCAGGTTGCGCGAGGATGACAAGCCTCCTTATTCTCGCCTACGGCCGGGAAACTGAATACCCAAGAGTCCTATTTGCCATCTTGCGTTTCTGGGTTTGGTCCACTGGCAAGAATGCAAACCCAAAGCCGGATGCTACCAAGTAATAAATCCGTATTCCATCACTGGGGAAACCAGCAAAAAATACTGTTGGACAAGGCTTTGTCTAAGTTTATCACTCCGCACTTTGACAAGTAACACCTGTTTGAGTGATTGACGCCGGTGCATCCGCGGTGCTTAATTGTCAGATAATTTTCGGTCGGTCGTTGAGAAATGTCACAATCAACAAGCCGGTCGCCTGATTTCCAGACGACCGGCTTGTTGATTGTGGCAGCACTCGGCTAATTACTGTATCAGTCGGCGCGCACCAGCTTTTGCGTAACCACTTTAGTTGGCGTGATGAGCTGCACGATGTAGATACCCTGCGCCAGCCCCAGGCCCGAAAGCGTGAAATGCCGCCGCCCCCCGGCTTCGGCCGCCCCGCTGAACAGGCGCTGCACCAGTCGGTTTTGGGCATCGAAAACGGCCAGGGTGGCTGTTCCGGCGCTGGGCAGGCTGAACTCGATGGTGGTTTGGCTCGTGAACGGGTTGGGGTATACCGTCAGCTCGGGCGCCTGGCCCGGCTGGCCGGAGGTAGTGGCCAGCACCTTGGCGGTGCGGGCGGCCGGCGCGGCAAAAGGTATCAGCCGCAGGCCCGGAATGGGCGTTTCCTGCTGCCCGCTGGGGAGCGTCCAGGCCACGGAAACGTTGTCGCCGCCGCCGCCCTCCTTTTGCAGCGTCTCCACGTAGTAGCGGTGGCCCGCCAGCAGCGCAATGGCCGCCGACTGCTGGCCGCTGTACTTGGCCCATTCGTGGTAATTGGTCCAGCCCGAAAAGCCCGCAATCTGGACTTTATTGGCCGGGTTGTCGTCGGTACTTAGCCACAACTCACAGTCGTCGTCGCCCGAAATACGGAACTGGTAGTTGCCGTCCTGCGGCGGACAGAGGTAGCCCCGAATACGGGAGCCGTAGTTGTCCCCGACGTTCTGGCCGCTCTCAAACTGCGTCAGAGTGAGCGTGTTGTTGGGGGGCGTATTGGTGGGTATAGCGGGTATCGCGGTACCGCCGATGTTGGTCCACTGCTCCCACTGAATAGAGCCGGTGCCGGCACAACCAGTGGTGGGCGGCGTGGTGGTGGTGGCGCCGGCCACTACAAAGGTGGGCGTTTCGGTCACGGTGAGGGGCAGCTGGCCGTTTTGGGTGCGCACGCGGGTCAGGCTCATGTTGCGCTGGCCGCTGACGGGATGGTAGACGTAGGCCGAGTCGGCGCCGCTCAGGTCGAGGGTGTAAGTGGCCGTGCGGGCGCGCTCATCGGGCACCACCAGGGCAAAAGCGGTGCGGCCGCTGGCCTCGTAGCGGTCCACGAGCGGGTCGCGATTGATGGTGCCTTTGTAGGTAAAATTACCCAGCAGCTGGGTGGCCTGGCGCAGGAAATCAGCGGCGGGCTTGGGGGTGTGGTCGGTATTGATGAGGCCCATGGAGCTGAACTGCGTGGGGTTATTCGGGTCTTCGTCGGCCAGCTGGTAGAAGAACATGCGTTCCACGCCCCAGCGGGCGTAGAGCAGCGCGGTACGCAATATCCAGTCGGCCTGCGTTTGCAGCACCGACTTGTTGCCGATGGCAATGGCTTTGAACGGGCTGCCCTGGTTGGTATCATAGCCGGTTTCGGTCACCCACACGGGCATGTCGCGGGCGTATTGGTGGGCCAGACGCACAAAATCCTGGGCTACCTGCCCGGCTTCCGACACCTCGGGGGCCGCGCCCCTGGTAGCGTTGCCACCCTGCGACGTGCGGGCATCGTTCGAATACAAATGGTAGTTGATGACGTCCCAGCACAAATCCACCGAGCCATCGGCCCGGGTGCCGCGGTACTGGCGGCACCAGTCTATCATGCCGCGCACGTAGTCGGTGTTGGGCGACGCCAGGCCCGCCATCACCACCTGCACGCTGGGGTCGGCATTTTTCACGCCCACGCCCGGCCCCATGGTGTTCTTGTTGCCATCGTAAAAAGCCGACAGATTCGCGGCGTACTCGCGGCCGGTTTGGTAGGCTTTGCGGCCTTTCCACCACTTGTCGCGCTCGTTGTCGCACTCAATGTATTTGATGTAGCCCAGGCCAATGCGCACCTGGTTCACGCCATCGCCGGGCCAGCGGGTGCTGGCGTCCACGTGCACCAGGCTGGGGTTCACGCCGGTGTTGTAGCCGTAGCGGGCAATGTACTGGAAGGCCACTTTGGCCTGCTCGCCGTAGGAATTGGGGTCGGTGAAATCGGCCCCGTAGCGCACGGGCACGTTTTCCATGTCGCGCTCGCCGCCGGGGTACGAGTTGAGCAGCCAGTTGGGCAGGGTTTTCAGGCAGGCCAGCACCTCAATGCCCTCGGCTTTGCAGCGCTGGTAGAGGGCGTCGTAGTTCCAGCCGCCGCTATGCACGGGGTTGAAAGTGTAATTGCCCTGGCTGGATTCCAGCTTTTCCCAGTCCATGTAGTGCCGAATGCCGGTGAAGTTCTTGACGGCCGCCAGCCGGGCCTCGTCAATCTGATAGGGCACGTTGGGGTCTTCCAGGTCCCATTCGAAGGCGTTGATGCCCATTTCCTGGCGCAGCTTTATTTGTCTCTGCACGGCCAGGGCCATGGGGTCGGCGGTGGGCAAGGGGGTGCCGGTCACGTAAGAGCCGTACAGCTCGATTTCGTTGGGGTAAGCCCACGAGGCCGTCAGGACCAGCGCGCGGATGTTGCTGAAGGGCGAGCTCAGGCGGAAATTGCCCGGCTGGCTGGGGTCGGGGCCCACCCATTGGCCGTTGTGGCCGCCGGTGAAGGTGGCCACCGCCACGCGCTGCCAGGAATTGGTGAGTACCGACAGCGTCATGGGTTGGCTGGGATTGCCACTGCCCGAATCATACAGCCGGATGCTTTCCAGGCTGATGGCCTCGCCCGGCAGCAGCGTGTAATAGGCGTCGTAGGTGTCAAGTATCTTGCCCCAGCCCATCGCCACTCCCGTACTGGTCGAACCATCAAACAGGCCCTGAATGTTGTTTGAAGCATTATTCAGGCTGTACCAGCGCGAGGCATCCAACGGGATTCGGCCCGCCGTTGGGGTGCCCCCCGGCGGTGTGACCGGAGCCGCCTGCACCAGTTGCGCCTGGCTGGCGGTTGCCGCCAGCCAGGTGGAGCTGGCGGCCTGGCTGGCCGTGATAACGGCGCTGCCCGCTCCCACTACCGTGGCCTGCCACTGCCCCGAAACCGCAGAAACACTCACCACGCCCGGGTTCGATGAGGCGAAGGTGATGGGCGTAGCGGTGTTGGTGCTGCTGGCCGTCAGGGCAAATGGCGAGTCGCCCGCCGTGCGCGGTGGCAGGGCCGCAAAGGTGAGCACGGCCGCCACGGGCTGGGGCGTGTTGGGCGTGGTAGGTGTAGCAGGCGTGGTACCGGTTCGCCCGAATACCTTGACCTTAACCGGAATGTTGTTGCAGTATTTGTGAATAACAATGGCATCGGCCGTCACGGAACCGGCCACAACCAAGCTTACATACTGGTTGAATTGGTCACCGGTAAAGGTGCCAATCAGGGTGCGCTGGCTGCCATTCTGGGCGTAAATGGTGGCCGGTAGCGCCGTAAATACGCCTTGGTAATCGTACAGCGACAGCCGGCTGAGCACCGTGGGACTCTGCAGCTGGAGCGTCACGTCGATGTACTGGAAGTTGAGGGGGTTCCAGTTATTCTGCACCAGGTTGTTGAGGTCGTCATCGAGCCAGGGCGAATAATCCTGGCCGGTATTAATGCTGGGCGTAATGGTGCTAATTGCAACTGCTTGCTCGCCTGCACCGGGTGTAACCTGACCAATAGCCGAAGAGGCTAGAGAACAACCCAGAATAAATGTCAGTAAGATTTTGTTTGTCAGGTACTTAATCATACACAAGTAAAATTGAGGTGAGTAGGAATTGGACGTGGGTTTCCCGTCATCAGCACGCTGATTTTTTGAATGGCCCACTAAGTAGGATGAGTGCAAAGGGACAGCCAACAGGCGCCGCGGCTTTGCATTTGTCGGCAGAATAGACTTTGGGTAAAAGGCAACCCACGATAAATTTAAAAAAACTGCCTTTTACGTAACGGTATACTTGCGCGAGGTGGGAATATTTACTCAAGTTACAAACCCGGCAGTACAATTCCGAACGAAATCCGGAAATGACGAAAAATTGAACATCAACTCCTTGGTATCCAATTTCAGCATTAGTATCGTTTGCCCAATTTCTATTCCAACAACGCTATTATTTACAATTTATAATAAATATATTATAGTCAGCAAACTACTTTAAAATAGGCCGGAGCTAATGATATGAGTTGCGGCGCGGGGTAAATAGTTGGCGTGGCCTGACGGACAGGCAAGCAACAGAAATAAATAATAAAGCAGCTACTGGTGATTGCATCAGTGGCAGGAATTACGAATTACACTAATTGCGCTGATTGTTCCAGACCGGCCTATTTGGTGAGCACGACGGTAGCGGGCGGCTCCGCAACAAAAAAAGCCGGCGTGCCGGACAGGGCCACCCGCTGCGGGTCTGGCACGGCGACGGTGCCAGCGGCAGCATAGTTCCACGGGTATTGGACCAAGTGGGCCAGGTGCAAGGCAGTAGGGAAACCATAGGTGGCCGCCGCAACCTCGCTTTGGTCGGTCTGGGTTTTGGCCCACAGCACAAATACGGTGCGGCCGGCACCGGCAAACGCCACGCCTTCGACGCCGACGGGCAGGTGCAGCGCAACGGTGGAGGCATCGCTGTAGCGCAGGCCCTGCAGCAGCCGGGCCGTGGCACGGAAGGCCTGCCCGAGCTGGGTCATTTTCTCGTGGCCGGGAGCGTCGCGGTTCAGGTTCTCGTAGAGGCCCATCAGCTTGAATTCGTCGGGGCCCGAAACCGGCGTGGCGGGCGGCGGGGCATCGGTGGCTTCGGCCAGGCTGTAGAAATGCAGCTGCCGGAGGCCGTATTTCTGAGCCAGCACCAGGGCCTTGATGCCGAAGTTGCGCTGCATCTCGTCGGAGCCGGCGCGCCAGTCGGCCGGGCGGCGGCTGATGTTGGTTTCGGTAACGATGAAATGCTTGCCTGGGTACGTGCGGCCGTCGTAGCCGTGGCGGCGCAGCACGGCGGCCATGCCATTGCGGTGCTCGATAACCTGCGCAGCGGCATAATCCGAATTGCGGGTGTAGGCGAAGCGGCCGGCCCGCCGCCAATCGCGCCGCCGCAGGTAGTACGACGGGTACACGTGGTAGTCGAGCACATCAAAATAGGCCCCGCCGGTAGCCGGAAATTCGGCGGTGGCGGTGCCTTCGTGCGGGTTGTCAGTGTAGCGCAGCAGGGCGTCGAGGTACTGCGGGTAGCCCAGGCCGCCGGGCGTGACGTAGGCCGCGGGCCGGTACTTCTTCACCACTTCCCAGGTGATGCGCAGCGTGCGGATGTAGCAGTAGATGGGCGCCAGGGTGTTGGGCGTTTCGGCGGGCTCAGGGGCGCGCTTCAGCCACTCCTTATTCTGGGTGCCGGTGATGTAGTCGGGCTCGTTCACCACCTCCCATACCCGGATATTGGCCCCGTACTGCTGGGTGAGCTGGTAGATGTAGCGGGCGTAGTAATTGTTGGGATTGACGGTGCTGTCGGGGTTCCAGATGGGCTCGTAGAGGTTGGCAAACAGGCGGGAGGGCTCGGGGCAGCCGGGGTACGCCGCGGGGTCGCGGTGAGCGGGCGCGGGCTCACCCACAAAGCACACCAGGTCGCGCAGGCCCAGCGAATCGGCGTAGTAGGCGAAGGCTTTGCGCCGGGCATTGGGGCCCCACTTTTCCAGAAACGCCTCGGGCAGGGACACGCGGATGGTGGTGCCGCCGGCCGCGCGCACGGCGGCGGCCAGCTGCTCATCGGCCCAGGCGGTGCCGTAGTAGCCCAGGTTGCTCCCGTAGCCAAACGGCGCCGGGTAGGGCCGCACGTAGCTCTGGGCCGAGTGGGGCGCCGGGGGAGCCGCGTGTGGCGGGCCTTCGGTGCAGGCCACGAAGCCGGCGCCACCGGCTAGCAAACCCGTTAGCAGGGCCGGTACGGCCCGGTATTTCCCGGGACAGCGCAGCCGGGGCCCGGAAAACAATGCGCACGTTCCGGCGCGGCTGAGCTTGCCCATTTTAATCAATGCATTGCGGTATAAGGATGCTTCAGCGCGGGGATACCCAGCTCATGCCGGAACTGGAGCATTTGGCTGGTCAAATAATTTTCGCCAAAAGGTCGTACTTAAAAGGTATAATTCAAGCAAAATCATGCATCTTTACCAATATTTATTCTTATAAAGTGAATTATTTGCACCAAGCAGCGGTATATGAGATTCACAGTGCTCTATGGAAGGAAGCATTTCCTGAGCCAGTAGCACGTCGGGATATCGTTCAGGCCCGCCGCTTCCACTTGTATCACCCAAGGGGGCTGATAAGGATTTTTCAATTGAAAACCAATTAGTTATCAACCAACCAATCATTATGGAAATGAAAAGCGACTTGGTAGAAAAAGTAAAGTTTTGCTTCACTAGCAAGGTTATCAGCCAGCTCAGCATGTTGGTCGACGAAACCGAGCCGGGAGTTGAGCGGGCCCTGAGTAAATCGGTGCCGCTGGTTCTCAACGGGATGCTGAGCCAGGTAGAGCGCGGCGTGGCCCCCGCGGCCCTGCTCAACATGGTGCGGGAAGCCGACGCCGCCGAAGTGCTGACGCAGCTATCGGAAGCCCGCGCGGACTGGCACGAGCGCGGCACCAACTTACTACTTGACCTGCTGAGCGATACGTACCGCAGCACCGTAAACCAGATTGCCGTTGACGCCAGCATCCGGCCCACGGCGAGCGGGACGCTGCTGCAGGTGGCAGCCACGGCCGTGCTGGGCGTGCTGGGCAAATTTGCCGCCGAAAATGACCTCACGCCCTCGGAGTTTATTCTATGGCTGCAATCGCAGAAAGATGCCATCAGCGCAGCCATGCTGCCGGCTTTTGGGAGCAGCGCGCTGGTTACACAGCCCAGCCAGGCCGCCGCGCTGCGGCAACCCGCGGCGGTGCCGCCCCGCATGACGGCCCCCGTGCGCATGGCCCGCGAAGAGCCCGCGTACGCCCCTGCGGCCGGGCCTCAGGGCATCGGCAAGCTGCTGAGCTGGCAGTGGGGCGTGGTGCTGCTGCTGCTGGCCGTGGGGCTGGGTTATTTCTTCGGGAGCGACTACTTCGGGCGGGCCAACCGGCCACTGGAACGCACGGCCACTACCGCTACCCCTGATGCAGAAGTTATTGCCTCCGAACCTGCTGACCCGATTACGACCGCGCCTCCTGCTGCCAACGAAACGCCACCAGTGGCTACGGCGGCGGCCCCAGCTCCAGCCCCGGCGGCCACTGCCACAACGGCCCCGGTAGCGGTGGCCCGCCCCGCCGCCAGCCGCCCCGCTCCCACGCCCCGGCCCGAGCCAGCCGGGGGCCGCTACGACATCAACCGCGATACCTACATCTACGACACCGGCCGGCCCATCCTGCTGACTCTGGCCGACGGCAGCCACCAGAAAGTAGGGGCCAACTCTTCAGAAAACCGCTTGTACACCTTTTTGGCGACGGCCGCCGTGCAGGTCGATTCCGTGAACCGCACCAAGGGCTGGATAAATTTTGACCGTGTGTATTTCGAGCCCGGTTCGGCCACCCTCACGTCCGAATCGATGCCGCAGCTGCGCAACATCGCCAGCATTCTCAAAACCTTCCCGAAATCGGTGGTGAAAATCGGGGGCTACACCGACAGCACCGGCGTGGCGCTGAGCAACCTGGAGCTGAGCGAAGCGCGGGCCCGCGCGGCCATGCTGGCCCTGGCCAATATGGGCATCGACCTCGACCGACTGCAAGCCAAGGGCTACGGTGCCAAATACTTCGTATCGCCGAATACGACGCCGGCTACCCGGTCGCTCAATCGCCGGGTCAGCATTCGCGTGCTGAAAAAGTAGCGGCCGGATGCAGCGGCATGGTCTGAGCCGGCCGGGGAAGATGCCGCGCGATTTATGCGGAACCCATTTTCAGTAAGTTCCTCATTAACAACCCGTATTTATCAGGATAAACCGCGTAAAAACGCGACAGAACTTTACAATACCTCTGCATGGGCGCAATGCCGCCGGGCTGAGAGTCCCGGCTTAGCCACCGTTTTCTTGTTCCAGCATGAACTCAAATTCAACGTTTTCCCTGCCTGCCGGGTCCCTCGGCGACGTCGCGTTTGTGACTTACCTGTACTATCGGCAAGCCCGCAACGTGGCCGCCACCGCCGCCGATTTTTCGGCCTGGCTGGCGTCGTTGCCGGCCGCCGCCCGCGCCCGCGCCGAAGCCCGGGGCCCGGCGGCGGCCCGGCTGGTGCCGGACTTTAAACGGTTTTTGCTGGAAGCCCGGGGCCACCGACTGGTTGATTTTATGGCGTCCCGGCTGGCGCCCACGGTGCTGGCCTATTGGCTGGCGCTGCCCGATGAGGACCTGTAGCCAACTATCGGCCGGCGGCGGTAACGGGCGCAACAAGACCATTCCACGATTTTTGGTCACTTTTTATATGGCCGGGTAATGACGTGAGTGCCTTCGCAATTAGCTAACCTGGGCTTATCCTCATCATCATCCTGGCCTCGTTACTTCGTCGGCTGTTAAGTAACTTGGCCGCGAGCCCTGCTGCCCCCACAACCCGCCAAGGCCGCTGCAAAACCAGCGGCGGCCTTGGCGGGTTGTGGGGGCGCTAAGGCGGCAAAATTGTGGCCCGGTTACTTCATCTTTTCTTCTTGCATGTCCCGAAAAAAGGTTCTGTTTCTCATCGGTTCACCCAATCAGACCACGCAGATGCACCAGATTGCGCAGCTGCTGGAAGACGAATTCGAGCCCTATTTCAGCCAGCTTTACTACGACGGCTGGATGCGCGGCTTCTACAAATTCCTGCTCCGGACGGGTGGCCTGAACCCCACCATCGTCACCGGCAAAATCAAGGCCAAGGCCGATAAGTACCTGGCCGAGCATGGCCTGAACAACGACTTTGAGGGCCGGCAGTTTGGCAACACCTACGACCTCATCGTGTGTTGCTCCGACGTGATTGTGCCCTGGCCGCTGGTGCGCGCCACCAAAACGGTGTTTGTGCAGGAAGGCATGACCGACCCCCTCAACCTGTGGGGCCGCCTCATCCGCAAGCTCAACTGGATGCCCATTCTGGCCATCGGCACGGCCCTGAACGGCCTGGCCAACTGCTGCGACATCTACTGCGTGGCCTCGGAAGGCTACAGGAAGCACTTCAACTACGTGGGCGTCGACCGCAACAAGCTCATCGTGACGGGCATCCCGAACTTCGATAACATCGAGCAGGTGCGGCACAATGACTTTCCGCATCACGGCTACGTGCTGGTGGCCACCTCCGACCTGCGCGAAACCTACACCCCCGAAAACCGGCCCAAATTCATCCGGGAGTGCGCCCGCATTGCGGCCGGCCGGCCCCTCATTTTCAAGCTGCACCCCAACGAGACGCTGCCCCGCGCCGTGGACGAAATCAGGCAGCACGCCCCGCCCGGCACCCTTATTTATACGGAAGGCAACACCGACCACATGATTGCCAACTGCGTGGAGCTCATCACCCAATATTCGACGGTGGTATACGTGGGCCTGGCGTTGGGCAAGCCGGTCCATTCCTATTTCGATGTAGACGACCTGAAACGCAAACTCCCGTGGCAGAACGGCGGCACGTCGTCGCGGCGCATTGCGGCCATTTGCCGGGCCTTCAGCCGCTTCGAGGGCAGCGGGCCGGCCTTCCTGCGCCAGTACCAACCCGAGGACTTTGCCGCGTCGGAGCGGGCCGATGAGACCTTGGCAGTGCATTAGGGCCGCTGGTTTCGGGCCGCATTTTAATCAATTAGGAAACAGGGAATTATTCATAATAATCGAGTTTTCGGGCATTTTTTTAGCGTATTTCAGTTTGATTTCCGACTACCCCGTACCGACTGCTTATTCATGCCCATCCCCCGAATCTTAACCGTTGTGCAGGCCCGCATGGGCTCGTCGCGCCTGCCGGGCAAGGTATTGCTGCCGCTGGCCGGCCAGCCCCTGCTGGTGCGTATGGTGGAGCGGGTGCAGGGCGCCCACCTGGCCGGCGCCGTGGTAGTGGCCACCACCACCGAGGCCGCCGATGATGCCGTGGCCGCCTGCTGCGCCGCCCACGGCCTGGAATGCTTCCGGGGCGATGCCCTGGACTTGCTCGACCGCCACTACCAGGCCGCCCGCTACTACGGGGCCGACGTGGTGCTGAAAATTCCGTCTGACTGCCCGCTCATCGACCCGGCCATCATTGATGAAGTGGTGGGTTTTTACCTGCACTTCGCCGACCGCTACGACTTCGTGAGCAACCTGCACCCCGCCACCTTTCCCGATGGCAACGACGTGGAAGTAATGCCCATCGAAGCCCTGGAAACGGCCTGGCGCGAAGCCAAGCGGCCACTGGAACGCGAGCATACCACCCCTTTTTTCTGGGAAAACCCCGGCCGGTTTCGCTTGGCTAATGTGACCTGGGACTCGGGGAAGGACTTTTCAATGAGCCACCGCTGGACCATCGACTACCCGGAAGACTATGCATTCATCAGCGCCGTTTACGCTGCTTTGCATCCAACCAGGCCGGATTTTGGCCTCGATGACATTCTGCAATTGCTGAACCGGCGCCCCGACATTGCCCAGCTCAACGCCCACCTGACGGGCGTGAACTGGTACCGTAACCACCTCGACGAGCTCAAAACCGTGGACCCGTCGCAAACCCGCAAAATCTAGTTGTCAGTTGTTCGTTGTCAGTTTTTTGATGCGACTGGCGAACGACCTAAAAACTGACAACTGACAACAAACAACTGACAACTATATACCCTATGACCAATACCAAACGCCAAGAGCTGTCCGACCGGGCCCTGAAGGTGCGCGAGCACATCGTGCGCCTCAGCACCAACGGCGGCTGCTTCACCGGTGCCTCCCTGAGCTGCGCCGACCTGCTGGTGTACCTCTATTCCGACTTCCTCAATGTGCGGCCGGATAATCTCACGGACCCGACGCGGGATTACTTGTTCCTTTCCAAAGGCCACGACGTGCCGGCCCTCTACGGCACGTTCGTGGAGCTGGGCTTTATTGATAAAGCCCGCCTCGACCACCACCTGAGCACCGACGACCACATTTACTGGCACCCCAACCGCAACGTGCCGGGCGTGGAATTCCACTCCGGCTCGCTCGGCCACCTGCCCGGCGTGGCCCTCGGCGTGGCGATGGATTGCCGGATGCGCGGCCAGGACAACAAGGTCATCGTCATCACCGGCGACGGCGAGTTGAACGAGGGCACCGTCTGGGAAAGCCTGTTGGTAGCCAGCGCCCACCAGGTCAACAACCTCACGCTGGTAGTCGACCGCAACCATTTCCAGGCCAACGTGGCCACCGAAGACCTGATTCCGCTGGAGCCGCTGGCCCCCAAGTTTGAGGCCTTCGGCTGCGAAGTGCGCCGGATTGATGGGCACGACTTCGCGCAGCTGGAAGAAGCCTTTTCGGCCCTGCCCTTCTCCGATACGAAGCCGTCGGTCATCATCTGCGACACGGTGCGCGGGCGCGGCCTGCCCAGCATCGAAGCGCGGGCCGACCGCTGGTTCTGCAACTTCTCGGCTGATGAAGTAACCGAGCTGCTGAAGGAGCTACATAGCCAGGAAGCCACCAAACTCACCAGCGAAACGCTGACGGTACGGTAGAATTAAGTAGCGCGGACTTTGTAGTCCGCGAGTAAACGATTCATCCGCGGACTACAAAGTCCGCGCTACATCCCATGACCTACGAAGAACTAATCAAAGAAACCGCCCTCGCCGATGAGCGCATCGTGGT
The DNA here is from genome assembly GCF_017921975.2 of Hymenobacter terricola. GTDB lineage: Bacteria > Bacteroidota > Bacteroidia > Cytophagales > Hymenobacteraceae > Hymenobacter > Hymenobacter terricola. The sequence goes on from NZ_JAGEMO020000027.1 coordinate 97,915, forward strand.
GATGACGGCCGAAAACCGCGCCCTCATCCGCAACCTGCCGGCCGTGCTCGGCCCGCGCTTCATCGATACCGGCATCACGGAGCAAACGCTCATCGGCGCGGCGGCCGGCCTGGCCCTGCGCGGGCGCGTGCCGATTCTGCACGCGCTGGCCACTTTTCTCACGCTGCGGGCCTTCGAATTCATCCGCACCGACGTGGGCATCGGCCAGCTGCCGGTGAAGCTGAGCGGCTTTGTGCCCGGCTTCCTCTCCGACGGCAACGGCCCCACCCACCAGGCCATCGAGGACGTGAGCCTGATGCGCGGCATCCCCGGCATGACCGTTTTCGCGCCCGCTGATGAGGCCGATATGCTCGCCATGCTGCCGGCCATCTGGGCCTCGCCATCACCGGCTTATGTGCGTGTCAACACCCGCCCGGCTACTTACGAGCACGCTCCGTTTGAGATAGGCAAGGCTGAAATAGTGGCTGAGGGAACCGACATCACCATCCTCACCTACGGCATGCTCTTCGAGCAAACAATGGTGGCCCGCGAGCTGCTGCAAGCCCAGGGCAAATCCGTCGGCCTCGTCAACCTGCGCAGCCTCAAGCCAATTGACGAAGCGGCCCTGCTCGACGTGGTGCGGCGTGGTTCGCTCATCGTGACGGTGGAAGACCATTTCGTCACCGGCGGCCTCTTTTCCATTCTGGCCGAGGTGCTGCTGCGCAACCAGCTCACGGCCCGCGTGTTGCCACTAGCGCTGGAGGAGCGGTGGTACCGCCCCGGCCGCCTCAGCGCGGTGCTGGAGTACGAAGGCTTCACCGGCCGCCACATTGCCCGCCGCATCGCTGAGCACTTGGGCGAGTCGGGAGCGGCTATTACACCGGGTCCGGCCGTGCTGGAGAACCAGTTTGCGGAATAACTGCGGCTATTAGCATGATTGTAACAGCGTCCGAAAGAACGTTCCTAAAGTTCACTAGAAGGGTATTGATTATTTGGACTATTGAAACCTTCTTCAATTCTATTGCTGGTGCAACATGGGGCTATTTCTCTAAATACAATTCAACTTTTTTCCTAGAACTCCTATGGGGAAGCTTGCTTGTATATGCTTCAATCAAAGCAGTATTTCATTTACTTCCTTATTGGATTGCTTATCGTTTTTTATCGCTTCCCAATAAGCCCATTGCTCACTTTGTAGCAACGCAAGTTGGTCTATTCATTTTCGTATCCTTAATAGCAGGCGGAATTTTTGCCTGGAACCTGTTTTATAATGACCTCTACCTTGCTGTTGGAATGGTCATTTCTTCAGCAATTGCCGCTTTTCTTTTTGCTTATTTCGAAAAGAAATATGACATGAGTCGCGTTTAAGTTTTCACGCTTGCTTTGCCAATTTCCCCCATGCCCAACACCGTTTCCTCCAACGAGAATTACCCCGACATCACGAAGTCGGATGAGCTTTACGCCCGCGCTCAGAAAATCATGACGCCCGTGACCCAGACCCTCGCCAAAGGCCCCGGCCAGTACACCAAAGGCGTGAGCCCCAAGTACGTGAAGCGCGCCAAAGGCTCCCACATCTGGGACGCGGACGGCAACGAATACCTTGATTTCCAGATGGGTATTGGCCCCATTTCGCTGGGCTATGCTTACCCGCGGGTAGACGATGCCATTCGCGCCCAGTTGGAAGACGGCATCACGTTTTCGATGATGCATGAGCTGGAAGTGGAGCTTTCGGAGCTGATTCACGAGATTATTCCCAACGCGGAGAGCATCCGCATCAGCAAAACCGGCGCGGACGTGTGCTCGGCGGCGGTGCGGGTTTCGCGCGCCTTCACCGGGCGCGACAAGGTGCTGTGCTGCGGTTACCACGGCTGGCACGACTGGTACATCGGCACCACCAGCCGCGACAAAGGCATTCCTACGGCCACCAAGGAGTTGACCGCCGCTTTTGAGTACAACAACATCGATTCGCTGAAAGCTTTGCTCGATGAGAATGTGGCCTGCGTGATTCTGGAGCCCTTTATTTTCGACGCGCCCAAGGACAACTTCCTGCACGAAGTGGCCCGGCTGTGCAAGGAAAACGGCACGCTGCTGATTTTCGATGAGATGTGGACCGGCTTCCGCGTGGCCGTGGGCGGCGCGCAGGAATATTTCGGCATCACGCCCGATTTGGCGGTGTATTCCAAGGCCTTTGCCAACGGGATGCCCATTGCCCTGCTCACCGGCCGCCGCGATGTGATGGAGCTGTTCGAGCAGGACGTTTTCTTCTTCACCACCTTCGGCGGCGAGGCGCTGAGCATGGCCGCGGCCATGGCCACCATCGCCGAAATGCGCGAGCAGAACGTGCCCGCCCGCCTCGCCGAGCAAGGCAAAAAGCTCAAGGACGGCTACAACGACATTGCCGCCGAGCTGGGCCTGACCGCCTTCACGAAATGCTATGGCTACGACTGCCGCACGATAGTAACTTTCGACGCCTCGGCCGGTAATCCGATGGAAATCAAGGCCTTTATGCAGCAGGAGCTATTCAAGCGCGGCATCATGTGGGGCGGCTTCCACAACATGTGCTTCTCGCACTCGGATGAAGACGTGGCCTACACGCTCTCGGCCTACCGCGAGGTGCTGCCGCTGCTGAAAGAAGCCATTGAAGCAAAAGACGTGGCCTCGCGCCTGCTGGGCGAGCCGGTGGAAGCCGTGTTCCGCAAGGTGACGAATGCTGCGCCGGTGAAAGCCAAATAAAAAGAACGTCATGCTTATCTGGCGTCCGCGCAACCGAAGCATGACGTTCAATAATTCACCCAACTTCTTACTCTACTTGGACCTGTTCTCTCTCGCCAACAAAACGGCCATCGTCACCGGCGCCTGCGGGCTTATCGGCCGGCAGCACTGCGCGGCGCTGGCCGCAGCCGGGGCCAATGTGGTAGTGGCCGACCTCAACGCGGAAGCCTGTGCAGCTGTGGTGGCCGAGCTGCCCGGCGGCCCGCACCTGCCGGTTTCAGTGAACGTGACCAGCCCGGAATCGCTGGCTGCCGCGCGTGACCAGATTCTGGCCCGCTTCGGCCACATCGATGTGCTGGTGAACAATGCCGCCATCAACGACATGTTCGAGAACCCCGCGCTGGCGGCCGACTTGAGCAAATTCGAAAACTTCCCGCTCGCCACTTTCCAGCAGGTGCTGGAGGTGAACGTGACGGGCGTATTCCTGGCGGCGCAGGTATTCGGCACGCCGATGGCGCAGCAGGGCAGCGGCAGCATCATCAACGTGGCCAGCACCTACGGCATTGTGGGGCCCGACCAGAGCATCTACCGCAACGAAGCCGGCGAGCAAACCTTCTACAAATCACCTTCCTACCCCATGACCAAAGGCGCGGTGGTGAATTTCACGCGCTACCTGGCTGCCTACTGGGGCCAGGCCGGCGTGCGCGTCAACACCCTCTCGCCCGGTGGCGTGGAGAATAGCCAGGACGAATTTTTCGTGAAGCAATACAGCGCCAAAACGCCGCTGGGCCGCATGGCGACGGCTACCGATTACCAGGGGGCCGTGGTATTTCTGGCTTCGGATGCTTCTGCTTACATGACCGGGGCCAACCTTGTCGTGGATGGCGGCTGGACGGCTATTTGATTTTTTAACAACTGGTTACCCGGCCAATTTCGTACCTGGCGAGTGGCATCATAAGCAACACAACAGTAGGCACAACCGATTTTCGGCAGCCTTATTTCCCCAGACTTCTCACTCATTCCCAACCAGCTAATTTTTCGCTTTATGAATGCTGTTGAAATCAGTAAAAACCGGTCCATCGGCGCGGGTCACCCCGCCTACATCATCGCCGAAATCGGCATCAACCACAACGGCTCGCTGGACCTGGCCAAACAGCTTATTTCGGAAGCGGCCCGGGCCGGCTGCGATGCCGTAAAATTCCAGAAGCGCACCCCCGAGCTGTGCGTGCCCAAAGACCAGTGGGAAAAGCAGCGCGACACTCCCTGGGGCCGCATGAGCTACATCGACTACAAGCGCAAAACTGAGTTCGGCCAGGCTGAATACACGGCCATCGACGATTATTGCCGCGCCC
>NZ_JAGEMO020000270.1 GCF_017921975.2 Hymenobacter terricola
CTCGCAGCCGCCAAGGGGCCAGCCCCTTGGAACCCCGGAGGAGGGGAGGTGGTACGCATCGAGCATTGTACCATCGCTTGTCGTTGCTCGCCGAATTATACCACGCCGCTGAGAACCTGTAAACAGCGCCCCAAAACTTTTTCTAAAATTTTTCTCGCGGCCAGCATTGCACAAACTGCACAGTAGTACCCGCGGAAAATTTTTATAAAAACTTTCGTGGCCCCCTATTTACAGAGCCTCATCGTCGTGGTCTGGCTATTGTAGCAACTCCCCAAACAAAACAAATCACAAAGGAGACCTA
>NZ_JAGEMO020000028.1 GCF_017921975.2 Hymenobacter terricola
CTGGGGCCGCATGAGCTACATCGACTACAAGCGCAAAACTGAGTTCGGCCAGGCTGAATACACGGCCATCGACGATTATTGCCGCGCCCTGGGCATCGATTGGTTTGCCTCGTGCTGGGACGAGCCGTCGGTTGATTTCATGGAGCAATTTGCGCCCGTGCTGTACAAGATGGCCTCCGCCTCCCTCACCGACAAGCCGCTGCTGGACCGCGTGCGCGCCACCGGCCGCCCGCTCATGCTGAGCACCGGCATGAGCACGCTGGACGAAATCACGCAGGCCGTGAAATGGGTTGGGCTGGATAAGCTGATGGTGGCGCACTCCACCTCCTCCTACCCCTGCCCGCCCGCCGAGTTGAACCTGCGCATGGTGCCCGCCCTGCAAGCCATGTTCCCGAACACGCCCATCGGCTACTCGGGCCACGAAACCGGGCTGGCCACCACCGTGGCCGCCGTCACGCTGGGCGCCTGCTTCGTGGAGCGCCACTTCACCCTGGACCGCGCCATGTGGGGCTCCGACCACGCCGCCTCCGTAGAGCCCGGCGGCATGGCCAAGCTCGTGCGCGACATCCGCGACGTGGAAGAAGCCCTCGGCGATGGCGTGAAAGTGGTGTACGACTCCGAGCTGGAGCCCCGCCGCCGCCTGCGCCGCGAGCTGACGCCGAACAACGGCTAAGGCGTTCGGGTTGGAACTCTTGAACAGACTCAGAACGTCATGCTGAGCGAAGTCGAAGCATCTCTACCGCAGCAGTAAATCAATTACTTGCGTGGTAGAGATGCTTCGACTTCGCTCAGCATGACGTTCTGTTAACATCAACTTCTGCCAAAGCCATGCAACACGTCGAAATCATCACCACGGCCATTCTGCTGAGTTGGGTAGCCGTGGTCATCACGCTGGAGCGGTTTTTTCCGTACCGCAAGGGGCTGCCGTTTTTTCGGGAGGGCTTCTGGACGGATTTGGTGCTGTATACTTTCGTGCAGAGCTACGCGCTGAAAATCATCATTTTCGACTACATCATTCTGCCGCTCGACCACCATTTCGGGTTCTCGAAGCTGCATTTTGTGACGGGCTGGCCAGTGTGGGTGCAGGTGCTGTTTTTCGTGGTTACGCACGACTTTTACATCTACTGGTTTCACCGGTTTCAGCACAACAGCCCGCTGTTCTGGCGCACGCACGAGGCGCACCACTCGGGCAAGCAGGTGGACTGGCTGGCGGGCTCCCGCTCGCACGCGCTGGAAATCATCATCAACCAAACCATTGAGTTTGCGCCCATCGTCCTGCTCGGGGCCGACCCCATGGTGGTGCCCATCAAGGCTTGTATTGATGCCGTGTGGGGCATCTGGATTCACTGTAACATCGACGTAAAATCGGGCTGGCTGCAATACATTATCAACGGTCCCGAGATGCACCTCTGGCACCACGCCGACCACGAGGAGGTGTTCTACGCCAACTTTTCGACCAAATTTGCCTTCTGGGACTGGATATTTGGCACCGCCTACCGGCCCGACCACAAGCCGCTGAAATGGGGCCTGCCCTACGCTTTCCCGAAGGATTATTTCAGCCAGCACGTCTTTTCCGTGGCGCGCTTCGACGAAGAAGACCTGGCCCGGCGGTCGTCGCTGTTTCGGGCTTACCACGGCGTACGTTTCCGCTTGCTCACGAGGCTGGCCAAGCGGGTGCCGGCGTTGCGCCCGCTGCAGGGCTGGCCCGTGCCCGAACCATACGCCGACACCATTCCGGCCCAGCGTCCAGGTGGTAATTTTGTGGTGACACCCGCGCCATCTGACGCGCCGGAAACCTCCCTTACGCCCACCGCTGCTTCGTCCCGTTGATAAATCCCTGGTTTTCCCTGTTTCTGGCCTCTTTCATGGAGGTTTGCTGGACGTATAGCCTCAAGGCCCTCAACATGCAGCGCATCAAGGATGTGGCGTGGCTGCATACCTTCTCGCAACCCACGCTGCTGCTGCCGGTTCTGCCGCTGCTGGCCTACGTAGCATTCGGCCTGGCCAATGTGCTGTTTTTGTCGCAGGCCATGCGCACTATTCCCACCGCCACGGCCTATTCGTCCTGGATGGCGCTGGCCGTGGTCGGCATCAAGCTCGTAGATGTGCTCTACCTCAAGCAGCCGTTTTCGTGGATGAGCGTGTTTTACACCAGCCTGATTATCGTGGGCGTGCTGGGTCTGCGGCGGCTGGAATAACGCATTTCAACCTGCTTTAGCAGCATCGGGAGTTCGCTGTTGGCAGGTCCACAGCAACCTTGCAATGCGCTTTCTTTCGGGTTTCTCTGCGGCGGCTTGCTGCTCCTGCCGCCATTGGGCCGGGCTTTGGCTAGGCTAAGCAGGTAGCCGATTATGGTAGCGCTTTCAGGCAAGTTCATCTTCGGCTGAAGAAAAATTAATCTGCGCCTCAGGCGGCCTTCAGGAGGGGACGGGACCTTTGGGACAAGCAAACGGAACAAACCGCTTGTGCTCCATCCTCTTATTTAATATGAGCAAGTTCCCAAAAACCAGCATTGCCGCTTTAGTGGCCCTGCTCCTGGCCGGCACGGTGGCCCAGGCCCAGCAAACTACCACCCCTACCACCAAGACCAAGGTTAAAACCAAAGCTGCCCGCTCAACCGACGTAGCCGCCACCCCGCCTACCGGCGAGCTGCCCGCCCCGCCCGCCGATGGCCCGCGCCCACCCCGCCCCGGCGATGGCCCGGATGGTCCTGGCCGGCGCGGCGACCACCGGGGCGTTAATGGTGGCCCCGGTCGCCCGGATGGGCCACGCAAAGGCCGGGGCCATGTGCAGGCCCTCACCGATTTCAGCGGTACTCTTACTGCCTTCACGGCCGACAACGAGGACAAGCTCTACGACGGCTTCTCGCTGAAAACCAGCACCGGAACCGAAACCGTGCGCTTCCCCCGCCACCTCGCCCAAAGCCTGATGGCCGCCGCCAAAGCCGGCAGCACCGTCACGGTTACCGGCTTCCGCGACAGCCGCCCCGGCGGCACCAGCGCCCTGCATTTGGTGAGCCTCACCGCCGGCGGGCAAACCGTGCACGACCAGCGCCCCGCCCGCCCCACCACCCCACCCACCGAGGAAGCCACCACCGTGCGCGGCACCGTGCGCAGCCTCAGCCAGGACCCGCGGGGCCGTACCAGCGGCGTGGTCGTGAGCGACGGGACCCTGCTGCACCTGCCCCCCGCCGCCGCCGAGCAGCTCGCCGAAAAGCTGAAAGCAGGGGCCACGGTGGCCGCTACCGGTACGCTGCGCACCGTGCATCCCGGCGAAGTGGCCGCCCAGCCCGTCCGCTCCCTGCGCGTCGAAACCATCACCCTCGACGGCGTGCAGTTTCTGGTGCACTAGGTTTAGTTAAAAGTGAAGAGGTAAAAATGCAGGTTCCTTTTAACTCCTCACTTTTACCTTTTAACCCTTTTAACTGCCCAATATCCGCCGGCTCCCGACCTTGTGGTGGGGAGCCGGCCTTTTGCGTGGGGGTTCCGTTTACTCATTTTCAACTTCCCCTTTTCAGATGCGCATTCTGGTAATCGAAGATGAAGCGCGACTGGCCGGGTTTGTGCGGCAGGGCCTGGCGCAGGCCGGCCACGTCGCCGACGTAGCCGACAACGGCGCCACCGGTCTCGAAATGGCCGCTACCATGTCCTACGACGCCATTCTGCTCGATTTGATGCTGCCCGGCCAGAACGGGTTCGACGTGTTGCGCAACCTGCGCGAGTTCGGCCTGCACACGCCGGTCATCATCGTGAGCGCGCTTAGCGGCACCGAGCACGTCATTCGGGGACTTGATGCCGGAGCGGTAGACTACCTGCGCAAGCCCTTTGAGTTTGACGAGCTGCTGGCCCGCCTGCGCATTCTGCAGCGCAAAGCCGCCACATCCGCCGGGGTCACCGTGCTGCAGCTGGCCGATTTGGAGCTGGACCTCGTGCAACGCCGCGTGACCCGCGCCGGCCAGCCCCTGAGCCTCACCAACCGCGAATTTGCGCTCCTGGAGCTGCTTTTGCGCAGTCCCAACCGCGTGGTCACCAAAACCCGCATCGCCGAGAAAGTGTGGGAAGTGGATTTCGACATGGGCTCGAATGTGATTGAGGTGCACCTTTCGCAGCTGCGCCGCAAAGTCGACCGCGCTTTTCCCGACTTGCCGCCGCTGCTCGAAACCGTTATCGGGCACGGCTACCGGCTGCACGACCCCGCTTCCGCCCGATGAAGGCGCTGCGGGGCCTGCGGGGGCAGCTGGCGCTGGTGTTTGCCCTTGTGTTCGGGGCGGTTACGCTGCTGGCCAGCTCCTACCAATACCGGCAGGTGGGCCGGGTGCTGCGCCGCAGCGACGACCAGCGCCTGCGCAACCGGGCCGCCAGCTTGCTCGAACAAATCGAGATTGAGCCCCACCCCATCGTGCCCCTGCCCGGCCGCGGCGAGCAGCTGCGCGTGGTAGTGGAGGAAGGCCCCGGCCAGCCGGCGCGGGAATTATTCCACTCTCCCGGCTTCGACGAAACCGCGGCCCAGGGCGCGGCACCCGGGCTGCGCGTAGCCGAAGTGGAGCGCGAGCAAATCAGCGAAACTGGCCAAACAATGCGCATTCGGCTGTGGCTGGGCCACTCCGAAGCGCCCCTGGCCGCCGATTTGGTGCGGGTGCGGCAGGGGCTGTGGTGGGGCCTGGCGGGCAGCCTGCTGCTGGCCGCCGCGTTGGCCTGGGGCCTGGGCGGGCGGGTGCTGCGGCCGTTGCGACGCATCAGTCAGCAGGCCCGGCGCATAGGCAACGCACCGGGCGATGAGCGCCTGACCGAGCCCGCCACCGGCGACGAAGTGCAGGAGCTGGCCCGCGCCCTCAACCAGATGCTGGACCGCCTGCAAGCCGGTGCCCAGCTCCAGGACAACTTTCTGGCCGCCGCCGCGCACGAGCTGCGCACGCCTCTGGCCGTGGTGCACGCCGGCCTGGCCGTGACGCGCCAGGACCCCGCCCTGCCCGCCCATCTGCGCGGCCCGCTCGGAATTCAGGCCGAAGAAATGCAGCGCCTCAGCCGCTTGGTGGACGATTTCCTGCTCGTGAGCCGGCTGCGCACCGATGCCCTGCCGCTCCAGCTGCGCCCGGTGCCGCTCGCTGAGCTGGCCCTCGGCGTGGCCGACCGGCTGCTGCCCCGCTTCCGGGCGGCGGGCCGGCCCCTGCACCTGGCCGTGGACGAGCAGGTGGCCGATTACACCGTGGCCGGCGATGCCGACAAGCTCACTACCGTGCTGCTGAATCTGCTGGAAAACGCCCTGCGCCACGCCACGCCGGGGGCCGAAGTCAACCTGCGGCTGGGCCGCGAGCCAGCCACCGGCTGGCTATTCGCCGAAGTTGCCAACCCGGTGCAGCAGTCGCTGGGTGATTTAACCCGCCTCACCACCGCCTATTACCAGGCCGATGTGCTAAGCGAAGGCGCGGGCCTCGGCCTCTGGCTCAGCAACCGCATTGCCGAGCTCCACGGCACACCCCTGGTGCTCACGGAAATCGAGGGGGTATTTACGGCCCGGCTCCGGCTGCGGCCAGCCACGGCTTAGAACTGCTTGGGATTTTTTGGAAAGAGTTTTAAAGGGAGAAGCGTGTCTTAAGGGGCCGTAGAGTACAGGAAGGTTCGCGTTGCGGTTGGGGAGTTCTTGCGGGGCGATTCACCCATTCCCACCCAACACCCGTGGCCTTACCTGCTGGCTTTCGACCGGTTTTGTTGCTGACCCTTTGGTGGTTGGGCTCTGCCGACGTGGCCCACGCCCAGGTGCTGCGCCGGCCGGTGCCGGATAAGCTCGTCGTCCTCACCTTCGATGATGCGGCCGTGAGCCACGCCACCTACGTGGCCCCGCTGCTGAAGAAATACGGGTTCGGCGGCACGTTTTTCGTGTGCGAGTTCCGCGAACCGCCGTTTGCGGATAAGACGAAGTACATGACCTGGGCCCAGATTCAGGGCCTGCACCAGCAGGGATTTGAGGTAGCCAGCCACACGCTCACCCACCAGCACGTCAACAAGATGAGCCGGGCGCAGCTGGGCGCCGAGTTGGATTCCATTGAAGCGCGCTGCCGGGCCTGGCGCATTCCGCGGCCCACCACCTTCGCCTATCCCGGCTACGATACTGCGCCCCCGGCCACCGCGCTGCTGCCGGAGCGCGGCTACGTTTTCGCCCGCGCCGGCGGCGGCCGCGCCTACGCCCCCGCCCAGGACCACCCCATGCTGCTGCCAAGCTTCAGCATCTCGGGCCCCGATACGGCGAAGGTGTTCAACGCCATCCGGCAGGCGCGCGATGGCCGCATCGTGATACTGACCGTGCACGGCGTGCCCGACGTGGCCCACGACTGGGTGACGACGCCGCCCGCGCTGTTCGAGCAATACCTGCGCTACCTGCACGACCACCAGTATAAGGTCATCGCCCTGCGCGATTTGGCCCGCTACGTGAATGTGCCCGAAGCCCTGCGCACCCTCCGGCCTCGCTACGAAAACCTGAAATAAATCTCCTGTCCCACTTCATCCCCACCCATGAAAACCAACACTTTTTTAGCCGCCTTCAGCGGTTTACTGCTGCTGAGTTTCGGCAGCCACGCCCAAACCAAGATGGCCACCGGCAGCCAGAAGCCCATGCCCGCCGCCGAGTGGATTGACGCCGACACGGGCCACAAAGTGGTGCGCCTGACGCAGCCGGATGGCGACAACGGCAGCTTTTACTTTCACAACAACCCGTTTCTGAAAGGCAAGGGCAGCGAGGGCGACCTGATGGTGATTTACCACTCCGACGCCCAGGGCCACCAGCTGCGCCTGGTGAACCTGAAAACCCGCCGCACGGAGCCGTTGACGCGCTACTTCAAGCAGGTGAAGGGCGAGATTGTGGGCCGCAAGCGCCGCGAAGTATTTTACCAGGTGCAGGATACGGTGTTCGCTACCCAGGTCGATACCAAAAAGACGCGGCGCGTGTTCGTGTTCCCAGCTGATTTTAAGGCCGACATTACTTCGCTGAATGCCGACGAAACCCAGCTCGGCGGGGCCTGGGGCAGCGACGCGGAAAAGGAGATTTACCGCCAGTACCCGGCCAAGAGCGACTTTTTTACCCGCATCTACGAGGCCAAGCTGCCGCGCACGCTCTTCGTGGTGAGCACCGATGGCAAGGGCCAGCTCAGCAAGTTGTTCACGGATAATGCCTGGCTTAACCACGTCCAGTTTTCGCCCACCGACCCCGATTTGCTGATGTTTTGCCACGAGGGGCCCTGGGGCAGGGTGGACCGCATCTGGCACATCAACACCAAAACCAAGGCGGTGCAGCTGGTGCACAAGCGCACGGTGGACGGCGAAATCGCGGGCCACGAGTTTTTCAGCCCCGATGGCAAAACCATTTGGTTCGATATGCAGAAGCCCCGCAGCGTGACCTTCTACCTGGGCGGCACCGACGTGAAAACCGGCCAGGAACGCGCCTACCAGATGGAGCGCAACGACTGGTCCATTCACTTCAACGTCTCGCCCGACCAAAAGCTCTTTGCCGGCGATGGCGGCGACGCCGGCCAGGTAGCCAAAGCCCCGGATGGCATGTGGATTAACCTCTTTCGGCCCGAAGGCGATAAATTCCGCACCGAGCGCCTGGTAAACATGAAAACCCACGGCTACAAGCTGGAGCCCAACGTCCACTTCTCACCCGACGGGAAATGGATAGTATTCCGGGCCAATTTTGAAGGCCAGGAGCAGGTGTATGCGGTGGAAATCGCGAAAGCGGCGTCGTGAAACATCATGCAGAGCGCAGCGAAGCATCTCGCGTGCGGTAGTAACTCAATCGTGAAAACGTCCCTGATTAGTAATAGCACGCGAGATGCTTCGCTGCGCTCTGCATGACGTTCCAGTTTCCCACCCCATGCTGCCAATAGCCACCACCCTGAAATCCCTCTTCTGCGCCGCGCTGCTGCTCACGCTGCCCGCCGCCGCGCAGAAGCTGCCCAAGAAAAAAGCCGTGCTCAAAAGCATGACGCTGACCAACGACTACTTCTTGCGGAAGTGGCCCGACCCCGGCAAGGAAATCGTGACCAACATTGCCCGCCCCAGCCACATCTGGACGCGCGGCGTGTACTACGAAGGCCTGATGGCCCTCTACCGGACCGACAAGCAGCCGCGCTACTACGACTACGCCGTGGACTGGGGCACCAAGCACCAGTGGGGCATCCGCAAGGGCATTACGGACCGCAATGCCGACGACCACTGCGCCGGCCAGACCTACCTCGACCTCTACCAAATCGACCCCAAGCCGGAGCGTCTGCACGACATCAAGGCCAGCATCGACCTGATGGTGCAGAGCCCGAAAATCGACGACTGGAACTGGATTGATGCCCTGCAAATGGCCATGCCGGTGTATGCCAAGCTGGGCGTAATAACCAGGGATACCGCCTACTACGAGAAGATGTACCGCATCTACAACTACTCGAAAACCCAGCATGGCGGCCATGGCCTCTACAACCCACAGGACAAATTGTGGTGGCGCGACAAGGACTTCGTGCCGCCCTACAAGGAGCCCAATGGCGAAGGCTGCTACTGGAGCCGGGGCAACGGCTGGGTGGTGGCCGCCATGGTGCGCGTGCTGGATGTGATGCCCAAAGACGCGCCGCACCGCGCCGAATACGAACAAATGTACCTGGCCATGATGCAGGCCCTGCCGCCCCTGCAACGCCCCGACGGCTTCTGGAACGTGAGCCTGCACGACGCCACGCATTTCGGCGGCAAGGAGATGAGCGGCACGGCGCTGTTCGTGTATGGCATGGCCTGGGGGCTGAATAATGGGATGCTTGACCGCGCCAAATACGAGCCCATTATCGCCAAAGCCTGGAAGGGCATGGTGACAGATTGCATCCACAAAGACGGTTTTCTGGGCTACGTGCAGGGCACCGGCAAGGAGCCCAAGGACAGCCAGCCAGTGAATTATACCCACCAACCCGACTTTGAAGACTACGGCCTGGGCTGCTTTCTGCTGGCGGGCAGCGAGGTGTATAAGCTGAAGTAGTCCGTCATGCAGAGCGCAGCGAAGCATCCTGCGTGCCGAAGTAAACCAATCGATTGAGTCACTATTGCACGCGAGATGCTTCGCTACGCTCTGCATGACGTTCTTTTTTCTATGAAACGCCCCCTCGCCCTCCTCCTCCTCGCCTCCCTCACGGCCCAGGCGCAAGCCCCCAAATGGCCCGCCATCACCCAGCAAACCAAGCCCTGGACGCGCTGGTGGTGGGAAGGCAGCGCCGTGAACAAAGCCGACCTCACCACCGTGATGACCGAGTACCAGAAAGCCGGCCTCGGCGGCATGGAAATCACGACCATCTACGGCGTGAAGGGCGCGGAAAGCCAGTTCATCGACTTCCTCTCGCCCAAGTGGATGGACATGCTCTCGCACACCCTCGCCGAAGGGCAGCGCCTCGGGCTGGGCATCGATATGGCGCAGGCCTCGGGGTGGCCCTTCGGGGGGCCGTGGGTAGCGCCGGTGGATGCGTCGAAGTACGTGACCTACAAAACCTTCGCGGTGAAGGGCGGCGCAACGCTGGCCGAGCCGGTCAGCTTCATGCAGAAGCCCATTGCCACGGCCATCAACCACAAGGTCGATATCAAGGAGTTGAGCGACCCGGTGGCCACCAACCAGAACATGCAAACGCTGGCCCTGGAGCAGGTACGCTTCGAAAAGCCGCTGCCGCTCCAGACGTTGATGGCGTATTCCGACAAAGGCCAAACGCTGGATTTGACCAGCAAAGTGGGGGCCGATGGCAAGCTAGCTTGGACGGCCCCGGCCGGCTCCTGGACGCTCTACGCGCTGTTCCAGGGCGGGCACGGCAAGCAGGTGGAGCGTGCCGGCCCCGGCGGCGAGGGCGACGTCATCGACCACTTCTCCAAAACGGCCACCGACCACTACCTGGCCTATTTCGACAAGGCCTTCGCGGGCCACGACGTAAAGCCCATCCGGGCCTTCTTCAACGATTCGTACGAAGTGGACGATGCCCAGGGCGAGGCCAACTGGACCCCGCAGATGTTTGCCGAATTCCAGCAGCGGCGCGGCTATGATTTGCGCCAGCACCTGCCGGCCCTGTTCAACAAAGCCAGCGAGGACGAGAACCAGCGCGTGCTCACCGACTACCGCCAGACGATTTCGGAGCTGCTGCTCGAAAACTACACCAAAACCTGGGGCACCTGGGCCCACGGCCACGATGCCCTGATTCGCAACCAGGCCCACGGCTCGCCGGCTAATATCCTGGATTTGTACGCCGCCACCGACATTCCCGAAACGGAAGGCGAAGACCTCACCCGCATCAAATTTGCCTCCTCCGCCGCGCACGTCTCGGGCAAGCCGCTGACGTCGGCCGAGACGGCGACCTGGGAGAATGACCATTTTCTGTCCAAGCTGAGCGATGTGAAAAAGGCCATCGACCGCATGCTGCTGGGCGGCGTAAACCACGTTTTTTACCACGGCACCGCCTATTCGCCGCCCTCGGCCAAGTGGCCCGGCTGGCTGTTCTACGCGGCGGTGGAGTTCAACCCGCAAAACCCGTTCTGGACCGATTTCGGCAAGCTGAACCAGTACGTGGCCCGCGCCCAGTCGTTTATGCAGGCCGGCCAGCCCAGCACCGACGTGCTGCTCTACCTGCCGATTTCGGACGCCTACACCCGGCCCGGCAAGGTGCTGCTCCAGCATTTCGACGGCATCGAGCACGGCTTCAAAGGCCTGCCCATTGAGGCCACCAGCGAGCTGCTGCTCACCAAGGGCTACGGCTACGATTTCATTTCCGACAAGCAGGTGCAGGCCATCAAAAACACGGGCGGCACCCTCACCACCAGCGGCGGCGCCAGCTACCAGACCCTGCTCGTGCCCGATGCCCACCTCATGCCCCTGCCCACGCTCGAAAGCCTGCTGAAGCTGGCCCAGGGCGGCGCGACCATCGCCCTCCAGCACGAAGCTCCCGCCGACGTGCCCGGCCTCGGCACCCTCGATACCCGCCGCACCGAATTTAAGAAGCTGCTGGCCCAATTGAAATTTATCGCCACCAAAACAACTGGGGTGCAGCAGGCTACCCTCGGCAAAGGCCGGATTTTGCTGGGCAACGACGTGCCCACGCTGCTGGCCCAGGCCGGTGTGCGCCGCGAAACCCTGGCCGACCAGGGCCTGCAATTCATGCGCCGCAGCCACAACAAAGGCCATTACTACTTCCTGGCCAACTGGGGCGAAAAGCCCTACACCGGCTACATTACTTTGCAAACGCCCGCCAAAGCCGCCGCCCTCTACAACCCCATGACCGAGCAAACCGGCCTGGCCAAAATCCGCGTCACGGCTAAAGGTCTGCCCGAAGTGTACGTGCAGCTGGCGCCCGGCGAAACCTGCATCCTCGACACCAACGAGGGCCCGCTCACCGGCCCCGCCTACCCGTACCTGACGGTGGCCGCCGCGCCCCAGCCGCTTGCCGGCACCTGGGATTTGAGCTTCCTCTCCGGCGGTCCGGAGTTGCCCGCCAGGCTCCAAGCCAAAGAGCTGACGTCCTGGACCACGCTGGCCGGCGAGGCAGGCAAAAAGTTCTCCGGCACCGCCGCCTACACCACCACTTTCCCCATGCCGCAGGGTAGCGGCGACGGCTTCCTGCTCGACCTCGGCCGGGTGGCCCAAAGCGCCCGCGTGCAGGTGAACGGCCAGCCCGCCACTACCCTACTCGGCCCGGTCTACCAGGTTTTCTTGCCCAAATCCCAGCTCAAAGCCAGCAACATCCTCACCGTGACGGTGAGCAACCTGATGGCCAACCGCATTGCCGACATGGACCGCAACCACGTCGACTGGAAGATTTTCTACAACACCAACATGCCCGCCAAGCTCCGGGAAAACCGCGGCCCCGACGGCCTCTTCACCGCCGAAAAATGGGAGCCAAAAGAGTCCGGCTTGCTCGGTCCCGTCACCCTCACGCCGGCCTCCGTGGGCGCGCCGGTTCAATAGATTTTAGCTGTTCGTTGTCAGTTGTCGGTTGTTAGGAAGCGCTGGTGCTAACAACCAAAACAAGCAACTGACAACGAGCAACTGCCAACTAAAACAGCCATGGAAGAAATAGCTTTCACGATGCAGCTCCGGCCCGGTGTGGCTGCCGAGTACCAGCGCCGCCACGACGAAATCTGGCCCGAGCTCACGGCCCTATTACACGATGCGGGCATCCGGGATTATTCGATTTATCTGGACGCGGCCAGCGGCACCTTATTCGCCGTGCAAAAGCGCCTGCCCGGCCATACCACCGGTAATTTGCCGGCCACGGAAATCATGCAGCGCTGGTGGGCTTACATGGGCGACTTGATGGAAACCAATCCGGATAACTCGCCCGTGGTGAAGCAGTTGGCGCGTGTATTTCATCAGAAGTAATTCCGGTGGAAAAGACGGTCTTTTTATTTGAGCAGGAGGGTGCGGGAAGGTTAGTGTGTACTCAATCCCCAGCTTTGTATGGTAGGTGCAAACAACCTGACTGGCGCGCAGCCGCATGGAGAAAAGATGGGTGGGAGTCCTCTCTCTTCAGCCTCCGCTGCGCGCCACGTCAGCGTTGTGGCACTGCTTTTTTGGCTCTACCCGCCCAGCCAATTGCCTGGTGTGGCTGATGACACAACCTGCGCCACCCAGGCCTGCAAAGAGCCATTGCCGTGGCCCGGCAAACCAGCCCGAACATCAAGTCTTACGGTTTTAGTGAGTTTTAGTGAAACCCCAAGTTGAAGAGGCGGCCTCCACTGGGGCCGCTTCTTTTTTTGGTGCCGCGTCAGGCCCCTACATACCAGCCGCTCCGACAGTACCTTGCCGCCCCGTTGTACCTGCCGCTCACTACCGAGCAGTTGCTCAGCGTCCTTTTCTACCAACCGTATGAAAACAGCTACTCTTCGCTGGGTCGTGGTACTCACTGCTTTTTTGTGGGCCGGCATGGGCCACGCCCAGGGCGTGAAATGGGCCAAAAGGTCTGAAAACTACCCGCTCGCGGGCGTCAGCGTGGGCTACCAGGTGGTGGTAGATGCCGCCGGCAATACCTACATCGCCGGCACGGGCGGAGCCCGCGTGGAGTTCGACGGCCTGGCCCCGGCGGCCCAGCGCGGCACCGGCAGCATGTTTGTGCTGAAGCGCGACCCCACCGGCCAGCCTTTGTGGCTCCTGCGCGGCGGCGGTGCCGGTGCCACGCCCCTGGGCCTGGCACTGGACGGCACCGGGCAGCCGGTAGTGGCGGGCTCCTTCACGGGCACGGCCGCGTTTGGCAGCACCACCCTCACCAGTGCCGGGGGCACCGATGGCTTTGTGGCCCGGCTGTCGGCGGGTGGCGCGTGGCTGGGGGCCGTTCGGGCCGGTGGGCCGGGGGCCGACCAGTTTGCCGGCCTGGCCGTGCAGGCCGACGGTACGGCCTTCGTGACCGGCCGATTTTTGCAAACGGCCACCTTCGCCGGGCTGCCGCCCCTGGCCACGCCCAGCGGCTCCAGTGTCGATACGAATGTGCTGGTGGCCCGCCTCAGCCCCGCCAATGCCTGGCAGTGGGCCGTAGGAGCCGGCCAAAGCAGCCTCGATGCCGGCCAGGGAATTACGGCCGATGCCTCGGGGCGCGTGAGCGTTACCGGTTATTTCAAAGACAGCATCGATTTCGACAACCTGCCCCGGCTGCGCTCCCGCACCCGGGATGTAGACCGATACTTCGGTTCGCAGGACGTATTTGTGGCGCAGCTCGACGCTGCTACCGGAGCCTGGCAGTGGGCCACCCGCGCCGGCGGCCGTAGCCTGGATGCCGGGATGGCCCTGGCCACCGATGCCAGTGGAGCGCTGTACATCAGTGGCTATTTCCGGGAAAGCATTGATTTTGGCGACAGCCTGGCGCTGCCGGTGCTCACGGCGCAGGGAACCGGAACCGATGTGCTACTGGCCCGGCTGAGCCCCACCGGCACGTGGCAATGGGCCACCCAAGCCGGAACGTCGGCCGCCAGCAGCGGCACCAGCGTCGTTTCCAATGTCGAAGACCAGGGCCTGACCGTGGCCGTGGACCCTGCCGGCACGCGGGTGACTACCGGCGGCACGCTGGCCACTGGCGTGAAGTCGTTTGGCCCCGCGCCGGCCCAACTGACACTGGCTGACCCTAACACGCAGGGCTTTGTAGCGCAGGCGGCGGGTGCTACCGGCACCTGGCTCAATGCGATAATACTGTTGAGCGAAGGCAGCATTCCCCAGATAACGCATGGCGTAGCCCTGGGACCGGGAGGGACCATAATGACAACCGGGCAGTATGTCAATACAATAAACCTGGGCCCGGCGCGGCGAACGTCGGCTTTTTACCGATTGCCTCGCTATAACGATGGACTCCCCTACGACCAGAATAACCTGTTCGCGGCCCAGCTTAATCCCGATGCGGGAACCTGGGCCCAGCCCCTGCTGGCCGATAACGGCATCAACATAGAAGTGAATGCCACTGCTCACGATGCGGCCGGCAATACCTACGTAACGGGGCAGTTTAATGGCAATATGGTATTGGATACTCCAACTCCCACGCGCCTCACTGGCACGGGCCGTTTCGATGCCTTTGTGGGCAAACTCGACCCGGCTGGCCAATGGCTCTGGGTAATAGGGACTACTAACGGCAATGGCCACTGGGGCGATAGCGGCACGGGCATTGCCGTGGATGCGGCGGGCCGCGTCACGGTCACGGGCTACTTTCAGAACAGTCGCATTGGCTTCGGCAGCTTATCAGCGGCAGGTTCGCTGAGCATCGCCACCGGCCTTGTCAACGTCGTTAATTTGCCCGGCAACGATGTTTTCGTGGCGCAGTTCGATGCCGCTACTGGCACTCCGCGCTGGCTGACCAGCCTGGTGGGCAACGACGACATCCAGGCCTTTGGCCTCAGCCGCGACCCGGCCACCGACGACCTGACCCTTGCCGGCACCTTCGCGGGCACGGCCACCGTCAGCAGCGGGGGCACCATCTCGGCCACCGCCACCGGCCAGTACGACGGCTTTGCGGCCCGCATCAGCGCGGCCGGGCAGTGGCAATGGCTGCGCCAGGGCGGCGGCACCGGCATTGGCAACGGCACAGCCTACAACCGGTTGGTTTTTAACTCGGTGAGCCAGGATGCCAGCGGTGCTTACACCATCGGCGGGCTGGTGCAGGGTGACGCGCAACTCGGCGGATTGGCCCTGCCGGGCAGCAACATGGTATTTCGCTACTTTCCTTTCATAGCCCATCTGAATGCGGCCGGTACTACGTGGGAATGGCAGCACACGGATAATGCCTATTACGATTACATAGATGGCTTCCCACCCGTGGCAGCCGCAGATGCGGCCGGCAATGTGTACTGGCCTGCGCCCTACAATAGTTCCGGTTATCCGTTGCTGCGGCAGTACAGCCCCACGGGCACCCTGTTGCGCTCCGTGGCGGTGCCCAATGCCACGGTTCCGGCCGGCCTCATCGCCCCCGACGAGATGGGCGGCATTGTGGTAGCCGGTACCTACACCGGCCCGGCCACTTTCGGCAGCACCACGCTGGCGGGCAGCGGCCGTTTCGTGGCCCGGCTGGATGCCACTGGGGCCTGGACCTGGGCCGGGAACGTGAGTGGCGCATTGCTGGGCAACCTGGCGGTGGTTGATGCCGGGGGCACCATGACCATGGGCGGTAGCTACGAATCGCCCGTAAATACTCCCGTCGCCACCCCCTTCGTGGTGGCGCGCCTGCTGCCGCCGCCCGGCATCAGCAGTTTCACGCCGGGCAGCGGCAACTCGGGCACCAGCGTCACGCTCACCGGCATGGGCTTTACCGACGCGGCCACGGTGGCATTCAACGGCACCAACGCGCCGGGCTTCGTGGTGAGCAACGGCGGCACCACCATTGTCGTGACGGTACCGTTCGGGGCCACCACCGGGCCCATTACCGTGACTTCGGTGGGAGGCGTGGGCACGTCGGCCACGCCATTTGTTATCCTCGTGGGCGATTTGGTGGTAAGCACCCCCCAAAACGTGCAGGGCACCTACAACAACGTCCTCGTGACTGGCCCGGCCACCGGCGGCGCGGGCGTGGGCACCCTCACCGGCAGCCTGACGGTGCTCAATAGCCTGACCATTCAGGACGGCGGCATGCTGCTCACCGAGTGCCAGCCACTCACCGGCACGGGCAGCTTTGCGCTGGAAGCTGGCGGCACCCTGGGCATTTGCGACGTGGCCGGTATCAGCCCCAGCGGCCCCACGGGAGCCGTGCAGGTAACCGGAACCCGCACGTATTCCGATGATGCCAGCTACCGCTACACCGCCGCCGATGCTCAAGTGACCGGGCAGGGCCTGCCAACCACGGTGCGCGAGCTACAGGTTAACCTGCGCCGCATTATCAACAACCTGCCGCCTTCGCTAACCCTGAACCAGGACGTGAATATCCGGCAGGCGCTGCGCTTGCGGGCCTGGTCGTTGGTTCGCGCCGGCCACAGCATCACCCTGTTGTCGGGGGCCGCGGGCACGGCTTTGGTTGAAAACGCCGGCGGCACCATTGCCAGCGGGCCGGGCCTGAGCCGGATGCAGCGCTACATCGACCCCGGGCTGAACCCCGGCGTGGGCTACCGGCACTACTATTCGCCGGTGCCGGACATGCTGCTTTCGGCATTTGCCGCGCCGGGCTTCACGCCGGAATTCAATACCGCCTTCAACTCCAGCGCAACGCCGGGCAGCACTACTCCCTTCCCCACGGTATTCACCTACGACCAGGCTCGGCTGACTACCAGCCCGGCCACCAGCTTTCTCCTCGATTTTGACAAGGGCTGGGCCGTGCCCGCTGCCGGCAGCACGTTTGAGGCGGCCGGGGCCATCACCGCGCACGTACCCGCCACCGCGCTGCTCACCTTTGAGGGTGCGGCCTTTTTCAATGGCAATTTTGCCAGTGCGCTGGCTCGTGGGCCACAGGCCGAGGCCGGCTGGGCGCTGGTCGGCAACCCCTATCCGTCCCCCTTCGACCTAAGCGAGCCGGGCGCGGTGAGCCGGACCAACGTGGACGCGGCCGTGTACCTCTACGAGAGCACCGGGGCCTACTCCGGCACCTACCGCGCCTACGTGAATGGCATGGGTAGTGCCAATGCCGTGGTGCCGGCGGGTCAGGCATTTTTTGTGCGCACCACCACGGCCGGGCCGCCCGCTTCCTTTGGCCTGACCAATTCCGGGCGCGTCACCACCTATGCCGCCCAGCCCACTTTCCGCCGCACCGTCGACCTGCGCCCCCAGGTACGTCTGACCCTGCACTCCACCGGCACCTCTGACGACAACGTATTTCTCTACGCCGAAGCCGGGGCCACGGCTGGCGTCGATGCTGCTTTCGACGCGCACAAGCTGCTCAATCCTGGCGAAGCCTCGGTATTTGCCGTAGCCGCCGGGGGCGAGCCGATGGCCATTCAGGGACTGCCGGCCTTCACGGCGGCTACCGTGGTGCCCCTCACCCTGGACGTGCCGCAAGCGGGACAATTGACGATGGAAGCCTCGTTGAGCAACCTGCCGGCCGGGCTGGCCGTGTACTTGCGCGATGCCCTAACCGGCACTCGCCAGAATCTGAGCATCCAGCCGCGTTATGTGAGCAGCATTGCCCAGGCAGGGCGCGTAGCGGGCCGCTTCCAGTTAGTGTTTGGTCCTGCAACGGCGCCGTTATCAGCCTCGGTTGCCCAGCACACAGCTATCAGCCTGTATCCTAACCCGGCCCATCATTCGGTAGTGCTCACGCTGCCGGCGGCTGCCGTGGCCCGGCCAGTTCAACTTATCGACGCGCTGGGCCGGACCATTCGAACGCTGGCCCTGCCAGCCAATGCCACCGAGGCTACCCTGGACCTGACCGGCTTATCAACCGGCATGTACGTGGTGCGTTGCGGCCTCGCGGCAGAACGGCTGGTAGTCGAGTAAGTTACGAAGTGGCCCGCCCTCGTCAACATCATAAGCCAACGTTCAGGCCCGGCTTCAGGAAGCCGGATTTTTGATGCTGTCGATAACGGTTTCGCTCAAGGGCGAGAGCGTGGGGCCGAAATAGTGCGCGAGGTGGCCATCGGAATCCACGAGGTATTTGGTGAAGTCGCGGGGCGGGGCCTGCTCGTTCCAGCCGTTTTGCCGGGCGTTGCTCAGCCACTGAAACACCGGGTGTTGCTGGGCTGCTTTAACTACCACGCTTGGCTGCATGAGGGGAATGGGCGCGGCGGCGCTGGCCGGGTGGGCCGAGGGTGCGGGGGCGGGGGTGGCCTCCACAAAATCGTTGGTTGGGAAGGCCAGCACCACCAGCTCATCGGCAAACTGCTCGGCTAGCTGCTGGAGCTCGCGATACTGGGGGCTGTCGGCAGCATTGGCGGCGGTGTTCACCAGCAGCACCTGCTTGCCCTTGAGGTCAGCAAAGGAAAAAGTCTGGCCGGTATGGAGCCGGCTGCTGAGCTGATAAAAAGAGTCCGGGCCAGCCGTTTGGGAAGCGTTTTTGGCTGAATGAGCGGGCTGACTGGATTTGACGAAATACTTGATGAGCGGGAACATCCGGCCCAGTGGGATTTGCAGAAAGGAAGCCATGTTGGAAATAAAGGAGAGCCGTCGGCTCAGGCCGTTTAGACGGCCGCAATAGTTCAATAATTAAGATAAGCGCGGCTGTGCACGCAGCCGGGTACAACACGTGGGCAGCAATACTGTTTTTGCGCCCGCGGCTGGCGCAGCCGGACACCCTGCTGACGCGTAAGCCGCCCCCATATTTTGTTGCTTTAACTATAATTTTTAACCGCCGTGCACGCTGCGCTATAAGCGCCAATGCGCCAGCCCACTACCCCTACTCAGGCCAAAAGGCCCCTAGTAAAGCAGCACCACCAGGCTGCGCGCGCCGTGCGCCCCAATCACCAGCGACTGCTCAATATCCGCCGTCTTGGAGGGCCCGGCGATAAATGCGCCGTAACCGCCGGTATTCGGCAGCTGGGCGTAGGCCTGGTGCATGGTGGCCACAATGCGCCGATGGTCGAGCACCAGCACCAGGTGCTGGGTGATGGTGGGCAGGGCCCGGTGCATCATATTGGCTTCCGGCAGCCACACGGCCCCGTTCTCGGCCACCCCAATTTCGCCTGGTAGTACGGCCAGGTCGATACCGGCCAGCACCTCAGTAGGCGTATGAGCATCAACGGCCGCGCTGGTCGCCAACAGGGGCGAAACGGTGCGGCCGGCCGCCGGAAAAAGCTGCCGGAGCGTGGGCTCCAGCTGCGCCAGCCCATCGAGCCAGACCACGCTGCCCCCAATGCCCGTGAGCACGGCAGTGAACCGCTCCGCCGTAGCCTCACCGCCGAAATCGGGCACGGTGGGCAGGCTGGTTTCGGTGGGCTTGTTGGCCTTGGTAGCGGCCAGAATACGGTCGCGGGATGCGGTGCTCATGCGGGAACCTTGGGTTGCGGAGGCGACGAAACGGGTTGTGGCTGCTTGGCGTACCACTCGCGGAAGCTTTGCCTGGGAGCTTCGGGCAGCTCGCGGGCCACGGCCCAGGCGTTCATCGATTTAGCGTGGGTGAGGCTGTGGGGCAGCAGGCGCAGGGCCCGCCGCGCAAACTGCCCGCCCAGCCCGTACACGCGGGTGCTGGCCAGCACGCGGCCCATAAATTTCATGCTCCACTTCTTCGAGGCCGGAATTTCGTTGGCCTCGCCCAGCACCTGCCGCCACTTATAGAGTTGGGTATGAATGTCAATTTTCACCGGGCACACGTCGGTGCACGAGCCGCAGAGCGTGCTGGCAAAAGGCAGCGAGCTGTGCTTCTTCATGTCGATGTTGGGCGACAAAATAGCGCCAATCGGGCCCGGCACGGTAAAATCGTAGCTGTGGCCGCCGCTGCGCCGGTACACCGGGCAGGTGTTCATGCAGGCCCCGCAGCGAATGCACTTGAGCGAAGCGCGGAAATCGGGCCGGCCCAGCTGCTGCGTCCGGCCATTGTCCACGATGACGATGTGCATTTCGCGGCCCGGCAGCGGCTTGGTGAAGTGCGAAGTGTAGGTCGTAACCGGCTGGCCGGTGGCGCTGCGCGCCAATAGCCGGGTGAACACGCCGAGGTCCGTCAGGCGCGGAATAATCTTCTCGATGCCCATGCAGGCAATGTGCACCGCCGCCAGGTTCACGCCCAAATCGGCGTTGCCCTCGTTGGTGCAAACGACCACCCCGCCGGTCTCGGCCACGGCAAAGTTGACGCCCGAAATGGCCACCTGCCCCGCCAGAAATTTGGCCCGCAGGTGCTGCCGCGCCGCTTCGGTGAGGCGTTGCGGGTCGCTTTCGCCTTTTTCAGTGCCTAGATGAATGTGGAAAGTTTCGCCCACATCCTCTTTTTTCAGGTGGATGGCGGGCAGCACAATGTGGCTGGGCGCCTCCTCCCGAAACTGAATAATCCGCTCGCCCAAATCGGTATCCACCACCTCAATCCCGTGCTTGATGAGGTACGGATTCAAGTGGCATTCCTCGGTCAGCATCGACTTGCTTTTGACGATGCGCGTGGCCCCCTGCTGCCGGATGATGTCCAGAATAATGGCGTTGTGCTCCGCCGCATCGGCGGCCCAGTGCACGTGCACGCCGTTGGCCTGCGCGGCCGCTTCAAACTCCCGCAAGTACAGGTCGAGCCGGCTCAGGGTGTGGTCTTTAATGCCGGAGGCCAGCTCGCGCAGCTCCTGGAATTCGGGCACGGCATACACGGCGCGGTCGCGCTTTTCGCGCACAAACCAGAGGGTTTCGTCGTGCCAGGTGGTGCGGTCGGCATCCAGCAAAAACTTGTCGGCGCGGGTGGCGTGGTTCATGCGGTGAGTCCGTTAAGAATTTCGGCGGCGTGCATCACTTTGATGGGCAGCCTGGCGCGGCGCACAATGCCTTCAAGATGCATCAGGCACGACATGTCGCTGCCAGTGAGCACCTGCGTGCCGTTGAGGACGTGGTCGGCCACGCGGTCCTGGCCCATGCGGGCCGAAATGGCGGCCTCCGACACGCAGAACGTGCCGCCGAAGCCGCAGCATTCGTCGTTGCGGTTCAGGTTGGTCAGCTCAATGCCGTCGAGCGAGGCCAGCAGGCGGCGCAATTGGCCGTCGCGCACCGGCGTCATCTCCGATTCGTTGGCCTGGTGCAGGCCGCGCTGGCCGTGGCAGCTCAGGTGCAGGCCCACTTTGTGCGGGAAGGCGCCCGGCAGAGCTTCCACTTTCAGCACGGTGCTGATGAAGTCAATCAGGTCATATGCTGAGCCGCGCACGTGCTGCACATCGGCCGTTTGGTCCAGCTTGTCGAAGTGCTTGCGGACGTGGTACACGCAGCTGCCCGACGGGGCCACCACGTAGTCGTAATCGCGAAACGTTTCTACGAAATGCTTGTAAATGGGCAGCGCATCGTGCTCGCAGCCGCTATTGGCCAGGGGCTGGCCGCAACAGGTTTGCTGGGCCGGAAAGTGCGCGGTTACGCCCAGTTTTTCGAGCAATTGCAGCGTGGCCACGCCTACTTGCGGGTAAAACTGGTCGATGTAGCACGGGACGAATAGGGCAACTTTCATTCTTATTTTTCTAGCGTATTCGGGGCGCGTTGCTACAGAACGTCATGTCGAGCGCAGCCGAGCCGAGACATGACGTTCTTTTATTCTTCAACCTAAACCTATTTCCAGCCTAAACCGACCGGCTCTGCACCACCGCCAGCGGCAAATCATCCTCATCCGTAAATAGCGGCTGGGTTTTCTTCAGCGCCTCGCCTTGCTCCAGATGCACCAGCGCGCCCAGCGCCGTAGCCTGGGGCACTTCCAGCGTGCGGATTTCGGCCTTCGGAAAGTTCCAGCTCAGGGTTTGCATAAAGAGCGGGTTGCGGGCAAAACCACCATCGACAAAGATGGTTTTTTCGCCCTGCCACACCAGGTGAATGGATTCGAGCAGGATGGTAATCAGCCCGTGCATGAGGTGCTGGTAGGCGTCGCTGGCCGTGCGAAACCCCGATAATTCCCACTCGGCGGCGGGCTCATCGGGAAACGGGCCGGTGCCGGCCATGCAGGCTGGGTGGAAGCCCGCGGAGGCTTCGTCGTAGGGCCGGGCCAACACGATGGAGCGGTAAAAATCGGGCTTGACGTGGAAGTGCGCCGCAATGCGCTCGACCTGGAAGTCGTGCTCCCGGCCCAGAAAGACGCGGGAGGCGCGGGTGGCCTCGCCGCGGGGCGTCATGAAGCTGAGGCAGTCGCGGCGCAGCAGCGCCGGGGTGAGTGGGTGGCTGTTGAATGGGTTGATGGTGACGGACCAGGTACCGGTGGAAATCAGCACGAACGGCTCGTCGTTTTCGGCCAGGTAAGGCATCACGGCGGCGGTGCTGTCGTGCAGCCCCACGCCCACCAGAATGCCATCGACCACCGAGGCGATGGAGTCGCGGGTGAGCGGCGCCAGCTTCTCGTCGATGCCCTCGCGGCGCACCCAGTCGTGGTAGTGGTTGCGCTTGTAGTCCCACAGTGCCGTGTGGCAGCCAATGGAAGTAAAGTCGCTGAATTTCTCGCCCGAAATCAAGTACGAGAGGTAATTGGGCAGGTGCAGCGAAGTGTGAATCTGGGCATACAGCGCCGGTTTGGCGTACTTCAGCCAATACATCTGCAAGCCCGAATTGAGCATGCCCAAACGCGGCGAGCAGGTGTCCGCCGCAAATTCTTCCGGCGACTGGCCCAGCTCAGCGTAGAACTTTGCCTCAATCTCGGCCGGCAGCGGCTTGAGGTAGTTGTAGAGCGGCAGCATGGGCTGGCCGTCGGCCCCGAGGTGCACGAAACTGGCGCCATAGGCCGTGAAATTCACGCCCTTTACGCTGTAGTACGGGTGGTGGCGCAGGCGGTGCCAGTGGGCCTGCACCCACTCGGTGAGGCGCGGGAGGTGGTCGCAGGGGTAGCCGTCATCATCCAGCACATCGGTGCAGACGTGCAGCTCCTCGTCGATAATTTGCTGGTCCTCATCAAAGAGAATCAGTTTCTTGTTGGTCTTGCCAATGTCGAAAACCGCGTAGACTGACTTTTTCATCTTCTTGCTCATAGCCCGGTGGATACGCTGTGCTTGCCGCGCTGGCGGATGAGTTGTTCGCGCACGCCCTCGGCGCGGTAGGCGGCGATGGGTTTCAGCGCGCCGCCGCTCTGGCGGTAGGCTTCGGCTACCAGCGGCCGTACATCGGTGAGGAAGGCGTCGCGCAGGATTTCTTCGGCCCGCACCACGTCGTTGGCCTCCTGGGCTTCGCTGAGGGCGTCACGGTCCACCAGCAAGGCTTTGGCGTAGGCCGAAAGGATGTTTTCGACGGATTGCAGCAGGTCTTCCAGCGGGTCTTTTACGTT
This sequence comes from Hymenobacter terricola, assembly GCF_017921975.2. Taxonomy (GTDB): domain Bacteria; phylum Bacteroidota; class Bacteroidia; order Cytophagales; family Hymenobacteraceae; genus Hymenobacter; species Hymenobacter terricola. Next base: position 23,291 of record NZ_JAGEMO020000028.1, read on the forward strand.
GTGGCTGGCATCAATCATGTAAGCCACCGCTTCGGCGGGCACCGATTGGTCGAGGGCACTATCCACCAGCTCGTTGAAAATCAGGAACAGCTGGAAGGGCTTGGAGCTGCCGGTGGTCAGGTCATCGTCGCCGTACATCGAGCCGTTGAAGTGGAAGCCGCCGAGGCGGCCGAACTGCCGCAGGCGGCCCACAATCTGCTCGATGTTGGTGTTGGGCAGGTGGTGGCCCAAATCGACCAGCACCTGCGCGTTCTGGCCAATGGCCTGGCACAAGGCCAGCGAGGTGCCCCAGTCAGGAATCACCATCGAGTAGAAGTTGGGCTCGTAGGGCTTGTACTCGATGAGCATGGTCCAGTCGCTCGGCATGGCCTCGTAGATGGCCGCCAGCGACTCCTGCGTGCGCAGAAACGCGCGGCGCAAATGCTGCTGGCCGGGGAAGCTGGAGCCGTCGGCCAGCCACACGGTCAGCGTTTTGGCGTCGAGCTGGCGGCCGTAGCGCACGCAGTCGATGTTGTGCTGAATGGCCTGCTCGCGCACCGCTTTTTCGGTGTTGCTCAGCGAGCCGAATTTGTAGGAATTCGGCTGGTCTTTCTGGTCCTGAAAGGTGTTGGAATTCACCGAATCAATCACCAAACCCTGCTCCTTCAGCAATTGCTGGAGGCCGGGAATGTCCTGCGGAATATCCCAGGGAATGTGCAGCGAAATGGAGTTCGACGAGCGGTTGAGGGCTTGCAGAATGCCCACGTCGCTGATTTTATCTTCCAGCGTGGCCGGCTCGCCGCCCAGGGGGAAGCGGCCGAACCGCGTGCCGCCCGTGCCCAGCGCCCAGCTCGGAATGGCCACCTGAAAAGCAATCAGCTTTTGCACCACGGCTTGCACGTCCAGTTGGCGCAGGCGCGGCGAATCGGCCAGGTGCTGAAATTGCGTTTGGTGCTCGGCCAGCAACGGCTGGTTGAGGTCGGCAAGGCGTTGGTCGGTAAACATGGTGCGCGTCAAGTGGGAATAAGGAAAATAGTCCGGGGTTGGTTGGGTAGAACAAATTACCCGTTCCCCTAAGCCGGAACTGTTCTGGGCTCTCCTGTTTGCGCGGAAAATTTGGAGATAAAGGGCCCGGATAAGAACCAGAACGTCCTGCCGAGCGCAGCCGGGGCATCCCGCTCGGAGCAGTAATCAAACCCATTAAATCATTGAGTTACTACCCCGGGCGGGATGCCCCGGCAGCGCTCGGCAGGACGGGCTTTTATCGTTCTTTCAGAAGCCTTATAGCGACCCGCGCCGAATCGTATAGAACGGGTTTTTCACCTTCACCCGCTGTTTTTCCAGCAGCAGGGTGGCGGCGGTGCGGCCCATGGCCTCGAAGTCGGTGGTAATCACCGTCATGTTGAGCAGCTCTTTGAGGGGCGTTTCGTTGAAGGAAATGATGCCCACTTCGCGGCCCAGCAGGTAGCTGGTCTGGCGGATTTTTTTCACCAGCTCCACCAGGTCCGTTTCGCGGATTACGACGTAGGCCGTGCCGGCGGTCACCACCTCATTCATGGCATTTTCGACCACCGAAAACTCCTTGTTCCGCATCAGACAGAAGGAGCGGAAGCCCCACGGCAATTCCTCCGGGTGGTTGGCATCGGAGGGCAGCACCAGCACGAGGCGGGAATATTTTTCGAGCAGGTCCTCGGCGTTTTCGAGGGCGGTGAAAATGTCCTTGTCGAAGTCCTGAAATACGCGCAGGCAATCGTGGGTGAGTTCCGGAATGTCTTTGTCGAGCAGCACCAGTTCCTGCGAGGGAATGGTGTTGAGAATGGCCCGGAAAATGGCCTTATCGGTGTCCAGCGTGAAGTGCGGCATCACCACGTAGTAGTTGTATTTGCCCAGGTTTTTGGCAATAATTTCCTGGAACAGGTTCACGTTGTAGTGATGAATCTGCAAGTCCACCGTGGCACGGTCGCCCAGGGTTTCGAGGAAGGCGTAGTAGATGATTTTTTTGTAGGAGCTCAGCTTGTTGAACACCAGCAGGATTTTCAGCTTCGACGTATCGCTGGCTTCCACGTAGTAGCCCTTGCCCTGCACCGAGGTGATGAAGCCGCGCTCGCGCAGCTCGCGGTAGGCTTTCTCCACGGTGTCGCGGGCCAGGTAGTGCTCCACGCTCAGCTCGCTGATACTCGGCAGGTGGTCGCCGTTCTTCAGCACGCCACGCTCAATATCCATGATGACCGACTGCACAATCTGCTTGTACTTCGGCGTTTTATCAAGGGGTTTTAGTTGGAGTTGGTACATCCCGGGTGGTGGGCAAGTCAGGTGATTTCCAGCCGTGCTACTTCAGGTAAACCCGATGGGCAGCGGCAGAATTCAGCAAGGTGGAAGGAGGTGGGCAAAAAGACGGTACGCGCAGGTCTTACCTCAAATGTAGCCTTTTCAGCAATGTCCAGGGCATAAATCCGGCAATAATAAAACAGCACGTCGTGCCGGGCCTACCGAAGCTGCTCTATTGCAATAGTAATTAATTACTTAAGCAGTAGCGAAGCTTCAACAAGCTCAGCACGACGTGCTGATAAATCATTGCTGGCTAGCGAACAAAGGCCATAGCCACGCCACCGTCGACGTTCAGCACGTTGCCTGTGGATTTGCTCAGCGAGCCGTCCACGAACACGCGCACGGCTTTGGCGATGTCTTCGGCCAGCAGCTCCTCGCCCAGCAGCGTGCGCTTGGCGTAGTGCTGGGGCAGCTCTTCCACCGTGATGCCGTAGGCTTTGGCGCGGCCGGCGGCCCAGTCGCCTTCCCAGATTTTGGAGCCGCGCAGCACGGCGTCGGGATTCACGGTGTTGACGCGGATTTTGTCGGCCCCCAGCTCGGCGGCCAGCAGGCGGCTCATGTGCAGCTGGGCGGCTTTGGCCGTGCCATAAGCCACGTTGTTGGGGCCGGCCACGAGGCCGTTTTTGCTGGCGATGTTCACAATATCACCGCCCAGCGCCTGCTGGCGCAGAATGGTGACAGCGGCCTGGCTCACCAGGAACTGGCCCTTCACGAGCACGTCGTTCAGGATGTCCCAGTCGGCTTGCGTGGTTTCGGCCAAGGGCTTGCTGATGCTCAGGCCGGCGCAGTTCACGATGATGTCGACGCCACCGAACTGCAGCACGCCGGCTTTCAGCGACTCAGCAATGCTCTCGGCGCTGGTTACTTCGATGGGCGCGGTGATGGCGCTGTCCTTGCCGAACTGCCTGCGCAGGTCGGTCTGGGTTTCTTCCAGGCGGTCGCGGTCCACGGCCACCACGCAGGCGCCGAATTTGAGCAGCTCTTCGCAAATGGCTTTGCCGATGCCGCCGGTGCCGCCCGTCACGTAGGCCACCTTGCCCGAGAGGGCTTTGGGCGGGGCCATGCGCTGGAGCTTGGCTTCTTCCAGCAGCCAGTATTCGATGTTGAAGGCTTCCTGCTCGGGCAGGCCCTGGTAGGTGCTCACGGCCTCGGCGCCCTTCATCACGTTGATGGCGTTGGTGTAGAATTCGGCGGCCACACGGGCGGTCTGCTTGTCCTTGGCGAAGGCGAACATGCCCACGCCGGGCCACAGGATGATGACCGGGTTGGGGTCGCGAATGGCGGGTGAGTTGGCGTGCTTGCAGCGCTCGTAGTAAGCCGCGTACTCTTTCCGGTAGGCTTCAAACTGGCCTTCCAGGTAGGTTTTCACGCTGGCGGCATCCGATTGCATCACGTCGGCATCAAGCACGAGCGGGCGGATTTTGGTGCGCAGGAAATGGTCGGGGCAGCTGGTACCTTTGGCCGCGAGGCGGGCCAGGTCGTGCGAGTTCACGAATTCGAGCACGCGGCTGTCATCGGTGTAGTGGCCCAGCATGCGGCGGTGGCCCGATGCCAGGCCGCGCAGCACGGGCATTACGGCAGCCGCGGCGGTGCGGCGGCCGGCGGCATCCAGGGTTTGGGCGCTTTTCTCTCCGCCGAAAACCGGCCCTTTCTTGCCGTAGTTGGCTTCGAGGTAAGTCGCCGCCTGCTCGATGACTTCGAGCGTATTGAGGTAGGACTCGTACGAGGTATCGCCCCAGGTAAACAGGCCGTGGCCGCCGAGGATAACGCCGCGCAGGCCGGGGTTGTCGGCCACGATTTTCTCCAGCTGCAGGCCCAGGTCGAAGCCGGGTTTCTGCCAGGGCAGCCAGCCCATGGTGTCGCCCCAGATTTCTTTCATGATGGCCTCGCCGTCCTTGCTGGCCGCGATGGCAATCAGGGCATCGGGGTGCAGGTGGTCGATGTGCTTGAAGGGCAGCAGGCCGTGCAGCGGGGTATCAATGCTGGGCGTGGCGCACTTGGGGTCGAAGAGGCAGTACTCGAACAGGCCCACCATTTCATCTTCGAACTCCAGGCCCCGGTAGCGGCCTTTGAGTTGGTGCAGCTTCTCCACGTAGAGGTTGGCGCAGCCGGCTTTGGTGAGCGTGCCGATGTCGCCGCCCGAGCCTTTTACCCACATGACTTCGGCGGCTTCGCCGGTGACGGGGTTGGTTTCGGTGATTTTGCAGGAAGTGTTGCCGCCGGCGTAGTTGGTCAGGCGCAGGTCGGCGCCGAGCAGGTTCGAACGGTAGAGGAACAGCGCGACTTCGTCGGCACTGATTTCCAGAGCCTTGGCCTCGTCCCAGAGGTAGCTAACGTGCTGGAAAGTGAGGGTTTTTTCCATGATAATGCTTCGGTTTCAGTTAACCAGAAAACGGGATAGTTGCTTTTTTTACAAAGGTGCCGGGGCGAGCCAGGGCCAACCTCCTGCACTCTCCTGCTTGCCATAAAAATTATTGTGCCGCGGGGCAGAACTGAAACGTGAGGGCGTTTTCACCGCAGGATTTGGCCGTTACTTCGCGTTCAGGAGAGCACAGGAAGGTTTGTACTCACTAACCCGGCAGCTTTGCCTAAAATCCTAACTACTATGGCTGTCATCTGGGGAGTTATCCTTCATGCGCTCGGCGGCTTCGCCTCCGGCAGTTTTTACCTGCCCTACAAGAAAATCAACGGCTGGGCCTGGGAAAGCTACTGGCTGGTGGGTGGCATCGTGAGCTGGCTGGTGGCGCCGTGGGTGCTGGGCTACCTCACCGTGCCGCACCTGTTCGAGGTGCTGCACCAGGCACCCAATTCTACTATTGCCTGGGCGTATTTCTGGGGAATACTGTGGGGCACGGGCGGGCTCACGTTCGGGCTGGCCATGCGGTATCTGGGCTTGTCGCTGGGCATGGCCGTCACGCTGGGGCTGTGCGCGGTGTTCGGCACGCTGGTTCCTCCTATTTACGAGGGCAAGATGGGCGAGCTGGTGGCCTCGGCCTCGGGCCGGTACATTATGCTGGGGCTGGGCGTGTGCGTGCTGGGCATTCTGATTTGCGGCCGGGCGGGCCTGTTGAAAGAAAAGACGCTGACCACGGAGCAAAAGCAGGAATCCATCGCGGAGTTTGACCTGCGCAAGGGCCTGATGGTGGCTGTGTTTTCGGGTATCATGAGTGCCTGCTTCTCGTTCGGCCTCACGGCCGGGCAGCCCATTGCCAAACTGGCCGCCGAACACGGCACCAACCCGCTGTTCGTGAACAACGCCATCCTGGTCATCATCCTGGCCGGCGGCCTCACTACTAATGCCATCTGGTGCGTGTACCTCAACCTGAAGAACAACACCTACACCGACTACCTGAACCCCTCCTACCCGGCCCTGCGCAACATCATGTTCTGCGCCCTGGCGGGCACGACGTGGTACTTCCAGTTCTTCTTTTACGGCATGGGCGACAGCCAGATGGGCGCCTACCGCTTCTCGGGCTGGACGCTGCACATGGCCTTCATCATTGCCTTTAGCAGCATGTGGGGCCTGTTGCTGCACGAGTGGCGCGGGGCCAACCGCACCACCATGCGCACGGTGTCGCTGGGCATTGTGGCGGTGGTGCTCTCCACGGTAATTGTGGGCTACGGCAACTACCTGGGCTCGCCCGAGCACAGCCAGCCGGCCCAGGACACCGCGGCGGTCAGCGCGACGGAATAGGCGGACGCGTCCTGGCAACTGGCGCCGCCGATGCAACAATTCCCTCTGCATGCTAAACATTAGCCCGTTCCATCCGCGTATTATGGCTCACCGTTTACAGTTGCTTCTACTGGCTATCGGACTACTGGGAGCGGCCCTTCCAGTTACGCCCCCCGCCGCGCCCCAGGCCCAGTCCGAAGCCTTAGGACGCGGCGTGGTGGCCATTGCCCAACCTGATGGAAGGGTGTTCATTAGCTGGCGGCTGCTGGCAAATGATGCGCCCACCGTAGCCTTCGACGTGTACCGCCAGGCCGACACCGTCGCCCCCGTCAAGCTGAACGACAAACCCCTGACCGCTGGCACCAACTGGCTTGACGCCAGCGCCAAAAAGGGCCAGTCCACCAGCTACTTCGTGCGCGTGGCCGGCACTTTAGCCCCCAAAGCAGCTGCCGATGCCTCGGCTACGGCCAAGGTTTGGACCGATGGCTACCTGCGCCTGCCGCTCCAGCCGCCGCCCGGCGGCACGGTGAGCAGCGGCCCCGAAACCAGCGCCTACACCTACACCGCCAACGACGCCAGCCCCGCCGACCTCGACGGCGACGGCCAGTACGAAATCGTGCTCAAATGGGAGCCCACCAACGCCCGCGACAACAGCCAGGGCGGCCTCACCGGCCCCGTCATCCTCGATGCCTACAAGCTGGACGGCACCCGCCTGTGGCGCATCAACCTGGGCCGGAATATCCGCGCCGGGGCGCACTACACCCAGTTTATGGCGTACGACCTCGACGGCGACGGCAAGGCCGAAATGGCCTGCAAAACCGCCGACGGCACGGTGGACGGCGCGGGCAAAGTCATTGGCGATGCGAAGAAGGATTACCGCTCCCTCACCGTGCCCAGCGACGGCCCCGGCGTGCCCACCGCCCGCGACAGCAAGTACGGCCGCATCCTGGCCGGGCCGGAATACTTCACGGTGTTCAATGGCCGGACCGGCGCGGCCCTGGCCACCACCGACTACCTGCCCGCCCGGGGCGACATCGGCACCTGGGGCGGCATCGGCGGCAATGGCGGCAACGACCGCTACGGCAACCGCGCCGACCGCTTCCTGGCCGCTGTGGCCTATCTCGACGGCCAGCACCCCAGCGTGGTGATGTGCCGCGGCTACTACGGCCGCACCGTGCTCGCCGCCTGGGACTGGCGCGGCGGCCTGCTCACCTCGCGCTGGGTCTTCGACTCGCAAGATGGCCAGAACCCCTTCTCCGGCATGGGCAACCACGGCCTGAGCGTGAACGACGTGGACGGCGACGGCAAGGACGAAATCGTGTACGGCGCGATGGTGGTCGACGACAACGGCACCGGCCGCTACACCACCAACCTGCGCCACGGCGACGCCCTGCACGTCAGCGACTTCGACCCCGGCCTGCCCGGCCTCGAAGCCTGGGGCGTACACGAAAACGAAGAGAAAGTGCCCGGCTATGAAGCCGGCCCCGGCGCCGCCCTCTACGCCGCCGGCACGGGCAAAATCCTCTTCTCGCAATTGCCTGGCCAGGATGTGGGCCGGGGCCTGGCCGCCGACATCGACCCGCGCTATCCCGGCGCGGAACTATGGGTGAGCAACCCCGAGCTGGGCCTGCTCAGCTGCAAGGGCGAGCGCATCGGCCCCGCGCCGCGCTCGGTCAATTTCGGCCTGTGGTGGGACGGGGATTTGCTGCGCGAGCTGCTGAATGACACCCGCGTGGAAAAGTGGGACTACCAGGCCGGCCAGCTCTCGACTTTATTGGAAGGCAAAACCTTCAACGCAGCCTCCTGCAACGGCAGCAAAGCCACGCCCTGCCTCAGCGCCGACCTGCTGGGCGACTGGCGCGAGGAGGTCGTCTGGCGCACGGCCGACAACTCGGCCCTGCTCATTTTCAGCACCACCATTCCCACCACGCACCGCTTGGTGACGCTCATGCAGGACCGTGCCTACCGCCTCGGCGTGGCCCGCGAGAACGTGGGCTACAACCAGCCGCCGCATCCCGGTTTTTTCCTCGGCGAAGGCATGAAAGGCGAGGTTAATTGAGAACGTCACGCAAAAACCGAACGTCATGCTTCGACTCCGCTGCGCTCTGCTCTGCATGATGTTCTGAACTCCCTCAACTATGAAAACCAAAACCCTGCTGGCCTGCGCAGCGCTGCTTTTCCTCCTCGCCAGCTTCGGCAAGCCCAGTCCGCCGCCCACCCTCTACCTCATCGGCGACTCGACGGTGAACAACCCCACCCCGCCGCAGCTGGGCTGGGGCAACGCCATTAGCACCTACTTCGACACCACGCGGCTGAAGGTGCGCAACAACGCCAAGGCCGGCCGCAGCACCCGCACCTTCATCACGGAAGGCCGCTGGGAGAAAACCATCGCCGCCATCAAGCCCGGCGATTTTCTGATGATGCAGTTCGGCCACAACGAGGGCAGCCCGCCCGATACCAGCAAGGCCGGCCGGCGCGGCGTGCTGCGCGGCACCGGCGAGGACACCAAAAGTCTGGTCTGGCCCGACGGCCACCCCGAAACCGTGAATACCTACGGCTGGTACCTGCGCAAATTCATCCGCGAAGCCAAGGCCAAAGGGGCCACGCCGGTGGTCTGCTCCATGATTCCGCGCAACGAGTGGAAGGATGGAAAAGTCATTCGGGCCAGCAACGATTTCGGCAAGTGGGCCGCCGAAGTAGCCCAGCAGGAAGGCGTGGCCTTCATTGACTTGAACGACATCACGGCCCTGAAATACGAGAAGCTGGGGCCGGACGAAGTGAAGAAATTCTTCCCCGGCGACCACACCCACACCAACGAAGCCGGTGCCCGGCTGAACGCCGAATCGGTGGTGGACGGCATCAAAAGCAACAAGAAGCTGGCGCTGAACAAGTACCTGAAGAAGCTGTAGCGTGGACTCTGCGAGTCCGCGTGGTTGAACGACCAATCAGAACGTCATGCAGCGCGCAGCAAAGCATCTCGCGTGCAGCAGTAAACTAATCGATTGAATTACTACCACATGCGAGATGCTTCGCTGCGCGCTGCATGACGGGCTAATAAATCCCCCTCCCATGAAATCCTCCAAACCCGCCCTGCCCCTCCGCGCCAGCCTCACCTACGGCCTGCTGCTGGTGGCCCTGCTACTAGCCGCCTTCACCAGCCGCCCACCCCGGAAACCCACCCTCTACCTCATCGGCGACTCGACCGTGAAAAACGGCAAGGGCAAGGGCGACGGCGGCCTCTGGGGCTGGGGCAACTACCTGCCCGCGCACTTCGACACCACCCGCATCCGCATGGAAAACGACGCGCTGGGCGGCACCAGCAGCCGCACCTTCCAGACCAAGGGCCTGTGGGAAGCCGTGCGGACCAAGCTTCAACCCGGCGATTTCGTCATCATGCAATTTGGCCACAACGACGACGGCGCGCTGGCCGACACCGCCCGCGCCCGCGGCACCATCAAAAGCAACGGCGAGGAAAGCCAGGACATTTTCAACCCCCTCACCAGGCAGCCGGAAGTGGTGCACAGCTACGGCTGGTACCTGCGCAAAGTCATCACCGAAACCAGGGCCAAAGGGGCCACGCCCGTGGTCTGTTCCCTCATTCCGCGCAACGGCTGGAAGGACGGCAAGGTGAACCGCGCCACCAACGGCTACACCAAATGGGCCGCCGAAGCCGCCCAGCAGGGCGGGGCCTATTTCATCGACTTGAACAAGCTGGTGGCCGATAAATACGACCGCGAGGGCGAGGCCAAAGTGGGCACTGTGTACTTCACTTCCAAAGACCACACCCACACCATCGAGGCCGGTGCGCAGCTGAACGCAGCCACCGTGGCGGAGGGCATTAAGGAAACGAAGGGGCTGGCGCTGAGCAAGTATTTAAAGAAGTAGCGCGAACCGTTGGCAGCACAGTACAGGAGGCTTGCCGCTGGTCCCGGCCGTTCCTTCGATGCTCCAGCGCTCACGTCCACCGCTAATTCCTCAACAGCCGCCCCAGGCGCTGCCGCTTATGAAGAAACCTGCCGTTTTGGCCGCACTCCTGTGCTGCTTTGGAAACTTAGCTACCGGTGCCCAAACGCCCGCCGCCCGGCCCGCGCCGCTGCCGGCCACGGTCATCATCCCGGCGTCGGATTTTATCCAGGAAATTCCTCGGGGCAACGTCATTGCTGATGCCAATGAGCTCCACGCCCCCTGGATTTTCAACAACACGGCCCTGGTCCTGAAATCCAAAACCAATATGCAGGTGCGCGTGCAAGTGCCAGCAGCGGGCACCTACACGCTATTCGTGCGCAGCCAGGGCGAGAAAAACACTGGCTTCAAAGTGGCCATCAACGATAAGGTGACGGCCGAAAACTTTGGGCGGGGCCCGCTGAGCTGGCAGGCCGGCGGCACGTTTGAGCTACCTGCCGGCCCGGCCTACGTCAAGCTCACGCGCATTGAAATGGGCGCGGCGGTGGACGTATTGGTGCTGAGCAGAAACGCCGGTTTGAAGGAGGAAGACATCCGGCCCTACCAGCTGCCCGAAGACGTTCAGCTGCTGAAGCAATACACCATTCCGCAATCCAACGCCGTGAAATTCGGCGACGTGAACGGCGACGGCAAAACCGATTTCATGGTGCTGGAGCCCAACTTTTCCGCCCACGTTTTCGACAACAGCGGCAAGGAATTGTGGGCCTACCAGGCCCCCACCGAATACGGGAAGGAGCGGTCGGAATTTGAAGCCCCCGGCGTGCTCTGGGATTTCGACCACGACGGCCGGGCCGAAGTGGTGCACTGGCGCCTCATCGAGGGCAAGGAGTGGCTGGTGGTGGCCGACGGCCGCACCGGCCGCATCCTGCGCAAAACCCCCTGGCCCACCCAGGCCCTGCCGCACGCCTACAACAACTTCCGCCTGGCCATCGCCCACCTGCACGCCGGCCCCGCCAACGACCTGGTGGCCTACACCGACATGGGCGGCACCGAAAACGTGAACGCCTACTCCGCCGACCTCAAACCCCTCTGGCAGCACACCGAACACCGCAAAAAGGACAACCTGGGCCACTACATCTATCCCGTTGATTTGAATGGCGACGGCCTCGACGAGGTCCTGGTCGGCTCGCTGCTGCTCGACACCAAGGGCCAGGAAATCTGGAACCGCTTCGACCTGCTGCCCGACAACCACGACCACGCCGACAGCTACAAATTCATCGACATGAACGGCGACGGCAAGCTCGACATCGCCACCGCCAACAGCGAAACCGGCGTGTTCATCTACGAAGCCCTGACCGGCAAAATCATCTGGCAAAACACCGCCGAGCACAGCCAGCAGCTCGCCGTGGGCAATTTCCTGAAGAACGTACCCGGCCCGCAGGTCGTCATCGGCGGCCGCACCTACGGCAACCGCGCCGCCGACGAGCCCGGCCTGTCCAGCCAGCTCTACTGGTTTGACAACGCCGGCAACTTGGTAAAAAAATGGCCCGGCAACCCCATCAACGGCAATCCCGATTTCGTGCGCGGCAACTGGCGCGGCGACGGTTCCACGACGCTGTTCTGGCACAAATTCCGCCTGAACGACGTCGGCACCGGCGAGCTGTATTTCCCGGACATGGTCTTTCACCTATTCGATTTCACGGGCCAGGGCGCCGAGGAAGTCATCACCCTGAGCCAGGGCCGGCTGAGCATTTTCGGCAGCCGCAGCGCCATCCACAGCGGCAAGGATTTGAAGAAGGATGTGGAGTACCTGCGGAATTCCGTGGTCAACCACACGCATTACTAGCCGTGTAGAGACGCATAATTGCGCGTCTCCCGTCGAACGACCATGAACGAGGTAGAGACGCAACATTTTGCGTCTCGTCGTTGAACGGCCCAGACCGCGCAGTACCGCTCCCAATTGCGCAGTTATAACCACATCAGCAACGACGAGACGCAAAATGTTGCGTCTCTACACCCGCCTATGAAATACCTCTGCATCCTACTCCTAACGCTGCTGCTGGCCCAATCCACCCGCGCCCAGCACCCAACTCAACGCCAAATCCAATACCTCTCCGGCCGCGACAACCATCCCACCGTACGCTGGGATTTCTACTGCACCGGCGGGCGCAAAAGCGGCTTCTGGACCACCATCGCCGTGCCCTCGTGCTGGGAGCAGCAGGGTTTCGGCCTCTACAACTACGGCCGCGACTACAAAACCTACGGCAAAAACTTCCGTTTCGCCGACGAGCAAGGACTCTACAAACGCAGCTTCACGGTGCCCGCCAGCTGGCGCGGCCGGCGCGTCGAAATCGTGTTCGAAGGTTCCATGACGGATACCGAGGTAAAGGTGAACGGCCAAATTGCCGGCCCCATTCACCAGGGGGCGTTCTACCGCTTCAAATACGACATCACGGACAAGCTCAAGTTTGACGAGGCCAATTTACTGGAAGTAAAAGTGAGCAAGATGTCGGCCGAGCCATCGGTGAACAACGCCGAGCGGCTGGCCGACTACTGGGTTTTCGGCGGGATTTTCCGGCCCGTTTACCTGCAATCTCATCCGCAGCAATACGCCGACAACGTGGCTATTGACGCTCGCGCCAACGGTGCGTTTACCCTCCGCGCCAACGTGCGCAACCTGAAGCGGGCCGCCCAGCTGCAAGCTGATATTATCGACCAAACCGGCCAGACCGTGGGCACCGCCAGCACCAATGCAGCGGCCGGCGACACCCTCGCCCGCCTCACTACCACCATCAAAAACCCGCGCCAGTGGACGGCCGAAACCCCGAACCTCTACCGCGCCCGTCTCAGCCTGCGCGCTGGCAACGAAACCCAGTTCCAGACCACCGAAACCTTCGGCTTCCGCACCATTGAGGTGCGGCGCGGGAAGGGCATTTACGTGAACGGCACGCAGGTGAAAATGAAGGGCACCAACCGCCACAGCTGGTGGCCCGAAACCGGCCGCACCCTCAACGATTCCATCCAGCTGATGGACGTGAAGCTGCTGAAGGAGATGAACATGAACGCCGTGCGCATGTCGCACTACCCGCCCGATGCCGAGTTCCTGCACCTTTGCGATTCGCTGGGCCTCTACGTGCTTGATGAGCTGGCCGGCTGGCAGAAATTCTACAGCACCAAAGCCGGCACTCCCCTGGTGCGCGCCATGGTGGAGAAGGACCAGAACCACCCCAGCATCATCTTCTGGGACAACGGCAACGAGGGCGGCACCAACAAGGAGCTGGACGCCGTTTTCACCCAATACGACCTCACGAAACGCCCGGTAATCCACCCGCACCACAAGCCCGGCAACGCCTACCGCGGCATCGACTGCAACCACTACGAAGACTACTACAGCACCCGGAAAATTCTGGCCGATTCGCTCATTTACATGCCCACCGAATTCCTGCACAGCCAGGACGATGGCGGCGGCGGGGCCGGCCTGGCCGATATGTGGGAGCTGCACTGGAAGTCCCAGCGCTCTGGCGGCGGCTTTCTGTGGGCCCTGCTGGACGAAGGCATCGTGCGCACCGACGAGAACAACATCATCGACGTGAACGGCGTGAACGCGCCCGACGGCCTCCTGGGCCCGCACCGCGAAAAGGAGGGCAGCTTCTTCGCCATCCGCGAGATTTTCTCGCCCATTCACATCACGCTGAAGGAACTGCCCGCCAAGTTCGACGGGAAAATTGCAGTCGAAAACCGTTACCATTTCACCAACCTCAGCCAGTGCTTTTTTCAGTGGGAGCTGGTGAATTTTCGCAAGCCGAGCGACCCGTTCGCGGGCAGCATTTCGGGTAAGAAAAGCCGCATCAAAAGCCCCAACCTGGCCCCGCTGGCCACGGGCCGGCTGAATTTGGAGCTACCCACAGACTGGAAGAATTACGACGGGCTGGTCCTCTCCGCCTTCGACCCCGCCAAAAACCTGGTCTACAAATGGACCTGGAAAACCGGCGGCAACGCCCGCCTGCTCGATGGCGTGCTGGCCCTCGAAGCCAAAGAAAAAGCGGCCGTGGAAGTCACCGAAATCGACAGCACGCTGACCCTGAAAGCCAGTAATATCAGCGTCACATTCAACAAAGCCAACGGCCACCTCAGCGGCGTGAAGGGCAACAACGGCGACAAGCTCACCTTCACCAACGGCCCGGTTATGGTGGCCGGCACCGCCACCTTCACCGGCCTGAAGCACCGCACCGAGCCCGACGGCGAAGTGGTGGAAGCCGCCTACTCCGGCGACCTCAAAACCGTGCGCTGGAAAATGCACCCCTCCGGCTGGCTCCAAATGGATTACGCCTATGCCCTCACCGGCGACCACGCCTTCACCGGCCTCAGCTTCAGCTACCCCGAGAACTTCGTCATCGGGGCCAAGTGGCTGGGCCAGGGCCCCTACCGCGCCTGGAAAAATCGCCTCGCCGGCACCACGCTCAACGTGTGGAGCAACGCCAACAACAACACCCAAACGGCGGCCGCGCCCTGGATTTATCCCGAGTTCAAAGGCTACTTCGCCGACATCGCCTGGATGGAATTCAATACCGTGGAAGGCGCCTTTCTCGTCGCCAGCCCCGACCCCGGCCTGTTCATCCGCCGCTTCAATTTCTACGGCCTCACCGGCCTCCGGCCTACGCCGGGCCTGCCCACCGGCGACATTTCCTTTCTGGATAATATCCCGCCCATCGGCACCAAGCTGGGCCTCAACATCGACCCCAATCCCAAAAACCTCGGCCCCAACAGCGAACCCAACCATCTCACCGGCAGCCCAATAAAGCGCACGCTCTACTTCTACTTCGGCCTGCCGCCGACGGACAGCAAGCCCCAGCCCTACATCGCGCCGGCGAAGGACGATTTATTTTAGAGAAGAAAACAGCATCGTTGGTAGCAGGTCAAAAAAATTAAATGTCTGTTTAAAATTAATTTTTAAATCGGCGAACTATTGAGTTGGTCTGGCGTTTATCTTTGCAGTCACCTGCCTGCCAAGCGGCGCGGCTTTACGCTTTCCAACTGGTTTTACCGATGAAAAAACCTACTGCTGCCGCCCTGGATATCAGTACCGAAGAACGCATCAAGGAGGCGGCGCGAAAGATGTTTTTGCAGAAAGGCTACGCCGCTACCCGGGTGCGCGACATTGCTCAGGAGGCTGGAATCAACATTGCCTTGCTCAACTATTACTTCCGCAGCAAGGAGAAGCTTTTTGACCTGGTGATGCTGGAAAAGCTCCAGCAATTTGCCGGCGAGCTGCGCCATATTATGCAGGAAGAAACGACCTCGCTACTGGAAAAAGTGGCGCGTTTTGCCGATTTTTACATTGATTTGCTGCTGGCTCAGCCGGAGCTGCCGCTCTTCATTTTCAGTGAGCTGCGGGCCAATCCCGAGAAGCTGGCGAGCACGATTGGGGTAAAAAAAGTGGTGCAGGAGTCGCGGTTCGCCGAGCAGCTGCGGGCCGAGCTGGCCGCGAACCACAACCCCGCGAACCCGTTGCAGCTCGTGATGAGCCTGATGGGCCTGGCGGTTTTTCCTTTCGTGGCGCGGCCCCTGCTTCAGGTCATTGGCGGATTGGAGGACGCCATGTTTGCCGCGATGATGCAGGAGCGCAAGCGCTTGCTGCCGCAGTGGTTTGGGGCGATGCTGAAGGCGGTGTAGTTTTTTTGACCCGTAGTTAAACAAGTTTTTAAAATAGTATTTCAACACTTGCTTCACCCATGAAAAAAGTAGTTGCATTGCTCATATGGCTGGTTTCGGCTGGTGCGGGCCGGGCCCAGACTACCGGCCTGCCCCTGACGCTGGCCGACTGCCAGGCACGGGCGCAGCAGAATTATCCGCTGATAAAGCAGCGGGCGCTGATTCAGAAGACCCGCGACTATTCGATGGCGAATGCAGCCACGGGCTATCTGCCCCAGGTGAGCATTTCGGGCCAGGCCACCTACCAGAACGAGGTGGTGAACTTCAGTGGCGTGCTGCCCGCCGGCTCGCCGCTGGGCGATGCGCTGCCCAAACTCAGCAAGGACCAGTACCGGATTTCCGGGCAGGTTGACCAGGTGCTGTACGATGGCGGCGGCATCAACTACACCCGGCAAGTGCGCCAGGCCGATGCCGATGCGCAGGAAAAAAGCCTGGACGTGAGCCTCTACGCCCTGCGCGAGCGGGTGAACCAGCTGTTTTTCGGAATCCTACTGGTGGAGGAGCAGCTGAAGCAGACGGCCCTGCGCCGGGCCGATATCCAGAGCGGCGTGGACAAGACCCAGGCGCAGCTGGCCAATGGCGTGGCCTTCCGCAGCAGCCTCAACGAGCTGAAGGCCGAGCTGGTGGGGGTGGACCAGAGCGTGACCAACCTGCGCGCCATCCGCCGCGCCTACGCCGCCATGCTGGGCCTGCTTATCAACCAGCCGCTCGATGAGCAAACCCCGCTGGCGCGGCCCCGGCCCGTGGCGGCGCTAACCCCGCAGATAAACCGGCCCGAACTAGGCCTGTACGACGCCCAGAAGCGCACTTTCGATGCCCAGGAGCACCAGCTGGCGGCGGCGTACCGGCCCAAATTCAGCGCGTTTTTTCAGGAAAACTACGGGCGGCCCACGTTCAATTTCCTCAGCAACCAGTTCGACTTTTTCTGGATTGGGGGCCTGCGGCTGAGCTGGAACCTGAGCAGCCTCTACACCACGCACCGCCACGACGTGCAGCTGCTGGGCCTGAGCCGCCAGAACGTGGACGTGCAGCGCGAAACCTTCCTGTTCAACACCGGCCTGACACTGGCCCAGCAAAGCGCCGACGTGCAGCGTTACCAGGAGCTGATTGCGCAGGACGAGCAGATGGTGGCGCTGCGGGCCGCCGTGAAAACCTCGGCCAGCGCGCAGCTGCAAAACGGCGTCATCACCAGCCACGACTACGTGGTGCAGGTGAACAACGAGAGCGAGGCGCGGCAGGCGCTGGTGCTGCACCAGCTGCAACTGCTTCAGACGCAATACAATCAGCAAACTACTTCCGGCAATTAACCAGCGCGTTTTCGTCATGAGATTCCTGTCAACCCTAGCTGTGGCGGCTGCCTGCGTGGCGCTGGCCGCCTGCCAGAAAAGCGGCCCCGACTTCGACGCCTCGGGCAATTTTGAAGCCGACGAGGTGATTGTATCGGCCCAGCAGTCCGGCCAGATTCTGGCTTTCACCCTGAAGGAGGGCGACGTGCTGAAGGCCGGCGCCGCCGTGGGCCGGATTGACGTGACCACGGCCCGGCTTCAGCAGGAACAGGCCCAGGCCTCGATGGCGGCGCTGGGCCAGCAAACCAGCAGCGCCGCGCCGCAGGTGGCCCTCACGCGCCGCCAGCTGGTGGTGCAGGAGGCCCAGCTCCAGCAGCTGCGCCACGAGCGCGCCCGCACTCAGAATCTGGTGCGAGCCGATGCCGCCACCCAAAAACAGCTGGACGACCTCAACGCCCAAACCACGCAGATGGAAGCCCAGCTGGCCGTGACGCGCCAGCAAATCAGCGTGGCCGAGAGCAACACCGCCACTCAGAACCGCGCCGTGCTCAGCAACCGCACCGCCCTGGGCAAAACGGCCGCGCAGTTTGCCGAGCAGGTGCGTAAGGGTCAGATTGTGAACCCGGTGACGGGCACTGTGCTCACCAAATACGCCTTCGCCGGCGAGGTGGCCATGCCGGGCAAGCCGCTCTACCGCATCGCCAACACCGATACGCTCACGCTGCACGCCTACATCACCGGCAACCAGCTGCCGGTGGTGCGGCTGGCCCAGGCCGTGACGGTGCGCATTGATGACGGGAAAGATGGCTTTAAAGCATATCCGGGCACCATTTCCTGGATTTCAAGCAAGGCCGAATTCACGCCCAAAACCATTCAGACCAAGGACGAGCGGGCCAACCTGGTGTACGCCGTGAACATCCGGGTGAAGAACGACGGCTACCTCAAAATCGGCATGTACGGCGAGGTGCTGCTGCAAGCTGCTGGAATCAAGTAACCGTTCGAAATCATGGGGGCCGTAACGCTGCAGAACATCCGCAAGACCTACGAGAAAGGCACCGTGCTGGCCGTGGACGATGTTTCGTTCACGGTGGAGCCGGGGGAATTATTCGGGTTGATTGGGCCCGATGGGGCGGGCAAAACCAGCATTTTCCGCATTCTGACCACGCTGCTGCTGGCCGATTCCGGCACGGCCACCGTGGACGGGCACGACGTGCGGAAGGACTACCGCGCCATTCGCAGCACGGTGGGCTACATGCCGGGCAAGTTTTCGCTGTACCAGGACCTGACGGTGGAGGAAAATCTGAGCTTTTTCGCCACGCTTTTCGAGACGACCATTGCAGCAAACTATGACCTGATAAAGGAGATTTACGAGCAGATTGAGCCCTTCAAGACGCGGCGGGCGGGCCAGCTTTCGGGCGGCATGAAGCAGAAGCTGGCCCTGTGCTGCGCCCTGATTCACAAGCCCACGGTGCTGTTTCTGGACGAGCCCACGACGGGCGTGGATGCCGTGTCGCGCAAGGAATTCTGGGACATGCTGGGGCGGCTTAAGCAGCAGGGCATCACCATTCTGGTGTCGACGCCCTACATGGACGAGGCCACGCGCTGCGAGCGCATCGCGCTGATGCAGAGCGGTAAAATTCTCTCCATCGACACGCCCGCCAATATTATAAAGGCCTATCCCGGCAAGCTTTACGCGGTGAAAGCCGACGCCATGCACCCGCTGCTGCACCACCTGCGGGCGTATCCGGCGGCGCGCAGCAGCTACGCTTTTGGCGAGTTTGTGCACGTTGCTTTTTGGGATGACCAAGCGGATGATGATGAGGCGCTGCGCCAGTATCTGGCCGGAAAAAAGCACACGGGCATCGTGATAAAGCCAATTACGCCCAGCATCGAGGACCGATTCATCGACTTAATGACGGCCGCGCCGGCCAACGCCCATGCAACCGCCACCCGCTAGCGCCCAGGCCATCGTGTGCCACGAGCTGACCAAGCAGTTCGGCGACTTTCGGGCCGTGGATAAGATTACGCTTTCCGTGGCGCAGGGCGAGATTTTCGGCTTTCTGGGGGCCAATGGCGCAGGCAAAACCACGGCCATGCGCATGCTCTGCGGGCTGTCGTACCCGTCGGCGGGCCAGGCCACGGTGGCGGGGTTTGATGTGTACCGGCAACAGGAAAAAATCAAGCAGAATATCGGCTACATGAGCCAGAAATTCTCGCTGTATGAGAACCTGACCATCCTCGAAAACATCGAGTTTTTCGGCGGCATTTATGGCCTTTCCAACCAGCAGCTCCGGGCCAAAAGCGAAGAGCTGATAACCACGCTGGGCCTGCACAAGGAAGCCAAGAAGCTGGTAGGCAGCCTGCCGCTGGGCTGGAAACAGAAGCTGGCCTTCTCGGTGGCCATCATCCACGAGCCCAAAATCGTGTTTCTGGACGAGCCCACCGGCGGCGTGGACCCCGTGACCCGCCGGCAGTTCTGGGACCTGATTTACGCGGCGGCCGACCGCGGCATCACCAACTTCGTCACGACCCACTACATGGACGAGGCCGAATACTGCAACCGCGTGTCCATCATGGTCGATGGCCGCGTGGAAGCCCTGGATTCGCCCGCCAACCTGAAGCTTCAGTACCACGCCGATTCGATGGACGAGGTGTTTTACCAGCTGGCGCGCGGGGCGCAGCGCGGGGAGTGAAGAGAAGTCAAGGAAACGAACGAATGAGAATCAAACGAGAACCGAACGAAAAACGCGCGTCATGCTGAGCGCAGCCGAAGCATGACGTTCCCGCTCAGCATGACGGACTGATGTGCCATTCAACACGACGTTCTGAATTCAAAACCATGAAACAGCTACTCGTCTTCATTCGCAAGGAATTTTACCACGTCTTTCGCGACCGGCGCACTTTGCTTATTCTCTTCGGCCTGCCCACGGTGCAGATTCTGCTGTTCGGCTTTGCGCTGAGCAGCGAGGTGAAGGACATCAACATTGCGGTGGTGGATTTTGCGCGGGACAATGCTTCGCAGCAGCTCATCAGCAAGTTGCAGGGCAGCACGCGCTTCCGGTTGCAGCGCGCGGTGCTGAGCTACCCGGAAATGGAAACGGCCTTTCGGCGCAATACCATCAAGGCCGCGCTGGTGTTTCCGGCCAATTTCAACGTCGACCTGCTGCACACCGGCCACGGCCAGCTGCAAATCATCGCCGACGCATCGGACCCGAACACGGCCACCACCATTACCAACTACCTCACGGCCATCATCGGCGACTACCAACAGGAGCTGAACCAGGCCGCCGGGCCCCTCCCCTACCAGATAATCCCCGAAACGCGGATGCTCTACAACCCCGACATGAACGGCTCGCTGAACTTCATTCCGGGCGTGCTGGCGCTGGTGCTGATGATAGTGTGCACCACGCTCACGTCGGTGGCCATTGTGCGGGAGAAAGAGCTGGGTACCATGGAGGTGCTGCTCGTGTCGCCGTTTCGGCCGCTGCTGGTGCTCATTGCCAAAGCGGTGCCTTACCTGGTGCTTTCGCTGCTCGATTTCACGCTGATTTTGCTGCTGTCGGTGTTCGTGCTCGACGTGGCGGTGCGGGGCAGCGTGCTGCTGCTGTACCTCGAAACCACGGTTTTCATCATCGCCTGCCTGTCGCTGGGGCTGCTGATTTCCAACGTCACCTCCACGCAGCAAATGGCCATGCTGCTTTCGATGATGGGCATGATGCTGCCCACACTGCTGTTCACGGGCTACATGTTTCCGCTGGAAAACCTGCCCGTTTTTCTGCGCTGGGCGCCCAATGTCGTGCCCGCGCACTGGTACTACCTCATCGTGAAAGCCGTGATGCTGAAGGGCCTGGGCTTTGGGGCCATCTGGAAGGAAACGCTCATCCTCGCGGGCATGTCGGTGGCCCTGCTGGGCATCAGCTTGCGCAACTTTAACATTCGACTGGCATGAGAATCCTGTTTTTCCTGCTGCGTAAGGAGTTCCGGCAGATTTTCCGCGACAAAAGCATCCTGGCCGTGATTTTTATCCTGCCCTCGATTCAGCTGGTCATCATGCCCCAGGCGGCCAACTACGACGTCAAAAACATCAACCTGGCCGTGGTCGACAACGACCACAGCAGCTACTCGCGCCGGCTGATTGCCAAGGTGGGCTCGTCGGGGTATTTCCGCATTGTGGCGGCCAGCCCGTCGTTCAAACAGGGCCTGCGACTGGTGGAAGCCAACACCGCTGACCTCGTGCTGGAAATCCCGGCCGGCTTCGAGCGCAACCTCGTGCGCGAGGGCTCGCAGCAGCTTTCCCTGGCCGTGGACGCCATCAACGGCACCCGCGCCGGGCTGGGCGGCGCCTACCTCACGCGCATCATCGGCGATTTTAACCAGGCCGTGCGCCTGGAGTGGCAGAGCCCCGCGCCGGCCGCCGCCATCGACGTCACGTCCTCGAACTGGTACAACCCGCTGGGCGAGTACCGCTTCTTCATGGTGCCGGCCATTCTGGTGCTGCTGCTCACCATGGTGGGCGGCTTCCTCACGGCCCTCAACATCGTGCGCGAAAAGGAAATCGGCACCATCGAGCAGATTAACGTGTCGCCCATCCGGAAGTGGCAGTTTATTCTCGGCAAGCTGATTCCGTTCTGGGTGCTGGGCATGGTGGTTTTCACCATTGGGCTCACCATTGCGCGGGTGCTCTACGGCATCATTCCGGTGGGCAGCATTCCGGTGCTGTACCTGTTTGCGGGCGTGTACCTGGTGGCGCTGCTGGGCTTCGGGCTGCTGATTTCGACCTACAGCGAAACGCAGGTGCAGGCCATGTTCGTGGCGTTTTTCTTCATCATGATTTTCATCCTCATGAGCGGTCTGTTCACTTCCCTCGACAGCATGCCGCCCTGGGCGCGCTACATCGCCTACTGCTCGCCGGTGACGCACTTTATCGAAGTCGTGCGCATGATTATTCTGAAGGGCAGCAGCCTGCGCGACGTGTCGCACCAGCTGGGCTACGAGGCCATTTTCGCCGTGGTCCTCAACACCTGGGCCATGCTCAACTACCGCAAAACCACCTGAGGACGGCACTATTTTTTCGGCGGCGACAGCAGCTGCACAAACGTTGGTTTATCTCGGTAGCAGGTCAGTTTACCGTCCTTAAATTCCAGCTCCGTCACTTGAATCACGCTGCGTTTTGCGGCAATGCTGTTGGCCGGCGCGGGGCTGGCCTTGCTGCGGCCGGGGTGGGTGAAGTAGAACAGAAAGGCACGGCTGCCGCTCACCACCACGTCGCAATGCCCGCCGATGGCCTGGTCGTCGCGGCCCTGACCGGGGAGTTCGAGGATGCGTTCAGGCTGGGGCTGCCAGTGCAGCAGGTCGTCGGAATGGTAGACGGCCATGCCCTTCCACTGGTCGATTATCATCCAGTACTGCTCGTGCCAGCGGAATACTTTGGGGCCTTCACCGCGCTCGTTCAGGGCCCGGCCGAGGTCGGTCCAGTGGCGCAGGTCGGGGCTGTCGGCGTAGTAGATGGATTTATGGTCCCGCTCGTTGTTGTACCACAGCCGCCAGGTGCCATCGGGCAGCCTGAAGATGCTGGCATCAATAACTTTATCGGTGACGAGCGGCATGGTTTGCACATACTTCCAGTTCGTTAAATCGGTGCTGGTGAGCTGCACGATGACGCGCGGATGCTGCCAATCGGTGAACGTGCCGGGCACGTAGGTCAGGAACATGTAATAGGCGTCCTTATCCTCCACAATATCAGGGGCCCAATGCGTGTAGCCGGGGTCGGGGCGGTAGCCGATGTTGGCCGTGTCGCGGTAGGTCCAGGTGGTGCCGCCGTCGCCCGATTCGGCGATGCCGATGCGCGTGCCGTGCACCCAGGTTACGCCGGTGGCGGTGGTGTCGGTAGCGCGGCGGTTGGTGTAGAACATCCACCACTTCTTCGCCTGCGTGTTCCAGATGAGTACCGGGTCGGCCGCCCCGTCATAAATCGGGTCGCGGAACAGCGGCTTGGGTGCCGGAAAAGTAGCGGCAGCGTTGGCGGAGACAGTAGCTTTTGAAGCTGTTGCTGCAACAGTTTTTTGGGCCCCGGCCAAGCCGGGCGCAAGCAGCAGGGCAAGGCACAGGAAACGATGGAGTATTTTCATTGAGCCAAATTTTGACCGTCACGCAGCACATTCCACAGCCGAAGCATGACCTGCCGGAATTGCTGGCTCTTAATTCCCGTCCGGCTTGGTCACGGCGCTGCGCGGGCTGTCCAGCCAACCCCAGTTGGCCAGCGCATCGGGCCGGGCGGGGTCGAAGGCGGGCGTGTCGTTTTTCAGGAATTTCACCAGGCCCAGCTGGTTGGCTTTGATGCCTTCGACCACGCATTTGGCCAGCTCGTAGGCGCCGTAGGGGTTGAAATGGGTGTTGTCGGCCAGCGCCTGGGGTTGGCCGGGGTAAGTGTTGGCGGGGTAGTGCACGAAGGCCTTTTTCGATTCTTCCGGCCCCAAAGCTTCGTAGAATTTCGCCGACATCGCATTGAGGTCAATCAACGCCACTTTCTCTTCTTCGGCCACTTTGCGGGCGGCGGCGGGGAAGTCGCCGAGGCTGTTTTCAATCCGGCCATCGGCCCCGAAGGTGCGGCGGCTGGTGGAGGTGACGAGGACCGGAATGCCGCCCTTCTTGCGGGCTTCCTGCACGAAGAGGTGCAACCGCTCGGAGTAGGATTTCCAGGCCCCGTCGTTCTCGCCCTTGTCCTTCTGGTCGTTGTGGCCGAACTCGATGAACAGGTAGTCGCCGGGCTTCATCACGCGCAGCACCTTGGCCAGGCGCTTCGAGCCCAGGAAGCTGCCCAGCGTGAGGCCCGATTCGGCGTGGTTGGCCACGGCCACGCCGGGCTTGAGGAAGCGCGGCAGCATCTGGCCCCAGGCCGCCCAGGGCTCGTCGTCCTGGTTCACCACGGTGGAGTTGCCGGCCAGGAAAACCGTTACGGCTTGCGGGGCGGGCACTATTTGCAGCGCGACCAGGCAGGGATTGGCGCCGTCGAACTCCAGGGTCAGCTTGTCGTCCCAGTCCAGCTTGTGCAGCTCGCGGGGCTTGAGGCTCACCGTCTCGGTGTCGTTGATGCGGCGGCTCTTCACGTTGAGCGTGAAGGTTTGGGTGAGGAGCTGGCCGGGTTTGGTGGCGGTGGTTTCGAGCAGCAGGCGGCGGGATTCGGCTTTGAGGAACGTGGAAGAAGCGCCTTTGGCATCGCCCAAGGTCACGGTCACGTTGTAGTTGCCCTCGGGCAAATCGACGGAGAAGTAAAAGGGCTGTTTGCTGCTCACGAAGTCGCTGCGCAGGGCATCTTTGCCGCCGCGGTCGGTGCCCGTGACGGTGGTGCCGAAATCGAAGCCATAGCCGCTGGCATCGGAGTACGCGGCCGTGGGCAGCACCTGCTGGTAGCCGGGCGCAACTTTGCCGGGGCCAAAATCGAACTTAAACGTGGTTTGGGGAGCCTGGGCGGCGGCGGCTGAAGCCAACAATGTGCCCGTGGCAACGGCAGCCAGGAAGCTTTTTTTCATGGGGCGGAGCGGGTGTAAAGGAGCTTATGGGCTAAAAGTACCGGCGGCTTCGCCCGATGCATACCTGCACTGTCATGCCCGGCAGAGTACAGGAGATACTGTGTTAAAAAGCAAGGAAGTGAGCAAGTTTTTTTACCTTTAGGCGCCTTTAAGGAGAGCCTTTGGGTTCATCCTGCGTAGCCTCGGCCCCTCAACTGGTCGGGGCTACTTCTTTTTCCAGGCAATGGGCCGGATGGTAG
>NZ_JAGEMO020000029.1 GCF_017921975.2 Hymenobacter terricola
GCCAGGACGAGGCCGGCCTGTGCGCGGCCTACATCGACGTGGAAATTACCATGTACGCCGCCGCCGCCGACGGCGACGGCTACGGGCCGGAACTGACCGCCGAGGGGTTTTTACGCCGCCAAAAGACGCTGGTCGCCGATAACAACACCGTGGTAAACCCCGCCACGGGCGAAATTCTGCTAATCCGCACTCCTGTGCAGAGTACGGAGGATTGGCTGGCCGCCGCCAACGCCATACCGGGGCCGGCCATGCTGCAAGGCGATTTTTTCGGCCTGCTGCGCCGCTATTCTCCGATTGACATCGAGGAGCTGATTCGCCAGCACATCGCCCAGGCCGACGCGATGGGCCGCTTCGCATGATAGTCGTGCTGCCGGCCTGGTGCATGCCGGCGCTGTGCCTGGTGCTGCTGGCTGGCCTGGCACGAGTAGCCTGGCAGGCCAGCCGCCGCTGAAACCATAAGCCCCGCCCACCCGGCGGGGCTTTTTCGTGTCCTTTTTATCGGTTTCGGGGGCCGGCAGCTTTGTAGCGAATTCTGCCCAACCCGATGCGCGTCAACCACCTGCTTTCCGCCATTCTCAAAGGACCGTTCGCGGTCGAGCACCAAACCGTGATGGGCTACCTGCCCCGCGTGGCGCAGCTGCTCAATGGCGAAGGCCTGGCCAGTGACGCGACGCCCACCACGCGGCCGGAGCCCTCGGTGCTCGTGGCCCTGCTCAACCCCGAGGGGGTGGGCAAAGCCAACCTGGCCGCCGCGCACCCCCAAGTGGCCGTGCGCCGGCGCAACAAGAGCTACGACGACGCCCAGCCGGGCAGCGTAGCAGTCGTTGAAATCAAGGGCGTGATGATGAAGGCCGACCAGTGGGGCCTGTGCGAGGACACGGCCGGCACGGCCAGCCTCGGCCGCCAGCTGCAGGAAGCCGACCAGCACGAGAACATCGCCGCCATCGTGCTCGACATCGATTCGGGTGGCGGGGCCGTGGACGGCATGATTGAGTTTAACACCATTATTGCGGGCCTCAATAAGCCCGTCGTGGTGTACTCGGATGGCATGATTGCCTCGGCCGCCTACTCGGCCGCCTCGGGCGCCGACCTCATCGTGCTCAACAACGTGAGCTGCTCGGTGGGCTCCATTGGCGTGATGGCCTCGCTCGTCGACTACCAGCCCGTGCTGGAAAAGATGGGCGTCAACTTCCACACGCTGCGGGCCACGGGCTCGGAGCGCAAGAACGAGGACTTCTACCAGCTGCTGGCCGGCAACCACAAGCCCTACATCGCCAACGTGCTCACGCCGCTGCGGGACATGATGGTGGCGGCCGTGCGCTCGGGCCGGGGCAAAAAGCTGAAAGACGTGGCCCTGATTGGCGACATGTTCTTCGCCGACGCGGCGATTGCCAACGGCCTGGCCGATGAGAAAGGCGACTTCAGCTACGCGGTGACCCGCGCCCTGGAGCTGGCCAGCGCGCCGCCCACGGGCGAGGCCGTGGAAGAAGAAGTTGAGACAGACCCCGGCAACCCGGAGGATGCCGATACCCTGCACGACGACGACGAAAACGACGTCGACGAGGACCCCAATGCCACCACTTTACCTACTAATACCATGTTCGGAAAGAACAAATTTACGGCCCTAGCGGCTCTGGCAGGCCTCGAAGGCGCTGCTGTTACGGAAGCCCTGGTCTCGGCCGCCAACGACGAGTTGGAGGAGAAAGGCATCACCGGTGCGGCCCTCATCGGGGCCAGCACCTTCAACGGCATGGAGGCTTCCATCAGTGCCACCACCGACGCGCTGAAGGCCGCCGGCGTCGATTCCGTGGCGGCCCTCGTGGCCCAGCGCGATGCCGCGGTGAAAACGGCCGCCGAGTTCGGCAGCCAGCCCGGTGAGCTGGGCACCACCGCCACCAAACTCAAGGGCGACGTGACGGAGGAAGGCAAGGACGAAAACCAGGCCACCATCGACGGTCTGGCCCACAACCAGGGCCTGGACAACAACCCGCTCTTCAACTAAGCTTTTTTCGCTACCGGCCCCGACCGCCGGCAGCCGTTTTATTTTCCATTTTTTAGCAACCTCGTCGTGAATATTACCGACATCAAAACCGAATTCGGGGCCTACTACATCAACGGCGGCCAGAACGTGTCCCGCATCGTGAAGATGCTGCTGGCCAACTCGACCACCGACTCGGTGTGCACGCCCTTCCTGACGGATGAGACGGTGTACCGCGCCGCTCAGGCCCGCATGCAGCGCGTGCTGCAGCCCTTCCAGAAGGCCTGGACGCCCATCGGCGAAATCCAGCTGGTGCCGGTGGCCATCGAGCAGTTCAAGCAGAAAATTGATACCCAGGAATACCCCGACGACTTGGAGGGCACCTGGCTCGGCTTTTTGGCCGGCGACGGCATCGACCGCAAGACCTGGCCCTTCGTGCGCTGGTTCATCGAAACCCAGCTGCTGCCTCAGGCCAAGCAGGACTACGAGCTGAACGAGGTGTACAAGGGCGTGTACACTGTGCCCGCCGTGGGTACCGCCGGTGCCCCTAGCACCGCCATGAACGGCATCCGCAAGGCCATCAACGACCAGGTGACGGCCGGCCGCATCACGCCGATTGCCACCGGCGCGCTGAGCACCGACCCAAAGACCTTCGTGGAGCAGGTGGAAGCCTTTGTCGACAAGTTCAACGAGAAATACTGGTCGGTGAACATGCAGCTGTGCCTGAGCCAGGCGCTGGAGCGCCGCTTCCACCGCGGCATTGAGGCCAAGTACGGCCGCAACACGGACTACAAGTCGAACCCCGGCACGGTGAACTTCACCAACGTGGACCTCATCGGCCTGCCGTCGATGATTGGCTCGGACAAGCTCTGGTGCACGCCCAAGGAGAATCTCTACAAGCTGGGCAAGAAAACGGCCAACATGAACGCCGTGCAGCTCGAGAGCGTGGACCGTCTGATTAAGATGTTCTCCGACTGGTGGAGCGGCGTGGGCTTCCTCATCCCCGAAGTCGTCTTCACCAACGACCGGGACCTGGTCTAGCGACCATCGACGCGCCGGCAGCCTCATCGCAGGCTGCCGGCCAACATCCGTTCAGGCAGTAGTAGTCAATTCCAACCCACTCGTTTTTAAGGCCCATCCATCATGGCTGAAGATACCACCACCGGTACTATCGATACCACCGGTACCACCGATATCACCGATATCACCACCGGTACCACCGATACCACCGATACCACCACGCCGGCCGCTGACGTTCCCCAGCAACTCACCCCGGCCCAATTGAAAAAGCAGTTGGCCACCGTTACCAAAGAGCGCGACAAGGCGCTTGGTGCCGTCGAGGCCCTCAAAATAACCAATGCCGCCCAAAAGCAGACGATTGCTGCGCAGGAGCAGGAGTTGGAGGAGGCAGAAGGCGTCATTGCCGAGCAGACCACGAAGCTGGCCGAGGCCGATGCCAAGGGCGGCGACGCGGTCATCGTGACCCACGAGAAGAAGCAGTACCGCGTGATTGGCAAGCAGCTCAACGTCGACGGCCACGTGCATACGGCCGAGTCGCTGACCAAGAACCCCGACGTGGTGGCCCAGTTGGTGCGCTCCGAGTCGGGCTTCCTGCAGCTGGTGGAGAAACCCGCCGCTGCCAAAAAGTAGGGCCTCACCCGCCCGTTTTTCCTATTGTTTCACGCGTTAAATCCCGATACCATGGATTTATTTGATTTGCCCGGCCTGGGCGGTAAGGACAACACGCCCGGCCTGAAGGGCAATATTTTCATCGCGGCCGAGGATGCGTTTGCCATCATCCAGGGCTTCAAAACGACCACTGCTGTTGGCGACTCGGTCACCATCAACGGCTCGCACACCTTCCTTGCGGCGCTGGGCTTTATCCAGGTCTACTCGACCCAGGACACGGCCATGTTCAAGCTTGACCCGGTGGGCGAGCGCGACGGCCGCGGCAAAAAGGTCGCCGGCGAATTCTTTAACCCAGGCAACACGAAGGTGGCGGCCGAGTTTGACCGCATCATCAAAAATCGCTCGTGCATCGTGCTGGTGCAAACCCCGGACGGCACCTGGCTGCAATTCGGCGGCAAGGGCCTCGGCCTGGAGGTGCTCGGCAGCTTCGACACGGGCAAGCTCTCGGGCGGCCGCCGGGGCTTTACCTACAAGGTGGAGGGCTACCAGAACGGCCTGCAGTTCTACGAGGGCGACATCGTGCGCCCCGATGGTTCCAAAATCAACGCCCTGACCGGCGTGGTGACGCCCTAGCGCCGTGGCACAGGCAGCCCACGCCCTGCGGCCCGAAGTGGCCGTCCGCTACGCCCTGAGCGACTCGGGCCACACCCGCATGTACGTGCCGCGCCTGGACCGGGAAGTTGACCTGACCCAGCTCACGCTGGCCGAGGCCGACGAGCTGGTGGCGCTGCCCGGTGGCTTCGAGTGGCTGGTGCCGGTGGTGCCGGCGACGGAAGCCGGGGGACCGGCCGCTGCGGCGGAGGCGGCTGCTCCGAAGGGCAAACGGAAGTCGGGAGCGTAAGGGAAGAGAGGGGAAAAAGAACACGCTCCCGCAAACGCATCAGGCCTGGCCTGGTGCGTTTTTTTTCGTCCTTTTTATTGGCAATTGCCAGGGGCAGGTTTGCAGCGTGAAGGAGATTCGGGAGTGGTTGGAGAGTGAGGGCCGCGACTACGCGGCCGGCGTGGCCCTGTTTGCGGTGCACGGGCGCAGCGGCGTGCTCAAGCGCCTGGTGGCGGGCACGTGCACGGACTACACCCGCGAGGTGCTGGAACGCGAGCTGGGCAAGTTGGTGGCCGAGGAGAATGGGGCGAAATCCATCATTGGTGACAAGAAACCCACCATTCCTGCTCCGGAGCCAGAAAAACCGGCCTTAGCCGACGACGAATTGCGCCGGCAGCGCCGGGCCCTGTTTGCCCAGCGCGACTACCTGCACGCCAGCCTGGAACTGTTGCCCACCGAGGCCGAACGGCTCGCCGCCGCGCTGCAGCTGCTCGATACCGTGAAGCGCCTCCAGCTGAGCTACGACGTGGCGGCTGGCCGCGTGGTGGAGGCCCTGTCCACGCCCGGCCCCGACCTGGCCGCCCTCACCGATGCCGGCGAGATACGCCGACTGCTGGCCAACCTGAAGCCGCAGCGCTCCAAACTCAAAAAACGCTCCGACCGCGCCGATGACCTGGCGGCGGTGGAGGCCGATATCGCCTTGCTGGAAGAGAAGTTGAAACTGTGAAGGAGAATCCCCAATGGAAGAAAACCCTAATTATGACGCGGGCACGGAAACGGCCCTCGACCGCATCCGCGCCTCGTTTTTTGACGAAAGTGACGAGCCCGACGAAAAGCTTTCGGCGGCCGAATTCGACCAGAAATGCCAGCTGGTGTTCGCGCACGCTAATCTGACGGAAGGCAAGTCGCTGGAGAAGACGGTCAAGCTGCTCGTGGCGCGCTACCACATTTCGCGCGCGACGGGCTACCGCCGGTGCCGCGACGCCACGACCGTGTTTGCCGACGTGACCCGCACCCACAAGGAGGGCATCAAGCACATCCTCTACGAGATGTCGATGAACGTGTACCGCCGGGCCCTGAAGGCACAGGACAAGTTCGGCAATCCGGATTTGAAGGCCGCCAACGGCGCCATCAAGAATATGGCCCTGCTCAAAGGCCTCGACAAGGACGATTCGAATGCCCTCACGCCCGAAATGCTGGGCCAGAAGAATTACTACCTCACGATGAACATCGGGGGCGGCACGGGCGCGCCCAAAGCCATCGACATGACCAATCCTGACCGCCTGGACGCTGATACCTACGCCCGGGTGATGGAGGCGGTGGAGGGCAGTGATTTTAGCCTGGTGGACATGCAATTGCTGCTCACCGAGGCCACCGAAGTCGGGGAGGAGGAAGGTGATGACTAAGGCCCCCTCCGTCAAGCCGCTGCAGTTTAACCGGCCGCAGCTGCGCTTCATCCTCAGCAAGCTGGCCAGCGCGGTGAGCCTGTGGAGCCGGGCCACGGGCAAGTCCACGCTCATCGCCTGGCTGATTCACCTCATCGTGACGAAGATGCCCCGCAGCTGCTGGGGCATCGTGGGCTCGACCTACGGCCAGATTCTGACCCGGACGCTGCCCAGCACGATTGATGCCCTGGAGCGGCTCGGCTACTTCAAGGACGTGCACTACTTTATTGGCCGCAAGCCGCCGGCGGCCTGGAACTGGCCTGAGCCGTTTCAGCGGCCGGTGAAGTACGACCATTTCATTATTTTTTATACTGGAGCGGGTTTTCACCTCATTTCGCAGGACGGCAACGGCTCCAGCAGCCGGGGCCTGAACCTGGACGGCTGGATTGCCGACGAAGGCCTGCTGCTCGACCGCGATAAGCTCGGCACCGACGTGATTGCCTCCAATCGGGGCAATAAGGGCGTGTGGCCGGATACGCCGTTGCACCACGGCCGCTTCATTTTCTCCTCGATGCCGTGGGGCGACCAGGGCAAGTGGCTGCTGGAAGATTCGGCCTACTACGACCGCGACGGCAACCCGTTTTCGGCCACCCGGGACGCGATGATTAAGCTCCAACTCGAATTCGTCGACTCCCGCTCGATGAAAACGCGCCTGAAGCTTTACGAGGAGATTCTGAGCCTGAGCGCCAAGCTGTGCTTTTACCCCAACCCCAAAAAACTCAAAAAGGAGGGCAAGGAAGTGCCCCGCGGCCTGCTCTACTCGGAGGCCAACATTTTCGACAACCTCGTCAACCTCGGCATTCCTTATTTGGAAGAGCAGCGGCGCGAGCTGTCGGATTTCGTGTTTCTGATTGAAATCCTCAACCAGCGGCCCAAATCGGTCGAGGCCGGCTTCTACCCCCGCCTGGCGGCCCACCACGCCGAGGAGTGCCCCAACCTGGCCTACATCGAAGGCCTGGACTTCCACCTGGGCAAACTCAAGGTGCAGGACAGTCGCATGGACGGGGACTGTCGTAGTCATCTGCCCATCCGGGGCGCCGTGGACTGGGGCAGCAAAATCAGCACCCTCACCACGGCCCAGATACACGAGGACGTGCGCGAGTACCGCTTCCTGAAGGGCCTGTACGTGAAGCACCCGAAGCTGATTAATGACCTGGCCGACCAGTACGCCAAGCACTACGAGCACCACATCAAGCGCGAATTCCACTTCATCGAGGATACCGAGTGGGGCAACGCCCGCAAGCCCGACGCCGACCTGACCTACAACCAGCAGTTTGCCGGGCGCCTGGGTACGCACGGCTGGCGGGTGCGCCACTTCAACCAGGGCCGCATTCCCAGCTACCAGCGCCGCTACCAGGTGGCCCACGAGCTGCTCGGGGAGGAAGACCCGCGCCAGCTGAAGATTCGCTTCAACAAGGTGCAGTGCAAGGATGTGCTCACCGCCCTGAGCCTGGCCCCCATCCGGCAGGATAGTCGGGGGGAGATTGCCAAGGACAAGAGCAGTGAGAAGAAGCTGACGATACCTGGCCAGGAAGCCACCCACTTCACCGACACGGTCGACCTGCACTTCATCAGCATCGACCAGCACGTGGGCCGCAGCCAGGTCAACCCCCATGGACTCATCATGGTCACGAGCTAGGCTACCTGCCATGGCAGGGAACGACTACCTACCATGGCAATTGCCAGTTGCGTGACTACTATTTAGGTGACTTATTTGCTATGATTATCTGAAAAGGCCGTTTCCATGCAGGAAACGGCCTTTTTTATGCCCATGGCCGGGGTATATCCTAAAAAAAGGCCCCTGGCAATTGCCAACCCGTAACAGTGCGCGTTGGGGTGTTCAACGACTAAATGAGACGGAAGTAATCCAAAATCAGGCAAAAACAGCCTTTTTGATAGTGCCAGGATAGTTGCTCGTGAGATTGGGGGTTTTGCCGAGCCGGCCGGCCGATTTTGCTGTCCTTTTTTTGCCTGAGCGGGCCCGCGAATTTCGTCCCGATGATTGGCGAGAGCGTGCGGTTGGAAGAAGTGCTGAAGGTGATGGAAACGGGCGAGCCGTTCTCCGTTCGCTTTGTCACGTGTGACGTGAACCGGGAAACCGGGGGCAAATACTTGGAGTGGGAAAACTGCCGACTCTCGAAGCAGCTGCACGAGCGGCGCGGCGGGAAGTCAGTGGCGCCAGTGCCGGCCGAGAAGCCGGGTCTGATGCCGGCCCACTACCGGAACGGCACGCGTAACCTGGTCGTCGGCCGCAGCACGCAGGTGCGCAAGCTGCATATCTGGTTGATGCTGGCCTTTAACGGGCAAAAAGTAGTGCTGTAGGAACGCCAGGGGGCGTTCTACATGGGAAGATTAGTGCAGGTGATATGAGCAAGATTACAGTGAGCCGGGAGGCAACCTATGCCTACTCGTCGGGAACGGGCGCGGTGTACCGCACCCCTGGCGCCATGGGCGCGGCCAGCGGTGGCGGCAAGGCCTCGGCTGGCAGCCAGGCGGCTGCTGAGCCCACCAATCCGGAAAAGCGCACGGTGGGCGGCTTTGATTACGTGCCCTGGGGCGACGACAACCTGTTTCCGCAGGCCGTCATTAAGGACATCGAGAAGAGCACCATGCTGCCGGCGATTTTCGAGAAGAAAACCGACACCATGTACGGCGGCGGGCTCATGTACGGCACCATTACCGGCGTGGATAAGGACAACAACCTCGTGTTTAAGCGCGGTTACGACCTTGCCATTGAGGCCTGGATGCAGGGCACGGCCCTGAACCGCTACGCCTACGAGGCCCTGCACGACGTGAACACGTTCTCCAATGCCTTCCCGGAGTTGATTCTGAGCAAGGACCGCAACGCTATCGTGGGCATTTCGGCCCAGGAGGCCTGCTGGTGCCGCTACCGCAAGCCCAAGAACGGCCAGCTCACCGACGTGTACATCAACGCCAACTGGGACAACGGCGGCAATCCGGAGGACATCTATACCACCACGGTGCCGGTCATCGACCCCTACTACAACGCGGTCGACGCGCTCCGGGGCCGGTCGGGCTTCAAGTTCATCTACCCCATCAGCGTGCCCTCGTCGGACAAGTCGATGTACCAGCTGGCCAGCTGGAACTCGGTGCGCCGCTCGGGCTGGCTGGAGGTGGCGGCCGCCATTCCTGAGTTCAAGAAGATGCTGTTTCAAAACCAGCTCTCGGTCAAGTACATCATCACGGTGCACTCGGCCTACTGGGAATGGAAGTACGGCGACTGGGACGCGCTCACCCGCGACGAAAAGAAGACGCTGCTCGAGGCGGAAATCAAAGCCTTCGACGACGTGATGAGCGGGACCAACGGCGCCGGCAAAACGGTGATGACGACCACCATTACCGACAAGAAAACGGGCCTGGAGGTGGCCGCTTTCACGATTGAGGCCATCGACGACAAGCTCAAGGACGGCATTTACATCGAGGACAGCCAGGAGGCCAGCTCGCACATCTTCACCGCGACCGGCTTTGCGCCCAGCCTGATGGGCATTTCGCCCGGCAAGGGCATGGGCGGCGGGGCCGGCGGCGGCTCGGAGCCGCGGGTGCTGTTTTCCAACTTCGTGAGCACCGCCCAATTCAAGCTCGACCTGGTGCTGGAGCCCTTGAATTTCGCCAGCCGCTACAACGGCCAGACCATCGACGGCCAGCCCGTGGTGTGGCGCTTCGTGAACCCCTACGTGATGACCGAGGCGGCGGCAAAGACGCCCTCGGCTCCCGCTCAGCAAGAAACTAAGTAAGCCCATGGCCCTCCTGCGTACCATCGAACAATTCCGCGACCAGGTCGTGGTGAACGTCAACTCGGATTTTGCCAGCTTTGCGCCCGACGTGCGGCTGGTGGAGTCCGAGCGCCTCAAGCCCCTGATGGGGCCGGCCCTTTTCAACGAGCTCAGCGCGCTGAGCACGGCCGACCTGGCCGCGCTCGACGGGCCCATGGGCGAGCTGCGCGACGAGTTGCTCTGCGCCTCGGCCAACCTGGCGGCGGCCGAGTACCTGCCCATGCAGCAGGTGCAGATGACGGACTCCGGCGTGTTCCTGCTCACCACCGGCGACAAGAAAACCGCCTTCCAGTGGCAGATTAACCAGTTGCTGACCGCCTTCCGGCGCAAGGGCTACAACGCCCTGGAGCGGGCACTGGCCATCCTCGACGAGAACATCGACGTGCCGGCCTTCGCGGCCTGGGCCACGTCGGCCGCCGGCACGGCCTCGCACAAGTTCTTTATCAACACGGCGGCGCAGTTCACGGAGTTCTACGGCATCAACAACTCGCGCCTGACCTACCTGGCGCTGCTGCCCACGCTGCGGAAGATGGAGCGCTTTGCCATCGAGCCGGTGCTGGGCACGGATTTCTACCTGGAGCTGAAGGAGCAGGTCCTCGACCGGGACCTGTCGGCCGACAACGTGCTGGTGCTCGAGCAGTACATCCGGCCCGCGCTGGCCCACTTGGTAATTGCCAAGGCCGTGCCCGAGCTGGGCATGGGCCTCAACGGCAACGCCATCGAGCTGAACGTGTACCGACTCGACGACTCCAACCAAAAGGAAGCCGACGCCAGCATCGACTCGCTGCTGGGGCTGAAGGTGCAACAGGCCGCCGCCGATGGCCAGGTGTACCTCACCCGGCTGCGCAGCTACCTCAACACCACGGCCTCGGCCACGCGCTACGCTGCTTATTTCACCTCCACCGCTTACCAGGACCCCAGCGGCCCGCGCCCCACGGTGCGGACGGAAGTGGCCGGGCGCATTTACGGCTTTATGTAGCATGGCTTTCGTCGACATGCCCAGCCTGGGCTGGGAAATCGCGGGGGCGATGGGCATCTATACCATTGCCCGCAACTATTTTCAGGATAGCAAGACCACTCGGGAGAAGAAAGAAAAGGCGTTTTCTGATGCCGTGGTGCGGATTACTGCCTGTGAAACGCGCCTCGACCGTGCCGACCGGGAGGTGAGTGCGCTGGCCGATATCGTGAAGAAGTACGCCGACCTGCACGTGCTCGTGGCCGGCCTTTCCAGCAGCGTCAAATCGCTCGAGTCCGGCCTGCAGGAAGTGAAAACCACTTACCGCGACCTCAACAAGGACATCACTGAATTTTTCCGCCAGCACCGTGCTGGCCAATAAATCAATTATTTATGGAAATTCCCCACTACCTGCGCCGGGCTGCTGCCGGGCTCTTTGCCACTGGTTTCATTTTCGTGGCGCTGCCGCCGGTACTGCGCGTGCTGGACCCCACCGCCGGCAGCTTCGGCATTGAAATCCTCAACGCCCTGGGCCTGGCCGCGCTGCTCTTCAGCGGCGTGCTGCACGGCGGGCTCTTCGTGTACGAGAAATTCCTGCCCCGCTTTCAGGAGTACCAGGGCGAATCACTGGAGAAGAACGGCAAGCTCTACGAAAACCTCACGGATGAGCTGCGCACGCCACTTTACGAGGAAGACAACATTTACCCCCACCGGCTGGCGCAGCTCATCGAGCGGCGCAAAGTGGCCGAATTTCAATTCAAACTGCGATGCGTCCGATTAAACTACTCCTTGTTTTCCTTGGCTTTCTTGCTCTGCCTGGCTGCGTTTATGGCCAGCCTGGCGATGACGGCCGTGCCGGCCTCCGCGCCCGCATCGTTGCCGAAGCCACCAAGCTTGTCGGCATCCGGGAGCACGGATTCAACCGCGGCCCGGACGTTGAGAAAATCATTCGGGAAGCCGGCGGCCGCATCGGCGACGCCTGGTGCTCGTGGACGGTAGTCGTTGAGCTGCGCCGGGCCGGGCTGCTGGTGCCGCGCTTCGGCAAAGCCAAAGCGTGGTTCGATGCGGCCCACACCATCTGGCGCAACGGCGAGCCGCTGGCCGGCCGGGGCCCACCGCAGCCGGGCGACTTGCTCGGCTTTACCTGGGGTCATGCCGAAATCTGCCACGTCGAAATGCTGATTGTGTGGGGCTCGGGGCCGAGCTGCCGGGCCATCGGGGGCAATACCGGCGGCGGTGGCGCGCTGCAGCGCGAAGGCGAGGGCGTGTACGTGAACTGGCGCCTGAAGCGCATGGTGGCCGCCGTGGCCAACGTGGTTGATAATCCTAACTACTGATGAGACGCCGGAAAACGATACTGGAGGAAATAGGGGCGGGGCTGCTGGTACTGTTGCTGGTGGTGCTGTTTTTCGGCTCGATGGCGGTGCTGCTCAGCAGCTGCGCCCGCGAGGAGTGGCGAGTGCCCATGGCCCTGCCTGATTCCACTGCCACGACGCGGCTGCTGCGGCAATTGCCCCGTGGCAAGTACAAGTTCACTGGGTCGGTGACTTTCACGCTGGCCACGGCGCCGGGCGCGGTGGCCACGAGCACGTCGACGGATAATCGCAAGGCCGGCCAGAAGGGCGGGGCGGCGGCCACGGCTCCGGATGCGGTGGCCACCGCGACGACGAAGAAGGCCGGCGTACCCTGGTGGGTATTCGTGCTCGTGGCAATTGTCGGCGCCGTGGGATGGGCCTGGCTGCGGAGCCAGTTCTCCTTTTTGTCATTTCCAAAGCGCTGAGCCCCTATCTTCGCCCCGCTAATACCAAGTCAAACCGAATTACCGAGCACCTCGGCCGTCAGAAAACGGTCGGGGAGTAGAGCGGGAGCATGACCCGTATCTAGGTGTCTCGGAAGGGATTCTTGGTATTAGCAGCGATTTCCCCGACTTGCCACGGTCTAGCGGGCAGCCGGGCCCTCTGAGAGAAAACAAAAAGGCCCCAGCACGCTGGGGCCTTTCTTTTTCATCACCAAGCCGCGCTTCTCACACGCGGGTCAGTGGCTCAAAGATAGGGGTTTTGATATAAAGGCTGTCATGATTTGGCCGTTTCGGTGTCCTTTTTCTGGCTGAAATGGGGGAGGAGTTTTGGGCTCACCAATTCCAAACCCCCTCTTTTATGAATTTTGGTCAAGCCCTGGAGGCACTCAAAGCCGGCGAATGCGTCAAGCGCGCCATCTGGAAAGGTTACTGGTTCATGGACTCCATTAAGGGCAGCCCGCTTATTGTGGCCAAGCTCCGGAATGAGGAAGGCTTCGCCGGCGCGCAGCCTTATCAGGCTGATATGCTGGCTACCGATTGGGAAATTGTCCATCTGCCCCAGGAAGCGTTTGGGCCAAAACTGGATGCAACCGTCTATCCCAGTGAAGTGCGCAGCATTGCGGTAAGGCACGATGATACGTACGGTGGCGCGCATACCTACTTGCTGCAGAAGTCGGCGGGCTTCGAAAACGGGCAGACTAAATACGTTAACGACTATGCCTACCTGAACTTCGTGCAGAAGGACACGGACGGCACCATGAAGCCGGGCATCCTGAGCGAGCAGCTGGTGCTGGCCCTCATCGACCGCCACCAGAAGCTGAACGAGGTATTTCCA
Source organism: Hymenobacter terricola (assembly GCF_017921975.2). Classification (GTDB taxonomy): domain Bacteria; phylum Bacteroidota; class Bacteroidia; order Cytophagales; family Hymenobacteraceae; genus Hymenobacter; species Hymenobacter terricola. Next base: position 13,315 of record NZ_JAGEMO020000029.1, read on the forward strand.
TCGGCCCAGGCGGACAAGGCCATTGCCGGCCTGCAGCAATTCCTGGATGCGCAAAAAGAGCGTGTCGACGACCGCATGGGCCGTGGGGTGATGGGCGATTTGAAAAAGTAGTAATAGTTTTGCAGCAGGCTGAACGGCCTACGCCCCAGTAGCCAGTAACCCGAAAGGAGAGAAGACGAAGCGGCTAGGCAACTATCCTGGTTGCGTCTCGCAAGAAAGCCCCGCCCCACCGGCGGGGCTTTTTCGTGTCCTTTTTATCGGTGGCAGGGGGCAGGAGCTTTGATTTCCCAATCCCGCTCCTCATGCACGAAGTCTTTATTAACGGCCGCCACCGCAAGGTCGAAGCTACCTGGAACGACTTTTCCCGCGCCCGGCTGCTGCAGCTCGTGCCGCTGCTCTACGAGCCGGCGCGCGACGTGGTCGCGCTGCAGCTGCGGCTGCTCTGCTTCCTGCTGGGCCTCTCGCCGGCCTTCTTTGCCTTTCGCCTGACGCCGGTGCAAATGACTCAGCTGGTGTGGATGACGGATTTCCTGCTCAGCGAAAGCATCGGCCTCACGGCCCAGCTCCTGCCCTGGGTGCGGCGCCCGCGCACCTGGCGCCGGCCGCTGCCGCGCAAGTGGTGGGGCCCGCGGGCGAGCCTGCGCAACCTGCGCTTTGGGGAGTTTGTGTTTGCCGATGGCTATTTCGTGGCCTACGCCACCCGGCAGGACGCCGGCGCGCTGGATAAACTGCTGGCGGTGCTTTACCGGCCGCAGCGCCGGGGCTACCGGCCCCACGCGGCCGACTACGGCGGCGACCGCCGCGAGGAATTCAACGAGCACCTGGTGGCCCGGCGGGCCGCGCAGCTGGCCGGCCTGCCCGAAGCCGAGAAGCTGGCCGTGCTCACCTGGTACCGGGGCTGCCGCGACGAGCTCACGGAGCACTTTCCGCTGGTGTTCACGCCGGCTGAGGAGGCCGGCACCGCCACCACCAGCTGGGGCCAGGTGCTGCTCGAGCTGAGCGGCGGCGCCTTCGGGCCGCTCGACGACACGGCCCGCCAGCCGGCCCGCACCATCCTGGCCAAAATGGAGGCCGACGCCCGCCGCGCCAAAGAACTGGAGCGCCGGGCCAAGGAACAATCCCGCACCACCGCCTAACTCATGCGCCACCTCGAATACACCCAGCTTTTCCGCGACCTGGCCACGCGCCACGTCGACATCCGCCACGGCCAGGACGGGGGCACCCGCTTCCTGCGCATCCTGCTCAGCAGCGACCCCATCCAGCGGCAGCTCGACCTGAGCGAGTTTCAGAACGGGCTCAAGAACCGCATCAAGCTGGCCGGTGGCCTGGCCTGCCTGGTGCTGGAGAATTACGAGGCCGATTATACCGACAACGATGGCGATTACTACGCCCGCATTCACCGCGGGGCCTTTTTGGTGCTCAAGCTCACCAAGACCGATGATTTCGATGGCCGGGACCAGGCCATTGACGACTGTGAGCGGATTGGCGAGGACCTCCTGGGCGCGTTCATTCGTGCCCTGCGCGGACGGGAAGTACCCCTTCGCATCACTGCCAATGACATTATGGGCGAGTGCGTGGGGCCGGTGGGCGATAACTTCTACGGCTGCCGCTACAGCTTTACCTACGCCTCGCCGGCCACCGAGGACCTGACCTTCAACCCCGACAAATTTACTTCCTAATGGCCGGCGAACGTTTAGCAAGACAAACCCTCTTTGTGACCCAGGCCAACCTCACGGACGGGGCCTGGATTGACGTGTGGCTGTTGGGGGCCTACCGGCGGTTTACGGGCTACCTGGGCTCGGGCACCAGCGTGCCCACCGGCACGCCCAACCAGTTTCAAATCACGACCACAGCCAATGCAGGTCAAGATGCGCTCCAGCGCTTCACCGTGCAGTCGTTCATGTACGCCGTGCAGCAGTTTCTGCTGGCCCAGGGCGGCACCACGGCCTACGTGCTCACCCCCGTGATGGGCTTCGGCCTGGCCTCGTTCGAAACGGCCGGCTGTTTGCTCGTGGCCACGGCCTACGACGCGGCCCTGGACTTCCAGTTGCCCGTCTGCCGGCAGGTGTACACGAACGGCAGCACCGGCTTTAGCTGGTTTCCGACGCTGGAAAACACCATCCGGCCGGTGCAGGTGGCCCAAACCATCACCCCGGCGGGCATTTTCGGAACGGCCACCGGCCGCATCGACCTGGTGGCCAGCAACGGCACCGATGGGGTGTACGGCTACACCTGGGGCGACGGCGGGCCGGCCACGGCCAGCCGCACGGCGCTGCCGGCCGGCGCGTACGCCTGCACCGTGCGCGACACCAGCGGGGCCTCGACGCAGGTGACCGCCGTGGTGGGCCAGGACGCCCGGCTCGACGTGCTGCTCACCACCACGGGCAACGTGGTGGCGCTGGTGGTGAGCGGTGGCCGGGCGCCCTACGCCTACGCCTGGAACGACGGCCTCACCACGCCCACCCGCACCGGCCTGGCCGTGGGCACGTACACGTGCACCGTGACGGACGCGGTGGGCGCCAGCCGCCAGGTGAGTGTAGTGGTGGAGCCCTACCGCTTTTACTGGAGCAAGAACGCCATTGCCCTGGCCCTCGACGCGGGGCCCGCTTACCGCCTGGACCCGACCACCAAGCCCAACCTCTCGTTTCTCTGCGAGGTGTATGTGGAGCCGGCCTACCTCAGCGGCGCCTTCGTGCAGGTGGGCGCGGCCAGCGAGCAGCCGGCCGACCGCGCCGGGCGCACCACCTTCGAGGTGCAGGCCCTGCTCGACGCCTACGTGGCCGAGCACCTGCCCGACCTCAATCAGCACACGATTTCCCGCGCCGATGCCCTGTTTCGGCGGTTTTACCTGCGCTACACCGAGCGCTTCGGCGAGCCGGCCGTGACCAGCGCGGCCTTCTCGACCCAGGCCCAGCACTTCGTGGTGCAGGGCGGGCTGGACTTCTTCGAGGCGGCGGCCGGCACCTGGTTCGGCTCCTACCAGGCCGGGGCCCAGCCCTTTCTGACCTGGGAGCCCAACGACAAGCGCGTGCTGCCGGCCCAGCCCGAATACCTGTACTTCATGGTCAATTCCTTTGCCCTGGACACGTTTCAGCAGCGCGTGCGCCTGCGCTACGCCGACGGCTCGACCCAGGAGCGGGTGCAGGAAACGCGCACCGGCGCGGCCCGCTACGAAGTGTACTGCCTGCCGGCGGGCTTCGCGCAGCTGGGCCTCACCCTGGGCGCCGCCGTGGTGGGCTGGGACGTGTACGTGACCGATGCCGCCGGCGTGCCGGTGAGCGAGGTGCGCCGCTACCTGCTCGACACCAGCTACGTACCCGAGGAGCAGCAGCGGTTTTTCCTGTATGCCAACAGCCTGGGCGGGGTGAGCACCTTCGCCTGCCGGGGCCAGGCCAAGCGCACGCTCGACGTGAAGGAGGAAGCCGCCGACCGGGCCCTGCCCGCCGGCTACGACGCGCTGCTCGGCGACGTGCAGGTGCTGGAGAAAGTAGGCCAGCCGGTGCTGGCCGTGAGCAGCGGCCCGCTCCGGCGCGAGCAGCTGCTGGCCGCCCAGGACCTGGCCCTGAGCCGGCGCGTGGTGCTGCAGCGCGGCGGCCAGTACTGGCCCGGCAAGCTCAAGCCCCAGACCGTGCCCGTGGCCGACGAGGCCGAGGCGCTGCCCGTGCTGGAATTCGAATTCTGGCTGCCCCGGCAGCGGCAGTTCGCGCCGCGCCTGCCCGTGTCGGCGGCCGGCCGGCCGGTGGTGCCCATCAGCGGGGGAGAGGGGGCGCAGCCATGATTCGCCTTGCCACCGCCGCCGGCGACCTGGACCTGCCGGGCCTCACCCTGAGCCTTGACGTCTCGAACCCTTACTTTCAGACCGATGCCATTCCCGGCACCACCACGCTGCCCATCGACGTGCCCTGGAGCAAGCCGAACCTGGTGGCGTTAAACTTTCCCGACCGCTACCGGGGGCCGGGCGGGCCGCCGCCGGTCGGTGCCCAGCTCTACGTCGACGGCGTGCTCTACCGGGTGGGCAAGCTGGTGTACCTGGCGGCTAATACCAAGGCCCGCACCTTCAGCTACACCTTCGTGGCCGACGCGGCCGACCTGGCCACCGACATCCGCGATGTGCTGATTTCGGACCTGGACCTGGGCACCGTGCCGCTGGTGCGCACCAACCTAAGCCCGGCCTACGTGCTGGCCCCGGTGCGCAACGCGGCTTTTTTCGACGACAAGAACCCGGCCTACCTGAGCCACGTGCTCAACTATTATGTGAACGGGGCCTTCCCCGTCGGAGCGGGGTACCCGCTGGCCCCGCTGCCCTACCTGGTGCCGGTGCTGCGAAAAGTGCTGGGCCACTTTGGCTGGACCATCACCGGGCCCTGGGTCGATGACCCGGAGATTCAGCAGGTGGTGCTCTACTCCGACCGCGTGCTCGATGCGGCGGCCACCGACGTGGTGCTCAGCCAGCACGTGCCGACCATCAGCGTGGGCGCGCTGCTGCTGGGCACGCAGAACGCCTTTTGCCTGGGCTACGGCTTTAATCCGGTGCGGCGCGAGTTGCGCATCACGGCCCTGCGCGACGTGGCCGCTGCCGCCCGCGCCGGCTACGTGGACCGCGTGGGCACGAAGCAAAAGAGCACGCCCAACGACACGAACGGCTTTTTGCTGCGGCTGGCCCCGGATACGGAGGACGAGCTGGACAAAACGCTCGACGTGGGCTGGCAGCAGCTGCGCGTGGGCGCCGGCGGCGAACTCCTCGAGAGCCTGGCCGGCAGCCTGCACCAGGTGCGCGCCGTCGACGAGCTGGTGGCGGGCCGCACCTGGCTGCTGCCGGCGCTGGAGGCCAAGGGCGCCAGCCTGCCGGACGACGAAAGCCGAATCGGGCTGCGGCTGCTCCTTTACCGGGGCCTGCAGCCCGATTCGCAGGGCCACGCCTACCCGCTGGCCAGCCGCGAGGCCGAGAACCTGGCCGGCACGTCGGTGGGCAACTATGCCCTGAGCTGGGCCGGCCCCAAGGGCCTGTACCAGGCGTGGCACCAGCCCTGGCTCGACTTCCGCAGCCGGGCCGTGGCCAGCGAGTACCTCACCCAGTTCCGGGTGGCCGACCTGCTGGCCCTCGACCCCGGCACGGCCGAGCGGGTGGACGAGCACCTGCACTTCTGGGAGAAAATTACCCTCAGCCTGAGCGCCGACCGGCGCCTGCGCCAAGCCACCGTGACCTACCGCGAACTATTATGAGTGACCTCACCCAAACCCTGGTGGCCGAGCAGCGGGCCCTGGGCGAAAAATGGCTCGACATCAGCATCGAGCGCTACCGGGCCAACCTGCGCCGGCTCAAAATCGGCCAGACCGGGGAGCTGTACAACAGCTTCCAGGGCGCCATTCTGGGCAACCGCGAAAACGAGTTGAAGATGCGCCTGGTGTACGCCATGCAGGGCCTGTACGTCGACCAGGGCGTGGGCCGGGGCATGGGCGCCGGCGTGACCAAAGCGCAAGGTGCCGAGTACCGCCGCTTCCGCAACGAGAAGGGGCACCTGCACCGCCACGTGCGCAAGGCCAAGCGCTGGTACGCCAAGCAGTCGGCCAACGAAATCCACCGGCTGGGCGTGCTGGTGAGCGATTTGACGGGCAGTTTGCTCGTGGCCTCGGCCAGTGCGGCCCTGCCCGAGCAGGCCGTGGAAATTACCTTTTAAGTTAAGTGCAGTAGACCCGTGGGACAGCCAAAAGAAGAGAGAACGGTCGAGATTATCGTCAACGGCCAGAAGGCCTTTGCCAGCCTGAAGGAAATGAACGCGGCCGCGGCCGTGCTCTACAGCCAGTTTCAGAAGATGTCGGGCGACGACCCCGGCCGAAAAAAGCTGGTGGCGGACTACCAGGGACTGAAGGGCAAGATTGCCGACGTGAAAACCGAGCTGACGGGCGTGAGCCAGGGCGCGGGCGTGATGAAGCAGGCTTTCGCCAATGCGTTTGCCATCTTCACCGGCGGCGGCATCCTGGGCGTGGTGCAGCAAATCTTCGGGTTTCTCTCCAGTTCGCGCGAGGAGTTCCTGCAGAGTGCCAAATCCGGGGCCGACCTGGAGGCTACCCTGAAAAGCACAGCCCACGCGGCCGGGCTCACGGCGGCCGAGATTCAGAAAATCGGCACGGAGCGGGCCAAGGTCACGCTCTTCGACGACGACGAAACCAACCGGGCCAGCGCGATGCTGCTCACCTTCACCAACATCAAAAAGGGGGTGTTTGAGCAGGCGATTCCCGCCATTCAGGACCTGGCCACCAAGATGGGCGGCGACGGCCCGGCGGATTTGAAGGGGGCCAGCGTGCAGGTGGGCAAGGCCCTCAACGACCCGATGAACGGCCTGAAGGCGCTCACCCGGGTGGGCGTGACTTTCACGGAGCAGCAGAAAGAGCAGATTACCGCGATGCAAAAAGCCGGCAACACGGCCGGCGCGCAGAAGCTCATCCTCGCGGAGCTGAACAAGGAATTCGGGGGCTCGGCCGAGGCAGCGCGGAAGGCGGGCGGGGGAGTTGCCACGCTTCAAATGGCTTTCAATGAATTCAAAGAAACAGTCGGGGGCAAAGTGAGCGAAGTGCTCAATATGTTCAGTGATTGGCTGGGCCGCGTGCTTAAGCTCGCCTCTCCACTGGTAGACATGCTCTCGTCGATTGGCCAGGAATTTATCAATTATTACCGCGAAATCGGGGATGTGTTGGAGGGCTTGGGCTTGTTCAATGACAAGACCGACACGGCTGCCATGGTGGTGAGTGTGTTGAAAACGACCCTCACCTTGATGTTAATACCCCTTCGCACCATGCTGCGGGCGGCTAAGGGAGTCGTTGACCTCTTTATCGAGTGGTATAATAAAAGCGAACTGCTGCGCGGGATTCTGGGCGGCTTGGGAGCCGTGATTGTGACGCTGTTTACCACGATTAAAGACGACGCCATCAAGATTTTGGGCGGCGTAGGGGATATTATCATCGGTATTTTTACCCTCGACAAGAACAAGATTGCCGCCGGCTTTAAATCGGCGCTGGGTGCCACGGCTGACTTAGCCCTCGAAGCCGGCAACAAAGCGGCCGCCGCATTTGCCAAGGGCTACGAGGCAAATAAAAACAACAAAATCGTGCGCAAGCCCGATGCGCCCGATGCTCCGGAAGAGAAGAAGTACGACTGGGATAAATTTAAAATGGGCGATGAGGCCGCCGCTGGCAAATCAGAAAAGGAGAAAAAAGCGGACCTGGCCAAACTCAAAAAACTCCAGGACGCGGCCGACCAGGAGCGGCTCACGGCCCTCAAGCACTGGGCCGAGGTGGAGCAGCACCTGGAGGATGCCCGCATCGCGGCCATTGCCGACAAGCGGGAGCGGGAAATTGCTCAAATCAACCTCGACGCCAAGCGCAAGGGCCAGCTCGTGGTGGGCTCGGTGGCCGAGCAGACCGCGCAGCTGCTGGCCATCAACGAGGAGCGGGAGCGCAAGCTGCAGGAATTGGCGGCCAAGTACCAGAAGGAGGCCGATGACGACCAGAAAAAGACCTTTGAGCAGGAGCTGGCCGACGAGGAAGCCAACGAGGTAGAGCGGGAGGCCGTGTTCCAGGATAACTTCGAGAAGGCCCTGATTTCAGCCCAGGCGCGGGACAAGGCCATTTATGACAGCAAGAAGGCCTCGTTGCAGGCCGAATTGCTGCTGGCTGAGCAGTACGGGGGCAAGCAGAGTGCCGCGTACCGCAAAACGTACAAGGACATCGAGAAGCTGGACAAGGATTACAACGCCTCCAGCCTGGCCGAGAAGAAGAAGCTGCAGCAGGAAAAGGCGGCCATTGAGAAGCTGGGCCTCTCCGTCGCCGGCGACGTGGTGCAGACCACCATCGATATTTTATTTAAGGACGAGGAGGCCCGCAAAAAGCACCATAACTTATACACAGCCCTGGCCGGCGCGAAAATCATTATCCAGGGCGTGCAGGAAGTGGCGGCCATATGGGAGTACTCGGCCGAGCAACCGGAAAATGCCCTGACGGCCGGCCTATTTGGCACCGTCCTGGCCGGCATTCAAACTGCCGTCGCCGTCGCCCGGACGGGCTATGCCCTCTCGCAGCTGCAGGAGTTCAGCTTTGCCAAAGGCGGCCGCACCGGCGCCGGCATGCTGCTGGGGGGCCAGGCCGCGGCGCCGGGCGGCACGGTCGTTTCGCCCATGGGCCAGCTAATGGAAATGTCGGGCATGCGCGTGGGCAGCAACGGCAAGCTCATCGACGACTCGGGCTTTGCCGTGGCCGGCATCGTGCACCAGGACGAGTACGTGGTGCCGGCGTGGATGCGCAAGGACCCGGAAGTGGCGGCCGTGGAAAACTGGCTGGAGGCCCGCCGGCTCCGGGGCTTCGCCGATGGCGGCGCCACCAGCGGCCCGGTGTCGACGCTGCCGGTGCCCAACCCGGTGCCGGAAACCGATGGCGACCTGGCCTACGCCGTGCAGACCCAGATGCTGGCCGCCCTGCGCGAGCTGACCCAGCAGCTGGCCGACGTGCACACCTGGCAGCGCGAGCTGACGGTGCAGCAGAATTTACAGGAGGTGGAGAAGGGGCTCAACACGCTGAAGCAGGTGAAGCACGATTCGGCGATTCGGGCATAAAGCCGGTGTTCAAATTACTCCCTGAAAAAAAGCCCCGAAAATCTACGTTTTCGGGGCTTTTACGTGGGTAGCCAAAAGTGTTCAAAAAAGAAATCTAATTTGAACAGTAAGTTTGGGGCATAATCCATTCCCTACTATGCCGGTTTCACTAGAAAGAATTGAACGGTTAAAAGTCATTACAGTATCAGCAGCCCGAGAAGGAAACTCAATTGTATTTGATGACCCGGATTATGCAGCTATTCGGCGTGAACTTTTGGCTGATGCGGAGCAGAAGAAGCGACTACCAACGTTTATTCTGGCTTGCACCAATCTCAGAGAGGTTCGCCAAGAGATGCAAGGATTAAATAGTGGGACAGCAGGTTATAAAGAGCGGGAGCGCTTTATAAGGGAGTCCTTTACAGAGCTACTTACTGAATTCGTAACAGTACAGCGTGACCCATTTACGGAGGTAGTTGCTTCAACAGACCTATCTAAGCTTGGCACGCTGCCACTTGATATCCAGCAAAAAGGCAAAGAGGGAGCTGATTGCTTTGTGTACCTATTCTGCATTGAAAATTCTATTAGAGAGTTTATTGCGCAGGTGGCAGTAGGTAGAATCTTAACGGTTCCAGGTAGAGTGCAGACGAAAATTGATGCTCGGAAACAGGTAGAAGCTACTCGTAAATACCTGCCGGTTCGAGGGAATTCGGACGTATACTATTGCGACTTCATTGAACTAGCCGACATTATTAAGGCTAATTGGGATGTGTTCGCTCAACACTTTCCGGGTAAGAATGAGCATTGGTTTACCTCAATGCTTGAAGAGTTATACGCCGTGCGCTTATTAATTGGACACAATAGTGCAGTAGGAGAGGTTGAACTGAAGCAATTGGATGTTTTCTACCGTGTTATCATGTCGTATCTCAAGCTTGATAAATGAGAGTAGCACTGTATGCCCGTGTATCGACCAGCGATAAAGACCAGAACCCCGAGAACCAGCTGGTGCTCCTGCGCCGGGAGGCCGAGCGCGCCGGCGACACCATATATAAAGAGTACGTCGACGAGAAGTCGGGTGGTAGTTCCAACCGCAAGGCATTCCAGGAAATGATGAAGGATGCCGGCAAGCGGCGCTTCGACTTGGTGCGCGTGTTTGCCCTGGACCGCTTCAGCAGCGAAGGCATCGAGAAGGTGTTTGAGCACACGGCCGCCCTGGAGCAGGCGGGGGTGAGCTTCTGGAGCTACTGCGAACCGGCTCTGAACACCACCGGCCCCATGGCCAGCCTCTTCAAATCGATTATTGCCTGGGCAGCTGGTTACCGTAATCAGCGCCACTCGGAGAATGTGCGGCTAGGCCAGGCCCGCAAGCGCGCTGAGGTCGCAGCTGCAGGAGATGAGTACGTGCATGGCCGGCGGGCCACTGCTGGCGACGTCGTGGCGGAAGTGAAGCGGCTTAGTGCCGAAGGCTCTAGCCAGCGGAAAATTGCCGATGCTATTGGATTGTCTCTTGGTACTGTGAATAAATACCTCAAACAACCAATCAAACTTTAATGAACGCTGAACGAGAAGAAATAATTATTCATGGCGCTAGTGCTCCTAAAATTTTGTACAAATATAGGAACTGGGAAAACTTATATCATCGAACGATTCTCACTGATAGAGAAGTCTTTTTAGCACCACCCTCAACATTTGAAGACCAATTAGACTGTCGAAATCCTATCCGGTACGACATCTTAACAGACGAACAAATTATTGAATTATACCTCCATCAATCACGCGCTGTTAATTCTGAGTTCACGGATGCTCAACATTTAGAATTCGCAGTGCGCTGGGCTGGGCTGGGTCTGCTTCGTGATAGTAAGTATTTGGAAAAATACAAGCGAAAGGATTATGCAGAGCTGAACGAACAGCTAGGGGTTTTGTGCTTGACGGCAAATCCTGAAAACCTTGAGTTATGGCATAAATATTCTCGCAATAGCCGAGAATTTGCCGTTGGGTTTCGGATGGAGGTTCTGTTTGAATTTCTTGGGTCGGCAGGGCCTGTAGTGTATGTACCACAGTTGCCTGTTATCATGCCTACTCCATGGCATGATATGACTTATCAAATGCGTGCCCAGCTTTATGTCAAAACACAAAAATGGGCTTTTGAGGAAGAGTATCGAACCCTGCAATTCAGTGGCACCGGTTTAAGTAGGGAAGAGCGAATTGTGAAACTACCAAGTGAAGCTTACGAAGAAGTAGTGTTCGGCCACTTGTCGAGCCCTAAAAAGCGGGAAAAAATAGCTGAAGCAGCGTCTGCTTCGATACCACATATCAAATTTAGGTTAGCTCACTACGACCGCGGTACTAGAAAAATAGCACTCGTCGCGCTGTAGTCTACACATTTTACTCTGTCCTTTTTCTCGGTGCTACCGGCGGCAAACCTTTGGGTTCAATTTTTTTCAACTCAACCCAATTGCCCAACAGCATGAGAAAACTATTAATGGTGCTGGCCTCCATCTGCCTGCTTTGTGTGGCCGCTCTCACCGGTGCCCACGCGAGTTACCCCGTTCCCAACCGCAAGGTCCAGGTCACCGAACTGAGGATGTACGTGCCCACCGTGGACACGTGCGCCATCGAGGAGGTGGCCACCACTTACGCCGCCGTACTGCAGCCCGCCTTGGGTCCCGTGGCACCGGCCTCCCTAATAGCCGTCGACGGCGGTAATGAGTACCTGGCGCTTATCCGCTCGATGACGTTTCCCGCCGACTGCCACCGAAAGCTAGTCAGCTTGCTTGGCAGTTTGAAGCAGGAAAATGGCAAGCCCCACGTCGACCCAGACCGACAACGCTAAAGGATAGGTTTTATAAGTTAAAAAGGCCCTGCAAGAATGCAGGGCCTTTTTG
>NZ_JAGEMO020000003.1 GCF_017921975.2 Hymenobacter terricola
GCGTGCCCGGCAGGGCGGCATTCGGTGAACGAGTGTCGCCCTGCCGGGCACGCCCCCGCCGGGGCTTTGTTGTTCTTTTGCGCTGCTTGCTACCGATATGTCGCCCCTACGAGGCTGTTGGGTGGCGGTAAGTGGTGGATGAGGCCCGGTAAGTGGCGGATGGGGGCTGGTAAGTCGTGGATAAGGTGCGGTAAGTCGTGGATAAGGCCCGGTAAGTCGCGGATAAGGCGTGGTAAGTGGTGGCGGAGGCGTAGCAAGTCGTGGCGGAGGGCAGGCAAGTGGTGGCGGAGGCCCGGCGAGGCGTGGCGTGGGCAATGCAACTGCCGGAGCAGGCCCGGTAAGCTGCCGTGAGGGGCCGGAGCATGCCGATACCTTCCGGCGAGCAGGCGTGGGGGTGAAGCCAGCGTGCCGGAGCCGGACGGGGGAGCTTGCGACGGGAAAATAAAGACCTACTTTAGCCGGCCTGAACCCACTTTACCCCTTCCGTTTCTTATGCAATCATTTCGTGCCGACCAATTTCGAATGATGGGCGTGCTTGCGCCCTGGCTGACTACCAACCTGCCGGCCATCGGCAAAAGTAAAATAGCGGCCAAGGAGGCCGCCGATGTGCTGGCCGGCCTGCCCGCCGTGCAAGCCAAAGCCGGCCTCACGGCCACCGAAACCAAAGCCGTGACCGAGCGCCGCACGAAGCAGCAGGCCTCTTTTGAAACCCGGATTCTGTCGATGCTCGGGCCCTTGCAAATGGTGGCCACGGCGGCCAACGACATGGATTTTCTGAGTCTCGTCACCATTGGGCGCAGCGCGTTCCGGCATTTGCGGCCCGAGCTGCAGGCGGGCGTGGGGCTGCAGGTGCTGGCCAAAGCCGAAGCCAACGAGAAGGCCCTGGCCGACCACGCCATCGACGCCGACTTCCTGACCGAGGCCCGCACCCTGGCCGAAACGTTCCAACAAGGCCTGCCCGATACCCAGTCGCTGCTCGACGCCCGCCAGAACGCCAATGCCACCTACGAGGAAGTGCACGAGGCCCAGATGACCCAGATTTATGAGCTGGACAAGGCCATGAGCATCTTCGAAACCGTGAATCCGGAGCTGTTCAAGGGCTACAAGTCGGCGCGGGCGCTGGTTAATTCGGCGGGGGCGAAATCGAAGAAGCCGAAGGGAGAGAAGGCGGCGTAGCGCGGACTTTGTAGTCCGCGTCCCCGGCGAAAACCCGAACGATGCTCGAACGGCGCGGGGACATGGACTACAAAGTCCGCGCTACTATTCGCCTCTTTGCTGGTTTTATGTGGCTGGCTCGTCGTTCACGAAACTCATCTCCAATGAGAGTTTCGTGAACTTTGAATGGTGAACGAGTTTCTTAAACTCCATCTGGACCGTTGAGCGGGTTTCTATGGCTGAGAAGCGCCAAATACATTCGTTTAAGGAAAGGAGCGTAATGGTAGCCACCTGGATTCGAGAAAAGCAGATTATCTTTCTCCAGCTACCTGTTTGGTTTATCCCCCCTATTTTTTCTGTGGTTCATGCTCGCTTCAGTTCCAGACACCCCCTATGGTCATGCCCTTGGACGGTTTTTGCTATTCTTCGAGCAATCGCCCCTTGACCTGCAAGCGGCGCACGCTGCCTTTACCGACCTCTCGGTTGTGGCCGCCCGCGAGCATCCGCAAATGGCATGGCCGCTGGCCGTGCCGCGGGAGGGCGAGGCGCCCTTTTTAATCACAGTCGACGGCCTGCTGGCCGCCAAGTGGGCGCGGTACGCTGCCTTTCCTACTGCCGACGCCGCGACCGTGGAAGCGGCGCTAGCGCCGTGGACCGGCGCGACCGTGCGCAGCGTGCAGGCCCATTGCTTCCACCAAGCCGGCCGGACCAGTTCGGTTTTTCACCTCGCGCTGAAAACAGTGGCTGGGCAAGCGCAGGGGTTCACGGCGTACTGTCCGTGGCAATTAACGTCCGCCCGCGCCGCGCCAGTCCAGTGGAACGACGCCGCGCCCTCTCCAGACCAAGCGCTTGCCCGCCTCCGCCGCGCACGGGTCCAACGGGTGGCTGTTTCGTCCGTGGGTGCCTTGCAGCTCACTTTCACCAATGGAGCTTACTTGGAGGTGGGCAGCGCAGGGTGGCAGCCGAACGAACAGGTGGCGGACCTGCATTATTTTCTGCAAACAGAAGACCAGCTGTTTTGGCGCGTGGCTAGCCAATTCCGTATCCAACCGCTCACACAGGAGGAAGACATAGGTTGAGTTCACAAAAACGGTAGTTAGAGCAAGATGTAAAGCTACATCTTGCTCTAACCAGTGTGAAGCCCTTACACTCCCGCCAGCTGCTGCCGCAGCATCGTGAGCACCGACTGCGCGGCGTACTCCACATTCAAGGGGCGGCCGCGGTCCAGCACGTACTCGCGGCTGGTGGTCTGTATTCCGTCGGCGTAGGCGAGGCACACGCTGTCCACCGACGAGGGCCAGCCGGGAAATGGGAGAGGCCCAAAGCCGCGTGAGCAGCCCTGAAAATGGTAACATTGGGCGTGATGATTTGACCCCGATAAAAGCTTATATTTAAGCAGTTATCGGGGTCAAATCATCACGCTATGCCATGAAAATCTGGATTGTCGTTTGGCTGTTTCTAATGGGGGTTTCGGCGGCGGCCCAGGTAAGCAGCGCAGTGCGGCTGAACTTCCAGTTTTGCCGGGTGGTACTGGCCAGCGGCGACACCCTGGACGGGCAGGCGGCGGTCGGTTTTTCCACCGATGTGCTCTACCTCCGCCAACCCGATGGCAAGGTGCGGGCCTTTTCGCCCGAAGCCGTGGCGGCTTTCGCCGTGCAGGGCGAAGTGGTCGGCTCGGGCCCCAATCGCCCCCGCGCCCCGCATGCCCTGGACCCCACCGTGGTGCGGCTGTTTCGCAGCCTGGCTCGCACCCCCGAGCACCCCGACCAGCGTCCCGAACCGGCCTTTTTCGAGCAGCTCAGTGCCGGCCCGGTGCTGCTGCTGCGGCGGCTGTGTCTGGTGCCGCGCATGGTGGCAATCGGGAGCAATCCGAATGCATTGCCGGCCTCAAATGCAGCGGGGATGTTTTGGGGCGGCAACGGTGGGGGCCGCGCCGCCCAGCAGGCCGCTGCTTCGGCGGTTCGCTACACCACCGTTACGGAGTTCCAGGACCAGTTCTACGTGGCGTGGCCAACCGGTGAGATTCGCTCGATTCGCACCTGCAAAAAAGACCTGCTGGCCGCTTTCCCCAAGCAAGCCCGGCAGCTGGAAAGCTACGCGGCCGAACACCGCCTGGGCTTCACCAGCGCCCCCGAATTAACTGAGCTGGTCAATTACGTTAATTCTCTCACCGCGACGGCCACGCAGTAGCCCCAGCGGCGCGGGGTGGCCGCCACCGGCTCAGACGCGCAACGTGTGGGAAATATCCAGCCCGGCCAGTTCCTGGCGCAGCATGGTGAGCACCGATTGCGCGGCGTATTCCACGTTCAGGGCGCGGCCCCGGTCCAGCACATATTCGCGGCTGATGGTTTTTGTGCCGTCGGCGTAGGCGAGGCAGACGGTGCCTACTTTCTTGGTGTCGGTGGCGCCGGTGGGGCCGGCGATGCCGCTGGTGGCTACGGCCACGTCCACGCCCAGGCGGCGGCGGGCACCCTCGGCCATCTCGCGCACGGTGGCTTCGCTCACGGCCCCGAACTGGGCCAGGGTTTCGGGTTTCACGCCCAGTTCTTCCTGCTTGATGTCGTTGTGGTAGGCCACGATGCCGCCCCGGAAGTAGCCCGAGCTGCCCGATACACTGGTGAGGCGCTGGGCCACGAGGCCGCCCGTGCAGCTTTCGGCGGTGCCGATGGTGAGGTTTTTGGCGAGCAGCAGTTTGCCGATGGCCGCTTCCAGGGTGGTTTCTTCTTCGGCAAAAATGAACTCACCGATGCGCTCGCGCAGGGCCGGCAGCAGGGCCAGCATCCGGCCACGCAGGTCGGGCTGGCCGTCGGCGGTGCCGGTCAGGCGCAGGCGCACGGCCCCGAAGCTGGGCAGGTAGGCCAGCTTGAAGTTGGCGGGCAGAGCGTCTTCCCAGTCGGCAATCTTCTCGGCCAGGAACGACTCGCCCAGGCCCGCCGTCATCACCACCAGGTGCTCGATGGGGGCGAGGTGGAACTGGGCCTGCAGGCGCGGCAGGACGTGGTCCGTCATCAGCCGCTTCATTTCAAAGGGCACGCCGGGCATGCTCACGAAAATGGTGCCCTGGTCCGAAAACCACATGCCGGGGGCCGTGCCCACCGCGTTGGGCAGCACCTCGCAGTTGGCCGGCACCAGCGCCTGCTGGCGGTTCACGTCGAGCATGGGCCGGTTGAAGCGCTTGAATATTTCCTCGACGTGGCGCAGCGTGGGCTCGTGCATCACCAGCTCGGTGCCGAAATAGCGGGCCAGCACGTGCTTGGTCAGGTCGTCCTTCGTTGGCCCCAGGCCGCCGGTGATGAGCACCACCTGCGCCCGCTGCCGAGCCTGGTCCAGGGCCGCCACTATCTCATCGGCCCGGTCCGACACCGACGAAATCTGCCGGACCCGCAGGCCGATTTTACCGAGCTCCTGGCCCATGAAGGCCGAATTGGTGTCGATTACCTGCCCGTACAGCAGCTCGTCGCCAATGGTCATGATTTCGACATCGGGCGGCGCGCCGGGGCTGATATTTGTGGAATTGGGGGTGGGAAGTGGGCTGGGCAGGAGCATGGGTTTGACGAAAAAAATAGGTTTGGCCGCAAAATTGTCTTCAATTTGCACACGCGGCGGTCCAAGGACAGCCACAGGGGCCATCCGGTTTTCCCGCCGCAGCTCTTTATTCCATGTTTATTCGCATTGCCAGTGCCCTGCTGGTAGCCGGCCTGCTGGCCACCACGGCCCCCGCCGCTCACGCGCAAACCACAGCTGCTAAAAAAGCCGCCGCCACCAAGGCTGCGGCTACTAAGGCCGCTGCCGCCAAAGCCGCCGCCGCGAAAGCTGCCGCGGCCAAGACAGCGGCCGCTAAGGCCGCTGCCGCCAAAGCTGCCACCACCAAAGCCCCAGTGGTAGCCACGCCCCCCGCCGCGTCCCTCACCGAAGCCCAGGCCAGCGCCGGCGTCAAAGAAGCCCTCAACAAAGGCATTATCAAGGCTGTGGGCTTTGCCTCGGAAGCCGACGGCTTCAACCTCAACGACGACATTCACATTCCCGTGCCGCCGGATTTGGACATGGTGAAATCGACCGTGGGCCGCCTGCCGGGCATGGCCACGGTATTTACTCAGTTCGAAACCCAGCTCAACCGCGCCGCCGAAGCCGCCGCGCCCAAAGCCAAGGACATTTTCCTCAACGCCCTGGCCAACATCAGCATCACCGACGCGCTGACGCTGGTAACCAGTGGCTCGACCGATGCCGCCACGCAATTCCTGCGCAAGTCGACCGAGACGCAGCTCATCGCGGCGTTCCACCCCGATATTGAAGCCGCCATCGACCAGGTGGGAGCCGGCCGGGCCTACGCCACCATCACCAATCAGTACAACAAAATTCCGCTGATGACCCCCGTGCAGCTCAGCCTGGCCGATTACACGACCCACAAGGCCGTCGACGGCCTGTTTGTCCTGCTGGGCCAGGAAGAGGCCAAGATTCGCAAGAACCCCGCCGCCCGCACTTCCGACATTCTGAAGCAGGTATTTGGCCGCTAACCGGTGAGGTAGTAAGAAGGCAATCAGACCATAAAATAGCCCCGGCTGGAAATCCCAGCCGGGGCTATTTTATGGTCTGATTAGTCGAATAACCTGAATGGGCTGCTCAACCTGATTAGAGCTAGAAGTCGTCGCTGTCGAAGCTGCTGCTGCGGCTGCTGCGCCCGCTGCTATAGCCTTCGTCTTCATCCTCGTCGTCGGCAAAGTCGTCGTCATCGTCGTCGAGGCTGGTGAAGCCGCCGCGGTCGGAGTTCTCAGCGCGCTCGGCTTCGGTAAATTCTTCCTCCGTCATGTTGGCCAGGTCCAGAGCCTCGTCGTGCGAGGAGCCCGTGTCGGTCCACATGAGGTAATCGGCGTATTTGGCCGAGAGGCGGTCTTCGGTGCTGCCGAGGGCGGCCGCGCCACCTTTGGCGGCGTAGGAATCCAGGCTGTCGTCGTCGTCGAGCAAGTCGTCGTCCAGGTCGTCGTTGTCTATCATGGCCGGGGCGGATTGTAGTTGAGGTGAGAAAATGAGCCTAAGCTGGCCGCGAAGATACGGAACGGGCGGATTTTCGGTTGACTTTCGAAGTTGTTTTCATGCGCAAAATGTAAGCTCAAGCTTTGCAATCGGCTGTTTTGCATGGCTGTGCTGGTACCAGCAATCCGAAATGACAAGATATTTTTGCCCTACTACAGCCGCTCAACTGCTAGCGCGCTACCTGAAAATCCGTCACCAGTAGCTGCTCGTCGCAGAAGGCGTACTCGGCCGGCACGTTGGAGCTAAGCAGCAGCGTGCGGCCGGTGCGGGTGGCCTGCACGTGTTCCTGGTACCAGGCCACGCCGGTGGCGTCGAGGTTGGTGGTGGGCTCGTCGAGCAGGAGCAGGGGCGCGGCGGCGTACAGGGCCAGGGCCAGCTTCAGCCGCTGCTTCATGCCCGATGAAAACTCGCGCACCAGCTGGTGGCGGGACTTTTCGAGGTACGTCAGCCCAATGAGCGCGTCCAGCGAAACCCCCGGCCGCAGGGGCTTAAACTGGGTATGAAACTGCAGCAGCTCCAGTAGCGTCAGCTCCTCCAGCAACTCGAGGTAGGGCGCGGCATACGCCAGATGCTGCGGCACATCTTCCACCGCTACGGTGCGCCCCGCCAGCGAATAAGTCAACATGCCTTCCGTGGGCAGCAGCTGGCCCGAAATCGTGTTCAGCAGCGTGCTTTTGCCCGCGCCGTTGGGGCCGAGCACGGCCGTGGCGCTGCCGGGCCGGAAGGTGCGCGTCAGGCCCCGGAAAATCCAGTCGCGCTGAAAGCGCTTGCCCAAGCCGGTGGCGATGATTTGCAAGTGTAGTTGTCAGTTGCTCGTTGTCAGTTGTCAGTTGAGCAGTGCCACGTAATAGCCAAGGCTAACAACTGACAACGAGCAACTGACAACTAAAAAGACTACTCCGACTCGCTACCGTCGGGGCGGCCGCGCTTGGGACCTTTGATGATGCCGCGGGTTGCCGCGCGCACGAAGCTCACCGCCGTTTCGCGCTCTGGCGATTCCGGCAGTTCCCGCTCAATCTGGGCCAGGGCATCCTGGTTGTTCAGCCCGCCCAAAAACAGCGTGCGGTACAGCTGTTGCACCATATTGATAGCTTCTTCGGAGAAGCCCCGGCGGCGCAGGCCCACCGAATTGGCCCCGGCGTAGGACAGCGGCTCGCGGCCGGCTTTCACGAACGGCGGCACGTCCTTGCGCACCAGCGAACCGCCCGAAATCATGGCGTGGGGGCCGATTTTAACGAACTGGTGCACCGCCGACGAACCGCCCACAATGGCATAATCGCCAATCTCGACGTGGCCCGCCACCTGCACGGTATTGGCCAGAATGCAGTGGTGGCCGATGATGCAGTCGTGCGCCACGTGCACGTAGGCCATCAGCAGGCAATGGCTGCCCACGCGGGTTTCGCCGCGCTCGATGGTGCCGCGGTTCACGGTCACGCATTCCCGCAACACGGTGTAATCACCGATAATGGCGGTGGTTTGTTCGCCGGCAAACTTCAAATCCTGCGGAATGGCCGCCACTACCGCGCCGGGAAACACCTGACAGTACTGCCCGATGCGGGCCCCGTTCATAATGGTGACGTTCGGCCCAATCCAGGTGCCCTCCCCAATTTCGACATCTGCCGCGATGGTCGTAAACGGTTCAACGGTTACGCCCGACGCGAGGCGAGCATTGGGGTGAATATAGGCGAGGGGGGAAATCATTCTTTACTTTAATGAAGAATGAGGAACGAAGAACGAGGAATTATACAACCGGTAAGCAGGTGCAATCCTTCATTCTTCATTCTTCATTATTAATTCAAATTAGGCGTCTTTGCGGACAATGGCGGCGCTCATTTCGGCATCGCACACCACTTTGCCGTTCACGAAAGCCTGGCCGCGCATCTTGGCGATGCCGCGCTTGATGGGGGCCAGCAACTGGCAGTGAAAAACGATGGTGTCGCCGGGCAATACTTTTTTGCGGAAGCGGGCATTTTCGATGCCGAGGAAGTACTGCCAGTAGTTTTCAGGGTCGGGCACGGTGTTCATCACCAGAATGCCACCGGTTTGGGCCAGGGCTTCAATCTGAAGCACGCCGGGCATAATCGGGTTGCCGGGGAAGTGGCCCTGGAAGAACGGCTCGTTGATGGTCACGTTTTTCACCGCCGTCACCATCTGGTCGTCGAGGTGAATGACCTTGTCAATCATCAGGAACGGGTAGCGGTGGGGCAGCACCTGCATGATGCGGTTCACGTCCATCACCGGCTCGCGGCTGGGGTCGTAGAGGGGCACGGGGTTGCTGCGCGCCTCCAGCATCTTCTTCTTGATTTTCTTGGCAAAGGCCACGTTGGCGGCGTGGCCGGGGCGGGCGGCCAGAATCTGGCCCTTCAGCGGGCGGCCCACCAGGGCGAGGTCGCCCACGAGGTCGAGCAGCTTGTGGCGGGCGGGCTCGTTTTTGTGGCGCAGGTCCACGTTGTTCAGAATGCCTTCTTTCTTGACCGAAACGCGGGGCTTGCCCAGCATTTTGGCCAGGTCATTCAGCTCGTCGTCGGTCACCACGCGGTCCACGACCACAATGGCGTTGCTGAGGTCGCCGCCGCGAATGAGGTTGTTTTTGTAGAGCATTTCCAGCTCGTGCAAAAAGCAGAACGTGCGCGAAGAGGCGATTTCGGCGCTGAACTTGCCGATGTCGTCCAGCGTGGCGTGCTGCGAGCCCAGCACCGGCGAATTGTAGTCCACCATCACCGTAAGGCGGTAATCGGTGAGGGGCAGGGCCGCGATTTCGACGCCGCGGGCGTTGTCCACGTAGCGGATGCTTTCCGGGATTTCGTAGTAGTTGCGCAGCGCGTTCTGCTCCGCCAGCCCCACGGTTTCAATCGCCTTGATGAACTCGGCCGAGGACCCGTCCATGATGGGCGGTTCGGGGCCGGACAGCTGAATCAGGACGTTGTCGAGCTGCAGGCCCACGAGGGCCGCCAGGGTGTGCTCCACGGTGTTGACGCGGGCGCCGTTCTGCTCGATGGTGGTGCCGCGGCTCAGGTCCACCACGTTGTCCACGTCGGCATCCACGATGGGCTGGCCGGGCAAATCCACGCGCTGAAACTTGTAGCCGTGGCCCACCGGCGCCGGGCAAAACGTCATGGTGGCTTCCACGCCGGTGTGCAGTCCGATGCCGCGCACCGTCACGGGTGCCTGAATGGTGTGTTGCTTGTCGTTCATCTGATTGGTTGTCAGCTGTTGGTTGTCAGTTGTTAGCTTTTGAGAGCCCAAAGCCCTGACAACTGACAACTAGCAACGAACAACTAAGAGGCTGCAAAGCTAGGGCTTTTCCGTCGCGTTTTTCGCCTTTTCCAACCGCTCTACTCGCTGCTCTAGTTCGGGCAGGCGGCGGAAAACGATTTGGGCGCGCTGGTTCTGCTTAAAATCGAAAGCCGTGGAGCCTTGCAGAATGGTGCCTTCTTTCTTCACGTTCTTGCCCACGCCCGACTGCGCCGCGACGGTGGTTTTATTGGCCAGCACCACGTGGCCGGCCATGCCCACCTGCCCCGCCAGCACGCAATGGTCGCCGATTTTGGCCGAGCCGGCGATGCCCGTTTGCGAGGCAATGACGGTGTGCTGGCCGATTTCGACGTTGTGGGCGAGCTGCACGAGGTTGTCGATTTTGCTGCCCCGGCCCACGCGGGTCGAGCCCAGCGTGGCGCAGTCCACGGTGGCATTGGCGCCGATGCTCACGTAGTCTTCCAGCACCACGTTGCCGATTTGCGGGATGGCCTTATAGGTACCGTCGGGCTGCGGCGCGAACCCAAACCCATCGGACCCCACCACGGCCCCGGCTTTGATGACGCAAAACTGCCCGATGACGGTGTCCGGATAAATCTTGGCCCCGGCGTGAATGATGCTGCCCGCGCCAATCGTGACCCGGTCGCCGATGTAGGCATGCGGGAAAATCAGCACGTTTTCGCCCAGCTTGCACTGTTCGCCGATGTAGGAAAACGCGCCCCGGTAGTGGCCAGGACCAATCTCCGAGGTTTCGCCGATATAGGAAGGCTGCTCGACGCCGCGCTTGCCCGTGCGGGTGGCCTGGGCATAAAACTCAAGCAGCTGGCTGAAGGCGGTGTAGGGGTTTTCGACCCGAATGAGCGTGGGCCTGACGGCCTGGCGCAGTTCCTGGGCAGTGCCTACGATGACGGCCGAAGCGCCGGTTTCGTACAGGAACGGCTCATACTTCGCATTCGAGAGGAAGGTGAGCGAGCCGGCCCGGGCCTCTTCAATCTTGGCCAGGCTGGAAATGCGTTGGGCCGCGTCGCCCTCCACGGTGCCGCCGAGAACTTCGGCAATTTGCTGAACGGTAAATTCCATAGGCGGCAAAATTAGTTGTCAGCTGGTGGTTGTCAGTTGTCAGATTCGGGCGGTTTGCTGTCGGCATCCAGGGCTTGGCAGCCTAACAACTGACAACTAGCAACTGACAACCAAAACTTACACAATCTCCTTCGGGTAGCAGATGTAAAATTTCTCCACCCGCTGGCTCAGGGCCCGGATGTTGGGCAGGTCGGAGGCTTCCATCACGTTCACGACGTCGCCTTTTTTGGTGAGAATTTCGATGGGCTCCTGGCTTTCGGCGTTGTAGGCGCTGTTGCTCAGGCGGCCCGATATCATGAGCAGGGCGGCCTGGTCGGGCGGCAGGTTGAATTTCTCCTCAATCAGCTCGCGAATGCCGAGGCGGAATTCCTCGTCGAAGGGCTCGGAGGCCAGCACGATTTTGAGCAGGTTGCGGTGCAGAATGCTTTTGGCGAGGTAGCTGAGCACGGGGTCGGGGTGGCCGGCCCAGGCTTTGATGGCCGACCAGATATCGTAGTCGTCCAGCTCCACGAAATGGCTGAGGATTTTGTTGTCCTTCTCGAACTCGGCCAGGCTCACGGCGCGGCCCAGGAAGAAGCTCAGGCAGCTGTTGGCGGGCACTTCTACGCCCTGGCGGGCCAGGTCGCGGGCGCGCTGCACGGTCCGAATCACCATTTGCTCGGCGCTGGTCACGGTTTTGTGCAGGTACACCTGCCAGTACATCAGGCGGCGGCTCACCAGGAAATTCTCGACCGAGTACACGGCTTTTTCTTCGAGCACCAGCCGCTCGTCGTGCACGCGCAGCATTTTGATGAGGCGGTCGGCGCCGGGCCGGCCTTCTTCCACGCCGGTGTAGAAGGAGTCGCGGTTAAGGTAGTCGAGTCGGTCCATGTCGAGCTGGCTGCTCACGAGCTGATGGAAAAACGGCCGCTTGTACGTCCCCTTAAACATGTCGATGGCCAAATCGAGCTTGCCGTGAAACTCGCCGTTCAGCCGCTCCATTAGGAAAAGGGAAAGCTGCTCGTGCGGCACGTCCTGGAAAATGGCCGTTTCGAGGGCGTGGGAGAGGGGGCCGTGGCCGATGTCGTGCAGCAAAATGGCGGCCAGCGCGGCCTCGCCCTCGGCGGCCGAAATCTTCACGCCCTTGTCCTTGAGCGTGCGCAGGGCCAGCGACATGAGGTGCATGGCGCCCAGCGCGTGGTGAAAGCGCGTGTGCAGCGCCCCCGGATACACAAACCCCGTGAGCCCGAGCTGCTGAATGCGCCGCAGCCGCTGGAAATAGGGGTGCTCGATGAGGTCGAACAGAAACTCCGTGGGGATGGTGACGAAGCCGTAAACGGGGTCGTTGAAAATCTTCTTTTTGTTCACGTTGGGGACTTGGCGGGAGAAAGAGGAAGCAAGAACGTCATGCTGAGCGGAGCCGAAGCATCTCGCGTGGGGAAGCATTTCAATCGTTTAGCGGTTTTGATTGCTGCCCCGAGCGAGATGCCCTGGCTGCGCCTGGCATGACGGCTTGGCAAGGCAAGCTGCGTTGAACAACATTTTGGCGGGGGAAACTTCGCGGCAGCGGAAATACTTGATGGGGCAACGCGCTGCCTTCCCGCCAGATTCTTAGCTTGCCGAAATCAACCATGGCAGCGGTTAAAAGACGGCTGGTAAAAAGCAAAAGGCAACATTTGCAGCCGTGAGCCGTCAATGTTATGCTGCGAAGCTACGGCGCACCATTGAGCCGGCTCCCACAATTCACCCGGGACTTAGCCCATTATCCCCATAAAAACCCAAGACCCTAAGTCCCCAAGACCCCAAGTCCCTATTATGCAACAAACCACCATTCTCTGGGCCGACGACGAAATCGACTTGCTCAAGCCCCATATTTTATTTCTCAAGGAAAAAGGCTACGACGTAACGCCCGTCAACAGCGGCGCCGATGCCATTGAGGAGATTCAGGAGAAGAGCTACGATTTGGTTTTCCTCGACGAGAACATGCCCGGCCTCACCGGCCTGCAAACCCTCACCGAAATCAAGGCCATCCGGCCCACCGTGCCCGTGGTGATGATTACCAAGAGCGAGGAAGAGCACATCATGGAAGAGGCCATCGGCTCGAAAATCGCCGATTACCTGATTAAGCCGGTGAACCCGAGCCAGATTCTGCTTTCCGTGAAAAAGGTGCTCGACAACAAGCGCCTGGTGAGCGAAAAAACCAACTCGGGCTACCAGCGCGATTTCCGCCAGCTCGGCATGCAGCTCTCCGACCGCCTCACGCCCGCCGAATGGGCCGAGGTGTACAAGAAGCTGGTGTACTGGGAGCTCGAAATCAACGAAACCGAGGGCAAAAGCATGGCCGAGGTCTTCAACATGCAGAAGGACGAGGCCAATTCGTATTTCGGCCGCTTCATCACCGAGAACTACGAGGACTGGGTGGATGGCAGCGACAAGGACGCGCCGCTCATGTCGCACCAGCTGTTCAAGGAGCGGGTGTTCCCGACCCTGAAGGCCACCGGCGACACGCCCGTGTACTTCGTGCTGATTGACAACCTGCGCTATGACCAGTGGAAAGTGCTGGAGCCCATCATCACCGAGCTGTTCACCGTGGACAGCGAGGAGATGTACTACGCCATCCTGCCCACCACCACGGCCTACGCGCGCAATGCCATTTTCTCGGGCATGATGCCGGCCGACATTCAGAAAAAATACCCCAACCTGTGGGTGACCGACGACGACGACGAGGGCAAAAACCTGCACGAGGCCGAGTTCATGGAAATCAATTTCCAGAAGAACAACCAGAAGGTGAAGCACAGCTACCACAAGGTGACCAACCTGCAGGCCGGCAAGGATTTGCTGGGCAAAATCAGCAACCTGCACAACAACTACAAGTGCAACGTCATCGTGTACAACTTCGTGGACATGCTCTCGCACGCCCGCACCGACATGGCCATGATTCGGGAGCTGGCGGCCGATGAGTCGGCCTACCGCAGCATCACCCGCTCGTGGTTTCTGCACTCGCCGCTGTATGAGATGATGCAGCAGATTGCCGAGAAAAAAGGCAAGCTCATCATCACCACCGACCACGGCACCATTCGCTGCAAGCGCCCCTACAAGATTGTGGGCGACCGCAACACCAACACCAACCTGCGCTACAAGCACGGCAAAAACCTGGGCTTCGAAGACTCGCGCGACGTGTACGTGGTGCGCAAGCCGGAAAGCATTATGCTGCCCCGCGAGAACGTGAGCACCGCGTATGTATTCACGATTGGCGACTATTTCTTCGCCTACCCCAACAACTACAACTACTACGTGAACTACTACAAGGACACGTTCCAGCACGGCGGTATTTCGCTGGAGGAATGCATCATTCCGTACATCACGCTCACGGCGAAGGGCTAATCCGCCTCGCCACCCCAGTAGAGAACCCCCGCCGTTGGGCAGCGCTTACTCCATCGAGTAGGCACTGCCCAACGGCGGGGGTTCTCTTTGAAAGTCGGGCCGAACCCTACCGGGCAGCGGCCGAGGCATACCGACACTCCCTCATGGCCTCACAATACTGAGCCGGAGACCACCAGCATGCCTTTGGGGGCTGCCGATGGCAGTTTGGGGACCACCAGCATGTTGTTGGGGCTGCCGATGCTCGGGTGGGGGCTACCGATGGTCGGGTGGGGGGTACCGATGGTCGTCTGGGGGGCCACAGAGGCCCACCGGCAGCCTTTTTGCCCATAATCCAGGGTTTCCCGAGCGCGGCTCCGGCCTACTTCAGCTACAGGTCCGAGGCGGGGGAGCCGTGGGGCATCCGCCACTTTACGCGTTTACTCGAGCAATTTCAGGAGTTCCTCCAGCTCACCCGGCCGTAGGTCGGCGCGGTCGGCTTTGTCGTAAATCGTGAGCAATACGATTTCTTCGTTAAGGATAGCGACGAACGTAACGACTCGCGCGCCCCCTGAGCTGCCTTGGCCCTTGCTGCTAACGGCAAGCCGGATTTTGTAGCAGCCCTTTCCAAGCGCGGTACCAAGCGTTGGATTTTCAAGCAGCTGCTGCTGCAAGCTTCCCAATTCACTTTTCAGGGAAGGATATTTTTTAAGGAGTGGTTTGGCCGCGCGCTTAAATTTTGCCAGTAGCTTGATGCTGTAGCTCACAACTCTTTCAAAAAGTCATCGAGCGTCTGAAGCTGCGTCTCGCCGCGCTGATACTGCTTTAATTCAGTAAATGCCTCCCGCAAATCATCGGCTACCGAAGGCAGCGGCTTCTTCGGCCGCCGGGCTTTGGGCACGGGTTGCTGGAGGAGCTCTACCAGCTGCTGCCGCTCAGCGGCGGAAAACTGGGTGCGCAGTAACTCGGCCAGCTGCGGTAGGGTGAGGGGGATGGTCAGATTCAGCGTGTGCATGAGTGCAAGGTAATGCGTCTGAATAACTAACGTGCCGCTGGCCCCAAATGTGACCAGCGGCTGCCGCTTTTTCTACTTCAGCTTATCCAGCGCCGCCTTCAAGCGGGGCAACGCCGCCACAATAGAATCCACCGTTTCGGCCCCCACCGAGGCACGGAACCAGGGCTCCGTGGCGGGCGAGCCGAAGGCGCTGAAGGGCACCAGGGCCAGCTTGGCCTCAGCGATGAGGTAGGAGGTGAGCTCGGCGGTGGTGGTGAGCACGGTGCCGTCGGGGGCGGTGCGGCCCAGCACGTCGATTTTGGCGGTGAGGTAAATGGCCCCGGCCGGCGCCACGGCATCGACGGGGTAGCCCTGGGCTTTCAGCTCTTTCAGGCCATCGAAGAGGGCGGTGAGCGAGGTTTGCAGGCGGCCTTTGATGCTGGTCAGGAAGGCATCGACGGCAGCGGTTTCGGGCAGGAATTTGCCGGTGGCTACCTGCTCGGCCTTGGGTGCCCAGGCCCCGACGTGGCCGAGGATGGACTTCATCTTGTCGATAATAGTGGCCGGGCCGAAGCTGTAGCCCACGCGCACCCCGGTGGCGGCGAAGCACTTCGAAATGCCGTCGATGTAGATGACGTAGTCGCGCAGCTCGGGGCGCAGGCTCACGGGGTCATAGTGCTGGGCTGCGCCAAAGGTGAGCAGCCAGTAAATCTGGTCGTAGAGGATGTAGAGGGGCTTTTCGTCGGGGCCCCGGCGCTTGTTTTCGGCAATCACCAGGTCGCAGATTTCTTCCAGTCCTTCCTTGGTGAAAACGGTGCCGGTGGGGTTTAGCGGCGAGCACAGGGCCAGCAGGTTGGCGCCCGCCACGTGCGGGGCCAGGTCGGCGGCGGTGGGCATGAAGTTGGTTGAGGGCAGCGTGGGCACGGCTACGGCCGTGGCCCCTACCAGGTGGCAGTAGTGGTTGTTGTTCCAGCTGGGCAGCGGGAAAATGGCGCGGTCGCCTTCGTCCAGCAGGGCGCGGTAGGTGGCGTAGATGAGCGGGCGCGAGCCGCCGGCAATGAGGATGTCGTTGGCGTTGTAGTCGAGGCCCTGGCGGGTTTTCAGGAAATCAGAAACGCTCTGGCGCAGGTCGCCCATGCCGGCGGCGGGCGGGTAATTGGTCATTCCGGCCTGGTAGGCCTGGATGATGCCGGCCGTGAGCCCGGCCGGAATGGGGAATATTTTGGAGTCAAAGTCCCCAATGGTCAGGTTGCAGATGTTCGCGCCCTGGCGCACCTGCTCGCTTACCTGGTTACCAATTCGAATGATTTCGGAGCCGATAAGGCCGGCTGCCATCTTGGATACTTGCATGGAGAGAAACGGGAAATAATTGCCGCATCGGCCCACGAAGGTAAATGACGCTTCGCTTACTGAGGAATGACGCCTGCGGCTTAATGAAGAATGAAGGATGAGCAATGAAGAATTCAGAAGGCGAGCGAATGGGTTGAAAACCCCCAATTTTTCATTCCTCATTCCTCATTCCTCATTCTTTATTAAGCCGCAGGCGTCATTGTCCGGCGCGGCGCAGCTCATCTTCGGCCCCGATGGCGCGCTTGCGGGCGGCGGCTACCTTGCTGTTGCCGAAGCGGTAGGTGAAGGCTACGGTGACTACCCGCGTATCCTGCCGCCGGTAGAAAGTTTCGGTGAAATCGGTGTAGGCCGAGGTGGAGCGAACGGGCAGGGTGTAAAATATATCGGTTGCGTTCAGGCGCAACGTGCCCTGTTTGGCCCACAGGCTTTTCTGGATGCCGGCGGCCACCTGGCCCCGATTACTAACCACTTCGAACCCGAATTTTTCGCGGGAGTCATACGAGCCGTTGAGGTCGGCCGACCAGCCGTGGGGCAGGGTAAAGCTGCTATTGGCCGTGAGGCCGAAAGCCATCTGGCCGCGGTCGAGCGCCGTGCCCGCGAGCTCACCCTGGAAACGAGCGTAGTAAAACACTCCATTGGCGTACAGGGTCCACCATTTGGCCAGCTCCAGGGGAACGGTGAGCGTGAGGGCGGCGTAGTGTTCCGTGGTCAGGTTCACGTCGCGGTTCACCACCAGGCGGCCGCCGTCGGGCGCGGGCTGCACGGCTCGCACAATGGGGTTGTCGGTTTGGGCATAGGTGAGGGCCGTCGTGAATTTCTGGCGGTAGGTGTGCGTCAGCTCAAAGTTGTAGCTGGTTTGGGCCACCAAAGCAGGGTTGCCCGACTGGTAGGAAGTAGCGTCGAGGTAGATGCGCAGCGGGTTTATCTGGCCGTAGCTGGGCCGGTCGATGCGGCGCGTGACGGACAGGCCCAGCTGGTGCCGCTCATTGAGCTGGTGCTGCACCGTGGCACTGGGAAAAAGCTGGAAGTAGTGGCGTTCCCGCGTGGCGTCGCCCGCCGTTTCCGCCAGCGTATTGGTCTGCTCGGCCCGCAGGCCGGCTTGCAGCGTGGTTTTGGAAGCGGTACCGCGCAGGTTCACATAGGCCGCGTTCACGTTTTCGTGGTACCTGAACTGGCTGGAAGCGGCCGGGACCGGCGTGCTGATGCCGTTGGCGGTGCTGACAAACTGCACGTTATTGTCCGACGTTACCCGCGTCGACTTCGCACCCGCTTCCAGGCGGGCCCGGTGGGGCAGGGGCTGGCTGAAATCCGCTTTGAGGGCCTGAATCGTGAGCGCACTGCGCTGGTCGCCGTGGAGCAAGGTGGTGGTGGCCGCGGGCTCCACAAAGTAGGTGGTCAGGTCCAGCAAGCGCGTGGTGTTGTAGCGGGCCATATCGGCGTCAACCGTAATGGCGCTGGCCGTCGCCGAGTCGGCAAAAGCGTGGCGCAGGTTCACGTTGGCGCCGCCGTTAGGCCGGCTCATCTCTTGGGGTGTCAGCGAGTTGTAGCGGCTGAGCGGCTCGCCGGCGGGGCCAAACAGCTGCGTGAAATTGGTGGTGGTGATATCGTTCTGGCTGGCCAGGCCGCTTACGGCCACGCCCAGCAGCGTGCGCTTCGACAGGGCCCAATCGAACCCCAGCTTGCCGGTGTGCGTGCGCAGGTGAGCCACCTGCTCGGTGGCCAGCACGCTGCTGGCGGCCGGCAGCAACGGCGTGGCGGCATACTGCCGGTCAAAATTGAGCCGCACAAAATTGGTGCGGTCATTATAAGAATAGCTGCCGTAGATATTGAGCCCTTTACGGCGATGGTTCATCGCCAGGGTGCTGGTGAACTTGCCGTATTCGCCCCGGCCGTAGCTGGCGTTCAGGCTGCCGTTGGTGCCCTGGCTCTGGTCTTTCCTGAGGTTGATGGCGATGACGCCCGCGCCGCCCTGCGCGTCGTACTGCGCCGGCGGGTTGGTGATGAGCTCGATGCTCTGAAGCTGCTCAGCGGGCAGGGCTTTCAGGTAATCGGCCAGCTCCAGGCCGGTAAGGGGTACCCGCTTGCCATCAACCAGCACCAGCAGGCCCTGGCGGCCGCGCAGGACCAGATTGTCGCTGCCGTCCAGGGTCAGACCCGGTGAGCGGCCCAGCACGTCGAGCGCCGTGGCCCCGGCCGAGAGCGGACTGTCGGCCACGTTCACCACCGTGCGGTCGGCCAGGTGCTCAAACAAGGGCTTGCGGGCCGTTATGGTCACCTCTTTCAGCGCCGCGCTCCGGCTGGTTGTCAGCCTGATTTCGGGCAGCTGCAAGCCCGCAGCCGGCAGCTCAAACGCCGGGCTCCAATACCGGGCAAACCCCACCTGCGCCGCCGAAACCAGGTAGCGCCCCCCCGCTTTGGCGGATAGCTGAAAGTGGCCCTGCGCATCGCTGAACTCGGTTTTGACGACCACCGAATCGGCAGCCCGGTGCAGAGTGATGGTAGCAAATTCCACCGCCGTGCCCGTGCCATTGGTCACGGTGCCGCTCAGGGCGGCCGGTTCCTGGGCCAGCACCGGCCGCGATAGCAGCAGCAGGCCCAGGAGCAGCAGCTGCACGAAACGAAAGGGCGCAAACCCGCCCCGGACAAGAGTAAAGTTGGGCATGTAGCAGAGACCGGGTAGAAATCGAAAAGAGCAAGGCGCACCCGCCTGGAGCTGGTGGCCAAACCAGTGCAACGTTTTAAGTACAGGGTTTTAAAAGGGAAGTGACACTTCTTTTAAACTGAATACTTTAGCGTGCCTGATAAAGTGTAAAGGTGCAGTTTTGGAGGAGATAATCCAAGAGCAGGAAGCTGCTTCTGCCCGGCAGTCGGTAATTTTGCTCAATGCTCCCTCTCACGCTCGCCGTTCCTACCCTCGCCGACCTGCCCGCCGCCGCCCGGCACCTGTGCGCGGCCATTGCCGAATCCGGCTGTTCGGTGGTGGCTTTCGAAGGCGAGATGGGCGCGGGCAAAACCACCCTCATCCGGGCGCTGGCGGCCACACTGGGCATCGCCGACGACGTGAGCAGTCCCACCTTCGCGCTGGTGAATGAGTACCGCGACGGCCGCGACCAACCCGTGTACCATTTTGACTTCTACCGCATTGATTCAATCGCGGAAGCCGAGCAAATGGGCGCTACGGAGTACCTTGATTCGGGGTATCTTTGTTTAGTGGAATGGCCCGCCCGCGTGGCGTCGTTATTGCCTCAGCCTCGGTTGGAAGTACGCCTGGACGTGCTGAGCGCCGAAGCCCGTGAAATACATCTAACTGTTATAAAATAATACCCGAGAATTGTTGATTAATAAGTAGCAGTTTACGCAGGCCCGGCCCCGCCGCTTGCCTAACTTGATTATTGTTAATTGATAACCGGTACTTACTGACATGGCCGAAAAGCTACCACCCGGTTTTGAATCACTAGCGACGAGCCGCGCCTATTTCACGCAGGAATCGATGCTGGCCGTGGAAACGCGCAAGCGCAAGCTCTTCATTGGCTTGCCCCGCGAAACCTCGTTGCAGGAAAACCGCATTGGCCTCACGCCTGAAGCCGTGCAGCACCTCGTGAACGAAGGCCACGAAGTGGTGATGGAAGCCGGCGCCGGCGAGCCCAGCAAGTACGCCGACCACGCCTATTCCGAAGCCGGCGCCCAGATTGCCTACTCCACTGAGGAGGTTTTCAAGGCCGACGTGCTGCTGAAAGTGGCCCCGCCTACGCTCGATGAAATTGAGCTGCTCCACGCCAATCAAACCCTGATTTCGGCCCTGCAAATGGGCTCCATGACCCAGGAGTACATCGCGGCGCTGGCCCGCAAGAAAATCAACGCCATCGGCTTCGAGCTGATGAAGGACCCCAGCGGGGCCCGCCCCGTGGTGCGCGCCATGAGCGAAATCGCCGGTTCCACCGTGATGCTGATTGCGGCCGAGTACCTGGCCCGCTCCAACGAGGGCAAGGGCATTATTCTGGGCGGCATCACGGGCGTGCCGCCATCGCAGGTCGTCATCCTCGGGGCGGGCACGGTGGCCGAGTACGCCGCCCGCGCCGCCACCGGCCTGGGCGCCGAAGTGAAGGTGTTCGACAACCACCTCTACAAGCTGCGCCGCCTCAAGCACAACCTGGGCATGCAGCTCTACACCAGCACGCTGGATACGTTTGCCCTCAGCCAGCAAATCCGCCGGGCCGATGTCGTCATCGGCGCGCTGGCCGTGGAGGATGGTCGCATTCCGTTCATGGTGCCCGAGGAAATGGTGGCCAGCATGGCCCCCGGCTCCGTTATCATCGACGTGAGCATCGACCAGGGCGGCAGCTTCGAAACCAGCGAAATGACCAGCCACAGCAAGCCCGTCTTCCGCAAGTACGACGTGGTGCACTACTGCGTGCCCAACATCGCCTCCCGCGTGCCCCGCACCGCCACCAACGCGCTGAGCAACATCTTCACGCCCATCCTCCAGGAAATCAGCCAGCACGGCGGCATCAACGAAGTGCTGTTCACCAACGAGCATTTCCGCAGCGGCGTCTACATCTACCGCGGCTCGCTGACCAATGCGATGATTGCGAAGAAATTTAATTTGCGGTATAAGGAATTAGGGCTGCTGATTGCGGTGCGAAATTAGGGGAGTGGGGCAATGCTTTTTGCGGGGCTTGATGTTTCACTTTGACTCTAGTTTTGACTGGCCCGCTTTAAGGGGGAGCTTACACTTCACGCCCTGGAACAGTCCCTGACGCTGCGCCAGCCCGCCCCGGGGCTCATCGTTCACGCCGACCGCGGCAGCCAGTACACCAGCGCGGCGTGCCGTGCCCGCATCGAACAGGCCGGCGCTGTGCCCAGCTTCAGCCGCCCCGGCAACCCCTACGACAATGCCCAGGCGGAGGCGGGCTGGAGCACGCTCAAAACCGAACTGCTGCCGCACGGCACCGCCTTTGCCTCCCTCGAAGAAGCCCGCCTGGAAGTGGCCCACTACCTCGATACCTACTTCAACCTCGACCGCCGCCACTCCGCCCTCGGCTACCGCTCGCCCCATCAATTTGAACACGACCTGATAAGCAATCTACCTTAACTCACTTTCTGGTTTTATTAGACTACTCCAGTATACGGACGGGAGGGAATTTATATTACGAATGATGCTATTAAGAATTTGAATGACAACAAGTAGTATAACTAATGTCTATCTTCCTGCTACTATAAGAAGGCCTTTACGAAAAAAGGCTCGCAATCCAGTGCTCTAACAGCTTCTATCCTTTGAGAATAGAAATTCCATGTATTATTAACTCTTTTTTTAGGTCTTCAAAAAAAAGTGTGTCATCTTCTATAACTAAACGTTCAGTATTTTCAAATATTATTTTTTTGCTTTCTGCAAATCCTCCTTTATGAAATATACACCGCAGGCAATCTACAAATGTATGGAAGCTATGCCCCATATAGCCTCGTTCTCCAAAAAAAGCCTCCCCCATCAAATATAATACATCTCTATACTCACGAACTAATGACATGTCTATTTTATATAAGTCTTTATCAATAATTTCTGTACTGACACCTGAATAATGTAGGCAAGCTGTGATGTAGTCTTCTTTTAAAAGACCTTTCGTTGGCAAACTGAACCAGTCAATCTTTTCTCCTTTTTGCCAAGAAGCAAGTACGTCAATTACACCCTGTCTGTATTCTTCATAATCGTGATGAACAAGTCCATAAACCCACTTTAGTTTACTATCAAAGTCTAATAATAGAATATTAAACTCATAAATAGGCTTTACATTAGAATATTTTGAACGGCAAGAAATGCGAACCTGTATCTTATTTAAAGATAAAAAGTCTTCAGTAGTTTTGAATTTTAAGTTATGGAATAAAAATTTTCTTGCGGTAGAAGTAGCATAAGGTTCTAAAATAATAGAACCGCATTTAGCAATTTTAACGTTATTAATGTATAAATTAATTTCCAGGATTTTTCTCATGATTATTTAGTTGCCTTTAGGTGTAAATTTTTGTATTTTCGATTGATAATGGTCAGTTTGTAAGCTCCCCCTTAAAGCGGGCCAGTCAAAACTAGAGGTTTGCGAGTTACGTATTGGTTAAACAATCACGCATTGTAAAGCAGCACTTTCCACGCTTCTACCAGCCGCCCTTCGGCCAGTAATTGGCGGCCCAACTGCAGCAGTTGCTGACGCAGTTCCGGGGTGTCGTCGCGGTATTTGTTGAGGAGGTAGGCTACCATCGGTTCGGATTTGAATTCCTCAACTTGCGCGGGCGTGGGTAGGGCGTCGCGCTCGATGTTGGAGAGGCGGCCCAACTCGTTGCCGGTCAGCACATCGCTACTGCGAAGGAAGTCGGGCAGCTGGTCGAAGCCGATGCCGATGTGGCGATTGGGCTTGGGCACTTCGAACAGGCTGGTGCCGCTGGCCCGGCAGTACCAATCGCCGCCGAGCCGAGCCACGGCATCCAGCTTAAATGGGTCGATACCGGTGGCATTGGGTAGGAGAATAGTGGTACGAAAGTGGGCGCGCACCACCCGGCAGATGATGAGGTTGCCGGCGCCATTGTTCTGGCCCAGCTCGATGATTTGCTCCACCACGCACTCAAAAGCGGCCGGCGCCTCGGCCACGCGCGGCGGCCGCACCAGCTCCGAGGCCAGCTCGGTGAGGCCGGCTTTGGTGAATTCGTTGATGCCCTTGCCGTATTCGGTGCTGGCCAGCGACATCTGCTCTACCAAGGCGAAATCACAGATATTGATGACGACTTCGGGCACCTCGCGCACGTTTTGGAGGGTGTGCTTCTGGGTGTTGTCGCGCACGCGGTTGGCGGGCGAAAACACGAGAATGGGCGGGTTCGAGCTGAAGGCGTTGAAAAAGCTGTAGGGGCTGAGGTTGACGCGGCCCTCGGCGTCGATGGTGCTGGCGAAGGCGACCGGCCGAGGCGCCACCGCGCCCACCAGAAACGGGTGCCACTGGGCGGGCGTGAGGTCGGCAGGCGTGAGGGAGTGGAAATCGGACATGGATGCAAAGGAAGTAATTGTTGGGCGGGCAGGCCAAGGGCGGGCACCGCAAGCCATGCGCTGCTGAGCAGGACCAAGGGGCGGCATCAACCGGTGAACCCGACGGATTTGCTTATGCGGAACGAAATGTTGCTAAATTAAAATAGGCGGATAAAACCTTTTCTCTAAGCCTTCAAAACCTGTTTTCTGTGCCGAAATGGAAACCTTCGGGTATCAATAACTATGGTGAATTCCTCCAATGCCATGGGGTAATACCGGTACAGCCGGGCGGGGCGGTGCGCTATTCCCAAAAAAATGGTAACGTTAGGTGTTTCAACCATTTCCCTCTTCTCTATGAATCCAACAAAAATTCCGGCTGACCCCGTGGTCCGCCCGGCGGTGGGCTTGTTCAGCGCCATCGTGATTGTGGCCTCTTTGGGCTATTTCGTAGATATTTACGACCTGGTGCTGTTCAGCATCGTGCGGGTACAAAGCCTGAACAGCATCGGCATCACTGAGGCTTCGGCCGTGACCAATGAGGGCCTGTTTCTGCTCAACATGCAGATGGGTGGCATGCTGCTCGGCGGCATTCTGTGGGGCGTGCTGGGCGATAAGCGCGGGCGGCTGTCGGTCCTGTTCGGGTCCATTCTGCTGTATTCGCTGGCCAACATTGCCAACGGCTTCGTGCAGAACATCGACCAATACGGCTGGTTGCGGCTCATTGCCGGTATCGGCCTGGCCGGTGAGCTGGGCGCGGGCATCACGCTGGTGGCCGAGACCCTGCCCAAGGAAAAGCGCGGCTACGGCACCATGATTGTGGCCTCGGTGGGCGTGAGTGGCGCGGTGGTGGCCTACTTTGTCGGAAATGAGTTTGGCTGGCGCAGCGCCTATTTCATCGGCGGCGGGCTGGGCCTGGCGCTGCTGGCCTTGCGGGCGGGCGTGTTCGAGTCGGGCATGTTTGAGCAAACCAAGAATTCGAGCGCGCGGCGCGGTAACTTCATGAGCTTATTTACCAACGCGGCCCGCTTCAGCAAGTACGTCCGCTGCCTGCTGGTGGGCGTGCCGTTCTGGTTTCTGGCCGGCATTCTGATTACGCTGGCCCCGGAATTTGGCAAGGCCTTTCATTTGCAGGGAGCCGTGACGGGCGGCCTGAGCATTTCCTGGTGCTACTTCGGCCTCACGCTGGGCGATTTCACCAGCGGCGGCCTCAGCCAGCTGCTCAAAAGCCGGATGCGAACCCTCCAGATGTTTATTCTGGGCAGCGCGGTAGCGGTATCCTTCTATTTGTTTGGGCTGAACGGGGCCAGCACCACGGCCTTCTATGCCGCCTGCTTTTTCGTGGGCTTCACCGGCGGCTTCTGGGCGCTGTTCGTCACGGTTTCGGCCGAGGAATTTGGCACGAACATCCGCTCTACGGTAGCCACCACGGCCCCCAATTTTGCCCGCGGGGCCCTCGTGCTCGTCACCATTGCCTTCAAGGCGCTCAAGTCCTTCCCTTCGCTGGGGATGGTGGGCGCGGCGGCCATCATTGGGGCGGTGTTGCTGGTGCTGGCCTTCTTCAGTGCCAGTACCCTGCCCGAAACCTACGGCAAAGACCTCGACTACCTGGAAGAGGAGTAAGGCCAGCCGCATCTCAGACCGGTAAGCCAGCTACAAAAGCGGCAGCGACCTCAGCCGGCGCTGCCGCTTTGCTTTTGGCCCCGGCTAAGGGTGCCCGCGGCACCAAAGGGCGGGGCTTGACGCGATGACCAGGCGTAAATATTAGCGAATTAGCACGTTGCCGGGCCGAAGGAATCCGGACAAAAATACAGAATGTGCTATTTATTCGCTAAAGTGCTATAGATTTGCTCAGCAACTATAGCTTTAGTATAAACTTCCCTGCTTTCGGCCCCATGAATGCTCCCGCCTGCCCCAAATGCGAATCGAGCGAAGCCACAAAAAGTGGCGTGGTGAACGAGCGGCAGCGTTTTAAGTGCAAAAGCTGCGGCTACCACTACACCGTGGCCAAAGTGGGCCGCGAAGTCAATCCCTACTACGTGGTGAAAGCCCTGCAACTCTACATCGAGGGCGTGAGCTACCGCGAGATTGAGCGGCTGCTGGGCGTAAGCCACGT
The DNA here is from genome assembly GCF_017921975.2 of Hymenobacter terricola. GTDB lineage: Bacteria > Bacteroidota > Bacteroidia > Cytophagales > Hymenobacteraceae > Hymenobacter > Hymenobacter terricola. The sequence continues at coordinate 25,318 of NZ_JAGEMO020000003.1, forward strand.
GAGCGTGATGAACTGGGTGAAGAAGTACGGCGTGCGCGCGCCGCGCCAAACCGACTACCATCCCACCTACAAAATCCTTAATCAAGCCGAGCTGGCCGCGTTTTTTCAGGTGCCCGCCAACGTGAAAGGGGCCGGTATGATGGTGACGGAGCTGGGCGACAAGTTCATGGTGATTCGCTGGGAACGGTTCCGGGCGGGGTAGGAGGTGAGCAGCTATAGGCGGTTAGCAAAACGACCCCAATAAAGTAGCTAAGCGGGAATGAAGAATGCTATTTAGCAGAACCAATCGGCGTGAGGTAGGAGTAGGCGGTTTCGTCTTCCTCAATTCTACCGAATTCTACCGGAGGTTTCGCGGTATAACTTCACTTATTTTCCCCAAGTACAATGCAAAATACATGTTATGCATTAACTCTGAGTGGTCTGCTGCTCTCCGGTGCCGTCTTCGGCCAGGTCACTCCTCCCGCTACCGGCCCGGCCCCCGCGCCAGCCACTCCCACCGCGCCGCCGGCCGTGCCCACTCCAGCCAAGCCGGTGCCCTACGGCGCTGGCATGAAAGTAAATCTCTCGCCCGACGGCTCGAAGTACCTGCGCTTCCTGACCTGGGCGCAGATGTGGGCCCAATACAATGAGAACAACAGCAACACCGTCCGCAACGGCAACCCCAAAAGCGACCAGACCACGTTTGGCATCCGGCGGGCGCGCCTGATTATGCTGGCCCAGCTCAACCCCCGGTTCCTGACTTTTATCGACTTGGGCATTGAAAACCAGACGGCCCTGACCGGCGGCGTGCCCAACGACCCCAACGGCCCCGGAAAGCGCTCCCCAAACTACATCCACGAAGCCATAGCCGAATACAAGGTGAACAAGTACCTCAGCATTGGCGGCGGCTTGAACTACCAGGTGGGCGTGTCGCGGATGACGGCCGCCAGCACGGCCACTATAATGACCTACGACATTCCGGTCACCAACTTCCCCACGCTGGACCTAACCGACCAGTTCGGCTTTTTCCTGGGCTTTTATGGCAAGGGCCGCATTGGCGGCTTTGATTACCGCGTGGCCATCGACGATGCCTTTGCCACTAATACGGCCAGTACGCCGGCCGCGCTCCGCACCAATGTAGCGCAGTTCAACCCCCGCAACACCAACAAAATTTACCAGGGCTATTTCAGCTATTCCTTCTTTGATAAGGAGCCCAACTTGTTGCCCTTTACCACGGGTACCTGGCTGGGCACCAAGAAAGTGTTGAATGTTGGCGCCGGCTACCACTACAACGCCGAAGGGACGTACTCGCGGGACCAGGACGTGGTGGTGAACCCCACAACCCACACGCACGACATCAAGCTCTTTGGAGCGGACGTGTTCTATGATGCCCCGGTTGATACCACGTCTAACACGGCTCTGACGCTGTATGGCGTGTATTACAACTACGATTTCGGCCCCAACTACGTGCGTAATGTCGGCGTGCTGAACCCCGGCTCAAACACCGTGGTGGGCAGCCCCGGCCCGGCCAACCTGTATGGCAACGCCCTGCCCCTCATCGGCACTGGCCACAGCTACTATGCCCAGGCCGGCCTGCTGCTGCCCAAGCAATTGCTGGGTGCGAAAGCCCGCCTACAACCCTACGTCGCGTACCTGCGCAACGAGTGGGAGGGCCTGCACGACACCGACGGCAGCCGTAAATCGGTGAATGTGTACGATGCCGGCCTGAACCTGCTGCTCGACGGCCACAACGCCAAAATCACACTCAACTACCGCGCCCGGCCCGATTTCTCGGACCAGACCTTCATCCCGGCCAACAACGGCGCGGCCACGGTCAACAGCGTGCAGTACCGGCCCGAGGTCACCATGCAGTTCCAGGTGTACCTCTAGGCTCGGCGGCTATCTTTTTGCGTTCACACCTCATCTTTTTATGCTGAAATTTCCATGGAACAGAGTTTGACCCCACCGTACGGTGCCGCTTTGGACGCGCCGCTGGCGCACGACAACAACACGACCCCAACCAGTAAAATCTGGCAGGTGATTAAAGCCTCCTCGGTGGGCACGGTCATCGAGTGGTACGATTTCTACATTTTTGGCTCGCTGGCTACGATTATCGCCACCCAGTTTTTCCCGAAAACCAACCCGCTGGCGGCATTGCTGAGCACGCTGGCCGCGTTTGCGGTGGGCTTTGTGGTGCGGCCGTTTGGGGCCATTGTGTTTGGGCGCATCGGCGATATGGTGGGGCGGAAGTACACGTTTCTGCTCACGCTGCTGCTCATGGGCGGCTCCACGTTTGCCATTGGCCTGATTCCGAACTACGCCGCCATCGGCGTGGCCGCGCCGATTCTGATTTTCCTGCTGCGGGTGGTGCAGGGCCTGGCCCTGGGCGGTGAGTACGGCGGCGCTACCACCTACGTAGCCGAGCACGCGCCCGACAGCCGCCGTGGCTACTACACCAGCTTTATTCAGACCACGGCCACCATTGGCCTGTTCATCAGCATCGCCGTGATTGTGGGCACCAAGCTCACGGTGGGCGCGGCGGCCTTCGCCGAGTGGGGCTGGCGCATCCCTTTCCTGCTGTCTTCCATCCTGGTGGTGGCATCGTACATCATCCGCCGCAAGCTGAACGAGTCGCCGCTGTTTGAGAAAGCCAAAGCCGAAGGCACCACGAGCAAATCACCGCTGCGCGACTCTTTCGTGGAGCCCGTGAACCGCAAGCTGGTGCTGCTGGCCTTGTTTGGGGCTACCATGGGCCAGGGCGTGATTTGGTACACGGGGCAGTTCTACGCCTACTTCTTCCTGCAAACCATCCTGAAAATTGAGCAGGTGCAGGCCAGCATCATTCTGTGCGTGGCGCTGCTGGCGGCCACACCGTTCTTCGTGTACTTCGGCTCGCTGTCGGACCGCATCGGGCGCAAGCGCATCATCATGACGGGCATGCTGTGCGGCGTGCTGTTCACCGTACCGATTTTCTACGGCCTGAAGCAATTCTCCGGCCCCATCGTGGAGAAAACCGCCGCCACCGTGGATGCCGCCGGCGTGGCCGTGCCCGCCGTGATGGTGGCCAACGATTTCCAGATGCTGCCCATGATTGTGCTGGTGTTCTGCCTGGTGTTGTTCGTGACCATGGTGTACGGCCCCATTGCCGCTTACCTCGTCGAGCTATTCCCCACCAAAGTGCGCTACACTTCGCTGTCCGTGCCTTACCACATTGGCAACGGCATCTTCGGCGGCCTGGTGCCATTGATTTCGACCGCGCTGGTGGCCTATGCTGCCGCGCAGCCGTCGGGCTTCCTCAAGGAGCACAGCATCTACTTCGGCCTGGTGTATCCGGTGGTCATCGCGGCCATCTGCTTTCTCTACGGCTCGGCCAATATGAAAGACATGCGCAATGTGAAGCTGATGGACTAACGGCCCGGGCCCCGCTGCGACGGTTTAAAAGTCCGCCGGGCCCGCGCCCGGCGGACTTTTGCTTAGATTGACGGTCTATTTCACCGGCCCGTCCCATGCCCAACAAGCCCGGTTTTTTCATGCCCTCCACTCCACGCCCTGAGCAGGCCGAGCCGCGCCGGGACCAGCGCTTGCTGTTCCTGGCGGGCCTGTTTGGCGTGCTGCTCAATTTTCCGCTCCTGGCCGTGTTCGACCACGACGGCCGGCTGGCCGGCGTGCCGGTCCTCTACCTCTACGTGCTGCTGACGTGGATTTTACTGGTGGCCCTGACGGCGTGGCTGGTGAGGGAGAAGGCGTGAGCCCGCTTGTCATTGCCGCGTTCCGCTGCGCTCCACTCGCAATGACAAAATCTTAAAACCAATGTCCAAGCTGCTCGTTATTGGTTTCTCCTTCGGCTACCTGGCCCTGCTTTTCGGCGTGGCCTACGCGGCGGAGCGTCGGTCGGCGGCCCGGAAAAGCCTGGTGAGCAACCCCTACGTGTACGCCCTGAGCATGGCCGTGTACTGCACCGCCTGGACGTATTATGGCTCGGTGGGCCGGGCGGCGCACTACGGGCTGGAGTTCGTGGGCATTTACCTGGGGCCCACGCTGCTGGCCCCGGCCTGGTGGCTGGTGCTGCGCAAAATCATTCGGGTGTGCCGGCAGCAGCGCCTCACGTCCATTGCCGATTTTATCTCGGCCCGCTACGGCAAAAGTGCCTCGCTGGGGGCGCTGGTTACGGTGGTGTGCGTGCTTGGCATCGTGCCCTACATCGCCTTGCAAATCAAAGCCATTGCCGCCTCCTTCGTAACCATGACCGGCAGCAGCGCGGGCGTGGGCGGCCCGGCGGCCACCACGGCGCTCTACACCACGGGGGCGCTGGCGGTGTTCACCATCCTGTTCGGGGTGCGGTCCGTCGAGGCCACCGAGCGGCACGAGGGCATTGTGCTGGCCGTGGCCGTGGAGAGCGTGCTGAAGCTGGTGGCGTTTCTGGTGCTGGGCGTGTTCGTCACGTTCGGCTTGTTCCATGGCTTTGCCGACGTGTTTGACCAGGCGGCGGCAGTGCCGGCCCTGCGGCAGCTGTTCACGCTGCGCGGCAGTGGCACGAGCAGTGCCGGGTGGTTCACGCTGCTGGCCCTGAGCATGTCGGCAGTGCTGCTGCTGCCCCGGCAGTTTCAGGTGGCCGTGGTGGAGAACGTGGACGAAAACCACCTCCGCAAGGCCATGTGGCTGTTCCCACTCTACCTCATCGTCATCAACTTATTTGTGCTGCCGGTGGCTTTTGGGGGTATGCTGAAGCTGGGCGGGCGCGGGCTGGACGCCGACACCTTTGTGCTGGCGCTGCCGCTGGCGGCGGGGCATTTCTGGCTGGCGCTGCTCACCTACCTGGGCGGGCTCTCGGCGGCCAGCAGCATGATTATCGTCGAAACCATTGCCCTGAGCGTGATGATGAGCAACCACCTGCTCATGCCACTGCTGGTGCGGGTGCCCGCCGCCCGGCCCGAGGGCCAGACCCGCTGGTTTGCCTACCTGGGCCGTGTGGCCCTCAAAAGCCGCCGCCTGGCCGTGGTGCTGGTGCTGCTGCTGGCCTATATCTACTACGCCATGGTGGGCAAGCAGCTGCCGCTGGTGAACACCGGCCTGGTTTCGTTTGCGGCGGTGGCGCAGTTCGTGCCCGCCGTGTTGGGCGGGCTGTACTGGAAAGGCGGCACCCGGCGCGGGGCCACGGTGGGCCTGCTGGCAGGGTTTGGCGTCTGGTTTTTCACGCTGGTGCTGCCCACGCTGGTGGGGCCGGGCCGGCTGCCTGCTTCCATCCTCACCGAGGGCGTGGGCGGCATTGCAGGGCTGCGGCCGTTCGCGCTGTTTGGGCTCGAAGGGCTCGATTACCTCTCGCACGGGCTGTTCTGGAGCTGGTTTTTCAACATTGGTATCTACGTGGGCCTCTCGGTGGCGGTGCCGCCCACGGCCCTGGAGTTGCGGCAGGCCGACGTGTTCGTGGACGTATTTACCCGTCGCAGCCTGGCCGAGGAAGTGGCCGGCTGGCAGGGGCGCACGCCCTTTCCCGACGTGCGCGCGCTGCTGCTGGGCTTCCTCGGGAAGAAGCGTACCAACCAGGCCCTGCGCACCTTCGCCACCCGTTTCCCCGACGCGGTGCCGTCCGAAAACCCAACGTCCGACCCGGACTCAGTCCCCCATTCGTCCGCTCACCCCTTCACGCCCGCCGACCCGCGCCTGCTCACCTACGCCGAAAAGCTACTGGCCGGCAGCCTGGGCCCGGCCTCGGCTCGCATGCTGGTGGCCTCGGTGGCGGGCGCCGAACAGATTAGCTACGACAGCGTGGTGGGCATCCTGCGCGAAAGCCAGCAGCTGCTCGAAGCCAACCGCCAGCTGCAAAAGCAAAGCCGCCAGCTCCAACGCCTCACCGACGAGCTGCGCGCCGCCTACGACCAGCTCCAGGCCCTGGACCAGCGCAAGGACGAATTTCTCTACACCGTGACCCATGAGCTGCGCACGCCGCTCACCAGCATCCGGGCGCTGGCCGAAATCCTGGCCGACAACCCCGAGCTGGAGGAAGAGGAGCGCCAGCGCTTCCAACTCACCATCGGGCGCGAAGCCGAACGCCTCACCCGCCTGATTTCGCTGGTGCTCGATTTGGAGAAGTTCGAATCGGGCCAGGCCACCCTCGACCGGAACCGCGTGGTGGTGCCCGAGCTGGTGGCCGAAGCTTTGGAGGCCGTGGGCCAGCTCCTGCGCGACAAGCAAATTGCCCTCCACGTAGATGTGCCCGCCGATTTGCCGGTGCTTTCCGCCGACCGCGACCGGCTCATGCAAGTCCTCGTCAACCTGCTTTCCAATGCCGTGAAGGCCTGCCAGCCCCACGGCCTGGGGCGCATTTCGGTGCTGGCCTGGCCGGTGGCCGACGTGCTCCTGCTGTGCGTGGAAGACAATGGCCGGGGCATTTCGCCCGCCGCGCAGCACCTTATCTTCGACAAGTTTTACCAGGCCCACAACCAGAACATCCGCAAGCCCGAAGGCTCGGGCCTGGGCCTGGCCATCACCAAGAAGATTGTGGAGCTGCACCACGGCCGCATCTGGGTCGAAAGCGCCCTGGACCAGGGCGCCCGCTTTTTTATTGAGCTGCCGCTGCCCGTATCGGCCGTGCCCACCGCCGTTTACTCACCTTCCCTTTCCGCATGAAAACACTTGCTTTGCATGAAAACACCTCACATTTTAATTGTTGACGACGAGCCCAACATCGTCATGTCGCTCGAATTCCTGATGCGCAAAAACGGCTACCAGGTCGGCATTGCCCGCAACGGCACCGAGGCCCTGGCCGCCATCGCCCAAACGCCTTTCGACCTCGTGCTGCTCGACGTGATGATGCCCGACGTAGACGGCTACCGGGTGTGCCAGCAGCTGCGCCAGCGCCCCGACCGTGCCGGCACGAAAGTCATTTTCCTCTCGGCCAAAAGCCGCGAAGCCGACGTCCGGAAGGGCTACGAAGCCGGGGCGGACTTGTATATTCCAAAACCCTTCAGTACCCGCCAGCTCATGGAGAAAGTCCGCGAGCTGCTCACTATGTAGCGCGGACTCTGTAGTCCGCGCCTGAACAATACCCGAGTAACCTACCCAACCCATCCCATGCGCGGGCTGCAAAGTCCGCGCTACATCCCACCCGCCATGAAACCAGCCTGCTCTTACGCCGCCACCCACGCCGCCAGCCTGGCCGACCCCGGCGCCTTCTGGCTGGCCCAGGCCCACCACCTGCACTGGGACACCCGGCCCACTGAGCCGCTCTCGCAGGATGCCAACGGCACCTACCGCTGGTTCCGGGGCGGCGAGCTGAATACTAGTTTCCTCTGCCTCGATTACCACGTGCAAAACGGCCGCGCCGACCAGCCCGCCCTGCTTTACGACTCGCCCGTTACCCACACCCAGCGCACCTACACCTACGCCGAGCTGCTGGATATGACGGCCCGCTTCGCCGGCGGCCTGCGCGAAATAGGCGTAGGCCTCGGCGACCGCGTCATCATCTACATGCCCAACACGCCCGAAGCCGTGGTGGCCATGCTCGCCTGCGCCCGGCTCGGGGCCGTGCATTCGGTGGTGTTCGGCGGCTTTGCGGCCCACGAGCTGGCCGTGAGAATTGACGACGCCCAGCCCCGCGCCATCGTCTGCGCCTCGGGTGGCGTGGAGTTCGACCGCGTCATTCCCTACAAGCCGCTCGTGGACGAGGCCATTGCCCAAGCCGCCTTCAAGCCGGCCCACGTCGTGGTTTTTCAGCGCGATTTTGTGACCGCAGAGCTGCAGCCCGGCCGCGACCTCGACTACCAGGAGTTGCTCCGGGCCGCCCCCGTGCCGGCCGTGCCGGTGCCCGCCACGCACCCGCTCTACATCCTGTATACCAGCGGCACCACCGGCCGGCCCAAGGGTGTGGTGCGCGACCATGGCGGCCACGCCGTGGCCTTGCATTTCAGCATGCGGGCCATCTATGCTATGGAGCCCGGCGATGTCATCTTCACGGGTTCCGATATCGGCTGGGCCGTGGGTAGCAGCTACATCGTGTACGGGCCCTTATTGCGGGGCTGCACCACCGTTTTATTCGAAGGCAAACCCGTGCGAACCCCCGACGCCGGCACCTTCTGGCGCATCGTCGAGCAGTACCGGGTCCGCGTCATGTTCACGGCGCCCACCGCCATCCGGGCCATCAAAAAAGAAGACCCCGAGGGCCTGCTGGCCAAAAAATATGACCTCAGCAGCCTGCGCCACCTCTTCCTGGCCGGCGAGCGCTGCGACCCCGCCACCTATCAGTGGGCCCAACACCTGCTCGGCGTGCCCGTGGTCGACCACTGGTGGCAAACCGAATCGGGCTGGCCCATGCTGGCCACCCTCGTCGGCCTCGAAGGCATGCCCGCGCCCCGCGCCGGCAGCGCCGGCCACCCCGTGCCCGGCTACGACGTACACATTCTCGACGAGGCCGGCCACCCCGTGCCGCCCGGCACCACCGGCCTCGTGGCCGTGAAACTGCCCCTGCCCCCCGGCTGCTTTCCCACCCTCTGGAACGACGATGCCCGCTACCAGGCCTACCTCAGCACCTTTCCCGGCTACTACCTCAGCGGCGACGGCGGCTACCGCGACCACGAAGGCTACACCTACATCATGGGCCGCGTCGATGACGTCATCAACGTGGCCGGCCACCGCCTCAGCACCGGCGAAATCGAGGAAATCCTCGCCGCCCACCCCGCCGTGGCCGAGTGCGCCGTGCTCGGCATCGCCGACCCGTTGCGCGGCCAGGTGCCCGTGGGCCTGGTGGTGCTGAAGGACGGCCAGACGATAGGAGAGGAGGCCCTCGAAAAAGAGCTGATTGCCGCCGTGCGGGCCCAAATCGGGGCCCTGGCCTGCTTCCGGGCGGTGCTGGTGGTGAAGCGCCTGCCCAAAACCCGCTCCGGTAAAATCCTCCGCAAAACCCTGCGCCAGCTCGCCGACGGCGAAACTTTCCCCATGCCCCCCACCATCGACGACCCGCTTATCCTCGATGAAATCCGCGCGGGCCTGCAACGGCGCAGCATCGGCGCCGCCTTCGAAACTAACCCTGCGGCTTAGCATTTGACAATCGGAGGAATCGTTTCAGGACCTGGAGTATTGAATTTGACAAGTCCCGGAAGCCACAACCCAAGTCCCGGGAACAATAATCCAATCCCCGGAAGCCACAACCCAATCCCCGGAAGCTTTATTCCAAGTCCCGAAAGCTTTAGCCTAAGTCCCGAAAGCTTTAGCTCAAGTCCCGGAAGCAATAATCCAAGCCCCGAAAGCCATAACCCAATCCCAGCAAGACTTTCGGCAAGCCCCGATAAGCTGTTTTTAATCGCCTACAATCATTCCGCCTTTTTTTATTCCTCCAAAATGTCCGCCATCCGCACCCGCACGCTCGAAGAATACCACGCCGATTACCAGCAATCCATCGAAGACCCTGATGCTTTCTGGGCGGAAGCCGCCGAACAGTTCACCTGGCGCAAAAAGTGGGACACGGTGCGCGGCGGTGAGTTTTCGCCCGCCGGCAGCAGCACTTGGTTCGATGGCGCCACCCTCAACATCACCGAGAACTGCCTCGACCGCCACCTCGCCCAGCGCGGCAACAAGCTGGCCATCGTCTTCGAGCCCAACGACCCCAAAACCCGCCACCTGCGCCTCACCTACCGCGAGCTGCATACTCAGGTGTGCCAGATGGCCAATGTGCTCAAGAAAAACGGCGTGCAGAAGGGCGACCGCGTGGTTCTCTACCTGCCCATGATTCCGCAGCTGGCCATTGCCGTGCTGGCCTGCGCCCGCATCGGAGCTGTGCATGGGGTCATCTTCGCCGGTTTTTCGGCCACGGCCATCGCCGACCGCGTCAACGATGCCAATGCCAGCTTCGTCATCACCGCCGATGCCCTGGAGCGCGGCGCCAAGCAGATTCCCGTCAAGAGCGTGGTCGATGAAGCCCTGGCCAACTGCCCCTCCGTGCGCGGCATGCTGGTGGTGGAGCACACCGGCTGGCCCGTCGACATGAAAGAAGGCCGCGACGTTTGGTTTCACGACGAGGTGAAGGACGTGGAAAAAGACTGCCCCGCCGAGGAAATGGCCGCCGAAGACCCGCTCTTCATCCTCTACACCAGCGGCAGCACCGGCAAGCCCAAGGGCGTGGTCCACAGCCAGGCCGGCTACATGGTGTGGGCCGATTACACGTTTCGCAACGTGTTTCAGGTGGAAGAAAACGACCTGTACTGGTGCACCGCCGACATCGGCTGGGTCACCGGCCACACCTACGGCCTCTACGGCCCCTTGCTGGCCGGCAGCACCACGCTGCTGTTTGAGGGCGTGCCCACGTTCCCCTCGCCGGGCCGCTTCTGGGAGGTGATTGACAAGCACCACGTCACCATTTTCTACACCGCGCCCACGGCCATTCGCAGCCTCATGGCCACGCCCCTCGATAACGTGCTGGCCTATTCCCTCAGCAGCCTGCGCATCCTCGGCTCGGTGGGCGAGCCCATCAACGAAGAGGCCTGGTACTGGTACCACCAGCACGTCGGCAAGGGCCGCTGCCCCATCGTGGACACCTGGTGGCAAACCGAAACCGGCGGCATCATGATATCGGCCCTGGCCGGCATCACGCCCAGCGTGCCCGCCCGCGCCGGCTTGCCTTTGCCCGGCGTCCAGCCGGTGCTGCTGAACCAGGACGGCACCGAAATCGAAGGCAACGACCAGGAAGGCTACCTCGCCATCAAGGCCAGCTGGCCCGGCGTTATCCGCACCACCTGGGGCGACCACGAGCGCGCGCGCCAAACCTATTTCACGCCTTATCCCGGCTACTACTTCACCGGCGATGGCGCCCGGCGCGACGAAAACGGCCTCTACCGCATCATCGGCCGTGTCGACGACGTCATCAACGTCTCGGGCCACCGCTTCGGCACCGCCGAAATCGAAAACGCCATCAACCAGAGCGAGTACGTGGTGGAAAGCGCCGTAGTGGGCTACCCGCACGAGGTGAAGGGGCAGGGCATCTACGCCTACGTCATCTGCCAGAACGGCGTCCCCACCACCGACCTCGACCTGCAAAAGACCGAAGCCAGCATCATCGAAGCCGTAGTCGCCGAAATCGGCCGCATCGCCAAGCCCGACAAGATTCAAATCGTCTCGGGCCTGCCCAAAACCCGCTCCGGCAAAATCATGCGCCGCATCCTGCGCAAAGTAGCCGAGGGCGAAACCACCAACCTCGGCGACGTCACCACGCTATTGGACCCACTGGTTGTGGATGAAATCCTGGCCGGCAAAAAGTAGGCTTCCGCCACATACTCCCCATTAAAAAGGCGGCTCTGGATTTCCAGGGCCGCCTTTTTAATGAATCAGGAATCTTGCTGAAATCATCCAAACACTTTCACCCGCTCGCCCTTGCGCTTGGTCCGCAAATGCTGCCGGATAATCTGCTGCACGTCCTTATTGTCGGTGAACTGCTTTATCACGTCCCGGAAATCGGCCAGTTTGCGCGCCGTGAACGTTTCATCGACGTAGCCAAAGCCCTGGTACCGGCCGTTCTCCACCAGCACGATGGTTTTTTCCAGCTCCGTGCGGCCCGGGCCGATGACCACGAACGTCTCGTGCTCGTAGCTGATGCTGTCGATGGCCTCGTCCACGCGCAGGTTGTAGGATTCCGGCGGTTCCTGGCCCACGCAGGCGCCCTGGCAGCGGTGCACCTGGAAGTCGAAGCAGCTGCCCGGCGTTTTATACAGGCCGCAGAGCTTCTGGCAGAGGTTGTACTTGGCCACTTTGTGGTAGAGGAAGCCCTGGGCCTTGTATTGGTTGCCCAGTGCGATGATGGGAATTTCGGCATTCCGCGCATCGGCGCGGCCATAAGCCAGGCGCTTGTAGCCCTGCTCGTCTATCCGCAGATAGATGCCCGCCGGAAACACCGAGCGCCGCTGCGCCCGGTTGTACGCCGGCTTTAGCTGCTTAATCAGGTGCGACTCGTACAGCAGCGCCACCAGCTCCGAACCAGTTAATTCCCAGGTGATATCGGCAATAGAATTCTTGAATTCCAGGCTCTTGCGCGATTTCACGTCCACCGCAAAGTGCTGCTGAATGCGCTTGTAGATGTTGATGGACTTTCCCACGTAAATCACCTCGCCGGCCTCGTTGTGGAAGTAGTACACGCCCGTGGCCTGGGGCAGGCTGGCCACCAGCGCCGCCGATACCAGCGGCGGCATCAGCGCCTCCCGAATGGCAGATTGCACGGCGGCCACGCGCTTGGGCGAAGGCGCTTTGGTGCCGTCGGGCCGGCGGCCGGCAGGGGCCAGGGCATCTACCCGGGCCAGGGTATCAGCCGGAGCCTGGCCGTTTTGCACGGCTTCGCTGTCCTGCGTAATCTTCAGCAGCTTGCCAAAGAGCAGAGCCGTGGCGTGGGCATCGCCAGCCGCGCGGTGCCGGCCTTCGAGCGGAATACCGATATTCTGGCAGAGCTTTCCCAGGCTGTAGCTGGGCTGGCCGGGAATGAGCGAACGGCTCAGGCGCACGGTGCACAGCGTTTTGCGGGAATAATTATAGCCGAGGTCGGCAAACTCTTTTTTCAGAAACGAATAGTCAAACCGCACGTTGTGAGCCACGAACACGCAGCCTTCGGTCATTTCCACCACCTTGCGGGCTACTTCGTGGAATTTGGGTGCGTCGCTCACCATGTCATTGGTGATGCCGGTGAGTTGGGTGATAAATGGCGGAATAGCCCGACCGGGATTGAGAAGCGTGGCGTATTCGTCCACGATTTTCTCGCCGTCGTGAACGTAAATGGCTATTTCGGTGATGCGGTCCTGGGTAGGCTGCCCGCCGGTGGTTTCAAGGTCAATGATGGCGTACAAGGCGCGGCGCAGAAGGTGGTCGAAAGGAAAGCTAACAAACTTAGCCCGGCAGAAGGTTGCACGAAAAAAGGGCAGCCTGTGGGGCTGCCCTTTCTTCAATCAACCGTGAGCAGTTGTCAGCGAGTTGTTCAGTTCGCAATTTGATAACGGCCCAGCGTTAACTGCTCATTGAAACTATTTCACCTCGCCTTTCCACTGCGTCACCATGTTTTTGGCGTTCAGAATCTGGCTGCGCTGCTGCTCAATCACGCTTTTTGCTTCGGTGGGCAGGTCATTGGCTTGCAGGGCAGTTTCATAGGCTTTGAGAGCGGTGGCATCGCCGGTTTCGCATTCGCCGAGAATGGCCGAATCATCCTGGCCGGTGATGGCCGATTTGATGTTAATCCAGCCGCGGTGCACGGCGGCTGCAGCGTCGGTCAGGGCGCCTTCAACGGTGCCGTGCGCTTCGGGGTTGATGCCGTACTGGGTGGCGTGCTGCGAAAGCTCGGAGGCGAACTGGGCGCGCTGCTGCGAGAGGCGGCTCAATTCCGATTTCAGCTGGGGGCTGGTCACGCCTTCAGCGGCTTCCTGGTAGCCTTTGGTGGCGGTTTTATTGATTTCAACTAAGTCGTTGTAAGCGCGGGCCGTGGTTTCATTGGGCGTAGCCATAATCGTAGGAAATGAGTGGTGGAAGGAAACGTTACCTTGGTTATACTGCAATGCAAGCCAAGGGGTTGTGTAAAATATTGGCCTTTATCCGCCTTTTTACATGCGCTTTATCATGAGCCACGCCTTCGCCAGAAAGCTGAGCTTGTCGTCCGATTTGTCCTTTCTCGTGTCTTCGCCATCGGTCACATCGCCCAGCAAAAAGCCCCACGGCTCCGTCGATTTATTCGCATCAAACACAACCTTGAGCACGGCCATCAGCGGGATACTCAGAATCATGCCCGGCGTGCCCCACAGCTCGCCACCCAGAATAAGGGCCACGATGGCTGCCATGGGGTTAATGCTCACTTTGGAGCCCGTAATCATGGGCGTAATGAAGTTGCCTTCGAGGAATTGCACGAACACAAACACGCCCACCACGGCTGCGGCCTTGCCCGGCGAGCCCGTTTCGACCAGCGTAATCAGGGCCGGAATGGTGGCCCCCACCATAATGCCGATGTAGGGAATCACGGCCAGCACCGAGGCAAAAATGGCAAAAAAGATGGCAAATTTCACGCCCAGCAGCAGCAGCCCGATGCCGTTGAGCACCGATACGATTACGATGACCGTGAGCAACCCCGAAATGTAGGCCTGCACCACGCTCTGAATGCTGTCCATGGTGTGCAGCACGGCCGTACGCTTGTCGGGCGCCACAAAGCGGAACATGAACTGCCGCATGTGGTCGCGGTAATAGAGCAGGCAGAAAATATAAATGGGAATGAGGGTGAGCACGCTCAGCACGCCGGCCGTGGTGCTGAGCGTGCTGCCCAGAAACCCGCCTGCCGACTTTTTGGCCGAGCTCAGCGAGGAGTCGATGAACTCGTCCTTGCTCATCACGCGCATCCCAAACCGGTCGTGCAGCCACGTCTGGCCCTGGTCGAACATCACCGCCAGCTTGGCCTGAATCAGCGGCAACTCGGCTTTCAAATCCATTATTTGGGTGCCGAATAGCGCAATAAGCCCCGCGATGCCGCCCACCAGCATAAAAATGGCGGCGAGAATGGCCAGTATCCGCGGCCACCGCCAGCTTTCTAGCTTGCTCACCATGGGCAGGAGCAGGGTAGCCAGCAGGGCCGAGAAGAACAAGGGCAACAAAATGCCGTCGAGCTTGTGCAGCACAAACACCAGCAGCGACAGCCCAATGAGCAAAAAAGTATAGTGCACCACCGGCGCCAGCTTGGCCTCGGGGGTGGCCCCGCTTTGCTGCGTGACATGGGCGTGCGGTGTGCCGCGGTTGATTAGAGGAGGAAACATGGAGTGAAAGATGAGAGAGGCCGAAAGCGAGGGGGCAGGAAACCCGGAAAAGCGTAGCAAACGCAAAATGCCGGGCAATGGCTATAATCCGGGGTGAACCAGGGCCGCCGCAACGGTGTTGAAGGCTAAATAAATTAGTTGGGATATGCTAAGCAAGCTGGCAATATTTCTTGCCCTCCCGCCAATTTCTGCGTTATTTTACCCCAAAACTGGAGAACAGTTGCCCCCATGAACAACGAACTACTTTCCGACGCTTCGGAAGCCCCCACCAAAACTCCCGACCACGGCTATAACGAAGACAGCATTCGCTCGCTGGACTGGCGCGAGCACATCCGCCTGCGGCCGGGTATGTACATCGGCAAGCTCGGCGACGGTTCGGCTTACGACGATGGCATTTACGTGCTGGTGAAGGAGGTCGTCGATAACTGCATCGACGAGCACGTGATGGGCCACGGCCGCACCATCGACATCAAGATTTCAGATTCCCGTGTCCAAGTCCGCGACTACGGCCGCGGTATTCCGCTGGGCAAAGTGGTGGATGTGGTGAGCAAAATAAACACCGGGGGCAAGTACGATTCCAAAGTGTTTCAGAAATCCGTCGGCCTGAACGGCGTGGGCACCAAGGCCGTGAACGCCCTCAGCGGCTATTTCCTGGTGCAGAGCGTGCGGGAAGGCATCATGAAAGCGGCCGAATTTGCCCAGGGCAAGCTGGTGAGCGACCCCAAGCCCCAAAAAACCAGCCAGCGCAACGGCACGCTCGTCACGTTCCAGCCCGACGACACGATTTTCAAGAACTATCGCTTCATCCCGGAGTACCTCGAAAATCAAATCTGGAACTACGTTTACCTCAATGCCGGCCTCACCATCAATTTCAACGGCCAGAAGTATTACTCCGAAAACGGCCTGCTGGACCTGCTGGCCCGCAAAGCTGACGTTGAGAGCCTGCGCTATCCCATTATCCACCTGAAAGGGCCGGATATTGAGCTGGCCCTGACCCACGGCAACGACTACGGCGAAGAATATTATTCCTTCGTGAACGGGCAGTACACCACGCAGGGCGGCACACACTTAGCCGCTTTTCGCGAGGCGGTGGTGAAAGCCGTGCGCGAGTTTTATAAGAAGGATTTTGATGCGGCCGACGTGCGCGGCTCCATCATCGCGGCGGTTTCGATTCGGGTGCAGGAGCCGGTGTTTGAGAGCCAGACCAAAACCAAGCTGGGCTCCATCAACATGGGAGACGACGGCCCCACGGTGCGCGGCTTTATCCTCGATTTCGTCAAGGAAAACCTCGACAACTACCTGCACAAGAACCCCAAGGTAGCCGAAGACCTGCTCAAGCGCATCATGCAGAGCGAGCGGGAGCGCAAGGACATGGCGGGCGTGAAAAAGCTGGCTAACCAGCGCGCCAAAAAAGCCAACCTACACAACCGCAAGCTGCGCGACTGCCGCTTCCACCTGGGCGAAAATGCCAAGGACGGCGCCGAAAAAGAGTTGCTCACTACGCTGTTCATCACGGAGGGCGACTCCGCCTCCGGCAGCATCACCAAAAGCCGCAACGTGGAACTGGAAGCCGTGTTCAGCCTGCGCGGCAAGCCGCTGAACTGCTTCGGTCTGAAAAAGAAAATCGTGTATGAGAACGAGGAACTGAACCTGCTGCAGCACGCCCTCAACATTGAGGAGGGCATTGAGCACCTGCGCTACAACCGCGTGGTGGTGGCCACCGATGCCGACGTCGACGGCATGCACATCCGCTTGTTGCTCCTCACGTTCTTTTTGCAGTTTTTCCCCGATTTGGTGCGCAACGGCCACGTCTTTATCCTCGAAACGCCGCTGTTCCGGGTGCGCAACAAGAAGGAAACCATTTACTGCTACAACGAGCAGGAAAAGCAAAACGCCATGCGCAAGCTGGGCAAGAACCCTGAAATCACCCGCTTCAAGGGGCTGGGCGAGATTTCGCCGGAGGAGTTCGGTAAGTTCATCGGCGAGAACATCAAGCTGGAGCCGGTTATCCTGCAATCGGACCGCAGCATCCAGCAGGTGCTCACCTACTACATGGGCAAAAACACGCCCGCCCGCCAGGAATTCATCATCGAAAACCTGCGCCTTGAGAAAGACCTGGTGACTTCCGACGTGCTGCCTGTGGCCGAGGTGACGGAGGCCGATTTGGCTTAATCGGCCTCCGTTAGCCGGACCTACCGAACAGCTTGGCGTTTTTTCGTTGGAATTGGGGGCAGACTGCCCGCGCACCGGCTACCAGATTTTGACCTAAAAGTGTGTTGCTGAAAACAACCGTTGGAAAAAGAAACGAACTTTTTTTTTCCGTAACTGGAATAAGCTCAACAGAAATAACATGAAACCGCCGTCTGTTAATGACGAACGTTTGGGAATAATTAATTTCTTTCGTACGTTTGAACCGCCGGCCAGGGGTAGACTGGTCGGCAAATTCCACGGAAAAGCCCGAGCCTTTGGTTCGGGCTTTTTTCTTGTCCGCTCAAATTGACGGATTGACAGGCTTTGTGTTGGCGCAATCAGGCCAAGGCTGGCTATTTTTTTTAGCTTGTTTACTGCTAAAAAATGCCGTTATTTGAGGCATAAGCCCGATTTAGTGGGTTGCCGCAATCCCAGCTTCTTAGAATGCAACACTAAAAATGTTGGGAACTTTCCGGCCCCGGGTAGAATTGTAATTTGTTGCGCTCCGCGCTGATTCTGGTATTTTTGACGGCAGTTCGCCGACTTCATTCATTTCCTTCGTGGCTACTCTCGATACTCCCAACTCCGACGCACCCGACCAATTTTTTTTGCAGCCCGGTGATTCGGTGGATTTTGATTTGTCCGCATTTTCCCCGGCTGCGGCAGCTGATGCTGAAGAGCCCGCCGGATTTAGCGACCAGGTCACGGCTGAGGCCGACAGCTTGCCTCCGGTGGGCACGGACCTGTTTGGTATGCCACCGGCGGACCAGCCGGCCATTGAGCTGACTCCGGCCATCGAAACCGAAGAAGAGCCCAAATTTGCCCCCGGCGAAACCATTCACGACGTGGCCACCGTGAAAGGCATGTACCAGAACTGGTTTCTGGATTACGCATCTTACGTGATTCTGGAGCGGGCCGTGCCAGCTATTGAAGATGGCCTGAAGCCCGTGCAGCGGCGCATTCTGCACGCCATGAAGGAGATGGACGACGGCCGCTTCAACAAGGTGGCTAACGTCATTGGCCAAACCATGCAGTACCACCCGCACGGCGATGCCAGCATCGGCGATGCCATGGTGAACCTGGGCCAGAAAGACCTGCTCATCGAAACCCAGGGCAACTGGGGCGATATCCGTACCGGCGATGGCGCCGCCGCCCCCCGCTACATCGAAGCCCGGCTGAGCAAGTTTGCCCTCGACGTGGTGTTCAACCCCGATACCACCGAATGGCAGCTGAGCTACGACGGCCGCAAGCGCGAGCCCACCACGCTGCCCGTGAAGTTCCCGCTGCTGCTTGCGCAGGGCGTGGAAGGCATTGCCGTGGGCCTGAGCACCAAGATTATGCCCCACAACTTCCGCGAGCTGTGCCGGGCCAGCATCGACGTGCTGCGGGGCCGCGAGGTGCAGCTGTTTCCGGATTTTTCGACCGGCGGCCTCTGCGATGTGAGCAACTACAACTCGGGCATGCGCGGGGCCCGAATCCGGCTGCGCGCCACCATCGAGAAGGTCGACAAAACGCTGCTCATTATCCGCGACATTCCGTACGGCTCCACCACCACGGCGCTGATGGAAAGCATTGTGAAGGCCTCGGAAGCCAATAAAATCAAGATTAAGAAGGTGGTCGACAACACGGCCGCCGACGTGGAAATCCAGGTGCAGCTGCCCGCCGGCGTTTCGCCCGACCTGACCATGGACGCGCTGTATGCCTTCACCGACTGCGAAATCAGCATCTCGCCCAACACCTGCGTCATCATCGACGACAAGCCCCGGTTTGTGGGCGTGGAGGACGTGCTGCGCCAGAGCACCCAGGCCACGGTGCGGCTGCTGGAACGCGAGCTGGAAATTCGTCAGGATGAGCTGTGGGAGAAGTGGCACAACGCTTCGCTGGAAAAAATCTTCATCGAAAACCGCATCTACCGCAAGATTGAGGAGTGTGAAACCTGGCCCGAAATCCTGGAAACGATTGATAAGGGCCTGAAGAAATTTGTGCGCATCGAGGGCGATAAGGCGCGGGCCGATGACCAGCGCATCGTGCTGCGCCGCCCCATTGAAGAAGATGACTTGACGCGTCTGACTGAAATTCGCATCAAGCGCATCTCGAAATTCGACGGGTTCAAGGCTGACGAATACATTCAACGGCTGGAAGCGGAGTTGGCCGAAGTGGCCGACCATCTCGCCAACCTCACGCGCTACGCCATCAACTACTTCGAGGGCCTGCTGAAAAAGTACGGCGCGGGCCGCGAGCGCAAAACCCAGCTCCGCACCTTCGACGTGGTGACGGCCCAGAAAGTGGCCATCGCCAACCAGAAGCTTTATGTGAACCGCGTGGATGGTTTCGTGGGCTACGGCCTCAAAAAGGACGAATTTGTGTGCGACTGCTCCGATTTGGACGACATCATCGCCATCAAGCGCGACGGCACGTTTACGGTGACTAAAATCGCGGAGAAAACCTTTGTCGGCCGTGACATTCTACACGTTGGTGTGTACAACAAGAACGACGACCGGCTGGTGTACAACATGGTGTACCTGGACGGCGCCTCGGGCATTTCGTTCGCCAAGCGCTTCCTGGTGTCGGGCATCACCCGCGACAAAACCTACGACCTGACCAAGGGCACTAAAGGCACTAAGACGCTGTATCTGACGGCAAATCCCAACTCCGAGTCGGAAATTGTGAACATTCAGCTGAGCGATAAAGCACCGGCGCGGGTGAAGCAGTTCGACTTCGATTTTGCCGAGCTAGGCATCAAGGGCAAGGGCTCGATGGGCAACATCGTGACCAAACAGCTCATCAAAAAAATTACGCAGAAAACCCTGGGCGACTCCACGCTGGGTGGCCGCGAAATGTTTTTCGACAGCGTGGTGGGCCGCCTCAACACCTCGGCCCATGGCCGCTATCTCGGCACCTTCGACACCGACGACCATGTACTGGTGGTGTTTAAGGACGGCAGCTACGAATTGAAAACCGCCGACCCCGCCAATCATTACGACGTGCCCAACATTGTGCTGCTGCGCAAGCACGAGCCCGAAGTAGCGCTCAGCGCGGTGTATGTGGAGGGCGAAACCAAAATCCACTACGTCAAGCGGTTCAAGATTGAAACCAGCACCATCGACAAGCGCTTTACCTTCATTTCCGAAACCAAAGGCTCGAAGCTGCTGGCCGTGACGGCCAACCCCGAGCCGTTGGTGGAGGTGAAAATCCAGAAGGACAAGAAGGCCGACAAGGAAGCTGAGAAAATCGCCCTCCACGAATTCATCGACGTGAAAGGCTGGAAGGCCATGGGCAACAAGCTCAACTACTTCAAAGTCCACGCCCTGGCCTTGCTCACCGACGAAGGCCCCGAGCCCCAGCGCCGCGAAGTGGCCAAGCGGCGCGTGGTGCCGGCGGCACCCAAACCCGGCGAAAATGGGGGAGAGGCTCCGGCCGCCGAGCCCACCGGCCCCGTTGATGTGACGGCGGAAGAGGTAGCCCAGGCCCGGGAGCTGCTGAAGCGCCCCAAGGCCCAGCTAGGCTTGTTTTAACCGCGTTGCCTGGGTAATATTCGGAATGAAGTGAGCGGAATAATTGTCTTAGGAGTCAATTCCACTTGCCTCTTTCTGTGCTCCTCGTTGAGCGAAGCGTTGTGCGCCGTTTCTTTGCCTTTATGCTTGCTTCATCCCGGTTGCGGTCGTGCCCTGCTGCTCTGCCATCCAAGCCGTGGCGGAGCTGGTTGTGCGGAACGTTGCTGCTTTACCTGATAATCGGGCTGCCTGTTGCCGGGCAGTTTCGGCCGCGGCCGCGCAAGCCCACGGTTTCCGTAGCCAGCATTCCCGCTACCGTGCCAGCATCCGACCCGCCAGCGGTGCGTACCAAGCTGTTTCAGGCTGCCAGCCTGGTCAATAGCTTTAAGGATTCCGAGGCGCTGGCCATGTACCAGGACATTCTCAAGCAGGCGCCCGCGCACTACCTGGCCCTGTGGCAGGCTTCGGTGCTGAGCGTAAAAATTGGCAGCCGCTATTCCGACGAAACCCGAAAGGCCGCCTATTTTGAGGCTGCCCGCCAGTACGCCGACCGCGCCCTGCTGCTCCGGCCCGAAGGCGGCGAAAGCAACTACGCCGTGGCCCTCGCGCTCTTCAACCAAGCCACGCTCTACCGCTCCGGGGCGCGCCTGCTGGCCTTTCGCGACCTGCGCTCGCACGTCTACCTCGCCACCGAGCACCGGCCCGACTTGCCCGAAACCTGGCAGCTGCTGGGCCGCTGGCAGTACCGCGTGGCGCACTACAACCTGCTTGAACGGGTGTATAGCAAGCTGTTGCTCGGCGATGTGCCCGATGGCGGCGACAGCCGCGAGGCCATGGACGATTTGGAAAAAGCGCGTAAGCTGGCCCCACAAAACCTGCAATTCTGCTACGACCTGGCCCGTATGTGCCGCTACCAGGGCCGCCGGCGCCGGGCCATCGAAGTGCTGCACGATGCCGAAAAAATACCTCCCATAACCAGTGAAGATTTGGTGGTAAGCCGCCTGTGTCGCAACATGCTGCCGCCCTTGTTGCGCGCCGACGCCCGCCGCCAAAAGCGCCTGACCCGCGACTTGCCGCCGTCGCTAAGTCCTGGCCCTGATTCAGTAAAGCCACCGGTCGAAACCGTCAGCAAAAAGGAATAGCTGCCTGCGCGGCGTTGGTCAAACATTCCCAATGACCCGTCGCAGAGGCCGGTTGACTGGTTGGCTAGCTGGAGATATTCGTTCTTTGCGGCAATTACCCACTTTCTCAATGTATTCCCCTCGGTTGTTCAGGCTTGTTGCGGTGCCCCTGCTTTTGCTGGTGGTAGCTGCCTGCCATACGGCGCCCGCCGAGCGCCCCGATACCCTTGTGAACCTGGCCACGGTGCAAAGTGGCCCCCGGGTGCAAGCCGATGAGCTGAACGGCGCCATTGCCCGCGAGCCCCGCAATACGGCGCTGCTGGCCCGCCGTGCCACTCTGCGCCTCGCGGCCGGCCAGCCCCACGCCGCCCTGGCTGACGTCACGGCCGCCTTGGATATCAACGATGCCGACGGCAGTCTGTACTTTCTGCAGGCGCGGGTATTTCGCACGTTAGGTCAATTGCCCGATGCCTTGGCCGCTGCCCGTCAGGCGGCAGACCACGGATTTTCGGGCCCCGAACTGCCGCTGCTGGTGGGCGAAACCCACCTCGCCGCCCGTAATTACCCCGCCGCTCTCGACAACCTCGACCGGACCCTGCGCCTCGACCCCGACCAGCCGGCCGCGCTCTTCTACAAAGGCTTGGCCTACGCCGCTACCGCCGATACCTCCACCGCCGTGCAGTATTTGCAGGACGCGCTGGCCCGCGACCCCCGCGAACCCGAAATCCTGCACCAGCTGGCCTTTCTGCTGAATGCCTGGCGAATCCCCGTCGAAGCCGCCCGCTACGCCGCGCAGGGCATGCGCCTCGACAGCGCCTCCGGCCTGCTGCACTACGATTACGGCCGCCAGCTGGAGCTGCAAGGCCGCCCCGACAGCGCCCTCTGGTACTACCGCCGCGCTATCGCCCTCGATTCTTCGGTGTACCGGGCCGATTATCGCCTGGGGCTCGCCGCGGCCAAGCTCCGCCAGCCGGCCGCCGTTATTCAGCACCTTGCCCGCGCCCTGCGCCGCAACCCGCGCCTTCCCGAAGCCCGGGGCTTACTGGCCGAAGCCCTCGAAACCCAAAACCGACTGCCCGAAGCATTGGCGCAATACCGCTTGCTCGTGGCCGATAACCCCGGCAACCCGCACTGGACCTTTAAAGCCTGGAAGACCAATGAGCGGGTGCAAGCCTCGCTGCCCGATAGCCTCCGAACCGGGCCTCGCTATTATTACCGCCGCCCTTCGGCACCAGTGCGGCCGCTGCCCATCAGCCCGTTGCTTTCCCTAAAGCCCACTGCCCGGCAATAGCGCCTGACTAAAATGTGGCGCGAAAGAAGCGGGAATAACCAACAATTCTCCATTCCGCATTCTTTATTCCTGATTCAGCGAAGCGTAACTTGCGCCCCGCTTGGCCCCTTGGGCCCTTTTTCACTTCATTCTCATGCTTAATATCACCCTCCCCGACGGCTCGGTTCGCCAGGTCGAGTCCGGCACTACCGGCTACGACCTGGCCTCCAGCATCAGCGAAGGCCTGGCCCGCAACGCCTTGGCCGTGCGCGTCAACGGCGAAGTCCGCGACCTGCACCGTCCTTTTACTGAAGATGCCGCCGTTGAAATCCTCACCTGGAATGACGCCGCCGGCAAGGCCACGTATTGGCATTCCTCGGCTCACCTCATGGCCGAAGCGCTGGAGGCTCTGTACCCCGGCGTGAAGCTGGCCATCGGTCCCGCCATCGAAAATGGCTTCTATTATGATGTCGATTTGGGCGAAGGCCGGAGCATTTCCAGCGAAGATTTCCCCGAAATCGAGAAGAAAATGCTGGAGCTGGCCAAGCACAAAAGCCGCTACATCCGCCAGGATGTTTCGAAAGCCGATGCCATTGCGTACTTCACCGAAAAGCAGGACCCCTACAAGCTGGAGCTGATTGACGGCCTTCAGGACGGCCAAATCACCTTCTACACGCAGGGCGGCTTCACCGACC
This sequence comes from Hymenobacter terricola, assembly GCF_017921975.2. Classification (GTDB taxonomy): domain Bacteria; phylum Bacteroidota; class Bacteroidia; order Cytophagales; family Hymenobacteraceae; genus Hymenobacter; species Hymenobacter terricola. The sequence goes on from NZ_JAGEMO020000003.1 coordinate 48,820, forward strand.
TCTGCCGCGGCCCGCACATCCCCGACACCAGCACCATCAAGGCGGCCAAGCTCATGAATGTGGCCGGTGCCTACTGGCGCGGCGACGAGAAAAACAAGCAGCTCACGCGCCTCTACGGCATCACTTTCCCCAAGGCCAAGGACCTCACCGAGTACCTCGAACGCCTCGAAGAAGCCAAGCGCCGCGACCACCGCAAGCTGGGCAAAGAGCTGAAGCTGTTTGCTTTCTCCGAGAAAGTAGGAGCGGGGCTGCCCCTGTGGCTGCCCAAAGGCACCGCTCTGCGCGAGCGCCTCGAGCAGTTCCTGCGCAAAGCCCAGGTGAAGGCCGGCTATCAGCCCGTCGTCACGCCCCACATCGGTGCCAAAGAGCTGTACGTGACCAGCGGCCACTACGAGAAATACGGCGCCGACTCCTTCCAGCCCATCAAAACGCCCAACCCCGGCGAGGAATTCTTCCTCAAGCCGATGAATTGCCCGCACCACTGCGAAATTTACAAAACCGAGCCCCGCAGCTACCGCGACCTGCCCGTGCGCTACGCCGAATTCGGCACCGTGTACCGTTACGAGCAGTCGGGCGAGCTGCACGGCCTCACGCGGGTGCGTGGCTTCACACAGGACGATGCCCACATCTTCTGCCGCCCCGACCAGGTGAAAGACGAGTTCAAAAAGGTAATCGACCTGGTGCTTTACGTTTTCAAAAACCTCGGTTTTGACGACTATACGGCCCAAATCAGCCTGCGCGACCCTGAGAACAAAACCAAGTACATCGGCTCCGACGAAAACTGGGCCCTGGCCGAAAGTGCCATCCAGGAAGCCGCCGCCGAAAAAGGCCTGCCCACGGTAACCGAACTCGGCGAAGCCGCCTTCTACGGCCCCAAACTTGACTTCATGGTGCGCGATGCCCTCGGCCGCCGCTGGCAGCTCGGCACCATTCAGGTCGACTACAACCTGCCCGAGCGGTTCGACCTCGAATACGTAGCCCCCGACAACACCAAGCAGCGGCCCGTGATGCTGCATCGCGCGCCCTTCGGCTCGCTGGAGCGCTTTGTGGCCGTGCTCATCGAGCACTGCGCCGGCAACTTCCCGCTCTGGCTCACCCCTGAGCAGTTCATCGTCCTGCCCATCTCGGACAAGTACCTCGACTACGCCAACGAAGTGAAAGCCCAACTGGAGCAGCGCGAACTCCGCGGCACCGTCGATTCCCGCGACGAGCGAATCGGCCGCAAAATCCGCGATGCCGAAATGGGCAAAATCCCTTATTTGCTGGTAGTTGGGGAAAAAGAAGCGCAGGACAACATCATTTCCGTGCGCAAGCACGGCGAAGGCGACCTGGGCTCAATGCCTTTGGACGCCTTCGTGAAAAGCGTGCAAAGCCAGATTGTTGCGGCTTATTAGCCCGAAACAAGAAGAAGATTGAAAAAGGGATGTCCTGCTGAGCTTTTCGCAGCAGGATATCCCTTTTTTTCGGCCCTCACAAATTGAATGGGCAATCCACTTGTCTTTCCAATTAAAAATGCCGATATTTGCCCCCTGATTGCCAGGCCTTACCCGGCCTAAACCGCCAAGAATCTCATTCCCCGCCACTTTTTTAGCAGGAGGACCAAACCATAGCAGCTCCGAATCGTCGGTACGTGCCCCGCCAGCAGGTGGAAGAGCCGTTCAAAATCAACCAAAAAATCCTGGCTCGCGAAGTGCGCCTCGTCGGCGACAATGTCGAGCAAGGTATCTATCCGACCGACCAGGCCCGGAAAATGGCACAGGACCAAAATCTCGACCTCGTCGAGATTTCGCCTACTGCCACCCCGCCCGTCTGTCGCGTCATCGACTACTCGAAATTTAAGTACGAGCAGAAGAAGAAAACCCGCGAGCTGAAAGCCAAGCAGACCAAGGTGGTCCTCAAGGAAATTCGCTTCGGTCCTAACACCGACGAGCACGACTTTGCCTTCAAGGTGAAGCACGCCCAGGAATTTTTGCGTGAAGGCGCGAAAATCAAGAGCTACGTGCACTTCGTCGGTCGCAGCATCGTGTTTAAAGAGCGGGGCGAAATCCTGTTGCTCAAGTTTGCCCAGGCCCTTGAGGACCTTGCCAAAGTTGAGCAGCTGCCCAAGCTCGAGGGCAAGCGCATGTTCCTCTACCTGGCTCCTAAAGCGGCTGCCGTAGTGAAACCTGCCGCCAAACCCGTCGCTCCGGATGCTAAAGCCGAAAAGAAGGCTCCCAAGCCGGCCGAAGACAAAGACAAGACCTCCGAAACGGCGCCGGCTACTACCGACGCCGCCGAATAGACTTTACCCGGTTGAAGATGGCTTCCCGACCACTGGTCAGTCAGCAATCAACAATCAACAACCAACCCTCCAACACTTACTACAATGCCGAAAGTAAAGACGAAATCCGGTGCTAAGAAGCGCTTTGCGCTCACCGGAACGGGCAAGGTGAAGCGGAAGCACGCCTTCAAATCGCACATCCTCACGAAGAAGACGACCAAGCAGAAGCGCGGCCTGACCCACACCGGCCTCGTGAGTAGCGCCGACATGAACCGCGTGCGCCAGATGCTAAACATCTGATTAGTTGTCGGTTGCTCATTGTCAGTGGTTAGTCACTTCTAACATTGCCATTTGAGACAAGCAACTGACAACGAGCAACAAACAACTAAAATATTCACCAGGCTTCCGGCCTTAAGACCTTCACCCGTCGCCGGCTGCCAAAAACTCTCAAGGTTATGCCAAGAAGTGTCAACCACGTGGCCTCGCGCCACCGCCGTAAGAAAATTATGCGTTTGGCGAAAGGCTATTATGGCCGTCGCAAAAACGTGTGGACCGTAGCCAAAAACGCCGTTGAAAAAGGCCTGCTCTACGCTTACCGCGACCGTAAAGTAAAGAAGCGCGAATTCCGTGCCCTTTGGATTCAGCGTATCAACGCCGGCGCTCGTGAGCACGGCCTGTCGTACTCGCAACTGATGGGCGGCCTGAAAAAGGCTGGCATTGAACTCAACCGCAAAGTGCTGGCTGATTTGGCGCTGAACCACCCTGCCGCATTTAAAGGCATCGTGGAAAAGGCAAAATAACTGCCCCGGCACGCTATCCTCCAAGAAAACGCTGGCCCTTGGGTTCAGCGTTTTCTTGTTTTGAGCCTATAATTCCGGCCTTGGCGGCCATTAATGCGGATGGAACAAGAAGGAGCGCCAGCGCTCTGCTTACTGCCAGAACCGCGCTAATGCAAAAAACCGCTTCAGCATATGGCTGAAACGGTTTTTACGTAGCGGGAGGCGGGCTCGAACCGCCGACCTCAGGGTTATGAATCCTGTGCTCTAACCAGCTGAGCTACCCCGCCGGGTTTTTGTGGGTGCAAAGGTAACGCCATCGTCGGCCGCGAAGCAAGGCCCAGGGCCAAAAAACACGACATTTCTCCCATATAACGCCGGTGCTGTGCTGACTTCTGCGCTGGTCCCCTTGACTATTCCTATGGCTTTGCCTGATACTCAAATCAAAACGCGCTTCGTGGTGGAATTCCCCATCAACGCATCGCCTAAAATTCTCTTCCCTTATCTGGCTACGGCCTCGGGACTGACCCAATGGTTTTGCGACGATGTGCGCTATGTTGAGGGGCAGCGCCTCAATTTTATCTGGGACCATGAGAATCATTACGCCGAAATTTCGGGACAGCGCCTGAACCGTGCCGTGCGCTTCGTATTCCTCGATGACCATCGCCAGCCGGTGGTAGATGCAAATTTTCTGGAGTTCACCCTCGACTCCTCGCAGGTAACTGATGAAGTATACCTGCGCGTGGTCGATTATTCGGCGGGCCATGATGCTGCTGAGCAACACGAACTGTGGGAAGGCCTGGTGGCCAAGCTGCGGGAACAAGTAGGAGGGTAGCTGTCGGGAAATAACGCCTTGGGGCGCGGTTTTTCAGGTACTTTTTCCAACTGGTTTTCGTTTTGGGGCTGGCGTAAAACAACAGCCCGGCGCCGCACACTATGCTCAAAAAGCTCGATAAGCTCATTCTGAAGGCCTTTGCCGGGCCATTTTTGCTCACTTTCGCGGTGGTGCAGTTCATTCTGCTTACCCACACGCTGCTCAAATACCTTGATGATATCATCGGCAAGGATTTGGGAACGGCCGTGCTGTTGCAGCTGCTGTTCTATTTCAGTGTGCTAATCGTGCCGGTTTCGCTGCCATTGGCCGTGTTGCTCTCTTCGCTGATGACCTACGGCAATCTGGGCGAACACCACGAATTGACTGCGATTAAGGCTTCTGGTATAGCCCTGACGCGGATTTTGCGGCCGGTGCTGCTGCTTACGGTGGCCCTGGCGGTGGGGGCGTTCTGGTTCAACGAAACCATTGTGCCCCGGGCCAACCTAAAAGCCTACAGCTTGCTCTGGGACGTACGCCAACAAAAATTGGCTCTCGACATCCGGGAGGGCGTCTTTTACAACGGCATTCCTGGTTACACCATCAAGGTTGATAAGAAAACGGGCGAAAACGGTGACCGGTTGCACGGGGTCATGATTTATGACCACACCCAAAAATCGGGCAATGCCATGGTGATGCTGGCCGACTCGGGCCGCATGTTCACCCGCTTTAATGGCGGCTATCTGGGCCTGGAGCTTTTCCACGGCCACAACTACATTGAGCAGCCCGATGCCACGGACCGGGCCGGCGCTAGTTTTATCCGGCAAGGATTTGACCATAATACGGTCACGTTTTCGCTGGCTTCGTTTAGCCTTGGCCGTACGCCGCAGGAGTTGTTTAAGGAGAATCGGATGATGCTTAACATTCCGCAACTCCATTATGCCACCGATTCGGTGCAGAAGAAGCTGCGCATCGAGGAGCATCTGTTGCCTCGCCAAATGAACGCCTATTACACCTTCATCCGGTTCGATACCGTGGGGCGAGCAGCCAACCGCAAAGTAGAAAACTGGAAAGTTCCGGTTAGTCGCCTGCCCGTTGCCAGCGTTGCCACCATCCAGCAAGCCACCAATCGCGCCCGTAACCTTCGCTCGTTCGCAAATTCCACATCGGAGCGATTGACTGACATGGCCAAGAACTCGGCCTTGTTTCGCATTGAGGTGTATCGCAAGTATTCGCAGTCGGTGGCTGTGCTGCTGATGTTTTTGATTGGGGCTCCGTTGGGTTCCATTATCAAAAAAGGTGGCCTGGGCGTGCCGATTCTGGTATCCATCCTTTTCTTCATTGTTTACTACGTGCTCAGCATCATGGGCGAAAAGTATGGCCGCGAGTTCGTGATGCCGGTGGGACTGGGCATGTGGATGTCGAACCTGGTGCTGTTGCCGGCGGGGCTGTTCTTCCTCTATCAGGCTTACAACGATTCGGGCCTGCTGGAGCTGGATTTCTGGCGGCGGCTGCCGCAGCGGTTAGGTATTCCGTCCCTGCGTAAAATCACTGCGCCAGTCGAGGAATAGGTTCCCCTTTTAGCCCATCAAAAGCCAGACTGCGGCGATACCGAAAAATTACGGCATCGTGCTTTTCTCCTGTTTTTAAATTCCGTACCTTTGCGGCACCCCAATGTGTGGGGTATCTGTTTATCTTTTTCTCATTCTTAAAATCTAAAGACGGGGTACCACCTATCAGCCGATGAAATTGACCACCGAAGTAAAACAAGGCATTTTTGAAAAGAACAGCCTTCAGAAAGTGAAAACCGATACCGGTTCGGCCGAGGCCCAGATTGGCCTCTTCACCCACCGCATCATTCACCTCACCGAGCACCTCAAGGCCAACAAAAAGGACCACAGCACGCGTCTGGGCCTGTTGAAGCTGGTAGGTAAGCGCCGCCGCATGTTGGATTACCTGCAGCACCGCGAAATCAACCGTTACCGCGCCATCATCAAAGAGCTGGGCATCCGTAAGTAAGTCCGGAATCTGAGAGTAGGGAGCCTTCCAACGAAGGTTCCCTACTCTTTTTTTGTTCGGGTCGGTTTGGCGCCGAGGCTGGCCCGTGGCATGTTTTATCGCGCCGCATTGTTGTTGAGTTTACTTGAGTAACGAGGGCCGTGCGCGGTACTCGTTTTTGGCTGCTCGCCCGCTGTCGCTTTTCTAAGCAAATCCCGCTGATGTCCCAACCCCACGCCATTACCAAAACCCTGGCGCTGCCCGACGGCCGCGTTATCTCCATCGAAACCGGCAAGCTGGCCAAATTTGCCGACGGCGCCGTCGTGGTTCGCCTCGGTGACACCATGCTGCTCGCCACGGTAGTGTCGGCCCCAAGCCAGCGCGACGGCGTTGATTTTCTGCCGCTGTCGGTGGATTACCAGGAAAAATTCGGCTCGGCCGGCAAGATTCCCGGTTCGTTCCAGCGCCGCGAAGGCCGCCTGAGCGACTACGAAATCCTGGTCTGCCGCCTCGTCGACCGCATTCTGCGGCCGATGTTCCCCAAAGACTACCACTACGAAGTGCAGGTGATGATTACGCTCATCTCTGCCGACAAAGAAGTTCAGCCCGATGCACTGGCTGCTTTGGCCGCTTCGGCTGCCTTGTCGATTTCCGACATTCCGTTTGCTGGCCCGATTTCCGAAGTGCGCGTGGCTCGCATCGACGGCCAGTTCCAGATTAACCCCAAGACTTCCGACCTGGCCCGCGCCGACATGGACCTGATGGTGGGCGCTACTGCCGATTCCGTGGCCATGGTGGAAGGTGCCATGAAGGAAGTGAGCGAAGAGGAAATGGTGGCGGCCATTGCCTTCGGCCACGAAGCCATCAAGGCCCAGTGCCAGATGCAGAAGGAGTTGGCCGCGGCTGTGGGCCGCACGGCCGATTCGCCAACCCGCGAGTACCCCAAATACGATGAGAACCACGAGCTGAAGCAGCGCATCCACGAAGGCATCTACCAGGGTGCTTACGACGTAGCCCGCAGCGGCAACACCAGCAAGGGCGGCCGCAAGGAAGGCTTCTCGCTGGTAAAAAAGGCTTTCCTGGAAAAGCTAATCGCGGAGCAGCCCGAACTGGATACGAAAATGTTCAGCCGCTACCACAGCTCGGCAGAGAAGAAGGCCATCCGCGACATGATGGTGAAGGAGCGGGTTCGCCTCGACGGCCGCCAGCTTACTGAAATTCGCCCTATCTGGTCGGAAATCAACTATCTGCCGGGTGCACATGGCTCGGCTATTTTTACCCGTGGTGAAACCCAGAGTTTGACCACGGCCACGCTCGGTACCAAGCTGGATGAGCAAATCATCGACCAGCCGCTGACCAAAGGCTACTCGAAATTCATGCTGCACTACAACTTCCCCGGTTTCTCGACCGGCGAAGTGAAGCCGAACCGGGGCGCTGGCCGCCGCGAAATCGGCCACGGCAACCTGGCTCTGCGCTCGCTGAAGCAGGTGCTGCCGCCCGAAGACGAAAACCCTTACACCATCCGCATCGTGTCGGACATCCTGGAGTCGAACGGCTCCAGCTCGATGGCCACGGTTTGCGCCGGCTCGCTGGCGCTGATGGATGCTGGTGTGAAAATTACGGGTGCTGTTGCCGGCATCGCGATGGGCCTGGTGCAGGATAAGGAAACCGGGGAATACGCCGTGCTGAGCGACATTCTCGGCGACGAGGACCACCTCGGCGACATGGACTTCAAGGTAACCGGCACTGAGAAAGGCATTTGCGCCTGCCAGATGGACATCAAAATCCAAGGCCTGAGCAATGAGATTCTGACGGCTGCCTTGCACCAGGCTCGTGAAGGCCGCCTGCACATCCTGCGTGAGATGGCAAAAACCATTGCCGCGCCGGCTGCCGAGCTGAAGCCTCACACGCCGCGCTCGCACAAGATGCTCATCGACAAAGAATTTATCGGTGCTATCATCGGGCCGGGTGGCAAGGTTATCCAGCAAATCCAGAAGGATACCAACGCTACGGTGATTATCGAGGAGAAGGACGAGAAGGGCCACGTAAGCATCTATGCCTCCAACCAGGAGGATATGCAGGGCGCTATCGACCGGATTCGGGCCATTGCGGCTCAGCCGGAAGTAGGCGAAATCTACAAAGGCAAAGTGCGCAGCATTCAGCCTTATGGCGCTTTCGTGGAGATTATGCCGGGCAAAGACGGCCTGTTGCACATCTCGGAAGTGACGCACGAGCGGATTCAGACGCTGGAAGGCTTGCTGGAAGTAGGGCAGGACATTGACGTGAAACTGGTGGAAATTGACAAGAAAACCGGCAAATACCGGCTCTCGCGCAAGGTGTTGCTACCGAAACCCGAAGCGGCTGCTGCCAGCAACGGCGAAGCCCAAGCGTAGCTACGCTGAGAGTCCCGAACTAATGTGAGGGGAAGCCTGTTGGCTTCCTCTGACTTAGGGGACTGTCCGGACGGCTTTTTCTTTCGTATAACCCCATCAGATATCGTTCTTACCTAGTCCCCAATGAGACAGCTAAAAATTAGTAAGCAGATTACCAACCGCGAAAGCCAGTCGCTGGATAAATACCTCCAGGAGATTGGCAAGGTTGATTTGCTCACGCCCGACGAGGAGGTAACGCTCGCGCAGCGTATCCGCGACGGGGACCAGCAGGCGCTGGAAAAATTGACCAAAGCCAACCTGCGTTTCGTGGTGTCGGTAGCTAAGCAATATCAGAACCAAGGCCTTAGCCTCGGTGACCTCATCAATGAGGGCAACCTCGGTCTTATCAAAGCGGCCAAACGCTTTGATGAAACCCGCGGTTTTAAATTCATTTCCTACGCCGTGTGGTGGATTCGTCAGTCCATTCTGCAGGCCCTGGCCGAGCAAAGCCGCATTGTGCGTTTGCCCCTGAATCGTGTAGGTTCGCTGAACAAAATCAGCAAATCTTTCTCCGAGTTGGAGCAGAAGTTCGAACGTGAGCCTTCGCCCGAAGAAATTGCTGAAGTGCTGGAGTTGACCACTTCCGAAGTGGTTGATACGCTGAAAATCAGCGGCCGCCACGTATCGGTGGACGCTCCTTTTGTGCAAGGCGAAGAAAACCGTTTGCTCGACGTACTCGAAAACGAGGACGAAGAGTCGCCGGACATGGCTTTGATGAACGACTCGCTCCGCAAGGAGGTGCAGCGCGCCCTGAGCACGCTCACCAAGCGCGAGGCGGATGTTATCACGCTGTACTTCGGGTTAAACGGCGAAGCCGCGCTGACTTTGGAGGAAATCGGCGAGAAATTTAACCTGACCCGTGAGCGGGTGCGTCAGATTAAAGAGAAGGCTATCCGGCGGTTGCGGCACACGTCGCGCTCGAAAGCGCTGAAGCCTTATCTCGGCTAATCAATTAGTTTTGCGAATTGAAAAACCCCGACCGGCAGGTTGGGGTTTTTTGTACGGTTCGGCGTTCATCGGCGTCTACCTGGCTGTCGCGCGAAACGAAGTTCGACTTAGTCAGTTCTGGCTTTGCGCTCCGGTGGTGCCGTTAGCCGTTTTATTTTCATCGTTCAATGATGTGCGGAGCAGGGCTTCGCGCTACAATGCAAAATGTCTGAACACATCAAATGCCTTATCATAGGGTCCGGCCCAGCCGGTTATACCGCCGCCATCTACGCTGCCCGGGCCAACATGGCGCCCGTGATGTACATGGGCCTGCAGCCCGGCGGCCAGCTTACCATTACCAATGACGTGGAGAATTTCCCGGGCTACGCCGATGGCGTGATGGGCCCGCAGATGATGGAAGACCTGAAAAAGCAGGCTTCCCGCTTCGGTACCGATATCCGCTACGGCATTGCTACGGCGGTGGATTTCTCGGTGCATCCGCGCAAAATTACGATTGACGAATCCATTGAACTGACGGCCGATGCCGTGATTATTGCCACGGGTGCTTCGGCCAAGTGGCTGGGGATTCCGTCGGAAGCCAAGTTGAACGGCTCGGGCGTGTCGGCCTGTGCGGTTTGTGATGGATTCTTCTACCGCGGTCAGGAAGTGGCCATTGTGGGCGCTGGCGACACGGCGGCTGAGGAAGCGACGTACCTCGCCAACCTGTGCAGCAAGGTGACCATGATAGTGCGCAAAAGCGAGATGAAAGCCTCGAAAATCATGCAGCAGCGCGTGCTGGACAACCCCAAGATTGAGGTGCTGTTTGATACCGTCACCGATGAGATTCTGGGCGAGCACAGCGTGGAAGGCGTGCGGGTGAAGAACCTGATGACGCACGAAACCCGCGAAATTGCCTTGACGGGCTTCTTTGTGGCCATTGGCCACGAGCCCAATTCCAAGATTTTTCAGCCCTATTTGCACCACGACGAGCAGGGCTATCTGAAAACCATTCCTGGTACCAGTAAAACCAATGTGGACGGCGTGTTTGCTTGTGGTGACGTGCAGGACTTCACTTACCGGCAGGCCGTGACGGCCGCTGGCACCGGCTGCATGGCCGCGCTCGACGCCGAACGCTATTTGGCGGCATTGGGCATACACTAATTTCCTTGCATCGACGTGTTAGAAAAGGCGAGCTTTGTGGTTCGTCTTTTCTTTCTGCTTCGTCTTGAATGAACGGCGCGGGGTGGGGGTTGTAAAACCTTTGCACCGGCCTTTTTCCGTCTGCTTTTGATTTTTCTGAAAAATTCCCACTGGCGCCCGGTCCTGCTGCTGCTGGCGTTATTGCTGCTGCTGGTAGGGCTGAGCCCGGCCCAGGCACAGCGCCGTAAGCCACCGCGCACTAAAACCAAGGCCGGCAGCACCACCGGTAATTCCGACTTTTTCCGCATTAAAACGCCGAAAATGCGCTATGTGCGGCCGGATACAACCACGGTTATTGAAACTGAAGAGCTGCCCGACGACAACTCCGACGCCGCGAAATCCATCTACTTCAACCCCGCTAAAAAGCTCAGTATCGTGAGCGAAGACACCACGACGCTGAACGAGGGCGGGCAGGAAATCGTGGAAATGTCGGATGAGGTGCTCATCGACTCGTCATGGGTGAAAGTGGCGGGCTATTATTCCATCTGGGATACCCACCGCGTGAACCCGTACCGGGTAGACGGCCGCAGCTACCGCGACTCGCTCAAGCTGCACCTCACCGACCCGCCCCGGCAGCGCTACGCGAAAATGCCACTGGTGAAAACGCCCATTACGTCGGGGTTTGCCTTCCGGGGGTACCGTTGGCACTACGGCATGGACCTGGACCTGGAAACCGGCGACTCAGTGCGCGCTGCTTACGACGGCGTAGTCCGCATCAACGCCTGGGACGGCGGTGGCTACGGCAACTACATTCTGGTGCGTCACTACAATGGTTTGGAGACGATTTACGGGCACATGAGCAAGGCCCTGGTGCCCGTGGGCACCTTCGTAAAGGCGGGCCAGCTCATTGGCTACGGCGGCAGCACGGGGCGCAGCACGGGCTCGCACCTGCACTTTGAGGTGCGGTACCAGGGCAACCCCATCAACCCGGCGTTGATGTACGACTTCCCTGGCTATCGGCTGCGGAAGGACAATTTCACCATCACCTCGCAGTTGTTCAACTACTACAGCCGGGCGGTGGGACGTAGCCGCAGCAGTGGCGGCGGTCGGCCCTCACGGGCCCGGCAGGTTGTCACGCACAAGGTGCGCTCCGGCGATACCCTTTCGGAAGTAGCCGAGCGGTATGGCGTCCGCGTAAGCACCCTGAAACGGCTAAACCCCGGCGTAAAAACCTTGCAGCCCGGCAAGAAGCTGCGCATAAAATAGCATCACGGATGTAGTCAGATTTGAGGGATTACACGGATTTCTGTGCCCCATTCTGCTGGTATCTAAAAAAGCCGTGAACTTGGCTGAGACCAATAATAATCTGTGCAATTTGTCAAATTCGACTACATCCGTGATAAAGCTTGATGTTCTGGCGCTGGGCGCCCACCCCGACGACGTTGAAATGTCGTGCACTGGCACGCTGCTGGCCAGCATGGCCGCTGGCAAAAAAGTCGGCATCGTCGACTTCACGCGGGGCGAGCTAGGCACCCGCGGCACGCCCGCCATCCGTGCGGCCGAAGCCGCTGCTTCCAGTAAAATTCTGGGCATCGATATTCGCGAAAACCTGGGCCTGCCCGATGGTTTCTTCCGCAACGACCGGGAGCATCAGCTGCCGCTCATCGCCGCCATCCGCCGTTACCAGCCCGAGGTAGTGCTGGCCAACGCCATCGAGGACCGGCACCCCGACCACGGCCGGGCTGCCCAACTGGCCATTGACGCCTGCTTTCTGGCCGGCTTGCGCATGATTGAAACCTTTGGTGACGACGGCCGGCCGCAAGCCGCCTGGCGACCCAAAAACGTGTACCATTACATCCAGGACCGCCAGCTGCCGCCCGCTTTCGTGGTCGACATCACGCCCTATTGGGAGAAGAAGTGGGAAGCCATCCAGGCCTTCAATACCCAGTTCTTCAACCCCTCCCTCGATGCCCCGCAAACCTACCTCTCCAGCCAGGCCTTCGGCCGGTTTATGGAAGCGCGGGCGCGGGAGTTCGGCCACATCATCGGCGTCGAGTTCGGCGAGGGCTTCACGGTGGCGCGCCCCGTGGGCGTGCGCGAGGTAGGGGATTTACTGTAGCTTCAGCAGCTGGTCGGCGTTGCCGTAGGCCCGCTTCTCTACCTCGGCGGGCGGCACCAGCCCATCCAGAAACTGGCGGCCCTGGGCGTTTTCGGCATACGGATAATCTACTAAAAACAGGATGCGGTCCACGCCGAACGTGGCCAGCGCGGCTTCGGGCGGCGGACGCGTGAAAATGCCGCTAGTGGTGAGGTGCACTTGGTTGCGTAGCATTTGGCTGATGGCACGCGTGAGGCGGGTTTGCTTTTGGGGCATGGTCATGTCGCAGCGAGCCATCATCACAGGCAGGGTTTCGCCCATGTGCCCGATGATGAGCTGCCGGCGCAGGTAGCGGTCAAGGGTGCCGGCCAGCACCAGGCGCGGTACGTGCACGGCCTTTTCCATGTGCCAGCCATAGCCAGCCGGAGCCCCATTTTGTGCGGCAGGTGGTTATAGTACGCACCGCGCACCGGCTACCGGCGGAATACCGGGGTGGAGGTAGAGCGACACGTCCAGTTCCTCGGCTTTGGCCAGCAGCGGCGCAAATTCCGGGGCATCCAGAAATTGCCCGTTGGTGGTGCCGTTCAGCAGTGTGCCCCGGAAACAGTGGTTTTCACCGTGCGCTCCAGTTCCCCGGCGGCCGCTGCGGGGTTGGTGGTGGACAGGTAGGCAAAACCGGCAAACTGCGTGGGGTGCGCGGCAATGGCAATGGCAATGGCCTGGGCCTGGGCCATGCGGTCGTTGTACTCGCGGGCAAACGCCGGGCCTGCGGTGGCAGCCAGCAGCTCCGCGCCCGGCCCCGATACCGACAGCACCTGCACCGAAACACTAGCCGCATTCATCAGCCGCAGCCTTTCGGCGCCAATTCAATTTCCCGCAACTGTTCTTCCTGCTGCGCCACCGGCGACTGCGGGTTATTCTCAACCGGCCAGCCAGCCTCAGCTCGTACCACCGGGCTAATGCGGTTGACCATGTCGGGAAAGGAAATGTGCTCTTCGAGGGTGACGATGCGCACGAGAGAGGAAGGCGAATGGTGAGGAGAAGTAGACTAACGCAGGCACCCAGGCGCAGTTCTGCACTGTTTTCAACAGTGAGAGCGTACTTCTCTGGAAACGAAAAGGAAATATTTCTCGTTACTACGGAAATATTTCCCACCTTTGGGAAAGCATATTATACTTATCACTATGGCTGCCGCCGCTGCTCATCCGTCCGCCGTTTATTCACCCGCTTTGCTTGGACTGCAAGCCACCGTGGCCGATTCTTTTGCCTTGGTGATGGAGGCGCGCACCGGCGTGCTGGCTAAAACTGCCTTTGACGTCGCCGCCCTGCTCCAACTCAGCGCCGACGAGTTGGCCGACCTCCTCCACACCACCACCAAAACCCTGCGCACCTACCGCCAGGCCAAAAAGCGCCTCGGCCCCGCCGCCAGCGAGCAAATCCTCAAACTGCTGTCCCTGGCCCGCCACGGCGAGGAGGTTTTTGGCACGCAGCCTGCTTTCCGGCGCTGGCTCGACAAGCCCGCCTACGGCCTCGACAACCAGGCCCCGCTCGCCCTGCTCGAAACCAGCGGCGGCATCGACCTGGTAGCCGACGAAGTAGACCGCATAGCCCACGGCGACTTCGCCTGATTTGTTTGTAGTGGTCAGTTGCTCGTTGTTAGTTGTCAGAAAAAAAACTAAAAGCACTGACGGTCATCGACTAATAGCTGAAAACGAGCAGCTGACAACTAACCGAAGTGGAAATCTACCGCATCTGCCTGGCCAAATACGCCGACGAACTAGTCGCGTCCGGCAACCCCGGCCGTTGGAACCTGCGCGGCCAGCTGGTCATCTACGCCGCCGGCAGCCGCGCCCTGGCCTGCCTCGAAAACGTGGTGCACCGCAGCGGCGAAGGGCTCAACAGCCTCTTCAAAGTCATCCGCATTGAAGTGCCCGACGTCCTGCCCATCGAAGAGCTAACGCTTGCTCAAATGCCCGAGGAATGGCAGCTACCGCGTCACTACGCCCGCTGCCAGCCCCTGGGTGCCGCCTGGTACCAGCGCCAGGAAGCCGCTGTGCTGCGCGTGCCCTCGTCTATCATCGCCCATGAGCACAACTACGTGCTCAACACCCGCCACCCCGATTTTGGGCAGATTCGCATCGTCGGCTGGGAGGATTTTGAATTTGACCCGCGGATTAAGGAAAGCTAGAAAATGCGTGCATTTTCAAAATGTAAGCCCGCTAAACCTTTGCGCCGAGCATCCTCCCAAACTTGACGGCTTACATAAATTCCGGATGGAATTTGCCAGAACATGTCATCAGGCCGACCAAATACACATAGGTTGGCTATTTTCTCTTGCGAAAAAGCAGGGTTAACAAGAAATTTAGGCTTATTAATGAGCTTATGGAAAACAGACTTTTCCAGGTCTAATACATCATTTTGCTTCTTAAACCTGAGCATGAAGTATCTGCGAAACCCGCTTGTTTCTGAGTTGATGTTCACCCGAATCCATTCATATTGCTCATCACCAGAGGCGTGATAATCAATAATTTCACGCAATCTTTCTGACATGACAGGCCAAGCAAAAGTATTAGGTAGGTAATCAAACCACTGATGCTTTAAGCCACTTAAATTGGGGGATTCAACACTTCCGCTTTTTCCAAAGGAAACCTTTTTTAAGGTCAGGTCGAACGGAATTTTATTTTGATTTATTATTTCTGCCATAATCGTAAAGTATGGCAGAATATTCTCTGGGGCACAGGCAACCGCAGCATGACGACTGTCTTGCGGGCTGAGGGAAAAATGGGCCATTTAGCGTACCGTCCCTACCGCACCCCTAGCCGATTCCGGCGCCAGCCCGAAACCTCCACCCCAGCCGTTTCCCCAGCCACCGCAGCCGCTTGAGGTTTCTTATCGCTGAGCAGCATGGCACCCAGCGCGGCAGCTATTTTAGCCATAGCCTCGTCCGGCGCGGCGGGAGCGAGGTCGGCGGGGGAGAAGTGGTTTTTAATAAAGTTGGTGTCGAAATCGCCGCTTACGAAGGCGGGGTGGCGCATCACGTAGGCCCCGAAGGGCAGCGTGGTTTCGATGCCCGTAATTTTAAATTCCTCGATGGCGCGCAGCATGCGGGCAATGGCCTCGGCGCGGTCGGCCCCGAAGGTGACCAGCTTGGCAATCATCGGGTCGTAGTAAATCGGGATGTCCATGCCCTGCTCGAAGCCGTCGTCGACGCGCACGCCGGGGCCCTGGGGGCGCACGTAGGTGGTCAGGGTTCCGATGTCGGGCAGGAAGTTGTTCTGCGGGTCTTCGGCGTACACGCGCAGCTCCAGGGCG
Organism: Hymenobacter terricola; assembly: GCF_017921975.2. GTDB lineage: Bacteria > Bacteroidota > Bacteroidia > Cytophagales > Hymenobacteraceae > Hymenobacter > Hymenobacter terricola. The sequence continues at coordinate 64,574 of NZ_JAGEMO020000003.1, forward strand.
TGGCCGGTGATGACGAGGTCGGCCTGCGAGAAAGCGAGGGGCTCGCCCTGGGCCACTTTGATTTGCTCCTTCACCAGGTCGAGACCGGTGATTTGCTCCGTTACGGGGTGTTCCACCTGCAGGCGGGTGTTCATTTCCAGGAAGTAGAAGTTGTGCTTATCGTCGAGCAAAAATTCAACGGTGCCGGCCCCCGCGTAGTTGCAGGAGCGGGCCACGTCCACGGCGCAGCGGCCCATTTCGGCGCGCAGCTCGGGTGTGAGCACCGAGGAGGGCGCTTCCTCAATCACCTTCTGGTGGCGGCGCTGGATGCTGCACTCGCGCTCGAACAAGTGCACGATGTTGCCGTGCTCGTCGCCCAATACCTGAATTTCGATGTGACGCGGGCCGGTCACAAACTTTTCAATAAAGACTGCGCCATCGCCGAAGGCCGACACGGCCTCGTTAATAGCCAGCTGCATCTGCTCCTCGAATTCGGCCGCGTTTTCCACGATGCGCATGCCCTTGCCGCCGCCGCCGGCCGAGGCTTTAATCAGGATGGGAAAACCAACTTCCTGGGCAATAAGCTTGGCCGCGGGTACGTCAGATATGGCCTCGTCGGTGCCGGGCACCAGGGGGATGTTGTAGGCCTTCACGGCCTGCTTGGCCGAGAGCTTGTCGCCCATCATTTCCATGGCCTCGGGACTGGGGCCGACGAAAATCAGGCCGGCCGCGCGCACGGCGCGGGCAAAGCCGGCATTCTCGGAAAGGAAGCCGTAGCCGGGGTGAATGGCATCAACGCCCAGTTCCTGGCAGATTTTGATGATTTTGTCGCCGCGCAGGTAGCTGTCTTTCGAGGCGGGCGGGCCCACGCACACGGCCTCGTCGGCGTAGCGCACGTGCAGGGCGTTGCGGTCAGCTTCGGAGTAGATGGCCACGGTGGCAATGCCCATTTCCTTGGCGGAGCGGAGGACGCGCAGGGCAATTTCGCCGCGATTGGCAACGAGCAGCTTGGTGATTTTTTTCATCGAAATGGGAGCGGGCGGGACGAGTTGGAAGTGCAAAGAAAGTTCGAAACTGCAGGCCCACGGCAAACCTGCGGGTAGACTAGCGGTTGTTAAGCCCAAATTATGTACATCAACGGCTCGGGGTTACCTTTGTGATTAGGCACGTTTTGGGTTCCCCCGAAATAAACCCAACGCTAGTTCTCCGCCCTTTACCTTCACCTCATTCCCGTTTCTTCAGTGGATATTTTCGACCGGATTTCGGCGAACCGCGGCCCGCTTGGCTCGCACTCGCACTACGCCCACGGCTATTTCACATTCCCCAAGCTCGAAGGCGAAATCAAGCCCCGCATGACCTTTCGGGGTAAGGAAGTCCTGACCTGGAGCCTGAACAATTACCTGGGCCTGGCCAACCACCCCGAAGTGCGGCAGGCCGACATCGACGGGGCCACCGATTACGGCATGGCCTACCCGATGGGGGCCCGCATCATGAGCGGCAACTCGACCCTGCATGAGCAGCTGGAAAACGAGTTGGGCGAGTTCGTAAACAAGCCGTCGGCCTTGCTGCTCAATTTCGGCTACCAGGGCGTGGTGAGCATCATCGATGCGCTGGTGAGCCGCCACGACGCCATTGTGTACGACGCCGAGTCGCACGCCTGCATCATCGACGGGGTGCGGCTGCACCAGGGCAAGCGGTTCGTTTTTCCGCACAACGACATGGCCAATCTGGAGAAGCAGCTGGAGCGTGCCAAACGCTTGACCGACGAAACCGGCGGCGGCATTCTCGTGATTACGGAGGGCATGTTTGGCATGTCGGGCAACCTCGGCAAGCTGCCCGAAATCGTAAAACTGAAGGAGAAATTCAACTTCCGAATCTTCGTTGACGATGCTCATGGTTTTGGCACGCTGGGCCCCACCGGAGCCGGAACGGCCGAGCATTTGGGCTGCCAGGACGGCGTAGACCTAATTTTTTACACGTTTGCTAAAAGCATGGCGAGCGTAGGCGCATTCGTGGCCGGGCCGGAAAGTGTGATTGAATATTTGCGCTACAACATGCGCAGCCAGATTTTCGCCAAATCGCTGCCCATGCCGCTGGTGGTGGGCGCGCTGAAGCGCATAGAGCTGATTCGGACGCACCCCGAATACCGCGAAAACCTATGGACCATCGTGCGGGCCCTGCAAAGCGGCCTGAAGGAAAAGGGCTTTAACATCGGCACCACGGAATCGCCGGTAACCCCGGTATTCCTGAACGGCGAAATCTCCGACGCTACGGCCCTGACCTTTGATTTGCGTGAGAATCACGGAGTTTTCTGCTCTATTGTCGTGTATCCGGTGGTGCCCAAGGGCGTGATTATGCTCCGCCTCATCCCCACGGCCGTGCATACGCTGGCCGACGTACAGGAAACGATTGCGGCGTTTGAGACCGTGGCTGCCAAGCTCGATAAAGGGCTTTACAGCAAGGCCCCGGCCACGGCCCAAACCGCCTAAAACAGCCCGCTAAGGCACTTCGCGCCGGCTGCCCGAGAGGGCGGTCGGCGCTTTTGTTTTTGAACTATACCGAGATAGTAGCAGGTGGGCGACTTTGCGCAAATGGCCTTTTTTTTGGCAAAATCGGCCTCTGAAAGCAGGGGAGGGGGTTTTTAAAAAAAAGTGAAAAACTTGCTTGCATTTGAAATCCCTGTATATTAGGGCCGGCTTAACACCACCACAAACTCATTTTTCACCCCAAATCCCAATTCCCAATGAACAATTTTGGCAAACTGAAGGACCTCGTGATGTCGCTCGAAGACGACTTTTCGAAATTCTACGACAAGCAGAACGCCGCTGCCGGCACCCGCGTGCGCAAAGGCATGCAGGAGTTGAAAACGATGGCCCAGGCCTTCCGCACCGAGGTTCAGAACACCAAGAACACGGGTGCCGCCGCCGCTGCTCCTGCTGCTAAGAAAGCCGCTCCTGCTGCTAAGAAAGCTGCTCCCGCTGCCGCTAAAAAAGCCGCTCCTGCGAAGAAGAAGTAATGCTGAACCACAAATATTCGAGGTAATCGAATTTTGTGGAAAGCAAAAAAAGGTCCCGCCGATTGGCGGGACCTTTTTTTGTGTGCTGAGCGGGCCGGATTACACCAGCTCCACCAGGAAGTAGTTCTTCTTGCCTTTCTGCACCACGAGGTATTTGCCGGCCAAATGCGAGAACGCGGCTACGGAGGCGTCGGGAGAGGGTACTTTTTCGCGGTTGATGCTCACGCCACCGGCCTGAATCATCTTCTTGGCTTCGCCCTTGGACGGGAAGATTTTGTGCAGCGTGGTGTCGCTGAGGAAAGTCGCGGCGGTGAGGTCGGGCAGCTCGTCGCGGAGCACCCGCAAGCGCGGCACGCCGGCGAATACGTCGAGCAGGGTGGCCTCATCGAGCGAAGCAAGGTCGCCGCCGCCAAAGAGGACCTGCGAGGCGGCAATGGCGGCCTCGCAGGCGGCGGTGGAGTGCACGCGGGTAGTCACGTCCTGGGCCAGGGCCTTTTGCAGGATGCGCAGGTGCGGGGCGGCGGCGTGCTCGGCTTCCAACTGCTCGATTTCGGCCTGCGAGAGCAGCGTAAAGACGCGAATAAGACGCGGGGCGTCGGCATCAGCGGCGTTGAGGAAGAATTGGTAGAACTGGTAGGGCGAGGTGAGGGCGGGGTCGAGCCAGACGGTGCCGGTTTCGGACTTGCCGTACTTGGTGCCGTCGGCTTTGGTGATGAGCTGGCCGGTGAGGGCGTAGGCTTTGGCGTCGCGGCCTTCGGCGTTGGCGAGGCGGCGGATGAGTTCGGTGCCGGTTGTGATGTTGCCCCACTGGTCGCTGGCGCCCATTTGCAGGGTGCAGCCGAGGGTTTTGTTGAGGTGCACGAAGTCGTAGCCCTGCAGGAGCTGGTAGCTGAATTCGGTGTAACTGATGCCAACAGTACTCTCTTGGCTACCGAAAATTAAGCTTCCGTCAGGAGGAGTGAAGTTAGAATCCACGTTCTTTTGTAGGGAAGCACTAAGATTTTTCATCTCAGTTCTACTCGATTTGACCTTAAATAGAGCATAATTGACATCTCCACCATTTTGGACAGCAATTTCAAGTTCTTGAAGTCGCTCATCAAGAACATTAGCCCTGTCAAAGAGTGCCGAGCTAAGTCCTTGCGTGGTTTCAAAGGATTGGGAACGGCTTATTCGATTTTTTACCGAATCCTTACTCATCATGTAATTGACAGTAAGGTTTTTTCCAACTTCGCGCAGAAATTCGAGGAAACCGAAGTTTTTGAACCAGTCGTAGTTGTTGACGACCAGCGCGCCGGTGGGGCCTTCGCTAAAATCCAGGAATTTCTCCAGTTGGGCCTGAATGCCGGCCTGGTTGTGGCGCAGGGTGGCCTCGTCGAGCAGGTTGCGCTCGGCGGATTTGCCGCTGGGGTCGCCAATCATGCCGGTGGCGCCGCCCACGAGGGCCACGGGGCGGTGGCCGGCGCGCTGCAAGTGCACCAGCAGCATGATGGTGGCCAGGTTGCCGATGTGCAGCGAGGCCGCCGTGGGGTCGAAGCCAATGTAGCCGGTGATGGGCGCGTGGGTGGCCAGGTGTTCGGCGGTGCCGGGCATGGCGTCGTGGTACATGCCGCGCCAGGTCAGTTCTTCAATAAGGGACATGGGGTCTTAGGGACTTGGGGACTTGGTTTTCGGGCCGACAAAGAATGCCGAATCCATAGACCACGCCGGTAATAAAGAGTGACAAAGGTAGGGGCGGGCATAGGCAAGCGCTAATTTTGCGACGGAGCGGCCCATCCAAGTCCTTAAGTCCCCAAGTCTCTATGCCCCTATTAGAAGCCGACGCAGTCCTAAAGCAGCTCCAGCAGCGGCAGTTTCAGCCTGTGTATTTTTTGCAGGGCGAGGAGCCGTACTATATCGACGTAGTAGCCGATTTGATTGAGAAAACCGTGCTGGCGGAGCACGAGCGCAGCTTCAACCAAGTGGTTATCTACGGCAAGGACGTGGACGTGACCGGGATTCTGGGCCAGGCCAAGCGGTTTCCGATGATGGCCGAACGCAGCGTCGTCATCGTGAAAGAGGCCCAGACCGTGGCCGATTTGGAGCAGGAGCGGAGCTGGCCTTTTCTGGAGGCCTACCTCAAAAACCCGCTTTCCAGTACCGTGCTGGTGTTTTGCTATAAGCACAAGACGCTGGATAGCCGCAAGAAGCTGGGCAAGCTGCTCAGCGGGAAAGACTCGCCCGCCGTGCTGATGACCAGCAAAAAGCTCTACGACAACCAAGTGCCGCAGTGGCTCACGGCCAACGTGCGTGGGCGCGGCCAGCAGATTACGGGGCAGGCCACGGCCATGCTGGCCGAGTACATCGGGGCCGATTTGGGCCGGCTGGCCAATGAGGTGGACAAGCTGGTGCTGAACCTAAAGCCCGGCCAGCCCATCGACGAGGAGCTGGTGCAGCGGCTGGTGGGCATCAGCAAGGACTACAACATTTTCGAGCTGCAAAAAGCCCTGGTGCAGCGCGATATATTGAAAGCCAACCGCATTCTGGGCTACTTCGCGGCCAACCCCAAGGCCAACCCGCTCATCCCGAACCTGACGCTGCTGTTCAACTTCTTCACCAAGCTGCTGGTGCTGCACCAGGCCGGCCCCAACCCTTCGGATGGTGTGTTCAAGGGGCTGGGCATCCTGAACAGCTTTGCCCAAAAGGAGTACCAGCAGGCCCTGCGCGCCTACCCGGTGGAGCGGGTTGTGGGCCTTATCCACGCCATTCGGCGGGCCGATGCGCAGAGCAAGGGTATCGAAAGCGGCTCGATGGACGATGCGGAGATTCTGCGGGAATTGGTGTGGCTGATTCTGCACAACGTGCCGGCCGGGGTGCTGGAGTAACGCCGCGGCGGCATCTGCCGTAGAAAGCGGACATCCACCTTAACCTGATTTCACTCATGAGCAATAAACCAAGTGGCACCCTGGGCGGCCTGATTTCCGGCTTATTCGGCGGCAGAACCAACGACGACGGCACCCGCACCGGGGCTTCGCCGACCCGCAACCTGGTGGGCGGCGCCCTGCTGGCGGCTGGGGCCGCCTACCTGTACAAGCGCTACAAAAGCGGCAACCTGAACTTGCCTAATCTGAATTCCAAGTAACGAACCGGCTTCGATTCGTTGGATACAACAAGCCCCATTAGCCGTTGCTGATGGGGCTTGTGCTTGCTGGTAGGGTTAATGGACCACCCATTTGGCCTACGCCCGCTGCACCTTGTAGAGCCGGGCCCCGAACAAAAACACCACCACGTAGCACACAATGGGCAGGTAGTAGGCATGGGCCACGCTGGTATTGGCCACCAGGCCCATCAGGCGCGGAAACAGCGCGGCCCCCACCACGCCCATCACGATGAACGACGAGGCCAGCTGCTTGTGTCGGCCCAGGTCCTTCAGCCCCAGGCTGTAGATGGTGGGAAACATGATGCTGAAGAAGAAATTGAGTAGAATGAGCGCCACGAACGACACCAGGCCCCAGTGCTGGGCCACCACCAGGCACATGCCGATGTTGGCCACGGCCACGGCCGCCAGCAGCCGGTTGGGGGCAATGAACTGCATGAGGTAGGTGCCCAGGAAACGGCCCAGCATCATGCCCACCAGGCTCAGGGAGAAGAAGTAGGCGGCTTTGTCGTTGGTGAGGCCGGTGTACTCCACGCCGTAGTTGATGAAAAAGGCCCAGGTGCCGCCCTGGGCCGCCGTGTTGAAGAACTGGGCCACGCAGGCCCACACGAAATGCCGGTGCTGAAACAATTGCTTGTCGGCCACCAGGTCGGTGGGGGCTTCGGCGGGGGCCAGGGCCACGGGGGTGTGCTCGGCATTGAGGGCGGGCACGGTGACGAAGAAAAACGCCAACCCAATGCTGCCCACCACGGCCCCGATGATGGCGTAGAGAATTTTTACCGAGGCGAGGTCGCCGGCCGCGTGGGTGCCGCGCAGCACGAAATACCCGCCGATGAGCGGCCCCGACACCGCCCCGATGCCGTTGATGGCGTGGGCGAAGTTGATGCGCCGGTCGGAGGTGCGCGGGTCGCCCAGGCCGTCGAGAAAGGGGTGGGCCACCGCTTCCAGCGTGGCCAGCCCGCAGGCCAGCACGAACAGCGCCAGGCGCAGGTAGCCGAACGAGAGGGCGGTGGCGGCCGGCACCATCAGAAAAGCGCCGAGGGCATAGAGTCCCAGCCCGAGCAGCACGCCTTTCTGGTAGCCGAAGCGTTTCATGAACCAGCCGGCGGGCAGCCCCATCACAAAGTAGGCCCCGAAAATGGACAGCTGCACCAGCGCCGAATCGGCTTTGCTGACGTGCAGCACCTCCTGGAAATGCTTGTTGAGGATGTCGCCCATCGTCACGCCCACGCCCCAGAGCATGAACAGCGACACGACGAAAACGAGGGTGAGCAGATAGCGCCGTTCAGTGAATGGCGGCGGCGGAGCGGTAAGGGTTGGCTGCACAGGCGAAGAAATGAGCGGGGTTTGAGGAAAAGAATGCCCGCCTATAAGCGACTGCCCGCCGGATAGTTTGGCTAAAACCGTAATCCAACGGCTCATTTTAGCTGTTGGAGCTGTTGGAGCTGGTGTGGCTGGTACGGCACAACGTGCCGGCCTGGGTGCTGGGGTAACCGGCTGATAAGGAAGCACTAGATGGTCCCGGCTACTCGTCCGATGGTCCCGGCAACGCATCCGATGGCCCCGCATGGCTTCTGATGCATCCGGCAACCCATCCGATTGCCCCGGTAACCTATCCGATGGTCCCGGTAACGCCTCCGATGGCCCCGGTAACGCCTCCGATGGTTCCAGCGACGCCTCCGATGTGGGCAGCAACGCTTCCGATGGGGGTGGCATGGGGTTGAGAGGTGCTGCTACGGAAGCACGGCGGCAAGCAGTAGTTTTAGCGTTGGTACACGTTTCTTTCAACTATGCGCGCTCATATTCACTTCGCCCACGGCCTGCCCCAAAGCGTCAATAACTACCTGGCTATGGATGGTTTTCAGCAAATGGGCTGGGAAATCGTGCCCTACACCGATGCCGAGCCGTGCGGGATAATGCTCCCGACGAGGTTGTGGTCGGCCACATTGCGGCCGTGCGGGCCAGCCTGCAGGCGCTGGGCTTGCCGGTGCCCACCGAGCTGGGCTACCCCGAGGCATTATGGCCATTTCTGGGGCGGCGGCTGTGGCAGAGCACCATCAATAAGGTAGCGGCCAATGCCAGCCAGTGGCCGGTTTTCGTGAAGCCAATGCACGACGCTAAAAAATTTACGGGCGTGTTGGTGCGTGGCCCCCGCGACCTCATGGGCTGCGGCGACCAGTACGAGGACACGCCCGTGTGGTGCGCCGAGCCCGTGCAGTTCGTGGCCGAATGGCGTTGCTTCGTGCGCTACGGCCGTATTCTGGATGCCCGGCCCTACAAAGGCGACTGGCGGGCTCACTTCGACCCAACCGTGGTGGAACAGGCATTGGCGGCTTATTTGCCGGGAGCGCCGGCAGCCTTTTCGCTGGATATTGGCTGCACCGCCGCTGGCAAAACTGTGGTAGTGGAGGTAAACGACGGCCATTCGCTGGGGGCCTACGGGCTGATGCCGCTAGCGTATGCTAAGTTTCTGTCGGCGCGCTGGGCCGAAATGACGAGCAGCGAGGACTACTGCGATTTTTGAAGCGGTAGTTGAAGTGTGCGGTGGCCCAAGCCAACTGCCAGCCAGGCGTAACGGCGAATATGTGCGGCAATGAAACCTGCAATTATGCGTTGGCTGGGCAACCTACGGGCATTTATCGCTACTTTTGGCGAGTTCCCGGGCCCGGTGCGGCCCCTCCACGACAGGTATTTACATGAAGCTATTTCCCCGGCTGGCGCTGGCCGCCGCCCTGAGTGCCGCGGCGCCGATGGCCGCCCAGGCCCAGCAAACCCAAGTGTTTGCCGCCGATGAGCGGCACTTTCAAGAGGGCCTGGAGCTGTTTGACCGGGGCCAGTACGGCGCGGCCCAGGAGGCGTTTCGGGCGTACCTGGCCATTGAGCCGGTGCACCTGAGCCAGGCCGGCCCCACCGCCGGCGACCGCACCGCCGACGCCGAGTACTACTACGCCATCAGCGGCCTCTACCTCTCGCACCCCGACGCCGAGGGGCTGATTCTGGACTTCGCCGCGCAGCACCCGGCGCATCCCCGCGCCGCGTCGGCGTATTTCGAGCTGGGCAAGTTCTACTTCGACCAGAAGAACTACGAGTCGGCCATCCGCTACTTCACCAAAGTGGCCCCCGACAACCTGAGCAACGACCAGCGCGCCGAGGCCGATTTCAAGCTCGGCTACAGCTATTTCGAGCAGAAGGACTACGAGAAAGCCCGGCTGCTGTTCGACCGCAACAAGCAGGTGCAAAGCCAGTACAAATACGCCAGCTCGTACTACGCCGGCTACCTCGGCTACCGCGCCGGCGACTACGCCGCCGCCCGCGCCGACCTGGCCGTGGCCGAGCAGAACGACGCCTACAAGCCGGTGGTGCCGGCCATCGTGACCCAGATTTACTACAAGGAAGGCAACTACGACGGGCTGATTGGCTACGCCTCCAAAGCCCTCCAAAACACCCCGCCGCCCCAGAATTCCGACGAAATCCAGCTGCTGCTCGGCGATGCGTACTACCAGAAACAGCAATACAAGGAGGCGGCGGAGTATTTCGACAAGTACGCAGCCATCCACAAAAACAAGATTGAGCCGGCGCTGGAGTATAAAATTGGTTTCGCCAACTACAAGATGGGCGACTTCAAGGGCGCCATCGCCAGCCTGAAGAACGTGGCCGTGCGCCGCGACTCCCTGGGCCAGAACGCCGCCTATCACCTCGGCCTGAGCTACGTGCAGAACAACCAGAAGCCCCAGGCCGTGACGGCTTTCGAGGCCGCCCGGCAAAGCACGTTTGATAAAAGCATTGCCGAAAACGCCACCCTCAAGCTGGGCCAGGTGCAGTACGAGCTGGGCAACCTGCCCGAAACCATTGCCGTGCTGAAGGACTTCCGCAAGAAGTTTCCCCGCTCGAAAAACCAGGCCACGGTCGACGAATTGCTGAGCACCAGCTTCCTGTCGTCCACCGATTATTCGCAGGCCCTGACTTATCTCGAAAGCCTCGAAGACCGCAGCGACAAGCTGAACGACACCTACCAGCGCGTGGCCTACTCGCAGGCCGCACTGCTTTACAACAACGGCAACTATGCCGAAGCCCTGCCGCTGCTGGACAAGTCCCTGAAGTACCCCTCCGACGACGGCCTGCGGGCGGCGGCGCAGGTGCTGCGGGGCGAGATTTTCAGCGTGGGCCAGCAATATCCGGACGCCATCACGGCCTACGTAGCGGCCGCCCGTTCGGCCCGCCAGGGCGGTGTGAGCCCCGAGGAGGCCGATTTTGAGCAGAAAGCGCGCTACGGCTTGGGCTACGCCTACTACAACACCAAGCAGTACGAGCGCGCCCGGCCGCAGTTCCAGGCCTTCCTCAGCGACACCGACGCCAAGCCGGCGGACCCCAACTACTACGACGCCACCCTGCGCCTGGCCGACACCTACTACGTGGCCAAAAACTACCCGCAGGCCCTCACGCTCTACGACAAAGTCATCACCGCCAACGCGGCCGACAAAGACTACGCCTACTACCAAAAAGGCCGCACCCTGGGCCTGATGGGCCGCCGCGAAGAAGCCAACAACACGCTGGCTGCGCTACTCAAAACCAGCCCTAACTCGCGCTACGCCGAAGATGCCGTGTTCCAGCAGGCGCAGCTATCGTTCGAAGCCGGCGAGTACCAGCCGGCCGTCACCGGCTTTTCGCGGCTGATTGACAACCGGCCCAACAGCGGCCTGGTGCCCCAGGCCCTGCAAAAGCGCGGCGTGGCCTACGCCAACCTCCAGCAGCAGGACAAGGCCGTGGCCGATTTCCAGCGTGTGCTCACGGATTTTCCGCGCAGCGAAGCCGCCTCGCAGGCCATCTACAGCCTGCAGGAAAGCCTCACGGCGCTGGGCCGGACTGAAGAGTTTGACGCGGCCCTGGCCTCATTCAAAATTCAAAACCCGGACAGCAAAGCCACCGAAAGCGTCGAGTTCGAAGCCGCCAAGTCGCTGTACCTGGCCGAAAAATATCAGCCCGCCATCCTACGTCTGGAAACCTACCTGAAGCAGTACCCGGAATCAGCCCTCGGGCCCGATGCCCGGTTCTTCCTGGCTGATTCGTACCTGAAAACCGGCGACAAGCAGCAGGGCCTGACCCGCCTGCGCGACGTGGTGACCGAAGGCAAAACCGAGTTCCTGAACCGCGCCGTGGGCCGCCTCGCCGACCTGGAGTTCGAAAACAAGAACTACGCCGACGCCGCCAAGCTCTACGAGCGCCTGCGCGGGGCCAGCACCAACCGCCGCGAAGTGGCCAACGCCACCCTCGGCCAGATGCGCAGCCTGTACGAGAGCGGCGACTACCCCGGCACCCGCCGCGTGGCCGAGGAGCTGCGCACCCAGGCCGGCGCTACGGCCAATGCCACCAACTCGGCACTGCTCTACCTGGGCAAAGCCAGCTTCCGGGCCGAGAGCTATGACCAGGCCGCTACCGAACTGGCCGCCGCCGTCACGGCCGCGCCCAACGACGTGAACGGCGCCGAAGCCCAGTATTACCTCGCCGAAACCTACTTCAGGCAGAAGAAGAACGAAGACGCCAAAGCCGCCGCCCTGAAGGTCAATTCAGACTTCAGCAACTACGCCCTGTGGCAGGGCCGCGCCTTCCTGCTCATCGCCGACGTGTACGCCGCCGAGGGCGACAACTTCCAGGCCCGGGGCACGCTGAATTCGCTCATCGATAATAATTTCCCGGTGGCCGAAGTGCTGGAAGCCGCCAAACAGCGCCTGAAAACCCTGGGCGCCGACCAACCCGACGACACCGCCGCGCCCGCTACGCCCAAAGCCGCGCCCACCAAAGCCCCCACCAAAGCCCCCGCCAAGGCACCCACCAAAGCCCCCGTAAAAGCGCCGACGAAAGCTCCTGGTGCCACTCCCGCGCCGGGCAAGCCCGCAACCACCGCGCCGGCTCCCGCCAAAGGCAAGGCACCTGCCGTGCCCCCCACCAACCTGCGCGGCACCACCACGGCTCCGGCCGATACGGCTACTCAGCGCTAGGTCCGGCGTATTTTCTCATTGAATAATCATTTGCTGATGAAGCGTTTGTTGATACTTAAATCTTATTCCGCAGTGCGCTCTGGCGTGGGCGTGGCCTCCGGGCTGGCCCTGGCCGCTGTGCTGGTTGGCATCGCGGCCCCCACCGCCAGCGCCCAGCCCACCAAGGGCAAGCACACCGGCAGCATTGAGGAAGCCGAGATTGAAATCGTGAAAGAGCGCGTGAACCAGCTGCCCGAAGCCACCCGCAACTTCGAGAAAATCAAGCTGCCCGCGCCGCCCAAAACCGAGCGCAAAGTGACGTATACTTTCCCCGATTTCCGGCTGCCCGCCGACCGCCTCAACCCTTCGGTGAAGGTGCTGACCATCCGGGCCGAGGAGCCTGCGCCGCTCACCGGCAACTTCGTGAAGGCCGCCATCGGCAACTACGGCACGTTCTACGGCCGGGGCTATTTCCACAGCACCCGCAACACCGACCATGCTTACGGGATTGATATCAACCACATCAACTCCCTGAATGGCCCCGTGGATGGCAAAAATTCCAGCCAGTCCGAAACCAGCGCCCACCTCATGGGCGAGCTGTACCGGGGCACCGGGGCTTTCGGCGCGACGCTGGATTTCGGCCACGAGCGCTACAACTTCTACGGCTACAACAAGGCCGCCAACGGCAGCCCGGTGGTGACGCCCGAAGCCACCGACATCAAGCAGGCATTCAACCGCTTCGCCGTGAAGGCCTACGCGCACAACCGCGACCCGGCACAGCAGCTAACCTACGACGCCGGCATCGGCTACCGCTACTGGACCGACAACTTCGCGGCCTCCGAAAACGACGTGCGCCTGAACGCCAAAGTCGGCTACGCACTGGGCGAATCCAGCCGCGTAACCGTCGCCGCCGATGCCTCCTTTATTTCAGATAAGGACCAGGCGGGGCCCACGGTTGCCTTGCCCAATCCGGCCCTGCTCACGCGCACCCGCACTTTTGTGCAAGCCACGCCGGCCTACGAGTTTGTCAATAAAAGCATCGCCTTCTCCCTGGGCGCGACCCTGGGCTATTCGTCCGACACGGCCACCAGCGTCAGCAAGGCTGTGATTTATCCGGCCGTGCGCCTGGGCTACACCGTTGAGCCCGAGAAGTTCATGGTCTACGCCGGCCTCGGCGGGGCGCTCCAGCGCGTGACGCGCTACGACCTGAGCACGGAAAACCCGTGGCTGAACCGTGGCCTGAACGTGGCCGATACCCACCGCGGCCCCACCATCTACGCCGGCTTCACTTCCACGCCCGCCCGTGGTCTGGAGCTGAACGTGCGGGCCACCTACGCCCGCGACCGCAACCTGTATTTCTACCTCAACAACCCCATCGACCCCACCAAGTTCGACCTCGTGTACGACCAGCACGCCACGGGCGTACTCAACATCCACGGCGAGCTGCTGTATAATGCCGCCGAGAAATTCCGACTCGGCACCCGGATGGATTACAACAAGTACGCCCTCAACACCCTGCCCGAGCCGTTTCATCGCCCCGAGTTTCAGGGTTCGGTGTTCGGCACCTACAATGTTTTCGACAAGCTGATGCTGGGCGTGGAAGGCTATTTCTACTCGGCCAGCTACGGCATCAGCTACCGGTCGAACAACACGCCGGGGACCGTGCGAACCTCCGATTTTTACCGCGCCACCGACCCGATTGTGGACCTAAACCTGCGCGCCGATTACCGCATTACGCCAAAAATATCCATCTTTGCAATGGGTAACAACCTCGCTAACCGCCAGTACCAGCGCTTCTACGGCTATCCGGTGAAGGGCATCAACGTGCTGGGCGGGGCTACTTACACGTTCTAATTCGGGCCTTTGTGTCTTGGATTTTAAGGACTTGTCCTGCGTAACTCGTAGGCTGAATCCTGATTTTTCGCGCCCACTGAGTCCCCAAATTCCCACCTGCTATGCACCTTGCCGACCACATCCGCCCCTTGCTCCGTGACCACGACTGCGTGATTATTCCGGATTTCGGGGGCCTTGTGGCCGATGTTTCGCCGGCGCGGGCGCAGCCCGGCCGCCAGGCCCTGAGCCCGCCCACCAAACTCGTGGCCTTCAACCAATCGCTGACCCGCAACGACGGCCTGCTGGTGGATGCCCTGAGCCAGCACCTGGGCCTGCCCATTGCCCAGGCCCGCGAGGCCGTGCGCACCGCCGTAGCCGGCCTGCAGCAGGAACTTGACGAAACCAACCGCACGGAGCTGCCCGGCATCGGCATTTTCCGCCGGGCCGCTGGTCGCGGGCTCGCCTTCGAATACACCGGTACCGATAACCTGTTGGCCGCGGCCTTTGGTCTGCCCGAGTTGGCGGCCCGCCCTGTGCGCGCCAATGATGCCCGCCCCAAGCGCCCCCAGCCAGTCTTGCGCGGCACGGCTACCCGCCGCTCACGTTGGGCGCGGCTGCTGCCCGGCGGTGTTATCGCTATAGCTGCCGGCCTGCTACTCCTGGCAAATTACCAGGTGGCGCTGAATGCCGGTTATCTGCCGGCTAGCTGGCGTACCCAAATGCCAAAGTGGGAACTGACCCAGCAGCCCGCAGCTTCGGCCACCGAGCCCACGGAGCCGCAACAGGCCACCCTGGGCCAGCACAGCTTTAGCAACAGCGCGATTGTTGCGGATGGCATAACTCCCTTGCCAGTTGAATCTTCAATCGCTACTCCCGAAGCAGGGGTACAGCCAAGTGCTTCATCTAATGAGTCATCAGATGAAGCAGTAGCCGCACGTTCTAACGCTGCGTCCGTTGCGGTTGTACCTGAGGTTTCGCCCAAGGCCGCCGCGACAGTCGCCGCGCCCGTTGCTGCCACCCCCAAAGCACCTGCCGTAATTGCAACGCCCACCCGGGCCATTGCTCCTGTTGCTTCGGCCGCAGTAAGCTCCACTATAATTAAAAACCGGACCGGTCGTTATTACGTCATCGCTGGCGCGTACCGAAGCCTGTCCGGCGCCGAGGGTGGGCGTAAATTACTGGCCCATAGCGGCCACGCTGCTCACATTATTATGCCGCCCTACGGCAGCCGGCTGTTCCGCCTCACTGCGGCCGACTACTCCGACCTGGGTTCCGCCCAGCGCGAAGCCCAGCGGCTGCGCCTAAAAACGCATAGCGACTACAATACCCTGAAATTTTAATTGTCCGCATGTCCGTATTCCTTTTGCAAGCGACTGCCGCTGCCGTCGATACTGTTACTACCGCCGCTCCGGCCGCTCCAATTGCCAATACCAGTGTCCCCGTTATCGACCTGCTGCTGCGTGGGGGACTGATAATGATTCCGCTGGTAGCCCTGTCCATTCTTTCGGTTTACATCATCATTGAGCGCTACATCACCATCCGCAAGGCCGCCGGCAACCCCGACGCCTTCATGGCCAGCATCCGCTCGCTGATGGTGAAAGGTGACCTGGCCGGGGCCAAACTGCTCTGCGCTCAAACTGCCTCGCCACTGGCCCGAATGGTTGAAAAAGGCCTGCGTCGCATTGGCCTGCCATTGAAAGAAATCGAAACCAGCGTTGAAAACGTGGGCAAGATTGAGATTGCCCGTTTGGAAAAGAATATCAGCATCCTGGGCATCATCGCCGGTATCGCTCCCATGATTGGCTTTGTGGGCACCATCATCGGCGTTATCAAGATTTTCTATTCCATTGCCGCCACCAAGGAATTCGGTATCCCGCAGGTAGCCGACGGCTTGTATGTGAAGCTGGTAACATCGGCCACCGGCCTCATCGTCGGCATCATCGCCCACATCGGCTACCACTGGCTGAGCATTCTCGTGGAGCGAATGGTGTTCCGTATGGAAAACTCGGCCATTGAATTCATGGACATTCTTCAGGATAACTAATTGATTTGCTAATCATTTGATGCGCTGGTACGCAAACTTGAGGTTAACCATTGAGCTATCAGCACATCGAATAATTAACTTATCAGCATATCAACGCTATGAATCTTTCCCGCCGCCATCGCCTCACGTCGCACGTTGAGACCGGGGCCATGAACGACATCATGTTTTTTCTGATGTTGTTCTTCCTGATTGCCTCCACGCTGGTGAACCCCAACATCATCAAGCTGTTGCTGCCGAATGCAAAGTCAAGCACGCAGGTGATGAAGCAGCCCATCACCGTATCGGTGGATGCGGCTGGCCAGTATTTTGTCAACAAAAAGCAGGTGAGCCCCGCTGATGTGGAGGCGGCGCTGGTGGCCCTGATTGGCACTGCGCCGACCACGGAGCAACCCACCGTGGTGCTGCGCGTCGATGCTTCGTTGAACGTTCAGAAGCTGGTTGACATTCTGGAAATTGGCAACCGCCACAAATTGAAAATGGTGATGGCCACCCAGGCCCAGCAAGCAGCGGGCAAGTAATCTGCTGATATGTTATTTTGCTAATGATTTGATTCTGCTGGGTTTCGAAAACTGCCAAAGCTTACCGTTGAGCCCTAATTAGCTCCGCGCCGAATCAGTTTTAATTCTCACCAGTTCATCACCGCATCAAAAAATCAGCACATCAAGCAATGGCTATTGATTATCCCGAACCGCACCGCCGCGAGGCCCTGATTGGCACCCTGGTTGTCCATGGGGTGCTCCTGTTGCTGTTCATATTTATGGTGTTCAAAGGGCCCAACCCGCCGCTGGCCGCGCTGGCCGGGGGCGATGGCAACGTAGAATTGAATTACGGCCTCGACCCCGTCGGCTCGGGCAATATCCAGAGCATGGCCCCGGCCAATAACTCGCAGAACCGCGAAGACAGCCGCCCGCCCAAAGCCAGCCCGGACCCGCAGCCCCGCCCCACCGCCGTGGCCACGCCCGACCCGACGCCACCCGCCCAGGAAAAAATCATCACCAGCGAGGCTGAAGAAAGCCCCGTCTCGGAAGCGCCGGTAGAAACGCCGGCTCCGCCCAAGGAAGAAGTAAAAGCGGCGCCCAAGCCGAAGCGGCAGGTAGCCGTAGCCTTTTCGCCCAAAGGCAGTGCGACCGGCGGCGGCACCGGGGTAAACGGTTCCAGCAATACGCCAAGCGGCAACAACAACGGCGACCATCCCGGCACCGTGGGCGACCAGGGCGACCCGAACGGTTCGCTGGACGCAAAGGCCCTGTATGGCCCTGGTGGGGACGGCAGCGGCCGGGGTTCCGGGCGGGGGCCAGGCAACGGGAATGGCTTGGAAATGAGCGGCTGGCGCTTCGAAAGTACCCCCAACGTGGTAGCGCTGGACGATGACCCCGGGATGATTCGCTTTAAGATTAAGATTTCGGCCGATGGCGAAGTGGAGTCGGTGACGAAAGTGTCGGGCAACGTTTCGGCGGCGCAGGAGAAGCTGTGCCGCGATAAGTTGCTGGATGCCAATTTCGTGAAGACCAATGGGGCGGCCGGCGGGGCTACGGGCTTTTATACCTTCAAATTTTCGGTGCGGTAATCCGGTTGAAAATCAGTTGATGCCCCGCCGTCTGCTGAGCAGGCGGCGGGGCTTTTTAGTAAGATGCCGCCCAACTCCGTTAATTTGCGCTTTCCTCCCCCGTTTTCTTCATTCCCGTGACCTATTCCGAAACTCTTGCTTATCTCTACGACCAACTGCCCATGTTTCAGCGGGTGGGGGCGTCGGGGTTCAAAAAAGGCTTAGGCAATACCTTGGTCCTGGCCGAAGCCCTGGGACATCCGGAGCGACAGTTTCGTAGCGTGCATGTGGCCGGCACCAATGGCAAGGGCAGCAGTTCGCACTTGCTGGCGGCGGTGTTGCAGGCGGCGGGTTATAAAGTCGGACTGTACACCTCGCCACACCTGCGGGAGTTCACTGAACGGATTCGGGTGAACGGACGGGAGTTGCCCCCGGAGTACCTGGTGGAGTGGGTAGCGCGCTGGAAACCGTTGTTTGAAACCGTGCAGCCCTCGTTTTTTGAGATGTGCGTGGCGCTGGCATTTTCCTGTTTTGCCGAGCAGCGGGTGGACCTGGCCATCATAGAAGTAGGCTTGGGTGGCCGGTTTGATTCCACGAACATCATCACCCCGTTGGTATCGCTCATCACCAACATCAGCTTTGACCATCAGGCGCTATTGGGCGATACCTTGCCCGAAATCGCGGGCGAAAAAGCAGGCATCATCAAGCCCGGCGTGCCGGTGGTGGTGAGTCAGACTCAGCCCGAAGTCGCCGCAGTGTTTCAGCGCGAAGCCGCCACCAAGCTAGCGCACCTGGTTTTTGCCGACGAGATTTACCAAGCGGCCTTTACTGCCGAGCCGGAGCCGGAAACCGGTTTGCGGCCCGTTTCCATCACCCAGCAAGGCCGGCCCTATTTGTCCAACGCCGAGCTGGGCCTGCCCGGTGATTACCAGCAGCAAAACCTGCCCGGCGTGCTCGCCACCCTGGATGAGCTGCGCGCACTGGGTTTCCGCATTACCGAAGCCGCGGTGCGTGCCGGTTTTCGGCAGGTAACGCAGCTTACGGGGCTGCTGGGACGCTGGAGCATCATTGGCCGCCGGCCGCTGGTGGTGTGCGATACCGGCCACAACGCCGCCGGCCTGCGCCTGGTGGTGGCCCAGCTGCGCCGGCTGTCGTACCACCGTTTACATTTGGTCATCGGCACCGTGAACGATAAGGACGTGGCCAGTATGCTGGCCCTACTTCCCCCGGAGGGCATTTATTACTTTTGTGCGGCCAATATTCCGCGGGCGCTGCCGGCTGAAGAACTGATGCTGCAAGCTGCTGCCATTGGCGTGGTGGGCCAGGGGTATGGGTCGGTGGCTGCTGCCGTGGTAGCCGCTCGCGCCGCTGCCGGGCCGGAAGATGTTGTCTTTATCGGCGGCAGCACCTTTGTAGTGGCTGAAGTCGACGAGCTTTATACCGCCGCCAAAGCCGGCTAACAATCCCGTTTCACGTATTTTATTTTACCGATTTGCCTCGCGTCAAACTGCAGCGTTTCACCGATAACGCCACCCGTCCCGATATTATTGAACCCGGTAAGCCCGAATACGAACAACTGGGCGGCCGATGGCGCACCGATTTCTTCCGGGCCCCGTATCCGCTGACCCTGGAAGTGGGCTGCGGCAAGGGCGAATACACCGTGGGCCTGGCCCAGCGCCACCCCGAACGCAATTTCCTGGGCCTTGATATAAAGGGGGAACGTATCTGGCGGGGCAGTTCCCGCGCCGCCGAAATGGGCCTGACCAACGTAGGCTTTGTGCGGATGCGGGCCGAAGCGCTGGCCGCGCAATTTGGGACCGGCGAACTAGACGAAATCTGGATTACTTTTCCGGACCCGCGGCCCCGCGACCGCGACATCAAGCGCCGACTGACTTCGCCGCGCTTCCTCGGTTTGTACGAACAATTGTTAACTCCCGGCGGTCTGCTGCACCTCAAGACCGATAACGAAGGCCTTTTCGAGTTCACTTTGGAAACACTGGCCGCCCGTCCCGGCGCCACTGTCGAGCGCTTTACCCGCGACTTGTACTCAGAAACTGCCCCGGAATTTGCCGAAGCTCAAGCCATTCAAACCAATTTTGAAGGTAAATACCGGGCAGTAGGCGTGCCCATTAAATACGTGCAGTTCCGGCTAACGTAGGCCGACGGGATTTGGGCGGCACGCGCTAGCTCAACCGTAAGCCGGAG
Organism: Hymenobacter terricola; assembly: GCF_017921975.2. Classification (GTDB taxonomy): domain Bacteria; phylum Bacteroidota; class Bacteroidia; order Cytophagales; family Hymenobacteraceae; genus Hymenobacter; species Hymenobacter terricola. The sequence goes on from NZ_JAGEMO020000003.1 coordinate 84,305, forward strand.
CCATTCGGATTTATTATTCGACTTCGAGCGCCTCAAACACGGCTTCAAGTTGGTCGAAATCGCGTAGGCCGGGCTTCACTTCATCGCCGGAAGGAAAGGATAAACCCGCTAGCGCGAGCTGGCCGACGAGATTACGCGCCAGCTTGGGGTGCAGGCCGGGGCCCAGCCAAAGCGGCCGCTCGGCCGCGAGGGTTGCCAATGCAACGTAGGTACCGGGAGCAGCCGGTTCGGGTAATTCTACGAGGAAACCTACTGGTGCAGTAGGCAGGGGCTGCGCTAAGGCGGCGGAATCCGGGGCTAACTCCAGGTACACGGGCGGGGCAATTTCAGCCAGTTCTTCAGCCGGACGCGAGCTTCTCAATAGCACGGCGTCGAGACTGCACTCGGCGGCTATTGCATTGATTTCGTAGCTGCTGAGCTGGTCGAACTCACCTATTAGTTCAACCCCGGCAATCCAGCCGGCGAGTTCCTTCACGGTTTTGGTGTCGAGGTGCCCGGGCAGCGCCGGGTCGAGCACAAAGGTTAGTTTGTCGGCGCCCATGCCGGCACAGTAGCGGGCATCGGAGAGGTTGTTGATGCCACGAATGAGGAGGGGAACGAGGTGGGGCACGGGAAGGCGGTGAGCAGTGAACCGGTTGCAGTGAACCGATGGTGACGGGAAGAAACGGACGACGGGCAGCGGGCTGCGTCGCAAAAGTAGAGGCCGGCCGCCGGCCGGGCTTCATTCGGGCTTCGCGCGCCGTCTGTATCTTCGTCCCCATGAACTCAACCCGCCGTGCCCCGTTGCTGGCCCCGTCGTTTCTGGCCGCCGATTTGGCCAACCTGCAAGCCGAAACCGAGCGGCTGGCCACCAGCGCCGCCGATTGGCTGCACTTCGATGTGATGGACGGCCGTTTCGTGCCCAACATCTCCTTTGGCTTGCCCGTGCTGCAGGCCGTGGCCCGCTACGCGAAGCAGCCCATCGACGTGCATTTGATGATTGAGGAGCCGCAGCACTACCTGGCCGCGTTTCGCGATGCCGGCGCCAGCAGCATCACGGTGCATTACGAAGCCTGCCCGCACTTGCATCGTGTGGTGCAGCAAATCAAGCAGTTGGGCTGTCGGGCCGGCGTTGCGCTGAACCCGGCGACGCCGGTATCGCTGCTCGAAGACATAGCCGCCGACCTTGATGTGGTGCTCGTGATGTCGGTGAATCCTGGTTTTGGTGGGCAGGCCTTCATTCCGAATACGCTGAAAAAAGTGGCCATGCTAAAGGAATTGTTGCTGGAAAATGGCTCCGCTGCGCTGATTGAAGTGGATGGCGGCGTGAACATGACCAACGCCGGCCCGCTGGTGGAAGCCGGCGCCGATGTACTGGTGGCCGGCAATTTCGTGTTTAGCGCGCCCGAAGGCCCCGTGGCCACGCTGGCAGCCATGCGCGACCACCTGGCCGGGCTGGAAATGGATGCCGAGGCCGCTGGCCGGCGGCAATAGTCGCGGCGCTTGCTCGTTCTAGCCCCGTGAAACAACTCTTTACGCTGCACTTGCTGCCTGTGCCTGCATTTCTAAAAATTTTGGGGCGTGGCTTCTGGCCGGTTTGCGGTGTGGCGCTGGGGCCTTTGCTGCTGGCGCCGGCCGTAGTAGCAGCCCAAACGACTGCGCCCACGGAAGCCCCAACTGCGACGTTCGTAACCCTCACGGGTACTTTGCGGGATGCCAGCGGCCAGCCGTTGGAACTGGCGGCAGTGGGAGTGGAGGGCCAGCCCGGCGGGGCCAATACCAATGCCGACGGCACGTTTTCCTTACAAGTGCGGGTCCCGGCCCCCGGCCAAACGGCCGTGCTGGTGGTGCGCCGGCTGGGGTATTTGCAATTGCGGATTCCCTTGAAGCTGCCCGCTGATGCCAACCGTCCGTTGCGCCTGGCCATGCGCCTGGATACCAAGGCGTTGGGCGGAGTAAACGTCACGGGCCGCTCCGGCCAGGCCGATACCCGCGAGCAGGTCAGTATCACGCACATCGACCCGCGTTCGGCCAAGGAAATTCCTTCGCCATTCGGCGATTTTAACGCCATCCTCAAGACGCTGCCGGGCGTGGTTTCGAATAATGAGTTGAGCAGCACGTACAATGTGCGGGGCGGCAACTACGATGAAAACCTGGTGTACGTCAACGGGTTCGAGATTTACCGGCCGTTTCTGGTTACTTCGGCGCAGCAGGAAGGCCTCAGCTTTATCAATCCCGATTTGGTGAAGCAGGTGGAATTCAGCAGCGGCGGCTGGCAGCCGAAGTATGGCGACAAGCTGGCCTCGGTGCTGAGCGTGGACTATAAGACGCCCGAGAAGTTTGCGGCCTCGCTCACGGCCAGCCTGGTGGGCGGGGCGGCCCACGTCGAAGCCCGCTCGGCCAATGGCCGGGTGAGCTACCTGGCCGGGGTGCGCTACAAGAATGCGCAGTACGTGCTCAACTCCTTAAAGCAGCAGCAGGGCGGCTACAATCCGACTTTTTTCGATGCGCAGGCATTCGTCAATATTGGTCTGGGAAAAAAGGAGGACATGCAGCGCACCACGCTGGGGCTGCTCGGCGTCATCGCCCACAACGACTACCGCTTCTCGCCCGAAACCGGCCAGGCCACGTTCTCAACCGGGACCAACCAGTTTACCCGCGTCTTCATTGCCTACGACGGCCGCGAGCGGATGCAGTTCGATACCTACCAAACAGGTTTGAATCTGAAGCACGACTTTTCCTCGAAGCTGCAGATGGAGCTGCTGGGCTCGGCCCTGATTTCGCGGGAGTTTGAGTTCCGCGACGTGGAAGCGGCCTACACCTTCGCCGAAATAAACCGCGACCCGACCTCGCCCGATTTCAACCAGGCCGTGCGCCAGCGCGACATTGGCTCGCAGTTCAAGCACTCGCGCAACTTCCTCACGGCCCAGATTTATACAGCCGAAACCCGCGGCCGCTGGACGCCCGCTGCCAACCACACCGTGCGCTGGGGAGCCAAAATCGGCCGCGAAAAAATCACCGACACGCTCGACGAGTACAGTTTCGCCGACTCGGCCGATTTTGTGCCTGATTCCCGCCGTACGCGCTTGCTTTCCGACTTGAGCCTGCTAAGTACCCGGAGCCAGGGCTTCATTCAGGATACCTGGAACCTCGATTCGCTGCGCACCCTCACCTACGGCGTGCGGGCGCACTACTGGACCACCAACGGCCAGCTCGTTATCAGCCCGCGCGTGCAGTTTTCGCAAATCAGCCGCGTGCACCCCAATCGTTCGTTCAAGGCCGCCGTGGGCGTTTATTATCAGCCGCCGTTCTACCGGGAGCTGCGCAACCAGGCCGGCGACCGCACCGACCCCAGCCAGCCGTTGATTCAGACCGGCACGCTCAACGTGGAATTGCGGGCCCAGAAGTCCTATCATTTCATCGTCGGCAAAGAAATCAGCTTTCGCCAATACGGGCGTCCCTTCAAGTTTTCGGCCGAAGCGTACTATAAATACCTCACCGATGTAGTGCCCTACGACGTGGACAACGTGCGCCTGCGCTACTTCGCCAAGAACAACGCCACGGCCTACGCGGCCGGTTTCGATGCCCGGGTGAGCGGCGAATTTGTGAAAGGGGCCGAATCGTGGTTCAGCCTGGGGGTGCTCACCACCCGCGAAAACGTGAACGGCGACTCCATGAATATCGTGGACGGCACCGGCAAAATCACCGGCCGCGAGCCCAAAGGCTACATCCGTCGCCCGCAGGACCAGCGCCTGAACGTGGGCGTGTTCTTCCAGGACCATCTGCCCGACAATCCTTCGGTGCGCGGCTACGTGAACCTGGTGTTCGGTTCCGGGCTGCCGTTCAGCCCGCCCAACCAGCCCGATTTGCGCGGCACCGATGCCCTCGTCACCACTTATAAGCGCGTCGATTTGGGCTTCTCTAAAGTCATCGGTTTGAAAAACGACAAGGCTCCCAAAACTCATTTCTACAGTTTCGACAGCCTGTGGCTGGGACTGGAAATTCTCAACGTGTTGGCGGCCAACAATGTGGCGGGCTATAGCTACCTGCAGGACGTGAATGGCGTCACGTATTCCGTGCCCAGCTACCTCTCGCAGCGGGTGGTGAATCTGCGGATGATAGCGCGGTTTTAACCCCCTCTGAACGTTTGATTCAGTCGTCCCGGAAGCGGGCGGTCAGCAGAAAGCTGGCCGCCCGCTTGTCGGTTTGGGCCGTGCCAATGGCTTGTTGGAATAGCCCGGTTCGGTATTCCCCAGTGCTTGCTTACCTACAGCACGAGAAAACAGCCGTAGGTTTGGGGGAATAAGATTATATACCAATATAACTATATTTTATGCAATCAGTGGCCATGATTTAGGCGCCTGTTTGCTTGTATGTATATCTATTTTGAGCTGTGCGGGGCAAAAGGCCGTGAAAAGCGCAAAAACCGGGGGCATTCGCTACGATGGTTGCCGCTACGCTGACGGGAAGTTGCGAATTAACTTTTCTCTCCAGGTAAACTTTTCCGGCTGCTTGGGGGTATGAAGACCGGAAACAAAAACCGCCCCGTTGGTGGCGACGGTTTCGGTTTCCGGCTTACCTTTGTACCCGATGAGCATTTTCTCCGCTTTTGTCTGTGCTATTGCCGCCGTCCCCGTTGTGGGCTTCCGGGCGGTTGCGGGCGGGCACCATCACCACCATCTGTGGGGGGCCGGGCTGCGCGCCGGGTGCTAGCATAGCACCGGCCGCCCGCGCCTCCGCCGCCGCGTTCCGGGCCGCAGTCGCGCCGGACTATCCTTTTTAAATTTCCGGGAAATTCCATCGCCGGGCCTTGGGGTCTGGGGTGAATTGATTCGTGCCCTTGCGGGGCCCGGCCCGCTTGTTACCCTATTTCATGCTACGATTAGCCATTCAAAAGTCCGGTCGCCTGAGCGAGGATTCCCTCGCCCTCATTCGCGAATGCGGCATCCACTTCCTGAGCACGTCCTACAAACTCAAAACGGAAGCCACTAATTTTCCGCTCGAAATCCTGTTTCTGCGCGACGATGACATCCCCGGCTACGTGAAGGACGGCGTGGCCGACCTGGGCATCGTGGGCCAGAACGTGCTGGTGGAAGCCGGCTACCCCAACCTCGAAGTCGAAGCCCTGGGTTTCAGCAAGTGCCGCCTGAGCCTGGCCGTGCCCCGCGCCGATGCGTACCCGTCCATTGAGGCACTGCAGGGGAAGAACATTGCTACTTCCTACCCCAACATCCTCGGCCGCTACCTGGCCGAGCACGGCGTGCAAGCCAATCTGCACACCATCAGCGGCTCGGTTGAAATTGCGCCCAGCATTGGCCTGGCCGAGGCCATTTGCGACATCGTGAGCAGCGGCTCCACCTTGCTGGGCAACGGCCTGCGCGAAGTCGAAACCGTGTTTCGCTCCGAAGCGGTTCTCATCGCCCAGCCCAATCTCACGGCCGAGCAAAGTGACCTGCTGGAGCAGCTCCAGTTCCGGATGCAGGCCGTGCGCCGGGCCAAGCGCAGCAAATACATTTTGCTGAACGCGCCCGTTTCGGCCCTCGACGAAGTGCGGCGCTTGTTGCCCGGCATCAAATCGCCTACCGTTACGCCGCTGGCCGAAGCTGGCTGGGTGTCGGTGCAGTCCGTGGTGCAGGAGGATGAGTTCTGGCACATTACCAGCCAGCTCAAAGCCGTGGGCGCCGAAGGCATTCTGGTGCTGCCCATCGAAAAGATGATTGCCTAGCCCGGTTCGCCATGCAGCTCTATTCCTATCCCGACCCCAGCACCTGGCCCGCGCTCCAGCAGCGCCCCGCCGCCGCCGAAGCGCCCCAGGTAGCCGCCCGCGTCCGGGCCATTTTTGAGCAAGTGCGCACCGGTGGCGATGCCGCGTTATTGACGTTAGCCGCCGAACTCGACAAAGCCACGCTGACCAATCTGCTGGTTTCTGAAGCCGAGTTTGCCGCCGCTGCCGCCCAGGTTCCGGCGGCGCTGCAAGCCGCCATTCGCCAGGCCAAAACCAATATTGAAACCTTCCACGCCGCCCAGCGGGAGCCCGAATTGCGCGTCGAAACCATGGCCGGCGTGGTTTGCTCGCGCCGGGCGGTGCCGGTGCAGCGCGTGGGCCTGTACGTGCCGGGTGGCACGGCCCCGCTTTTCAGTACCCTGCTCATGCTGGGCGTGCCGGCCCGCCTGGCCGGGTGCCCGGAAGTGGTGGTCTGCACGCCGCCCCAGGCCAATGGCGCGGTGAGCCCGGTTATCCTGTTCGTGGCGCAGCTGCTCGGGATTGATAAAGTGGTGAAAGCCGGCGGCGCGCAAGCCGTGGCCGCGCTGGCGCTGGGCACCGATAGCGTGCCGGCCGTGGATAAAATCTTCGGCCCCGGCAACCGCTACGTGACCGCCGCCAAGCAAGTAGCGGCCGCCGAGTACGGCGTGGCCATTGATATGCCGGCGGGTCCGTCCGAAGTCCTCGTGATTGCCGATGCCACTGCCAATCCGGCCTTCGTGGCCGCCGATTTGCTGTCCCAGGCCGAACATGGTCCTGATTCCCAGGTGGTCGTGCTCAGCGACTCCAGCACCGTCCTGGAGCAGGTGCGGGCGGAGGTAACGCGCCAGCTGGCCACGTTGCCCCGGCGTGAAGTTGCGGCCCTGGCGCTCGACAACAGCCGCGCCGTCCTGCTGCCCGATGCGGCCAGCATGCTGGAATTTTCCAATCAATACGCCCCGGAACACCTCATCCTGGCCACTGATAACGCCGAAGCTCTGGCGGCACAGGTCACCAATGCGGGGTCCGTATTCCTGGGCCATCTCACGCCGGAAGCTGTGGGCGACTACGCTTCGGGCACCAACCACACCTTGCCCACCAGCGGCTATGCCCGGCAGTATAGCGGCGTGTCGCTCGATTCGTTCGTAAAGAAAATCACGTTCCAACGCCTGTCGGCTGAAGGCTTGCAAGCCGTTGGCCCGGTGGTGGAAACCATGGCCGAAGCCGAGGGCTTGGCTGCTCACGCCCGCGCTGTAACCCTGCGCCTGGAGTCGTTGGCTGCCAATGATACCGCCAAGGCCAACGCATCGGGTTCTGTGGCCACTGCCACTGCTCAGGCTGCTGGTCCCTACGCCGGCCTCATTCGCCCGAGCGTGGAGCGCATGCAGCCGTATTCTTCGGCCCGCGATGAGTTCGAGGGCCTGGCCCCGGTGATGCTCGATGCCAACGAAAACAGCTTCGGCTCCGTCGGCCCCGATGACTTCAGCCGCTACCCCGACCCGCACCAGCGCGCCATCAAGGCCGATTTGGCCCGTTTGAAGGGCGTCGCGCCGAACCAGATTTTCCTCGGCAACGGCTCCGATGAAGCCATCGACCTGCTCGTGCGTCTCACCTGCACGCCGGGCCAGGACAGCATCGTTATCTGCCCGCCCACCTATGGCATGTACGAGGTGGCCGCCAACCTCAACGACGTGCGCGTCGAGCGCCTGCCGCTGACTGCCGATTTCCAGTTGCCCGCCGATGCCGCCGAAAAACTCGCTACTTCCAACGCCAAGCTGGTCTATCTGTGTTCGCCCAATAACCCCACCGGTAATCTGCTGGCCCAGGAAGCCGTTGAAACGATTCTGGGCAGCTTCCGTGGGCTGGTGGTGGTCGATGAAGCGTACGCCGACTTTGCCGCGGTGCCCAGTTGGACGACTTGCCTGGCCGAGTTTCCGCGTCTGGTGGTGCTGCAAACCTTCTCCAAGGCCTGGGGACTGGCGGGGTTGCGCTTAGGCGTCGCGTATGCGGCTCCGGCGCTCATCGCCTACCTCGATAAAATAAAGCCGCCCTATAATATTTCGGCCGCAACCCAGCAACACGCCCTGGCGGCATTGGCGGCGGCGCCGCGCCTTGCCGAAATGCGGGCCGCTCTCCTGGACGGCCGCACCTGGCTGGCAGAGCGGTTGCCGGAATTGCCCAGTGTGGAGCACGTTTTTCCTTCTGACGCCAACTTTCTGCTCGTGCGTTTCAGGGTGGACGCCACGGCTTTATACGACCAGTTGCGCGCCCGCGGCATCGTGGTGCGCAACCGCACCACCCAGCCCGGTTGCGCCGGTTGCCTCCGCCTCACGGTGGGCACTGCCGCCGAAAATACCCGGCTGCTCCAGGCGCTCACCGAAATCGGTCGGTTAACCGGAGTAGAGCAACCGACAACATCCGCCGCTGCTCACTAAATCGCGGGCTTCGGCCATCATTCATCGCTCACCGTTTACAGTTAACTGATTTGAAAAAGGCGCTTTTCATCGACCGCGACGGCACCATTCTCGTGGAGCCCCAGCCCAGCCAGCAAATCGACGGCCTCACGCCCGACAAGTTTCAATTCCTGCCGGGCGCCATCAGCGCCCTCGCCCGCATTGCCCACGACCTGCCCGGGTACGAGCTGGTGCTCGTCACCAACCAGGACGGACTGGGCACGGCCCGCTTCCCGGAAGACACGTTTTGGCCGGCTCATCAGCTCATGCTCGATATTCTGGCCGGCGAGGGCGTTCACTTCGCCGCCGAGCACATCGACCGCAGTTTCCCCCACGAGGGCCTGCCCACCCGCAAACCGGGCCTGGGCCTCCTGGGCCAATACCTCGACCCGGCCAATGAATACGACCTGCCCAACTCTTACGTCATCGGCGACCGTCTCACCGACGTGCAGCTGGCCACCAATCTCGGCAGCCAGGCCATTCTGATAGGAGAGGAGCCTGACCCACGCGCCGCGCTCACTACCACTAGCTGGGAAGCCATTTATCATTTCCTGCGCTACCCGGCGCGGGTGGCCGTCATCGAGCGTAATACCAATGAAACGCAAATTGCTATTCGGCTGAATCTGGATGGCACCGGTCAAACCGATATTCACACGGGCCTGGGCTTTTTCGACCACATGCTCGAACAGCTTGGCCGCCACAGCGGGGTTGATTTACACATAAGTGTAAACGGCGATTTGCATATCGATGAACACCACACAGTTGAAGATACTGCGTTAGCCCTTGGGACGGCATTCTCACAAGCTTTGGGCGATAAGCGCGGGTTGGCGCGCTACGGTTTTCTGTTGCCCATGGATGAGGCCCTGGCCCAGGCCGCCATCGACTTCTCGGGCCGTCCCTGGCTGGTCTGGAATGCGGAGTTTAAGCGCGAGCGGGTAGGGGACTTGCCTACCGAGCTGTTCTTTCACTTCTTTAAGTCCTTTACTGATAATGCCCGCGCTACGCTTAACATTGCCTGCGCAGGCGATAACGAGCACCACAAAATTGAGGCGATTTTTAAAGCCGTAGCAAAGGCTATAAAGATGGCTTTGCAGCAGGATGATTCGGCGGCAATCCCGAGCACAAAGGGAATACTATAAACAAATGGCGTTACTACTTGCGTTAAAGATGGTGGGCGCTAGGGTCTTTGTATATCCAAATGAATAAATTGGTTCGCTAATGGAAATTGCAGTTGTAGATTACAAAGGGGGGAATGTGCAATCCGTGCTGTTCGCCTTGGAGCGTCTTGGAGCCAGCGCCACCCTGACAGCCGACCCGGAAGCGCTACGCCGGGCCGACAAGGTGCTGTTTCCCGGCGAAGGCGAAGCTTCCTCGGCTATGCAAGCGCTGCGGGAAGCTGGGCTCGACCATGTATTGCCCACGCTGACGCAACCCTTCCTGGGCATTTGCCTGGGTATGCAGCTGCTGGGCCAGCACAGCGAAGAAAACGATACGCCCTTGCTTGGACTATTGCCCTTCACGGTGCAACGCTTTGCGCCCGACTCAACCCACAAAGTGCCTCACATGGGCTGGAACAACCTGTTGGCATTGCAAGGCCCGCTGTTTGCCGGCCTTACCGAGGCGGACCACGTATATTTTGTGCACAGCTACTATGCTCCGGTGGGCGCTTACACGACGGCTCAATCGGCCCATCCGGCGCCTTTCAGTGCGGCAGTGCAGCATCGCAATTTCCATGGCGTGCAGTTTCATACCGAGAAAAGCGGCACCGTGGGCACCCGCGTTCTGGCCAATTTTCTGGCGCTTTAAGTTCTGTTAAATACCCGTTTCCTGTGGAGATTATCCCTGCCATCGACTTAATAAACGGCCAATGCGTCCGGCTTAGCGCCGGCGACTTTGGCCGCCAGACAACTTACGATAGCGACCCGGTAGCCGTGGCCCAGCGCTTTGCCGACGCCGGCGTGCGCCGGTTGCACTTGGTTGACCTCGACGGGGCCCGCGCCGGCTATCCGGTGAACCTGGCCGTGCTCGAAGCAATTGCGTGCCGAACCACGCTGGATATCGACGCTGGCGGCGGCATCCAAACCGAAGATTCGTTGGCCCAGGTGCTGCGTGCCGGCGCGGCGCACGCCACGGCAGGCAGCCTGGCGGTGCGCGCGCCGGCCACTGTGCAAGCCTGGCTGGCCCGTTACGGGGCCGAAACCATCTTCCTGGGGGCCGATTTCAAAGGAGAGCATATCCTGATAAATGCCTGGGCTGACCAAAGCACGCTCACGCTGGCTGGTTTTATCGCCGACTATCTGGCCGCCGGGGCATCCACTTTCATCTGCACCGACGTGAGCAAGGACGGTTTGCTGCAAGGGCCTTCGCTGGATACGTACCGAACGCTGGTGCAGCAGTTCCCCACTGCGCGTTTCATTGCCAGCGGTGGCGTTACCACCGTTGCCGACCTCGAACGGCTCGCCAAAGCGGGCATGCACGGGGCCATCATCGGCAAAGCCATTTACGAAGGCACCATTGCGCTGGCCGATTTGAAGCCTTTCCTGTAGCCCTTGGTGCCGGTTTCACATTCCGATTTTCCATTCGCCTCATTCGTTGACTCCGTGGTTAAGAAAAGACTCATTCCCTGCCTCGACGTACGCGACGGCCGCACCGTGAAAGGTATCCAGTTTGAGGGCCTGCGCGATGCGGGCGACCCCGTGGCCCTGGCTGCCCGCTATGCACTCGAAGGCGCCGACGAGCTGGTGTTTCTCGATATCACGGCCACCAACCAGCGCCGCAAGCCCCTCACAGAGCTGGTGCGCGACGTGGCTCGCGTGCTCGACATTCCATTCACCGTGGGGGGCGGCATCGGGACGGTGGCCGATGTGGAAGCTCTACTGCTGAGCGGAGCCGACAAAGTATCCATCAATTCGGCCGCGCTGGCCCGCCCCGAGTTCATTGCCGACCTCGCCCGTCGATTTGGCTCCCAATGCATTGTGGTGGCGGTTGATGCCCGCCTGGTGGAGAACGAGTGGCAGGTAATGACCCGCGCCGGCACCCAGCCCACCGGCCGGCAAGCCGTGGAGTGGTGCCGCATGGCGGCCGACTTAGGTGCCGGCGAGTTGTTGCTAACTTCCATGAGCCACGACGGCACCAAATCCGGTTTCGCACTGGAGTTGACCCGGGCCGTGAGCGATGCCGTTTACGTCCCCGTCATTGCTTCTGGGGGAGCTGGCCAGCCGTCCGATTTTACGGCCGTATTTCAGGCCGGCGGGGCCGATGCGGCCCTTGCTGCCAGCATTTTTCACTTCAATGAAACCGCGTTGCCGGCGCTAAAGCAATATTTGCACGAGGCGGGCATCGCCGTGCGCCTCTAGGCTTGGTCGTCTAATTTTACGGCGCCAATCCTGTTCCTTATTCCCGACTAATGACTGCTTCCTCCACGTCCGCTGCCCCATTGCGCTTCGATTCTACCACCGGCCTCGCCCCGGCCATTGTGCAGGACGCTGATACTGGCCAGGTGCTCATGCTCGGCTATGTGAATGATGAGGCGTGGGCTAAAACGCAGCAGGAGGGGCGAGTGACGTTTTTTTCGCGCTCCAAGAACCGGCTGTGGACTAAGGGCGAAAGCAGCGGCAACTACCTTACGGTCGTTAGCCTGCATATTGATTGCGACGCTGATACGGTCCTCATCCGGGCCTTGCCGGCTGGGCCTACCTGCCACCGTGGCACCATTAGCTGTTTTGAGCAAGCTGAGCAGGTGATTGCGCCCGCGCCACCAATTGGTTTTTTAGCTGCTTTGGAGCGATTAATTGCCGAGCGGAAGCAATTCCCCGAGCGGGCCCCGACATCCTACACGGTTTCGTTGTTCCAGAAAGGCATCCCCAAAATAGCGCAGAAAGTGGGAGAGGAGGCCGTGGAGAGCGTAATTGATGCCGTGGCGGGGCATCGCGATACGCTGCCGGGTGAGGTTGCGGATTTGCTGTACCATTTGCTAGTGCTCCTGGCGGCCACCGGTGTACCCATGGAAGAAGTTATTGCGGTGCTTCAGGAGCGCCATCGGTTGCCCAACAATCGCCACTTAACCGAAACTGAGTAAAGAAGCAGCCATCATCACATCAATCAATGCGAGTCATCGATTGGCACTACGCTTTGTGGTTCACATGCTTAGCTTGATTTTACGCTTTTAATTGCCTTCTTATTTTTTCAAGTAGGGCAATAGCAATTGCAACGTCATCTTCTTCTGTAATTGATAGAGTCGTGTTTACTCCAGGTCCACTTACTTGTATCTGATAGGCATCCCGTGGGCTATGCTCTGGTAAGGCTGGCGCTGGCGTGGTGATTCTGGGTGAGATAAATGGGGTAAGTTCCGTCTCCTGGGCAGCAGGCTTTCGCGCGGTTTCAGTTATTTGTTCTGCGTTTGCTGCGGGTGCGGTGTTTAGCAAGCCAAACAAGCTTGCTATCGCGTCTTGACTATTCGTTTTTGTGGGCTCCGTTGCTGGTGGTCGTGGTATTGCAGCATTTTGTGCTGGGCTAGTAAGTTCTGGTGTTTGGATATTGTTATTTTCGGGTGTTGTCGTGAGTAAGGGTAAAAATTGGGGTTCTTGTCGAAAGGTATTTGGCGAAGGTTGAGGACTGGCAAGTTCACGCCGCGGGGTTTGTTGAGCCGCCAAAGTATCAATGTCGGCTATCACGTTGTTCTCATTTAAGAGCCCCACCATGCGTGCGCCGTCTACAAAGGCCTTTGCTACACCTTGGGCGTTGATTTCCTCGACTCCGAACTCTCTAATAAGCATCACGTCCAGCATCTGAATGGGAAGCTCACGGGACCTGAATTTCCGGCACAGTTGTGTAAATAGGGGGGGCGTAAGGAAAGCTTCGCGATGAAAGACTAGTTCTTCCTGCTTGTCATAGGCGTGTTTAATGCGTTTGAACAAGGTTGTGGTCGTCAATAATTCTCGTTTGCTCGTCAACAGCCCAAATTTCACGGCCGAGCCGATGATGGCCTTAAATGACCCGCTCACTTTCCGGTTGAGCTTGCGTGCAGCTGTATCGATGGCACACTTTCCGCCTGTGTCGTCTGTAACTTCGGCGAGTTCCCATGCCCCGGTATAACTTGTTCTCGGATAGTCTATAAGTTTTGGCATTACGTCATCAGAATTAGGAGTACAAGTATAGGCCCTTATCGCATAATAAAATATAGTATTAAAAAGTTCACTGACGGGAAATTTTATACCATATTATGCGTTTATTATCTACCCTTCTATCAGTTGGGGTTAGAAGCATATAAATTGTGACCTAAATATACAGTATATCTTGCTGCTAGCACATATTATCAAGTGCTAATTTCAAAAGGAGTATAATTTATTTCTCAGTTTCTTAGCTACATATTTGTTGCATAGCAGCACAAGAAACTTAAGCATTATTAGAGTGATTTGCATACCAAGTATTCGAAAGTATAAAAGTTGTCCAATTTTATACTTTTTTTTATCTTGATCTAACAGGTCCTAATTGTACCCGGCTGGGGAAAACATAGAACCAGCAGATTCTCTCTACGCTGCAAGACTATGGAAAAATGAGACAGCTACCTACGCACGCTCTTTTTCCCTAAAGACGAAATCCATTACGCCTCGGCGTTGCTGAAAGGGGTACTACGCATCTGAATAGGCACAAAGCGGCGACATGGTCATTAGAGAAACTGCTGCTACCCAGCACCAACTTTCAATTTATTGCTGCCACCGCACCGCCACTTCGAGGCTTTGTCAGGAGGACAACTAAGGCATAAGCAATAAACCATGCGAACAAATAATCACTCGATGAGCAACGTCACTACGGCCATAGACTAACTAATGAATTGAACTACGAACACTCGCAAACCGAGAGCAAAGATGTGTCTTATAATTTATATTATGTTAAATTGATGATACGAGAAATGACATGAAAAAAGAAAAGCCCATCCACATGCGTGGATGAGCCCTACCCTTAACCTGGAACCAAACCTATTTTTTATTAAGCGACTGGAGTTTGGCATTCAACCGTTCTGAGTCGGCAGTACGACCCAGCCGAAAATAGACTTTTTGCAGCGATGCCAACGTGTTGCGGTCATCCGGCTGCAGCTGAAGTGCTTTCTCAAAATATGGCACCGAAGCTTCAAAATACTTCTTACCGTCCGCTTCAAACTTCTTCCCTGAAGTCTGATACGTCTTCAAATCCATCTTACTGGCTTTTGTATAAGCATCAGCAGCTTTGTTGTAATTATACACGCCGAGGTTAAACTGAGCATCAAAATTGTTTGGGTCAAGCTCAACTGCCTTCTTATAATCGGCCAAAGCAAGGTCCTGCTTCTTTTGCTGGTCGTACATCGAACCCCGCACAGCGTACAGATTGGAATTGCTCGGGTCTGCAGCAATCGACTTATTGATTTTACCCAACGCATCCTCACCTTTGCCGCTCGCCAGAGACATATTCAAATCTTCCAACATAAATGTTTTGTTGGTTGGATACGCCACTAATGCCTGCTGAAGCACTTTAGCAGCTTCAGCATCGTCTTTTTGTTGTTTAGCCATTTGGAGCAATCGTGAATACAGCGTCACCGACTTGTAATTCATGGCCAACAATTGGTTGTAGCTGGTTTTAGCACCCGCATAATCCTGCTTGGCCTCATAAGCATAAGCCGAATAGAGCACCGCCGTGGTATCCTGAGGCTTTATTTGCGAGGCAAGTTTGTAGCTCGCAATTGCTTTGTCGTACTCTTTAGCGTTGTAGCTATTCACAGCATCGTTGAACGCACGACCGTACAGCCCATCCATTCTGGTAACTGCCTGCTTACCAAATTCACCGGTCTGCGTATCCAGCTCAACCGTCTTAGCATACGACTCATAAGCTTTTTGCAGTCCCTCACCCGGCTGCAGCTGCTTACTATAGATAGGACTTTCCAACATGCCTTGGTAGATTTCGCCCCGCGTAAACCAGGTTTTGGCTTTGCCGCTGGTTTTTTCATTCACAATTGCCTTATCAATGTCCACGCGAGCCTTGTCGAGCAGGCCGGTACGCTGGTTTAGGATGGCATTGGTGACGGCTGAAGTTTGGGCCAATGCCACCGAGGGCAAACTCGCAGACAACGCCGCCGCAGCAGCAAGGGTCAAAAATGTCTTGTTCATAAGAAAATGGGAATAAGCCTTAAATGGGCAGTTGACCGCACGTTCTGTTGCAGCAACTGCTCAGCAAGACTAGAAAGAATGAGAAAAAGTGGGCGAAAAAATAAAAACTACTACGAACCAAAACGGGAGGTGCCGGTATTGGTTTCACCAAAAATAAACAGGGCAGCCCAATTGGGCTGCCCTGCTCCTATTCAGCAATTATGCCAAATCGGCTTCTTCCGCGTCGTCTTCCGTCGAATCATCTCCACCGTCGAGTTCATCCGCTCCGGTAGAAACGGTTCCAAAACTAGCTTCAGCTACGCCATCAGCACTAGCAATTACCACCAGAACGGCCTCGGTTTCCCCTTCTTCTTCCTTCTCATCGGCCGCCACTTTGGCTACTGATGAGATTTCGTCGTTGGCACTAATTTTAATCAACCGAACACCCTGGGTAGCGCGGCCAATGGTACGCAAATCGCTCATTCGCAAACGGATGGTGATGCCTGATTTGTTGATAATCATCAAGTCATCGGTATCGTTCACGTCTTTGATAGCCACCAGATTGCCCGTTTTATCGGTCAGCTTCATGGCGCGAACACCTTTGCCACCGCGGTTCGTGACCCTGTATTCGTCGAGGGCGCTACGCTTGCCGTAGCCATTTTCACTCACAACGAGCAATTCCTGCGAGGGGTCGCTGAGGCAGACCATACCGACCACGCGGTCGCCAGGCGTTTCCGACAAACTAATGCCGCGAACACCGGCCGCGGCCCGGCCCATCGAACGAACCTTCGACTCGTTGAAGCGCACGGCGCGGCCGGAACGCGACGCCAGCACCACTTCAGCGTTCGGAGCCAATAGTTGCACGTCAAGAATCCGGTCGCCTTCGTTGATGGTAATGGCATTAATGCCGGCGGTACGAGGGCGAGAATACGCTTCGAGCGGCGTCTTTTTCACCGTACCCTGCTCCGTGCAGAACATCAGGAACGTATTTTCGAGGTAGTCCGGGTCTTTAAGGCCGCGCACGTTGAGCACGGAACGCACCTTGTCTTCCCGCGGAATTTCGATGAGATTCTGGATGGGCAAGCCTTTGGTGGCCTTCCCTCCTTCCGGCACTTCGTACACTTTCAGCCAGAACACCCGGCCCAACTCGGTGAAAAAAAGCAGGTATTCGTGCGTAGTCGCCACGAACAAATGCTCGGTAAAATCGTCCTTCTTGGAGATGGCCCCGCGCGAACCCGCCCCGCCCCGGCCCTGAGCCCGGTATTCATCGAGGTTGGTGCGCTTGATGTACCCTTCGCGGCTGATGGTGATGACCATTGCTTCGTCGGCAATCATGTCCTCGGTCGAGAAGTCACCGCCGATGTAGTTGATTTCGGTGCGGCGGTTGTCACCGTAGCGCTCGCGAATGTCTTCCAGTTCGGTTTTGATGATGCCGCGCTGAAGCTCATCCGATGCCAGAACGGCGTTCAGGTGGTCAATCAGCTTCATTAACTCGTTGTATTCGGCCACGATTTTGTCGCGTTCCAGGCCAGTGAGACGCTGAAGGCGCATGTCGAGAATGGCACGGGCCTGCACTTCACTCAGCGCGAACCGCTGGATGAGCTGGCCACGGGCCACCTCAGGGTCCCGCGAGCCGCGAATCAGGGCAATAACCTCATCCAGGTGGTCGAGGGCAATGAGCAGGCCTTCGAGGATGTGGGCCCGCTTCTGGGCTTCGGCCAACTCGTAGCGCGTGCGGCGCACGATGACTTCAGCGCGGTGCTCAACAAAATACTGGATGAGCTGCTGCAGGTTCAGCGTCATAGGGCGGCCTTTGACCAGGCATACGTTGTTGACGCCAAAAGAGCTTTGCAGTTGGGTATAGCGGTACAAGTTGTTGAGTACCACGCTCGGCATGGCGTCTCGCTTGAGGTCGTAAACGATGCGCATGCCGTCGCGGTCCGACTCGTCGCGCATGTCCGAAATGCCCTCAATCTTCTTATCGTTGATGAGCGCGGCGGTTTTCTCAATCATCGACGCCTTGTTCACCATATAGGGAATTTCGGTGACGACGATTTGCTCCTTGCCGGTTTTGGTGGTTTCGAACGTGGCCTTGGCGCGCATTACCACGCGGCCGCGACCGGTTTCAAAAGCCTGCTTCACGCCTTCGTAGCCGTAGATGATGCCGCCCGTGGGGAAGTCGGGCGCCGTCACGTACTGCATCAGCTCGGACACGGTGATTTCCGGGTTGGCCAAGTAGGCGATGATGCCGTTCACAACTTCCGTCAGGTTGTGGGGGGCCATGTTGGTGGCCATGCCCACGGCAATGCCCGAAGTGCCGTTCACCAGCAGGTTCGGGAATTTGGCGGGCATCACGCTGGGCTCTTCCAGCGAGTCGTCGAAATTGGGCTGGAAGTCAACGGTGTCCTTGTCCAGGTCGTTGAGCATCTCGTCGGCGATGCGCTTGAGGCGGGCCTCGGTGTAGCGCATGGCGGCCGGCGAGTCGCCATCAACGGAGCCAAAGTTGCCCTGGCCGTCCACCAGCGGGTAGCGCAGGCTCCAGTCCTGGGCCATGCGCACCATGGTGTCGTACACGGAGCTGTCGCCGTGCGGGTGGTATTTACCCAACACCTCGCCCACGATACGGGCCGATTTTTTGTAGGATTTGTTGTAGCCCACGCCCAACTCGCTCATGCCGTAGAGCACGCGGCGGTGCACGGGCTTCAGGCCGTCGCGCACATCGGGCAGGGCCCGGGAGATGATGACCGACATCGAGTAATCGATGTACGCGCCCCGCATCTCGTCTTCGATGTTTATCGGAATGATTTTTTCGCCTTCCGCCATTGAGGGGGTTGATAGGCAGCTCAAAAAAGCCCGTTAAAAGGGCGCTTTAAGCCGCAGGGTGAATGGTTCTTATTGTGCGTGCGAAGATACAACAAAAAGGCCGCAGCGGCAAGCGCTACGGCCTTTTTTAGGCGTTTCGAGCCGCCTATCTCAGCGGCTTGCTTTTGTCCTGGGCATGGGTACCGGACTTGGGGTTGTAAGTCTTAATTTTCTCACCAATAGCTGGGTTCTGCTTCTTGAACCACGGCTGCCCGTGATACTTGACCCCGCTGTGCAGGTGCACCTTGCGCACATGGCAGGACTCAATGGGACAAGTGCGGCAACTGGCCACCGCCAGCAGCAGCAAGCAAGAAATCAGACGGAGAAACGGCTTCATTGGGCAAAGGTAACGGGCAGAAAGCGCTGAGACGGTTCCCTTTCTCGGGTGAGTTTCCATTCCTCTTGGCCTTCCACTCTGCAGATTGACGGCCCTGGCTATTGGATTTGAAGCAGGCAAAGGCAAAGTGACTGGTCTAACGCAAGCAATAAAGTAAAGACAACGCGAACTATGTACATACATATGATGTACATACATTTGTATTGCCGTCTGCGCATTATTATGTCAAAAAGCCCCTCATCACCATTTAAACACTCGCCCTTCCATGGAAATTGGCATTGATAGTTTCGCCTCGCACCTGCTAAACAACAGCACTGGCGCTACCCTGAGCGCTGCGGAGGCCATGAGCCAGTTGCTTGACCGCATTGTGCGGGCCGACGAAGTGGGGCTCGACATATTCGGCATCGGCGAGCACCACCGGCCCGAATACCTCGACTCCGCACCTGCCGTTATTCTCGCGGCGGCGGCCGCCCGCACCAAGCGCATCCGCCTCACCAGTGCCGTGACCGTGCTCAGCGCGGCCGACCCGGTGCGCGTATTCCAGCAGTTCGCGACGCTGGATTTGATTTCGCAGGGCCGGGCCGAAATGGTGGTGGGCCGGGGTTCTTCAATTGAGGCATTTCCGCTGTTCGGCTTTGACCTTGAGGACTACGACGAGCTGTTCGCCGAAAAGCTGGGCCTGCTCCTGACCGTGCGGGACCACGAGAAGGTGCAATGGTCGGGCAAATTTCGGCCGGCGCTGCAGGGCCAGGGCGTCTACCCGCGGCCGGTGCAGCCGCAGCTGCCCATCTGGCTGGGCGTGGGCGGCACGTCGGAATCGTTTGTAAGAGCCGGCACGCTGGGCTTGCCGCTAATGGTGGCCATTATCGGCGGCGACACCCACCGCTTCCGCCCCCTGGTAGACTTGTACCGGGAAGCCGGCCGCCGCGCCGGGCACGCGCCCGAGCAGCTGCGCGTAGGCCTGCACTCGCTGGGCTACGTGGCTGCCACCACCGAGGAGGCCCGGGAAAGCTTCTTTCCGGGGTATGCCCGCACGTTCAGCGCCCGCGCCCGGGAGCGCGGCGGCCTGCCCGTAACGCGGGGCCAGTTTGATGCCCAGGCCGGCCCGCTTGGGGCATTGCTAGTGGGCAGCCCGGAAGAAGTAGGCAAGAAAATTCTACGCCACAGCGAGGCGCTGGGCGGCATTTCGCGGGTTACTTTCCAAATGGATGTGGCGGCGCTGCCCCATGCCCAAATCCTGCAGGCCACCGAGTTGCTTGGCACCCGCGTGGCGGCTTTGCTGAAATGATTACAAAGTCAAGCAAGAGGGTTGGTTAGTCAACGCCGTCCCACTCGGCCAGGAAACGGGCCATGTAGCCTTCCATGTAGGCATGCCGCTCCTGGGCCACCTGGCGGGCAACATCGGTGTGCAGCCGGTCTTTGAGGTGCAGCAGCTTTTCGTAGAAATGATTGAGCGTGGGCGCGGTGTTCTGCTGGTAGCTGGCAAAGCTGTCGTGCGCCACGGGGGCAATGGCGGGGTCGTGCAGCGGCCGGCCCTTGTGCCCACCGTAGGCGAAGGCCCGGGCAATGCCAATGGCCCCAATGGCATCGAGCCGGTCGGCGTCCTGCACGAGCGCCGCTTCAATGGAAGAAACGGGCGTTTCGACGCCCAGCCCCTTAAAAGAGACTTCCCGGATAATCGTTTCGACGCGGGCAATGAGCGGCTCCGGGGCGTGCTGCGAGCACAACCACGCGCGGGCGGCGCGGGGCCCGGCCTCGTAGTCGCCACCGTGGAATTTCCAGTCGGCGATGTCGTGCAGCAAAGCGCCCAGCTCGGTGACTTCGCGGTCGGCTTCGGGGGCGGCCAGGGCCAGGCGGCGGGCCATCAGCCACACCCGGCGGATGTGCGCCCAGTCGTGGCCGCTGCCCTCGTCGGCAAATTGTTGTTCGATGAAATGCGCGGTGGCGGTAAGTAGTTCCAAAACGTGAAAGCGGATAAAAGCGGGCCGAAACAACGCAATAACGTTGTTCTGAGAGCCAACGTGGGAAACGACAAAAGTAGCGCCAGCCGCTGCTACGGCGCTAATCAATGGGCAAAGCCCGCTCGAATGGCGCAGTGCGGTCGAACAAATACCGGTAGGTGGCGTGGGTGCGCCACACGGTGCCGCCAATGGCTTCGGCAATGCGCATCATCTTGGGGTTGAAGTCCCCAATCCAGTTCATCACGAAGTCATCGTAGCTGACTTTGGTGCGGTCCTGCACCATGTTGGCCACGGCCATGATGAAGGCAATTTCGAGGCCCTTGCGCTGGTGGGCGGGCACAATGCCAAACACAATACCGGTGAGGGTGTGCACCGCGCCGCGCCAACGGTACCACGCAAATTTGAGCTTGCCCCACCAGTTCAGGTTGCCATCGACGTACCGAAACAGCTCATTCAATTCGGGCAGGGAGATGAAAAAGCCCACGGCTTCGCCCCGAAAATACGCGAACCAGCACACCCGCTCGTCGATGATGGGGCGCAGCTTTTTCATGATGTTGCCGGACTGCTCGGTGGTCATTTCCTTCACGCCGTCGTGCTTCACCCAGGCTTTGTTGTACACCTGCCGGAAATCCTCGGTGTACTTGGGCAGGTTGTCGAGGCGCAGGTGTTCGAAGCTGTAATCGGCGTGATGGAGCAGGCCGGCGGCGCGCTCCAGGTACTCGGGCGAGAACGGAGTGGCCAGCTTCCGGAAATAGGTGTATTGATTGAAGTAGCACTGAAAACCATAGGTTTCGAGCAGGCGGCGGTAGTACGGCGGGTTGTAGTTCTGGCCATAGAGCGGGGCGCCGAAATTGTCGAGCAGCACGCCCCACCACTGGTCGCGGTCGCCAAAATTGATGGGACCGTCCATGGCAGCCATGCCCTGCGCCGCAAGCCACGTCCGGCAGCCGTTGAGCAGGGCATCGGCGGCCACCTGGTCGTCCACGCATTCAAAAAAACCCATGCCCCCCGTGGGTTGCGCGAAAGTTTGGGCAGTGTGCTCGTTCACGAAAGCCGCCACCCGGCCCAACGTGCGCCCGGCGCCGTCCACCAACAGCCAGCGAATGAGGCAGCCGTGGCGGAAATACTTGTTTCTGTCGCGGTCAAATACGTTTTCCACGTCGCGGTCCAGTGGGCGAACGTAATCAGGGTCACGGGCATAAAGCCGAACCGGAAACTGCAAAAACTCACGGGCCTGAGCCGAGGTTACTACTTCCAACAAACGCATACGCAACCAAAAAACCCAAAAGAACTCAGAATGAAACGGCAAGTTAGCAACCCCAACGGTTAACAACCTGAACAGGCTAAAAAGCCAACCGCTAGTATTTGTGCAACTTGGCCGAAGCAGCGCCGGCGCTGCTTCGGCCCCGCAGTTGTTTCTTCGCAATTTATCCTTCGCCATGACTATATTTTTTCGCAACCTGCGCGCCTTGCTCCTGCTGCTGCCGCTGGCAGCTGCACCCCAACTGGCCAAGGCCCAAATCCCCCGGACTGCTCCGGCCGATACGACCCACAAATACGAAAACCCCAGCGGCCATTCCGCGCCCACCAAGAAAACGTTTTTCAAAAGCAAGGGCTTTCGGGCGGCCATTGTGCCGGCAGTGCTCATCGGCTACGGAGCCAGCACCATCAACGGCAACGGCTTCTACAGCTCGTATAATGCCAAGAAGGACATTCGCCGGGCTTTTGGCACCTACCGCAACCACATCGATAATTACCTGCAATTCGCACCTTATTTAGAAGTGGGCGGCGTGCTGCTGGCGGGCGTGGAGTCGCGCGACGACCGGGTGAACCTGGCCCTCATCGTCCTCAAAAGCGAGCTAATCATGCTCACATCGGTGTACATCGTAAAAACGCTAACGGCAGTACAGCGGCCCGACTCGTCGGACCGGCTTTCGTTCCCGTCGGGCCACACGGCGCAGGCGTTTCTGGCGGCCAGCATCGTGCACACCGAGTTTCGGGACAAGAGCCAGTGGTACGGCATCGGGGCCTACACGCTGGCGACGGGGGTGGCCGCGTTCCGCATGATAAACAACAAGCACTGGGAATCCGACGTGTTTGCCGGGGCAGGGTTCGGCATCCTGTCGGCCCACCTGGCCTACCTGAGCCACCGCAACCGCTGGGGCCGCAAGCCCATCGGGCGCGACGTGAGCATGGTGCCACTCTGGAGCCCCGGCGGCGGAACCGGCCTGAGCGTAACCTGGCGACCGAAATAAGCCGAAGTACGCTTTACCCAGCTGGCCCGGTTTATGAAACTATCCATGGCCGATAAGGCCAACTCCAGAAGGACGCTATAAAGGAACAGCTTGCGTTGCCCGAATTTGGAATGGAATCCCGCACCAGAATTGCCTAATTCGTCCCCACCCCACCGCAACAGCAGCCCGCTTACGTTCAGGCCAGCAAAGACGCCCCAGAAACCACTCCTAAGCTCGCAAACAGCGCTTTTGCTTCAGGGTATTCACCGCCGTTATGTGTGTGAAATGCATCAGCTGCGGTCAACACGGAAATTAGAAACAGGGCTACAATCAGCACGCACATTACCATTGTCGGCGACGCAACGGTCCTCAGCGAAGAAGCCTATCTACCGAAAAATGAAAATGGCCTCTACAAACCGTAGAGGCCATTTTCATAACACTGAGCCGCCTGTCGGACTCGAACCAACGACCCTCTGATTACAAGTCAGAAGCTCTACCAACTGAGCTAAGGCGGCTAATTGGTGGCACAAAAGTACGCGGCTGGAGACACTTTTGCCAGCCTACGCATTCATTTTTATAAAAACAGGCCCGACGCAGACTACGCCGGGCCTGTTTTTACCTGAGAATCACGCGGTTTATTATTCTCTATTTAGCTGCGAATAACTTTTAGCTGCTTTTTCAGCACATCGATGCGCTTCTGCCCTTCGGCGATGCGGCCCTGATACTCCTCACGCAATTGGGAGGCATTTTTGGAGCGGGCGAAAAAATCGAGGTTGGTTTGCAGCGTGGAATGGTCGTTTTCCAACTCGTTGATTTCCTTGCGCAGCGCCATTTCCTTGCGCGTAAGCTGTTGCTGCGCCTGCGGACGGGCCTTCAAACGGCTCACTTCCACCTGAAACAACAGGTCGTTGCATTCGGCGTAGCTCAGGCCGGGAACGTGGTCCAGGTACTTGCCCAACAGGGCCAGTAGCTGTTCCTCGCTGCGGTCGGCGGTGCCACGGCCGGGCTGCTCGTCGGTGGGGTCGAACTCGGCCACCCAGCCGGCCAGAATCTCCCGGAAACCTTCCAATGTGCCGGGCGCATCGGCCGTGAGGGCGTTGACCTGGTCGGCAATTGTATCGAGGTGCGCCGTTTGCTCCGCCGACGACTGCTGCACTTTCTCCTCCCGCTGCCGGGACTCGTGCTTGGGGCGGTCGAAGATGGCATCGCAGGCGGCACGGAAACGGTGCCAGAGCTTGTCGGCCAGCTTGTCAGGCACCCGGCCCACTTCTTTCCACTCCTTCTGCACCCGAATAACCACCTGGCGGGCAGCATCAGCATCGGGGTTGTTCAGGGCTTCTTCGGCCTGCTCAATGAGGGCAACCTTGGCTTTCACGTTGGCCGATTTCTCGTTGTCGAGCGACTTGAAGAAATCGTTTTTCCGGTTGAAGAAGGCTTTGTAAGCGGCCCAGTACTGCTTGTTCAGCGCATCGGCCTGGGCGCGGGGCACAAGGCCGGCGGCTTCCCACTCGGTTTTGATTTCCTGGAGCTCGTCGGTTTTCGAGCGCCACAGGTTCACGCGGTCGGTGTCGAAAGAAGCAAATGGCAGCACACGCTCCAACAGGGCCTGCTTCACCACGAGGTTGGCTTTTTCTACCGTCGAGCGCTGGTCCACGAACTCCTTGCGGCGCTGGTGCAGCACATCCGACGCGGCGATGAAACGCTGCCAGAGC
Source organism: Hymenobacter terricola (assembly GCF_017921975.2). GTDB lineage: Bacteria > Bacteroidota > Bacteroidia > Cytophagales > Hymenobacteraceae > Hymenobacter > Hymenobacter terricola. The sequence goes on from NZ_JAGEMO020000003.1 coordinate 108,704, forward strand.
GGCTCGCGCTGGTCGTTCGGCACGGGACCGATGTGCTTCCATTCCTCGTGCAGCTTGGTCAGCTCGTCGAGGGCTTTGTTGATGCCGGGCACGCTGGTCAGGGCTTCGGCGCGCTTGATGAGGCCTTCTTTGGCCTCGAGGTTGCGGCGGCGGTCCAGGTCCTTCATCTCCAGGAAGCGGCCCTGCTTGCTGTAATAGATGTCGAGCAGGCCGTGGTAGGTATCCCAGATGCCCTGGCTGTCGGTTTGGGGCACGGCCCCGGTGGCTTTCCACTCGCCTTGCAAGGCCTTGAGCCTGGCCGAGCTGTCTTTGGTTTCGGCCGCTTCTACCAATACGCGCAGCTGGTCGAGCAGCGCTTTTTTCTTGGTAAGGTTATCACCCCGGCTGACGTCTTCGGCTTTTGCGTCCTTGGCGCGGTTCTCGCGAAACTCCTGCATGGCCTTGTTCAACTCCTGCTGGCCCTCGGGCTGCTGGAACGCGAAGGCTTCGGCACCCTCGCCGCCTTCGGCAAACTTCTGGCGGGCGGCGCTGCGGGCCAGTCCCACGTTGGTTTCGTACTGGCGGGTGAGGTCCTGGATTTGCTTGCGGTTGCGGCGCGCATCGGGCCGGCGCAACAGCTCCACCAGGTAAGACGCCTGGGCGGGCAGGTCGAGGGCCGTAAAATCGGGCGCTACGGTTTCCGAAACATAGCTATCCTCGCCTTCAGCCCCGGTGGGCTCATCGCCTGCGTCGATGGCCTCCACATCGGCCGGAGCTGCATTGAGCGGGGTTTCCGACGAAGTAGGCAGGGCCGCCACCGTCTCGACAGCAGTTTCCAGCTCGGGAGCACTGTGCAGCTCCACGGTGGGCAACTCCGGCGCCTGGTCTTCCACCGTGGCGACGGTGTTCGGGCCGCTCAGGGTTTCGGGGTCGGCAATGGGTGCGGGCGTGGCGCTGGCAATGTGCTCATCGGCGGGCAACGCTTCCGGGGCGGGGGCAGGCACGGGTGCTTCGGCCGTTTCGGGCTCGGGCTGCGAAGCCATTTCTGCACCGTAATGCTCCACGGCACGGGCTTGCGGGGCCGACATATCGTGGCCGTCCACGGTCACGGCGTCGGAAACGTGGTGAGCGGTTTCGGCGGCAGCGACGGCTTCGGGGGTGCCGGGCTCGGGGGCCACAACGCCCAAATCAGTCGCCATGACCGATTCGCCGGAGGCTTCAGCCGTACCGGCGCCTTCGGGCTGGTCGGCGGGCAGTTCGGGCGTGCCCTGGAGGGGCATCTCAATCTGCGCCCCCGATTCGGGCGAAACCGAAGTGGCCGGCATGACCGACTCGGTAGGGGCCGGGGCCGGCTTGCCCTGGATTTCGGCGAGGCGACGTTGCAAAATGGTCATCCGGTCCTCGGCGGCCGGTTCGGTGCCACCGGTGACCGGGGCAGTGGGGTTTTCTTCAGCAGCCATAAATCTTCGTAAAAGCCAGCCCCGCATGTGGGACCAGAGGAGAGAGCAAAAAAGAGTGGGAATTAAATAAAACGACAGCGCAAAACCCGAATCAGTTCAGGCGAGGGTCTACCGGATAATTGGCCAGTACCTTAAACCGCCCACCTTTCTCCCGCAAAATCTCCCGCCAGAAGGCATCGGATGCCAAAGTAAACACTTTCCCGGCGCTTGCGGAGTGCCGTATCCAACTCTGCCCCTGCATTTCGCTGGCCAATTGGCCCACCGACCACCCGGAATAGCCGGCAAACAGCCGCACTTCGTCGGCCCCCACGGCCCCGCTGCCAATGAGGCCGAGCAGCAGCTCAAAATCGCCGCCCCAATACACGTCCTGCCCCAAAGCGGTGGCGCCCGGCAGGTCGGGCCGGCGGTGCAGATAGTGCAGGGTATTGGGCTCGACGGGGCCGCCCACGTACAGCGGCAGCGCGGTGGCGGCGTGGCCCACCTCAGGCGGCAGGTCCAGCACATCGCCCAGGGTGAGGTTGGTGAGGCGGTTGAGGACCAGCCCGAAGGTGCCGTCTTCCGGCGCGTCGTGGCAAAGCAGCACCACGCTACGCTCAAAGTTGGGGTCGTTGAGAAAAGGCTGGGAGATGAGCAGGGTGCCGGGACGCATGTTCGGAGAAATAAAGGAGAAATGAGAAATGCCGGGGCCGGGCGGCCACCAGAATTCAATTTACAAATTGCAAGGCTTGTCCTTGAGTCAGGAGGCGGCGATGGTAATCAATTTGGCCAAGATGATAGGTAAGGTGCCCGTACAAGTGGATTAGGAAGGCCTGCGTGGTCATTGGGTCGCCCAGCACTTCGTCGGGATAGGCGGTCTGCAATTGGGCTTCGGTGAGGGCGGTCAGGGTCCGCTCCACTACGTTTGTCGTGTCTTTAACTTGCTGAACCAACACCGCTTGCGGCACATGCTGCGTCGTAAATTCGGCATTTCGGTTGCGCACGTAGCCGCTGTGGCCCAGCACGGCGCCGATGTAGGTATTGAGGTTGCCGACCAGATGCAGGCACAAATTGCCCGCCGAATTGCTGATGCCGGCCGCAACCTGCCACAGGCTGGCTTCGTCGGGAAATGCGGCGATTTGCTGCGCCAGGCGCTGCAAATCGCGCTGAAATAGGGTGCAGAGGTCCTGGCTGAGCATAAGAGTGGTGAGGAGCGGGAATGGAACGCTAGCGCAGCAGAAAGGGCCAGTGCCTTCCGCGTCAGCCAGCGGCTGGGGGTTTGCCAGCTGGCAAGCGAGCCGGGCTCTGAGTACCTTGCGCCGCAAATGTCCTTTTGCCTTCGCAAAGGAGTTATAAAGACTCCCGCTTGCGTAAAAATGTTCCTTCTTGGCCCACAATCCACAACGGCGCGTTTCGAGGCTTTCCTATTCCGCATGCTTCCCCATCATTCACCTAACGCATGACCGACCCGCACCTAGCCGACCTGCGCAAAACCTACGCCCAGCGCACCCTTTCCGAAACCGACGTGCTGCCCAATGCCGTGCAGCAGTTCCGGCAGTGGCTGGATGAAGCAATTGCCGCGCAAGTGGAGGAACCCACCGCCCTCACGCTGAGCACGGTGGCCGCCACCGGCCAGCCGTCATCCCGCGTGGTGCTGCTGAAAGGCCTGCCCGATGACGCCGGCTTTCTCTTCTACACGAATTACGACTCGCAGAAAGGCCACGAGCTGGCCGCGCAGCCGCTGGCGGCCCTCAACTTTTTCTGGCCGGCCCTGGAGCGGCAGGTGCGCGTAGAAGGCCGCGTGGAAAAAGCCCCGGAGGCAATGTCGACTGAATATTTCCAGAGCCGGCCGCGCAGCAGCCAGCTCGGCGCCTGGGCCTCGCCCCAAAGCCAGGTCATCGGCAGCCGCGAGGAGCTGGAAGCCCGCGAAACCAAAATAGCCGAAGAATTTGGCGCGCAGGACCCGCTGCCGCGCCCACCGCACTGGGGCGGCTACATTTTGCGCCCCCACCGGCTGGAGTTCTGGCAGGGCCGCCCCAGCCGCCTGCACGACCGCATCGTTTACGAGCTGCTAGGCAGCAGCTGGCAGCGCAGCCGGCTGGCCCCATGAGGCTAAATCACGCCTTTGGCTTAATGAGGAATGAAGATTGAGGAATTATTTCAACGGTCCTGATTCGGCTAATTCCTCATTCTTCATTCCTCATTCCTCATTGACCAACTCCTTGGCTGAAATTCAACCCTTGCGCGGCTGGCGCTACAACCCGACGCTGAGCGCTAACATTGATGCTTACGTTTCGCCCCTGTTCGATGTAGTGTCGGCCAAGCAGCGCGAAGCCCTGTACCGCAACCCGCTCAATTCCATCCACCTGTCGGTGCCCCGCGCCGAGGACCCGGCTGGGGCGGCCCTTGCGCGGCTGCGCGAGTGGGAAGCCAGCGGGATTATCCGGCAGGATGAATTGCCCGGGATTTACGCCTACTACCAATATTTCCGGTTGCCGGGCAGCGCCCGCGAATACTGCCGCAAGGGCTTCATGTGCCACATTCGGGCGTATGACTGGGACGAGGAAGTGGTGCTGCGCCACGAAAACACCCTGCCCTCCTCGGTGAACGACCGGGCCGAATTGCTGGCCCGCACCCAGTTCCAGACCAGCGCCACCCACGGCCTGTACCGCGACGCCGATTTTGAGCTGGAAACCTACTTGGACGAAGCCATGCGCTCGCCGCTGGTTGAAACCGAGGAGGACTACCAGGGCGCCCGCGACGTGCTGGCCGTGATTCAGGACGCCACCGTTATCCGGCGATTTCAGGAATTGCTGGCCACCCGGCAGGTAATTCTGGCCGACGGCCACCACCGCTACGAAGGCTCCCTGGCCTACCGCCAGGCCCGCGAGCTGGCCGCCGACGGCCGCGCCACCGGCCGCGAGCCCTGGAACTATCACCTGATGTACCTCACCAACGCGGCGGCCGACGACCTGCGCATTCTGCCCACGCACCGCCTGCTGCTGGAGCTGCCCGGCAGCCTGAGCGACGCCGAGCTGCTGGCCCGGCTGGAACCGTATTTTACCATTATTCCGCAGGATGACGCCACTGATTTGCCCGAAATCATTGCCGGCAAGCGCTGGGCCTTTGGGCTGTATCTGGGCGGGCAGGCCTTCAAAATCCGGCTGCGGCCCGAGGTGCACGCCCAATTGAACTGGGACACCACCGAGGCCGTAAAAAACCTGGATTTGACGGTACTCCACTTTTTCGTGCTGGAAAAAGCCCTGGGCATTATTGGGCCCGATGCGCAACGGTCCTGGCCGGGCGTGGCCTATGTGCGCAATTTCACCGAGTGCCTGCAACGCGTGGACCGCGGCGAGGCCCGCGCCGCCTGCATTGTGAACGAAGTGAGCATGGCCGAGGTGGAAGCCGTATGCCACTCGGGCGCCGTAATGCCGCCCAAATCCACGTTTTTCTACCCCAAAACCATTGGCGGGTTCCTCTTCAGCAGCATTGCCGACGAGGAAGCGGGCAACCTGTTCAGCGACTTCTTTGCGGTGCCCGCGCAGTCGTAATCCGGGGCGGGGGCCTGAGGCCGACGGCTTTCGGCCGGGAATTCAGCTTCGGTAAGCCTCGCGCCCACCACCCCGCCCCTGCCCCGTTTGCCTTCGCACATGCGCTTTCTGGCCCTCCTTGCCTGCTTTGTATTGATAGCCGCCAGTGGTTTGCTCAGCCTGCTGCTGGGGCCGGTTTCGTACGCGAAACTGCAAAGTCTGGGGCAGCTGCTGTACCTGGAAGATGCCTTTGCGCGCCTGCCACTGGCCCTCACGCCGGCGCGCTACGCCGCACTGCGGGGGCTGCTGTTTGGCACCTTGGGCGGCAGCCTGCTCGCCGGGCTCAGCCTGCTGCGCCACCCGGCCAACCGGGCCGAGCTGCGGGGGCTGAGGCTAGAAATAAACGCGGCCTGGGCCAGCCTGCGGGCCACCATCCGGAACTTAACCAAAGTTGAAATGGCGGTGGGCCTGGGCTTGCTGGGCCTCGTGCTGGGCGTGCGCGCGGGCCTGCTGCTGGGCTACGGGTTTCGGTACGATGAGCTCCTCTCCTACCTGTTTTTCGTGCGCGAAGGGCCCGTGGTCACCAGCAGCTTTTACCCGCTGCCCAACAACCACATTTTTTTCAACCTCTGCTGCGCGCTGGGCCGCCCGGTGTTGGGCCAGCACCCGCTGCTGCTCATGCGGCTGCCTTCGTACGGGGTGGCGGCCCTGGGCACCGCCCTGAGCTACGCGCTGCTTGCGCGGTTCACCAATTTCCGGCTGGCCACGCTGGTCACGGGGCTCTTCAACCTCACGCCGGCGGCGCTTTACTACGCGGCTTCGGGCCGGGGCTACTACATGCAGCTGGTCCTGATTCAGCTGGGTTTTTTCGCCGTGGTTGGCCTGGGCGCCTGGCCGCACTACCGGCGACTGGCCTGGCTGGTGTTTGTGGTGAGCAGCGTGCTGGGACTCTACACCATTCCCACCTACGCTTACCCGCTGGCTTCGCTGGCGCTGGGGGCCGCACTGGTGCTGGCGCCAATTCGCGGGCAAAAGCAATGGCTGGAGCTGCTGCTTACCGGCTTACTCATTGGAATAACCGCCACCCTGCTTTACGCCCCGGTGGGTGCGGTTTCGGGCTGGCCCCGGCTGCTGGCTAATTCGTACGTTGTCCCGGCTTCGTGGGCCACTTTTCGCGCTTCGGCGCTGGCCAACATTTACGAAAAAACCCAGGAGCTGTTTGGCGTGGTGCGGCCGGTACTGCTGCTCGGCGGGGCACTGGCAGCTCTCGTCCCGCTGGCGTTGTGGCGGGCGCGGCTACCGGCCCTCGAACGCAGTTTGGCGGGCGTAACCTGGGCCTTGCTGGTAGTGCCCGCGCTGGTGATTATGGCGCAACGCACCTACCCACCCACGCGCGCAGTTGTATATCTGGCCTATTTCGGCTTCCTGCTGGGGGCGCTGGCCCTGTGGTTTGTGGCCGGACGCTGGCGGGGTTTTTCCCTTTCCAAACCACAGCAGCTGGGCCTGATTGGGATGTGCGTAGTGGCGGCCGGGGCGCTCCGCTTCGATTACGTGCTGGCCCGCATCTACAGCAGCCGGCACGAAGAAATTCAGTTGACCCAAGCGTGGCGTTGGCTAGCGGCCCGCAAGCCAAAGCAGGTACTCCTGGGCTCTTACGAGGCCTTTTTTTACTATTACGCGGTGCAGGACCACCAACGGGTAGAGCTGGCCAACCGTCCCGCGCCCGGCCGCCGCTACGACTACCTCGTGCTGCCACCCAGGCAGGAATCCGCCCCGGCCTGGGCGCGGTCATTGGGCTACCAGCCCGTGTTCCGCAACGATTTAGTGAGCATTTTTGCCCTTGCGCCGCTTCCGGCCCGACCCCATTGAGCGCGCCGCTTTTCTTTTCGCCTTCTGAATGAAACTGATTTTAGCTTCCAACTCGCCCCGCCGCCGCCAATTGCTCACCGACCTGGGCCTGGCCTATGAAATCCGGCTGCGCGAAGTGGACGAAGACTTCCCGCCTCACCTGCACCAGGCCGAAGTAGCCGAGTACCTGGCGGCCCGCAAAGCCGACGCCTACGCGCACGACCTCGCCCCTGATGAAGTCGTACTCACGGCCGATACCATCGTGTGCCTGGACGACGATGTCCTTAACAAACCCGCCGACGTAGCCGAAGCCACCGCCATGCTCACCCGCCTGCAAGGCCGGGCGCACGACGTGTTCACCGCCGTGTGCCTGCGCACCGGCGACGGGCGCCAGGTCGTGTTCTCGGACCAAACCACGGTCTATTTCCGCCCCCTCACCCCGGCCGAAATCAGCCACTACATCGCCACGGCCCGGCCCTTCGATAAAGCCGGGGCCTACGGCGCGCAGGACTGGCTGGGCATGGTGGGCATCAGCCGCCTCGAAGGCTCGTACTTCACCGTAATGGGCCTGCCCACGCACCGCGTCTGGGAAGAGCTGGAGAAACTGGGCGCCCTGCCCACCCGTCCCTAAATGCCCGGCCCGTCGCCCCGTTTTTTCTGGATTGTGGGCCTGCTGGCCGTTGCAGCCTGCGCGGCCTACGCGGCGGCGGTGCTGGCTGGCGCTGACCTGGCCGAGGTGCTGGCGCTGGATGGCATCGCGGCGGAACACGAGCATTGGCACATTCAGCCCCTCACGGCGGCGGGCTTTCAAGGCGTTAAACTGGCGCTCAGCCTTGTGGCGGCAGGGCTGGGAATAGCCGGCGGCGGGCTGGCCTGGTCGGCCACGGGCCGTCGCGAGCTGGCCGCGCTGGCTCCGGAAATACGCCAGGGCTGGAATTCAATCACGCATCGCTGGCAGCTGCTGCCGCAGCGCGCCCGGCTTGGGGCGTGGCTGGGATTGGCAGTCCTCACCGCGTTGCGAACTTACTTCAGCCTCAGCAAGCCCCTGCACCCCGAAGAAATTGCCTCGTACGAATACTTCGTCAGCAAAGGCTTGCTGGCCGTGAGTAGCTACTATCCAATTCCCAACAATCATATTCTATCCAACACCATCAGCTGGGCATTTTATCGGTTAAAACCAGGGTTTTGGTGGAGCATGCGGTTGCCGGTTCTGCTCGTGAGCACGGCGGGCACGGCGGGATTATTCGCGGGCTTGCTGTGCTGGGCCAATTTCCGGGTGGCATTTTGGGCCACCGCCGGTTTTTGCTGGCTGCAGCTGAGCCTGTACAACGCCAGTGCCGGCCGGGGCTACTGGCTGTTGATTTCACTGGTCGGCATCCTGTTTTTCTGCACCCTGGTACTGGACCAGCCGGGCGGCCCCCGACGAGCCGCGTGGGTGGGTTTGGTGCTGGCCAGCCTGGCGGGCTTCTACACCATCCCCACATTTGCGTATGCGCTGGCCTCGGCCCTGGCGTGGCTGGGCGGGCGCAGCCTCTACCGCCGCCACTGGCCGCAATTGGGCATTCTGCTGGCAATGTCAGCAGCCATTGCAACTGGCGTCGCGGCACTTTACGCGCCGTTGGTGCTAATTTCTGGCGCCGGGGCACTGTTCGGCAATGGGTTCGTCACCGCTCAACCAGCGGCAGTTTTTTGGCTCGGACTCCCGGCTTATCTATGGTTTACGGAAGGCCTCCTGGCTGGGCAGCGCACGGTGGGCGGCTTGCTCGTGCTGGCTGCCATAGCGGGCACCGGCTACTGGTTGTGGAGGGCTCGCCGCCACCATTTCGCCAGCCCCGAGCCGTTGCATTTAGGCAGCGCCACCCTGTGGTTTGCCCTATTCCCTTATGCGCTGGTGCTCGTGCAACGGGTATTTGCCCCCGAGCGGGTGCTGCTCTACAAGTCGTTTTTCCTGTTCACCTTGCTGGCGCTGCTGGCTGATGCGTGGCTGCGCCGTCCGGCGCCGGCCTGGCTGCGGCGCTGGTCGGGGCGGGCTTTGGTGGCCGCGTTTGCCGTTTTCGCAGCCTACCAAACGTATTATGTGGAATTCTTAAACCGGCAAATCCGCACCACCACCGCAGCCTATCGCGCCGGTTTTGAGTGGCTGCGGCGGCAGCCCGCCGGCCCGGTGCTGGCCCCGGAGCCGCTGCACGAGCTGTTTTTCCGTTTCTACGCCCACACCACCGCGCCAGACCGGCCGTGGCAGATTGATATGGTTCGCCGCCCCACCCGCCGCTACGCGTACGTGGTGGCCTTCCCCAATAAGCGCGGCGCATTCCAACCCGTTTTTGCTTTCCCACCGGCTTTTGCCAACTCCCAGGTAGAAATTTTTGCCGTGCCCAGGCCATAATTTTTAGGGCTAACCGGGGCAGGCCGAACGCAACAAAAACGTCTCCTTCGGACGCTTTGATGGTACATTGGTGTACCCAATTTTAGATTTCAACCAATCCAACCGCTATGCGCCCCACTTCCATCCGAACCCTCGACCCCCAGGCTGGCCTCGCCATTTCGGTGGTTGGCGACACGTACCGCGTCCTCGTTAGCGGCGAGCAGTCCGCGGGCGCCTATGCCATCATCGATATGCTGGTGCCCCCCGGCGGCGGGCCCGGGCCGCACGCCCATGCCGAAATTCAGGAGGCCTTTTTTGTGATTGGGGGTGAAGTAGTCGTACGGTCTGAAACCCAGACGTACACCGCTAAAAAAGGGGCCTTCGTGGACATACCTACCGGCGGCGCCATCCACAGCTTCACCAATGAGTCGACGGCCGTGGCGCATCTGCTGTGCGTAGTCGTGCCCGCTGGCCTGGAGAAATTTTTTGCTGAAATCGGCCAGCCCGTGGCTGCCGACGCATTTTTGCCCAAGCCCGAACTGGGCCCCGACGCCCTAAAAGAGTTGCAAGCCCTTGCCGGGAAGTATAACCAGGAAGTATTTCCCCCGGATTATTTCACGAAATAACCAAGCCTGCTTCGGACGGAATGCGTTTGGTGCCGGGCTTTCGTACGCGTTTTGAAACGGGCACAAATTCCACCTTGCTGAGCGGCTCCTACTGCCCGCGTGCCAGCAGCGCAATGCCGACCACAATCAGCAGCAAGCCACCGGCCTGCGACAGCGTCAGGGCCTCCCGTAGCACAACCAGGCCCAAAACTGCCGTGAGCAGCACCGAGCCGCCCACAATCACCGGCGTGCCCACCGAGGAATTCACCCCGCGCTGAAACACCACGAACGTCAGGATTTCGGCCAGCCCCACGCCCAGCCCAGCCAGAGCCGCCAGCCCCAGGCCCTGGCTGGTCACGGGCAGCGGCTGCCCTTGCAGCTTCAGTTTCACTAGCCACGCGGCCCCGAGAGCGGCAGCTACCAGCTGCAGCACCACCGCGCCCACGGCGGGCGGCAGATGGTTGGCGGCGAGCTTGATGAAGAAGTTGTAGAGCGCCAGGCACAGGGCCGTGAGCAGCGCGAGGGGAAGCCAGTTCATGGGGTGAGGAGAATATCCAGCACTTTGGTCATGGCTTCTTCGTCCAGACCAATCAGTGGTTTTGTAAGCACACACCGCGCCTTTATGGCTTCCGGTAATCGATTGATTGAAAGGTCATCGTCAATAATCACATACGTTTCTCCATCGCTGCGGCTTGCAACCCACTCTGCTATTTCATCGGCCCGGTCGCCCATGCAGTTAAGGGTTGCCACATCATTGATTTTAGCAATTAGCGGTGAATTAATTCCTCTGGTCTGCAAAATAACTTGCCATTCGCCAAGCGAATAATTGATTCTGTGTGACGTAGTCAATACAATCCTTGCCTGGGTCTGGTCGATGATACGGCCCAAGTTATTCGCGGCGCGTGCATTGAACTTCATAAAGCCATCGTCCTGAAGCTCCACGGCCCGCCACGCTGGGGTCGTCACTAAAACCCCATCAATATCCAGGAGAATTACCATGTCAAATCAATTCAAAAACCCAAAATCCGACAGAATCTCACCGCAGCTTCTCCTTCAGTAACTCCAGCTCCACGGCCGGCGAAATCCGCTCGTAGAGAATGTTATAGGCCGCCTCCGTAATCGGCATATTCACCTTAAGCTTCTTGTTCAGCTCATGGATGGATTTCACGGCGTAGTAGCCTTCGGCCACCATGTTCATTTCCAGCTGGGCCGATTTCACGGAGTAGCCGCGGCCCACCATGCCGCCAAAGGTGCGGTTGCGCGAGAACTGCGAGTAGGCCGTCACCAGCAAGTCGCCGAGGTAGGCGGAGGCCGATAGGTCGCGCGGCTGGGGGTTGATGGCTTGCAGGAAGCGGCGGATTTCCTGCACCGCGTTGCTCACCAGCACGGCCAGGAAATTGTCGCCGTAGCCCAGGCCATGCGCAATGCCGCCGGTGAGCGCGATGATGTTTTTCATCACCGCGCAGTACTCAATCCCGTCGAGGTCGGAGGCCGGGTGGGCGCTCACAAAGCGGTTGCGCAGCAGCTCGCAGAAGGCCAGCGCAAGGCCCGCATCGGGCGAGCCGATGGTGAGGTAGCTCTGTTTTTCCAGGGCCACTTCCTCGGCGTGGCAGGGCCCGGCAATTACGCCCACCTGCGTGCGCGGCAGCCGAAACCGCTCGACCACGTAATCGGTCACCAGTTGGTTCTTGCCCGGAATCATGCCCTTGATGGCCGAAATAACCTTTTTGTGTTTCAGCGAGTCGCGGTCCAGCTTATCCAGCACGGGCTGCACGAAAGCCGCGGGCACGGCCAGCACCAGCCAATCGGCTTCCTCGATGGCTTCTTCCAGGTCGGTGGTGGGGTGCACGCGGTTCAGGTCGAACTGCACGGCCGAGAGGTAGCGGGGGTTGTGGCGGGTGCGCAGCAAGTGCTGCACGTCCTCTTTCGAGCGCAGCCACCAGTCGACGCGGGCGCCATTTTCGGACAGTATTTTGGTGAGAGCGGTGGCCCAGGAGCCGCCGCCAAGCATGGCTATTTTTTCCAAGTAGGTGGGAGTTTAGTATTGAGCAGCGAAGAACGCCATGAGTGAGAAACCAAGAACGTTACGGGCTAAGAAATCAAGAACGTCATGCTGAGGGAAGCCGAAGCATCTCTACCGCGCAAGTAACTATTTGCTATTGCGGTAGAGATGCTTCGGCTTCCCTCAGCATGACGTTCTCTGGACGTCTTCTGACCAGCTTGCGACCTTATTTCGCCGCGTCCGGGTCGTCCTTCAGCGCTTCCTTATTCAGGGTTTTGGCATCCTTGATTTCCACGTGCGAGCCGTCTTTCAGCGTTTTGGCCACGGCGCGGAAGGGGCCGCTCGCCACCTGGTCGCCGGCCTTCACGCCGCTCAGCACTTCGATGTTCTGGAAGTCACTGATGCCGGTTTTCACGGGCGTCAGCACCGCTTTGCCATCTCGAATCACGAACACCACTTCCTGAATTTCGGCCTTGGGCGCGCTTTTTGGGTCCACGGCCGTGGCGGTGCCATTGCCCCGGCTGGAGCGAATTTGCGGGCCGCCTTTTGCGTCCGTTTTCGCATTGGCCGAATCGGAACGGGTGGTCACCGACGCCAGGGGTACGCTCAGCACGCCGCCTTTGCGGTCCGTGATGATGTCGACCGAGGCCGTCATGCCGGGGCGGAACGGCACGATGATGTGCCCGCGCACCGTGCGCAACAGGTGGCTGTAGCTTTCCGGCAGCAGCCGGATGCGCACTTCAAATTCGGTCACGGCTTCGGCCGTGAGGGCGTCCTTGGCGGTGTTGGCAATGTTGGTGACGAGGCCGCGGAATTTCTCGTCCTTGTTGCTATAGGCATCCACTTCCACCTCCACCGAGTCGCCGATGTTCACGTTGTTCACGTCGTTCTCGTTCACGTTCACGCGCACCTCCATGTTGTTGAGGTTGGCAATGCGCATGATTTCGGTGCCGGCCATTTGGGTGGTGCCCACCACGCGCTCGCCTTTTTTCACGTTCAGCTTGCTCACCGTGCCGCTCACCGGCGAATAAATCGTGGTTTTGTTGAGGTTTTTGCGGGCCTCTTCCAGCGAGGCCGAGGCGGCCGTCACAGTGCTTTGCGAGGCGCGGATGGTTTGCTTGGCGCTGTTAATTTCCTCCTGCGAGGCATTGTAAGCGGCCTGACTGGCTTCGTAGTCCGACTGCGAAATGACTTTCTGCTTGTACAGCGAAGCGTTGCGGCGGTAGGTCAGCTCGGTTTGCTTGGCGCTGGCCATCAGCTGCTGGAGGCGGGCCTGGGCCTGGCCCACGTTGGCGCGCTGGGTGCCCACCTGGGCGCTTTGCATTTCCACCTGGGCCTGGTAGTTATCGGGCCGAATGCGGAGCAGCAGCTGCCCTTTGCGCACAGAATCGCCCTCCTGCACGTACAGTTCAATAATTTCGCCCGACACATCGGGCGAAATTTTCACTTCGGTTTCGGGCTGCACTTTGCCCGAGGCACTGACTTTTTCCACGATATTGGCCGGTCCGGCCTTGGCGGCGAGGACTTCGACGCCGGTCGGCTTGCCCACCCAGCCTTGCTTTTTCGCCACGGTGTAGCCCACAATGAGCACCAGCACCAAACCAATCAGGATGTAGAGTAAACGGTTGTTTTTCATGTAGTAATTGTCGGTTGTTGGTTGCCGTCGTCAGGTTGTTTCCGTGCTCGTTATCAGCCTAATAACTGACAACGAGCACCTAACAACTGCTCAAAGTGTCAGCGGCTTGCCCTGATAGAACTCGAGCACTTTGCGCCGGAAAATGAAGCTGTACTTGGCCTGAATGCGGTTTGATTCGGCGAAGGTGAGGTTGTTTTTGGCGATGTTGAATTCGGTGCCGTTGAGCAAGCCGTTGTTGAAGCGGATTTCCGAGTTGCGCTGCGTGAGCGTGAGGGCCGTCACCTGGCGCTTGGCCGCCGAGTATTGCAGCTGGGCGGCGCGGGCATCGGCGTAGGCCTGCTCGATGCTTTGGCGCAGGGTGAGGCGGGCCTGCTCGGCGCGCACCGTGGCCGACTGCTCGTTGAGCAGGGCCCGCTGCACGCCCGTGCGCACCTGCAAGCCGTTGAGAATGGGCACCGACAGGCCGAACTGGATTTGCTTGCCCAGGTTATTATTCAGCTGGTCGAAAAACCTGACCGGGAGCACGTCGTACGTGGGCTGGCCGGGCAGCTGCACGGTGTAGCCGCTGGTGCCGGGCACGGGGTTGCCGGCGGCATCCAGCACTACCAGCGGAAACGGGGTCCCCGCCGATGTGCCCGAAATCACCCGCGACACCGAGGACGACGAGAAACCCGTAAAAATCTGCCCCGACAGGAACAGGCGCGGGTAGTAGGCGCCCCGCGTGAGGTCGGTGCTGCGGCGGGCGCTCTGCACCCGCAGCTCGGCCGCCTTAATCTCGGGCAGTCTCGTCGAGGCCGTTTGGAAGGCTTGGTTCACGTCGAGGCTGTAGGGTGCTTCCTCGTCGGGGTCGGCCAGCTGGGGCACGTCAATCTGGAAGTTCTTGGCCGTGGCCGGGTCAATGTTCAGCAGCTGCATGAGGGCCAGGCGGGCCAGGTCGGCCTGGTTCTGGGCCGTTATCACGTTCAGCTGGTCAGTGGCCAGCTGCGACTGCGTATCGAGCACCGTGCTTTCGGGAATGCTGCCGGCTTTGAGAAGGATTTTGGCGCGGTCCAGCTGGGCCTGGTCGTTATCGACGTGCAGCTGATTGGCCCGCACCAGCTCCTGGGCCAGCACCAGCTGCAGAAACTGCGACGCCACGTTCAGGCTCAAGTCGTTCTTGGCCTTCTCAATGTCCTGCACGCTGGCCTCGTAGTCCAGCGCATTGCGCTTGATGGTGTTGCGCAGCTGAAAGCCCTGAAACAACACCAGCTGCGACACGGCCGAAAAGTTGTTGGCCCGAATGGTCTGGCTCTGATACTCGTAGGTGAGCGGGTTCACGCTCGTGCCAAACTGCCAGGTCTGGTTGCCGTTGAGGTTCGCCGAAGGCAGCAAGGCGGCCTTGCTCTGGTTGAGGACAACCTTGTTGTTCTGGGCCGAGAGGCTATTCAGGCGCACGCCCAGGTTGTGCTCCAGAGCGTAGTCCACGGCGCGCTGCAGGGTCCAGGGGCCGGTGGCGGCCTGGGCCGGGCCGGCCAGCGCTGCTGCGGGCGGCGAGGCCGGAATGGCAGGCGTCTGGGCCTGCGCGGCGGTAGCCAGCAGCAAGGCTCCCGCCAGCGTGAGCGGCCGGGATTTCACAGCCGAAAGGGTAATACGTCGTTTCATCTCGCAGAAAATTTTGGTGCTTCCAGGGTAGCTTAATCGAAGGGAAAAGCTATTTATTACATTTCCGCGCCGTCATTCCAGCGTTGCAATGTAGGTGATGCGCTGCACCCAGCTCAGTTGACGTAAATACGCCAGCGTTATTTCCTTAATCGGGCTATCCATCTCAATAAACTGCCGGGCCGCGTCGTTGCGGCCCTTCCGGCTCACAAACATGGTGGCGATGTTGCACTGGTCGTGCGCAATAACCGAGGCAATGAACGCAATGGAGCCGGGCACGTCTTGGGCATCGACGATGAGCGTGTGCAGCGCGCCCGAGAAGTCGGACGAAAACCCATCGACCTCCACAATGCGAATAACGCCGCCGCCCCGGCTCTGGCCCACCACCTCCACGCGGTGGCCCGTGGCCCCGTCCAGCAGGTTCACCTTGATGGTGTTCGGGTGCATGGTGGAGGCATTGCCCACGCTCTGAAAGGTATACTGCAGGCCGGCCGCTTCGGCGTGGTCGAAGGCCGTGCGGATGCGGGTGTCGTCGGGCGCGTAGCCGAGCAGGCCGGCCACAATGGCGCGGTCGGAGCCGTGGCCCTCGTAGGTGCGGGCAAACGAGTTGTAGAACGTCACCACCGCCTCGGTGGGCACGGCCCCCAGAATGCGGATGGCCGCCCGCGCGATGCGCACCACCCCGGCCGTGTGCGACGAGCTGGGCCCAATCATCACGGGGCCAATCATATCAAAAATGCTGGATTTTTCGGCCATGGGCTTGCGCCATCAATACGGTTACGGAGCTAAAAGTAGCGGATTTGAGCCACACCGGGCAGTTGGACGGGCGGGCGGGCCCCACAAAGTATTCGATAAAAAGCTCGACTTAAAGGCATTTAAGCTCCAGAATTCGCAACAAAGATGCGGCCCAACCACATAGGTTGCGGATTGTTAGGCACGCCGCCTAATTCCGCTCCTTGAAACCACAGTATTTTAACGATATTTGCCACGGCCCACCCAGCCAATAGGCTCCTCTTTTTCCCTCTCACTTCACCCCTTCCCCACATGTCCGCCCTTCCCACCACGGACGAGTTTTCTCCCGCTGTACTAGCGCAGCTGCGCCGGCTAAAGGATAAATACGTCCCCGACGGCCAGGACCTGGCCGCTTATCTCGAAGGCCTCTACCACGCCAAATACATTAATTACTGGGATTATATTGAGCTAGACACCTTACTCTCCCTGCAACGCCCGCTCACCAACCTGCCCGATGAGCGGATTTTCATCATGTACCACCAGATTTCGGAGCTGTATTTCAAGCTCTGCCTCTGCGAGTACGAACAGATTGGCGACCTGCAGCAGCCCACGCTGGGCGAAGTAGTGCTGCGCCTGGGCCGTATTAACCGCTATTTCGACAACCTCATCGACTCCTTCGACGTGATGGTGGATGGCATGGACAAGCAGCAGTTTCTCGACTTTCGCATGGCCCTCATGCCGGCCTCGGGCTTCCAGTCGGTGCAGTACCGCATGATTGAGATTGCCAGCACCAGCCTCGAAAACCTCACCGACCAGGTGAAGCGCCAGACCCTGGGCGAGGCTGCCGCCCACGACTTCGACCAGCTCCTGGGCTGCATTTACTGGAAAGCCGGCGCCACCATCGAGGCCAGCGGCGCCAAAGCCCTTACCCTCATCGAATTCGAGCGCAAATACACCGCCGACCTCGTGCGCCACGCCGCCGCGTTCCAAAACCGCAACGTGTGGGCCGTGGTGCAGCGCCTGCCCGCCGAAGACCAGCACCACCCTCGCCTGCTGCGCGCCATGCGCCAGCTCGACGTGAGCGTGAACGTGAACTGGCCGCTGATGCACTTCAAATCGGCGGTGCGCTACCTGCAGCGCAACCCCACCGACGTGGCGGCGACCGGCGGCACCAATTGGCGCAGCTACCTGCCGCCCAAGTTCCAGCGCCGCATCTTCTACCCGCAGCTATGGACGGCCCAGGAATTGGAAGATTGGGGCAAAGGATGGGTTGAGCAAGTGCTGGAAGGCGTGAGTGCGTAGAGTTGGCTCCGCCAGCGTTAAATCAACCCGCCTGAAAGGTCTATTATCAGGGCCTGCTTCGCGATACCGCATAAAGGCAATACCCCGCAAAAATGGCTTGAGCGTCATTTTGCGGGGTATTGCCTTTAAAAAGCTTTTACCGTCGGTTGTTGCCATACATTTTCCAGCGGCCGAAAAATGCCAGCGCGGCTGCGACGATGACCAAGCCAACCAGTGCGTACTTAAATCCGCCCTGGCCGGTGTGCGCCCAACTCCACCAGGACAATATACCGGCAACAAACATCAGGCAGGTGGTAAGCAGTAGCCGCGTGGTGGAAACGTACGGCGGTTTGAGCATCGTTTTCATGGCTCTCGGGGTTTAGATAATTGCGGTGAGGCAGCATGGCTGATTTTGCTACAACTAAATATACACATACAAACCACCATTCACAAGCTATTTGTTGTCTTTCGTGGCTGACGGATATAGGGCTGCCGGCCTCTTATTCCGTCATCTGTCCGTGTTCGGCCCGCGTCTCGCCCATTCGCCAGTACACAAGTAGCGAGAGCAGCGCGCAGCCCGTCACGTACCAATAGAACCACTCTTCCACCCCGTGGTCCTTGGCGAAAAGAGCCAGATACTCGGCCGTGCCGCCAAAAATGGCCACCGTGAGCGCAAACGGCAGCCCCACGCCCAGCGCCCGTATTTCCGTGGGGAAAAGCTCTGCTTTCACCACCGCGCTGATGGACGTGTACCCGCTCACGACAAACAGCGCGGCGATGAGCAAGCCCGCAGCCACCCAGGCATCGTGCGTGTGGGCCAGCTGGCGCAGGAGCGGCACCGTGCCCAGCGTGGCCCCGATGCCAAACATCAGCAGGACCGGCCGGCGGCCCACTTTGTCGGAAATAGCGCCCAGCAAGGGCTGAAACAGCAGCGCCACGGCCATCACCCCAAACGAAATAAGGGTGGCCTGCTCCTTGGAAAAGCCCGAAGTGTTGACCAGAAATTTTTGGGCATACGTGGTGAACGTGTAGAAAGCCAGCGTGCCGCCCAGCGTGAGGCCCACCACGGTAAGCACTGCCTGCGGGTGCTGCATGAGAACCCGCATTTGGCTGACCGTGGGAGCGCGGCCTTCGCCTTCGGCTCCGGCAGCGGCCACCCCGCGCCGGTGCTCCTCAAAAGCGGCGGTTTCGCCCATGTGTGTGCGCAGGTACAAGGCCCCCAGCGCCGCCACTGCCCCGATGATGAAAGGCACCCGCCAGCCCCAATCGCCCAGTTGGGCAGGCGTGAGCAGGTGCTGCAAGCCCAGCTGCACAATGAGGGCCAGCAGCTGCCCGCCCATCAGCGTGAGGTATTGAAAACTGGACCAAAAGCCCCGGTGTCGCGCTCCCGCCATCTCGCTCAGGTAGGTGGCTGAAGTGCCATATTCGCCACCCACGCTGAGGCCCTGCACCAGCCGGGCCAGCAGCAGCAAGGCCGGCGCGGCCACCCCAATGCGGGCGTACCCCGGCGTGGCCGCAATCAACAGCGAGCCGCCGGCCATGAGGCGCACCGACAGCAGCAGCGCCGCCCGGCGGCCGTGGCGGTCAGCATACGCGCCCAGCAGCCACGCGCCCAGCGGCCGCATCAGAAAACCCACTGCGAAGATGGCGGCGGTACTGAGCAGCTGCGCCGTGGGGCTGCCTTTGGGGAAGAATACCGGCGCGAAGTACAGCGCAAACGCCGAGTAGGCATACCAGTCGTACCACTCCACCAGGTTGCCAATGGAGCCGCTGACGATGGAACGCAGGCGCGAGATGGTGGGAGAAGCGGAGAGCACAGTCATGCGGCAAATAAAAGCGGTGGCGACCGGGGCTTCCAACGCAGGCTCCCTTTACCTGTTCAACGGTGCGCAAAACCAGTGCCCAGCGCAGGATTGTACCTTTGCCAATAGTTGACTGAGCGCCTAATTCATATGTGAATCTGGTGTTTTAAATCAAAGGATAACTACCTTTCATATTACACAAATGTTAAAACAAGAACTGGAAATCCTGCTCGCTCCCGAAGTAGCTTTCGATGAGTTTACCAGGTACGAAGCCGTGCTTCGCCAAGCCGGTTTACAGCCCGGCGAGGCCGATTATATCCACCTCCGCAAGCGGTCCATCGATGCCAGGGGCCGCCAGGCGCTGGTGAGGCTCCGGGCCGATGTATACCGGACACCTCCCCCAACCGATTTGTTTGGCCCTTGGTTTGTTTATCCAAATGTGAAAATACATTCACCGGCAGTGCTTATTATTGGTGCCGGCCCGGCGGGGCTGTTTGCCGCGTTGCGCTGCATTGAGCTGGGTCTAAAACCCATTGTGCTGGAGCGGGGACGCGACGTGCGAGCACGGCGCCGAGACCTGGCCGCTATCAATAAGGAGCAGCTCGTAAACCCTGATTCCAACTACTGCTTTGGGGAAGGCGGCGCGGGCACTTATTCCGACGGCAAATTATATACCCGCGCCACCAAGCGCGGCGACGTGGGCCGGGTACTGCGCCGGCTGGTGCAGCACGGCGCCACGCCCGACATTCTGGTGGACGCCCACCCCCACATCGGCACCAATAAACTGCCGGCCGTGGTGCAGGCCCTGCGCGAAGCCATTATTGAAGCGGGCGGCGAAGTGCGCTTCGAAACCCGTGTGACGGACCTGCTGCTGGAAAATAACCGCCTGCGCGGGGTGGTGACGGCGACGGGCGAGGCGCTGGAAGCTGACGCCACGATTCTGGCTACCGGCCATTCGGCGCGGGATATTTACGAGCTGCTGCACCGGCGCGGCGTGCTCATCGAAGCCAAGCCATTTGCGATGGGGGTGCGCGTGGAGCACCAGCAGGCCCTGATTGACCAGGCCCAGTACCGCCGGGCCGAGCGCGGGCTGCTGCCGGCAGCCTCCTACTCGCTGGTGCACCAAACGGAGGTGGGCGGGCAGCAGCGCGGCGTGTTTTCGTTTTGCATGTGCCCCGGCGGCTTCATTGTGCCGGCCGCAACGGCTCCCGGCGAAGTGGTGGTGAATGGCATGAGCCCCAGCCGCCGCGACTCGCAGTTTGCCAATTCCGGCATTGTGGCCGCCGTGGAGCTGGTTGACATGGACCTGAAACAATACGGTGCCCTGGCCGGCCTGCGCTTTCAGCAAGCCATTGAGCAGCGGGCCTGCCAGGCGGCCGGCGGCACCCAGCGGGCGCCCGCGCAGCTGCTGGGCGACTTTCTCAGGAATAAAACCTCGGCCAACCTGCTCGAAACTTCCTACCAGCCCGGCTTGGTGGCGGTGCCGATGGATGAGGTGCTCGGCGATGCGCTGGCCGAACGGCTGCGCCAGGGCTTCCGCGATTTCGGCCGCAAAATCCCCGGCTACGCCACCAATGCCGCTCAGATTGTGGGCGTGGAAAGCCGGACCTCGGCCCCCGTGCGCATCCCGCGCGATAAGGACACGTTGCAGCATCCGGTGGTGGCGGGCCTGTTTCCCTGCGGCGAAGGCGCGGGCTACGCGGGCGGCATCGTGTCGGCGGCCATGGACGGGGAGCGCTGCGCGGAAGCCGTATTTGCAATTGTTAAAGGATAATGTTTGTTCGGTAGTCGCGGCGGCCTGCTAACCACGGCAAGCGCGGCTGCGTAATCATGCTTCCTTATAGTATTACCGCCGGCAGCTCTGGCCTGGTCAAAAACTGCCGCTGAAAATTCAACGTTGAAATCAACATGAAAAAGACTCTTGTTCTTGGTGCTTCGGACAACCCATCCCGCTACTCCTTCCGGGCGGCGCACATGCTCAAAAACCACGGCCACGAAGTGGTGCCGGTCGGCATTCGCCAGGGCGAAGTAGCGGGCATGGCCATTCACACGGACCGGCCGCTGGAAAAAGACATCGACACGGTGACGCTTTACGTGGGCCCACAAAACCAGCCCGCCTGGTACGACTACATTCTGGACCTGCAGCCCAAGCGCATCCTTTTCAACCCCGGCACCGAAAACCCGGAGCTGGAGCGCCTGGCCCAACAGCGCGGCATCCAGACGGAAGAAGCCTGCACCCTGGTGCTGCTTTCGATTGGGCAATATTGAGTTGTTAGTTAGTGGTTGTTAGGTGTTAGTCAACATCCTGGTCAACAACCGACAATGAGTAATTGATAACCCATTTACTTTTGAACGAATGCTTGTAAAACCACTGACCTCTCGTGGTTTGCACGTAAATACCCTGGCAGTTTCTGCCGGGGTATTTTTTGTAAAACCGGCCGCCTGTTAAGCCTGAGCCACGGGCAATTTCATCTCCCAGCCAGTGCCGGGCGTCACCGAAACCGCTACAGTCTGGCCCGGCGCAAAAGCTGCCGCCGCAGTTCTGGCCCGGATGGTGCTGGCGGGCAGCTCGATTTCCAGCTCGTAGTAGCTGCCATAAAACCGAACGGCCCGCACCGTGCCGGCCAGCCCGTCGCCGCCGGTAGCAGGCGGCCCGAGGCGAACTTGCTCGGGGCGCACCAGTAGCGCGGTTGCGGCGGTTATGCGCCTGGTGCTGGGAGCGAGCGCCTGGCGGTCGGCCCCCATTATTAGGTTATAATCGCCGAACAGGGCGGCGGTGTATTCGTCTACCGGCTGATGATAAATCTGGGCGGGCGGCCCCTGCTGCACCACGCGGCCCCGGTGCAGCACCAGAATTTCATCGGCCCAGGGCAGGGTGTCGGCCGCGTCGTGCGACACCAGCAGGCAGGTGATGCCCAGGCGGGCGCCCAGCTCGTCGATGATGGTTTGGAGGATGCGCTTGTGCACCCGGTCGAGGTTGGAGAACGGCTCATCGAGCAGCAGCAGCCGGGGCGCGGCGAGCAGCAGCCGGGCCAGGGCCACGCGCTGCTGCTCGCCGCCGGAGAGCTGGTCGGTGCGGCGCTCGGCCAGGTGGTCGATGCGGCACAGCTCATACAGGGCCTGGGCTTCGGCCGGCGGGCGCTTGTTGGCGTAGCGCAGCACCTGCTCGACGCGCAGGGAATGCGGCAGGTCCGATTTCTGCGACAAATAGGCCACGCCGGGGTGGCCGGGCACCAGGGTTTCGGCGGGGCCGCGCACCCGGTCGCCGCTCACGCGCACTTCGCCGGCGCTGGGCTGAATGAGGCCCGCAATAACTTGCAGCAGCGTGCTTTTGCCGGTGCCCGAGGCGCCGGCCAGCGCCAGCTTGTGCCGCGCCGGCTGGCGGAAACTGATGTTGTGCAGAACCGTGGTTCCGTGTTCCTCCAGGCTGATGCCGGAAACGGTGAGCAACTCCATGAGCACCAAAAAGCGAAAACGGCATTCCGCAGCTTTCGCCCCAAAATCAGGGCCAGGCTTACGCTAACGCCACGGCGAAGCTACTGCCTCACGCAGTAATAAGCCGCCGCCCCATTGCAAGGCCGCCGAAAGCCTGGGGCCAGAATGTGGGCCTTGACGGTCGAATCATGCAGGTTTTGAGCCCGATTTCATGCCAACTTCCGGGCCGCTCAGCTGTTCATTTGCATGATGCCAATGGCCTCGCTCCGGGCCAGCTTTTTCATTGTCGCGTTCGTGAAATTGCGACCAAGTCATTGCTTATGAAAACTTCCGTCCTTCTCTCTTTCGGCCTGCTGCTGAGCACTGCGGCTTTTGGCCAGCACTCCACCATGCCCGGCATAGATATGGCGGCGCCCAAGCCGGCCCGCCGCCCGCCCAGCCCCCAAACAAAACCGGCCACTACGGCCCCATCCCGGCCTAAATCTGCGGCCGTGCCTGCTGATAGCACGGCCCGCAAGGCTGCGGTAGCGCCGGCCATACCGGGCATGGCCATGCCGGGCATGAGTATGCCCGCCACGCCCTCGCCCGCCTCCGCCCCGCCCAGTCACGATATACCGGGCATGGACATGGCATCCCCAAGCACGGCCACGCCCATGCCCGGCCACACGATGCCCGGCATGGCCATGGACAGTGCCGGCGGCATGATGATGGATTTCCGGAATTCTTTTTCCAAAAACCTGCCCATGACGCGGCAGGGCTCCGGCACCAGCTGGCACCCCGACAATTCCCCGATGTATATGCAGATGTACCAGCCTAAGGGGTGGGACGTGATGCTGATGTACTCCCTGTTCCTGCGCTACACCCGCCAGAATGCCAACCACGACGCCCGGCGCGGCGATGCCAACTTCCGGGCCAACAGCTACGTGATGGCCATGGCCAACCACCTGGTGGGCCAGCGCGGGCTGTTCAGCGTGCAGGCCATGCTGTCGGCCGACCCGCTCACGGTGGGCGGCGCGGGCTACCCGCTACTGTTCCAGACCGGCGAGTCCTGGCAGGGCGAAAAGCTGCACGACCACCAGCACCCGCACGATTTGGTCAGTGAGCTGGCCGTGGCCTACACCTACGCCGCCAGCTCCGACGTGGACCTGACCGCCTACCTCGGCTACCCCGGCGAGCCGGCCATTGGGCCGCCCGTGTTCATGCACCGGCCCTCGGCGGCCAATCTGCCCTCGGCGCCGCTGGGCCACCACTGGCAGGATGCCACGCACATTCAGTTTGGAGTGGCCACGCTGGGGGTGCGCTACCGCAACGCCAAGCTCGAGGGCTCGCTCTTCACGGGCCGCGAGCCCAACGAAAACCGCTACAGCTTCGACCGGCCGCGCTTTGATTCCTACAGCGCCCGCCTCTCGGTGAACCCGGCCACCAACCTGGCCCTGCAAGCCTCGATGGCCCACATCAACAGCCCCGAAGAGCTGGAGCCGGACGACAATGTGGACCGCACCACGGCCTCGGTGCTGCACAACGCCGCGCTGGGCCCGGAGAGCATCCTGTCGTCGACGCTCGTATGGGGCATGAACCGCCACAGCGGCTCCGGCGACGCGTATTATTCCCACTCCTTCCTGCTCGAAAGCAACCTCCAGGCCCGGCAATTCAACTTGTTTACCCGCCTCGAAACCCTGCAGCTAAACTACGACGAGCTGCTGCTGCCGGCCCTCACCGACAATGATGCGCACGCCAGCCGGCAGGTGTCCGCCTTCACGCTGGGCGCCTCAAAATACCTGGCCAAAACCACAGCCGGCTGGCTCGATTTGGGCCTCACCGGCACCCTCAACGCCTTCAATACCGACAACCTGGCGCTGCTGAATGCCTACGGCAAAAACCCGCTTTCCTTCGAAGTGTACCTGCGCTTCATCGCCCCGCGCATGAGCATGCACATGGGCGGCATGAAGCACTGATTGCGGCCGCCCGCCCTGGCCTTTTTACATCGGTTTGGCGCGGGCCGCCGGGGCCGACAGACAGGCCCCCACGGCCAGCCCCAACGCCACCGTAGCGGCAATGGTCCTCACGCGGTGCCACTTGTTCCAGGGGCTTTCGAAGGCGGCCCGTGCCGAAACCGCCGCAGCTGGCGAGGCAGTTTGCAGAGGGAATGCCGCCAGGGTTTCGTTTAGGGGAATATTAGCGGCCACCGTAACCCCCAGGCTGCCCACCAAATACATAATAGAAGCAGCTCCCAGCAGCCAGCATCGCCGCGAAACCGGGCGACCAACGTGCAAGACCGTGGCCAGGGGCAGAAAAAAGGGTGCCCCAAGAAAGCTGGCCAAAAAAATCGGGTTTTGAATCGCCTCGTTAATGGCCTGCATCGCCGCAATGTACTGCGGGGCCGGCAAACGCGCGAACGCCGGATTTATCGCCACCGCGAAGCCGTAGAACAACCCCGCCACCAGGGCCGTCGTGAAGGTGGCCAGCGCCAGAACAATGGATTTGACGGACATGGGTGGCGGCAATTGGTTACCACCAAAATACGACCACCCGCCCATTCACGCCCGTTTAGGCGGCCATCAGCCGGACCCGGCCCGCGCCGCTTTCCACGGGCGTGATGCGCAGCTCCACTTTCTGCTGGTTGCGCAGCACGGTCAGGAACTGAAACGCGCCGATTTTTTCCTGCGTGAGCAGCCGGAACAGGTCATCGGAGCTGGCCACGGGCTGGTCGGCGAAGGCAATGACGAAGTCGCCTTCGCGCAGGTCGGCCGCGGCGGCGGGCGAGCCAGCCTCCACTCCCACCACAAACAGCGCCTGGCGCGCGGGCAATTGGTGGAAGCTTACCACGCGCGGGTGCAGGTCTACTTGCTGGGTGCTGAGGCCGAGGTAGCCGCGCCGCACCCGGCCCTCGCGCAGCAGGGCCGGCAGAATGGCCGTGGCCGTGTTGATGCCGATGGCGAAGCACAGCCCCTGCGCCCCGCGAATGGTGGCCGTGTTCACGCCCACCACCTGCCCGTCGGCGTCGATGAGCGGGCCGCCGCTGTTGCCGGGGTTCAGGGCCGCGTCGGTTTGCACGATGTTGTCGATGAGGCGGCCGGTTTCGGTGCGCAGCGTGCGGCCAAGGGCGCTCACCACCCCGCTCGTGACGGTGTGCTGGAAGCCGTAGGGATTGCCAATGGCAATGACAAGCTGGCCGATTTGAATGGCCGCCGAATCGCCGAGCCGCGCGGCCGGGTGGCCTGTGGCCGGGGTCTGGAGCAGCGCGAGGTCCGAATCGGGGTCTTCGCCGACCAGGGTGGCCGGATATTCGGTGCCGTCGGCGAAGGTGAGGCGGATTTCCTCGGCCCCGCGCACGACGTGGCTATTGGTGAAAACGTAGCCATCGGTGGAAAACAAAAAACCCGAACCGGAGCCCGCCGGGGCTAATTTCTGCTGCTTGTTCTTTTTGCGAACATCAATTTTTACAACAGAATCTTTGGCCGCTTCCACGGCCGAAATAACGATTTGCGAGTAGGAATCCATAACGTTGCAGATAAAAGCGGGAATGCGCCTGGGCACGGCTGGCAAATAGTTGGCCGCCGGGTATTTAGCGTCATTTTGACAGGCAAAGCAGAAGCATCGGCAGCTACAACCTGCTCAAATCGAAATCCCAGAACGTCATGTTGAGCGCAGCCGAAGCATGACGTTCTTTATATACCGTTTCAGCATTTCTTCCCCACCCACCATGGCCCTGCCTCCCGCCGCCGTCCCCACAGCCACCACCGACGCCGCCACCGGCCGCTGGATTCTAGTGGCCGCCGTGGCCGCTTCCTGCATGGCTTTCCTCGACGGCTCGGCCCTGAACGTGGCCCTGCCGGCCCTGCAGCACGACCTGCACGCCGATGGCGCGGGCCTGCTTTGGGTCCTGAATGGCTACCTACTGGTATTGGCGGCGCTGATACTGGAAGGCGGCACCCTGGGCGACCGCCTGGGCCGCAAACGGGTGTGCATGGCCGGCATCTTCCTGTTCGCGGTGGCCTCGCTGGGCAGCGGCCTGGCCCCGAGCACGGGGTGGCTGATTGCGGCCCGCGTGGTGCAGGGCCTGGGCGGCGCGCTGCTGATTCCGGGCAGTCTGGCCCTGATTTCGGCGGGCTTTCCGGCGGCGCGGCGCGGACAGGCCATCGGTACGTGGTCGGCCGCCACCACGCTGGTAACGCTGGGCGGGCCGGCGCTGGGCGGCTGGCTGGCCGATGCCGGCTGGTGGCGGGCCATATTCCTGCTCAACCTGCCGCTGGCCGCCGTGGCCCTGCTGGTACTCTGGCGCAAGGTGCCCGAAACCCGCGACGAAACCGCCACTGGCAACGACTGGGCCGGTTCGGCGCTGGTCGCGCTGGGGTTGGCGGCGCTCACCTTCGGCCTGCTCTCGGCCCCCGCCCTGGGCTGGGCAAGTCCCCGGGCCTGGGGACCGTTCGGGGCGGGCGTGCTGGCGCTGGGCGCGTTCGTAGCGGTAGAGGCGCGCAGCGCCCACCCCATGCTGCCGCTGGGCCTGTTTCGCAGCCGCACTTTCAGCGGCACCAACCTGCTCACCCTGCTGCTCTACGGCGCCCTGACGGCGGCCATGCTGTTTGTGTCCCTCAACCTGGTGCAGGTGCAGGGCTACTCGCAGCTAGAGGCGGGCCTGGCCTTCGCGCCCATGGGCCTCCTCATTGCGCTGCTCTCGCGCCGCGCCGGCCGCTGGGCCGACCAGCACGGGCCGCGGCGCCTGCTCACGGCCGGGCCGCTGGTGGTAGCCGCGGGCTTTGGCTGGCTCAGTGAAATCGGCCTTACCGCTGGCCCGGCCGCGTACTGGACCACTTTTTCCCCCGGAGTGGCCTTGTTCGGCCTGGGGATGGCCCTGACCGTGGTGCCGCTGACCACCGCCGTGATGACGGCCGTTGACGACCAGTACGCCGGCACCGCCTCGGGCATCAACAACGCCGTTGCGCGCACAGCCGGGGTGCTGGCCCTGGCCATCCTTGGGGCCTTTGCCCTCACGCACTTTGCCGGCCAGCTGGAACAGCGCACGGCTTCACTCCCGCTCTCCACCGAAGCGCGCCAGTTACTGCACCAGGAAGCCGGCAACCTGGGGGCGGCGGCCGTGCCGGCGGCAGTATCCGCAGCCGAGCGAGGGGCAGTGCGAACGGCTATTCGCGAGTCATTCCGGCACACGTACCAGCAGATGCTTTGGCTATGCGCGGGGTTAGCCGTGGCCAGCGCCGGCCTGGCATTCTGGCTGGTGCCGATGGGGCCGCGCCGCAGTAAGCCACAGGAGTAGCGAACGAGTTATAGCAGAATATCCAACGTCAGGGCCGGCATGAGGAGTAGTTTGCGGCCCACGGTCCGCATGTCGCCGCCACTCACGTAATCAGCGGTAAAGCCATTGGCGGCCAACACGCTGAGGCCGGCCCGGAAATCGTTGCTAAAGCGCAGGTTCACGCCGAGGCCGCCGCCCACGTTGAAATCGGTCAGGGTGCCGTTGCGGTAGCCGAGGTCCCAGTGGTAAAGCGAATACACCCCGCCGAGGCCCAGTACGGGCTCAATACGCGGGTTTTTGAGCGGGATGTAATACGTAAGCAGCCCGATGCCGCCCCCGCCAAACTCGTTTTGCCGCTGATAATCGAATACCTGCGTGGCTACCAGCCGGCCGCCAAAATGCTCTAGAAACCGAACTTCGGCCTGCACCCCCAGGACTTTGGGGTTGGCCAGAATGCCAAGTGAGGCTTTGTAGCTTTTGTAAGGGGCGGCTTTCGGGGCCACCTCTTGCGCCGCGAGACGGGCAGCAGAAACCAAAAAGAAGACGAGCGGAAGAAGTGGCTGTTTGCGCATGGGTAGCACCGAAGGTAAGCGGCTGGTGGCAGTAAGGTCGGATTTGCGTTCTGCTCGACAGAAATTCAGTATGCCTCTGGCCCATGAAATCAGCCCGTTTTTCCGCTATATTTGCCCGCAATACGGTGATGGATTTCCACCGCGAACCGCCGGTGCTTCGTGCGCCGCGCTGATGATTCCTACGAAGCGGACGGCCAGGGTGGCCGCGCCGCATAGCTCATCATTTCGTTCGCGCCCGTGGCCCCACGTTTCAACTTCTCCCGCCTGCTGCCCACCCGGTTGCGGGCCCTCGATACCACTACGGCCCTGGTTTTCATGCTGCGCTGGCTGCTGATTTGCGGCTTGATTGGAGCATTAGCCGGCACGGCTTCGGCGGGCTTTTTGGTGGCACTCGATTGGGTTACCGGCTGGCGCGAAAGCCACCCGTGGGCACTGGCGCTGCTGCCGGTGGCGGGCCTGCTCATCGGTTTGGCCTACCATTATTGGGGCGACCGGGTGGTGCGCGGCAACAACCTGATACTCGACGAAATTCATCGCCCCAGCGAGCGGATTCCCCTGCGGATGGTGCCGCTGGTGCTGGGCGGCACGCTGGCCACGCACCTGTTTGGCGGCTCGGCGGGGCGCGAGGGCACAGCCGTGCAGATGGCCGCCGCGCTGGCCGACCGGCTCACCCGCTGGCTGGGACTGCGCCCCCGCGACCGTCGGCTGCTGCTCATCGCGGGCATGAGCGCGGGGTTTGCTTCGGTGTTCGGTACGCCGCTGGCCGGGGCGGTTTTTGGGCTGGAAGTCTTTCTGCTAGGCTCCATTCGCTATGAAGCCGTGCTGCCCAGCTTCCTGGCCGCCGTGCTGGCCGACTGGGTCACGCGGGCCTGGGGCGTGGGCCACACCCGCTATCCCACGCTCGAGGCGCTGCCGCTCACGCCGGCTTTCCTGGCCTGCACGCTGCTGGCGGGGGCTTTGTTTGGGCTCACGGCGCGCAGTTTTGCCACCCTCACGCATGCCATCAGCCGGGTATTTGGGCGCATAACATATGCGCCGCTGCGGCCGGTGGTGGGCGGGGCCGTGGTGGCCCTTTTGATTGGTGGCCTGGGCCTCAGCCGCTTCAGCGGCCTGGGCGTGCCGGTCATCGTGGAAGCCTTTCAGCACCCGCTGGCCCCGACCGATTTTGCCTGGAAGCTGGCGCTCACGGCCCTCACGCTGGGCTGCGGCTTCAAGGGCGGCGAGGTCACGCCGCTGTTTTTCATTGGGGCGGCGCTGGGCAGCGCGCTGGCCGTGGTGCTGCCGCTGCCGGTGGCGCTGCTGGCGGCCATGGGTTTTGTGGGCGTGTTTGCGGGGGCGGCCAATACGCCGCTGGCGTGCACGCTGATGGGGCTGGAATTATTCGGCAGCAATGCGGCCGTGTACCTGGCCCTGGCTTGCGTGGTGGCGTATTTATTCTCGGGCCACACCGGGATTTACGGCTCGCAGGTGGTGGGCCAGGCCAAACAGCTGCGCCAGGGCCGGCAGCAGGGCCACCGGCTGGGCGAACTGTAGCAAAGGCTACCGTGCCGTGGAAGCAAGGACCTTTTCGACGGGTTGCGAATCGAGGTTGCGAACGGAGATTGTGGAGCGCGGCGACTGGGCCTGCACCTGCACGGCATAGCGATAACGCTCGTGCCCTACCCGCAGCACCACTGCGTACTCACCCGCCGGCAATTTGCCAAAGTTCAGCTTACACCCATACGAAGGCTGGTGGTTGACTTCAGCCGACAGGCAAATGTTGCTGCTAAGCTGCATCACCCGCACCTGCATCCGTTCCTGGACGGGGTTTTCAATGGTCAGCCACAAGCTTTCGGCATCGCCTTGCTTGGCGTGCACGGGCCGCGCCTGCTGGGCTTGAGCGGGGCTGCTCCACGCCACGGCGCCTAACATAACGGCGGTGCCCACCAACCCAGTGCGTACGCGGCGTTTGATGGCAGTGGTTTGCGAGCGGTGGTTGGCGGTTGCAGCGGCCAACGATTGAGTGGGGCGGGAAGTGAGAAAGCGTTTCATGGTTTTTGCAAAAAAATGGATGATGAATTAGTTAGGGTGAAAAGCGGTGGAATGTGGAGAGTACCGAAGCAGGCCGCCAATCATTACTGCCTGGCCAATGTTTTTTTCCGGGTGGCGCAGCCATCGACTGCCTGGCAATGAAATCGGGGCGGGCTACGTGCGGCGATTGCCAGGAGCTGCTCGAGGAAGTTTTTCACGATGCACGGGGTGAGGTGGGCAGAAACGACTTCGGAGATTGGCTCCTCCCCTGTTGGGCAGGCAAAGTGCGCTGGTAACGGGCGTCCTTTAGTACACGCTTACAACAGCTACCTTGTTAAGAACAGAACAAATGTAAAGCAGGTACTTTGTAAAGCAAGGTACTGCTTCAAAAAAATATTTATAATTTGAAGCATTTATTCTATTATGCGCTGATAATCAGTGAATAATAGAATATTAAAAATTTCAGCCTTTGCCTCATTACCGGATTTGGAGTTTGCTCCATAGTGCTAACGTTGCTGCAGCCCGACCCTAGGCTGCCCAGGCAGCCGACTAATTCTTCGCAAAAGCCAGGCACCAAAACGGTTTCAAGGCCCTCATCAACCCTTCCTCCTGTGCCGCGTTGCTGGGCTTCCCGCAAAATTGTGCAACGTCAGCGGGCTCCCGCGCTACTGCCCCACCCGCCGCGCCGGGCTGATTTATTTTTTCCGCAGGCAACCAGCAACGCTATTTTCGCATCTGCCGCGCTACCTCACCATCCTTTCTGCATTTTGCCCACTCTTACCGTGACCGAAGCCGACCTCATCGCTGCCTGTGTGCGGGGCGAGCACCGGGCCCAGCGCCAGCTCTACGACCAGCTGGCCGGGCTGATGCTGACCGTGTGCCGCCGCTACCTCAAGCGCCGCGAAGATGCCGAAGAAGCCCTCCTGCTGGGCTTTGCCAAGATGTTCCGGGCCCTGCCCAACTACCGTTTCGAGGGCAGCTTTGAGGGCTGGGTGCGCCGCATTATGGTGAACGAAGCCCTGATGCAGCTGCGCCAGCGCGAGCTGATGACCGTGTCCTTCGAGGATTTCGCCCAGCCCGAAAACCTGGCCACCACGGCCGCCACGGCCGATACCCAGCTCCAGGCCGAAGACCTGCTGGCCCTGCTGGCCACCCTACCCGCCGGCTATCGCACGGTTTTCAACCTCTACGCCCTGGAAGGCTACGGCCACCAGGAAATTGCCGAGCTGCTGGGCATCAGCGAAGGCACCAGTAAATCGCAGCTGAGCAAGGCCCGCGCCCTGCTCCAGCGGCGCGTTCAGTTTTCTGCCATTAGCACGAATTAGACTATGCTTCCCGAAGATATCGACGACTTATTTCGCGACAAGCTGGCCGGCCACGAAACGCCGCCCGGCGATGCGCTGTGGGCCCGCCTCCAGGCCGCTCCCGAGGCCGAACCGGCGGCCGACGCCAACGCTGAACGCCTCGACCAACTGTTCCGGCAAGGCCTGCACGCCCACGCCACGCCCCCCCGCCGCGAGCTGTGGGAGCGGCTTGAAGACGAGCACCTGCGGCCCCACAAGCGCCGGCCCGCTGCGTGGTGGCCCATGGCCGTGGCTGCCGCCCTGGCCCTGCTGC
This sequence comes from Hymenobacter terricola, assembly GCF_017921975.2. GTDB lineage: Bacteria > Bacteroidota > Bacteroidia > Cytophagales > Hymenobacteraceae > Hymenobacter > Hymenobacter terricola. Next base: position 140,446 of record NZ_JAGEMO020000003.1, read on the forward strand.
TGGTGGCCGGCGGCGCGGGCCTGTGGCTGGGTTTCCCCAGCGCCAGCACGCCGGCCGGCACCGTGGCCTCGCAGCAACACCAGCGCACCAACGCAACGGCCAACGCCGGCACTACTGATGCCGCGGCCCCCGCTGCTACGAAAGCGGCTACCGCAGCAGTGGCTACGGACGAGGCGCCGACTACTGCTACGGTAGCCACCAATACTTTGGCCCAACCCTCAAAAAAGGCTTACCCGGTAATTATTAAAGAAAATGAGGTGGCCCAGGCAACCCGTCCCACGGCCCTCGCATCTACCACCCCGAAGGCCAGGATGGCAGCCCCCGGGCAGTCGCCTCGCCACCCGCTGGGCACGAACCGGGAGCTGGACGCAGCCGCCGGTAACTCCCCACTCGTGGCCCACACGACGGCCCCTTCCGCTGCCCACCCGGCCCCCACGCTCCCCACCGCTCCTGACGAGCAGCGGCCCTCTACCCCAACAACTTCGGCCGTAGTGGCCACTGCCACCCCCGTTCCGGCACCGGAAATCGTCCCCGCCCGGCCAATCCCGGCCCCCAGCGTGGCCAATGCCGGCGAGCTGATTACGGTGGACGTGCGGAGCGGCGCCGCTCCGGCCGCCCGGCCCACCAAAATTTTCAGCGCCGCCACGGCCCCGGCCCCCGACGAGCGCCGGGGCCTGGGTGGCCGGCTCCTTCAGCAGGCGGGCCACCTGGTGCGGGGCGAGCGGGTGAGCCTGGCCGAAGCCACCGGCCTGCCCGAAAACGTGACCCTGCGGGCCACCGTGGCCGGCCGCAGCCTCACCAAATCCATTCAATTGTAATTCAACATTCCTCTTCTTTAGAACTCATGCAACGCGCTTTTCTCTCCTTTTTTCTGTTGATGCTGGCACTGGTGAGCGGGCCGAACGTGGCCCGCGCCACCGCCCTGGCCGGCCGCGCCACCGTGAAAGACACCATTGTGGTGCGCCTGCCCAACAAAGCCGTGCTTACCCTGACGGTGCGCGACGCGGCCCAGCTGCGTCAACTAAAAAACTACCACCTCGACTCCCTCACCTCGCGGCTGGCCGGCTACATTGCCCAGGCCGAAGCCGCCGCCAAAAGTGGTAAATCGGAACAGGTGACGATGGAGTTTTACCCCGACAAGGACCAGCCCGGCAAGAACATGCCCGAGCAAATCCGCATCACCACCCACAAGCCCACCGCCAGCTACGGCCCCAGCAACAAGGTGGAAGTGCTGCTGGAGAAAAAAACCGGCCTCGTTATCAACATCGACGGCAAGGATGACTCCACGCCCCGGTCGGCCGCCAGCCGCGCCGACCGGCAGGCCAGCCGCGACTCCACCCGCCGGAAAGAACTGGAGCGTCACTCCACCAAGTCGCACCTGATTTTTGACCTGGGCCTGAACGCGCTGGTCAACCAGAAGCAGTACTTCACCCCCGCCGGCCAGGCCGAAAACATCGACCTGCGCACCGAAGGCTCGCGCTACGTCAACATCGGCCTGAACTGGGACGCCCGCCTCGGCGGCAAGCACAGCCCCCTGAGCCTGACCGTGGGCCCCGAATTTGCCTTCAACAACTACATGCTGAGCGGCAACGACAAGTGGGTGAACGCCAACGGCCGCACCGACGTGGTGCGCGAAACCAACGGCCGCCAGTTCCAGAAAACCAAGCTGGCCACTTCCAGCATCAACCTGCCCCTGATGCTGCGCCTCCAGCTGCACGACTCGCACTACCGGCCCACCTTCACTATTGGCGCGGGCGGTTTCGTGGGTTACCGCATCAAGTCCTGGACCAAGCTGAAATACACCAGCGAAGGCACCACCTACAAGGACCACGACGACGGCAGCTACAACATGGAAAACTTCCTCTACGGCCTCCAGGGCACCATTGGCTACCGCGACCTGGAGTTCTTCGGCAAGTATAACATGAACGGCCTGTTCAAAACCAACGTCGGCCCCGATACGCAGGTGCTCAGCTTCGGCGTCCGCATTATCGGGATTAATTAACCCAGGCTGCGGACGGAAACTACAATGCCCCGACTCACCCAGAGCCGGGGCTTTTTACTATAATGGCAATAATACATTAGCGCAACGATTTGCTTAGCACGGGGTCTTCGCAATGACAATTTCTACTGCTCCCGAAAAAAATTATCCAGCAGAATCGCGGCTGAAATGGCCACGTTCAGGCTTTCGGCTCCGCCCCCGGTGCCGCGCGGGATGTGCAGCCGGCGCGTGAGGGCGGCCTCCACGGCCGGGGTGAGGCCGTGCGACTCGCTGCCCATCACCAGCACGCCGGCGGGGCGCAGGGTGAGGCGGTGCACGTTGTCGCCCTCCAAATCGGCCCCAAAAATGCCCACGGCGGGCGGCAGCGTGGGCAGCCAGGCGGCCAGGTCGCGCTCCCAGACCCGCACCCGCGCGAAGGCGCCCATGCTGGAGGAAACCGTTTTGGGCGAATACGGGTCGGCGCAGCCGGGGCTGAGCACCACGCCGGGCAGGCCGTACCAGTCGGCCAGCCGCAGCAGCGTGCCGAGGTTGCCGGGGTCGCGCACTTCGTCGAGGGCGAGCAACAAAGCGGTTTCTGGCAGCGTTAGGGGCAAGGGTTGCCCGGCGGGCAGGCGGGCCACGGCCAGGGCCGTGGTGTTGGTGGCCAGCGTGCCCAGCTGGGTCAGCTCGGTTTCGGTGGCAATGGCCAGCGGCAGCCGGGCGGGCAGCCGGGCACGGTTTTGGTCAGCAAATTCGGCCGTGACCAGCAGGTGTTCCGTTTCCAGGTCGGAACTTAGCAGCTCCAACACGCTTTTGCCCCCTTCGACCAGGAACGCCCCGTGGCGTTGCCGGTACTTCTTCTGGTGCAGCGACTGCACGTATTTGCCAAGTGCTTTTGAAACCATTATTGTCTAAGTATACTTCGAAGCTAAGCCCGGCTCGCCGTTTGCCCCCCCTGGTGGCTCTGGTCCTGCTGGCGGCGTGCTCGCCGTTTAGCCTGCTGCGGCCCAACCAGCGGTTGCTCGCCCGCGTCGAGCTTAAGGGGGTAGAGTTGGCCGACAAAGAACGGCTCACCGCGCTGGCCCAGCAAAAACCCAATACCCGGTTTCCGCTGCCCAAGGTGGCCATCTACCACCTAGGGCATAATTTTTATGATTCGGCGCGCATCAAAAATAAGCTGCGCGCCATTCAGGCCAGCTACGCCACCAAAATGCAGGCCGCCGGCACCGATTCGGCCAAGCTTGGCCAGCTCCTCACCCAGCGCGAACGCAAAGTGGAACGCAAGCAGCTGGCCCTCGACAAAGGCAACGCCATCATGCGGCTGGGCGAAGCGCCGGTGGTGTACGACTCGGCACTTACGCACCGCTCGGTGGAGCAAATGACGACTTTTTTGCGCTCGCAGGGCTTTTTCCGGGCCCGCGTCACGGCCACCGACACCGCGCGCTATCAGCCCGGCGCGGTGCTGAAAGTGCTGAGGGCCGTCGGCAAAATCATTCCCGGCAAGCCCGACTCGCTGGATGCCACCAAGCAGTACCGCCGCGTGACGGTGACGTACAACATCACCGAAAACAAGCCGTTTCTCTACCGCCTCCAGGCCCCCAGCATTGCCGATTCGGGCGTGGCCGCCGTGGTGCGCCGGGGCCAGGGGGCCTCGCTGCTGCGCGAAAACGAGCGCTACAACGAAGAGCTGATTGGCCAGGAGCGCACCCGGCTGGAAACGCTGATTAAAAACGCGGGGTATTACGATTTCCGCCAGCCGTACATCACCCTGGAAGCCGACACCAGCTACGAGAAGTTCACGGTCCGGATGCGCACGTTCATCGCAAACCCCGCCCCCGGCCAGGGCCACCGCGTGTACACCGTGCGGCAGGTGCGCTTTGTGACCGATGCCGGCGTGGGCCGCACCCTGCGCAGCGCCACCGGCGACACCCTGCGCCGGGCCGGTACCGTGGGAGCCCTGCGCGCGCGCCCCAGCCTGGGCCTGCGCACCGATACCACCGTCACCGATTCGGTCCGCTTCGCCGCCTACGAGCAGAAGTACAGCACCAGCCTGCTGGCCCGCAAGGTGCTGGTGCGCCCCGGCCAGCTCTACAACGTGGACCGCACCCTGCAAACCCAGCGCCTGCTGGCCGACCTGGATATGTTCCGGTTCAATACCGTGAACTACCGCAAGGTACCCGACCCGCCGTCTGCCGACAGCGCCGGCCGCCACCCCAGCACCGGCCAGTTGGTAGCCGTTATCAACGCCTCGCCGGCCCCCAAGTTTTCGGAAACCAGCGAAGTCGGCGGCACCTTCGTGGCCAACCTGGCCGGCCCGTTTGCCAACCTGCGCCTCAAAACCCGCAATCCATTTGGCGGGGCCGAGGTGCTGGAAGTGGGCATTCGGGCCGGCCTGGAGGGCCAGTTAAGACGGGTTGCAGTGGATGGGAAATCAACGCCCGAATCCGTGTATACCGTGCAGCTTGGGGCCACCGCGGCGCTGGTACTACCACAGTTTCTGGTACCCTTCCGCACCAATCATTTTTTAACCAGATACAACCCCAAAACCCGTTTTAGCCTCTCTGAAACGTTTGTTGACCGACCCGAATACACTCGTTCCAACTTCGAGTTTGCCTACGACTACATCTGGCAGCGTTCCGCATTTCACCAATACGTCTTTTCGCCGGTCGTCATCACGCTGGTTAACACGTTGCGCACCGACACCGCTTTCGAACGGCGGTTGAATTTGCTACGTGACACGCAAGGTTCCTCCCTGTACCGGTCGTTCAGTAAGCAGATTGAACCCAGCATCAGCTTCACCTCGCTTTATAATTCCAACGATTTCAATGAAACCCGGGACGCCCATTACCTCCGGCTGTTCGCCGAAGTCGGGGGCCTCACGCGGGGCCTCTACAAAGATGCCTTATTGGCTCAAACAGGCCTTAATGTATATAATTTTGCCCGCATCAGCGCCGACTATCGCCGCTACTACCACCTCACTCCCAAAACGTATGTTGCGTGGCGCCTCAATGGGGGGGCCGTACACGCCCTCGCCCCCACTTACGACCCCCAGACCAAAACCGACGCGTACATTATTCCTTACGATAAATCGTTTTTTGCCGGCGGCTCCACCAGCCTGCGGGCCTGGGCACCGCGCCGGCTAGGGCCCGGCGGCTACACCTCCATCCTGAGCACGGGCCAGCGCGACTACGTGTCGGAGCAGCCCGGCGAGCTCCTGCTCGAAGGCAGTGTGGAGTACCGCTTTCCCATCTACAGTTTCATCAAAGGGGCCCTTTTCACCGATTTTGGCAACGTGTGGGGCTTGCAGGAGCGCAAAGATGGCAATGGCAACTACCTGCGGCCCAACGCCCAGTTCCAAATCAACCAGTTCTATAAGCAGATTGCGGTGGGCTCCGGCCTTGGCATTCGCTTCGACTTCACCTTCCTCATCCTGCGGCTCGACATCGCCACCAAGGTTTACGACCCCACCGCTCCTTCCACCGAACACTGGGCCCTGCGCAATTTCAATAAAGACGCCAACCCCATTGCCTTCAACCTAGGCATTGGATACCCTTTTTAAATCAGTTTTCAGGGAACGGTTAGCAACTGAATTCGAGATTGCTACCTGTTCCCTGAAAACCGGTTTTAATACCCCAGCAGCTCTCCCAACGCCGCCGAAACCTTACCCGCGCTGGGCAGCATCATCTTTTCCAGCTCCACATTGAGGGCGATGGCGGGCAGATTGGCCGCGCCGAGGGTGAAGACCGGCGCGTCCAACGCCGTAAAGCAATGGCGCTGAATGCGGCCGGCCAGGCTTTCGGCAAAGCTGTTCAGCAGCGGCTCTTCGGTGAGGACGAGGACCTTGCCGTGGCGGCGCGTGGCGGCCGTCACGGCTTCAAAATCGAGCGGGTTGAGCGTGCGCAGGTCGAGGATTTCGATTTGGCCAGGGTAGTCGCGGCTGGCGGCTTTGGCCCAGTGCACGCCCATGCCGTAGGTCACCACCAGGGCCGTATCGCCCTGGCGCAGCTGCTCGGGGTCGGCGGCCTGAGCCACGGCGGCCTGGCCTAGTGGGATGACGTAGCCGGCGGCCGGCTCCACGGTTTTGGCGTCTTCCGTGCCGGGCACTTTGCTCCAGTACAGGCCTTTGTGCTCCAGCATAATGACCGGGTTGGGGTCGAGGAAGGCCGCCCGCATCAGGCCTTTCATGTCGGCCGCGTTGCTCGGGTACACCACTTTAATGCCGCGAATAGTCAGCAGCGTGCTTTCAATCGAGCCCGAATGATACGGCCCGCCGCCGCCATAGGCCCCGATTGGCACGCGGATGAGGGCCGGAATCGGGAACTTGCCCATGGTCAGGTAGCAGGATTTCGACAGCTCTTCCACCAGCTGGTTCAGGGCCGGCCAGATGTAGTCGGCAAACTGAATTTCGACGATGGGCCGGGCGCCCACCGCCGCCATGCCCGCCGTGCTGCCCACAATGTAGGCCTCCTGAATGGGCGTGTTGAACACCCGGCGGTCGCCGTATTTCCTGGCCAGCAGCGCCGCCTCGCGGAACACGCCGCCCAGCTCGCCGCCCACGTCCTGCCCATAAAACAGCGCCTCCGGGAATTCCCGCAGAATATCATCTACGGCGTGCAGGGCGGCGTCCACCATCAGGGCTTTTTCGGCTCCGGCGGGGGCGCGCTCGCCGGCTTCGGCAGTCACGGCGGGGGGCGCAAACTCGTGGTCGGCGAAGGTGGCGGGGTCGGGGTTGGGCGCGGCCAGGGCTTCGGCCCAGTCGGCACGCACGGTGGCCTCGGCTACGGCCGCCAGGTTGGCCAGCGCCGTTTCCGAAACGCCGTTTTGCAGCAGCAGCTGGTGCAGGCGCGGCAGCGGGTCCTGCTCCTGGTGGGCAGCCAAATCGTGGCGGTACCACTCGCGGCGCACGCCGCTGGTGTGGTGGCCCAGCAGCGGGCATTTGGCGTGCACCAGCACCGGGCCGCGCCGGGCGCGCACGTGCGCAAATGCTTCCGTCAGGCCTTGGTAGGAGGCTTCAAAATCGGCCCCATCTACCTGCAAACGGCGCAGCCCCGGAAAGCCAGCGGCGAATTCGTAGGCGTTCATGGCCCGCATTTCGCGGCCGGTGGCCGAGATGCCCCAGTCGTTGTCCTGCACCAGGTACACGATGGGCAGCTGGTGCAGCACCGCCATTTGCAACGCTTCCGATACCTCGCCCTCCGTCATCGCCCCATCGCCAATGGAACACAAAACCACCGGTTTTGAATGAGGAGTGAGGAATGAGGAATGAGGAATTGCCGTTGACTCTAATTCTTCATTCTTCATTTCTAATTCTTCATTTCGGGGATGGCGCAGGCCCTGGCTTTCGAAGTAGGCCAGGGCCTGCGCCATCCCCGTGGCCGGAATGGCCTGCATGCCCGTGGCCGAGCTCTGGTGCGGAATCACGGGCACGCCCGCCCGCCGCAACGACGGATGCGCGTAGTACGTGCGCCCCCCGCTGAAGGGGTCATCGGCCTTGGCCAACAGCTGGAGCATCAGCTCATAAGGCCGCAGGCCGAGGCCGAGCAGCAGGGCGTCGTCGCGGTAGTAGGGCGTGGCGTAATCGGCTTCGGTGAGCAGGAAGGCGGCGGCCAGCTGCACGGCTTCGTGCCCCCGGGCGGTGGCGTGCACGTAGCGGGCGGCCGTAGCTTTTTCGGCCTCGTAGAGGCTGGCCATCGCGGCGGCGGTGTGCATCAGGCGGTAGGCGCGGCGCAGCAGGGCCAGGTCGGGAGCCGCAGCCACGGCGGCCGGCGAGGTAAATGCCGCGGCCGCCGCCGCTGCGGCCGCGGCTACGCGGGTGTTGGGCAGGTCGGCGGTATCGGGAGCGGTGGGAATGGCAAAATCGGACATCGGGGGCGGAGCGGGTGTGGCCACAAAAGTACGCCCCGCCCCCGTCCGTATCTTTGCCTCGCCTATTCCGCTTTTGCGTTTTCTTGCCGGCCTCAGCAATCAATAGTCTGCCAGCCCGGCTCAGCACCTTTTCAGTGAATCCCACTTCTTCGCCTACCACCCGCCCCGAAATAGAAGCCTGGCTGGCTGATTTTCAGCTGCGCCTCTGCCAGCAGCTCGAAGCCGCCGATGCCGGCCCGGTCCATTTTCTCACCGATGCCTGGCAACGCGAAGGCGGCGGCGGCGGCCGCTCCAAAGTGCTGGAGCACGGGCGCATTCTGGAAAAAGGCGGCGTGGGGTTTTCGGCCGTGTGGGGCCAGATGAGCGACAAAGCCGCGCAACAGCTGCACATGCCTGACCCGCATTTCTACGCCACCGGCGTGAGCGTGGTGCTGCACCCGCGCAGCCCGCGCGTGCCCATCATCCACATGAATGTGCGCTACTTCGAAGCTGGCAACGGCGAAGCGTGGTTCGGCGGCGGCATCGATTTGACCCCGATTTACGTGGATGAAGCCCAGGCCCGCCGCTTCCACGAGCGGCTGCGCACCGTGTGCGACCGCCACAACCCGACCTATTACCCCAGGTTTACGCGCTGGGCCGACGACTATTTTTACCTGCCCCACCGCCAGGAAACGCGCGGCGTGGGCGGCATTTTCTACGACCGCCTCACCGTGGGGCCCGATGGCACCGCCGAGGAATTATTCGCCTTCATGCGGGACGTGGCCGAGCTGTTCGGCCCTTTCTACACTGAATTGATGGCGGAAAACCACGCCCTTTCTTTCACCGAGCGCGAAGAAGCCTGGCAAACCATGCGCCGCGCCCGCTACGCCGAATTCAACCTGGCCTTTGACCGGGGCACCCGCTTCGGCCTCGAAACCGGCGGCCGCACCGAATCCATTCTCATGAGCCTGCCCCCGCGCACCGGCTGGGCCTACAACCCCGCCCCGCCCGCCCCCGGCACCCCCGAGGCCCGCACGCAGGCCTGGCTGCGCAAAGGCGTAGATTGGCTGGCCGATGCTTAACTACCTCCAATCCCTCGACCGGCAGCTGCTCCTGGCCATCAACCACGCCCGCACCCCGGCGCTGGATTCGCTGATGACTTTTGCCTCGAACCGCTACGTGTGGATTCCCGTCTACGTCCTGCTCATCGCCGTGCTCATCGACTTGTTTCGCCGCCGGGTCCTGCTCATGCTTCCGCTGCTGATTGCGGCCGTGGGGCTGGCCGACAGCATCACCAGCCGGTTATTCAAGCCATTTTTCGGCCGCCTCCGCCCCTGCCACGACCCCATGCTTTTCGGCCGGCTCCACCTGCCCGATGGCTGCGGCGGGCAGTTCGGCTTCCTGTCCTCCCACGCGGCCAATTCCGTGGCGCTGGCCATTTTTTTATTGCTGGCGCTGCCGGCGGGCCGTTTTCGCACCCTCAAAACCCTGGCTTTTATCTGGGCAGCTCTGCTTTCCTATAGCCGCATGTACCTTGGCGCCCACTACCCTACCGATGTGCTGGGGGGCGCCGCCATTGGCGCCTTGCTGGGCTGGGGCACGGCGGTGGCTTACCGGCGCCTGGCCCCACGCTGGTGGCCTCAATATGCGTAGCTTGGCTTCCCAAATGAGTCTTCCCCCTCGCCGCTTTCTGTTTTTGCTGTCGAGCACGCGCCGGCTGGGTAATACCGAACAGCTTGCGTACTGCGCCGCGCACCACCTGCCTGTGCCGGCCGAGCAACAGTGGTTGCACTTGCTCGACTACCCCCTGCCCGACTTTGTGGACCTGCGCCATCGGGGCACCTTTCCAACCCCAACCGGGAACGCAAAGTTGCTGCTGGATGCCACACTGGACGCCACCGACATCGTGCTCATCGCGCCTCTTTACTGGTACAGCCTGCCCGTGCCCGCCAAGCTCTACCTGGATTACTGGAGCGCCTGGCTGCGCACTCCCAACCTTGATTTTCGCCAGAAAATGCAGTGTAAAAGCTTATGGGCCATTGTCGTAAGCAGCGGTGAGCGCGCCGAAGCCCAGCCCCTGGAAGACGCCCTCAAACTCAGCGCCCAGTACATGAAAATGGCATGGGGCGGCATGCTCTTCGGCACCGGTTCTCGGCCCAACGATATTCAGTTTGATGCCCCGGCGTTACAAAGGGCGAAGTCCTTTTTCCTGACCCCGGCCGGCAATTAGCCCGCATCCAACTGCTGAGTCTTTTGATATTCGTTGCTAGTTGTCAACGCACTAATAACCAACAACGACCAACTAAAAACTCCGCACGCCTGAATTTCAGTTGGCCTTGCCCAGCAGCTTGGCCACGTATTTGCCCACAATATCGAACTCCAGGTTCACCGTTTCGCCGGCTTGCAGCTGCTGAAAGCTGGTGTGCTCATAGGTATAGGGAATGATGGCCACCGTGAAGCCGTCGTCGGTGCTGTCGAAGCAGGTCAGGCTGGTGCCATTCACGCAGATGGAGCCTTTTTCGACGGTGAGGCGGCTGGGGCCGGGCTCGTGCCCAAAGCGGAACAGCCACGAGCCCTGCTGGTCTTCCACGCTCAGGCAGGTAGCCGTGGCGTCGACGTGGCCCTGCACAATGTGGCCGTCGAAGCGGCCGTTGGCGGCCAGGCAGCGCTCCAGGTTCACGTGGCGGCCGGGCCGCCACTGGCTCAGGTTAGTCACGCGCAGCGTTTCGTCGATGACCGTGACCACGTGCGTGCCAGCGGCGGCATCCACGGCCACCACGGTCAGGCACACGCCATCGTGGGCCACGCTTTGGTCGATTTTCAGTTCGGCGGCGAAGGGCGATGCCACGGTGAAGTGACGGTTGCTGCCTTGGTTTTCCACGGCCACTATGGTGCCGAGGGCTTCAATGATTCCAGTAAACACGTATCGCGGATTTAGTCGGATTTTTCTGATTTCGCGGATTGCTTGCCGCAAATACAAAGAACGGCTTCCTGTGAGCAAGAAGCCGTTCATCGCAACAATTGGGGACGGGTGAATGATTTGGGGGGGACGCCTATTTCTCGGCTTTCTCCAGGGCTTTCCAGTCCAGTTCGCCGTTTTCGCGGCGGCGCAGGAACACGGTCTGGTCGTCTTTCTGCATTTTGCCGAAGGTCAAATCGCCCCGGCAATCGATGCATTTAACGGAAGTGTACTTGAATTTATCCTGGGAAACCCGGCTGGTCAGGTCCAGATTGTCGGAGCCGCACAGCCCGCAGGCGGCCACATCGGGGAAGCTAAGCCGGTCGTACTCCGCCACGGTTTCGTGGAAGTTATTGCCCTGCACGGTGAAGTGAAACTGGCGGCGCCCAATGCGCTTGGTAATCATCATTTGCAACATTCTACTGCAAGAAAACTAGGTGAATTTATGCTTTAAAACTACGAAATATCGCCCTCAAAAACAAGCTGATATGCCGCCAAAACCGCATAAAAAAAGGTCTCGGATGAGGCCTTTTTTTATGCGGTGAAAACCAAGCTATTGCTGCACAAATTTCACCGTTCGGCGCAGGCTGCCGGCGCTCACCTCACAGGTGTAAGCGCCCTTGGCCAGGTGGGCCAGCTGCAGTGGCGCCTGGCTGCCGGCGGTGGCGGGCAGCTGCTGGCGGTCCACCACCGCTCCGCGGGCGTCCAGGACACGCACGCGCAGAGCCTGGCCGCGCAGGGCCGCTGGCAGCACCAGCGTGAGGGGGCCGTCGCCGCTGGGGTTAGGGAACAGGCCCAGGGCGTCGCTCGCGGCGGGCACGCTGGCCGTAGTGGCCAGTGGTGCGGTCGGATGCAGCGCATTGTAGGCCGCCAGGAAATTGGGAATGCCATAGCCCAGGATATTATCCGGCACGGTGGCTTGCGAGGCCGTGCTGCGCAGCGCCACAATCACCTGCTGCGCGGTGAGCGTGGGGTTGGCCTGCCAGAAGCCGGCCACCATGCCCGCCAGAATGGGGCAGGCATAAGACGTGCCGCTGCCCCGAAATGCGGTGCCATTGGGGGCCAGCACGGCTGCGGCCAGGCCCATGGCCGCCAGCGTGGGCTTGATGCGGCCATCGGAAGTAGGGCCGTAGGAGCTGAAATAGGCATGGTTGCCGGAGGAATCCACTGCCGCTACCGACATGATGGAATCGGCATCGGCCGGGGCCGAAATGTAGTGCCAGGGGTCGTCGCCTTCGTTACCGGCGGCGCTCACCACCAGCATGCCCACGCGGGCCGCCATGGTCGCCGCCCGCGAGCTGATGGCGGTGCGGCCGTTCATGTCAGCATAGGTGTAGGAAACCGAGGGCAAATCGAACGTAGTGTAACCCAACGAGGAGCTAATGACGTCGACCCCAGCCGAATCGGCGTACTCGGCGGCCGCCAGCCAGTTGGCTTCTTCAATGGGGTGCTCGGAGTAAATATCCTCGGTGATGCACAGGTGGAACGTGGCCTTGGGCGCGGTGCCAATGTAGAAACCCGTCTCATTGGCCCCCATAGCCGACAGGCAATTGGTGCCGTGGCTGTTGCGGGTGTACACGTTGGTACCGCCGTCGACGAAGTTGCGGGTGCTGGCCATTCTATTCTCCAGAAAGAGCGGCTGCAGGGCTGAAATCTGGTCAACGCCGGGGAAGCCGGCATCGAATACGGCAATCTGCATGCCTTCGCCACGAAAACCGGCGTCGTGCATCGAAAGGGCCCCAATTTGTAGGTTCTGGCGGAATGCGGGGCCGTACTGGGCGCGGGTGGCCTGGGTGCGCGCCACCGTAGCGGGCACCTGCACCGGCGGCGGCGTGGGCGTGGGCACGCGGTAGCTGCGGTTGAGCGTGGTGGCAGTGCGCACCGTGGGCAGCGCCGTGATGCGGGCCAGCGTGACCGAATCGCAGGAAACCACCGCCGCATTGAACCAGCGCGACGTGTAGATAACCTGCGGACTGCCGGCCAGGGCGCGCACCTGCGCCACGTAGGCGGGGTTCACGGGCAAGTCGCGGGGCTGCACCGCAATTCCCTGCCGCGTGCGCCGCAATAGGGAGCGGGCGGACAAAAACGCCTGCGGCTGCGCCACCGAATACGGCGTACCCGCCTTATCGCGGAAGTACACCAGGTGGCGGCGCACGGTGCCCTGGGCAGCTGCCGGCACAGTGGCCAGGACGTTCAGCATCCCAGCTACCAAAACCAAAATCAGCCATTTTCTTGAAGAAGGCACCATAGCAAGCAAAAAACTGCGGTTAGTAAACAAAGCCAGCCGGCCTATTGAATGGGATAATCAATTAACATGGTAATCAATCAGGGTTTCCCGGCGCGAGAAAGCGCTGAAGTACGAGTTGACCGGGTAGACCTGGTTGCCGCCTACGGGATAGTTGTAAAACGCCAGGTACACCCGACGACGAAACACCGGCCCCACATTTTTCGCAAACACCTGCTGGTAGCTGATGCGCTTGAGCAAGCTGTTTTCAGTCGCCGCGCCGGTATTCATGGTCGTGAGCGTGGTGGGGTACGCCTTGGCGGGGGTGGTTGGTGTACTGCCCGTGGTGAAGGGCTGCCCCGTTCGGCTGTACTGCCGGGTTTCGGCGGTTATGGTGTCGTTGAAGTTGTTGTTGAACGCGTTGAAATTCCACGACCGGCCATCTTTTACCGGGAAAATCAGCTCCACGGTGCGGGTGTTGTTGCGGTTCATTATCACCGATTGCGCCGAGGCGCTGAGCACGAAAACGCTGTCGGTGGTCCAGGTGGTGGCTGGTGGCACCTGTTTGGCGCGCACCAGGCGGTAGGCCTTTTGCCCGGCGGCATCGGTAAAGACCTCCGTGACGGTTTCCTTGAACCGGTACGCGCTGGGCCGGGCCACGCTGGTGATGCCCATTGATGCCAGGCTCCAGGTGGTATCGGCCACGGCGTAGGTCCAATAGTTGCCCACGGCCACTGGGTAGTAGTCAATTCCGGTTTCGGGCGCGGGCTCGGTCTTGTCTTTGCAGCCCGCAAAAGCGCCGGCCAGCGCCAGGGCCGCAATGGCCAGCCCGGTGCGGCGGGCCGTCGCTTTTGTGTTCGGAATCATTAGCATTCGATGCATAAGTAGAATAGCAGAAGGCAGGGTGGCGGAATTACTGGCCGGCTACCTCCACGGTAGCGGCAGCAAAAGGTAAGGGAAATTCGCCGATTACGTGGCGCTCAATCCAGCCGCCGCCCAGCACGTCCTGGCCGTCGTAGAACACGGCGGCCTGCCCGGGCGTGATGGCCAGGACGGGCTCCTCGAAGTAAACGCGGATTTTGCCGTCCACTTCTTCCAGGAAAGCCGGCGCCCCGTCGTGGTTGTAGCGCACTTTCACCACGGCGGGCACCAGGCCCCGGCCAGCCAGCGAGGCCAGTTTGCCCATGTTCAATTTGCCCACCACGGTGGCCGTGCTGGCCAATTCTTCGTAGTTGCCCAGCACCACCTCGTTGGTATCGGGGCGGATTTCGAGCACGAACGCCGGGTAGCCCAGGGCCACGCCCAGCCCCTTGCGCTGCCCGATGGTGTAGAACGGGTAGCCCTCGTGCTTGCCGATGACGCGGCCGTTTTTGGTCACGAAGTTGCCGCCGGCCACGCGGGCTTCCAGGCCCGGCACGCGGCGGCGCAGGAAGCCCCGGTAGTCATTGTCGGGAATAAAGCAGATTTCGTAGCTCTCGGGCTTGTTCACCAGCTCGGTGAAACCGCGCCGGCGGGCTTCGTCATAGATTTCGGTTTTGCGCATGCCGCCCAGCGGGAACAGCGTACGGCTCAGGCTCTCCTGGCTCACGCCCCAGAGGGCATAGCTTTGGTCCTTATTTTCGTCGAGGCCTTTGCTCACCACAAAACGGCCGGTTTCAGCGTCTTTGCGGATGTTGGCGTAGTGGCCGGTGGCGATGAACTCGCAGCCGAGCTGGTCGGCCCGGCGCAGCAAAGCGTCCCACTTGATGTGGGTATTGCAGAGCACGCAGGGGTTGGGCGTGCGGCCCGCGAGGTATTCGTCGGTGAAATTATCAATGACAAAATCGCCAAACTCATCCCGGATGTCGATGATATAATGCGGGAAGCCGAGCGTTACGGCAATGTCGCGGGCATCGTTGATGCTGTCGAGCGAGCAGCAGCCCGTCTCCTTTTTCGAGCCGCCGGCGCTGGCGTAATCCCAGGTTTTCATGGTCATCCCGACTACTTCGTAGCCTTGCTCGTGCAGCAGCACGGCGGCCACACTGGAGTCAATTCCGCCGCTCATGGCGACGAGTACTCTTCCTTTTACTTCGGTATTCATAGTGGATTGCAATTCACCCGGAGCTTGAATGGTTCCGGCTGGCAGCCACAAAGGTACAAGGTCAGCTATAAGTGAGCAGTGAGCTGCGCGCATCGGCCGAGTCTGCAATTCATTGATAACTGTTCACTGCTCACTGACCTTACTTCCCCCGCCCTTCCACGATGATTTTCAGCGTATACAGCAGCACGCGGAAGTCCATTGCCAGGCTCATGTTTTCGATGTAGAGAATGTCGAATTTGAGCCGTTCGACCATCTGGGCCACGGTTTCGGCGTAGCCGTATTTTACCTGGCCCAGGGAAGTGAGGCCGGGCCGCACGCGGTGCAGGTGGCGGTAGTGGGGCGCGATTTTCACAATCTGGTCGATGAAAAACTGGCGCTCGGGGCGCGGGCCCACCACGCTCATGTCGCCCTTGATGACGTTCCAGAACTGCGGCAGCTCGTCGAGGCGCACCTTGCGCATGAAGCGGCCCCATTTGGTGATGCGCGGGTCGTGGTCGGAGCTCAGGGCCGGGCCCAGCTTCTCGGCGTCCAGGAACATCGACCGGAACTTGATGATGCGGAACGGGTGGCCGTTGCGCCCAATCCGCTCCTGCCGGTAAAACACCGGGCCGGGCGACGAGAGCTTCACCATCACGGCCGTGAAGGCGTACACCCACCAGGCCAGCAGCAGAAACAGGGACGAAGCCACCACGTCGAACACCCGCTTGAGCATTATCTGCCACACGGGCATCAAATCCTGCTTGATTTCGATGAGCGGCGTGCCGAATAAGTGGTTGACTTTCACCGAGCCCAGCAGCATCTGGTACAAGTCGGGCAGGATGCTGACGCGGGCCGTGGTGCCCTCCAGCAAAGCCAGAATATCCTGAATGAGCAGGTGTTCGCTGGGCTCGATGGCAATGACGATTTGCTCGATTTTGTGGGCCCGGACCAGGGCGGGCAGGCGCTGGTAGGAGCCGCGGGCGGGCAGCTCGGCGGCCAGGCCGGGGTCGATGGTATCGCCCACGGGCGCGAAGCCTATCAGGCGCAGGCCCAGGTGGCGGCTGGTGCGCGCCAGCTCATGAAACGTGTTTAGGGCCAGCGCGTTGGAGCCGACCAGCAACGTTGGGAACGAAATATGACCTTTGTAAATCTGGCGCTGCACGCTGCTCACGGCCCAGGTGCGCAGGATGGCCGAGATGAAAAAGTGCAGCAGGTAGTACGCCGTGAAGGTTTTGTAGTAGGCCCGGTAGTTCACCACGCCCTGGTCGTCGAGCAGCAGGGTGAAGAAGATGACCACGGCCCCGAGCAACGACACCCGCGCCAGGCGCAGGATTTCGGCCAGGCGCGACTTGCGGTAGATGTCGCGGTACTCGCCCACCAGCCCGTAGAGGACGGTCCAGAACACGGCGATGAAAACGGCCGAGCCCGTGAGGTCAAACAAGGCCCCTTCGGTGAAGTGGTAGCCCGTCATCTCGTTGAGCAGGTATTTCCGCTCCAGGTAGAAGCATATCCACGCTATGAGCGCGGCCCCGAAATCGGCAGCAACAAGCTTGACGTATTGAAAGCGGCGAATAAGCTGCAAAACGGTAGTTTGGGTAGTATTTTCGCGGTCTGTGGACAAAAACCGCGCCGGGCAAAGGTAGGGCCCGGCGGTAGTTGTCAGGTTTTCCTTTTTTTCACTTGACTAAAAACGGGGGCGCCCCGGCCAATTTCCTCATTTTACATTCCACCCTCCCCATTTCGAAGCTCAACGATACCTATCGCCACCAAGGGCAGCGCCGCGCTTTGGCCCGGGAGCTGCGCCGCCGCGGCATCCACGACGAGCGGGTGCTGGCGGCCCTGGCCACCGTGCCGCGCCACCTGTTCTTCGAGCCCGCCTTTGAGGCCCACGCGTACCAGGACAAAGCGTTTCCCATCGGCGAAGGCCAGACCATCTCCCAGCCCTACACCGTGGCCTACCAGACCCAGCTGCTGAACGTGCAGCCCACCGACCGCGTGCTGGAAGTGGGCACCGGCTCGGGCTACCAGTGCGCTGTGCTGCTCCAGCTCACGCCCCACGTCGACAGCATCGAGTTCAATGAAGTGCTGTTTGCCCGCACCCGGCAGCTGCTGGCCGCCCTGGGGGCCGGCGGCGCGGGCCTGCACTGCGGCGACGGTTCGCTGGGCCTGCCGGTGCGCGCGCCGTTCGATGGCATTCTGGTGACGGCCGGGGCGCCGGGGCTGCCGCCGGCCCTGCTGCGGCAGCTGCGCGTGGGCGGCCGGCTGGTGATACCCGTGGGCGACAACCAGAGCCAGCGCATGGTGCGCGTGACCCGCGAAGGGCCGGAGGCTTTCGTGCGCGAAGAGTTTGAAGAATTCCGCTTCGTGCCGCTGCTGGGGGCCAGCGGCTGGCGCAGCTAGCCCCGGCTTCATCGTTTGCCCACGCAAGGGGTGTAACTTGCTCATTCTTTACTGTTGCCGGGGAGTACTGCTCCACCCTACTAGCACCCCGGCAGCGCAATTTCCCCCTCTTTTTTTATGCTGAAACTGTTACGCGTTTCCCGGCGCTGGGTGCTGGGTATTGGGGCGATGGCCCTGGGCTTATCGGCCACTGCCCAAACGCCGGAAGGCGTTAGCCGCAGCTATCCGGAACACCGCACGGGCTTCCGCTGCGCTTTCGATAGTGCCCAGCAGGCCGCGTTTGCGCGCCAGCCGGGCGCGGCGGTGGCCTACCGGGCTTTTTTGCAGCAGGTAGCCGCCATGCCGGCCGTGGCCCAGGCCCGCCTGCTGGCCGCCCCCGATGTGACGGTGCCCGTGGTGATGCACATCATCCACACCGGCGGCTCGGATAATATTTCGGATGCCCAGGTGAACGACGCGGTGCGGGTCATTAACGCCGACTACAGCAAAACCAACCGCGACACGGCCGACGTGATTGCGGCCTTCCAGTCGATTTATGCCAACATTGGCTTCAAGATGAAGCTGGCCCGCCTCGACCCGAACGGCAACTGCACCACCGGCATCACCCGCACGTATTCGACCGATACCAACATTGGCGATGACCGGGTGAAAAGCCTCATCGTGTGGGACCAGAGCAAGTACCTCAACATCTGGATTTGCACCAACGCCAACGGGGCCGGCGGCTACGCCTACCTGCCCTGCACCGGCGGCGCGGTCGATGGCATCGTGATTCGCAACGCCCAGTTTGGCAGCATCGGCACTTCGGGCGGCAGCAACCTGGCGGTGCGCTCGCTCACCCACGAAATCGGCCACTACTTCGGCCTGCCCCACACCTGGGGCGGCAGCAACACGCCGGGCCTGGCCAGCAATTGCAGCATCGACGACGGCATTGCTGATACGCCGAACACCACCGGCTCGCAGACCAGCTGCTCATCGGCCTACGGCACGGGCACGGTGCTCACCAGCTTCAACCCCTGCGGGCCGCTGGCCAACGTGCAGAATTTCATGGACTACTCCAGCTGCACGCGCATGTTCACGCTGGGCCAGCGCGCCGTGATGCGGGCCTCGCTGCAGCTCGGCTGCCGCCAGGTGCTCACGAGCGCGGCCAACCTGCTGGCCACCGGCACCAACGACGGCTACACCAGTGGCGCCTGTGCCCCGGTGGTGACCTTCCAGGCCTCGGCCACGACGGTGTGCGAAGGCTCGGCGGTGACCTTCAACGACTATTCTTATAACGCCGACCTCACGGCGCCCGGCACCAGCTATGCGTGGCAGTTTCCGGGGGGCACGCCCGGCACCTCTACCCAGCGCAACCCGGTGGTGACGTATGCCACCGGCGGCGTGTATGACGTGACGCTGACCGTGACCACGCCGGGCGGCAGCGGCACCCGCACCCGCCCGGCCCTGGTACAGGTAGTGGGCGGCAACGCGGGCCTGGTGGCCACCGTGGCCGAGTCCTTCGAAAACCCTAACTTCCCCGCCAACTTCCCGGTACCGAACCTGCGCAACTGGGTGTCCTCGTCCACGTCCACTTCGGGCGGGGCGCGGTGGATACGCCAGGCCGTAACCGCCACCAACGGGCTGGTGGTGAGCGACGGTACGGCGTGCGTAATTGTGCCCAGCTCACTGCTGGCCGCCAATACCCAGACCCGGCTCACCTCGCCCAACATCAACCTGAGCAGCTACTCGGCCACCAATCCGCCGGTGCTGTCCTTTGACCGCGCCTACGCCCTGCGGCCCACTTCGCCCAGCGAATCGCTGGCCGTGCAGTTCAGCAACGACTGCGGCACCACCTGGACCACCCAGCGCATCTATTACCCCGGCGTGCTCAACACCCGCGACACGCTGCGGGTGTACGGCTACGTGCCCCACGCCGCTTCCGACTGGCAGCAGCTGCGCATCGACATTCCCGCCACCTACCTGACCAGCCATTTTCAGGTTCGCTTCCAGATGGTGAGCAACGGCGGCAACTACTTCTACCTCGACCACGTGGCCGTGGGCCTCGCCTCGGCCCTGGCCGGCCGGAGCGGCAGCAGCGCGGCCACTCCGATGCTCGTGTTCCCCAACCCGCTCACGGCGGAGACGGCGGTGCAGTTTACCCTGGCCGCCGCCGGGCCGGTCGAACTGCGCCTGACCGACGTGCTGGGCCGCACGGTGCTCAGCTTGCCCACCAAAACCTACTCCGCCGGCCCGCAAACTTTGCCTCTGACCAACGCCGGCCGTGCCCTGCCCGCCGGCATCTACTTCGTGCGCGTCACCCTCAACGGGCAAGCCTTCACCTCCAAAGTCACGGTTGAGTAAGCCTAAGAGGGTTGTTCACGGCAACGACTTCAACCCGCGCCATTTGCCTGGTTGCCCTGGTCCTGCCCAACGCCCGCCCCGGCTTTTTTCCGCCGTAATACTCCTTGACTAATATGGATAGTTTCTGCAACCCAAAATCCTGGTCCCTAAAGCGGTAGGTAATTGCAAATCCCCTGTTGCTCTTTTGGGCGCCATTCGCATAGTTAATCAATGCCTTTTATAGGGTAAATTTGGGGTCGTTTCATTGAACTTGTCGTCACCCATTGCGACTTAACATTTTTCCTACTCCCTCTCTCCTCACTTCATTTTCTCATGCTGAAAAAACTTTTACCCTCGGTGCTGAGTGCCGTCCTGGCCCTGACCGGCTTCGGGGCCCAGGCCCAAAATAGTAACCGCAACTGGTGCGGCACCGATGCCGTGCGGGAGCAGTACTTTGCGACTCATCCCGGTGCCCGTGAGGCCCAGCTGTTGTTTGACCAGCAGCTCACCGTTATGGCGCAGGCCCAGCAGCGCAGCTCTTCCTACGTCACCGATGTAACCATCCCGGTGGTGGTACACGTCATTCACGCCGGCGGCACCGAGAACATTACGGACCGGCAGGTTGCCAGCGCCATCGCCCAGCTGAACATCGACTACCAGAAGCTGAACCCCGACACGGCGAACACCCTGCCCCTGTTCCGCCCCATTGCCGCGTCGATAGGCTTTCAGTTCCGCCTGGCCAAAAAGGACCCGAACGGCAACTGCACCACCGGCATCACCCGCCACTACCTGCCCACCCTCATCAATGACGACCAAAGCGGGTCCGTGCAGGCGGCCGTTCTTTGGGACCCCAGTCGCTACCTGAACGTCTGGGTGGTGGGCTCCATCGGCACCGCCTCCGCGGGCGGCATCGTGGCAGGGTATGTAAGCCCCCCGAACTCCCCTACCAACCCCCGCGACGGTTTTGTGGTGCGCAGCGACTTTTTTGGTACCCAAGGTACCAGCACCCTCTCCAATACCCGGGCCGCGACCCACGAGATTGGCCACTATTTTAGCCTGGCCCACCCTTGGGGCAGTACGAATAACCCCGGCACCGGCGACTGCTCCGGCACCGACAACGTGGCTGACACGCCGCCAACCGATGGTACCCAGAGCTGCAACCTGAACTATGCGCCTTGCGGCCAGATAGCCAACGTGCAGAACTTCATGGACTATTCTTTTTGCTTCACCATGTTCACGCAGGGCCAGCGGGCCCGCATGCGGGCGCTGCTGGCGGCCACCCGCACCGCGCTCGTTTCGCAAACCAACCTGGTGGCCACGGGCACGAACGACGGCTACGTGGCCCCCGACTGCGCCCCGATTGCGGCCTTTATCCCCACCAGCGCCACCAGCGTCTGCGTCAACACCCCCGTCACCCTGCGGGACATTTCCTCCAACTTCACGCCCGGCGGCGGCCCGCTCACCTACGCCTGGTCCTTCCCCGGCGGCACCCCGGCCACGGCCACCGGCCAGACCGTGGCGGTGCAGTACGCCACGGCCGGCTACTACTCCGTCACCGAAACCGTGAGCAACACCGTCGGCGGCACGAGCAGCACCCAGACCAACCTCATCAAGGTGGAAGGCCCCACCGGCGGCGAAACGGCCCCCTACACTGAGTCGTTTGAGAACGCGGCCTTCCCCAACCTCTTCGCCGCGCCTTCGCTGCGCAACTACACCGTGTCGGCCACGACCAGCGCTGGCGCGGCGGCCCCCTACGTCTGGCGCCAGCAAACGGGCACCTCGGCGGCCGACGGTACCGGCTATTTGTACACCGCCGACCGCATTTTCCCAGCCGGCGCCATTTCCACCCTCGTCTCGCCCAACATCAGCCTGGCCGGGGTGACGGGCCCGGCCGTGCTGCGCTTCGCCCGGGCTTATGCCCTGCGCTCGGCCGCCAGCAACGACCACCTCGACATTTCCTTCAGCAATGACTGCGGCGCCACCTGGTCCGTGGCCACGGTGCTGCCCGCCGCCACGCTCTCCACCCAGGGCCCCACGCCGATTGACGGCTACACCCCGGCCACCGCCGCCGCCTGGCAGACCCTGGCCGTGGCCATTCCGGCCCAGTTCCAGCAGAGCCCCCTGTTCAAGGTGCGCCTGCAAATGGTCAACGGCACGAGCGCGGGTAATAACTTCTACTTCGACTACCTGCGCATCTCCGGCGTGCTGGCCACCAAGGCCGACGCGCTGGCCGCCCGTGGCATCAGCGTGTACCCCAACCCGCTCACCCAGGAAACGGCCGTGCACCTGGCCCTGGCCACGGCCACGCGGGTGCAGGTTAGCCTGACCGACGTGCTGGGCCGCCCCGTGCTGAGCCTGCCGGCCAAGACCTACGGCGCCGGCCAGCAAACCCTGCCCCTGACCGGTCCCGGCCACGCCCTGTCCGCGGGCCTCTACCTCGTGCGCGTCGCCCTCGACGGCCAAACCTTCACCGCCAAACTCACCGTCGAGTAAGCCCCACTGCTTGATGATTCTTTTGCAAAAAAGCCCCGGCAGCCGGCCGGGGCTTTTTTGTGGGCAGAAATTTCGCTGAGAGCCGGCCGTACCTTTGTCTTAACCGCTGACGGCGGCTAACCGAATGGGCCCATGGCGCAGGCGGAGCCGGCCGTTGCTGCCTTCTATTGCATCCTATATTTCATCGCCGTGCGCAAGCAAAAACCCGTCGCCGACTCCTTCGTTATCATGACCGAGCTGGTGCTGCCCAATGATACCAATACGCTGAACAACCTCATGGGGGGCCGCATGATGCACCTGATGGACATTGCCGCCGCCATTTCAGCCCAGAAGCACTCCAACCGCATCGTGGTCACGGCGTCGGTCGATAACGTGTCGTTTCGCGACAGCATCCGGCTGGGCAACGTGGTGACGCTGCAGGCCCAGGTCACGCGGGCGTTCAGCTCCAGCATGGAAGTCCACATCGACGTGTGGGCCGAGGACATCCCCAGCGGCACCAAGCTGAAAACCAACGAAGCCTTTTTCACCTTCGTAGCCGTCGACCAGGCCGGCCGGCCCATTGATGTGCCCGAGGCCCTGCCCGAAACCGAAGAGGAAATTCATCTGTACGAGGGCGCGCTGCGCCGCCGCCAGCTTCGCCTGGTGCTGGCCGGCCGCATGCAACCGGCCGAAGCCAAGGAGCTAAAAGCCCTTTTCTCGCTGGAATAGCCGCTGTTTTTGTTTAAATTGGCTACTCCCATCGGCTAAATTCCTTCCCGCCATGTCCGCCGAAAAACTAGCTTTCCTGCAGAACTTCTACACCGACGTCACGCTCTACGTGCCGGCCGAGCCGGAGCCGGTGGCTGCCGCACCCAAGGCGGTAGTGCCGGTAGCAGCGGCGCCGGCCGCCCCTGAAGCCAGCAAAACCACCCCAAAGCCTCCGGTGCGCGACGTTCAGCTGCCGTCCAAATCCTTCAGCCAGCCCTCAGCCGGCCTCGAACGGCTGGCGGCCGGCTTCCATCACCCCATCACCGCGCCCGAACCACTGGTGGAAGCTCCCGCCCAGCCAGCGCAAGCGGCTGAAAGGCCGGTAGTCGCTGCTGCACCGGTGGCCGCTCCTCCGGCCCAGCCGGCTGATGCGCCCGCCGTGCCACCCGTCATGCTCACCCAGTTCAGCACGCTGGGCAACAATGCGCAGGGCGTAATCCTCTTGTTCCGGCTGCCGCCGGAGCAGTTTGTGAAGCTGCACCGCAACGTATTTTTGAACAAGATGCTGCAAGCCCTGGGCATCGTGATGGCCGATGTGGTGCTCGTGAACGTGGAGTCGGACCTGCCGGTGGCACTGGTGAACCTGCGCCGCGAGCTGGCCGCCACGCACATCATTGCCTTTGGCAAAAACCTGCTCGATACCACCATTCGCAATACCCAGATTTACGAGCCGGTGCAGTTCCCAGGTATCGGTCTCTCCTACCTGTCTTCGGCCACCGTGGAACTGGTAGAATACGACACGAGCCTGAAAAAGCGCCTCTGGCCGGGCTTGCAACGCATGTTCGGGGTCGGCTAACTTCGGCGCTTGCACCGAAGTTTATCGGCCGGCCGGCGCTATTTGGTAGCGGCCGGGGGCGCGAATTTGACGGTGGCCGTCACCTGCACGGGCACGGCCTGGTCGTTCTGCCGGCCGGGCGTGAACGGGCCCACGCGGTTGATGGCGTCGAGCACGGCCTGGTCGCAGCTCACGCACAATGAGCGCACCACGCGCGGCTTGCGCACCAGCCCATCGGCATCCACAATAAACTCGACGTACACGGTGCCGGCAATATGCTCGCGCCGCACGGCATCAGAATAGTGCAGGGCCTGCGTGATGGCGGCCGGGTAGTCGCGCGTGCCGTCGAGCAACGTGGGCATCTGCGAGGCGTACGTGTACACCTTTTCCGTTTCGGAATAGGGCGCGGCGGGGTCTGGCAGCGGCATCGGGATTTCCAGAAACTGGTGGGTGGCGGCGGGCTGCCCGACGGCGTCACGGGCGGGTGTCCAGGCCGGGAAGGTGCGCACCAGGCGCAGGGCTTCGGCGTCGCAGCTGGCGCAGAGGGAGTTTTTCACCTCGGCGGCATCCACCTTGCCATCGGCCCGCACAATGAAATCGACCCGAATACGGCCCCGCAGCTTTTCGGTAGTCACCACGGCCGGCACGCGCAGGTTGCGGCGGATGTACTCAAAAAGGCCCGTCGATGCCGGGAAAGTGGCGCGGGTAGGCAAGTCCTCACTGCGGTAGATGTGGCTGGGCGAGCGCAGCGTAACGGGCAGGTTCATCGCCACGGACACGGCCTGGCCATTCTGCCGGCCGGGCACCAGTTTGGGCAGCTTGTGCACGGCAGCCAGCACGGCGGCATCGCAGGCAGCACACAGGCCCCGCCCGATTTTCGCATCCTCCACGTCGCCGGTAGGGCTCACGGCGAAACTGGTGTACACCACGCCTTCCGAGCGGCCGTCGAGCACTTCGGCGGGATAAACCAGGTTTTTCAGCACCGCCTTTTGCAGGGCGGCCTGGTCGGCGGCGTAGCTTCCGCCGGCTTCCGCCAGCGTCTTATCGGTGGTTTTGGGTTGGCCGGGCAGCTTGGGCATTTGCTCCACGTAGGTGAAAGCGCGGTTCGCGGCGGGGGCGGCGGCCTGGGCCACACTCGCGGCATTCGTTGCGCCGGCCTCCTGGAAATTGACGGGCACCGTGAAGCTGACCCACACGGCGCGGCCGTTTTGCTTGCCGGGCACGAAGCGCGGCAGCTGCTGCACGGCATTCACGGCAGCTTCGTCGCAGCCCGAGCCGAGGCCTTTCACCACTTTCACGTCCTGCACCGCGCCGGTGCTGGTCACCGAGAAAGACACGAACACCCGGCCGGTTATCTTATTGCGCCGGGCTGCTTCGGGGTAGATGAGGCGCTCCTGAATGGCGGCCGTGATGCCGGCCATGCCCCCGCCAATGGGCAGCGTGGGCATTTGCTCGACGTAGGTGTATACTTTTTTTCCTTCATCGTCGTCCTGCGCGGCAGCGGGTTGGGCCAGCGCCAGCAGCGCCGCCGCAAGCATTATAGCGGGGAAAGAAGAAAAGCAGAGGGTAGATAAATTCATGGCGCAATATTACGGCTGCCTGCTTACCCGACCGGGGCCGCCGCGCCAGTTTATCCCATTCAATACCTTTGCCCCTGGTCTGGCGCCATCGCCAGCTCCGCTGCCGCTCCATGAAATTCCTTGTTAGTGCTGCACTTCTGGCGGCCACCCTCACCGGGGCCAACGCGCCTGATTCAGCCCCAAAACCTGCCGTCGACCTCGACCCCGTGTACGGTGCCAATCGCAGCGAAATCTACCATACGCACCGCGTGAAGGAGGTTTTTATGGATGAGGAGGCCTTTTACAACGGCAATCTGACCACAGAGCGGTGCCTCAACAAGTACCACGAGCTGGACCACGCCGGCCGCGTGACGCGGGAAGAAACCACCCACAACCGCGTCATCATGTATCGGCATGACTTCGAATACAATGCCGCCGGCCAGCACGTGGCCACCACCACCTATGCGCCGCTGGGCGGCGAGCGCAAAGACACCGGCCGGGTAGGCCTCGCCTGAATACCAGCCAGCCATGACCGTTTCGTGACCGAAGGCACCGAAACCGCCGGCATCACCGGCTGGGATGCCGACGCGGGCCTGTGGCACCCCGTCAACCGGGTGGTCAGCACCACGCGGCACGACACCACCTACGCAGAAACTATAGATGCCAAAGGCGCCATTATCAGCCTCGTTCGCACCTTCCGCACCGGGCCCGGCAAGCACATCTACCGACACGACTACCTCAACTTCTCGCCGGGCGGCCTGGACGAGCCCAAATACTACTATGTTCGCACCGAGCGCGACCAAGTGGTGGAATCAGGCGCGGTGGATTTTTCGCAGAACCTCGACGCCTACATTGCCCAGCACCCCGAGGCCATGCGCTACGTGTTTGGCTCAAAACGGGGCTTTTATGCCCTCACCGATTACGTGGCCCGGCAATCGACCGGCACCTACCACCCCACCACCACGGCCACCTACAACCGCCAGGGCCAGCTGTTGGCCGAAGTCAGCTACAACCGGCGCACCACTTACCAGCGCGATGCCCACGGCCGCGCCCAAACCAGCCAGGACTCCTATCAGGAACAGCCCGGCAACCGCACCACCTACACCTACCGCCCCGACGGCCTGCTGGCCAGCGAAACCGTGACCCAGCACGACGGCACTCCCGACGAAAACCGCTACTACCGCTACACCTTCTACTAAGGACTGCAACAACTCCCCGGACCAGTAAAACGCAAAGCGCCCGGCTTACATAAGCCGGGCGCTTTGCGTTTTACTGGTCCGGGGAATTTAGTTAACGGTTTTCAGCACTTCGGCCAGCTTGGCGGCCAGGGCTTCACCGCGCAGGTTTTTGGCAATAATCCGGCCCTTGGGGTCAATCAGGAAGGATTGGGGAATGGCTTTCACGCCGTAAGCGGCGGCGGCCACGCTGTTCCAGCTGGCCAGGTCCGAAACGTGGTTCCAGGTCAGGCCATCGGAGGCAATGGCTTTTTCCCACTTGGCCTTATCCTGGTCCAGCGACACGGAATAAATGGTAAACCCTTTGTCCTTGAACTGATTGTAGGCCTTCACCACGTTGGGGTTTTCCTGGCGGCAGGGGCCGCACCAGCTGGCCCAGAAATCAATCAGCACGTACTTGCCGCGCAGGCTGCTGAGGGCCATTTTGGCACCAGCGGGCGTGGGCAGGTCAATTTCCGGGGCCATCGAGCCTTGCGCGGTGGCCCGCAGTGGCTCCAGCCGGGCCGTCAGCTCTTTGGTGAAGGGGGAATTGGGATTGGCCTTGCGCTGCACGCCCGCCACGGAATCAGCGAACTGAAATTCTTCCTCCGGATTCATAAAAGCCCCCACCGCGAAACCGCTCACCACCGAGGTGGCGTTGCGCCGAATCAGGGTTTTTACCTTGGCCGTGGTGCCGCCCTGAATCTGGTAGTATTCCTTCTCGACTGCTTTCATCTCCTCCGTTTTGCCGGCCTGACCGGCGGCGTTGTAGCGCTTGCCAATGTCCTCGAGCTGGCCCTTGCTGCCGGTCATCACCTGCGTGAGCTGGCGCAGCACTTCGGCATCCTTGCTGCCTTTCACGGTGTAGGTAGCGGGCAGGCTTTTGGCGTCACCGCTGAGCTGCACGTGGGTTTTGTTGTCCAGCAGCAACAGCACCTGATTGGCATCGTCCAGTTTCAGCTGGAAAATACCCGGCGCAGTGGCCAGGCCCTTTAGCGTGAAATTGCCCGAGGCATCGGTTTTGGCCTGGCCTTTCTCCACGAATTGATTGGAGGTGAGTTCCGCAAGGTGCAGCACCGTGCCGGCGGGCGCGTTCTTGAGCTGGCCCGAAACCTCGTAGCCATCGGCGGCGGCGGCGTTTTGGCAGGCATTGGCCATGCCCAACACGGTGGCAGCCAGAAAAACAGATTTTATCATAGGATGAAGCATATATGCTTAAGCTTGTGCTAAATGTAGCCAACGCGGGCCAGTGAAGTTATTGTTCCGAAGCAGGAATTCAGAACGTTTGCTGAGCGCAGTCGAAGCATCGCTACCGCTTCGTTGAATCGAGTTGATTACTTGCGCGGTAGAGAAGCTTCGACTGCGCTGAGCATGACGTTGGGGTTGACGGTCAAGCAAGCAATTCCTTACCCTTCCAGCGCGGCGCGCAGCAGCTGGTTAGCCAGCTTGGGGTCGGCTTTGCCGCCGGTCAGCTTCATCAATTCGCCCATAAACATGCCGGTGAGCGACTTTTTGCCCGCCCGGTACTCGGCAACTTTGGCCGGGTTGCCGTCCACAACTTGCTGCACCAGGCCGGCCAGCTCGCCGGTATCGGCTTGCGTGAGCAGGCCCAGGCTTTCGGCCGCGCCGGTTGCGTTGGCGGAGGGATGGTCGAGCAAATGCGGAAAAAGCTGCTTGCTGGCGACGGAATAATTGATTTTTCCCGCGTCAATCAGGTCGATGATGCCGGCAATCTGGGCCACGTCGAGCGGGAAGTCGGCCATGGTGAGGGCGCGCTCATTGAGGTAGGATTTCACCGGGCCCATCACCCAGTTGGCCGCCGCTTTGGAGTTGGGCGTGAGACGCGAAAGGTCGTCGAAGAACAGGGCCACCTCCTTCTGGTCAATCAGCACCGAGGCGTCGTAGTCGTTCAGGCCCAGCTCGCCCACAAAGCGCGAGTACAGCTGCTGCGGCAGGGCCGGCAGCTCGGCGGCCACGCGGTGCAGCCACTCGTCGGAAATCACCAGCGGGGGCAGGTCGGGCTCCGGGAAGTACCGGTAGTCGTTCATGGTTTCCTTGCTGCGCTGGCCGTTGGTGGTGCCGCTGGCTGCGTCGAAACCGCGGGTTTCGCTGTCCACTTCGCCGCCGGCTTCGATGATGTTTATCTGCCGCTCGATTTCGTAGGCAATGGCCCGCTGCACGTTGCGGAAGGAGTTCATGTTCTTTACTTCCACCTTCATGCCGAACTGCTTGGCGCCGTGCAGCATGACGGAAATGTTGGCGTCGCAGCGCAGTGAGCCTTCTTCCATGTTGCCGTCGCAGATGCCGAGGTACTCCACCAGCTTCTTGATTTCGATGAGGTAGGCGTAGGCTTCCTCGCCGGTCCGGATGTCGGGCTCACTCACAATCTCAATCAGCGGCACGCCGGCGCGGTTCAGGTCAACCAGGGTTTCGGTTTCGCCGGCCAGGTGCATCGATTTGCCCGCGTCTTCCTCCATGTGAATGCGCGTGACGCCGATGCGCTTGGTGGACCCGTCGCTGAGGCGCACGTCGACGTGGCCGTCGTGGCAAATCGGGGTTTTGTCCTGGGTAATCTGGTAGCCCTTGGGCAGGTCGGGGTAGAAGTAGTTTTTGCGCGCAAACAGGTTGTCGCGCCGAATCTGGCAGTTGGTGGCCAGGCCCATTTTCATGGCAAACTCCACGGCCGTGCGGTTCACCTTGGGCAAGGTGCCGGGGTGGCCGAGGGTAATCACCGACAGGTTGGTGTTGGGCGCGACGCCGTATTCGTTCTCATCGGCAGAGTACATCTTGCTGTGCGTGAGCAGCTGGGCGTGTACTTCGAGGCCGATGACGGGCTGGTATTTGGCAAGGGTGGCTTCGTCCATATCAAAAAACGCGGGGGTCCTGAGTGCTAATTAACCCTAAAGGTAACGGGTACAGACAAGCCAACGGCCACGGGCCGCACCCAGGTTCCGCGGATTTACGCGCCGGGCCGGCCCCTACCGGAAGCGGCCGTAGCCCCGCGGCGCACCGTACCCCGGCCGGTAGGGCGTCTCCAGGGTGTAGTACACCGGCACCGTGAGGTAGCTCATCAGCACCTGGCCATCGCGCCGGCCGGGCACGAACTGGCGCTTGAGCTTGGCCACGGCCCGCAACGCCGCGTTGTTGAGAAAAGAGGCCGTGGAGTGCACCACGCGGGCATTGCTGATGCGGCCATCCGGGGCCACGGCCAGCTCCACGTCGATTTCGCGCAGCCAGCTACGCCGCAGCATGGTCATCGTTTGGTTACTTTCGCGGCGCATGGCGTCCCGCTCCGGGGCCGTGAGGCGCACGGCTTTCGTCAGCTCTCTGGTCAGCTGCTCGGGGCCGCCGGGGTATAAGGGCAGCTGCTCGTAGATAAAATAGGGCACGGCGGCGCCGTCGGGTCCGTAGCAGCGGCCGATGCCGCAACGGCCGTTTTCGTAGTGCTCGCGCCGTTTCAGGCCGCCGTCGGGGTAGTAGGTAAACAAGTCGCCGTTGCGCTGCCCGCGCATGTATTCCTCCTTGGAACGCATCTGCCCGTCTTCGTACCACGTGCTGAGGGTGCCGTGCCGGATGCCCCGGTACGCGTTGGCGTAGGGAATGTACTGCTTGAGGTGCCCCGAAGGATAATACACCCGCGTGACGGCGCTCAGGCTGTCGCGGAAGACCGTTTCGGCGCAATAGGCGGCCGAATCGAGTTGGGTAGCCGGCTGGGCGTCTTCCCTAAAGAATGTGGCGGGTGGGCTGGGCAGCGCCTTTGGTGGGGCCTGTGCGTGGCTCGCCAGGGGGCCGGCCGCCAGCAGCGCCAGCTTCAGAAAAAGTGGTTGCGTTTTCACCGGAAGGGGCCGCTGCCAGGGCAGGTTAATCGGCGCGAAACAATTAGGCCCCAAAGTACGCAGCGGCCGGAGAAACGGCAATATCCGGCCGAACGGCCGGCCTTATTTCACCGGCCGCTGCAGCTGCTGGATAGCCATCATTTGCTCCAGGCTTTTGCTCATGCCTTCGTTCGAGCCGTCGAGGAAAATGACGTTGCCTTTGCCCTGTTCGGCGAAATGCTTGATGGCCTCGGTCCACATCGAGAAGTAGACCATCGACGGGTCAAGGTTGTTTTTGCTCATTTCTTCCACGGCGTGGGCGAGGCCCTTGGTCACTTCTTCACGGAACAGGGCCACGCCCTGGCCGCGCAGCTGGGCGGCGATTTTCTCGGCTTCGGCCGCGATTTTGATGGCGTTGCCCTCGGCTTCGGCGGCTTTGGTTTTGGTGATGAGCAGGGCCTGGCCTTCGTTTTCGGCGGCGGCTTTGAGGTTGTTCGACGCCACGACTTTGGCCATCGAGCGCATGATTTCCTCATCAAAAGCAATGTCGTTGAGCTGCAAGTCAATCAAATGGTAGCCCCAGCTTTCGAGCGTGGCATCGAGCTGGTCTTTCACATGCAACACGATTTCGCCCCGCAGACTCAGAACGGCCGCCTGCCGCTGCGTGGCCACGAACGCCCGGATACTGCCCTCCACGGTGCGCACCAGCGCCTGCATCAGGCTTTGCTCATCCACAAACTTGAAGGCCACGTTCTTGATGGCTTCCTCGCTCTGGTCGAAGGCCGCGTACACCAGCATGGCCTTGAAGTTGACGTTGGCCTGGTCGATGGTAATGGCCTGGAAATTCAACTCCAGCGAACGGTTCTGGATGGAAATTCGCTTGTAAACGGCCTCAATAAACGGCAGCTTAAAATTCAGCCCCGGCGACATGATGCGCCGGTACTTGCCGAAAACCGTAACCACCGCCACCGTGCCCTGCGGCACGATGACGTAGCAGAGAAACAGCGTCAAGGCGATGAGGCCCAGGATGACGAGCGCAAAGGTTGACATGGAAGTTGTGCGGGTGAAAGGTGAGATGGGAATTCAAGGGCTTGCCCCGGCAGCTCAAATGTACATTGCACCAGTTGTCTGGCTTCATTTCAAAAAGCTTCTTTTCAACCTTGATAGCGAAAGGGGGCTTTTCGGCTCATGCGGGGCAACAAAGCCAGGGCGCAACTTACTGAATTCTAAACGTAATGGGCACTGTGAAGCTGATGGCGGCAATTTCTCCATCGTACTTTCCCGGCGTAAAACGCCCGAGCTGCTTCACGGCCTGCACCGCCGCCGCATCCAAAGGCGGCGTCACGGCCTTTGTCACCCGCACATCAGTCACCTTGCCCTTTTTCGAGACCACGAACGTGACGAGAACCTGCCCGGTTTGTGAGTAGCGCAGGGCCTCGGGTGGGTACTGCACCCGGCGCGATACTGCCGCCACAATGGCCTGCTTGCTGCCGTCGCCCTCCGAGTACACGGGCATCACCAAGAACTCAAAAAACGGCACGGCGGTGCCGTCGGCACGGTAGCACTCGCCTTTCGTAACCTTGTCGGCCACATACGTTTCGTGCCGCTTCAACTGTCCCGACGCGTAGTAGAGCCGGCTTTCGCCCTGTTTGGCGCCGTGCACAAACTCCTGGTGCCACTTCTGCTGGCCGTTGGGATACCAGTTGTCGAAAGAGCCGTGGGCAATGTTTTTTTGGACGTTGTCATAGGTGCAGATGCTCTGCAGCTTCCCGTTCAGAAAGTAGTCGCGCAGCGTGCCGCCCACACTGTCGGTGTATTCGGTTTCGCGCCGGTAGCGTGCGCCCACTTCGGAGGGCAACACGTGGAAAGTGGAATCCAGAAACTCCCTTTTCAGCGGCGGAATAATCTGCTGCGCCAATGCCGTGGGTCCAAATCCACCCAGGAAAACCAGTAGCAGCCAACGCATATTTTTCATCAGGAGTTAAGAAAACAGAATGGAATTTACGACCAATCAGCGATATAGAACCTTGGCCTGCACCACTCCTTCCACCACATCGTTGGTAGGCTGACCCTCGAGCACGGCGGGCTCGAAGGCCGGCAACTGGTTGATGGCTTTGAGGATGGCGGCCTGCAAGGCGGCCGGGGCATCCGTCAACAAGCGGGCGTCTTGTACCGCGCCTGTGGGGTCAATTCGGAAGGCATAATACACCAGCAGTTCCTTGGGCTGCTGGTAGCCGGCCGGCAAAAACCCTTTGTACTCCTGCTGCACCAGTTTCAGAAACCTGCCCGAATAGGTGTTCTTACCCTTCAGTTGCGCAAACGTGTGGTAGGGCGGGCACTTTGCCAGGGCCTGGCCCGTGGAATCGTAACAAGTGCTGGTGCCTTTGCCGGAAGTAAAGAGCTGATTACGACACAGCTTCCCGTTGGGGTGGTAGGTGCGCAATACCCCTACCGTCTGGCTTTTATGGTAGGTCAGCTCCTCGCGCAGTTGGCCGGTTTCGTAC
Source organism: Hymenobacter terricola (assembly GCF_017921975.2). Lineage (GTDB taxonomy): Bacteria > Bacteroidota > Bacteroidia > Cytophagales > Hymenobacteraceae > Hymenobacter > Hymenobacter terricola. The sequence goes on from NZ_JAGEMO020000003.1 coordinate 173,336, forward strand.
CACTCGCGGCTGTGGCCTTCCAGCTCAATCCCCGGCACCAGCCCCGTAAAGTATTGTTCCAGAATCAAGCGGCCGGTGGCCAGCATGTAGCGCCGGGCCTGCCAGTTCAGCCCGGCACTGTCGATTCGGGTAAATCGGTCGTAGCAATGCGCGCCTTCCGGCCCGGCCGGCAGCGGCACCCAATACTTATCGTAATAACGAAGGCCCACCGGCTGGCCCAGCAGGTCGTCGACCACGCGCACGATGGGGACGCCCACCGTTTGGCCGTGCAGCACCGTGCGGCTAGCCAATAGCAACACCGCAAGCAGTTGCTTTTTCATCAATTATAACGAAGGGAAATGCTACGCCAGTGCGGTTACCAGTCCCTCCGCCTTGTCAATGGCCGCCGCTAGCCCGGCCACGTTCTTGCCGCCGGCCGTGGCGAAGAACGGCTGCCCGCCGCCGCCGCCCTGAATTTCCTTAGCCAGCTCGCGCACCAGCGTGGTGGCATTGAGCTTGCCGGCTTTGGCCGTTTCATCATCCAGCATCACGGCCAGCTGGGGCTTGCCATCCACGGCCGCGCCCAGCACTAGCACCAGCGGCGCGGGTGCCGCCTGACGCACCTCGAAGGCTAGCGATTTGAGCGAATCGGCAGATGCGGCGTGGACATTGGCAGCGACGAAATGCAGCCCGTTGGGCAACTGCCGGACCTGCGTGAGCAGGTGGCGGCGCTGGGCGGCGAGCTGCTGCTGGGTAAATACCTCAATTTGCTTGCGCAACGCGGCCATTTCCTCGCCCTGCTTTTCCAGGGTGGTGACGAGGTGCTGCGGGTTGCCCAGCGTCTCGCGCACCTGGTTCAGCAAGTCGATTTGCTGGTCTACGTAGGCTTCCGCCCCGGCTCCGGTCACGGCTTCAATACGGCGCACCCCGGCCCCCACGGCACTTTCGGCCGTGATTTTGAGGTAGCCGATGCTGCCCGTGTTGGGCACGTGCAGGCCGCCGCACAGCTCCACCGAAAAGTCTTTATCGAAGGTGATGACGCGCACGAACTCGCCGTATTTCTCGCCGAACAGCGCCATCGCGCCCAGGTTTTTCGCCTCGGCAATGGGCACATTGCGGCGCTCAATCAGCGGGATTTGCTGGCGAATCCGCTCGTTCACGATTTGCTCGATTTCGCGCAGCTGCGCATCAGTCACTTTGGTGAAGTGCGAAAAGTCGAAGCGCAGCAGCTTCTCGCTCACCAGCGAGCCTTTCTGCTGCACGTGGCCGCCCAGCACCTCGCGCAGGGCGGCCTGCACCAGGTGCGTGGCCGAGTGGTTCTGCCGAATCTGGTTGCGCCGGGCCACGTCGGGCTGAGCAATGAACTCGCCGGTCAGGTCCTCGGGCAGCTCCAGCACGGTGTGCACGATGAGGTCGTTTTCCTTCTTTGTATCAATCACGCGCACTTTCGACAGCGGCGATTCCAGGTAGCCGGTATCGCCGATTTGCCCGCCGCTTTCGGCGTAGAAGGCGGTTTGGTCGAGCACTACCTGGTACTCGGTTTTGCCCTTGGCCGTGGTCTTGCGGTAGCGCAGGATGCGGGCCGGCGCCTCGTCCAAATCGTAGCCCACGAAGGCGGGCTGCTCATCGGAATCGGTCACCACCACCCAGTCGCTCTGCTCGGTTTCCTGGGCGTTGCGGCTGCGGTTTTTCTGCTGCGCCAACTCCTTCTGGAAGCCCTCCTCATCCACGGTCAGGCCCTTTTCGCGGGCGATGAGGGCCGTGAGGTCGAGCGGGAAGCCAAAGGTATCGGACAGCTCAAAGGCCGTTTTGCCATCAATCAGGTTGCCATTGGCGCGGGCAGCTTCTTCCAGCGCATCGAGGCGGCGCAGGCCGGTTTCCAGCGTTTTCAGGAAGGCAATTTCCTCTTCCTCAATCACGCGCTGCACGAAAGCCGTCTGGGCTTTCAGCTCGGGGAAAATGCCGGCCATCTGGTCGGCCAGCACGGGCACCAGCTTGTAGAGGAAGGGCTGTTTCTGGTTCAGCGACGAAAACGCGTAGCGCACGGCCCGGCGCAAAATGCGGCGAATTACGTAGCCGGCCTTCACGTTGCTGGGCAGCTGGCCATCGGCAATGGTGAAGGCGATGGTGCGAATATGGTCGGCGATTACGCGGATGGCGATGTCCGTTTTCTCGTTTTCGGTGGTGGGCTGGTCGGTTACTTTGGCCGGGGCCGTGCCGTGGTACTCCACTCCTACTTCGGTGGCAATGAACTGAATGAGCGGCTGAAAAACGTCGGTATCGTAGTTCGACTTCACGCCCGACACGGCCATCATCAGGCGCTCAAAGCCCATGCCGGTGTCCACGCTCTGCTCTGGCAGCTTGATGAGGGACTTGTCGGCCAGGCGCTGGAATTCCATGAACACGTTGTTCCACACCTCCACCACCTGCGGGTGGTCGGCGTTCACCAGCTCGCGGCCGGGGGTGGCAGCGCGCTCCTCGTCGGAACGCAGGTCGATGTGGATTTCGGTGCAGGGGCCGCAGGGGCCGGTGTCGCCCATCTCCCAGAAGTTGTCCTTCTTGTTGCCGGGCAATATCCGGTCGTCGGTGGTGTATTGGCGCCAGAGGTTCTGGGTTTCGGTATCGGGGCCGAGGTTATCACCCTTATCACCTTCGAAATAGGTGACGTAGAGCCGGTCTTTTTCCAGCTTGAAAACGTCCGTGAGCAGTTCCCAGGCCCAGGCAATGGCTTCGGTTTTGAAGTAGTCGCCAAACGACCAGTTGCCAAGCATCTCGAACATGGTGTGGTGGTAGGTGTCGTAGCCAACCTCCTCCAAATCGTTGTGCTTGCCGCTCACGCGCAGGCACTTTTGGGTATCGGCAATGCGCTTGTAGGGCGCGGGCTTGTTGCCCAGGAAATACTCTTTGAACGGGGCCATGCCCGAGTTGATGAACAGCAGCGTGGGGTCGTCCTTCACCACAATCGGGGCCGAGGGCACGATGTGGTGGCCTTTGGAGGCGAAGAAATCGAGGAATTGCTGGCGGACGTGGCTGGCGGTGGGGAGCGACATAGGAATCGAGAAAAAAGCGGGCCCGCACCCGGCAGAGGTTGATGGATTGCCACGGGGCCAGCGTCGCAAAGGTAACAAACGGCCTCCCTGCCCCGGTTGCATCGCTGCCCGTATCTTGCGGGCCGGGTTTAGTGGTTATGCTTTCCCACTTTCAGGCCCCCACTTCTACTACCTGCTATGGCATTCACCACCTTTCTGCGGCGCTTTTCCTGCCTGGGCCTGCTGGCGCTGCCGGCCCTGAGCCACGCGGCCACGCCCCCGGCACCGCACAAGGCCAAATTGGGCAAAGTCCTCGGGGCTGATATTTCCTTTCTGCCCCAGCTGGAAGCGCGGGGCGTGAAGTTTTCGGACAAGGGCGTGAAGAAGGACGCCATCCAAATCCTCAAAGACCACCACTTCAACTACATCCGCCTGCGGATTTTCAACAACCCCGCCGCCGACAGCGGCTACTCGCCCGGCAAGGGCTTCTGCGACCTGCCCCACACCCTGGCCATGGCCCAGCGCGTGAAACAGGCCGGCCTCAAGCTGCTGCTCGATTTCCACTACTCCGACACCTGGGCCGACCCGCAAAAACAGTTCAAGCCCGCCGCCTGGAAAGCCCTCACCGGCCCGGCGCTGACGCAGGCCGTGCACGACTACACCAAGGAAGTGCTGCAAGCCCTCAATGCTCAGGGCACCCCGCCGGATATGGTGCAGGTGGGCAACGAAATCAACCACGGCATGATTTGGCCCGATGGCGACGTGCAAAAAGCCGACAGCCTCACCCGCTTCGACACCCTGGCCCAGCTGGCCGAAGCGGGCGCCAGCGCCGTGCGCGAAACCACACCCAATGCACTGGTGATGATGCACATTGCCCTCGGCGGCCAGAACCTGCATTCCACCACCTGGCTCGACCGCATGATTGCCCGCAAGGTGCAATTCGACGTCATCGGCGAGTCGTATTACCCGAAATGGCACGGCACCATTGCCGACCTTCAAAACAACCTGACCGCCCTGGCGAAAAAGTACCCGCAGGATATTGTGGTGGTCGAGTATTCGGAGCGCAAGCGTGAAGTCAACGACATTGCTTTCAACCTGCCGGGCGGCAAAGGCAAGGGCAGCTTCATCTGGGAGCCGCTCAACACCTGGGAATCCATTTTCGACAAACAAGGCCAGGCGAATGACTTGTTGTTAATTTACGACGAAATCAGCCGGAAATACCGGGTTGAGTAACTCCAAGCCGGCCGCTACTACCATGCCCTATAAAGAGCGCAGCATCGAGAAACAGTACTTCACCATCGGCGAGGTAGCCGCCCAGTTTAAGGTGGCCGAGTCGCTGGTGCGCTTCTGGGAAACCGAATTTGACGAGCTGCGGCCCCGCCGCAGCAAGAAAGGCAACCGCCTCTACACCCCGCAGGACATCGAGGTTTTCCGCACCATTTACCATTTGGTGAAGGAGCGCGGCTACACCATCCCCGGCGCCCGCGACATGCTCAAGCAAAAGGGCCCGCAGCTGAAGGAGAAGATTGACGTGGTGCAGAGCCTGGAAAAGGTGCGGGCGTTTCTGGTAAGCCTGAAGAAGGAGGTGGAAGCGGCCGGCAAGGCGGACCCGGAGTAAGCTCACGAAACCCCTGCGGAGAGGGGCGGCTGATGCCAGCAAACCAACATTTAAAAAATACTCCCTACCGTCGTCAGGCTCCCCTCTCCGCGGGAGAGGGGCCGGGGGTGAGGTGACCCAATGAACGACGACACCCTCTTCCACGAGCTGGCCCTCACGCTCCTGCCCGGCATCGGCCCGCAGCTCACCCGGCAGCTGATGAGCTACGGCGGCGCGGCCAAAAACGTGCTGATGATGCCGCCCGGCAAGCTGCGCCGCATCCCCGGCGTGGGCGCGGCCACGGTGGCCATCCTCACCGGCAAGGAACGAGAAATGGCCTTTCGCAAAGCAGAGACTGACTTAAAGAAAGCCGAGAAGGACGGTGTACAAATCCTATTCTACACCAGCAAGCGCTTCCCCAGCCGCCTCAAGCTGATTCCGGACGCCCCCGCCATCCTCTATTACCAGGGCACGGCAGACTTGAACGCGCCCAAAACGGTGGCCCTCGTGGGCACGCGCAAAGCCACGGACTACGGCCGCGAGCAAACCGAGCGCATCGTGAAAGGCCTGCTGCCGCACCGGCCGCTGGTGGTGAGCGGCCTGGCCTACGGCATCGACATCATGGCCCACCGCGCCGCCCTGCAGGAAGGCCTCGAAACCGTGGGCGTGATGGCTACCGGCCTGGACAGAATCTATCCGCACACACACCAGAAAACCGCTGAGAAAATGCGCGAGCAAGGCGGCCTGCTCACCGAATTCCCCTTCGGCACGCCGCCCGACCGCTACAACTTCCCGGCCCGCAACCGCATCATCGCCGGCCTTTCGGACGGCACCGTGGTGGTGGAAGCCGCCATCAAAGGCGGCGCCTTGATAACCGCCGAGCTGGCCCTGAGCTACGACCGCGACGTGCTGGCCGTGCCCGGCAACCTGGGCTCCCCATCCTCCGAAGGCTGCAACGCGCTGATTCGGGACAATAAGGCTGCCCTCTACGCCGAGCCCCGCGACCTGGAGCAGCTATTAAACTGGGATGCGGCCCTGCACCAGTCGGGCAAATTCAAGCCCACGCCCTCCTACTCAGCCGACGATTTCACGGCCGACGAATTTGCCTTGATAACGATACTAGCCGCCGCGTCCGGCCGCGAAATGCAAATGGACGAGTTGGCCTGGAAGGCACAAATAGCCATCTACGCCGTGGCCTCGCTGTTGCTGGCGCTAGAGTTTCGGGGCGTGGTGCGGGCGCTGCCGGGCAAGAAGTTTGCGTTGGTGTAAGAAAGTCAGTGGACTTTTTCTTTTGGCTTACTATGAAAATAGTTCCACAAAGGCAAATTGTGGCCTCATTTTCGCTCCCAGACATTTTTTCTACCAACCAAAAACACAATGAGAACAGGTAGACTCCTTACCGGCCTGTTTTTAGTTTCTTTCGCTTGGCGACCTGCCGCGGCGCAGACCCCTCGACCCGACGTTTGCACCGCCCAGCATGTATGCACCGGGCGTGGTGTTGTCGGCCGTGGAGCAACCGGACGGCAAGCAGGTCGTGACCGGGCTTTTTAATCGCGTCGATGGCACGCCGGCCTGGGGCATAAGCCGTTTCAATACCAACGGCACCCTGGATGCGGCATTCCAGCAAAATATTGGGGCCGGGGCTTATGGCTACCGCCTGCGCCTGCTCAGCAACGGGCAGTTTTTCCTGCTTTACCCGGGCAGCACCTTTTCCCCGCCGCTCACGGCGGGCGGCATTAGTCGGGTGGCCATGCTGCGCCTGAACGCCGACGGCACGGCGATGCCTCCTTTGACCCCGGCACGGGACCCAATGACTACGGGTTTGTGGACGACTTGCTGCCGCTCTCGAATGGCAAAGCCATTGCCGTGGGGTTCTTCGACCATTTCAACGGGGCGGTGGCAAATGGCATCGTGCGGCTTACTGCCGCTGGCGCCGTTGATGCCACGTTTAATTCCGGGTTGGGCGCGGCCCCGGGCGACGATATTGAGCGCATCATCGCGCTGCCCAACGGCCAGTTTCTGGCCACCGCGTCCATCAGCAGCTACGATGGCGTGGCGTGCAGCGGGGGAATAATTCGCCTGAACGCCGACGGCAGCCTCGACCCAACCTTTGTTGCGGGCCTGGGCGGCGTGGTCGATAACGTGGTGCTGCAACCGGATGGCCGGATACTAGTAGCGGGCCAGCTTTCGGTGGGCACCAGCACTCCCGATATTGCCCGCCTGATGCCCAACGGGGCCTACGATGCAAGTTTTACCCCGCCCTCGTTTCCCGTATTTTCGGTTTCTTCCCGCTACGGCGATGCGCTCCAGCTCCAGCCCGATGGCAAAGTCATCGTTCTCAATATCTTTCCCGCGGCGGGGGGGTCGGCATCCTCGGTGGTGCGTTTGAATGTTAATGGCACCCTCGATTCATCGTTTCAGGTAGGCACGGCGGCAAACAACGGGCCGTCGTCGGTGCTGCTGCTGGCCAGTGGCAAGATGCTGCTGATGGGCGGTTTCACGGCGTTCAGCGGCGTTCTCGACCGTCCTTTGGTTCAGCTGACCAGCGCTGGCGCGGTGGACCCCACTTTTCAGCCGCTCATCCAAACCACGGGCTCGGTGGCGGCGGCGGTGCGCCAGGCCGACGGCAAGCTGATGGTGGGCGGCAGTTTCACGCAAATCAACGGGCAGACCGTGCGGCGGCTGGCTCGCTTCAATACTGACGGTACCGTGGATGCCTCGTTCACGGTAAGCCCTGGCCTGGATACCCGGGTGGCCGACGTAGCGCTGCAACCCGACGGCCGCGTTCTGACCATTCAGGCGGGAGAAGTGCACCGCTACCTCACCACCGGTCAATCCGACAACAGTTTTTCACCGCCCAGCTTTACGCGCAGCCAACTCACGCACTTGCTCCTGCAAGCCGATGGCCGGGTGCTGGTGGGCGGCACGGTGGTCAATAACAACGGCACCCCCGTGCCCCAGGGAGTGCTGCGCCTGCTGGATACGGGTGCCATCGACGCTTCGTTTGCCCCGGCCAGCACCGGCGCGGGTCAGTTCGCCGGCTTTCAGGCCATGGCCCAACAACCCGACGGCAAGCTGCTGGTGGCCGGCCGGTTTGCGGCCACAGCTGGGGCTTCCCCTGTGCAAACCGTGGTACGCCTGACCAGCACCGGCGCGCTGGATGCCGGTTTCACCGGCAGCGCTTTTGGCGCGGTTGCAACCACGGGTACCAGTTCCATCCAAACGCTCGCGGTTCAGCCTGATGGCAAAATCCTGGCCGGCGGGGCTTTCTCGGCATACGGCACCACCCCGCTCGTGAACATCGCCCGTCTGAATCCCGACGGCACCCCCGATGCCGGCTTTACGCCCCCGGCCACCGCCGGCACGGTGAATACTTTGCAGCTGCAACCCAACAACCGCATCCTGGTGGGCGGGGCGTTCACCAGCGCCAGCCTTCCTACTAATCTGGCCCGCCTGCTACCCACCGGCACGGCCGATACTTCCTTTGGCCCCACGGCCGTGCCCAATAGCGGCGTCAATGCCCTGGTGGTGCAGCCCGATGGCAAAATTGTGCTGGGTGGCTCCTTTGCCAGCCTGAGCAATCAAGCCAGCATGGGCGTGGCCCGGCTAACGGCCACCAACGTGTTGCAGGTGAAAGCTCCCCAGGCGGTAGCCGACCGCACCAGCGCCTGGCCCGTGCCAGCGCACTCCATGCTGAATGTCAGTTTTGACGTGGCCGCCCGGCCCCAATCGCTCGACTTGCTCGATGCAGTAGGCCGAACCGTTCTGCACCAGAGCCTGAACGGGCAGCCAACGGCAACGCTGGCAGTTGATAAGCTCACAACCGGTACGTACCTGCTGCGCGTTGGCTACGAAAGCGGCGTTGTGGTGCGCCGCATCCAGGTTCAGTAGCGGACCTTCGATGATGAAAGTTAAAAAAGGACGAACCGCCCGGTTCGTCCTTTTTTTGGGTGCAAGGCGTGGCTTTTCCCTACCTTCCGGCAACATGCTATTACTGAACAACGACCTGCTGCCCACGGCCACCCTGTCGCTCCCCAACCGTGGCCTGGCTTTCGGCGACGGCCTCTTCGAAACGCTGATTGTCACCGAAAACCGCTTGCGCCTGGCTACCGACCACTTCGCCCGCATGCAGCAGGCCGCCGCTGCCTTATACCTGAAACTACCTGACGCCCTCGCCTCGCCCCAAGCAGTAGAAACCGCCCTCACTCGCCTTGCCACTGCCAACCAGCTGCCCGCCGCCCGCCTGCGCCTGCAACTCTGGCGCACCGGCGGCGGCCGCTACACCCCCACCACCGATGCCGCCGAATGGCTGGCCACCGCCGAAGCTTTCGTACCCGACGAAACACCCATTGCCAAGGCCGATTTCGCATTGGAAACACATTCCATTCATTCCCCGCTCAGCTTTTGCAAGGGGCCGCAGGCGTGGCTTTACGTGCGCGCTGCCCACGAGCGGCAGCAGCGCGGGCTCGATGAAATTATCCTCTGTGATGCAGCCGGGCATGTAGCCGAAGCTGGCGCGGCGGCTATTTTCTGGATGAAAGAGGGTGTGTTATTCACCCCTGCGCTGGAAACCGGCTGCGTGGCCGGGGTGCGCCGGGCCCAGGTGCTTCGGGAAGCGCGGGCGGCTGGAATGGAGTGCCGGGAGAAGCTTTTCAGACAGGAAGCATTGCTGGCAGCGGAGTCGGTTTTTACAGCCAATGTTGCAGCAGTGAGGGTAGTACATCAGATTGGCGATGTACGTTTTTCAATCCTGGTGCCTAATTTTCTGGCTTCACTCAACCACGCATTCTAGCGCTAACCTCCCAACGCTTACTGTGCGATAAACCGCATGGGCACCACCAACGAATCCTGCAAACTCTTGGACCGCACGAAGCGCAACGCCCCGAGCACCCGCTGCGCCTCCGCGTCGAGGGCCTGGATGGCGGCGGGCGGGTAGTCACTTTCAGGCAGGGCCAGCTCGCGCTTGGTGACGCGGGGCGGCTGGCGCACCGAGCCGTCGGGGCGCACCAGCACGCGCACGAAGAGGCGGCCGGTGGGCAGCGGCACATCGGGGTGGGCGGCCGTGGGCCGGGCGGCATCCGGAAATTTGGCCTGTTCCGACACAAACTCGAAGAATTTGGTCCGGCCGTCCGCCATTTTACCGGGGTCGGCTTCGTGCCAGAACCGGGGCAGAATGGGCGACTGCAGCTTGGGCGGCACTCTGGCCACGGGCAGCAGGCGGCCCTGCGGCAGCATCGGGAAGCCCGGCGCGGCATACTGCGCGTGGGCGCAAGGCACCAGCAGCACGCTTCCCAGCAAGACCAACCCCAGTGCGCGCTTTCTCATCGTGCCGCGTTATACGGCTACCGGCGCTTTTATCGCCGGCCAGGGCGCGTAGTTTTCCAGCTGAAAATCTTCGTACTGAAAACCAAAAATATCCGTCACCGCCGGGTTGATGCGCATGTGGGGCAGCGGGCGCGGCTCGCGTTCGAGCTGCAATTTGGCTTGCTCCAGGTGGTTGCTGTAAAGGTGGGTATCGCCGCCGGTCCAGACGAATTCGCCCGGCTGCAAGCCCGTCACCTGGGCCACCATGAGGGTGAGTAGCGCGTAGCTGGCAATGTTGAACGGCACGCCCAAAAATACGTCGGCTGAGCGCTGGTAGAGCTGGCAGGACAGCTTGCCATCGGCCACGTAAAACTGGAAGAGCGCGTGGCAGGGCTGCAACTTCATTGCCGGCAACTCGGCCACGTTCCAGGCCGAAACGAGGATGCGGCGCGAGTCGGGCTGGGTCCTGAGCTGCTGGATAATCTGCGAAATCTGGTCGATGTGGCCGCCGTGGCCGTCGGGCCAGGAGCGCCACTGGTGGCCGTACACGGGGCCGAGGTCGCCGTTGGCATCGGCCCACTCATCCCAGATTCTCACGCCGTGCTCCCGGAGATAGGCAATGTTGGTATCGCCCCGCAAAAACCACAGCAATTCGTGGATAATGCTCTTCAGATGCACCTTTTTGGTGGTCACCAGCGGAAAGCCCTCGGCCAGATTGAACCGCATTTGAGGCCCGAAAATGGAAACGGTGCCGGTACCCGTCCGGTCGGTTTTCACGGTGCCGGTGTCGAGGATTTGGCGGAGCAGGGCTTGATACTGGCGCATCGGCTGAAACGAGGTAAAAGCAAAGAGTTGAGAGCGGATGATGCCAAAAATACAGTTTAAGCAGCAGCTATCTTCAACTCGGCAAAATTCAGCTGCGTACGTTGCCTGCGGGACTCGCTATCTTTGGAACACCCACTAATTGACCGTAAAGTATTTACCAATGCTTCAACGCTACCGACCGTTAATTCCGGTTATATTCCTGGTCATCTGTTGCATCAACACAATTGCTACGGTATTTGGTGGGACCGTAACTATCGATGGTATCGCCTATGGATATACTCTTAATGCCAAGCATTACGGGGCCTTTGCCGCAACTTTGGCAACAATAGCCTCCTTCTTTTTTCTCAAGCATTACTACAGGTATTTCCTGCTGTTTCTTTTCGCGCTGGGCATTTTTGGCCTCATAAACTTCACTGCTTCGGAAATTAGCTCGGGGCTAAACTTCGGCGAAGTACACGTTGGCATGAGTCCAGTTTTGATGGTATTTGGTCCATTGGTTTATATATTCAATTACCAAAAAATAAATTCTGCCATCTTCTCAGTTATTAAATCTTCGGACGAGAAAATCGCCAGCATCCAACAAGAGGAAATAAGTGAATTCAAAAACCGATTTGCTCGAAAGTCGAGCGAAGAGCTTGCGCAGATTGTTGCCCTTAACAAATTGGTACCGCCGGCATTAACGGCCGCCCGGCAGCTGTTGAAGGAAAGACACTAAGCCTTTACCGCACTCAACCTAAACCAAAAAAGCCGCCTTGTTTCCGAAGCGGCTTTTTGCTGCTCAGCGGCGGCCGAAGCCGGCTGGGATTACAGTTTCACGGCAACGGCCGGCTTGGCGGTGGTTTTCACGCTGGCGGTTTTGCCGCCTTTCATGCAGCACGAGCCACCGGCCATGCTTTTGGTGCAGGTTTCTTTCTTGCCTTTTTGGCCGGGTTTGTCGTGGCCGTCGTGGGCGAAAGCAGTGGTGCCGGCAAAAGCAAACAGGACGAAGGCGAGCAGGGCGTTTTTCATGGGAAACGAATTGGGGTGAAGGGAAACAAAAGGCGAAAACGCGCGGTTTTCAGGGTCTAAGATACGCATTAGCGGCACTTGTTCCTGCCCGCTGCGTACCTGCTCCGTTTCTCCGTTTGCTCATCAATTGCCGCCCGCCCGGCGCCTGCTTCGGCGGGGGCTTTTTGCGGGCGGCCGCTCCATGTCCCTTCGCCGCTACGCCCATATTACCCTGCTCGTGCTGGGCCTGCTCACGGTGGTGAGCGGCTACTTCGTCGCCCAGCTGCGGTTCAACTACAATTTTAACGACTTCTATCCCGCCGGCGACCCCGACCTGGACTACTACCAGGGCTACACCCAGCGCTTCGGCAACGACAACGACTACCTGCTGCTGGGCGTGGAAGCCCCCGCCGGCCAAACCGTATTTTCGCCCGCTTTCCTCACCCAGGTCGATTCCCTCACCCAACTGGCGCGGCGCGAGCCCAACGTGCGCCACGTCACCTCGCCCACCACCCTGGCCAACACCGTGGTGGAGGGCCTCGGCGTGTTCAGCCTGCCCTACCTCCACCCCGAAACCTACGCCGCCGACCCCGCCCGCCGCGCCGCCGACTCCACCCTGATTTACCGCACGCCCGGCCTCGTGGGCAACGTGTTCAGCCCCGATGCGCGGGCCGTTTCCCTGGTGCTCCAGCTCACCCCCGACCTCGAAAAACCGCCCGGCGACTCCCTCTTCGCGGCCCTGCGCGGCGGCCTCACCCGCCTGGGCCTGCCCGAGGCGCAGGTACATTTCGCGGGCCGCATCGTGGCGCAGTCCGTGTTCGTGGACCGGCTGAAGTGGGAGCTGGTCGTGTTCATGTCCCTGTCGGTGCTGCTGGTGACGGGGCTGCTCTGGCTCACGTTCCGGACGTGGTGGGGCGTGGTATTGCCGCTGATTGTGGTGCTGGGGGCCATTTTGTGGGGCCTGGGCGTGATGGCCGCCTTTGGCGTGAGCATCGATTTGATGACGGCCCTGCTCCCGCTCATGTTGTTTGTGGTGGGCATGTCCGACACCATTCACATCATCAGCCGCTACGTGAGCGAGCTGGGCTACGGCGCCAGCAAAAAGGACGCCCTGCGGGTCACCATCAAGGAATCGGGGTTTGGGTCGGGGCTGTCGGCGCTCACCACCAGCCTGGGCTTTTTCACGCTGATGACCAGCACCATCCGGCCCATTCACAACTTCGGGTTGTTCACCGGCATCGCCGTTATTCTGGCGTTCATTCTCAGCTTCACGCTGCTGCCGGCCATGCTCGTGCTGCTGGGCAAACCGGCCTTGCGCGAGCCGCGCCGCCAGGGCCACAGCTGGGACGGCGTGCTGAGCCGGCTGTTTCGCACGGTGCTGGTGCGGCGGCGGCTGGTGTTCATTGTGAGCGGGCTGGTGCTGGCGGCGTCCATCGGGCTGGCCACGCGGGTGCGCATCAATTCCTCGCTGCTCGATGACTTATCGAAAAATGACCCCGTGCGAATGGATTTCGCCTTTTTCGAGCGGCAGTTCTCCGGCGTGCGGCCCTTCGAGCTGGAGCTGAAACCGGCCGAGGGCCGCGACATCTACGACCTGGCCGTGCTGCGCCAGACCGAGCGCATCGAAGGCTACCTGAGCAACACCTACGGCCTGCGCTTTGCCGCCTCGCCGGTCACGCTCGTGAAATCGGTGCGCAAAGCCCTGCACGGCGGCGGCCTGGCCGACTACCGCCTCCCCACCGACACGCTGGAAATGCGCAGCCTGCGCGGCAAGGTCCGCCAGTTCCGCAAAAAGCCCGAATTCAGCGCCCTGGCCCTGCCCGACGGCACCGCCGGCCGCCTCACGGGCCGCATGGCCGACGTGGGCAGCATCCGCGCCGATGCCCTGAACGACGCCCTGCGCCGCTACCTGCGCACCGGCATCGACAGCACCGTGCTGCGCACCCGCCTCACCGGCTCGTCCAACCTCATCGACAAAAACAACGAAAGCCTGACCCTGAACATGATTCAGGGCATGGCCATCGATGTGGCCATGGTCACGCTCATTGTGCTGGCGCTGTTCAAATCCTTCCGCATGACGCTGGTGGTGCTCATCCCCAACCTGCTGCCTATCATCATCGTGGCCGGCGTGATGGGCCTGGCTGGCGTGAACATGAAGGTCAGCACGAGCATCATTTTCACCATCGCCTTCGGCATCGCGGTCGATGACACCATCCACTTCATCAGCAAGCTACGGCTGGTGCTGGGCAAGCAGCCCGATATATTCAAGGCGGTGCGCCACACGTACCTGCTGGCCGGCAAGGCCGTAATTACCACTTCCCTGATTCTGGTGGGCGGCTTTTCAACCCTGCTGTTTTCGAAGTTCGACGGCACCTTCTACGTCGGCCTGCTCATTGGCCTCACGCTGCTGTTTGGCGTGGTGGCCGAGCTGACGCTGCTGCCGCTGCTGATTCTATATTTCTACAAGCGCCCGAAAACGAGCCACTCACTGCCGGAAAGCACGCTGGTAAAGAATCAATTCTAAGGCAAGCGTGTAGGGTGCGGGGCTGGCCCCCGCCCGTCATTGGACATTCTGGTCCGGGCTTCGTGCACCGACAAATAAGCCTCGCACCTCGTTCCGTAGCGAGAATTATACTTTGCATTGCAAAGTTCTTTATAACTTGCCGACGAATTATCGGGCCCCTCCGCTCTGTTCGGGTTTTAGCTGACTCGCCTCATGGACTATTTCGTTGCTCCCACTTCCATCGTGCGCCGCATCTGGGGCACTGCCGATACGGTGATGTTCATCTTCGCCGGGGCGGCGGCTGAGTTCGCGCTGAACAAAGCCGTGGACTGGCTTTACTTCACCGGCCGCCTGCCCGCCGACCCGCTGGGCCGCCTGTTTTCCACGGTCGACTATGCCCGCCGCATCGTGTTTGCCGACCGCGCCGGGGCCGAGCACGCCATCGACACCATTGCCGCCATCCACGGGGCAGTGGAGGCGCGGCGCGGCCAGGCCATCCCCGCCTGGGCCTACCGCGACGTATTGTTTATGCTCATTGCGTACTCCATTCGAGCTTTTGAGGTGCTGGAACGGCCCCTCACGCCCGTGGAGTGCGAGGAAATTGTGGACGTGTTCTGCCGGCTGGGCCAGCGCATGGGCGTGCCCGATTTGCCGGATTCCTACGCGGCCTGGCGGGCGGCCCGGGCCCGGCACCTGGCCCAGGACCTGGCCGCCAGCCGCTACACCACCGACCTTTACCTGCAATACCGCAAGCACCTGGGCGGCCCACGCTACCAGCTGCTGCGCGCGGTGCAGGGCCTGGTAGCGCCGCCCTGGGTGCGCAGCCTGCTGGCGCTGCCCGGTGGTGGCTACCTGCGCCCGGCCATCGCGCTCTACCGCGCCACCAAGCATTTGGCGGTGAGCCAATGGGCCAAGAATGCCCTGCTGCCCGCTGAGTATCAGGCCCGCATCCGGGCGCTGGACGGCGTGCCGGCCGCGTTGGCCCAGCACGCCGCCCGCGCTTAGGCGCACTCCCAACATCGTCAAATAGCTCCAAAATCAGAACTTGTGCTGCTTATGTTCGGCTTTCATTTCCGATATTTTCGCCTGGCCCTGGGCCTGTTCCTGGTCGAGGTATTCATCGCATTGTTCGTGCACGACCGCATTATTCGTCCCCAGGGCGGCGATTTTCTGGCGACGATACTCCTGTATTGCCTCATTCGAAGCTTCTTTTCTTTGCCGACCAGTGTGGCGGCCGGCGTGGCCCTGCTGGTTTCTTACCTGTTAGAAGTCCTGCAATACTTCCAGTTGCTGGCGCATTTGGGCTGGCAGCATTCTGCGCTGGCCCGCGTGCTGCTGGGCAGCCAGTTTGAGTGGCCCGATATGCTGGCCTACACGCTGGGCGCGGCATTTATTATAGCGATTGAGGCGGCGAGAACGGCTTCCGCAACGGGCCAAACGGGCTGATTGCGCATTTTCTACTTGTTCCTGCAACCTTAATTCAGGCTCAATGCTCTCAGCATTGAGTTCGCAGGCTTATTTTTACATCAAAAACAATCCATGAAAAACGTATTTTCTAGTGGCGTACTCCGCCTGCTATTCCCCGTGCTACTCACCACCGCGGGCCTGATGACGACCGCCTGCAAAAAGGACGACAGCACGACCACCACCACCACGGACTACGCGCCAATCGACAACGCAATTATTCAGAAATATCTGACTGATAACGCTATCACCACCGCCCAGAAGCAGGCCTCGGGGCTGTATTACTTGCCCGTGGTGAGCAACCCAACCGGCACCCGCGCCGTGGCTGGCAAGCTCGTGTACGTGCTGTACACCGGCCGTTTGATGGACGGCACGGTGTTCGACGCATCGTCGATGCACAATAACGTGCCCATCAGCTTTGTGCTGGGGCAGGGCCGCGTAATTGCCGGCTGGGATGAAGGCATCGCCCTGATGCACGAAGGCGAAAAAGCCCAATTGCTGATTCCCTCAGCGTTGGCCTACGGGGCTTCCGGCTCGGGCACGACAATTCCGGCCAACTCGGTGCTCCGCTTCGAGGTTGAACTGGTGGCCGTGCGCTAACGCGCGGCGCTATGGTTGAACGAACGCGCCCACCCGCGCCAGCAAGGCGGCGTGGTGTGGGGCGCGGCTCAGCATTTCCGGGTTGCCGAGCAGCACCAGCTGCTGACGGGCGCGGGTGAGGGCCACGTTGAGCTTGCGGTCGACCTGGCCGGATTCGTCGGGTGACACCATGAGCTCCAGCTGGTGCTCGTGGTGGCAGCAGAAGCTCACGATGATGACCTCGCGCTGGCTGCCCTGGTAGCGCTCCACGGTGTCGACACTCACCTGGGCGAGGGCGGGCAATTGGAGCTCGACGGCTAACTGGGCCAGCCGCGCCCGGATGCGGGCCGCCTGATTGCGGTAGCTGGCAATGATGCCCAGCGTAGTTTCGGGGTTGAAGGCAGCGCCGTAGCCCTGGGCCACGTAAGCGGCCGCCTGCCCGGCCAGCTCGGCTTCCTGGGCCGATTCTTTCATCGACAAATCCTCGGGCTGGCGCTGCGTGGGCACAAATACCACGCGCCGACTGCGCAATGCGGCGGCGAAGGCATCGGCCGGGGCGGGCCAGGCGGCGCGGCTGAGCGGGGCCGCCTGCCAGGGCTGCGGGCACCGCAGCTGGCCTTCGTAAAAATCCTGATTGACGAGCACGGCCAGTTCCTGGTGCATGCGGTATTGGTCGGCCAGGGTGCCGTGGGCGTGGGGCCAGCGGGCCTCGGCGCGGCGGAAAAGGCGCTCGAAATAGGAGTTGCGCAGGTTAGTGAGGCCCAGCTCGTCGCGCAGCAAATCGGCCACTTCGGGGGCAATGGCGCTGGTTTCGGGTTCCTGGGCCACCACGGCGGGCAGCTGGCGGTGGTCGCCGATGAGGATGAACTTCCTGACCTTGGCCAGCAGCGCGAGCATGGGCGATTCCAGCACCTGGCTGGCCTCGTCCACCACCGCCACATCAAACTGCTTCAGCATAAACAGCTCGGGCTTACCCAGCAGACTGGCCACGGTGCCCACGTAAAACGGCGTGCCGGTGAGGCGGGCGCGCACGGTTTGGCGGCTGGCGCAGTCGGCAATCATGTTATCGAGCAGGTACGGCCGGTAAGCGGGCGAGGTGCCCAGCCGCGAACCCACCCGAATAAACGGCAGCCCGGCATCGACCAGCTGCTCGCAGATTTCGTCCACCGCGCGGTTGGTGTAGGCGGCCAGCAGCACCTGCTTGTCCTGTTGGCAGAGGCTGACGGCCAGCTCGCGCAGGATTGCGCGGGTTTTGCCGGTGCCGGGCGGGCCGCAGAGCACGAACCAATCGGGCGCGGCCAGGGCGCGGGCCACTACTTCGGGGGCTGTGGTGGCGGGCGTGGCGGCGGGGTTCCAGTCTTCGGGTGGGCGCGGGCCGGTGCGGGCCAGCAGGCGCAGGCGGCGCTCCGGTCTCAGGCTCAGAAAGGCCGACAAGCCGGCCCATTCGCGGCGGAAAGTGTCGTAGGTATCGGGCTCCAGGGCCCAGTGCGAGTGGCCCAGCAGGTAGCGCGGGGCCATGCGGCGGTTGCGCACACTGAGCACTACCCGGCCGTCGGCCCCCAGGTCTTCGGCCAGCACCGCCTTCACCACCTGCGCATCGAGCACGGATAATGATTTGCTGCTTTGGTGAGGGGTTGAGGTGCTTAATTTGGCTGGGTCGGCGGCTGAAAGCCCTTGGCCCGCCCCCGCTTCGGCGGCCTCATCGGTAGTTATCGTTTCTTTCGGATTGCGGCGGCGCGGGTAGAGAATCAGCGTGTCACCGGCCCGGAAATTGACTTCGCGGCCATCGGCCGGGCGCTGGAAGATGAGGTGCGGGCCGAGGCCGCCGCGGGCGTCGTCATCGGCATTGCTGTGGTCTTCCACCAACGTCAGGTCATCGAGCAGGCTGAAATTCTGCTGCTTGCGGGCCTGGGGCAGCAGCCAGAGGCCGGCCTGGCCGCCGGCATCGCCGGGCCGGGCCTCGTCGCCGAGGAGCGTCAGCCGCATTTCGCGGGCCGTGAAACGGGCCAGTTCCAGGCAGTAGGCGCGCTCGACGGGGTCGGCGGCGGCCCAGGCGTTGGCTACTTTTTCGGCTTTGGCTTTGCCGAAGGACGGCAGCGCCATCAGGTTGGGGTGCAGCACGGGAGCCAGCAGGGCCGCGGTTTGGCGCGGGCCGGTGGCGCGGGCCAGCTGCAATTCGGTGCCCACCAGCTGGTTGCGGGCCGAAAGCAGGCGGTCAATCAACTCCTGGTCCTGGTCGACGCGGCGCACGGCGGGCTGGCCGCTGGCCGCGTTGGAGTAGAGAATGCTGGTGCGGCCCCGGCCGGCCGTTTCGCCATCGGCCCCAAATACCGATTCGAGCAGCAGACGGTAGAGCTGGGCCTGGGCGGCGTGGTTGCTCCAGGGCTCGGCATGCGGCACTTTGGTCGAGCTTTTTAACTCCACCAAGTCGTAGCCGGAACTGCTTTCGTGCAGCAAATCGAGCCGCCCTTGCAAGCCATAGGTGGCCGATAAAAACGTGGGTTCGAGGAAGCAATCGGCGAGGTGCAGGGGCTCCTGCTGGTAGCCGGTGCGGCTTTGGGCCACGAAACCCTGGGCGCGGGTTTCGCGCAGGGTGCGGTGGTGGCGGCGCAGGTCGTTGAGTAATTCCGGCACGCCGGTGCGGGTCTGGAACTCGGGCAGCGTGCTCAGCGACAGCGGCGCCGAGCGAAACAGTCGCTGCTTAAAAAACTGCTCCAGGTTGAAGTCTGGGCTGGTTGTTAGTTGCTCGTTGTCAGTTGTTAGAACTGGAAGCACCGCCGTTGACTCAGGCGGAAATACCCCGCCCAAAGCGGACGAACCCACGCTGACAACGGCAACGGCTTCAACGGCCGCCGGTGGAGCAGCAACTTTTAATTTTTCATTCTTGATTCTTAATTCTTCCTTCCTGCCAGCGTGGCTTACTTCTTCGTCCAGCAACAGGTTCACCAGGTTGCCGAGCACCAGCGGGCGCGAGGTTTCATCGGGCAAAAACGCGTTCAGCAGCGCCCATTCCGGGATGGTGCCCTCGCGCTGGGCGCACTCGGCAATGGTCGTGACGCTGATGAGGTAGTCGGGCTCGAGCACCACGCGGCGCGCACGCACGCTGCCATCGGCCAGCAGCACCGGGCCGATGAGGTGCAGCGTGGGATGCAGCGCGGCGGCCAGCGGCAACACGTTTTCGTAGGCGGCGGGCAGCACCAGGCGGAACGGGCCGCTGGGGCGGCCGTCGGCGGGCGTGGACAGCTCCACGGTCAGGTCGCCGGCGGCCAGGTCGGCGTGCAGCACCCGCACGCGCCACGCCACGCCGGCCGGGGCCGTATCGGGCGCAAATGGCCGCGAGCCGGCGGGCTGACTACCAGAATTTTCTACTTCGGGAGCGGCGCCGACGGCCAGGCCAGCGGGCAGCGCCGGCCCCGCATACGCCGTGCCGGTGAGGTGCAGCACCAGCGCCGCCACGGCCGCGAAACCACTGGCGGCCTCAGCTTGGGTGCCGGCGTAGCTTTCGTGCACCACCAGATTGGCCGCCAGGCGCAGGGCTTGCAGCTGCTGGCGGAGCGCAGCCGGCAGCTCCTGCGTGTACGCTACCTGTCCGAT
Organism: Hymenobacter terricola; assembly: GCF_017921975.2. Taxonomy (GTDB): domain Bacteria; phylum Bacteroidota; class Bacteroidia; order Cytophagales; family Hymenobacteraceae; genus Hymenobacter; species Hymenobacter terricola. The sequence goes on from NZ_JAGEMO020000003.1 coordinate 193,197, forward strand.
GGCCTGATTCAGGTCAATAAACGGGGCTTCCCGCTGCTTGCAGTCGTCGCGCAGCACGGTTTCGAGCAGCTTGCGCAGCTTGGGCAGCTGGTCGGCCGGCGCGGCGGCGTGGTCGGTGGCGAGGGCGGCGAGGCGGGAGTAGTAGCGGGTAGGCATTGAGGGGCAGAAAACTGGCGGCAGGACCTATAAAAGTAACGGTTTTACCGGGGCCGGTTGCGAATGATAGTAGCTCTTTTCAGGTTCGAGCACTGCAGCGCGGACCACAAAGTCCGCGCTACACCCGCCGACGGTCACAGCTACGCCGTTCGCGCAACTTTATATCTGACGGCAAAAACCGCGCTACCGGGCGGCGCTAAGGCCCATGGGAGCGGCCAAAGGGCCGTCCTCGTACATGTTGAGGTAGAGCTTGAGAGGTTCTTTGCGGCCTTTCCAGGTGAGGGAATACACGTCGAGCTGGCCTTCGTTGTCGATGCCTTCTGCCGGGATTTTGAAGGCGCAGCAGCTGCCCTGGCGCTCGTACTCAATAACTTCGCCGTGAGGGCCGAGCAGGGCGTTGAGGTAGCGCTGCTGGTTGCGCGCCCCGGCTTCGCGGCCGCCGCCCACCCGCACCGGGTTGTTTGCCGTAAAGCCGTACGTTTCGTCCTTGCTGGTTTCCTGAATCAGGAAGGGCAGCACGGTGCTGCCGCCTTTTTCGTGCAGGCCTTCCGACACTGCACCGCCGTACGTTGGCGGCGTTTTCATCCGGGTAGTTTCGCAGCTCCATACGCCCAGCGCGAGGAGCAATAATGCACTGCCTTTTTTCATACTCTGTATTTTTATCATGCCAATGCCTTTTTCTTCATTGTCTTCCAGCGTGCAAAGAACTACACGCCAGCTGGCTTTTCACACAGTAGTGCTGGGCAGTGGGCTGTTATTGAGTCTGTCCGTGGCGGCCCAAACGCCGTCCGTATCGTCCGATTCGCCCCTGCCCCACCTGCTGGCGGAGCGTAAAGCCCTCACCGACCGCTACACTGCCGCCAGTGCCCAACGCCACAGCTTGTTCGGCAACAAGCCTTCCAAAAAGGACCTGCAGGAAGTGGTCGACGCCCTGCAAGGCATCGTGGACAAGGACCAGCAAATCGTGGACGTGCTCAACCGCACCGCCCAGGCTGCCACCACCACCTCCGTGCGGCTGGCCGCCACCACCACCTACCTCGAAAGCACCGGCCGCGACGACCGCAACCTCACCGCTCAGCGTCTTTCCGAGCTGCAGAACGAAACCGAAAACCTGCGCCAGCGCGAAAAGCAGCAGCTGGCCAAGCAGCGCGACCTCGAAGCCGACGTGGCCGACGCCAAGCAGGGCCATTTCGTGCGCGACGCGCTGATTGCGGGGCTGGCCGTGCTGTGCGTGGGGCTGCTGCTGGCCCGGAAGCGGCGCAGGTAGGCACCTGACTGTTTGGGCAGTATTTCCGGCTGAAACGGCTGAAAGGCTTTCGTATGGGAAAAAACCGGCTTCAAAACCATTGCTCTTTCGCCATGCAGCCCTTAACATTGAGTTTCCGGACTACCCCTGTTTCGGAAGAACTTTCCGCCGCAAGTTGTTCAACGACGAGACGCAAAATGTTGCGTCTCTACTCCCGTGCACCAAACTGAGAGTTGCGGTAAAATGCCCTGCGGCGGTCATTTTGCCGACTTTGAAAAGCCGGAATTGCTGGCCGAGGAGCTGCGGGGATTCTTCCGGCCGCTGCGGGCCAAAGGGCCTGGGAGCGGAAACACGCGTACTTTCACCGCATGTCATCCCCGTTTCCCTTTCAAATAACGGCGGCCCCGGCCCCGGTCTCGCCTGAGTATCAGTTTGTCATTTTTGCCGACGTGGGCGGACTGGAAGACTACTATGCCCTGTTCCAGCATTTTGGGTTTGGCGGCACGGCGGCTTCCTGGGTCGAGCACATCGAAACCATTATCGAAGAGCACCAGCCCGGCCTGCTCGATGAGATGGAGTTTGTGGAGGGCGACCACACGTTTGTGGCCTACGCCAGCGGCCAGGTGGCCGTCGACCAGTTTCTGGCCTGCGTGCTGCCGTTTTTCGACACCCTGCCGCACTTGCAGAAGTACCTGAGCCAGGCCGACCCGGACGACTTTTTCGCCTGAACAAGCCGGGGCTCGAACCGAGGGCCAACGCGACGCTGACGCGCTAGCGAAGCTGGGAATTCGCTGCTACTTTTGGCGCCTACCCCGCCCGCATGATTTCCTTCACCGAAGCGCAAGCCCAAGCCCTCGTCACCGACCCCGGCACCCTGAAACGGGGCCAGGAGCTGGCCAACCCCACCAAATGGGCCAACCTGGGCCGCACCGACACCGCCGCCTGGGGCGAGTGCGCCGGCAGCGGCTCCAGGCCCTACCTCACCGGCATCGACCTCAGCGAGCCGGCCTTTAAGTGCAGCTGTCCGAGCCGCGTTTTCCCCTGCAAGCACGGCGCGGGGCTGCTCCTGCTCCTGGCCCGCCAGCCCGCTTTGCTGGCGGGAAACACGCCGCCGGTCTGGTTGGAAGAATGGCTGGGCAAACGCCAGCAAACCCAGGAGAAGAAAGCCGAAAAACCTACCCCCAGCCCGGCATCGGCCACAAAAGCAGCCAAAGCGTCAGCAGCAGCGGAGGCAACGGAAGGCGAAGAATTATCCGGTTTGACTTTTTTGGAGAGCGGGCCGGAAAGCGAGGTTTCGTTGAAAGGTGAGGTTCCGACAGGACCCGACCCCAAGCGCCTCGCCCGCATGGCCGCCGGGGCCGATGACCTCGCCGCCTGGCTCGAAGACCTGATGCGCGCCGGGCTGGCCACCCTCGACCAGCAGCCAACGAAATTCTGGGAAAGCCAGGCCGCCCGGCTGGTCGATAATCAACTGCCCGGCCTGGCCGCCACCCTCCGCGAGCTGGCCACCCTGCGCCACGCCCACGCCGACTGGCCCACCCGCCTGCTGGCCCGCCTCGGCGAGCTGTATTTGCTGGTGCGGGCCTTCCAAAACCTGCCCAACCTGAGCCCCGACGCCCGCCAGGACGTGCTCCAGCAAGTCGGCATCAACCTCAAGAAAGAAGACCTGCTCGCCACCGCCGCACCCGTGGCCGACGCGTGGCAGGTGCTGGGCCAGTTCCGCTGGGAAGAAGACCGCCTCTCGGCCCGGCGCACCTGGCTGCGGGGCCGCGACACCGGCCGCCCGGCGCTGGTGCTGGATTTTTCGTTTGGCGGGCAGCCCTTTGCTACGTCGCTCATTCCGCAGGGCAGCTACCTGGGCGAAGTCGTGTTTTACCCCGGCCTGCTCCCCCTGCGCGCCGCCCCGGTGAGCCTGAAATTCGATGGCACGCTGCCGCCCACGGCCGTGCCGCCCGGCCAAGCCATCAGCCAACTGCTGCACGACTACGCCGAGGCCCTGGCCCGCCAGCCTTGGCTGCGCGAGTGGCCCGCCACCCTCGCCCAGGTGCTGCCCACCCCGCTCTCCGACGGCCGCTGGCGGCTCCACCACGCCACCGAGGCCCTCACCCTGGCACTGCGCTTTGCCGACGAAAACACGCCCTGGCAGCTGCTGGCTGAGAGTGGCGGCCAGCCCGTCACGCTCTTTGGCGAGTGGGACGGCCACGCCTTCCGTCCCCTCAGCAGCTGGCTCGCAACCTCACCGGACCCCGCCGGGGCCAGCTTCCTCTCCATAAATTCGGGGGAACAAGCCGATTCCGAAACCAGCAGAGCCGGTGCCCCCTCTTTTTTGGAGAGGGGCAGTGCCCGGCAGGGGTCAGGGGGTGAGGTTCCGCCCGCGCCAGAGCTACCCGCCTGGCCCCAGCTCCTGCGCATTGCCCTGCTCGGCACCCGCCAAAGCGCCGAAATTCCGCCCCCCATTCCCGCCCTGCCCGCACCGGAATCACCCGAGCAAGCCGTGCTGCTGGCCGCCGGCACCCTGGCCCTGATGCGGAAAGCAGGCCACCGCCCGGCCGCGCCCACGGTGCCGCCCCTCGCGCCGACTCCGCCCGAGCTGCTGCCCGCCCTCGGCCCGCTGGGGGCCGACAACCTTCGCCAGATGCTCCTCAATTCCCAACATCTGGACTTGCTGCCCGACTACCTCGCTCGCGTGGCGGCGCGTGCCCGCCGGGTGCCGCCCGCCTTGCTGGTGCCGCTGCTCAGCCACGCCACCCGCTCTCCCGAAACGCGAGCGGCGCTGGGGCCTGTGCTGGGCACCCGCGGCCACTGGCTGGCTGCCCTGCACCCCGATTGGGCCAGGCTGGCCGATATCCTGCCCGCACCTGCCGCCGATGCCGCCGACCTGACCAACTGGGAAACCGGCCCGCCCGCCACCCGCCTCGCCTGGCTCACCCTGCATTTTGCCCCGGCCCCGGACGCGGCCCGCGCCCTGCTGCTGGCCGCCCTGCCCACCGAGCCCGCCAAAATGCAGGAAGCCCTGCTCGACGTTCTGGCCAACCACCTGCACCCCGATGCCGAGCCTTCGCTCGAAGCCCTGCTCAAAGCGCGGGGCCAGGACGTGCGCCGCCGGGCAGCTGAATTGCTGGTGCAAATTCCCGGCGCGGCCCTCCCCGAGCGGCTCTGGGCCCGCGCCGCGCCGCTCATCACCGCCCGGCGCAAGCTGCTGGGGCTGGGCAAACCCACGCTGGAAATCACCCTGCCCACGGCCTGGGACAAATCCTGGCTGCTGGATGGCATTGAGGAAAAGAGCGGCCGCTTCGATTATCGCCGCAGCCCGGTAGCTGGGGCGCAAGCCACCGTGGGGCCCGCCGCCGCCCGCCTGGGCAACCTGCTGGCCCTGCTGCCACCCCAGCGCTGGGCCGCCCACCTCGGCCTCACGCCCACCGAGTTGCTGACTGCGGCGGCAAATTCGGAATGGGCCATTCCGCTGCTGCCTTGCTGGGCCCAAAGCACCCTGCTGCACCACGATGCTGGCTTTGCCACGGCCTTTCTCAGATTGCGAATTGACGAGCGGCCGACGCTGCAAAAGGCGCATTGCGACCGCAGCCTGCCGTGGGCGGACCTGGCGACTCTTTTGCCACCCGCGGCCCGGCAGGCTTTGCTTATAACGCCCCTCGTGGAGCACATCCGCCGCCAGGAGCCCGGTTCGATGACCGAGTTGGCGGCCATCCCCGCGCCTTGGCCGAGGGCCCTCACTGCCGCCGTAGTGGAAGCCGTCATCAGCCAATTGACCAACACGGCCGTGCTGTACCAACTCAACGAGCCGCCCTACCATCTCCGGCAGCTGGCCTGGCTGTTGCCCCAAACCGCGGCCTCCAGCCTCGCCCCGGCCGATGTTGCCTGGGCCATTCAGCAGGTAGAAGCCATCGACCAGCCTCACTCGGTTTTTCTTCCCCAACTGCATGCGTTTGTCGACATCCTGCGCTTCCAGGCCAATTTGGAAGCGTCGCTGAACCAATGACAATTGAATAACCAGAGCGTCGTGCTCATCTGACGTTCTGGCAAAAATCAAAATTCTTCTTCCACACCCAACCGCCATGACGCCTACCACCCTGCTCCGCCCCCACGCCGAAGACCTGTACGCCGAAGAACTCGCGGCCCTGCGCGCCAGCGACGACCGCCCCAAGCCGCCCGGCTGGCACCTCTCGCCCTGGGCTGTGGTCACGTATTTATTGGGTGGAAAACTAGCTAACGGCTTCGAAATTGAGGCCAAGTACATCGGCCAGCGGCGGCTGATGGAAATTGCCGTGGCCACCCTCGCCACCGACCGCGCCCTGCTCCTGCTCGGCGTGCCCGGCACGGCCAAAAGCTGGGTGTCGGAGCACCTCACGGCCGCCATCAGCGGGCACACCAACCTGCTGGTGCAGGGCACCGCCGGCACCGCCGAAGACAGCCTCCGCTACTCCTGGAACTACGCCCGCCTGCTCGCCGAGGGCCCTTCGCTGGCCGCTCTCGTGCCCAGCCCGCTCTACAAAGGCATGCAAACCGGCCAGCTCGTACGCATCGAGGAGCTCACCCGCATTCCGTCCGACGTGCAGGACACCCTGCTCACCATGCTCTCCGAAAAGGTGCTGCCCATCCCCGAGCTCAGCACCGAAATCCAGGCCACGCAGGGCTTCAACGTCATCGCCACGGCCAACGACCGCGACCGCGGCGTGAACGAGCTGAGCAGCGCCCTGCGCCGCCGCTTCAACGCCGTGGTGCTGCCCCTGCCCGCCACCCTGGCCGAGGAAGTCCACATCGTGCAAACGCGGGTGGCCAAGCAGGGCCAGGCCCTCCAGTTGCCCGTGGAGGCCCCCGCGCTGGAGCAAATCAGCCGCCTCGTCACCATCTTCCGCGAGCTGCGGGCCGGCGTCACGGACAACGGCAAAACCAAGCTCAAGTCGCCCACCGGCACGCTGAGCACCGGCGAGGCCATCTCCGTCATGAACGCCGGCCTGGCCCTGGCCGCCTACTTCGGCGACGGCACCCTGCGCGCCAACGACCTGGCCGCCGGCCTCACCGGCGCCGTCATCAAAGACCCCGCCCCCGACCGCGTGGTCTGGCTCGAATACCTCGAAACCGTGGTGAAGGAGCGCGAGGGCTGGAAGGATTTGTACCGGGCGTGCCGGGAGGTGGTGGAGTAGATAAATTGATTCCTACTACATTTAAACCCTTGTCCGTTTTACTTGTGCTTGTCGAATTTCTACTAGTACGCCGGCCCATCGCACACCAATCAAAAGATGCTACAAAACGGCGGCTATGGCAGGAATTTGTAGCTATTGAAGCGCGCAAAGCATGGGGAGCACAAGCCGCTATCGATACGCCCTGTCAGCTTACGCTTGTTTATTTTTGCGGAGAGCGCCCTGCAGATATTGATAACATTATCAAGCCCATTCAGGATGGTTTGAACGGGACAGTGTATGTGGGCGATGGCTACGTAACTGACGTAGATAGTCACCGAAGGCCGCTTACGGAAGCTTTCGACCTTATTAGCCTGCCGCTACTTGTGCTCTCTGCCCTTTCCGAGGGCAAAGAATTCGTGTATGTCCGTGTTTCTAATTCACAAGCCATAGAATCGTATTTATGAATTCCGCACATCGCCAACATGATATCCAAGTAGCCGCCTTGGCTGAAAGCTACCGCCAACAAGGCTATTCCGTAACGGCACCGCCTGATAGGGAAAGCGTGCCCTTTGATTTAAATGGTTTCAGGCCCGATTTGTTAGCCGAAAAAGAAGGACAACACCTGCTCATTTTGGCTAATAATACACAGCAGCCGATTTCAATCAGTCGCTTACGCGAACTAACTGAAACCATTAAGCAACAGTCCGCGCTGGGATGGCGCCTGCTGCTCATCAACTATTCTGCTGAAAGTGCGGCCGGTGGCTTGCCACAAGACCCCATTTCCTGGAGCACTATCGTGCAACGGATAAGCCAGGCTAAAAAACTGCGCGAAGCCGGTGAAGCGGAAGCGGCAATTCTGTTGTTTTGGTCGGCTTTGGAAGCGCTGCTACGCCGCCATGCCGAAAGCTTGGGCTTTCCGTTGGAACAGCTTTCGGTTCGGGCATTGCTTGATTATTTATACTCAGATGCAGACCTCTCTTATGAGCATTTTGACCAAGCCAAACACTTGCTTTCTGGCCGTAACAAGGTAGCTCATGGCTTTCCACTCCCCGAAGCCCCGCAACAGGCCAGTCATTTACAAACCCTTATTGATGAATTATCTGATGAATGGCTGCCCATGCGTAATGTGGCATAATTCGTTGCACTGGTGCTTGAAGTAGCTTCGTAATGCCCACCGACCTGCGCCTCTTCGGCATTCGCCACCACGGCCCCGGCAGCGCCGCCAGCCTCGTGGCTGCCCTCGATGCTTTCCGGCCCGATATCATCCTGCTGGAGTGCCCCGCCGATGCGGAGGCGGCCCTGGCCACGGCCACCCACCCGGAGCTGGTGCCACCCGTGGCGCTGCTGGTGTACAATCCCAAGCAGCAAGGGCAGGCGTCGTTTCTGCCGTTCGCCGAGTTTTCGCCGGAGTGGCAGGCGGTGCAGTGGTGCGCTCGCAATAGCGCGCATGTCCGGTGCATGGATTTGCCGATGAGCTTACGGTTTGGGATGCGGGATGCGGTGCAGGCGTCAACCTCACCCCCTGACCCCCTCTCCAAAAGAGAGGGGGCACCGGACATGCCTACTGATACAGCAACAGCAGAAACTGAAGCAACTTCTGCCCCAGCCGAACCCTCCCTTCCCGAACAAACTGAACAAGCCGAAGAAAGCAATTCCGGTGCCCCCTCTTTTTTGGAGAGGGGGTCAGGGGGTGAGGTGAGCACGGAGGGCGACCCCGAAACTGACCCCGTCGCTTACATCGCCCGCCTCGCCGGCTACACCGACTCCGAGCAGTGGTGGGAAACCCATCTCGAACACGCCCCCGGCAACGCCGACACCTTTGCCGTGGTGCTGGAGTTGATGACGGCCCTGCGAGAAGAGCTGCGCCGACCCGAAACCGAAGAAACCCTGCTCCGTGAGGCCTTCATGCGCGAAACCCTGCGCGCCGCCCTCGCCCAGGGCTACCCGCGCGTGGCGGTGGTGTGCGGGGCTTGGCACGCCCCGGTGCTGCAAACCGAACTATTTAAAAAGGAGGACAAAGCCCGCCTCAAAGGCTTGAAGAAAGTCCCCACCGAAACCACTTGGATTCCGTGGACTTATGAGCGGCTGTCGTTCAGCTCCGGCTACGGGGCCGGGGTGCTATCGCCCGCCTGGTATGAGCTGCTGTTTGCCCAGTCCCGCGCCGAAGTCCTGACCCACTGGATGGTGCGCGCCACCCGCTTGCTGCGCGGGCAGGACGTAGACGCCTCTTCGGCCCACGCCATCGAGGGCGTACGGCTGGCGGCGGCGCTGGCCGCTGTACGCGGGCTCGCGCTGCCCGGTATTGATGAGTTGCAGGAAGCCGCCGTGGCCATCCTGGGCGGGGGCTACGCCGAGCCGCTGGCCCTGGTGCACAAGGAGCTGGTGATTGGGGTGAAGCTGGGCGAAGTGCCGGCTGGCCTGCCCGCCACGCCCTTGCAGCAGGACCTGGCCCAGCAGCAAAAGACGCTGCGCCTCAAGCCCGAAGCTCTGCCCAAGCCGCTGGATTTGGACCTGCGCCAGCCCGCCCAGCTCGACCGCAGCCACCTGCTGCACCGCCTGCGCCTGCTCGCCATCAACTGGGGCGAACCCGAGGACGCGACGGGCTCCCGCGGCACCTTCCACGAACTATGGACCCTGGAATGGGAGCCCGAAATGGCCCTGTCGGTGATAGAAGCCGGCCGCTGGGGCAATACCGTCCTCACCGCCGCGGCCGCTCGTGCCACCGCCCGCGCCGCCGAAGCTACCACCCTCGAAGCCGTGAGCACGTTGCTGGAAGAAGCCCTGCGCGCCGACCTCGGCCCGGCCATTCCGGCGCTGGTGGCGCGGCTGGAAACCATCGGGGCCGGCACCCGCGACGTGACCCACCTGCTGGCCGCCCTGCCCCCGCTGGCCCAGGTGCTGCGCTACGGCAACGTGCGCCGCACCGACACTGCCCAGGTGGCTCAGGTGGTGCAGCAGCTCATTCCGCGCCTGTGCATTGGCTTGCCGGCCGCCTGCGCCGGCCTGGATTACGACGCGGCCAAGCCTCTTTTAGCCCGCATCGAGGACACCCACCAGGCCATTCGCCTGCTCCAAAACCCCACGCACGAAGCCGACTGGTACGCTGCTCTGGCCGCCGTGCAGCGCAACACCGCCACCAACGGCCTGCTGGCCGGCACCGCCGCCCGCCTGCTCTTCGACACTCAACAGGCTACGCCCGAAGCCACCGGCACCACCCTCGGCCTGGCCCTGGCTCCCGCCCAGCCCACCGACTACTCCACCGCCTGGATTGAGGGTTTCCTACGCGGCAGCGGCCTGCTGCTCATCCATCATCGCGAATTGTTCGACCTGCTGGATACCTGGCTGGGCAGCCTGCCGGAGGATACTTTCCGCGAAATCGTGCCCCTGCTCCGTCGCGCTTTCACCGATTTCTCGCTGCCCGAGCGCCGGCAGATTCTGGAGCTGGCCGGCACGGATGCTTCTGCTCAGATGGCCAGTACGGAAGTGGAGGATTTTGATTGGGAGCGCGGGGCGCGGGTGCTGCCGGGGCTGCGGGAATTGCTGGGCGTTTAGTTGTTTAACCTCAAAAAGAAAGTCCTGCTCTTCTGGCGTCCGCGCAGCCGAAGCATTTCTGCTGCTTCGCTGCAATAGCATTGATTACTTGTGCGGTAGAGATGCTTCGACAAGCTCAGCATGACGTTCTTTCACCTCCGTTCCTCCTGCCAATATCTATGTCCGCTCCCACTACCCCCACCCGCTGGAAACTCGTACTCGGCTCTGCTGCCGATGCACAAAACGCCGTGCCCCTGCCCCCCGACTACGGCCGCATGGACGACGTGCTCACTGCCCTCTACGACGGCGACAAAGCCGAGCGCAAGGCCGGCCTGGGTGGTTCGGCGCCCCGCGTGAGCCGCTGGCTGGGCGACATCCGCGAGTATTTTCCCACCGAGGTAGTGGCCATTATGCAGCAGGACGCCATGACGCGCCTGGGCCTGAACCAGCTGCTGCTGGAGCCCGAAATCCTGCGCACGGTGCAGGCCGACGTGCATCTGGTGGGCACGCTCATGTCGCTGAGCCGGGTGATGCCGCAGAAGGCCAAGGCCACAGCCCGCGAGGTCATCACCAAAGTGGTGCGCGAGTTGGAGAAGAAGCTCGCCAACCCGTTGCGCCAGGCCGTGCAGGGCGCCCTGAGCCGGGCCGTGCGCAACCCGCGCCCGCGCTATCACGAAATCGACTGGGGTGCTACCATCAAAGCCAACCTCAAGCACTACCAGGCGGCGCACAAAACCATCATTCCGGAGCGACTGGTGGGTTTCGGGCGGCGCGGGCAGGCGCTGAAGGAAATCGTGCTCTGCGTGGACCAAAGCGGCTCGATGGCTTCCTCGGTGGTGTATGCGGGCGTATTCGGGGCGGTCTTGGCTTCGCTGAAAGCCGTGAAAACGCACATGGTCGTGTTTGATACCGCGGTGGTGAACCTGAGCGAAAACCTGCACGACCCGGTGGACTTGCTTTTCGGCGTGCAGCTGGGCGGCGGCACCGATATCAACCTGGCCCTCACCTACTGCCAGCAGCTCATTACCCGCCCGACGGATACCATCCTCGTCCTTATCACCGACCTGTACGAGGGCGGCAACGAGAAGGAAATGATAAAACGCGCCGCCGCGCTCAAGGCCGCTGGCGTCAACATTGTGGTGCTCCTGGCCCTGAGCGACGACGGCGCCCCCAGCTTTGACCGGCGCGTGGCCGAGCAGCTGGCGGCGCTGGACATCCCCAGCTTCGCCTGCACGCCGGCGAAGTTTCCGGAGCTGATGGCCAAAGCCATTCAGGGGCAGAAGCTGGAAATTGCGTAGCGTGGACTCTGCGAGTCCGCGCGTCGTTCGCTCAATGCGCGGACTCGCAGCGTCCACGCTACATCAGTCCCGAAACGGCTTCGGTCCCGGTTCCATTTTAAACAGCTGCACCGGGAATCTCACCGTTTCCACGCCGCGCTGGGAGCCGGCGGTGCGATTCATCTGCGGCACCGGAATCCAGAGCGCGCCGGCGTGGCTAATCCACAACGCATCGGCCCAGATGAGGCGGGGGTTCTGCACCAGGACGCTGCTTTGGGCATCGGGCGTCACTTTTAAGATGCGCTTTTCATGGGCGTCGCTCATGCAGAGGTTGCCGTCGGCGTCGATGGCCGTGCCGCAGCAGGCAGGAAAATCAAAGCAGTAAGTGCCCTTTTTGGAGAGGCCGGCGAAGCTGATGTTGGGGTCGTCCGAGTACTTGGTTTCGAGGCGGTACATGGGCCCGGCGGTTTGGAAATAGAAGTATTTACCATCGGGCGACACTTCCAGTTGGTCGGCGTGCAGGGCTACTTTGTCGCCGTTGAGCTTGAGCATGGCTTTACCTCCGCCGTACATGGGGCGGCGAGCGGCGGTAGTGCGGTCGCCGTCGAGCAGGCGGCGGCCCTGGCCGGTTTTCTGTAGGAATTCCCCTTACTCAGTCACGACGTGGCCCAGAGGCAAACTGAGGAAGTCGCAATACTGCCCGGCTGCCTCCATCACCAATTCGTTAGGTACTTCAACCGGCCCAAAAAAGCTCACGGCTACGTCGATAGCGCCCTTTTTGAGTGTACGCTTCCAGGTGCCGACTATCTGGCCATCGACCACCACCATGGGCTTGAAAATTCCATTGCCGCCGGGCACGATTTTGTCCGCGTGCCCGGCGTCCAGCACCGCCTGCCGGTCTTTGTAGCCGAGCAGGTACTCATCGAAGCCCGGCAGCAGCTGCACGTTCGTCGCAGTGGGGGCAGCGCCGGTTTCGGGCGGTGAAAACCAGTAGGTTTTGCTCTCGACTTTTTCCGCAATCAAACTGGCCTGCACGGCTTCCAGCCCTTGCCGGGCATCGGTTACGGCCATGCCCGCCCAGTTGGCAAAGTCGTGCACGGTGGCCGGGCCGTGACTGGCGAAGTAGCGCCGGGCCAGCTCTGCCAGGGCCGCATCCCGGTCAAGCGGCCGGGCATTCGGAGCCCACTCTTCCAGCAACACGAACGTCTGCTGCCGGCCCTGCAACGGCCCCAGGCAGATGTGCCCCTGCTGCGCGACGTAGCGCAACAGAAAATATCCCCGCTGCCCCGCCGTGCTGATTCCGGCCTGCTCCAGCACCTGCATCATGGCCGGGCGCATCAGCCGCTGGCCGCCTTTCAGGGCTTCATAGAAAGCCGTTCTGCTCTGCTCAATCACGGTTTCGTCCATCTCCAGCTGCTGCAGCCGCGCCGCTTCGCCCTTCAATATCCGGGGGGCCAGCAGCTGCACCATCCAGGCCGCGTCCTCGGCGGGCACGAGGTGGATGGTGCCCCGCATGGGCCAGGTCAGCACGAGCTGCTGGTCGGCCAGGGCCTGCTCGACGGCAGCCAGTGATGGCACCCGCGTGCGCAGCCCCACGGCCCACATGGCCTGCCCGTAGTCCTGCGCCTGCACCGCGCCCATCCAGCGGACGGCGGCGGCCGGGTCGGTGCATTTTGCGCCGGCAATCCGTTGGTTCAGCAGCCGCAGAAGGGCAATTTCCGGGTGTTCCATGGGCAGCGAAAATAAGGGGCCAGAGCCGTTTCAGCAGGATACGGGGTAGCAGCGCGGACTGGACTTTGTCGTCCGCGTCCCCGCGCCGTTCATAATTGTTTGGGTTTCTGCCGGGGACGCGGACTACAAAGTCCACGCTACGGGTATGCCGGCCCCGAAACCGCGCTTGCTGAGGTCCTCTTCGTTCAATTGCCGGGCCTTACTTTGCACCCAACCCCTTATCCTCGTCCCTCCCTTCTATGAACCGCCGAACTTTTGTGCGGGGCGCGGGCCTGCTGGCCGCCAGCCCCTTATTTGGCCTGCCCCGCCTGGCCTGTGCGGCTTCGGACCTGCCCACCGTGCGGCCCGCCGCCGGCCAGCGCCGCTTCCAGAGCCCGGCCGTGGAAAACGCCATCGCCGAGTTCGGCCGCACCGTGAAAGACCCGGAGCTGGCCTGGCTGTTCAACAACTGCTTTCCGAACACGCTGGACACCACCGTGACGCCCACCACCCGCGCCGGGCGGCCCGATACCTTCGTCATCACCGGCGACATCGACGCCATGTGGCTGCGCGACAGCTCGGCCCAGGTCTGGCCCTACCTCTCGTTCGTCACGCAGGATGCCGCCCTGCGCCAGCTGGTGGCCGGCGTCATCAACCGCCAGACGCGCTGCATCCTGCAAGACCCCTACGCCAACGCCTTCTACCAGGACCCCACCAAAGTGGGCGAGTGGAAAACCGACCAGACCGATATGAAGCCCGGCGTGCACGAGCGCAAGTGGGAAATCGACTCGCTCTGCTACCCCATCCGCCTGGGCTACCACTACTGGAAAATCACGGGCGACGACCAGCCCTTCGACGCCCAATGGCGCCAGGCCATCGCCCTCACCCTGCAAACTTTCCGCGAGCAGCAGCACAAAACCGGCCCCGGCCCCTACCATTTCTACCGCCAAACCACCAACCTCCTCGATACCCAGCCGCTGAACCCGCCCCCTGTGCACCCCACGGGTCTCATCGCCTCGGCCTTCCGGCCCAGCGACGACGCCACGCACTTTCCGTTCCTGGTGCCGAGCAATTTCTTCGCCGTCACCAGCCTCCGCCAGGCGTTTTTGATGATGGCCGACATTGCCCACGACAACGCCGCCGCCCAGGAATGCATGGCCCTGTCCGATGAAATTGCCCTCGCCCTGCGCCAGCACGCCATCATCCAGCACCCCGACTTCGGCCCCGTTTACGCCTACGAAGTGGACGGCACCGGCGGCCACACCCTCATGGACGACGCCAACGCGCCCAGCCTCCTCTCCCTGCCCTACCTCGACGCCCTGCCCCTCAACGAGCCCACCTACCAGAACACCCGCAAGCTGGCCCTGTCCGCCACCAACCCGTTTTTCTTCAAGGGCACGGCTGCCGAGGGCATCGGTAGCCCCCACACCGGCGCGGATAGAATTTGGCCCATCAGCCTCGCCATGCGCGGCCTCACCAGCCTCGACGACGCCGAAATCCGGGCCTGCGTGCGGGCCCTCAAAGCTTCCCACGCCGGCACCGGCTACATGCACGAGTCCTTCCACAAGGACAACCCCGCCAAGTACACCCGCGCCTGGTTTGCCTGGGCCAACACCTTCTGCGGCGAGTTCCTCTGGAAAGTGTACCGGGAGCGTCCGAAGCTGCTGGCGTAAGGCGCGGGGTCGTGCCCTACACCGCGTTTACCGAAGCATTACCAGCCAGCAATCGGGCCAGCGCCGCCTCATCATCCGCCTCCAACGCTACCTCCGCTTTGAGGTTTTCGATGTCGCGCTTCACGCTGGCCACGGCCAGGGTTTTGCCATTGGCCCGAAAGGCCACGGAGCCTTCCCGCTTCGCTAAATCGCCGCTCACCGGGGCCTGGTCCCACTTTTCGGCGTGGCCGACGTAGCGAATCGACAGGTCGTAGTGCTTGCTCCAGAAGAACGGCACGGCCTCGAAACGCTCGCGCAGGCCCAACATGTTGCGGGCGGCCGTCTGGCCCTGGCGCTGGGCCACCACCCAGTGCTCCACCCGAATATTTTCGCCACTGTGCGGGTCGGGCCAGCGGGCAATGTCGCCGGCCGCATAGATGCCGGGGGTGCTGGTTTCGAGGTATTCATTCACCGCCACGCCCTTGTCGATGGTCAGCCCGGCGGCCTCGGCCAGCGCCAGCCGGGGCCGCACGCCGATGCCGACCACCACTAAATCGGCCGGCAACCGCTCTCCATTCTGCAACACCACCGCATCCTTTTCGATGCTGGCCGCGCTCTGCCCGAGGTGAAAAACGACGCCCTTTTCCTCGTGCAGCGCCCGCACCATTTCACCCAATTCCGGCCCCAGCACCTTCACCAGGGGCGTTTTTTCGGGAGCCACTACGTGCACTTCCAGGCCCTTGGCCCGCAGGCTCCCGGCCACTTCCAGCCCAATAAAGCTGGCCCCCAGCACCACCGCCCGCCGTGCCCCCGCCAGCCCGGCCACGACGGCGTGATGGTCGGCCAGCGAGCGCAGCGTGTGCACCTGCGGCAGGTCGTGACCCGGAATATCCAGCTGCACCGGCGCTGCCCCCGTGGCCAGCAAAAGCGCGTCAAAAGCGTGGGCCGAGCCATCGGCCAGCAGCACGCGGCGGCCCGGTACGTCCAGGCTCGTCACCTCCCCGTGCACCAGGCTGATGTTGTGCCCGGCATAGAAACCCGCTGGCCGCAGGGCCACCGGCTGCTTCCCATCGGCCGGGAAGCTTTTGGATAAGAGGACACGGTCGTAAGGTGCTTCGGCCTCCCCATCGAGCACGGTGATACGGCCTTCGTAGCCCTCGCGGCGCAGCGTTTCGGCTGCCGCGCTGCCCGCCGCGCCCGCGCCCACGATGACGATGGCGGCCGGGTGCGCCGGGGCCATTTTGGGTGGCCCTACGGGAGCCAGCGGGTCGCGCTCCTGCTTCTGGGCCACGTAGGCCCGGCCGTCGCGCCGTTCCACCGTCCAGCACGGCAGCGGGCTGAGAGCCGGGGCGCGGAGGGCCTCACCCGTGCGCAGGCTGAAGCAGGCGTGATGCCAGGGGCAGCGCAGGGTGTCACCTTCAAATAAGCCCTGGCCCAGCGGAGCCCCCAAATGGCTGCACTTGGCCGTGTTGGCAAAAATTTCGTCGCCGCGCCGGGCCAATAGCACGGGTTCGCCATGGGCGTGGCCCGTGACCATGGCGCCATCGGCGAGGTCAGCAAGGGCGAGGCCATCGGCCACAAGGTCGGGGCCAGGGAGCGGAGGAGTGGCAGTAGCAGCCATAGCTTTTCGGGAAGCGTTGAGAGGTTAGGGAATGACTCCACATACGTCAATTTCCGTTTTTAGTAAAATTGCGGTGCTCGCACTGCCGCCCGCTCTGCTCCCATTCATGGCAATGATGCTCACGGCCACGGTAGCCGCGCGTGTCACCCCGCCGCTATCGTCGCAGTCACGGCCGCGATGCCCGCAGCTGCGGCAGCATGACATGACGTCACCGCAGCTATCCATGACGCCTCCGCTGCTATCATCGCGACCACGGCAGGCATCGTTGTCAAATAGTAACGCGAACTTTGTAGTTCGCGTCCCCGGGCCGTTAAAGTCGTTACGCCAAGCGAACGACAGAATTCGCGCCACTATGTGCTGAAGCATTCCATCGCGGGCCTGCGTCAGCAACAAGGTTTCTCCCGCTACTATCGACCTTTGCTACTATTCCTCTAAAGTCAGCATCTGCCTGAATCACATTATGGACAAGTATTTCCCTTTCAGCATAACGGTTGTGAATGGAGCACTGCGTGGTTCACCCGAACAGATGTACCAGATGGTGGCTGATTTTGAGTCTCCGGAGTCATCCGCTTACAAGTTGCTATTTGAAAAATATAGCCCCGCTGAATGACTAATTTCGCTTGTGGATATTACAGCGCTGATTATTGAAGGCAGTGCCCCAGAATTGTCCGACCACATGGACTTTGATGAAGAAGGCTACTTGTCAGATATGATGCCGACAGCGAAACGGCAATTCAAGAATTTACGTCAGTGGTCTGTCCCGCTTTTCAAGACGTCGAAGAGTTGGAGCGATATGTTCGCAAACTAGCTGACCAATAATTCGCTGCTAAATCCCTCGTGGCTTTGTGCCACCCATTTCCCCCATTTCGTTGTTACTCTTAACAACAAATCCAACCCGCTCTCTTTTGTCCGATACCACCCCCACTTTCGCCCCCGTCGACCCCTACGCCATCGAAAAAGAGCTGCGCCACGTCCAGTCTCTGATGAAGCTGGAGCAGCAGGAAGACCTGGTGCAATTCAAGCTCAAAAACGCCAAGGCCAGCATTGCCGAGCGCCAGCAGCGCGGCCTCACTTGGTACCCCGTCACCATCACGCAGGAAGAAATCGGTTTCGGCGGCAAGGTCGTCCTGGAGCTGGAGCGGCCCGCCGGCCAGCAGGGCCTGCACCTGTTTCAGGTGGGCAAAAACGCGGCCCTGTTTGGCAACGTGCCCGGCCGCTCGGCCACCGACCGGCCCACGCTCAACGGCGTTATCACCAGCGTGCGGCGCAACAAGCTGCTGCTCGCCACCAACAAAGAGGACCTGCCCGATTGGGTCACCGACGGCAGTAAAATGGGCATCGACCTCACCTTCGATGAAGTCAGCTACCGCGAGATGGATTATGCCCTGGGCAAAGTCATGGGGGCCTACGGCGACCGCCTCGCCGACCTGCGCGACATCCTGCTGGGGGCCAAAGAAGCCCGTTTCCGCGAGGAAAAAGCTTCCGATATTTTCTATCCCAGCCCGCTCAACGAATCGCAGCAGGCCGCCGTGCGGCACGTGATGGCGGCGCAGGACGTGGCCATCATCCACGGCCCGCCCGGCACCGGCAAAACCACCACGCTGGTGCAGGCCATCCTCGAAACCATCCGGCGCGAGCGGCGCGTGCTGGTGTGCGCGCCCAGCAACACGGCCGTCGATTTGCTCACCGAAAAGCTGGCCGAGCGTGGCGTCAACGTCATTCGGATGGGCAACCCGTCGCGGGTTTCCGACCTGCTGCTGGAGCACACCCTCGATGCCCAGGTGATGGCCCACAAGAGCTACAACGAGATGCGCTCGATGCGCCAGACCGCCGACCAATACCGCGAAACCGCCAGTAAATACGTGCGCAACTTCGGGTACGAGGAGATGCAGCAACGCAAGCAGCTGAAAGAAGAAGCGCGCCTGCTCTTCCAGCAGGCCGACGATTTGGAGCGCTACATCACCGAGGATTTATTGGAATCGGTGCAGGTGATAACGTGCACGCTGGTGGGCGCCGGCAACCGCAATATCCGCCACCTGACCTACGAAACGGTGTTTATCGACGAAGCCGCCCAGGCCCTGGAGCCCGGCTGCTGGATACCCATCGGCAAGGCCAACCGCGTGGTGCTGGCCGGCGACCACCACCAGCTGCCGCCCACCGTGAAGAGCGACAAGGCCGGCGCCCTGCGCGAAACGCTGTTCGAAAAAGCCATTAAGCGCCAGCCCACCAAGGCCCGCATGCTCACGGTGCAGTACCGCATGCACGAGCAAATCATGCAGTTCAGCTCCGACCAGTTCTACGATGGCCAGCTGACGGCCTACGAAACCGTGGCCCACGCCGGCCTCGACGCCTACGACCTGCGCTTCGCCCCCGACCTGCCCGTGGAGTTCCTCGACACGGCCGGCTTCGGCTTCCAGGAAATCACTATCCCCGAAAGCCGCTCCACCGCCAACCCCGAGGAAGCCGACCTGCTCCTCAAGCGCCTCGCCCAGCTGCTGGAACCCTACGACCCGGCCGACCACGAAGACGACCCGCTCAGCATCGGTGTCATCGCCCCCTATCGCGCCCAAATCAACTACTTGAAGGACGCCATTGAGGAAAACGACGAGCTTAGCGGCTTCATGCAGCACCGCCAGCTCAGCGTGGGTACCGTCGATTCGTTCCAGGGCCAGGAGCGCGACATCATCGCCATCACCCTCACCCGCAGCAACAACCACGGCGAAATCGGCTTCCTGAGCGACATCCGCCGCATGAACGTGGGCATGACCCGGGCCCGCAAAAAGCTCCTGCTCGTCGGCGACTCTTCAACGCTGAGCGCCCACCCGTTTTTCAAGGCCCTGATTGAGTACGTGGAGCAAATTGGCGGGTATCGCACGGCCTGGGAGCTGCAGGATTAACCTATCTTCAAATTAGGTAAAAGTCCGTCATGCTTCGGCTGCGCTCAGCATGACGGGCTTTTGTATGTCGTTTTTAGGGCAAATCAATCACCGACATCGTGTGCGGCGCATCCGATTTCGCGTTCACGAAGTGCTTCTCGGGCTTGTCGAAATCCGAGATATACAGCCGCTTGCCCTTCAGCAGCACTTCGGCCGGCTGGTCGAGTTTGCCGCCACTGCCGTCCGTGTCACCGTTTTGGGCCAGGGTGGTCACGGCATTCCCATTGCGCAAATCCACGATTTCAATGGCGTTTTCGCGCGAGTTGCAGACGTACATCTTATCCGTTGTACGGTCGATAATCAGGCCATCGACGCAGGGAATTGGCTTGCCGCTGAGCTTCAGGGTTTCCTGCTTGTCAAGGCTGCCATCGGGTTTCAGTGAGACTTTGTAGAGACGGCCATCGCCGAAGCTGCCGGTATAGAAGTTGCCTTTGCTGTCGTAGTCCAGGCCGTCGGCGCCGTTGTCCACGCCGGTTTCATTCACCGTCGTGCTGAAGGTGGCCAGTACGTGCGGGTCCATGGTCTTGGTCTTGAGGTGGACGGTGCCCTTGTTCAGCTCAGCGAGCGAAAACTTCAAAATGGCGCTTCCCTTGTCGTTGTTGGGCAGGTCCCACTGGCTGTCGGTTACGTAAATCGTGTTGCCTCTCCAGACCACGGCATTGGCGAGCGCGAAGTTGTCGACCACGGTGGTGATGGCGCCGGGCTTGCCGTGTTGAACCGCCACCTTCATCAGGCGCGATTTAAAATCCTTGCTGTTTTCGTACTGATTTTCGGCGTAGTACAGGTTGCCGTCGGGGCCAAAAGCCAGGTCCATGGGCGCGGCTTTTTTGGTGGTGGGCTCCAGGGGCAGGTTGGTGGCGTAAGGCGTCATGGTGGTGCCGTCAATCTCCATCAGCGAGGCCGGCTGGCTGTTATCGGCCAGGTTCGGGACGGAGAGGATGAGGTGGCCGTTGGGGGCCAGGGCCAGGCCGTCGGGGGTGTTGTGGGCGTCGTCGAGGGTGAAGAGCAGCTTGGGGCTGCCGATGGTGGGCACCGGGTCGGATTTAGCCGTAGTGGCCGAGGAGTCGGTTTTCACCACGGCTTCTTTGCTCACGGCTTCAGCTTCGGTTTTGGGAGGGCTGGACTGGCAGGCGGCCAGCAAGCCGCCGCTGAGCACCATGACCGCCAATTGGTTAAGCGCCGATTTCAACATGGAAAAGCAAAGAAGAAGGTACGACGAAGAAGAAATAATCTCACGCCATCGGTACGCGCCGGGCGGCGGCGGGGTTATCCGCCCGCTGGCCCGCAACATGTGTTTGGGGGCCGTAGCGCACCGAAATCATGGGCATTCCCTTAATATTCCCTCAATGCCTCCGGAACAGGCTCCTCGCTAAGCCAACTTCAGCTGTTGACGCTCAAATCAGTAGGCGGCAGAAGCAAAAAAAGATTACGTTAATGCTTAAAAAAATACGCTAACCACCTGACCAAAAAGCACGTTCACGCCAAGGCATTCAACCATTTCACCGCCTTTCCATGAGCAAAAAACCCATCGCCAAGCAGTCGAACGAAGACGCTGTGAGCAACCCCAAAACCGGGGACCTGGCCAAGAATACCGAGGATGGCTTGGGCCAGTTCCTGACCTCCAACCAAGGCCTGCGCGTCAATGACGACCAGAACTCGCTCAAGGCCGACGAGCGCGGACCCACGCTGCTGGAAGACTTCCTGCTGCGCGAAAAAATCACCCATTTCGACCACGAGCGCATCCCGGAGCGGGTGGTGCACGCCCGAGGCGTGGCCGCCCACGGCTACTTCGAGGCCTACGGCAACGCAAGCGAGCTGAGCCGCGCCGCCTTCCTGCAGCCCGGCGCTGTCACGCCGGTTTTCACACGCTTCTCCACGGTGGCAGGCTCGCGGGGCTCGTCGGATATGGCGCGCGACGTGCGGGGCTTCGCCGTGAAATTCTACACCGAAGAAGGCGTTTACGACCTGGTGGGCAACAACATCCCGGTGTTCTTCATCCAGGACGCCATCAAGTTTCCCGACTTCATCCACGCCGTGAAACCGGAGCCGCACAACGAGATTCCGCAGGCCGCATCGGCCCACGACACGTTCTACGACTTCATTTCGACCAACCCCGAATCTACGCACATGCTGCTCTGGGCCATGTCGGACCGCGGCCTGCCCCGCAGCCTGCGCATGATGGAAGGCTTCGGCATTCACACCTTCCGGCTGGTGAACGCCGCGGGCAAGTCCTGCTTCGTGAAATTCCACTGGAAGCCGCTGCTGGGCACGCATTCGGTGGCCTGGGAAGAAGCCCAGCAGATTTCGGGCAAAGACCCCGATTTCCACCGCCGCGACCTCTGGAACTGCATCGAAATGGGCGCTTATCCCGAGTGGGAGCTGGGCGTGCAAGTGGTGGAAGAAGCCGACGAGCGCAAGTTCGATTTCGACATTCTGGACGCAACCAAGCTGATTCCAGAGGAGCTGGTTCCGGTGGTCAAGATTGGCAAAATGGTGCTCAACCGCAACGTGGACAACTACTTTGCTGAAACCGAGCAGGTGGCTTTCTGCCTGAGCCACATGGTGCCGGGCATCGATTTCAGCAACGACCCGCTGTTGCAGGGCCGCCTGTTTTCCTACCTCGACACCCAGCTCAAGCGTCTCGGCGGGCCTAATTTCCACGAGATTCCGATTAACCGCTCCATCGCGCCCATCTACAACAACCAGCGCGACGGCCATATGCGCCAGACCATCAACAAGGGCCAAACCAGCTACGGCCCCAACCGGCTGAACGACAATTACCCCCAGCAGGCCAAGCGCAGCGAAGGCGGCTTCAACTCGGTGCACGAGCGGGTGGATGGCCACAAAATCCGGATGCGCAGCAAGAGTTTCGTGGACCATTACAGCCAGGCCCGCCTGTTCTGGAATAGCCAGTCCGACGCCGAAAAGATGCACATCGTGAAGGCCCTGCGCTTCGAGCTGAGCCATGTGCAGAAGGAGGCAGTGCGCACCCGTACCCTGGTGCAGCTGGCCCAGGTAGATGCCGAATTGGTGCGCCGCGTGGCCGAAGGACTGGGCGCGCCCGTGCCCTCCGCCGACGGCGTGCAGCTCAACCTGGCCGTGCCCGCCGATGGCAACGCAGCCGATTACCAGTCGGCCCCCGCCAAAGCCAACACCTCCAGCTCGCCCGCCCTGAGCATTGCCCCGGACAGCCCCATCAACGCCGGCAAAGCCAGCATCAAAACCCGCCACATTGCCATTCTGGCCACCGATGGGGCCGACGTAGCCGCCATCATCAGCCTGATGAAAACCCTGATGGACCTGGGTGCGCAAACGGCCATCGTGGCCACGCACCTAGGGACTTTGCACGGCCTCGGCGGCGAAGAGTTACTGATTAACGGCACGTTCCAGTCAACGGCCTCCGTGCTATACGATGCCGTGTACGTGGCCGGCGGCGAGGCCAGCGTGGCCAAACTGAAGCAGGATGCCGACGCCGTGCGCTTCGTGAACGAGGCCTTCCGCCACTGCAAGCCGATTGCGGCTTCGGGCGCGGGCATCGACCTGCTGAAAGCCGCGGCTTATCCGGGGGCCGATGATATGTTGAGTGCCGACGGCGTGGTAACCAGCTCGGAAGCGCAGGTAGGCGGCCTGGCTCCGAAGTTTATCGCGGCCATTGCCCGGCACCGCTTCTGGAGCCGCGAGCTGGCGGCAACGCCAGCATAAAGGCAGTTAGAAGCTGACGTTCTGCTTTTTTGTTGAATTCTTCCGCCGTTTCCAGCAGAACTCCTTTTCTTTGCAGCACAGCCGCTTGGGCTGGCACTTTCTCCCCCAATACCCATTCCCATTTTCATGACTGCCATCTCCCAAAACCAAGTCGTCACCATCACCTATGACCTCAGCGTGACCGACGAAAACCAGGAAAAAGTGCTGGTTGAATCCGCCGAAGCCGATTCACCGATGGTGTTCCTGTTTGGCCACAGCGGCTTGCCCGAAGAATTTGAAGCCCACCTCGCCGGCAAGAACCCCGGCGATGCGTTCCAGTTCAGCCTCACGCCCGAGCAGGCCTACGGCGAATACGACGACCAGGCGCTGGTCGAAATCCCGAAGGAAGTTTTCCTCATCGACGGCAAGCTGGATGATGAGATGCTGCAGCCCGGCAACTTCCTGCCCATGGCCGACAACGAAGGCAACCACATGCAAGCCAAAGTGGTAAGCATCGGCGATTCGGCTGTGCAAATGGATTTCAACCACCCCCTGGCCGGCATGGTGATGCACTTCAACGGCAAGGTGCAGGACGTGCGCCCCGCCACTGCCGAGGAAATGACCCACGGCCACGTGCACGGCGAAGGCGGCCACCAGCACTAAATACCTGTAGAATAGATTATTATTAACGTCATGCTGAGCTTGCCGAAACATCTCTACCGCAATACTAAATCTGATTAGTTGCGCAGTAGAGGTGCTTCGGCAAGCTCAGCATGACGGTCTTTTTTCAGCCTTTTACATTCAAAATTTCACTCCAGAATATTTGCCACCTGCTGCTGCAGCTCTGGAAAAAACTCCCGGAAATCGGCCTCATAGGCTGCGTAGTTTGCCCGCAGCTCATCCACCGCGGTCTCCATACCCGACCCTGCTGATGCGCGGCGGCTCAGGCCACTGAGGGCACGGCGAATGCCTTCCAGTTCGACGTAACCCATCAGCCAGTTATGCTGCGTCATGTAGGGCAGAAATTGCTGCACGCGGGGCGGCATTTCGGCCTGGCGGGCGGTGAGTAGGGCATATATCCGCCGGGCGAAATCAGGGAGCATTTCGGGCGAGAATTCCGCGAAATTCCGGGCCAGGAAATGGTCGAGGAACATATCAGAAATCACGCCGGCGTACTTGCCGTAGCCGGCTTCGCGCAGGCGCTGGGTGCTGCGGCGCACCACGGGGTGCTGGTCGGTAAAGGCATCGATGGCCCGGTGTAGGCGAATGCCGGTCTGCACGGCGGGGGGGTAGTTTTCGAGCTGCTTGCCCGGCACCGAATCGGCAATAAACTGGCCCACCACTATATCGGCATACGTCGGGGAAGCAAGCTGGCCCGCAAGAAAAAGATGTGCTAGAAAATTCATTTTCGCGGGAAAGGTACGGGCCAGCGCCGGCAATTATTCAACCCCAGCCGGGCCGCTGCCGTAAGCAATTACGCGGTGGGCTGGTATCGGCTGCCGTCCGACTTTCACTTTCCCTACTCCCCTTCCCCATGTCCGACCAGTCGCCCGTAACCCACGACCTGACCCAGCTATTCGAAAAAATCAAGGACGTGCGCATGGCCATGCTCACCACCACCGACGAGCACCACACGCTGCACAGCCGCCCGATGTACACCATCAAGCCCGACGCCGACGGCTCGCTGTACTTCTTCACCGATGTGAAATCGGCCAAGGTGTACGAAGTGAAGAAGGACAGCCAGGTGAACCTGAGCTACTCCAATCCCGACAGCAACGTGTACGCCTCCGTCTCGGGCCGGGCCAACGCCTACCGCGACGAGGCCAAAATTGCCGAGCTCTGGAGCGAGCCCATGCGGGCCTGGTTCCCCAAAGGCAAAGACGACCCGAACATCACGCTCCTGAAAATCACGGTGGATAAAGCCGAATACTGGGATTCGCCCAGCAGCCTGCTCTCGCAAGCCTACGGCTACGTGCGGGCCGTGGTAACCGGCGAGCGCAGCAAAGACGACGACGTGAACGAGCACGCCCAGGTGCAGCCGAAATAGGCGGTTAAGTACCCATTATTGAAAGGCCGGAAGCAATTCCGGCCTTTTTTTGTTGAACCACTGTGTCGTTTGAATGCAAACCCTTTTCGCCTTACTCACTTTTGCAGCCATTTATTCCCTTGGCTTAGGTTTTGCCGATGCAGCCCGGGACCACGGCTTTTGGTTTGGCACGAGTGTCGACAATACAAGTCAGCCTTTCAGAGCCTTTTTCAAACAAAGGGGAATTAAACGATGGGCCATTTTTGCCTTGATTATTGGCATTTTGGGCAGCCTTTTAACCGTATAAACTCACATTTTGCCCCATACTACCCTCACCATATTCACCCTGAAGCCCGGCCAGCAGCGCTGGGGCCTGGCCCAGATGGGCACCTCGCCCCGGCATTTGCAACGGGTGATGGGCCTGCGGTTTTTCAAGCTGTTGGGCAGCGGGGCCAGCAACGGCTTCGGCCTGTGGCCCAACCTGCGGCGCTACGGCTTCATGGCGGTATGGGAAGATGCGGCGGTGGCGGCGGCATTTTTTGCGCAACATCCGCTCTGGGCTACTTACGCGGCGCGCAGCGAGGAAATGTGGGCCGTGCAGCTGGCGCCGCTGAAATCACAGGGCTTGTGGGATGGCAAAACCCCTTTCGCCTACGCCCCACCCTTGTTGGCCGGCGATGACGCGCCGGTGGCCGTGCTGACCCGCGCCAGCATCCGGTGGCGCAAAACGCCGCGCTTCTGGCAGTTTGTGGAGCCTACCAGCGCCACCCTGGCGCAGGCGGCGGGCGTGCGGGCCGCCATTGGGCTGGGCGAGCTGCCGGTGGTGCGGCAGGCCACGTTCAGCGTGTGGGACTCGGCCCAGGCCATGCAGCAATACGCCTACCGCGACGCCCGGCACCGGGAA
This sequence comes from Hymenobacter terricola, assembly GCF_017921975.2. GTDB lineage: Bacteria > Bacteroidota > Bacteroidia > Cytophagales > Hymenobacteraceae > Hymenobacter > Hymenobacter terricola. Next base: position 219,078 of record NZ_JAGEMO020000003.1, read on the forward strand.
GTTATTCAGCTCACGCGCCGCGAAGACTGGTACGCCGAGGAGCTGTTTGCGCGGTTCCAGGTGCTGGGCAGCAGCGGTACCCTCGATGGAGTGAACCCACTGGCTGGCCTGCTGCCGCGCTAGTCGTGCAAATTGTAGCGCTTGAGCCAGCCGGCCCCATTGGCGGATAATTCCGGGTGCGGGTCAGCTTCACTATTTAGGCCGGCCCGATTGCGGTTGGCGTCGTCATCGGCGCTGCGGTACCAGGTAAAATCGGCAATATCGGCCCGGGAGGTAGTTGGGCTCAGCACCTGGTCGCGGCCCGCGCCGTCGTAGATGTTCACGGCGAAACCGGGCGCGATGGGTGGGCGCAACTCAAAAATATCATTGCCCGCCAAGCCGTACACGTTCAGTAGGTGCGTATCATGCTGGTCGTACACCCGCTCCACAATCAGGCTGTCGGGCTGGCCCGCCCGCCGCGCCAGCATCTGCACCCGCAAGCGCCCCGCGCCGGCGCCACTGATGATGAAACGCTCGGATTTATCGGTCCCCACCAGCCAGGCTTCTTTGCTGAGCACCTCGTAGTAGCGCTGGGCCACGGCGGGCAGCTGCTCGCGCCGGGCCCGGAGCATCGGCGCGAAGCGGGCGGCGATACCGGCCCGGGTTTCGGGCGGGCCGGCGGCAAGCGCCTGGGCAATTACGGCATCGGTCAGCCGGAGGCGCAGCGAGTCGGCTTCCTGCCGGAAGTCCTCGGCGCTGAGGGTACTCAGTAGGGTGCGGTCGAGGGCGCGGGCGGTGGTGGTGAGGCCATCCACGGCGCCCAGCCCGATGGTGGCGCCAAAGCTGCTGTATTTGGGCACAAACCAGGAAATAATGCGGGTGAGCACGCCGTCATCAAACAGGAAAAAGGCCTGGTCGCGGTCGCGGGGAACGGGCCGGTAGCTCACCCGGCCCGCCGCTGGGAGGCTGGCCCAGCGCCACTGGTCGGGGCGGCGGCTCCAGTCGCCCAGCCACACATCGAGCAGGCGGGCGCGCAGGTAAGCCCGCGCCACCACCTGAGCCCCCGGCCGCTGCTGGAGGCGGGCCAGCATGTGGCGCGTGTTGACCACGGCCGGCGAGTGACCGAAGCTGGCCATGCCGCTGCAGTTGCCTTCGGGCCGCTCTTCCAGCAAGTACAGGGCGTTGGCATAGCCGGCCCGGAACTTGCCCAGGCCGGGGTCGTTGGGCACAAACACGAGGCTGGGGTTGGTGTGGTACACGCCGGCGGCTTCGGCCAGGGGCGCGGCCACGTAGGCCCCAAACGGCTGGCCCGCACTGGTTTGGTCCTTCATCAGCCCCCCCAGGAGCCAGCGAATCCAGCCAGCGGGCAGGGCGGCGCTGGCATCTTTATCCACGGAGCGCAGCACGAACTCGCGGCCACCGGCCGTACGCAGGCGCAGCGTGTGGCTCTGGTAGCTGCCCCCGGCCTGCATGGGCGTGAGCGTGTCGGGGGTGACGGTGGCCAGGTGCACCACCGGCACCGTGACCGGCGTGGCCCACCACTCCCGGTAGTGCGTGCCCCAGAAAAAGCGCCACACCGCGCCCCTGGCGTATTGCGGCCCGGCCGCCATGCGCACCGTAGCCGAGTCGGCAGCCCACTGCGGCGGTGCAAAACTGCTGGGGCTAGGCCCGGCACAGCCGGCCGCCGCCACGGCCAGGGCGCCGCACAAGGCCCGAAAAAAGACGGCAGAACAAGAGGCAGCCCCAGGCAGCATAGAGGATAATTAATCAGCAGCAATTCGCTACACAGCAAGCCGATAACAAAGACATTGGCGCTCCTATAGCGCAAATGGCAGGGTTGCGGTTGTGTAGCACGGCCGGGCAAGTTCCACCTTTACGGCGGAGTTGCGTTAAAGGCGCATTCGTGCTGCCTTGTTTTTTTTCCTGGATGCCTCAGCTTTTCGTTCTATTGCCCGGGTTTCGACGGCGCTTGCGGGCTCTGGCACTGGCGGGACTTGCCGCCAGTGGCTGCGCCCGTCTGCATTACTTCCAGCCCGATGCCCGCATCGGGCCCGGCAGCACCGAAGCCCTGCCGGCCACTGCCGACAGCGTGCTCATCACGGCCGGCCGCCACTACAACCATCATTCGGGCATTTTTTGCCTGGTCTGGGGCCGCCACTACCGCCGGGTATGGGCCGCGCCGGCTACCGTGCCCGTGCTGCACCTGGCCACTGCTATGCCCGGTGGACTAAAACCCGGCAAGTCCGGCGGCGGCTTTCAAAGCATCAGCATGACGCTGACAGGGCCCCAAAACCGGGAATATGCCCTCCGTGCCCTCGACAAAGAGCCTCGTAAAACCCTGCCTTTCCTCCTCCGGCACTCGTTTTTGTTGAACGTTGTGCGCGACGCTACTTCTGCCGCCAATCCCTACGGCGCCTTCACGGTGCCGCCGCTGGCCCAGGCGGCGGGCGTGCCTCACACCCGCCCGCGCCTGGTCTACATTCGGCAGGATGAAACCGGGCTGGGACCCAATTCGGAACGGTTTCGGGGCAAAGTGGCGCTGCTGGAAGAAAAGTATAACGCCCTGGCCTCGTGCACCCCGGACCTGGCCGGAGCCGCCGATTTTGTGGGCGGCGAGGCCATGTTGAAAAACGTGTACACCCACCCTTCGCATTTCATCGACCAGCCGGCTTTTTTGCGCGCCCGCCTGCTCGACGTCTGGCTCGGCGACTGGGACCGGCACGAGGGCCAGTGGCAGTGGGCGGCCTTTCCGGAGCCCGGCGGCCGGGTGCGCTACCGAGGCATCCCGAAGGACCGCGACCAGGTCTATTTTCGGTTTGATGATGGCGCCATTCCCTGGCTGGCGGCCCGCCCGTTCATCGCCTCGCAGTTCCAAACCTTCAAGCCCACCTACGGCTACCTGCCCGGCCTGGTGTTTCAGGCCCGGTTCATTGACCAGCGGGGCCTCTCGCAAATGACCCGCGCCGACTTCCTGCGCGTGGCCACCGACTTGCAGCGCCGCCTACCTGACTCCCTCATCGACCGGGCCGCGCATTGCCTGCCGCCCGCCGCGTTCGCGCTGGAGGGCCCGCGGCTGGCCACCGCCCTCAAAGCCCGACGCGACGCCCTGCCCCAGGCCGCCGAGGCCTTTTACCTCACGCTGACGCACGAGCCCACGCTGGGGGGCACCGCCCAACCCGAGCGGTTTGTGGTACAGCGCTACCCCGACTCCACCACCGTGCGCGTGTTTTCACCGGTCCAGAACCAACAGCTGGCCGGCGACTCGCTCCGGTTCCGCCGCACGTACTTCACCGCCGAAACCCACGAGCTGACGCTGGACGGCCTGGGTGGCGACGATGTTTTTGAGGTGACCACCACCGGCGCCGGCAAGCCCATCCGAGTGCTGCTCTATGGCGGCGAGGGCCACGACCGGCTGCGCCTGCAAGGCAGTAGCCGCCGCCTCCACCTCTTCGACGAAGCCTCGGACATGACCGCCGCCGGGGCGCACCGCCCCAGCCTGCCCAAAAAGAAGCATCGCGCCTACAACCGCCTGAACGACGATTGAAGCCGTTGCGCTGCGCTTCCATCAGCCTTTTTTGGCCGGTTACCGTTGAAAGCCCGACCTTAATTTCTAGCTTGCCTTTAATGCCGCTTCGCTTACGTTTTTTCCTTCTAACTGCGAGCACCCTGGCAGTGCTGGGGTCCGGCTGCGTTCGCAAGCAGTTCTTCCAGGCCGATGCTCTTCCTGATGCCGCCCTGCCCCTTTCTACTACCGCCGACACCGTGCGCGGTGCCACCGCCGGCCGGCAATATGCCCGCCACGGCGGCCTCTACAATGCGCTGGTGGGCCAGCACCACCGCCGCACCTGGGCCGCGCCCGTAACGGCGCCCGTGCTCCGGCTCGCGCAGGTGCAGCCCGGCGGCCTGCACCCCGGTAAAATCGGTGGCGGCTTCAACAGCACCAGCCTGGGCCTGACGGCCGCCAACGGCCCGGCATACGTGCTGCGCACCGTGGATAAAGACCCCATTCGGGCCATGCCGGAGTGGCTGCGGGGCACTTTTCTGGTCAATGCCCTGCGCGATAACGTGTCGTCTACCAACCCGTATGCCTCGCTGGTTGTGCCGCCCCTGGCCACGGCCGTGGGGGTGCCGCGCGCCGCGCCGCGCCTGTTCTACGTGCGCCCCGACGACCCTGCTTTTCAGACGGATTCTTTGCGGCATTTCCGGGGCCAGCTGGCTTACCTGGAAGAAAAAGCGGCCGTGATGCCCGATGCCATGGCCCCGGCCGCCGTGGTAAATAGTGGCAAAGTCTTCACCACAATGTTCAACGGCCCCGCCTGTCGCCTGGACCAAGTGGCCCTGCTCCGGGCGCGCCTGCTCGACGGCTGGCTCGGCGACTGGGACCGGCACCCCGGCCAGTGGAGCTGGGCCGAATATGCCAAAACCGAAACGGACCTCACCACTGTTTCGCCACTGCCCAAAGACCGTGACATGGTCTTTTATCGCGTCGACGACGGCATTTTGGGCTGGCTAATCGGCCATGTGGCCCTGCCCCACTGGGCTACTTTTGGCCCGCGCTACCGGCAGGCATCCGGCCTCATGGCCTCGGGCCATTACCTCGACCGCCGGGGCCTGAATTCCCTCTCGCGGGCCCAGTTCCAGGCCGTGGCGCGGGCCATGCAGCAGCTGCTGCCCGACACGCTCATTAACCGCGCCGTGCAGCGGCTGCCACCGGCGGTGTTCGCCCTGGAAGGCCCGCGTACCATCGCGGCGTTGCAGGCGCGGCGAGCCGAATTGCCGGCCCTGGCCGATTTATTTTATCGCCTGCAGGCCCGCCGCGCCGTGGTGGGCGGCACTGCCCAGCCCGAGCGGTTCGAAATCCACCGCTACGCCGATTCTACGGTGGTGAACGTGTACCCTGGCCCGGCAGCCGGGCCCGCGGCTCCGCTCCTCTATCACCGGGCCTTTTTCGCCTCCGAAACGCATGTTATCCAACTGGAAAGCCTGGGCGGAGACGATGTTTTCGTGGTTGAAGAACATGCCTCCAACTTCGCTAGCCGGCCTAAAATCCGGATTTACGGCGGCCCTGGCGCCGATGAGCTGCACGGTCCGCAACATAGTCGCGGCATCAGTTTCCAGCAAGGCAGCGCCCCCGCCAAGGCCGCCTATGATAAGCTGCCGGAGGAATAAACCGGCCCGGAACAGAGGCGCTCGAAGGCGTCTTTACCGGCCTCAACTCAAGCCTTTTCCAGCATCTTCAGCACCAGCCGCTCAATGGGCGAGAGCAAGTCGCCAGGAGTAGCCTCAGCGTCGTTTCTACGCAGAAATTCAATCAATTCGCCTGTTTTGAACAGCTTCACCACCTGCGGGTGAATATAATATTTCGAGCACACCGTGGGCGTGTTGCCCAGGCCGCTGGCCACTTCTTTCACCGCACTTTTTACCACTTTCTCGGGGGCCAGGTCCGGCTCGTTCCGGAGCACGGCTTCCAGGCATTCCACCATTTTCACGGTGCCGCCCCAGGTCCGGAAGTCCTTGGCCGACAGCGCCAGGCCGGTGTGCCGGTTCAGGTATTCGTTCACATCCCCCGATTCGAGGGCGTGGCGCTGGCCATCGGCGGTGTAATACTGGAACAGGTGCTGGCCGGGAATTTCTTTGCATTTGCGCACCAGCCGGGCCAGCCGGGCATCGTGCAGGGTCACGTCATGCGGCACGCCCTTCTTGCCCACGAAGCTGAAATTAACCTCAGCGCCCTCGATGGCCACGTGCTTGTCCTGCAAAGTGCTGAGGCCGTAACTGGGTTTCGATTTCCCGTTCTTCTTGGCGTACTCCTTGTTGCCGATGCGGATGAAGGACTGGTCCATGAGCGTGAGCACCAGCGCCACCACTTTTTCGCGGTCGAGGGCAGCGCGGCGCAGGTCTTTATTGAGCTGTTCGCGCAGCGGGGCCAGCTTTTCGCCGAAAGTGCGCAGGCGCGAAAACTTGGTCAGGCTGCGCATTTCGTCCCAGGCCGGATGGTAGCGGTACTGCTTGCGGCCCAGGTTGTCGTGGCCCGTCACCTGCAGGTGCGTATTGGGCGAGGGCGAAATCCACACCTCCGTCCAGGCCGGTGGAATCACGAAACTGGCAATACGGTCCAGCGTTTTGGCGTCGCTGATTTTCTCCCCTTTCGCATCGTGATAGGTAAAATTTCCGGCGCGAGTGACGTGGCGGGTGATGCCCGTGCCCTGGTCGGAGGCGTAGCGCAAGCCGGCCATCCGGGCCTGCCGGGCCGGGTCTTTGTACACGATATGCGCCTCATCCTGTGGATTGAGGCGCTTTTTGCGGGTTTTCGGGCGGGGTTCGGTGGCGGTGGGCATGGATAGAGCGAAAAGGCCCTGGAATTTGAACGTCGAGGTTCTACGCAAAAGGCCCATCTGAGGCCATGTGGCTGTAGCGCAAACATTGTAGTCCGCGTCCCCGAACGCTACCCGAACGGCGCGGAGGCGCGAACTACAACGTTCGCGCTACGGTCCTCGCTTTCGCTTCACCGCTGCCGGCCGTAGGTTTGCCCCATGAAGCTGCTTGATGCCCTTTCCTCTTTCACCGAATGGACCGACCACCTCCTCACCCGCACTTCGGCGCGGCGCGGCTGGCTGCGGCCCCTGCAGCTCGATGCCTACCGCAGCTACGGCACGGCCGCCAGGTTCTACATCAAAGGCCGCCTGCTGGCCGACCGCGGCCTGCGCCCCCAAACCGCGGCCGACTCGCGCTGGCGCAACTTCCGCAGCATGGTGCGCCGCTTCAACAGCCGCGAAGTAGCCGGGGCCGACCTCGTGGCCGAGCTGCCCGACGGCAGCCAACACCTCGTCACCACCGACGACGAAGGCTATTTCACCCTCATTATCGAGCCCAAAGTCCTGCCCCTGCCCGAGGCCTACCTCTGGTACCCGGTGCCGGTGCGCGTGGCCCGGCTGCCGGCACACTTCCGGCCGCTGCTGCCCGAGGTGCTGGCTGCCGCCAAAGTGCTGGTGCCCCCGCCCAGTGCCGAGTTCGGCATTATTTCCGACCTCGATGATACCGTGTTCGAAACCAGCGCCACCAACGTGCTCAAAATGCTGGCCCGCACCCTCCTCAGCAATGCCCATTCCAGGCTGCCTTTTGTGGGCGTGGCCGATTTCTACCGTCGCCTGCAGCGCGGCCGCACCGGCCGCCCCGACAACCCCTTTTTCTACGTCAGCAGCAGCCCCTGGAACTTGTACGACGTGCTCGATGAGTTCCTGGGCATCCACGAAATGCCGCCCGGCCCGCTTCTGCTCCGCGACCTCAGCATTGCCCGCCCCAAAACCACGCCCCCGCCTGGCGTCACCGGCTCGGCCGCCATCCACTTCGCCCACAAGCTGCACGAAATCGACGACCTGCTCACCACCTACCCGCGCCTGCCCTTCGTCCTCCTCGGCGACAGTGGCCAGGAAGATGCCCGCATCTACCGCGAAGTGGTGCGCCGCCACCCCGGCCGCATCCGGGTCATCTACATCCGCGACGTGCAGGTGCCGGAGCGGGCCGCACTCATCGGGCCGATTATTGAGGAGCTGAAAGTGGACGGCGTGACGATGCTGCTGGTGGCGGATTACGCCGCCGCCGCCGCGCACGCGGCGGGGCTGGGGCTGGTGGGGTGACACTGCTGCAAGTCGCCCTCCACGAGCACCTCACCCCCATCCCCCTCTCCGAAAAGAGAGGCGAGACTAGTTTCGTAGGGTTTCAACTTCCGGTTTAGAGCTAGTTCCTCCTCTCCTTTTCGGAGAGGGGGCTAGGGGGTGAGGCGCACGGCAGAACGACCCGAATGCGTAATTGCAGTTATTCGCACCAGTATTTAACCAATAAGCTCCGATTTAACAAAGCCCTGCTACCTGGCTAAAAAAAGCTTCGCTAAAAGCGAGACTTTTTTTGTCATCTTTGCTCTCGTTTTTCGAGCAACGCGAAAAGCCGAAAGCAAAACCACCCATGCAATTGCTCTCGGCTTTTCGCGTTGTTTGAAAAACGAGAGCAATATGGCATCCCCTGAAACAGCCCGCCTCCTGCCAAGCATACGCCAGCATTTCAATCTGAGCCAGCCAGCGCTGGTCTACTGCCTGGGCCTTAGCCGCACGATGGTATCCCAGGGAGAGGGCGGCCTGCGCTCCCTGCCCCAGGCCGCCCTCACGCTGGCCCTGCAAGCCACGGTGGCCCCGCCCCGGAAGAAGCCCCCGACTTGGCGGTGCTGCAGCGGCACCAGCGCGCCTGCCAGTTCCGGGCCGACCGGCTCGCGTTTGAATTGGCGGCCCTGCCTGAGCGGGCGACCCAGGCCCGGCGCCGGCTGGTGCTCCGGCGCCGGCGTGGCTGGCTCGGTTTGCAGCGAAGGCCCGGGCCGAGTCGGTTCGTAGCGGCAGCACGGCTCACGCGCGGCTGCGAATCCGCCGGGCCGGCCTGCTGGCGGAGGTGGCAGAGGCCAGCCGGGTTTTAACCCTAAAAAAAGTCCGCTCCGGTTTGGAGCGGGCTTTTTGTTTGTCGGCTCGACCGGGTCACCTCCCGAAACCCCTCCGGGGCCGGCCCCCTCTCATTGGGGAGAGGATGCCAGTTTAGAGATAAAACTGATGTTACGCAGTGGAGTAGCGCGGACTCTGTAGTCCGCGTCCCCGCGCCGTTAAAGCCCCAACTGGCGCGGGGATGCGGACTACAGAGTCCGCACTACAGTACCCCGAGCCACCTTCACGAAGACCGTGCGTAACAGCAGTTAAAAAGTAGTCCCGGTTTTAACTCTTCACTTTTAACTGAGCAAGACCAGTGCCCCTTCTTTTTTGGAGAGGGGGTCAGGGGCTGAAGTGCCTACTGGCTGTTTGTATGGTCGGCCACCACCACCCATTTCCCGTCAATCTGCCGGAGCACGAGCAGGAAATACCCCTGCAAATCGCCGGCTGAGGGCCGTGCCAGATGCCAGCGCCCCACCACCTGCGCCGCCCCGGCCGCCAGTAGCGTCACTCGCAAACCGCTGAAGTCCAATTGGCCCATCGCGGCCGCATTGGGGTAATTCTTCTGGTAATTGGCCAGCGTGGGCTGCCAGCCATAGGTCGGCCCTTTCCGACCGATGAACACCAGCGAATCAGACTGCCAGTAGCCCTGCATGAAACCGGGAATGTCGCCCCGGTTCCAGGCCGCCGTTTGGGTGGTGAGCAGCTGCACAATGGCCCGGCGGGCAAGCTCCGGGCTGGGTTTGGAAACGGCCTGGGCAGCGACGCAGTAATTACCGGCCAGGCCGGCCATCAGGCCTAGCATTGGTTTCAGGTTTGCCATAGACGCGGCGAGATGAGGGGCTGGGGTTGTGATTTGGAGCCCCAATCTCGCCAAAAACCCGAATTAAAAGACTCAGCGCAGCCGCTAAAAAGCAATTTCCGCTGTTGTATTGCCCTCCACGGCCACTACTGTGCGGCCGTGCCTTCAACAGCACCAGGCATGACTACGCCGACTTTAACCGATGCGGAGATTGACCGCGTTATTGAAATGGCCTGGGAAGACCGGACCCCATTTGAGGCCATTGAGCAGCAATTTGGGCTCACCGAACCAGCCGTTATCAAGCTCATGCGGCGCGAGCTGAAGGCCTCTTCCTGGCGCCGGTGGCGCGCTCGGGTGCAGGGCCGCGCCACCAAGCACCAGGCCAAAAGTCGGGTCGATGATGCCCGCTTCAAATCAACCTTGCAGCGCAACATCACCTTCAACAAAATCTCCAAGCGCGATTAGGCGGCTTATTTCAGCATCTCGGCCACGTAGGCCGTGCCGCCCAGGCGGCGCATGTTGCGCATCACCCGCAGCTGCTTGGCCCGCGCCACCGGTCCGGGGTTGGAAGCCCGAAACCGCAGCGGATTGGGCAGCACGCCGGCCAGCAGCGCCGCCTCAGCTGAACTTACCTGGCTGGCCGATTTGCCAAAATAGCGCTGGCTGGCCGCTTCCACCCCAAAGGTGCAGTCGCCCATTTCGGCCACGCTCAGGTACATCTCCATGATGCGGCGCTTGTTCCACAAAAACTCAATCAGCACCGTAAAATACGCCTCGGCCGCCTTGCGCACGTAGCTGCGGCCCTGCCACAAAAACACGTTTTTGGCCACTTGCTGCGAAATGGTGCTGCCGCCCACGATGTGCGTGCCGTCGCCGTTCCAGTTGCGTTTGGCCGCCTTGGCCAGGGCGTCGAAATCAAAGCCGTGGTGCAGCAGAAACCGCTGGTCTTCGGCCGCCACCAGCGCCAGCGGCACGGTGGGGGCCACCTCGTCCAGGGTCCGGAACTGGTAGCGAATGAGCCGGGGCTCCGCCTGAATGCCGTAGTAGCCCAGGCCCATGGGCGCGTGGGCGCGCCGGTCCAGCATCAGCCAGGTGGCGGGCGGCGCTACCCAGCGGTAAATCAGCACCCACGCCACGGAGGCCAGAAACAGGGCCGCCGCCACTTGCAGCAGCAAACGAGCGGTTTTTTTGAGCAGAACGGAAACGTCGGGAAGTAGCTTGGCAGAAGACATTGGGGCAAAAGTAGCGTGATAAGCGGGGTTTCGCCTTTCCCGCCTACCTTGGCGCCAGCTTTCACCGACGTACTTTCCGCCCGGCAGCGCCAAACCTAATCAAGCACTTCAATTGTTGAGATGCTGGTAGCCCCTCCTCGTTCAGTTCTTCATTTCATGGCCCGCCTGCTCCCGCTGTTTCCGCTTAATCTGGTGGTTTTTCCGGGGGAAAAACTAAACCTGCACATCTTCGAGCCCCGCTACCGCCAGCTGGTGCGCGAATGCATCGAACAAAACATCACCTTTGGCATCCCTCCCTACCTCGACAATTCCCTGAGCGAGCTGGGCACCGAAATGCGCCTTCTGAGCGTGGAACAAACCTATTCCAGCGGTGAATTAGACATTCGCACCAAAGCCGTGGGCGTGTTCCGCATCAATAAATTCTACCGCCAGGCCCCCGGCAAGCTCTACGCGGGCGGCTTGGTCGAAGAAGTGGTGCAAGACGAGGTAGCCGACCCCCTGTTGCGCGAAATCATCACCAAACAGGTCCGGCAGCTTTACGACGCTCTCGGCCTGCGCAAGCTCCTGCTGGAGCTGGCCCCCAACTACTGCATTTTCGACGTGGCCCACCACATCGGCTTCAGCACCGAGCAGGAATACCAGCTCCTGGCCACCACCAGCGAGCAGGAACGCCAGGAAATCGTGCGCGACCACCTCGACAACATTCTGCCCGTGGTCCTCGAAACCGAGCGCCTCAAGGAGCGGGTGCGCCTCAATGGCCATTTCAAAAACCTGACGCCACCGAACTTCTGACCTGAGATTGAACGGTTATTCTTTCAATCCCGCTGGTACGCCCTGCGGATACTCTGCCGCAATTTCTTTCTGCAGCTCGCCGATGCGATTGCCGGGGTCGGGGTGGGTGCTGAGGAATTCGGGGGTGCTGCCCCGGCCGCCCTGCTGCTCCAGCATTTTCATCACCTGAATCATGGCGCGGGGGTCGTAGCCGGCTTTGGGTGTAAAATCCACGGCCAATTTGTCGGCTTCCAACTCATCATTCCGGCTGAAGCGCAGGCCGATGACCTTCGCAATGGCGGCCGCGATGGCCGCCTTGGCCACCGAACTGCCCGGATTGTTGGGGTCATACGACGCAATGGCGGCGGCGCCAGCCAAGCCCTGAGTCAGGTTTGATTTAGCTACCTGGGCGGCCGAGTGCCTTGCCACTACGTGGCCAACTTCGTGCGCCAGCACTCCGGCCAGTTGTGCCTCCGAGGTAAGGTTTTTCAGCAGGCCCTGGGTGATAAAAACCTGCCCACCGGGCAATGCAAAGGCATTAATGGTCTGGTCATCGGCCAAGAGGTGGAACTGAAATTTGTAGGGCGTTTGGCCAGCTTTGGTGCTGCCAATTATTTTTTGGCCCACTTGCTGCACCGCAGCGGTGGCCCGGGAGTCGGGGCTTTCGCCGCCGTACTGTGCCTCCATTTCGGGCGCGGCCTGCACACCCAGGGCTATTTCCTGGTCGGCGCTCAAGTTCACGTGTTGAGTTTCGCCGGTTACCTCATTTTTGGAAGTATTGAAATAGTAGCCGAAAAGCGATACCGCCGCCACGATGAGGCCAATAATAAAGCGGAGATTGAGACGCATGAAAGTGGGAAGTAAAAGTGAAAAATGAAAAAGCCGCGGCCGTAGCCAGCCCTGATTAGGCTGAGCCGAATGCGCTTTAAACGCACTTGTTTCATTCTGGTTATTTTACTTTCCAGCGCCGCCTAGCGCGAGCCGGCAAAAGCTGCCACAGCCGTGTCCAGGTTCAACCATTGCGAGCGGTAGCCAGCGCCTGTCGGCCCGTGCAGATACAGCACGCTCCCACCCTTAATGGCTTGCACGATGGCCGGGGTTTCGGCCACGGGCAAAGCCGGGCAGCCTTGGCTGCGGCCCAGGCGGCCGTGCGCCCGCACAAAATCCTCGCATACGTACTCGGCCCCGTGCACCACCACGGCCCGGCTCTCGGCGTTGGTGTTGAACCCAGGGTCGAGGCCCATCAGCTTGAGCGACAGGCCGTGCTTGCCGGTGTAGGTGGTGGGCGCGGTGCGATAAAAGCCCAGGCTGCTCATTTCAGAGCCATCTTTGTTGGAAAACGCCATCGGCACGTCGGCCCCACTGGCCTTGCCGTGGGCCACCAGCGTATGGAACAACACCCTTGCCTGCTCTACATTGATAACCCACAGCCGCTTTTCCTGGCTGGACCGGCTGAAATCGATGAGGGTGAGCAAGGGTGGACTGGCCGTATGGCTGGCTTGGCGCAGGTTGTAGTATCCCACCAGGCCCTCGCGAAACACGGCCAGCGACAATCCGGCTGGTCCCAGCCCCAGCTTGGTATATAGCTGCGCGGCGCGCTTCTCAAAAGCCGTTTGAAAAAATGCCCGGCGGGCCGCAACCGGCAGCATGGCAAGAGCCGCCGATGACGGGGTTTGTGCAGCCAGTGGCCCGGCAAAAAACAATAACCCCAGAAATAAACGAACGTTAATATCTACTCTAAACATCAATATAATATGGATATAACAACAATAAGAGGCATTTGTGAATAGTTCACTGGAATGCGTAAGACAGCACCGGTCCAAATTTAGTGCTATTTTCGCCTGATGCCCGATATTCCGCCGCCATTTTTTCTTTTTCCGATGCCAACTTCCTTTTTGCTTACCTGGGTGGCCGTTCGCGGCCGTCAGCTGACTGCCGGCGTGGCCGTAAGCGGGCTATTGTTGGGCTGCGGCCACGCGTTGCCCCGGTTGCCAGGCTTCGATGCCGCTACCTGGCGCGCCGACCCTTATGCGTGCCGTGATGCGCGCCGCGCCGCCGTACCTGCCCTTGTGCAAAACAAAGAACAGCTTTACGAGGCCCGGGCCGATGACGTGAACGCCCTGCTTGGCCCGCCCGACGAGGAAGAATTGCGCGCCGGCACCGAAAAGGTCTATTACTACTACCTCGAACCCGGCACCCAATGCAATGCCCGGCACGCCCGCTCGGGGGCCGCGTGCCTCAGCCTGCGCTTCGGCCCGCTGGGCACGGTAACGGAGGTGCTCGCAGACCCGCTCACTCCCAAAATTCCATAAAAAAGGCCCGCCAAGCAATTGGCGGGCCTTTTTTATGGAATTATTATTTGCTAACCCAGGCCATTGCCAGTGCTGGCGGGCGCGGTGGCCGGCTGGCCGTGTTCCTGTTGCAGCTGGCTAAGCTGCGACGGCGTGAGGATACGGCTGCACTCCTGCTCGTACTGAGCTTCCAGCTCAGCGGCTTTGGCGGCGCGGGTGGCTTCGTCGTTCTTGTACTCGCGGTTGATGCTGTTCAGGCCCGCAAGTTTGGTGCGGTTTAGCGGCAAGAGCTTCAGAAACTGTCCTTCGTTGAGGTGCAGATGGTTCACCATGTCCCGGGTTACGGCGGCAGCTTCATTGGCTGTGGCCTTGGTGTTCATGGTTGGGTGTTCCGACAGCCGGTCAGACATCTGGGCTTGGGCAGAGAAAGAAGCTATCGCGAGAAGGAAGGCAATGAGGGCAATGGTCAACTTGTACATAAAAACAAAAGCTTAGCTTGGAAAGGCGATTGGACTTTAGTCTTAACGCTTGCAAGTTATGGTTTAGTTTCTGTTTTCTCTAATTTTTCTTATAGAACCACTGTGGCCTTTGGTTCTGCTGTCAACAAAAACGGCCCCGCAGGTGGTCGTTTAGCAATATTTATTCGCAGTAATAGTCAATTTAATCCAGGCTAGCGATGGGCTGATGGTCAGGGCTTTTGAAGTATTGCATGGCGATAAGTGAGGTAATAACCCCCGTCATCGTGCCCATCAGGATGATTCCCAGCCCGCCGATGAGGACCCCTAGGTCGGCCCCAAACAAGTCGCGGGCCTGAATCTGCTGCACGGCCGCCTTGCTTATGCCACCCAGCAGCCAGAAAAAAGCCCCCAGCAGCGCCGAAGCCGTGAGCGCGGTGACGATGCCCGTGCTGAAGCCTTGGAAATAGGACAAGCGGTTGCCACGCACCCGCTTGAGGCGCATAATGGCCAGTACAATACCGGCAATTAGTATGATAATATCGAGCGCGCCAGCTTCGATGTGCCCCAGAAAGCCGGCCATTGCGGCAACGCCCGTGTATACAATCAGAATCACGGCCGTGTAAAGGCCCATGCGCAGGCCGTTGGTTTCGGAAGTTAGTTGCTGGTCAGCCATGTTCAGAAAAAAATGGAAATGATGAAAAAATCTGGACGCGCTATTAGCCCCGCTTTTTATACTTGCCAAAGGGGCCAGAAGTTTTGCCAAAGGCTCTGTTTATAGCCAGGAGCAGCATTTTTTTACGTTCGGCAGCGGGCACTAATTCACCCACTAGTTAGTTCTTTTTATCAAGCCGGACAACTACTTTTTCGGCGCGGATATCGGCCCGGGTCCTGGTGCGTAATTTTGCGGCTTGCCGCGCGCCAGTGCGCGGGTTTGTTGTGTTACTATTTTCTGACTGAATGATTTCGACCACCAATGTGAGCCTGCGCTACGGCAAGCGCATCCTGTTTGAAGACGTTACCGCTAAATTCCTGCCTGGCAACTGCTACGGTCTCATCGGAGCCAACGGCGCGGGCAAGTCTACTTTCCTGAAAATCCTGTCCGGCGAGCTGGAGCCCAACACCGGCTCGGTGGAAATGCCGGCCGGCCAGCGCCTGGCCGTGCTCAAGCAGAACCAGTTTGCCTACGACGAGCAGCCCGTGCTGCAAACCGTGATTCAGGGCCACCAGCGCCTGTATGCGGTGATGACGGAGAAGGACGCCCTCTACGCCAAGCCCGATTTTTCGGACGCCGACGGGGAGCGCGCCGCCGAGCTCGAAGGCGAATTTGCCGACCTCGAAGGCTGGAATGCTGAGTACGAAGCCGCCGAGCTGCTTTCCGGCCTCGGCATTGTGGAAAGCAAGCACTACGCGCTGATGGCCGACCTTGGGGCCAGCGAGAAAGTGCGGGTGCTGCTGGCGCAGGCCCTGTTTGGCAACCCCGACGTGCTGCTGCTCGACGAACCGACCAACAACCTCGACGCCGAGAGCGTGCTGTGGCTGGAAAACTTCCTCGACTCGTTTCAGAACACGGTGATTGTGGTGAGCCACGACCGCCACTTTCTGGACGCCGTGTGCAACTACATGGCGGACCTGGACTTCGGCAAAATCACGATGTACCCCGGCAACTATACGTTCTGGTATGAGAGTAGCCAGATGGTGCTGCGCCAGCGCCAGGACGCCAACAAGAAAACCGAAGACCGCCGCAAGGAGCTGGAAGAATTCGTGCGGCGCTTCTCGGCCAACGCCTCGAAATCGAAGCAGGCCACCAGCCGCCAGAAGCTGCTGCAAAAGCTGACGCTGGAGGACATCAAGCCCAGCTCACGCCGCTATCCCTACATCGCCTTCAAATCGGAGCGCGAGCCGGGCAATCAGCTCTTGAGCGTGGAAAACCTGAGCGCCAAAGTAGACGGTCAGTATGTGTTCAAGAACGTAAGCTTCACGCTGGATAAAAAGGACAAAGTGGCCATCGTGGGCCGGGACGACCGGGCGGCCTCCCTCCTGTTCGACATCATGTTTGGCGAGGCTACCCCCGAAACCGGCGAAGTGAAATGGGGCACCACCATCACGCCCAGCTACTTCCCCAAGGAAAACAACAGTTTCTTCCAGTCGGGCGATTTAAACCTGGTCGACTGGCTGCGGCAGTACAGCGAAGAAAAAGACGAGAGCTTCATCCGCGGCTTTTTGGGCCGGATGTTATTTTCGGGCGAGGAATCGCAGAAGAAAAGCAACGTGTTGAGCGGGGGCGAAAAAGTACGCTGCATGCTCTCTAAAATGATGCTGCAAAGCGGCAACGTGCAGGTATTGGACGACCCGACGAACCACTTGGATCTGGAAAGCATTACCGCTTTGAACAATGCTTTGCGCGACTACCCCGGCTCGCTGCTGTTTGCTTCGCACGACTTGCAATTCATTGAAACCGTGGCCAACCGCATCATCGAGCTGACGCCTGACGGCATCATCGACCGGCGCATGAACTACGAAGAATACCTGGCCGATGAAACGCTGAAAACCCAGCGCCAGAAAATGTATAAAATGGCTTAGCGTTGAGCAAGGTTGGGAAACCATCGCGGTGGTGTGGCTCCTAGCCTCATTAACACTTCATTACTATTTTCTTAATTTTTCAGAATGAAACGTCATCTGCTTCCGCTGCTACTGCTGGCCGGCGTTGCCTGCCTGCCCGCCCATCGCGCTCTGGCGCAGGACAAGCCTGTGCTGAATTCGGCTCCTCCCGGCCCCACGCCTGCCCCGCCCCGCCCCGTGGAGCCAGCCCCAGCTCCCACGCCTGCTCCTTCGGCGCCAGCTTCTGCCCCCGCCCCGGAGCCCACCTACAGCACCCCCGCGGCCCAGCCCACCCCCGATGCGCCATCGGGCATGAACTTCCCGAACCGGAACCTGCCTCAGAATGGAAGCAAGGAGGACCAGCCCCAAAAAAAGAAGTTTATCTATACCAACATCGGACTGGGCTACTCTTCCTACGACTTTCTGAACCGCTTTAACGTCAGCGCCGCGCCGGCCCTCGGGTTTCGGATTACCGACAAGTTTGCGATTGGCCCCGGCATCTCGTATGCCTACAGCAGCTTTTCCGTGGCCGGCAACCGGCCGTATCCCTACACCCCGGACGGCAACCTCACCTCAACCGGGGCAAATAGCTTATCGACCAGTAGCCTGGGCTTTAAAGCTTTCGCTCAGTACATCGTTTACAAAGAATTCTTTATTCATGCCGAGTACGAAGTAACCAACGCGCAGATTGCGTTTGAAGGCCCCAATAATTACCTGTTTAAGCAAAATAGAACCGTTACTTCTCCGCTTGCGGGCGTTGGGTATCGCTCCTATCTCAGCGATAATGCGGCGATTGATATTGTCGGGCTTTATAATTTCGACAATTCTATTTATTCCTTGTACCCAGGGTTTGTACTGCGCTTCAGCTTGCTATTTAACATTGGCAAATAGCCCCGATTAATTTAATTAGACACAAAAGAGCCGCGCTGTTTCCAGCGCGGCTCTTTTGTGTTTTTAAGCTACCTCAGGTTCTGTGCTATACCGCGCTCCGTCCGCTGATTACGCGGAGCAGAATGGCAATGATTGCAATCACCAACAAGGTGTGAATGATGCCGCCGGTGTAGAAGCCGCCGAAGAAGCTTACAGCCCAGATGATGATGAGGATAACGGCGATGATATACAGGAGGTTGCCCATGGCTGGAGAGAGTGAAGGAGGTGAAAGAAATATGAAGAGAAGTGTCTCTGCGGCATTGTACGCGGGGTCCGATAAAAGGATATAGTAATTGAAAAAATAGTTGGGTTTTTTTCAAACAAAATGGCGGTTGACATTGGTGCCGTAGCTTTGTCACGCCCGGTCAAAGGGCCGCATTTCAATTCCCACCCACTTCTTTTTCCGCTTGTTATGAACGTCGCCGTTATTGGCTCCGGCACCATGGGCAATGGCATTGCCCACGTATTTGCACAGCACGGTTTCTCCGTGGCGCTCATCGATATCAGCCAGCCCGCCCTGGACCGCGCCCTGGGCACCATCACCAAAAACCTGGACCGCCAGGTGGCCAAAGCCACGCTGAGCGAGGACGACAAGGCCGCCACCCTGGGCCGTTTGAAAACCTACACCTCGCTGGAAGCCGGGGTGGCCGGCGTGGGCCTGGTGGTAGAGGCCGCCACCGAAAACGTGGACCTCAAGCTGCAAATCTTCCGCGACCTGGACCAGTACGCGCCCGCCGGGGCCATCCTGGCCTCGAACACGTCGTCGATTTCCATCACCAAAATCGCGGCCGTGACCCGGCGCCCGCAGCAGGTGATTGGCATGCACTTCATGAACCCCGTGCCGGTGATGAAGCTGGTGGAGGTGATTCGGGGCTACGCCACGTCCGATGCCGTGACGGCGCAGGTGATGGAGCTGGCGCGCCAGCTGGGCAAAACGCCCACCGAGGTGAACGACTACCCCGGCTTCGTGGCCAACCGCATTCTGATGCCGATGATTAACGAGGCCATTATCACGCTGTTTGAGGGCGTGGCGGGCGTGGAGGAAATCGACACGGTGATGAAGCTGGGCATGGCCCACCCGATGGGCCCGCTCCAGCTGGCCGATTTTATTGGCCTGGACGTGTGCCTGGCCATCCTGCGGGTGCTGCACGAGGGCCTGGGCAACCCCAAATATGCCCCCTGCCCGCTGCTGGTGAACATGGTGATGGCCGGCCGCCTGGGCGCGAAGTCGGGCGAAGGCTTCTACCAGTACACGGCCGGCTCGAAGGAGTTGGTGGTGGCCGGGCGGTTCCGGAAGTAGCGCACCGAACCTGCCTGTTTAATAAGTAAAAGGGGCCTGTACTTCGGTGCGGGCCCCTTTCTATTACCCGGAAGTGGGTCGTACCAAGGTACGGTGGGCTTCCGCAACCCCAAAAGCGGGGTGTACCGAGGTACGATGGGCTTCCGCAACCCCAAAAGTGGCCCGTACCGAGGTACGATGGGCTTGCGGATGGTCTGGAAGTGGGCCGCACTTCGGTACACCCCGGTTCCGGACCATCGGCAAGCCCGCCGTACCTCGGTACGGGCCACTTTCGGCGTATCCTTTACGTAAGGAAATAACCTCTGCCGCGTCTACCGCGTTGTTATCACAACCAACGAATCATTCCCCTACCCATGCAACATGCAACATTTGGCGCCGGCTGCTTCTGGTGCGTCGAGGCCGTATTTCAGAACCTGAAAGGCGTGGAAAAAGTGGTGTCCGGCTATGCCGGCGGCCGCATTGCCAACCCTACCTACAAGGAAGTGTGCAGCGGCCTCACGGGCCACAACGAGGTTATCGACATCACCTTCGACCCGGCCGTTATCAGCTTCAAGGAGCTGCTGGAAATCTTCTGGAAAACCCACGACCCGACCACCCTCAACCGCCAGGGCAACGACGTGGGCACCCAGTACCGCTCGGCCGTGTACTACCACAACGACGAGCAAAAGCAGCTCGCCGAAGAGTATAAAAAGAAGCTCAACGACGGCCAGGCTTTCCCCAACCCAGTGGTAACTGAAATCACCGCCGCCCCCACCTTCTACCCCGCCGAGGACTACCACCAGAACTATTTCAACCTGCACGGCCACGAGCCCTACTGCCAGTTTGTGGCCCGCCCCAAGGTGGATAAGGTGAAAGCGCTGTTTGGCGAGAAGCTGAGACCGCAGATTTAACGGATTTTTAACGGATTGAACGGATTTTTTGTGGTTTAGCGCGGGGGTGTTTCTGCTGAGTCAGGGCTTTAGACTTTTGACGAAGCGTTTGAATTCTAGGCTTGACGAACCGAAGTTAATGAGTCGTCCGACGGGCAATTTGAATGCTTCCAGGTAATTAATGATTTGTACGTGGTGGGAGGTGAGCAAGCAATCCACTGCTTTTAATTCAACCAGCACCCGTTTTTCAACGAAAAAGTCGACTCTACGAGAGCCGACTTTTCGTTTTCATAGAAGATGGGCAAATCCACTTCGCGCTCAGCACTGATGGCATTTTTATACAGCTCAATTGCTAACGCCCGCTGATAAACTACCTCCGGAAAGCCCCGCCCCAACTTGCGGTGCACGGTCATCGCACAGCCAATAACTGCCCGAGTCAATTCAGTATACTCGGCCAAATCAACCGTCATTCAACGAAGAAAAACAAGCACGGAAGAAAAGCAAGCGGCAAGCGGCGTCCCACGCGGAACCACAAAAAATCCGTTCAATCCGCTAAAATCCGTTCAATCTGCGGTCCTACACCGACACCCCGAAATCCCGCAGCGCGTCATTCAAACTCGTTTTCAAGTCCGTGCTGGGCTTGCGCTGGCCGATGATGAGGGCGCACGGCACCTGATACTCGCCGGCCGGAAACTGCTTCGGAATAGAGCCGGGAATGACCACCGAGCGCGGCGGCACGTAGCCGCGGTACTCCTTGGGCTCGGCCCCGGTTACGTCGATAATCTTGGTGCTGCCGGTAATGGTGACGCCCGCGCCAATCACGGCTTCCTTGCCGATGCGGCAGCCTTCGACGAGGATGCAGCGCGAGCCGATGAAGGCGCCGTCCTCGATGATGACGGGGGCCGCCTGCACGGGCTCCAGCACGCCGCCGAGGCCCACGCCACCGCTCAGGTGCACGCCTTTGCCCACCTGGGCGCAGCTGCCCACGGTGGCCCAGGTGTCCACCATCGTGCCTTCGCCCACGTAGGCGCCGATGTTGGTGTAGCTGGGCATGAGGATGACGCCGGGGGCCAGAAACGCGCCGTAGCGGGCCACGGCGGGCGGCACCACGCGCACCTGCTGGCCGGCGTAGTCGGTTTTGAGCCGCATTTTGTCGTGGTATTCGAAGGGGCCCACTTCCTGGGTGTTCATCTGGCGGATGGGGAAGTAGAGGATAACGGCCTTTTTCACCCACTCGTTAATGGTCCATTCGCCGCCGTCTGCGGTGGGCGGGGTGGCCACGCGCAGGCGGCCTTTGTCCAGCTCTTCGATGACGTGCTCGATGGCGGCTTTGGTGTCGGGGGTTTGGAGCAGGGCGCGGTCGGCCCAGGCGGCTTCAATTTGGGTCTGCAGGTCGGACATGATGCGGAATAAGTGCGCAAGCGGGCCGCCGGAGACTACCGGGGCCGGTTGGCCGGGGCAAAACTACCATCCCGGCCCCGACTTCCGGCTGGCGGCCCGTGCTGTGCGGCGGCGGCCCGGCCGGGTTCGTTGCCCCTTTGGCACCGGCTGCTTCGGGCGCCCGCGAAACGCTTTTCTCAGTAAGCACAATTATTTATACCGATATTACAAGTGCTCCGTATCACCTGGATGGGGCCCGCAAATCTTACTTCTATCGTTACAGTCATGAAAGCCAAAATACTGGTGGTAGACGACGAAACCGACCTGGAGCTGCTGATTCGGCAGAAATTCCGGCGCAAAATCCGGGAGGGTGCGTACGAGTTTATTTTCGCCGGCAATGGCCAGGAGGCGTTGGAGCACGTGGCGGACGAACCCGATATCGACATCATTCTCGCCGACATCCGGATGCCGGTCATGGATGGCCTCACGCTGCTTTCCAAGCTGCACGAACTCAACAAAGTCATCAAAACGGTGATGGTTTCGGCCTACGGCGACATGGCCAACATCCGCACGGCCATGAACCGCGGGGCGTTCGACTTCGTGATAAAACCCGTGGATTTCAACGACCTGGAGGTGACCATCAACAAAACCATCGACGAAGTGCGGCAGCTGCGCCAAACCTTGCGGGCCATCCAGGAAAATAACATCCTGAAAATGTACGTGAACGAGACGGTGCTCAACTTCATGACCCGGCCCGATTTCGAGAACACCCTCATGGCCAGCGAAACCATCGAGGCCACGGTGGTTTTTATCGATATCTGCGGCTTCACGGCCCTGTCGGAGCAGCTGCCGGCGGGCACGCTGGTGCAGCTGCTCAACACCTACTTCGACCAGATTGTGCAGGAGATTATCACGCAGGGGGGCAGCGTCGACAAGTTTATAGGCGATTCGGTGATGGCCGTGTTCCGGGGCGAGTACCACCTGGACCGGGCCCTCGACGCAGCGCTTTCGGTGCGAAGCCTGCTGAAGGCCCCGCCGGCCGGGATGCTGCAAAATATCAGCTACCATCCGGAGGTTTCCATCGGCATCAATACGGGCGAAATGGTGTCCGGCAACATCGGCTCGGCCTCGCTGAAGCGCCTCGACTTCACGGTTATCGGCGACGCCGTGAACCTAAGCCAGCGCCTGCAATCCGTGGCCCACGCCAGCCAGATTATCATCAGCGAAGCCACGTACAAGCGCGTGAAGGAATCCTTCCAATGCCAGCCCGTGGGCGAAGTGAGCCTGAAAAACAAGGCCCGGCCGGTGATGACGTACGAGGTGGTGTCCTAGCCAGCGGGCTTTTCTACGTCTCCCACCGGGGTTGGCGGCGGTTGGCTCGCGCACCAAGGCCCTGCCTAATGCGCCGCCTGGGCCATCTCGTTCTGGTGGCGCAGGCGCTGGCACAGCACCCGCAGGATGCTGTGCAGCACTTCGCTCCGCTCCTCCATCACGTCGTAAAAATCCTCCTGGTCGAGCCGGAAGGCCACCACCGGCCCCTGGGCCACCGCCGTGGCCGAACGAGGCTCGGCATCGAGCAAGGCCAGCTCGCCAAAAAAGTCGCCCTTGTGAAAGGTGGCCAGCTGCTGCGCCCCGTTGAAAATACCCACCTCACCTTCGCAAACGATGAACAGCGAGGTGCCCAGGGTGCCCTTAACGAATATTTCCTGTTCCGGCTCGAAGGAAATTTCTTTCATAATCGGGATGATGGTGCCGAGGATGTTTTCGGGCGTTTCGGCGAAGAGAGCGGTGCCTTTCAGCATCCGCACGCGCTCCGGCGCCGAGACGCAGGAAGTTGAAGTTAGCGTAGACATAAGCAACGGGATTACGGCGGAGTACAGCGTCAGGAATTGGTCGTAGGCGGCAGGGCGCTGCTCGGGCAGCCGTTGCAGCACGGCCACCGCCCCTTCCCGAATCAGTTGTTGGCCGGTTTGCAGGTGCGGGTACAAATAGGCCACGGTGGCGGGCTGGGGGTGCCACTGCCGCAGGGCCAGGCTGATGGTCCAGGCAGAGAAGGCGGCCAGTCCCCGGCGCACAACGGTGGTCGCAATGGGCTCCAACGGAACGGGCGAGCCCAGCAAGTCATCGAAGGTTTGCACCTGGTCGCCAAGGCTGTTGCCATCGAGCAGCGCCTGCAGCCCCCGGTACAGCGGCCGGGGAATCAGCTTATCCAGCAACCCGAGGGCCTCGGCTTGTCGGTGCCCGCCGGCATGGGCCAACCCGCGCTGGGCTTCCAGGATGATGGGGCGGGCGTACACTTGCAGCAGCAATCCGAACAGGCGCAGCTGGCATTGACGCAGCTCGTATTGCAGGGCGGTGCACAGCTCGGCAGCAGCCGCCACCATGCCGTGCAGCAGGTGTTGCGCAAACTGAAGCTCTTCTTCAATAAGCCGATGAAAAAGGGGCGCATCGGCCGGCACGGTGGCAAAGTGGCTCAGGGCCCGCAACGCGGCGGCGCGTGCCGGCAGGTTGGCCGTCTGGGCTATTTCGACCAACAGCTGCCGGGCCGCGGCCGTATCCATGCGCACGCAAACCTGCGCCAGGCGCTGCAAGCGGCGGGCGTCGGTTTCCTGAGCCAGGGCTTGCTTGAGCTGGGGCAAGCCGGCCTCCCCAAGCTCCACCAGGCTATCGACGGCCGCCTCCCGCGAGGCCTTGACGCTCAGCATGGCAATCAGTTGGCCGGTCACGTCAGGCCCGGGCGTGTTGGAGGTGGGTTCGTCGGCTGTTGGCTCTATTTGCGCTTGGTGTGCGCCTTTGAGCAGAGCGCGTTCCAGAAAGTGCCGCTGAGCCCGGCGTTTCCGATAGACCCGCAGCAGGAACAGCGCCCCCACTGCCAGCAAGCTCATGCCCAGCCACGGGCCCCACTGCCGAACCGAGGGGGGCACATTCGCGAGCACCAGGGCCGGGCCGAAGACCAGCTGAATTGTCTTCGGTTTCAAGGGTTGCACTCTCAGAAAACGGCTCCATTTTTCCATGAGAATCCATTTAGTTAAGCCCACCCGCCGCTGGAAAGCCACAATTAGCTTGCCGAACGCGGCGGCCTTAATGCAACGCGCGCTTCTTTACTAAGCCGCCTTTCATGTCGCTGATGCTTTGCATAAAGACGAACGCCTGGGGGTCGATTTTATGAATTTCGTCGGTCAGATTGACCACCTCCAGGCGGGTAATAATCGTGAACACCGCCTCCACTTTCAGGTGCTGGTGGCCGTGCGAGCCGTACCCCTGGGTACATTCGTAGACGGTAGCCCCGCGGTGCAGCTTATCGGTAATCAGCTGCCGGATTTCGGTGCTGTGGAAGGAGATGACGGTCAGGCCCGTGTATTCTTCAATGCCCACGATGATAAAATCCACCGTTTTAGCCGCCGACAAGTACGCCAGGATGGAATACAGCGCCGTTTCTATTGACAGCAGCCACGCCGCCACGCCGAAAATCACAATATTGATAATCAATACGATGTCGCCGATGGAGGCCGGCAGCCTGCGGCTCAGGTACACGGCCAGAATTTCGGTGCCGTCGAGCACGCCCCCGCCGCGCATGGCCAGGCCCACCCCAGCGCCCAGGAAAAACCCGCCAAACACGGCAATCAACAGCTTATCCTGCGTGAGCGGCGGAAACGACACCACCAGCAAGGCCCCGGCCAGCGCCAGAATGGTGAGCAGGGTCTTTATCGCGAATTTCCGCCCCAGGTGGTAGTAGCCCAGCACAATGAAGGGCACGTTGATGACTAGAATCAGAAGCGACAACGACACCCCGGTTAACCGGCTGGCCATGAGGGCAATACCGGTTACGCCGCCGTCAATGAACCCATTGGGCAACAGGAAGCCTTTCAGCCCCAGCGCGGCCGAAAAAACGCCAATCAGCAGCAGAAGGCTGTGAACTACGCCCTGCCGCAACCACCGCAGCGGAAGAACCTGGGGCAAGCTGTCAGCCCGAGTGGTAAATGTATTTGCATCCATATTGCAATTTAAATTAACTACTTATTTTTTGCATTCTCTGCATAGCGCCTTTTTTTCATGCGCTGGCTGAGCAAGACAAGGCCCGTGGCCTCAAGCGTAGGCCACGCGGCAAGCCGCTGCAAAGTCATTCCCGCTTGCCCACCCAATGGCTCGGCCAAAGGCGCGCACGGCCAGTCAGGCCCTGCTTTGCATGGGTACCTGGCAAACAAAGCCCGTTATGCAGGTTATTTTGCGTCGGTAGTCAGTGACGGGGCCGGTGCTGGAGTCGGGGGGATATTTTGCAGCCGCACCAGGGCCTGCTCGCCAATGCGAAACGGTGCCCGGAGTGTCAAGGCGATTTCCACCGGAAAGTTGTCCTCCGGAACAGCAGGCACGACGCTAACGACGCCGGTCACCACCCGGGTCGGGCGGTCGGCCACCCACACGCTCACCGAATCGCCCACCCCAATGCTGCCCCACCGCTGCCGGGGCAGCTTGATAGTTACCACCAGGTGGTGAAGCCGGGAAATGGTGGTGATGCGGGTGGCGGGGCTTATCTCCTGCCCTTCGCTCACCAGCCGAGGGCCCAAAAAGCCGTCGTGAGGGGCCAGCACATAGTTTCGGGTGTATAATTTCACCAGCAGCTGGCCTCGGTGCACGTACTCACTTTCTGCGAAGAAAAGTTGCCGGATGCGCCCGGAAATCCGGGCCGGCACCGGCTCTTCGCCCCCGGCCCCCACCACGCCCGCCGCCAAAATCTCCGTTGAGTCGGGAGCCGCGGCCGTCACGGCCACCGCCGAACCGGGTCTCTCCTTAGTAGGCATGGCGCACCGCACGCACCCAAGTGCCAGCAAGCCAACCGCAGTGCCCACCACGAGTATTTTTTGCTTCGGTTTCATGTCGTCATTTCGGTTGAGGTCCGTCGGCGGGCCATTGCTGAGGCTTGGGATTGCTCCGGCCGGTTGAGGGAACGTGCGGCGGCGCGTTCGCGCGAGGGTGCCATCCACCAGGAAAGATACGGACTGTTTTGCTCTTGATAAACCCGTTAGCCTTCCTTTGAAAAAGCTGGCGGTTCGAATACGCTCAAAATCTAGCATCTTTGGCCCGTGCTTGGTTCTGAAAATTCTCCGTTGGTGGTGCTGCTGGCGTCGGTATTGAAGCCGATTGATGACACCCGAATGTATGGGAAATTTGCCGCAACGCTGCTCGGCCGCCCGCATACGCAAATACACGTGGCCGGACGCGGGCCAGCCGGCTCGCCCCCCCCTGGTAAAACGGGCCGGCTGCACCAGCACCGCATTTTCGACGGGCCGCGCCTGAGCCTGGGCCGGCTGGCCGCCCAGTGGCGCTACTGGCGCCTGCTGTGCCAGTTGTCGCCCGCGATGGTCGTTGTGCACGCCCCGGAACTGCTGCCCCTCACCCTGCTGTGGCAAAGGCTGGGCCGGGAGCGGAAATTTCTTTACGACATCCGCGAAAACTACGCCCTGAACATCTCGACCCAGCGCGTTTACCGGGGATTGGCGCGCCGCTTGTTGGCCGCTGGCCTGCGCTGGGTCGAAACCCGGGCCGCCTGCCGGGCGGCCGGCCTCATCCTGGCCGAGGCCAGCTACGCCGACGAACTACCGTTTCTGTCAACCCTGCCCGCCCCCCCCGTCGTCATTCTGGAAAATAAGTACCAGCCGGCTCCGGAAGAGGCACTGCCCGCCAAACCACGGGAGTTACCGCCGTTTGCTGAGCCCCTGCGGCTGCTGTATTCGGGCACTATTTCGGAGCTGAATGGCGTGTGGGAGGCCATTGCCTTCGCCGAGCAACTGCGCGTGGCGTGGCCCGGCGGGGTGCTGCTCACCGTTGTGGGCTTTTGCCAGCAGCCGGCGCTACTGCGGCAGCTCCAGGAAAAAGTGGCCCAACGTGCTCAGTGGCTGACGCTGCTTGGGGGCAGTGAGCTGGTGCCCCACGCCCGCATCGTGGCCGAAATTACCCGCAGCCATCTGGGCCTGCTGCCTTATCGGCCCCACCCCAGCACGGAACACTGCCGGCCCACCAAGCTGTTTGAGTACCTGGCCCACGGGCTGCCCATCATCTCCTCGCTCAATCCACTGTGGGAAGCCCTGCTGCACCAATATGACGCTGGACAACCGCTCAATTTTGCGCAGCCAGTCAATGGCCCGGCGCTGGTGGCCCAGCTGCGGCGCAGCATTTTCTATCCTGCCGGCGTCCCTACCGACGTCCTATGGGCGAGCGAAGGCAAAAAATTGTGGCTTTTGCTGGATTCTGCGATTTAACCTGCCACCTTTGCGCCCCTTTTGCGTCAGCTGTGGGGCTTGGCAATTCGCCCGGCACCGTGCTTTTGCTTCATTCTCTCACTTAGAATTCCCACTCTATTTTCCGTCCTCATGGCAACTTTACGTCACGCTTACATTGCCGGTGTCGGCCACTACGTCCCGAGCCGGGTGGTCAAGAACGCGGAGCTGGAGCCCATGATGAACACCTCCGATGCCTGGATTCAGGAGCGCACCGGCATTCAGGAGCGGCGCTGGTTCGAGGAAGGCAAGGACACCACGGCCAACATGGGCGCCAACGCCGCCCGCAAAGCCCTGGAGATGGCCGGCCTCCAGCCCAACGACGTGCAGCTGATTGTGTTCGCCACGCTCTCGCCCGACTACTTTTTCCCCGGCTCCGGCGTGCTGATGCAGCGCGAGCTGGGCATGGCCAACAACTGCCCGGCCCTGGACGTGCGCAACCAGTGCTCCGGCTTCATCTATGCCCTCTCGGTGGCCGACCAGTTCATTCGCACCGGCATGTACGAAACGGTGCTGGTGGTGGGCTCCGAAATTCATTCCTCCGGCCTCGACAAAACGCCCGAAGGCCGCGGCGTGTCGGTTATTTTCGGCGATGGCGCGGGCGCCGTGGTGCTCCGGCCCAGCACGCAGGACGGCCAGGGCATCCTCAGCACCCACCTGCACGCGCAGGGCGAATACGCCGAGGAGCTCATCGTCCGCGAGCCCAGCTCGAACCGCGACAACCGCGTGGACTACATCATGAATAACCGGCAGGACCTGTACCCCTACATGAACGGCCAGAACGTGTTCAAGCACGCCGTGGTCCGGTTTCCGCAGGTCATCAAGGAAGCCCTCGACCAGAACGGCTACCTGCCCGCCGACATCGACATGCTGATTCCGCACCAGGCCAACCTGCGCATCACCCAGTACGTGCAGCAGAAAATGGGCCTGAGCGATGACAAGGTATTCAGCAACATTCAGCGCTACGGCAATACCACGGCCGCCTCGGTCCCCATTGCGCTGAGCGAAGCCGTGCAGGAAGGCAAAATCAAGCGCGGCGACCTGGTGTGCCTGGCCGCCTTCGGCTCGGGCTTCACCTGGGCTTCGGCGCTAATCAAGTGGTAATTTTTTCATTTAACATTTATCAATTAACATTTAACAAGCCATTGTTTGATTCTTTGGGCCTTGCATTCGCAGTGTTGCGAAATTGGTCTATTGCCAAATGATAAATGTTAATTGTTAAATGACCCTATGCCGAGTCATACCGAGGAGAATTACCTCAAAGCCATTTATAAGCTGGCCGAGGCCGAGCCCGATATGGCCGGCGTCAGCACCAACCGCATCGCGGCGGCCCTGACCACCCGCGCGGCCTCCGTCACCGACATGCTGCGCCGCCTTGCCGAGAAAGGCCTCCTGGCCTACGAGCGGTATCGGGGCGTGCAGCTCACCGCCGAAGGCCAGCGCCTGGCGCTGCTCACCATACGCAAGCACCGGCTCTGGGAAGTATTTCTGGTGCAGCAGCTCGGCTTCAACTGGGACGAAGTGCACGAAGTAGCCGAGGAGCTGGAGCACGTGCAGTCGCCGTTGCTCATGCGCCGGCTCGATGCCTTCCTGGGCCACCCGGCCCTGGACCCGCACGGCGACCCCATTCCCGCCGAGGACGGGGCCATTCGGCGCCCCGCCCACCGCTTGCTGGCCGACCTTGGCGTGGGCGAGCACGGTACCCTGGCGGCGGTCAAAAACACCTCCGTTCCCTTCCTGCAATACCTCGATAAAGTGGGTCTGCAGCTCGGCGCTTCAGTTGAAGTACTGGATAAGGTCACATTTGATAACTCCTTCGAAATCCGCATCAATCGCGAGCGAACAACATTAATTTCAGCCGAAGTGAGCCGTAATCTGTTTGTGACGGAATGAGCCCGCTATTCTCCGATACCATTGTCGCCCTCTCCACGCCGCCGGGCGCAGGAGCGCTGGCAGTAATCCGCCTGTCGGGTCCGGCAGCCATTGCCACCACCGCCGCTGTTTTCTCCAAAAAGCGCCTGACCGAAGCCGCTGGCAACACCCTTCACTACGGCACCCTGCGCGACCCAAATGGCGGCGAAATCCTGGACGAAGTGGTGGTGGGCCTCTTTCGCGCGCCCCGGTCTTTCACCCGCGAGGACGTGGTCGAAATCAGCTGCCACGGCTCCGACTACGTGGTGCGCCAGGTGCTGGCCCTGCTCCTGCGCCACGGCGCCCGCCTGGCCGAAGCCGGTGAGTTCACGAAGCGCGCCTTCCTGAACGGAGCAATGGACCTGGCCCAGGCCGAAGCCGTGGCCGACCTCATTGCCGCCGACTCGGCTCTGAGCCACCGCGTGGCCCTGAACCAGCTCCGCGGCGGCTTCTCCCAGGAGTTGCGCGACCTCCGCGCCCGGCTCATCAAGTTCGCCGCCTTGCTGGAGCTGGAGCTGGATTTTGGCGAAGAAGACGTGGAATTTGCCGACCGCACCGGCCTTGCTCACCTGCTGGCCGAAGTGCGCGGCGTGGTGACCAGGCTGCTTCGCTCCTTTGAACTCGGTAACGTCATCAAAAACGGCATCACCGCCGTTATCGCCGGCCGGCCCAACGCCGGCAAATCAACCCTACTCAACGCCTTGCTGCGTGAGGAGCGCGCCATCGTTTCGGCCATTCCCGGCACCACGCGCGATTTCATCGAGGACGAAGTGAACATCGACGGCCTGCGGTTTCGGTTCGTTGACACCGCCGGCCTGCGCGACAATCCGGCCGACGAAGTGGAGGCAATCGGCGTAGCCCGCACCCGCCAGCGCGTGCGCCAGGCGGCCTTGTTATTGTATCTGTTCGACTTAACCGAATTGACTCCAGCCGACGTGCACGCCGAAATTCAGGAGCTAACGGCAGGCCTGGACTTGCCCGTTTTAGCCGTCGGCAACAAAACCGACCTTGCTACCCCAATCGAAATAGCCGCTTTTGAACTGGCATTTCAAGCCAGCCTAGCACTTCAAGCATCCGAGCCCCCGCTGGTGCTTCTGGCTGCCGGCCAAAACCACGGGCTTGACGCACTGCAAACAGCGTTGCTGCTGCTGGTGCGGGGCTCGGCGCTGGAAAATACCGGTTCCGCCACCATTGTCACCAACGTGCGCCACGCCCGGGCCCTGGAAGTGGCTGCCGCGCACCTTGCCGCCGTGCAGGCCGGCCTCGACACCGGGCGCGGCACCGAGCTATTGGCTGCCGACCTCCGCCACGCCCTGGCGGCTCTGGGCGAGATTACGGGTGAAATTTCCTCCGAAGACCTCCTCACCAGCATTTTCACTCAATTCTGCATCGGCAAGTAATTCCTGATGAATTCTAACCTGGAGCGTTTTGGTGTAAAATCTTCGCAATCGATGCCATTGGCCTCTACGGGTTTTTTAGGGCTTATTAGCGAAACCAAGGGCCGGGTTCTTTTGTACTGAATGCGCCCAAACGGCCGGGAAATTTCCCGGCTTACGGCTTATGACTTAGTTTCGCACTCTATTTCCCTCACATTCCTCCCGCCCATGGCAGAATCTGCTGAACTTATCCTCGACGGCAAATCCATCTTCTTGCCCGTCATCGAAGGCACCGAACACGAAAAGGCATTTGACATTGGCAAGCTGCGCGACCAGACCGGCTACGTCACCCTCGATTCGGGCTACAAAAACACCGGCGCCACCAAAAGTGCCATCACCTTTCTCGACGGCGAAGAAGGCATTCTCCGCTACCGCGGCTATCCCATTGAGCAGCTGGCCGAAAAGTCCAGCTTTCTCGAAGTAGCCTACTTGCTGATTTACGGCACCCTGCCGAGCCAGAAGGAGTTCGACGACTTCAAACACCAGATTACGCAGCATACCCTCATCCACGAGGACATCCGCAAGATTCTCGACGGCTTCCCGTCGTCGGCCCACCCCATGGGCATCCTGTCGTCGCTAATCTGCTCGCTGACCGCCTTTTACCCCAAGAGCATCGCGCCCGAAATCAGCAAGGAAGAGCTGGACCTGAACATCGTGCGCCTCATGGCCAAGATTTCGACCATCGCCGCCTGGAGCTATAAAAACTCGGTGGGCCACCCGCTCATCTACCCGCGCAACGACCTCGACTACTGCGCCAACTTCCTGTACATGATGTTCAGCTTCCCCACCGAGAAGTATGAGCTCAATCCCGTGGTTGTCAGCGCTCTCAACAAGCTGCTCATCCTGCACGCCGACCACGAGCAGAACTGCTCCACCAGCACCGTACGCCTCGTGGGTTCGGCCAACGCCAGTCTCTACGGTTCGGTTTCGGCCGGCATCAACGCCCTGTGGGGCCCCCTGCACGGCGGTGCCAACCAGGAGGTGATTGAAATGCTGGAAGCCATTGAGGCCGACGGCGGCGATACCAGCAAGTGGATTGATAAGGCCAAGGACAAGAACGACTCGTTCCGCCTCATGGGCTTTGGCCACCGCGTGTATAAGAACTTCGACCCCCGCGCCACCATCATTAAAAAGGCCGCCGACGAAGTGTTGCAAGCCCTTGGCCTGCAGGACAGCCCGTTGCTGAAAATCGCGCAGGAGCTGGAGCAAGCCGCGCTCACCGACCAGTACTTCATCGAGCGCAAGCTGTACCCGAACGTGGACTTCTACTCGGGCATTATTTACAAAGCCTTGGGTATCCCCACCGAGATGTTCACGGTAATGTTTGCCCTGGGCCGCCTGCCCGGCTGGATTGCCCAGTGGAAAGAAATGCGCGAGAACAAGGAGCCCATCGGCCGCCCCCGCCAGATTTACACCGGCGAACTGGAGCGCGACTACAAAGCAATAGACGCCCGCTAGTCTTCCCGAAAACCCAAGCAAACAAAAAGCCCGCTCCATGGAGCGGGCTTTTTCGTGTCCGGCTGGGGCGGTTGGTCCTCCCCTATTTCAGGCGGTGCGCGGTAAAATTGGTCCGCAACGATTGGTAAGCCACCAGCTGCTGGGGCTGGAGCAGGTTGCTCAGCTCAGTTTCGTAACGCTGCTGGGCCTCGGCCAGCCGGGTGTCGCGCTCTTCAGCACTGGCCCCGTTGAGGAGAATCTCCAAATCGCGGCGCTCCGAGAGCATGTTCAGGTGCAGCTGCTTCACGGCGAGGTACTGGGCCTCGTTGAAATGCACGTGCAACGCCAGCGCCCGGGTAAGCGTGGTGGCCCGCGTCATCATCGCCGACGAGTAGGCGCCGTCGCCGGGGCCGGCCGCGGCAACTGGAGTTGCGCTAACACCCGCAGCAATGCAAGTAGCCAAGAACAAATTTTTCATGGGTTGGGGGGTGATGGTGAAAAAAGGAGGTGAATGGCCAGTTCTTGAGTGTTTGACCATACCAAACGTAGACACAATATTTTATTGAACAAAAAATGAATTTTATGGCACTTTTTTAATCAAGTAATTTCTGTCAATACTCATAACAAGCTCATTTATAAGACATTTATTAATTGGCAAAAACAACGTGATGAGCCAAAAAAAAAGCCCGCCAACGGGCGAGCCATATTTTTTTGCGCATGAATGCCATTATATTTTCACTTACTTAAAGCCTTGCTTTAAGTAAACTGCCGCCTTTTGCACAGACAACTTTTTTGCGACCAGAGTGGAGAGCCAGTAATTCGTAAGGCCAGGCACAGTATAATACCACAACTCCTTGCTCATCAAGGATACTTACTGGAGCAGAATAAAACCAGCGCCGCCACAGAGCGCACTTCGAACCCTTAGGAAAGTTGCATTTTTGCCCTCAAACCGTAGCCTGGCTTCCGAACAATGCCTTTGGGCTTAGAGGATATGCAGTTCGATGCGGCGGTTCATCTGGCGGTGTGCTTCAGAGTCGTTTGCGGCCAGCGGATGGCCTTCGCCGTAGCCCTTGGACCGTAGCCGAGTCACTGAAATGCCATGCCCGGACAAGTATTCGACCACCGACTGGGCGCGGCGCTGTGAGAGTTGAATGTTAGTTTCCGGCGTGCCCACGTTATCGGTGTAGCCGGATACCTCGATTTGGACATCCCGGTACTGCCGCAGAAATTCAATGAGCCGGTTTAGCTCGGTGCGGGACTGGGGCTTCAGGTCGTATTTGTTGGTATCGAAAAACAGGTTATTCAGCACCACGCTGCGCCCTGAGCGCACGGGTTCCAGGTATATGTCCAGTGCCGTGGGGTTGAAGGCGTGCTGGCTGGAATAATCGAAACTGAGGCTTTTGAGCAGGTACTTGTCGGCGGCGGCGTACATAGCGTAGTGGTGGCCTTCATTGAGCACCACGGTGTAGTCGCCATATTCAGGGTCGGACGTAACGAACTGGGTCAGCACGTCGGTGTCGAGGTCGTAGAGCTTGACTTCGGCTTTGAGCGGCTTTTTGGTGTTAGCGTCGAATACCCGGCCTTGCGTGTAGGTGCTGGTTTCGCGGGCCTTCACCGGCGGTGGCACCGAGAAGCTGAACAGTTCCACTGGCCGCTCGCGGGCCAGCCGGTAGCCGCCGGGCGGCTCTTCGGTGGCGCGACTGCGCGAGCAAAACCCCTTCTGATTATCGGAGGTAACAAACAGGGAGGCCTCGTTTTCGAATGTATTGAGCGGATAACCCAGGTTGCGGGGCTCACTCCAGGTACCGGCCGGGGTCTTCTCACACCGAAACACATCAAGCCCGCCCATGCCCACCAGCCCATCGGTGACGTAGTACAACGTGGTGCCGCTGGCGTGGATGAACGGGGCCATGTCCTTGCCCGTGGTGTTCACCGGCGTGCCCAGGTTTTGGGCGGCGCTCCAGTTGCCATCGGGCTGCAGGGTTGTAACATATATATCTTCCTGGCCCTGGCCGCCACGGCGGGTCGAGGTGAAATACAGCGTGCGCCCATCGGCCGAAAGCGACGGCTGCGAGTCCCATTCCGTGGAATTAACATTGGTGCCCAGGTTCACGGGGGTGCTCCAGTTGTTGCCGGTGCGGCGCGAAATGTACAGGTCGCAGTTGCCGATGGCACGGGGCCGGTCGCAGGAAGCAAACACCAGGGTTTTGCCATCGCCCGAAATCGAGCCCGCGCCTTCGTTGTAGCTGGAATTGATGGCCGGCGAAATCGGCACCGGCTCTCCAAAAGTGCCGTCTTTGTTTTGTCGGCTCACATACAGGTCTTCCCCGCTGCTGGCGGCCGGACGGCCCGTGAAGAGCAGGAATCGGTTATCGGCGGTGAGCGCTGGAAAGTATTGAAATTTAAAGCTGTTCAGCGGCGAAGGCATGGCCACGGGCGCCTCGCCCACGGGATGCTTCATGGCATCGAGCGCAAACTCACAAGTGAGCAGCTGGCGCTGAGATTTAGCTAGGTTCCTTTGCGTCTTGGGCGCCACTTTCATCAACTGCTTGTATGCTTCGAGCGCCGTCTGATATTCGCCATAGCTCAGTGCTAAATCGCCCAGCAACTGGTATTCCGACGAATGAATGGCCTCGAGGGGCACTTTGCTCAGGCCGTCGCGGTAGGCGGCCAGGGCCCCCCGATTGTCGCCAATGGCTTTGAGCAGGGACCCTTTCAGCAAGAAGGCTTCCCCAAAGGAGGGGAACTTCTCATTGAGCTGGTTCAGGGTTTCAATGGCTTTGATGAAGTCCCGGTCTTTGGTTTGCTGCTGCGCTTTTTCCAGCAGACTGCGGGCTTTGGTGTTGGTGGGCGTCTGGACTTTGGGGGCCAACTGGCTCCAGGCCGTTTCCGACGAGGCCAGCCACAGCAGGCACATCATTCCGAGGCGTACCGCCCCCAACACTGAAATGCGACGCATAAAGTAGGCTACGGGATGTCAAGATATTTATGGGTTTGGAGCGACACCTGCCAGCGCGGGTGCTGCTTCACATAGTCAACTAATGCGGGCGTCATGCGAGCGGCCCGGCTCCACTCGGGCTGCAAGTATAAGCGCGTAGTGGCCGGTACCAATGCGGCGTGCTCTTCGGCCCAGGCAAAATCGTGGTCATTAAAGACCACGACCTTCAGTTCGTGGGCTGCGGCTAGTACCTCCGGCAGCGGTGCTTTAAACTTTTTGGGCGATAAGCACACCCAATCCCAGGTGCCCGACAGCGGATGTGCGCCGGAGGTTTCGAGCCAGGTGTGGCAGCCGGCGGCCTGCAATGCCGCCGTTAGCTCATCCAGGTTGTGCATCAGCGGCTCACCGCCGGTGATGACCACATCGCGGCCGGGGTGCGCCAACACGGCCTCCACAAGCTGCGCGGTGGACTGGCGCGGATGCGCAGCGGCATCCCACGACTCTTTCACATCGCACCAGACGCAGCCTACATCACAGCCACCCAGGCGGATAAAGTAGGCGGCCCGGCCGGTGTTATATCCCTCGCCTTGAATGGTATAAAACTGCTCCATTACAGGCAGCATAGTGCCGGTTTTGGCAACGGTTTCATCACCGGAAGGTGCAATAATTTCGGAGGAAAGTAAATTCACGGGTATCATAACAAAAAGCCGTCAGGAAGCGAAGCAACCTTAACGCCGGCAAGCAGACGCGCCGTTCCAATGCCGGACTTTAAAAGTACGGTTTAGTCCCAGTTTAACCAAATATTCCTAAAAATCAGCTTGCCGGATTGGGGTAAATTTCACCCTTGGCCGCCCGCAAAGTATTCAGCAGAAGCATGGCAATGGTCATGGGCCCCACGCCACCGGGCACGGGCGTAATGGCCGAAGCCAAAGGAGCAACCTCGGCAAAATTCACGTCGCCTTTCAGCGTATAGCCGCTCTTTTTGGTGGCGTCGGGCACGCGGGTGGTGCCCACGTCAATTACCACGGCGCCGGGCCGCACCATGTCGGCCGTCACGAACTCGGGCCGGCCAATGGCCGCCACCACAATGTCAGCCGTGCGGCATATTTCGGCCAGGTTCCGGGTGCGCGAATGGCATAAAGTGACCGTGCAATTGGCAGTATCCAGGTTCTTGGCTAGCAATATGCTAACCGGGGTTCCTACAATATTGGAACGGCCAATAACCACGGCGTGCTTGCCGCTGGTTTTAATGCCTTGCCGGCTTAGCAATTCCACGATTCCGGAAGGTGTGGCGGGCAGCAAGGCCGGCAGGCCGGCCACCATGCGCCCGATATTCATGGGATGAAACCCGTCCACATCCTTCTCGGGCCGGATGGCTTCAATGACTTTTTCGGGGTTGATGTGAGCCGGCAGCGGCAGCTGCACGATGAAGCCGTCAATCTCCGGGTCGCGGTTCAAATCGTCGACCTGCGCCAGCAACTCCGCTTCGGTAATGTCGTCCTCAAACCGCAGCAGCGTAGACCCGAAGCCGACCCGTTCGCAGGCCAGCACCTTGTTGCGCACGTAGGTTTCGGAGCCCCCGTCGTGGCCCACCAGGATGGCGGCGAGGTGCGGTGCCTTTTTGCCGGCTGCTTTCAGGGCGGCTACTTCGAGGGCAATCTCGGCTTTGATGTCTTCGGCGGTTTGCTTGCCGTCGATAATGTGCGGAATCGGGGGCGTGGGGGCGTTAGCAATCATGGGCATAGGGACAGTAGGGAAACGCTACTAATTAAAAAAACTCTATATTGTCAATCATTAAGCTTACCTAACTCACCAACCACCAATTCACATTTATGCAAACTCACTTACTTGTTCTTCTTGGCAGTTTTATTGGCGGCCTGTTTGGGTTCATTTTTGGACTCCTGTACCTGGCCTTCATCATCGCCATATTCGTTGGCCTCTGGAAAATGTATGAGAAAGCCGGCAAACCGGGTTGGGCCGCGCTCATTCCCATCTACAACATTATCGTGCTGCACGAAATAGTGGGACGGGACTTGGTGAAGATTCTGCTCTTGCTCATTCCGTTTGTCAACATTTACTTTTTCATTACGCTTTACGTGAGCCTGGCCAAGTCTTTTGGCAAGCGTGAAACGGGCGAATACGTGCTTACCATCTTCTTTGCGCCGTTTTACCTGGGCCTGGGCGATGCCCGGTACGTAGGCCCCAGCGAAGGCCCCGGGGCCGTGCTGAACGGCCTTGGCAAT
Source organism: Hymenobacter terricola (assembly GCF_017921975.2). Lineage (GTDB taxonomy): Bacteria > Bacteroidota > Bacteroidia > Cytophagales > Hymenobacteraceae > Hymenobacter > Hymenobacter terricola. The sequence continues at coordinate 256,393 of NZ_JAGEMO020000003.1, forward strand.
CCAAGCTATTAGGTGCTGAGCGGCTGCGTTTCAGCGCGCTAAAATGAAAGCGGCCCCGGCAAATTGCCGGGGCCGCTTTTTTATCAGTCAATTTTCAGAACTGCCAGGAAGGCTTCCTGCGGGATTTCGACGGAGCCCACGGAGCGCATCCGTTTTTTGCCTTCTTTCTGTTTCTCCAGCAGCTTGCGCTTCCGGCTGATATCGCCGCCGTAGCACTTCGCGATTACATTCTTGCGAAGGGCCTTAACCGTTTCGCGGGCGATGATTTTCTGGCCAATCGAGGCCTGGATGGCAATGTCGAACATCTGGCGGGGCAGCAGCTCGCGCAGCTTTTCGCAGAGGCGGCGGCCCCAGTCGTAGCTCTTGGAGCGGTGCACGATGGCCGACAGGGCATCGACTTTCTCGCCGTTCAGCATCACGTCCAGCTTCACCATGTCGGCTTCGCGGAAGCCAATCAGCTCGTAGTCCAGCGAGGCGTAGCCGCGGCTGATGGTTTTGAGCTTGTCGAAAAAGTCGAACACGATTTCGGACAGCGGCAGCTCAAAGCTCATTTCCACCCGCTCGGAAGTGAGGTAGGACTGGCCTTTGATGATGCCGCGCTTCTCCATGCACAGCGTGATGATGGGGCCCACGTACTCGGAAGCCGTGATGATTTGCGCCTTGATGAACGGCTCTTCGATGAGCTTAATCATGTTCGGCTCCGGCATTTCGGAGGGCGCGTTGATGGTCAGGATTTGGTCTTTGGTGCCGATGGCGTGGAACTGCACGCTGGGCACCGTGGTGATGACCGTCATGTTGAACTCGCGCTCCAGGCGCTCCTGCACGATTTCCATGTGCAGCATGCCCAGAAAGCCGCACCGGAAGCCGAAGCCCAGCGCCACCGACGTTTCGGGCTCCCACACCAGCGAGGCATCGTTGAGCTGCAATTTTTCCATGCTGGAACGCAGCTCTTCGTACTCGGTGGTTTCGACGGGGTAAATGCCGGCGAAAACCATCGGCTTCACATCGGCGAAGCCCTGAATCGCTTCCGCCGTGGGGCGGTTTACGTGGGTAATGGTGTCGCCCACTTTCACCTCGCGGGCTTCTTTGATGCCCGAGATGAGGTAGCCCACGTTGCCGGCGCTCATTTCCTGGCGCGGCTCCTGGTTCAGGCCCAGGATACCGATTTCGTCGGCCCCGTATTCCTTGCCCGTGGCCATGAACTTCACCTTGTCGCCTTTGCGCATGGTGCCGTTCTTGATGCGAAACAGGACTTCGATGCCGCGGTACGAGTTGTAGACGGAGTCGAAAATGAGGGCCTGCAAGGGCTCGGCCGGGTCGCCTTTGGGGGCCGGAATCCGGTCGCAGATGGCGTTGAGAATGGCTTCGATGCCGATGCCGGTTTTGCCCGAGGCGTGGAGAATATCCTCCGGCTTGCAGCCGATGAGGTCCACGATTTCGTCGGTTACCTCCTCCGGCATGGCGTGCGGCAGGTCGATTTTATTGAGCACCGGAATGATTTCCAAATCGGCCCCGATGGCGAGGTAGAGGTTGGAAATCGTCTGGGCTTCGATGCCTTGCGAGGCATCAACAATTAGCAGGGCGCCTTCGCAGGCGGCAATGCTGCGGCTTACTTCGTAGCTAAAGTCGACGTGGCCGGGCGTGTCAATCAGGTTCAGCGTGTAGATTTCCCCTTTGTAGGGGTACTGCATCTGGATGGCGTGGCTCTTGATGGTGATGCCGCGCTCACGCTCCAGGTCCATGTTGTCGAGCAACTGGGCCTGCATGTCGCGCTTGGCCACGGTGCTGGTAAACTCCAGCAGGCGGTCGGCCAGGGTGCTTTTCCCGTGGTCGATGTGGGCAATGATGCAAAAATTGCGGATATTCTTCACAGAGGGCGGTTTTTCAGTCCGCGAAGGTACGAACTGCTTGGCGCAAAAGCCAGCCCGGCCCCGTTGGGCAGTCCAGGCACGGGCTGGCAAAAGTGGCCCAAACTACTTAGTTTTGTCGATTCCCTGATTTTGCCCGATTTGTACAATTTGCCTATGCAACCAGAAACTAATACACTCTCACCCACCCCGCTCGACAATGGCAAGCGCAAGTTTCTGATTACGGCGCTCAATGGTACGGCCATTTATGTGCTGGCTTATTACCTGGTGTGGGGCCTGCACCAGGTGGCCAGGCTGGAGGCGTCTGAGTTTTATCATTTGCGGGGCAGTTGGAACCCCAGCCGCATCCTGTACACCATGGCCGACGGCGAGTGGTGGCGCATGGCCATTATTGTGGTCAATGGCGTGGGGCCGCTGCTCTGCATTATTGTGGGGCTGTTGGCATTTCGGAGGTACTGGAAGCGCGAGCGGGCCCGGCGCGGGCAGGTGAAGCTGCTGTTGCTGTGGGTGGCTTTTCACTGCTGCAACATGGTATTCGGCGCACTACTGGCCGATACGTTCATTCAAACGGGATTCTGGTACGTACCCGACTGGCTGCTGAGCCTGGGCAATGCCGTGAACGTGATACTGGCCCTGCTGGCGGGCCTCCTGCAGCTGGGCCTGGGCTATTTCAGCGCCGTGGCTTTTTTGCAGGCCCATGATTCCAGAACCGTGATGCGGTTCGAGAACCGGCAGCTGATGGTAATTTCTACCCTTATCGTGCCCTGGGTGGCGGGCGGGCTGTTCATCGCCCTCACCAAAATCCCCTACATCTCGGTATACGAAGGGCTGCACCTGGTGATGATGGGCCTGTTGGTGACCCCAACGGCGCTGGGCTGTCTCAATGAGTTGTTTTCGGACACCGTGAAGAGGCCCCAGGCCACGCATATAACGTGGGGACTGGTTGGGCTGGCCGTGGTGGTAGCCCTGGTGTGGCGGTGGGCATTGAGCCCTCCCCTGACGTTTGGGTAAGCCGGAAAAATGCCTGCGTTGGGTAACAATGGCCGGTATCGGGTGGTTGTGGGCCGAAAATAGTCTCCATCCGCTCTAAACCAACACCATCCTAAGCATCATGGGAATCACCCTCCAACAAGCCCAAGCCGCCTTACATGCCGCTCATCAGAAAGCCCTGGAAATCGGCGTCAAAATGAATATTGCCGTGGTTGATGCCGGGGCCAACCTCACGGCCTTCATCCGCATGGACGACGCCTGGCTGGGCTCGCTCGACATCTCCATCAGGAAGGCCAAAACGGCCCGCTACTTCGACATGCCGACGGGTGCCATCGGCGGCCTCTCGCAGCCCGGCGGCTCACTTTTCGGCATCGAGCACTCCAATGGTGGCCTCATCACCTTCCCCGGCGGCCTGCCGATTAAGGATGCCGACGGCCACGTTATCGGGGCCATCGGCGTGTCGGGCAGCACCGTGGAGGACGACCACGCCGTGGCCGAGGCGGGGATGAAGGCCGTGGAGAACCAATAGCTATTGCCGCTGTTCAAGCCAACTTCAAGCGCCCCGGCCATCCCGCCGGGGCGTTTTTCGTACCTTTGCCTACCCAAAAACCACTCCCTTATGCACCCCGCTCCCACCGCGCCCTACAAGCCCAAAAACCACGTTCGCATCGTCACCGCCGCCGCTTTGTTCGACGGGCACGACGCAGCTATTAATATCATGCGCCGCATTATTCAGAGCAGCGGGGCGGAGGTGATTCACCTCGGACACAACCGCTCGGCGCAGGAAATTGTGGACTGCGCCATTCAGGAAGATGCGCAGGCCATTGCCATCACCAGCTACCAGGGCGGGCACAACGAATACTTCAAGTACATATTTGACCTGCTGAAGGAGCGCGGCGCGGGCCACATCAAAATCTTCGGCGGCGGCGGCGGCGTGATTCTGCCTACTGAGATTGCTGATTTGCAGGGCTACGGCATTACCCGCATCTACTCGCCGGATGATGGCCGGGCCATGGGCTTGCAGGGCATGATTAACAACCTGCTGGAGCAGGCGGATTTTCCCACCGGCCAGAATCTGAACGGCGAAGCGGGTCATGTGAAGGAGAAGGACGCCCGCAGCATCGGCCGCCTGATTTCGGCGGCGGAGAACTTCCCCGAGGAGTTTGAACGGGTGAAAGGCGAGCTGGTGGCGGAGTTTCAGATGGGCGAAAACAACCAGAATCAGGCACTAAGCTCCAGGCACAAAGCACCAATTCTAGGCATCACCGGCACGGGCGGCGCGGGTAAGTCTTCGCTGGTGGATGAACTGGTGCGGCGGTTTCTGATGGACTTCCCCGAGAAGACCATTGCCATTATTTCCGTCGACCCCAGCAAGCGCAAAACCGGCGGCGCGCTGCTCGGCGACCGCATTCGGATGAATGCCATCAACTCGCCGCGGGTGTACATGCGCAGCCTGGCCACGCGCCAGAGCAACCTGGCCCTGAGCCGCTACGTGCAGGACGCCGTGGACGTGGTGCGCGCCGCCAACTATGATTTGATTATCCTCGAAACCTCCGGTATCGGCCAGTCTGACACGGAAATCATCGAGCACTCCGACGCCAGCCTGTACGTAATGACGCCGGAGTACGGGGCGGCCACGCAGCTGGAGAAAATCGACATGCTCGATTTCGCGGACGTGATTGCGCTGAACAAGTTCGACAAGCGCGGGGCGCTGGATGCGCTGCGCGACGTGCGCAAGCAGTACCAGCGCAACCACGGCCTGTGGGACACGCCTACGGACCAGATGCCGGTGTTCGGCACGATTGCCTCGCAGTTCAACGACCCCGGCATGAACCGGCTGTACCGGGCGGTGCTGAAGATGCTGGAAACCAAGACCGGGGCCATTTTCGCCTCGCACCTGGAAACCAGCGGCGAGGACTCGGAGAAGATTTACATCATCCCGCCAAACCGCACGCGTTACCTCTCAGAGATTGCCGAAACCAACCGCGCTTATGACCAGCGCGTGCGCGAGCAGGCCAATATTGCCGAGGTGGCCGGGGCTTTTGCGAAGCTGGAAGAGCATTACCGCGACGAGAAAAAGAGCAGCGAGAGCATGGTGGAGGAATTCACCAAAAACAAGCAGACCCAACTCCGTCGCCTTGACGCCGATAGCCAGGCCATTCTGGAAAACTGGGAAAGCACCTTGCAGAACTACCGCAACCCGGAGTACGTGTACTCGGTGCGGGGCAAGGAAATCCGGGTACAGACGCATACCAAGTCGCTGTCGGGCAATATGATTGCTAAGGTGTCGGTGCCGCGCTACACCGGCTGGGGCGACCGCCTGCGCTGGGCCATGCAGGAGAATTTCCCCGGCGAATTCCCCTACACGGCGGGCGTATTCCCCTTCAAGCGCGAGGGCGAAGACCCAACGCGGATGTTTGCCGGCGAGGGCGGGCCGGAGCGCACTAACCGCCGCTTCCACTACGTGAGCATGGGCCTGCCGGCTAAGCGTTTGAGCACGGCCTTTGACTCGGTGACGCTGTACGGCGAAGACCCAGACGTGCGGCCCGATATCTATGGCAAAATCGGCAACGCGGGCGTGAGCATCGCCTGCCTTGATGATGCCAAGAAGCTGTATTCGGGCTTCAACCTGGCCAACCCCAGCACGTCGGTTTCGATGACGATAAACGGCCCGGCGGCGACGCTGGCGGCGTTTTTCATGAATGCGGCCATCGACCAGCAGTGCGAGCTGTACATTAAGGAGCACGAGCTGACGGCCGAAGTGGATGCCAAAGTGGATGCGCTGTTTGCGGCCAAGGGCCAGCCCCGCCCCCGCTACCAGGGCGAGCTGCCGGCCGGCAACGACGGCCTCGGCCTGCTCCTGCTCGGTGTGACGGGTGAGGACGTGCTGCCCGCCGACGTGTACGCCGCCATTAAAGCCAAGACGCTGACGCAGGTGCGCGGCACCGTGCAGGCCGACATCCTGAAGGAAGACCAGGCCCAGAACACCTGCATTTTCAGCACCGAGTTTGCCCTGCGCCTGATGGGCGACGTGCAGCAGTACTTCATCACCGAAAAGGTGCGGAATTTCTATTCCGTCTCGATTTCGGGCTACCACATTGCCGAGGCCGGGGCCAACCCGATTACGCAGCTGGCCCTAACGCTGAGCAACGGCTTCACGTTCGTGGAATACTACGTGAGCCGGGGCATGAGCGTGAACGACTTCGCGCCGAACCTGAGCTTCTTCTTTTCCAACGGCATCGACCCGGAGTACGCCGTGATTGGGCGGGTGGCGCGCCGCATCTGGGCCAAGGCCATGAAGCTGAAGTACGGCGCCGACGCCCGCAGCCAGATGCTGAAGTACCACATCCAGACCTCGGGCCGCAGCCTGCACGCCCAGGAAATCGACTTCAACGACATCCGCACCACGTTGCAGGCCCTCTACGCCATCTACGACAACTGCAACTCCCTGCACACCAACGCCTACGACGAGGCCATCACCACACCCACCGAGGAATCGGTGCGCCGGGCCATGGCCATTCAGCTCATCATCAACCGCGAGCTGGGGCTGGCCAAAAACGAAAACCCGCTGCAAGGCTCCTTCATCATCGAGGAGCTGACCGACCTGGTGGAAGAGGCGGTGCTGCTCGAATTTGACCGCATCACGGAGCGCGGCGGCGTGCTCGGGGCCATGGAAACCATGTACCAGCGCGGCAAAATCCAGGAGGAAAGCATGCACTACGAGATGCTGAAGCACACCGGCGAGTACCCCATTATCGGGGTGAATACCTTCCTCTCGTCGAAGGGCTCGCCCACGGTGGTGCCGGCCGAAGTCATCCGCGCCACGGAGGAGGAAAAGCAGTACCAAATCGACATGCTCACCCTGCTGCACCAGCGCAACGCCGCCCAGGCCCCGGCGCGCCTCAAGCAGCTCCAGCAAGTAGCCGTAGCCAACGGCAACCTGTTTGACGAGCTAATGGAAACCGTGAAATTCTGCTCGCTGGGGCAGATTACGAACGCACTGTTTGAGGTGGGCGGGCAGTACCGGCGCAATATGTAGGACCGCCGATGGAACGGATTTTAATGGATTGAATTTTCCCCGCTATGGCTTACAGTGATTTCACTCTTTTCGATTTGCGTCAGCAGTTTGACGCGCACTTTCGTGCGGAAACGCTTTTCCCGGACGCAACCCCTATCCAGCCCAGCGACTGGTTGCAGCAGGCCATTAAAATGGGGGAAGGCATTGGTTTCAACAGCGAAAAGTCGCGTTCAGAACGCCTGGTAACGCCCGTATTGCTGGAGCTATGCGAACGGAATAACCGCTCCTTCTCCATCTATTCGGGCATGAACCTCGACATCGACCCCGCGTTGGGTTTGCGTGGTGAATGCGATTTCATCTTTTCCTACAGTCGCATTCAGGACTTCATCACGGCCCCCATCTTCTGCATCGCCGAGGCCAAAAAGCAAGACCTGGAACTTGGGACGCTGCAATGTGCCGCCCAGCTCATCGCCGCCCGCCGCCTAAATGAGTTTGAAGGCAACCCGACCCAGCCACTCTATGGCTGTTCCACGACCGGAGTTGAGTGGCGCTTTCTAAAGTATGAGGGTAACGAATTCATTCTCGATGAAACCCGCTATTATCTAACGCAACTTCCGGCACTGCTCGGAGCCTTGCAAGCGATTGTGAATGCTACCCGCGCCGAAGCAGCGGTATAACTGACGGAAACGGTGAAATACTGCTCGCTGGGGCAGATTACGAACGCGCTGTTTGAGGTCGGCGGGCAGTACCGGCGGAATATGTAGGGGGTTCGGTGACTCGTCACATTCGAAAGAGGTGCTACCTTGCTGAAGTAGCACCTCTTTTCGTTTTATCAGTCCACTAATGATGAACCCTTCCGAAATTGAGTCTTTTTTCAAAGAACAAGAAAGCAGATTGAGTATCGAACATAAGACAACGACAATGCGGGTTATGATTAACCAACATTATGAGATGACTTATGCATCTGCAGAAAAGACACAAAAGAACTTGCATTATTATAAGCTAATCAATCCGTATGAAAATTATTTCCACATAGCTTTTGCAGCATACAATGTCAATAAAGATGATATTGATTTTTGTAATCGGATGATAAAAGATGAATTATCTACACCAGGTGGCTTATCAATTGGTGGATTATACCCAGCAATGTTTTGGAATGAAACACCAGGCAAAAAGTTAGACCTCACTGGAAAGTTAGAGCCAGAAAGAAACATTAATGCTTTAATATTCAGCAATATAGTATATCTATACACCAATGAATTGCCTGAAGGTTATGACGATAAGATTAACGATGAATTTAAATCGGCTGGCCTCATACCATCAATAAGGGATACTAAAACTTGGAATACGATGGAAAAGAATAGAAAACCTGATGTCTTTATATGCCATGATTCAAGGGATAAAATTGAGGCTGCTAAGCCTCTTTATGATGCTTTGATATCTAAAGTATGACGAAGTCAGCTTGGCATTGGGTGATAGTCTGACTGAAAAAATTGAAGAGGGAATTCGGCAGTGTCGGTTTGGTCTTATAATTCTTAGTAAGAATTTTCTTTCTAATGATAGATGGGCAAAAAATGAATTACAAAGTTTTGGGACTAAACAAAGAGTGACAAATGAAAAAGTCGTAATTCCAATTTGGCATGGAATAGATGAGTCTGACTTAATGCAGTACTCATTATGGCTTTTGGATAAAAAAGGTGGTAATACTTCAGACATAGAAGCTCTCGCAAACCAAGTAAAACGTTTAGTTGACAACAAAGAGTAGCTTCCTTATATGTGCTTTCCGCTGTGTCAATCGCGCTAGCAAAAGCTTCTCCCGCCTCCCCCGCCACTCCAAGAGGCGGCGGGGGAGGCGGGGGGCTTTCGCGTGAATTTTATCTTCGCAAACTGGCTCGCAAACTGGCGCGAGTTTAGGCGTAGCCGTAACTCGTGACGAACCTTGATGTGGAGGTTGTACCTCCACTGACGCGAAGCGGCAAGGCGGAACTGCGCGGAAGTATCTTTCTACTCCAACCGTTCAAATGCGAGGCGCAGCCTCGCCCGAATGGTAAGCACGAGTTACGGCTGCGCCTAAACTCGCGCCAGGTTTAGCCAGAATTAGCCTATGAACAGGACGTCGACCAAACCGGGGCGGCCAGCATAGTCCCGGGCACTGCTGTAGAGAAAATCCTCCGGGGTGTCCACAAAGCCGGCTACCACCGGGTTTTGGTGCAGATACCGAAGCCGCTGCTGGCGCAGGTCGTTCGTGTTAAGCTCGATGGGGTGGTTTTCCTGCTGCCAGAACTGGTATTTGGTGTTGTAGGCATTGCGCCGCCCGGCCCGCTCAAACATCCACAACATCCATTCCCGGCGGCTTTCCTGCAGGTTTTCCTCGATGGCGCGTAGTAATGCTTTGGCCGTATGCCGCTTCAGGTCGCGCAGGATGCCGGAGAGGTTGTCGGCCTGGCTGCTGATGATGAGGTGGGCGTGGTTGGTCATCAGGCACCAGGCGTAAATTTCCAGGCCTTTGTGTTGCTGGCAGTAACGCAGGCTATCTACAAAGATGTCGTTGTAGAGCCGCCGGGTGAATACATCAATCCGGTTCACCGTGGCAAAGCTGACGAAATAGAGTTGCTGGGAATCGTGGATTTTGTATTTCTCACTCATGCTTCAAAGTAAGTGCCAATGCTGGAATCGGCGTGACTGGCGCGAGTTTAGCGCAACGCAGTGGAGCGTAACTCGTGCCCGGCTTTCGGGCGAGGCTGCGCCTCGCATCAGAACAACTATGTAAAACGATGACCCAACGGCGCGGGTCCGGCTTGCCGCTGCGCGTCAGTGGAGGCTCAGCCTCCACATCATGGCTTGACACGAGTTACGCTGCGCTAAACTCGCGCCGGTTAAATCCATTTAGTTTGAATTAGCCAAACCCGCTAACCTTTCGGGGGCCGGACTGGTACAACCAATCCGGCTGCACGTTCACCAATCCGGCAGCCGTTGCCCGATGGAATTAGCAAACAAGAAAGTGTTCATAACCGGCGGCAGCGCCGGAATTGGCAAAGCATTGCTGGCCGAATTTCTCCGGCACGGCGTGCGCGACTTCGCGGTGATGGGACGCAAACAGGCGGCCCTCGATGCCCTGAAGCAGGAATTCCCCGACGCCCGGCTGCTGCTCATCGCCGGCGATGTGGGCCGGCCCGCCGACCTTGACCGCGCCGTGGCCACCATTGCCGGCGAGTGGGGCGGGCTCGACATCCTGGTGAACAACGCCGGGGTGGTGAGCGCCGGCCTGCTCGCCGACCAGGCCGACGACGACATCATCGGCCAAATCAACATCAACCTGACCGGCCTTATTCTGCTCACCAAGAAAGCCCTGCCCCTGCTGCTGCAGAGTTCCGACGGGGCGCTGATGAACATTTCTTCCGGCTACGGCTACCTGGCCATGCCCTTCTACAGCGTGTATGCCGCCACCAAGGCCGCCATCCGCCAGTTTTCCGATGCCATGCGCCGCGAGCTTTACCAGCACCCGCTGCACGTGATGACCGTGTACCCCTCCGCCACCGACACCGACATGATGAAAACCGCCGTGGTGAAGGGCATGGACTCGGCCGAAGACGTCGCCAAGGCTTCCCTCGACGGCCTGCTGGCCGGGGAAATTAACGTCATCATGGGTGGGGCGGAGCGTGAGGCGCAAATCAAAACCAATTTCCTGGAGCCGCGCAAAATTGACGCCGTCGCCGCTGCCAGCTACGAAGCCCTGCGCAAACGCACGGCCCGGCACCGCTCCATGTAGCGCGCGAACCGGCGGGAGTTTTGGCGAAGCCGTAACTCCCGCCGGTTTGGGCCGGTGCGGTTCCTGAACGGTTTCTGCCGCCTCTCCCACCACTTCTAGAGGCGGCGGGGGCACTTGGGGGCTTACGTGGGGCACTTTGGGGCATACCTAAGGCACTTTGGCTTCCTCATAGGTCACTTTCCCAGCGGCGCGGCCAGCGGCGCGGCCACGGTGGTGTGAGGCAAGGCCGGCCGGCCGGGCCGGCCAGCCGCAACAAAGCACTGGAGATTTGCTGGCAGCCGAGACACCGAAATGAAACCGCCCCGGCTGCTGCATCAGCGGCCGGGGCGGTTTCATTTCGGTGTTTGCGGAGCGGGCTGGGGGCCCCATAGCTTACCTTTTGGCGGTTGCCATGGGATGGGACTGCTTCATGGCCTTTTCGTTGATGCCAACTACATCGCCGGCCGCAACCAGCCACTGGCCGCTTTTTTTCACCAGCACCATCGACTCAATGCCCCGCCATGGGGCTTCTTTGTTCGTGCCCCGGTCGACCCCGTCCGGGGGGTACGAAACGCCGACGGCCATCTCCTCATTCACCACCGCCACATCCGGGGTGATGGACCGCACCGTCAGGTTGGAGGGTTTGAAGGGCACGTTCCTGTACATCTTATTGAACAGGTCCAGATGGCCCTGCACCACCTGCTGCTGGCCGCGCCAGTGCATGCCTATCGGGGTGATGAAGCTGACATCCTTGGTGGTGTAGGCGCTCATTTCCTGAAACTTGTGGTTGTTAAGGTTGGCATCCCAATGATTGATTACCGCCCGAATGGCTTTATCGTCGGCGGGCGCGAGCTGGGCCGCCGCCAACTGGCTGCATAAGAGGCTGCCGAGGCTTAGCAACAATGTTTTCATGGCGCTATGGGATAAAGGATGAAAAAAAACGCAAGTGGCGGCCCTTCGCTGCACGGCCGGAAAAAGTGTCGATGCCGGTTCAGCAGTTCTGCTCCCGCCGAAGCGCCAATACCTGCTCAGGGCAATGCCAACCAATATATACAAAAATAATAATATTTAAACATAAAACAAGCCATTCTTATTGCCTCTGCTGCAACCGTAAATTGGTGGGAGCCAAGAAACCGGCAATATTTTTTTTTCAATCATTCCGGCCGCCTTTTCGTCTGTCCTTATCACCACTCTATTCCAACCCATGACCATTACCATTGCCCAACACTCCGCCCAGCCCCTCACCGTGTCCCGCCTCGGCTACGGCACCATGCGCCTCACCGGCCCCGAAATATGGGGCGAGCCGGCCGACCGGCCCCAGGCCCTGGAAGTGCTGAAAACCGCCATTGCGTCGGGTGTCACCTTCCTCGACACCGCCGACTACTACGGCGAGGACATCACCAACCGCCTCATCGCCGAAGCCCTGCACCCCTACCCGGCCAACCTGGTTATCTGCACCAAAGTGGGCGCCACCCGCCGCCCCGACAAAAGCTGGATTCCCTTCAATACCCCCGAAAACCTGCGCACCAGCATCGACAACAACCTGCGCACGCTGAAGCAGGAGCAGATTCAGCTGGTGCACCTGCGGCTGATTGGGCAAGGCGGCGTGCCGATGGAGGAGCAGCTCGGAGCCATGTTTGCCATGCAGCAGGAAGGCAAAATCCTGCACGTGGGGCTGAGCAACGTGAGCCGCGCCGAGCTGGAAGCCGGCCTGAAGATGGGCGGGATTGCCACCGTCGAAAACATGTACGGCCACGGCCAGCGCACCACTATTAACCTGGGCCACGGCGACAGCCAGGGCGGCGAGGAGGTGCTGAACCTGTGCGAGCAGCACGGCATTCCGCTGATTCCCTATTTCTCGCTGGTGAACTCGCTGCCCAAGGCCGACAACCAGATTGCGGAAATCGCGAAGAAGCACAACGCCACGGAAGCGCAGATTAACATTGCCTGGCTGCTGCACAAGTCGCCGTGGATTTTGCCGATTCCCGGCACATCGTCGCTGGCCCATTTGAAGGAGAACCTGAAAGCCGCCGAAATTCAGCTGAGCGCCGAGGACATGGCGTACCTGGGATAGGCAAGCACAGCAACTCCAAAAAGTCGTCGTGCTCAGCTGGTGTTCGCGCCAGCTGGGCATGGCGTTTTGGTTTTTCAAAAAGACCTATAATTTCGCGCCATGAAACGCAGCTTTTGGTATGGCATCGGCGCCCTGCTGCTGGCAGGCCCGGTGCAGGCCCAATCCCTGGCGGGCATATGGCAGGGCGTAGAAGCCGAAACCCACCAGCCAGGGGCTTACTGGCCCTCGGTGCTTCGGGTGCAGAAAAGCAAGGGCAACGAGTTGTTCGGCATCCTCTACGAAGAGGTGGGCGGCAAGCCGGGCATCTCGGTGACGTTCCAGATGCAGGGCACGCGCACCGCCACCGGCATGCGCCTGGAGCACGGCGACAAGCTGAACGAAACCGGCCGCACGTTCGGCAGCTACTGGTGCGACGGCTCCATCACGTTCACCTACGACGCAAAGCTGGAGAAGCTGACGGGCCACGCCACTTACCGCCCGGTGGGCGACTGCAGCGTGGGCACGCTCACGTTTTATCGCGTCAAGCTGAAATCGGCCGCCACGGTGCCGGCCGGGGTTGAAAGCACCCTGCGCGTTTCGGGCCGCAACGTGCTCTGGTACGCCGATGCGGACCTGAAACAGCCGGTAAACCCCGGCAATGCCTTCCGCACCAGACTCACGAAAACCACCACGTTCTACCTCACGCAGGGCTATTACCCCACCAGCCAAAGTGCCGTGGTGCCCATCACCATCACGGTGACCGGCACTCCCCCGAAGCCCACGCCCACGCCACCTCCGCCGGTGGCCACCGTGCGCCCCGACACCGTGCGCCCGGCGCCCGCTGCCCCCCTGCTGACGACTACGCCCGTGGTGCTGCCCACGGTGCTGTTCCGGGTGGGCAAGCCGGAGCTGCTGCCCGAGGCCGGCCCGGCCCTCGACCGACTGGCCGCCGAGCTGAAGGACCGGCCCACGTTGCAGCTGCGGGTGTCTGGCCACGCCGACCGGGTGGGCGAGCCCGATAAGAACCAGGTGCTGTCGGAGCAACGGGCCGAAGCGGTGAAGGCATATTTAGTGAAAGCCGGCATCGCGGCCGAACGCATCAGCACCGTTGGCTACGGCGACACGCACCCGCTCTACCCCTCGCCCGACGTGCGCAACCGGCGCGTGGAAGTGGAAGAAATGAAGTGATGCCGAGGACTGACTGTGCCGGAATCCTGGGCTGATTGTGCTAAACTTGTGGCCCCGCTCCCAATTTTCCACCTGATGAATCCACTCAAACCGCTGGTCCTCGCGGCCATTTTGCTGGGCAGCAGCCGGCTTGCCGCGCAGGCCCAGGCCACCAGCCCGGGCTGGAATAACAAGCAGTGCGCCGTGGTGCTGACGTATGACGACGCCATCGACGTGGATTTGGACAACGTTGTTCCGGCCCTGGATTCGGCGAAACTGCGGGGCACGTTCTACCTCATTGGCTCCTCACCCGTCGTTACCAGGCGCCTCGGCGAATGGCGCCGGGCCGCCCAGCGCGGGCACGAGCTTGGCAACCACACCCTGTTCCATCCATGCGATGGCCGCCTGCCCAACCGCAGCTGGGTGAGCCCCGACCATGACCTGAGCAAGTACACCGTGGGCCGTGCCGTTGATGAAATCCGGGCCAACAACGTCTTGCTGAATGCCATCGACGGCAAAACCGCCCGCACCTTCGCCTACCCCTGCGGCGACCTGCTGATTGATGGGGTGAATTATTACGACAAGGTCAAAACCGAATTCGTGGCGGCGCGCGGCGTGGCCCCCGGCTTGCTGACTGCCGCCCAGGCCAAGCTGGATAACATGGACTGCTACTCCATCAACGGCCAGTAGGGCGACTACCTGGTGGACCTGGTGAAGCAGGCGCAGGCCTCGCACACGCTGCTGATTCTGGTGTTTCACGGCGTTGGCGGCGGGCACGCCATCAACGTGAGCCTGCCGGCGCACCGGCAGCTGCTGCGCTACCTCAAGGCGCACGAAAAAGACATTTGGGTGGCCCCGATGGTGGAAGTAGCCGAGAAAATCAGGGCTGAGCAAGGGCACGGCGCAGCCAAGCAGTAGCCAACCGTCACGTCGCGGCGGCAGTCAGAACTTAACGAGGCCGCATCCTACCCCAAAACGGGCAGCCGCACACCGGTGCGGCCGCCCACCGCACGGCCGCATTCCGAACTTGCACGCGATTACGGCCCGCCACCCACTAGCTTATGCCCCACCAGCACTTCCTCATTCACAAGCCCTACGGCTACCTCAGCCAGTTTGCGGGCGAGGCCAAGAAGAAAAAGCTCGGCGACTTCCATGATTTCCCGGCGGGCATCATGGCTATTGGCCGGCTCGATGAGGACAGCGAAGGCCTGCTCCTGCTCACCACCGACGGCCGCATGAGCGAGCTGGTGCGCAGCAAAAAAGTGGAGAAGGAATACTACGCCCAGGTCGATGGCCTGATTGACGACGCCGCCATTGCGCAGCTCCAAACCGGAGTCGAAATCGGGATTCACAACGTGCGGTACCTCACCGCCCCCTGCACCGCCCGCCGGCTCGACCCCGCTCCTGCCTTGGCCCCGCGGACCCGCAAAATCCGCGACGACCGCCACGGCCCCACCAGCTGGGTTTCCATCACCCTCACCGAGGGCAAATACCGGCAAATCCGCAAGATGACGGCCGCCGCGGGCTTCCCCACGCTGCGGCTGGTGCGGGTGCGGGTGGGCAGTATCTGGCTGGGCGGTCTGGCGCCGGGCGCGGTGGTGGAAGTAGCAGATTTTGGGATTGGTAATGAAGGTATGAAGTAGCCTGCATTTGCTCAGGGCACGGCCGGGCAGCTTGCGGGTGTGGTCTTCAACGAATGGCAATTGAGATTACGGCAAGGTTATTTTATGCTGCATGCCTAACATTTTTGTTGCCTCGTCGTATATTTGCATCAAATTATTTCCTGGGCTATTCCCGCCGTCATTATGAAAAAGACCACTGCTTTCTCGTTTTCCTCGTTGCTGCTCCTGGGCGGCGTAACCTACCTGGCTGCCAAACTGGCCGACCTGGACCTGACCTTCTTCTTCCACGGCGACGACGACCAGCACCACTACTGCTAACCGCTATTTTATCGCTACACAGCATCCTATCCCACTTATCCCGCTTATTTAGTGAGGAAGCCCGGCCCTTCAGCCGGGCTTTTTGGTTATACTTCCGGCCATTGCGACCGACTGCCACGGTTCGGCGCGGCTTTTGGAACTTTGCCGCGGCAACGGCGTAACCCGTTGAGTTGTTTTTTCACCGGCTGCCGGGCGCCGTTGCGCACCGCAACGCCCGCAGCCCCTACCCCACTCCTGGTTTTATGAACCTTGATTCCCACCAAGCTCAGGTGAGCTACATCATTGGCCGCGACCTGGCCCGCAACTTTGCCCAGCAAGGCCTCGACCTGGACGTGGACACCCTGGCCGGCGCGCTCAAAGAAGGCCTCCAGGGCCTCCCCAGCCGCCTCACGCAGGAACAAATGCAGGCCGCCATGCAACAATTGCAAGAGCAAATGGGCGGCCCCGAAGACGACACCAACCAAGAAACCGACACCATGAACAACAAAGCCGAAGGCGAAGCCTTCCTCGCCCAAAACACCAGCAAAGCCGGTGTTACCACCCTGCCCAGCGGCTTGCAGTACGAGGTAATCACGCAGGGCACGGGCCGCAAGCCCACCCTGGGCTCTTCCGTCACCACGCACTACCACGGCACCCTGATTAACGGCACCGTGTTCGACAGCAGCTACCAGCGCGGCCAACCCGCCACCTTCCCCGTCAACGGCGTAATTGCCGGCTGGACCGAAGCCCTGCAGCTGATGCCCGAAGGCTCGAAATACCGCCTCTACATCCCCTCCGACCTTGCCTACGGCAAGCGCGGCGCGGGCCGCGACATCCCCGGCGATACCGCGCTGATTTTCGACGTGGAGCTGGTGAAAGTGAATAACTGAGGGACTGCCGGGGCGGGGACCACCGTTTCCGCCACGACAACCACGGTTGCGCCCACCTGGACGCACCCAACCCCAACTTTGGCTGTTTCTGAGCAGATGAACGACCTCGAAGCCCAGCCACCCGCTGAAAATGCATCCGTGGCCCCGGAACAACTTTCCGGGGCCGCTTTGGTGCCTACGCTCACCGCAGCCAGTGGGCCAACCCCAGCATTCGGCCCAACTCCAGGGCCGCCGCCGATACCCGGGCTGCCCCCCCTCCCGCCCCTGCGAAGCGACGACGGACGGGTGGTGCTCACCGATACCACGCTTACAGTCAGGGAGCAGCCGTTTCTGCTGCTGGAGCTGGAGCGGGCCGAGCTCACGCCCGTGCGCTGGATTCTGTGGTACCTGCTGGGCGGGCTAGGGCTGGCTTTTGTGATGATTGCCTTTCTGCAAAACTGGCTGCACACCGGCCCGGCCATGCTGGGCATGGCCCTCACGGCGCTGCTGCTGGCCTACGGGCACCGCGGCACCAACCGCCTGCGCCTGCACCGGTTGGGCCGCGAAATGGTTAATTTTGCCCTGCCCGGCGAAACACCGCCCTGGCAGCGCCTCACCGCCGAGGTGAACCGCCGCATCGCCCGCGTGCACGACCACGCCGCCCGCGAAGCCGCCGCCCTGCTCGCCGCGGCCGATGAAGCCACCCGCCAGGCGGCACTCGCGGCCCAGGCCGCCGCCGAAGCGGATGAGAATACAAATAATAACCCGCTGACTGTCAATTAGCGCTACTTTCGTGGGCCAATGCCGTAAGCACTTTCCGGTGGCTTGGCTGCTACCTTCGCGCCCCGTAATTCATTTGTAGCCTCAATCTGCCGATTATCGATTTTTACCGACCGCATGGATTCTAAACATTCGCATACCGCCATTTCCGGGGCGGGGCTACTCATTGCCCTGGGCATTATTTACGGCGATATTGGGACCTCGCCGCTCTACGTGATGTCGTCCATCCTCAAGGGCGCCACGGTGCCGGATATGATTGACGCGCATCTGGTCCTCGGCGGCATTTCCTGCGTCATCTGGACGCTCACGTTGCAAACCACCGTTAAGTATGTGCTGCTCACCCTCAACGCCGACAACAACGGTGAGGGCGGCATTTTCTCGCTCTATGCCCTCGTGCGGCGGCGCGGCACCTGGCTCTCGGCCGTGGCCATCATCGGCGGGGCTTCCCTGCTGGCCGATGGCGTGATTACGCCGCCCATTTCGGTGTCCTCGGCCATTGAAGGCCTGAAAGCCGTGTACCCAACGCTCACGCAGGATGTTATTGTGTTCATTGTGATTGGCATCATCGCGGGCTTGTTTCTGCTGCAAAGCTTTGGTACCCAGATTGTGGGCAAAGCCTTTGGGCCGATTATGTTTCTGTGGTTCACCATGCTGGGCGTGTTGGGCATGAGCTGGGTTATTCAGAACCCCATCATTCTGAAGGCCTTCAACCCCTACTACGCCTACGATTTGCTGGCGCGCTACCCCCACGGTTTCTGGCTGCTGGGCTCGGTGTTCCTGTGTACCACGGGGGCCGAAGCGCTGTATTCCGACCTCGGCCATTGCGGCAAGGGCAACATTCGCATCAGCTGGACTTTTGTTAAAACCACGCTGCTGCTCAACTACCTGGGGCAAGGCGGCTGGTTGCTGACCCACTTGGGCGAGAAGCTGAACGGCCGTAATCCTTTCTATGAGCTGATGCCATCGTGGTTTCTGCTCATCGGGATTGGCGTGGCCACCATCGCGGCCATCATCGCCTCACAGGCCCTCATCACGGGCTCCTTCACGCTGGTAGCCGAGGCCATTCGCCTCAATATGTGGCCGAAAGTGAAGCTAAACTACCCCACCGATGTGAAGGGCCAGCTCTTCGTACCGAGCATGAACCGGCTGCTGCTGCTGGGCTGCATCGGGGTGGTGTGGTACTTCAAAAAATCAGAAAATATGGAAGCGGCCTACGGACTGGCCATCACGCTCACCATGTTGATGACCACGATTTTGCTTACGGTGTGGCTGCGGATGAAGAAAGTGGCCCTGCCGCTGGTCATTGCGTTTGCCACCCTCTACGGCATCATCGAAGGCGCCTTTCTGATTGCCAACATGCGCAAGTTTCCAAACGGCGGCTGGGTGTCGCTGGCCATCGGGGCCACCCTCATGGGCGTGATGTACGTGTGGCTGAAGGCGTTCTACATCAAGCGCCGCCTCACGGAATTCGTGCGCCTGGAGCCGTACGTGGACGCGCTCAAGCAGCTCAGCGACGACGACTCCATCCCGAAATATTCCACCCACCTGGTGTTCCTGACCTCGGCCGAGCGCAGCACGGAAATCGAGCAGAAAATCATTTACTCCATCTTCCAGAAGCGGCCCAAGCGGGCGGATATCTATTGGTTTATCCACGTCGACACGACCGACGAGCCCTATACCATGGAGTATAAGGTGACGGAAGTGGCCAAGGATGACGTTTTCCGCATCAATTTCCGCCTCGGCTTTCGGGTGCAGCAGCGCATCAACCTCTATTTCCGCAAGGTGATTGAGGACCTTGTGCGCAACAAGGAAGTGGACATCACCTCGCGCTACGAGTCGCTGAGCAAGCAGCACGTCACCGGTGATTTCCGCTTCGTGGTGCTCGAGAAGTTCCTCAGCATCGAGAACGACTTCCCGACCATGGAGAAGCTCGTGATGCAGGCCTACTTCTACATCCGCCAGTTCATCGCCTCCGAGGACCAGTACTTTGGCCTCGATACGTCGTCGGTGAAGGTGGAGAAGGTGCCGATGGTCATCGCGCCGGTGCGCGAGGTGGCGCTGAAGCGGATTAAATAAGGTCCATTTATTTAATGAATCCCCGCAGGTTCGGCCGGATTTATTGTAATTCGGCATTATACAAAAAAGCCCCGTGCTGTTGGCATAGGGCTTTTTTTGGTCGTTACTCCCATTCTGCTAACGCGCCGCAGCTACGCTTTTCAGCTGTTGAAATAGTCGCCCTGTTCGAGGTCGGCCAGCAGCCCGACATGGGTGGGGTGCCAGCCCAGCCACTGTTGCGTGAGCGCGCTGGACGCCGCCATGTCCAGGCCGGCAAAGGCTCCCATCCACCCAAAATGGTCGGCGGCTTCCTCGGCCGACTTCGACACCACCGGCACGTTCAGATGCCGGCCGATAACGGCGGCCAGGTCGCGGAGCGCAATGCCTTCGTCGGCTGCGCCGTGGTAGCACGCCCCGGCCGTGCCCTTCTCCAGCGCCAGCCGGAACAGGCGGGCGGCGTCGAGGCGGTGCACCGCCGGCCAGCGGTTCAGGCCCTCGCCAAGGTAAGCCGACTCGCCCTTCTGCCGGGCCAGCCCGATGAGGTAGGGCACGAAGCCGTGGTCGCCCGCGTCATGCACCGACGACGCCAGCCGCACCACCATGGCCCGCACACCCTGCGGCAACAGCGCCAGCGCCGCCGGCTCCGAGGTGCGCCCCATGCCCGCGGGCACGTCCTCCTCGGTCCCCGGGCGGCCCGTGGCCAGCCCGGCCAGGCCGGCGGTCACCACCAGCGGGCGCTGGGTGCCGGCCAGCGCCGCGCCCAGGGTTTCGATGGCGCGCTGGTCGGTAGCGGCGGCGGCCTGGTACTGCGAAAAGTCGTGAATAAAAGCCGTGTGGATGACGCCATCGGCGGCGGCGGCGCCGCTCCGCAGGCTGTCAAGGTCTTCGAGTGAGCCCCGGTGCACCTCGGCGCCGGCGGCCAGCAGCGCCTGGGCGCCGGCCTCCGAGCGGGTGAGGCCGAGCACCTGATGGCCCGCGCCCAGTAATTCCTGAATGATGGCGGAGCCGATGAAGCCCGTAGCGCCGGTTAAGAAGATACGCATGTGTTGGTTCCTTTACTAGTGGTTGAAGTACCCTACAAAGGTCCGGCCGGCAGCTGGCCGCCGGGCTGCGTGGGTCAAACCATCTACTGAATGATTCAAACAATTGCCCTAGCCCCGGAAGTCGCCGGGGGTCAGGAAGGTTTGACGCTTGAAGAAATTACAGAAATGCGCCACATCGGCAAAGCCCAGGCTATCGGCGATTTCCGACACGCTCCAGCTCGTATGCTTGAGCAGCATTTTGGCTTCCTGCGCCACCCGGCTGCCAATCAGGGCGGTGGTGGTGTGGCCGGTCGTTTCCTTCAGCACCCGGTTGAGGTGGTTGACGTGCACGGCCAACTGGCTGGCGTAGTCGGCGGCCGTGCGCAGGCGCAGCCGCTGCTGGGGGCTTTCGAGGGGAAACTGCCGTTCCAACAGTTCGGCAAACAGGGCCGACACCCGCGCCGAGGCGCTGTGGGCCGGCGCCAGGGCCGGGGCGGGCTGGAGCTTCTGCCCGAGATGAATCAGCTCCAGGAGGTAGGCGCGCAGCAGGTCATATTTATAGGCGTAGCCGGACGCGATTTCTTCCGCCATCTTCTGAAAAAGCGCATTAATGGTGGCAAATTCGGCGTCCGTCACGTTCACCACCGGGCAGCCGCCCGGCTGAAAAATCGGCAACTCATCCAGCCCCGCCCCAACCTTGGCAGGCAGCAGAAACTCGTCGGTGAAGATGCAGAAGTACCCCACCTGCGCCAGGTCGTGCGGCTGCCAGCGGTAGGGCACCCGGTGCGAGGCAAACCACAGGGCGTTGTCTTCAACTTCTACCCCCTGGTCGGCGTACTCAATGCGGCTGCGTCCGCGAATCAGGCTGATTTTATAGAAGGCCCGCCGGTCGAAGGTCATCGGCGGCCGGTCGCGGTAGTCCACCATCAGGTCCGCCACGTTGAAGACGTTAAACTGCCCCACTTCCCGCGGCATGGCCGACGGCAGCATCACGGCGGGCGCGGCCCCGGCCACGGGGGTCAAGTAGGGCGGCAGTTCTTCAAGCGAGTTGTGCTTCATAACCGGACGTTGTAAAAATCAAAGGTAATCCATCCCTTAAGTGTCCGCCTAATGTACACACTGAGCCGCCTCGCGGTTCACCTCTCTGCCTCGCCAGCCTCCTGGTCAATGCGCAAACTGTCGGGCCTTTTTACTTTCCCAGCCACTTGGCCAGCACCTTTTGCTGGGCCGCTGTGGGGTTGGGCAAAGGCTGAATGGTGTACTTGCGGTCCGGGTTGGGCAGCATTTTCAGCACCACGTCGCGGGTGAGGCCGTCGCGCCGCACCTGCAGCTTCACTTCCGAGCCGACGGGGCCGCCGAGGAGCGTTTTCACGGTTTCGTCGCTGGGCGCGGCCCCGTTGATGAACAGCACTTCGTCGGTGGCGCTGAGGCCGGTATTCCAGGCCGCGCCGTCGCGAATCACATTGGCCACCAGGAGCTTGCCGGTGCGGTTGGAGAAGTTAGCGCCCAGCGTTCCGTCGGTGCTGAGCGGCGTATTCGTCAGCGCCAAGCCGGCGTAGCCCAGCGTGGTGTTGAAGTCAATCGGCTTGGTGCCGTACACGCTGTTCTGGAAAAAATCGTCGTAGCGGCGGCTGGCCACGGTAGCCACGGCATCCTGGAATTCCTGGTCGGTGAAACCCCGGCCCGCCTTCTTATAATACGTGTCGTACAGCAGCTGGAACACGTCGTCGAGGTGCTTTTCGCCCTTCGTGGCCTCGGCAATGTTCAAATCGAGCCAGGTGCCGATGAGGTCGCCTTTGGAATAGTAGCTGATTTGGGTGTTGATGGCATTCTCATTGGGCCGGTAATACTTAATCCAGGCATCAAAGCTGGACTCCGCCGCTGATTGAATGCGATTGCCCGGCGTGTTTTCGACCTCCGTAATGGCGTTGCCCAGCTTGCCCAGGTATTCCTCCTTCGAAATCACCCCGGCCCGCTCGTTGATTTGCTTGGAGTAATATTCCGTCATGCCTTCGCTCACCCACAGCATGTGCGTGTAATTTTCCTGGTCGTAGTTGAACGGCCCCAGCGCCACCGGCCGAATGCGCTTTACGTTCCACAGGTGGAAATACTCGTGCGCCACCAGGCCCAGAAAGGACTTGTAGCCGGCCTCGGTGCCGTAGGTGGTGCGGCCCACTTCCAGCGTGGTGGAGTAAAGGTGCTCCAGCCCGCCGCCGCCGCGCTCCAGGTTGTGCACGATGAACAGGTAATGGTCAAGCGGATTCTGGCCCACCACGCGGTGCGCTTCCTCGCACACCCGCTTCATGTCGGCCACCAGCTTGGCGTCGTCGGTGCTGTAGGTGCCGTACATGGCCACCTGGTGCGGCGTGCCGTTGGCGGTAAACTCCAGCATTTTCTGGTTGCCGATTTCCATCGGCGAGTCGGCCAGCTCGTCGTAGCTGGCGGCTTTGTAGGTGAATTTGCCGGTGGCCGGCCGCAAGGGCGTGCTCACCTGCGCCCAGCCGGCGGCGGGCTGCACCACCACGGTGCTGCCCAGCATCTTGTTGTCGGCCGGGTACATGAATACGCTGCTGCCGTTCAAATAGCCGTGGTCACCGTCGATAAACGAGGTGCGCACGCTCAGCTCAAAGGCATAAACGCGGTAGCTAATCTGGAAATTGGCCTGCTTGGGGTGGCGCACCCGCCAGGTGTTTTTGTTGATTTTCTCGACGGCCAACCGCTGGCTGCCACTACGGGCCTCGAAGCCTTCCACGTTTTTCGCGTACTCGCGCACCAGGTAAGAGCCGGGGGCCCACACGGGCATTTTCACGTCGGTATAGTCGGCCAGGAAGCCACCCAGGTCCGTTTTTACTTCAAAGTAATGGGATTGGGGCGCGGGCATGGCCAGCGTGTAGCGCAGCGTGGGCACGGTGGCTGCGGGGCGCGCCCCGGCGGGCCGGCCGGCCGCCAGCAAAGCCGCCGCGGCTGCAAGACGAAGAACAACGGGTGATTTTTTGAGCATTCGGAATGAGTTGAAAAGAAGCAAGGGCACAAAGTAAGCCCCCGGGGTTGCCTCCAACCTAGCAGGTGACCGGCCCGTTAGGAGCAATGGCGGCGCTTATTCCCGGCGTCGGTTTCTCTAGCAACTCTTTTTTATGCGCATGGTCTGGCTGGTTTTTGTGGGGCTGATAGTGGCGATGGTGGTGGTGCTGCCCCGGTGGCGGCACCGCGAGGCCAGCCCCGCCCCGGCCCGGCAAAACACCACCGATTTGGCCACCGGCTCGGCGGCGCCCATTTCCTCCTTTGCCTCCCTGCGCCGTGGGCCGGCCGGCAGCACCCAGCCGCCCCGCGCCGACAGCATCGTGGCCTTTGGGCTGGCCCAGCGCGGCACGCCCTACGTGTACGCCGGTACGTCGCCGCTCACGGGGTTCGACTGCTCGGGGTTTATCATGTACACGTTTGCCCATTTTGGCGTGCCCGTGCCGCATTCCACGGCCCTGCTTATTGATGTGGGCCAGCCCGTAGCCCGCACCGAGGCCCAGCCCGGCGACATCGTGGTGTTTACGGGCACGGCCACCACCAGCACCACGCCGGGCCACGCGGGCATCGTCGTGTCGGCCCGGGGCGAGGTGCCGCTGCGCTTCGTGCACGCCTCCTCGGCCCGGCGCGAGTCGGGCGTGAAGGTGAGCCAGGTGGAAGGCACCGACTACGAGCGCCGGTTCATGCAGGTGCGGCGGGTGCTGGGGCCGGGCGCCGTGGCGGTGGCGCGGCCAACCCCAGCGGGCTCCGCGCCCCCCGCCGCCCCGATTGCCACCTTGCGGACGCGCCGGGTTACGGTTGAGCCGGAAACTGTACCAGTTGTGGCGCTACCCAAAACCCTGGCCACGAAGAAATACGCCACCCACCCCAGCAAAAAGAAAGTTGTGGCAAAAAAAACCACGGGAAAAAAGAAGCCTGCCGCGCCGAAGAAAACGACGCCCGTAGCCAAGCCCAAAGCGCGGGCGAAGTCCCGGCATACCACCCGTTAAATCCCGCACCCGACCCGCCTGAACGCAGCGATGCCCGGTTTGCTTCTGCCGTCCCACTAAAGGGCGGCTGAGCAAACCGGGCATCTAATCCTTCAAATCTTACCAAGCGGCGAACCTGGGGTACAGGTCCGGCGTCCGCTCCTTAGAGTAAGACCTGGCCGAATGTGGGAAGCCTTAGGAGCTGCCCCACGTGACTGTTGTTAGGCGCGTACTGCGGTGAGGCGTACGACATTCGACAGGCTTGGCAGGATTTGTTTGGGACTACTAGACATTTTGTACCTCCTTTCTTTACGTTCGACATATCCCTCGCTCGCGCGGCCCAGCACCTTAGGGCTGCTTGAACGGGGTCGTAGCACTCACTACTGGGCGGTAAAGTTAATAGCGGATGTTAAGGTTCAAAATACAGGAGCATAATTTAGGGCAAATCGGCCTAGATTATGGCTTTAAGCCTGATTCCCAGCCCTATTTATTTTACCTTACCCCGGCCGAAAACCACTACCTGGCCGCTGCCGCTGAACTTGGCCGTAAACTTGCCTAAGCCCTCCCAAACGCAGCCGGCGGGCCCTCCGAATATTTTCCCTTACCTTTTGCGTCAAACCCACCTTTTTCTCCTCGTCAGAAATGAAAAAAACACTGCTCCTCCTCGTTGCCCTCATGCTTGGCGTAGCCGGTATGGCGTCCGCCCAAACCATGACCCCGCTTGGGGTGTGGACCAACGCTGAAAAGAAGGCGACGTTTGAAATTTACAAGTGCGGCGACAAGCTGTGCGGCAAAATCGTGAGCCTGACCATACCGAACGACCCGGCCACCGGCAAGCCCAAAACCGACTCCCAGAACCCCGACGCCAAGCTGCGCAGCCGCCCCCGGCTGGGCCTCGTGTTCATGCAGGGCTTCAAGTACGACGACGATAACAAGTGGGACGATGGCAAAATCTACGACCCCGAAAGCGGCAAAACCTATTCCTGCTACATGAAGATGGAAAACGCCAACACCATGGAAGTGAAGGGCTACATTGGCTTCTCGCTCATTGGCAAGTCGCAGACCTGGACCCGCGTAAAATAGCCGAATGGGGCGTATGAATGCCTGATACCCTCACAAAGGCCGGTTTCCTCGCGGAAGCCGGCCTTTGCTTATGGCACGGTATCGGTAAGAGCGCCGCAATGGCCCAATTGGCTGAATGTCCGCTGCGGGCCCATAAACTATTTGCCTAAGCCGGTGTTTCGACTCCACTAACTTCCCACGTTTTGTTCCACTTTCTTCAGAATCTGTTTCGTTCCAAAGCGGCCGCGCCGGCCGCCTGGCACGCCGTGACGCTCTCGCCGGCCCAGGCGCGGCGGCACGCCCGCTGGGTCAAGCAGCGCGTGTTCCTGAACTGGCTCGGGCCGTATTTTAAGGCCTACCACCTGCGCAAGGGAGGCGCCGCCGGCACCCGCGGCCTCAAAGTGCAGCTGCTGGAGGAGAACGGCCGCGAAGGGGCCCTGTTTTTCTTCGACCCTACCATTGGCCCCGGCAATTTCCGCCACTTCTATGAGCACCTGGGCGAACGGCTGCTGGCCCAGGGCTACCACCGCGCCTGTGCCGACCAATGCACCAAAAAGGTGGCTCACCACACCGAAACCAAGCTCAAGCAGCTGTTCAAGCCCAACCCCACCGACTGTCCCAAGACCGGCCACTGCAACCAGCGCTTCGGCTTGGTCACCGTCGATTTGGTGGCCGTGAACGGAACCCCGATGTTCATTCGCCTCGCCAGCAACGCCGTTCTCGACCCCCACTTCACCCCGCCCAGCTCATTCGATGAGTTGCTGAAAACCCTGATGGATGCCCCTCCCTCCGACTCTGCCACCAAGGCACTGATTGGTGAGTACCACGACCGGTTTTAATGCATTGCGCTTTAGCCACTCGTTGTTAGCTACTAGTTATCAGCGTATTGATAACTAGTAGCTAACAACCCGGTTAACAATTTTAAGCAAACACAAAAAAGGCCGCTCCAGCACTGGCGCGGCCTTTTTATTTGCTGAGCGAAGGTGTTATTCCCGCACGAACTGCCCGTGGCCCAAGGCCTCATTGCCCGCGCCCAGCAGCCGCAGGTAGTACAAGCCGGGGGCCAGCGCGTGGGTATCGAGTTGGGGCTGCGCGCCGGGGATTATCTGGCGCAACACCACGCGGCCGGTAGCATCCAGCACCTCCGCCGAAACCCGGGCGGAGGTCAAAATGCTTAGCTGCAGCTGGTCGTGGCAGGGGTTGGGGTAAAGTAGCAGTGCGGCCGTGGGCGCGTCGGCACGAACGGCGAGCAGGGTGTTGTCGCGCACGGGCACGGGCGAATTCATGTCGAGCACCCACTGGTCGGGGTCCACGGCCACACTCGTTACCGTGCCGCTGACCGTGAAGGGGAACGTTTGGGAAGCCTGCCCCTGGTGCAGGCGCACGGTGCGGATGGTGCCATTCGTGAACGTGAGGCGGTAATCCACGTCGGTATCAAAAAACGGCGTGAGCGTGGGCTCGGTCACGGTTTCATCCACCCGCAGCACGAAGTTGCTGCCGCCCTGGTTCCACCGGGTGGTGAAGGTGGGGTAGCCGTGCCCCGTGAACCACTGCTGAAAAAAGTAGCCCAAGGGCCGGCCCGCCTCGGCTTCGAAGATGCGCTGCAAATCGGCGGTGCGGGCCGTGGAGCCGCGAAACTGGGTTTGGTACGTGCGCATGGCGCGGAAGAATTTCACGTCATCGTTCAGCAAATACCGCAGCATGTGGATGACGGCCGCGCCCTTCTTGTAACTCAGGTAATAGTCGAAAATCCGGTTGACGTTGGTGGTATCGGCCACGTAGATGCTGCCCGCCGAGCGCTGGGCGTAATTGTGCGCGTTGTCCATCCAGGTGCGGGCATTGGCGGGCGTGCTCAGGGCTTGCAGCGACAGGTATTCGCCGTAGGAAGCGAAGCTTTCATTCAGCCAGATGTCTTCCCAGCTGCCGCAGGTCACGTTGTCGCCGAACCATTGATGGAACAGCTCGTGGGCCGTGAGCGTGAACTCCGCGCCGTCCTGCGTGGTCATGGTCTGGTGTTCCATGCCGCCGTAGATGGGGGCCATGGTGAGGCCGTATTTTTCGTCGGCAAAAGGATAAAGCCCCACCAACGCCGAGTAGTTTTCGATGAAGCCAGGCGTGAGGTCGAGCCGGGCCTGCCAGTAGGTGAGGTAGCTCTGGTTGTAGACGTAGTTGACGATGGGAATTTGCGGGCTGCCCACCGGATGCGCATAGCTCACGTACTCCAGGTAGGGCGCCACCGACACTGAAATCAGGTAGTAATCAATGGGATGGCGGGATTTCCACTCGTACCGCACCTTGTTGCCGGGCAGCGGCACGGTGCGCACCAGCACGCCGTTGGAACCCACTTTATTGGGCAGCGTGGTCGTCACCCACACGTCCGAAGAGTCGGCTTTATCGGTGAGCACCTGCTTGCAGGGAAACCACTCGTGCGCCGAATACGGCTCGGACAACGACCAGGTGACGTGGTAAGCAAAATTGGAGCGGTAGCCGGTATCATAATGCACCGAATCGCGGGTGCTGAGGCCGTTGCCGATGGCGGCCGAGTTGCCGCTCGGCGCGGTGCCGTGGTAGTAAATCCGGGCATCGGTGAGGGAGCCGGCGGCAGCGGGCACGGCCAGGCGGGCGGTGGCGTCGGGGCCGGCGCGGCGGATGCCGGGCGAGCGGCGACCGTTCACCACCACCGAGTCGATAAGCAGCGTGGCGGTGCCTGCGGGCGAGCCCGCCGGGGCCTGGTACAGCTCAAAAGCCAACGAATCGAGAGCCTGCGCGCCCACCCGCACCCGCATCCACACCGAGCCGGCCACGTTCAGCGAGGTGCTTTCCAGAGCCAGGTCCAGCTTGTAGTATTTTACGTCGTAGCGGTTCATTTTGGCGCGGTGCGGCACCGACGAGGTGGCGGTGCGCTGGGCCGATTTCACCCGGCCCGTCGCGCAAAGTCGCCCCCCCTCAAGCGCTTCCTGGCTGAGAGCTGATGCCGGGGACCCAGGCAGCGGCTGCTGGGCTTTCACCCGAAACGAATCAGCAAACAAGCCGCTGATTATCAGCGCAAACATGAATGGACGCATGCTGGAAAGAATAGTCGTAACAATTTGATTCCGGGTGCGGTAGGTTCACTGTCGACCGGGCTGTCGAAGGTACGCCGGATGGCTCAAAAAGCCTGCTCCCGGCCCGCTGGGCAAGCCGTTTTCCGCAAACGCTTCTCTGGGGTCAAATGTTGGCCGGTGCGAGCGTATATTTCGGCTTAATCTGGATTTTCTACGCTTATTCCGCTACCCCATGTCATTCCGCCAATATTTGCCCGGTTCGGCATGGTCGGCTTTTCTGCTGTTTTTAGGCAGTTGGCTATCAGCCAGTCCGGCGCGGGCTACCCACATTGTGGGCGGCGAAATGGAGCTGGTGCACAATTCCGGCGATTCTTACACTCTGCTACTTAACCTGTATTTTGATGCCGTGAACGGCAGCCCCGGCGCCCTGGATGCGGACCTGACGGCCAGCATTTTCGACAAAGGCAACAACACCCGCATGATGAACGTGGTGCTGCCACTCACCAGCAATACCTTCGTCAATTACACCAACCCGGCCTGTGCCCAGCCCACGCTCAGCACCCGCAAGCTGGTGTACAGCAAGCTGATAAATCTGCCAGCCAATGCCTACACCAGCGTCCAGGGCTACTACGTGGCGGTGGAGCGCTGCTGCCGCAACAATTCCATCAGTAACATTGTGGCGCCGGGCAGCGCCGCCCAGACTTTCTACCTGGAGTTTCCGGCGGTGGTGCGCAATGGCCAGCCGTTTTACGACTCCACGCCCCGCATTTTTCCGCCACTGGCGGATTATGCGTGCCGCAACGAACTGTTCTACTACGACTTCGGGGGCCAGGATGCCGACGGTGATTCCCTGGTCTACGACCTGGTGACGCCGCTCAACGGGCATTCTGATGCCATTACGCCTAAGCCCGCTGCGGCCGCGCCCGCGCCCTACTCGCTTATTACCTGGAACCCCGGCCTGGGAACCCTCAACCAGATTCCTGGTGCGCCCACCCTGAGCATTAACCGGGCCACGGGCCGCCTCACGGTGCGCCCCATCAACGTGGGCCTGTTCGTGTTCGGGGTGCGCTGCTCGGAGTACCGCCGGGGCGTAAAAATCGGCGAGTCGCGCCGCGATTTTCAGTTGATGACCCTGAATTGCCCCATCAACACCAGGCCGAGCGTGGTGCTGCTGCCCGCCCCTACCGGCCACGTGCCGTACCACCCCGGCCGCGACACGCTGCACCTGGTGCCGGGCGGCAACCGCTGCGTGCGCCTGCGCTTCACCGACCCCGACCCCAACTCGCGGCTGACGCTGTCGCTCAGCCCGGTCAATTTCACGGGCTTGCTGCCCAATTTCACCACCGCTACCAGCGGGGCCGTGCACAGCCCCGGCGCCCCCGATACCCTCACGGCCACGCTCTGCTTCCCGGACTGCATCAACACGCGCGGCGGTGTGTACCTGCTGGATGTGGTGGTGGGCGACGATGGCTGCAGCCTGCCCAAGCGCGACACGGTGCGGGTGGCTTTCACGGCGGTGCCGGCGCCCAATACCCCGCCCGTTATCGTGACCACGGCGGGCCCGGCGTTGCCGCTGCGTGTGCACGTGGGCGACTTGGTGGCCTTCGACGTCACGGCCACCGATTCCGACAACGACCCAATTCAGCTGGAAATGAGCGGGCTGGGCTTCAGTCCCGCCGCGGTGGGGGCCACGCTGTCGCAGGGCACCACCGGCAATCAGCAACGGGGCCGCTTCACGTGGCGCGTCGACTGCCGGGCAGTTGGCACGGATTCGGTGCGCAATTTTCAATTTACCGCCGCCACTTCGCCGTGTGGCCTGCGCCAGGCAGTCACGGTTTCGGTGCCCGTGATTGTGGTTTACAACAACCATCCGCCCACGCTGGCTTCCACCCTGCCGACGGCCCGGCCCACCGAAATTCCGTTGGTGAAGCTCCCGCTGGGCCAGGTGTACACCGCCACATTTACCGGGGCGGATATCGACCGCGACGGCCTGACCCTCACGGCTTCCGGCAGCTCGGCCGATGGCTTGGAGGGCTTCGACCTGGCCACGGCTGGCATGCGCTTCGATGCCCTGAACGGCACTGGTGTGGCCACGGGCACTTTCCGCTGGGATGTGAGCTGCGCCGCGGCCAACCTGCACCGCGACCTTATCGTGACTTTCCAGCTGGTGGATGCCACCTGCAAGCCCCTCCCTCAGCTCCAGCGCGTGCGCCTACAGGTGAAGAGCCCCGATTCGGTGGCCGTGAAGCTCTACAACGTTATCACGCCGAATAACGACAACTACAACGACGTCTTCAAACTACCCGACCTGCCGCCGAACTTCTGCGACGCGCAGTTTGCCACCATCAGGATATTCTCCCGCTGGGGCCAGCAGGTTTTTGAATCGAATGACCGCGACTTCCGTTGGCCCGGCCAGGGCAGCGGCGGCCTGTACTACTACTACGTCACCTACACCGACGGCCGCAAATACCGGGGGTGGCTGGAAGTAATTCCGTAGCGCCTGCGTTGGTGGTTAGTAGCTGTTGATTGTTAGTCAAACGCTTATCGACTCACTGACAACGAGCAACTGACCACTACACAGCTTATACAAAAAATGCCGCCGGAGCATTCCGGCGGCATTTTTTGTGACTTTCAGGATTTCCTAATACAGGAACAGGAACACGGCAAAAAGGGCCACCCACAGCACGTCGATGAAGTGCCAATACGTGCCCAGCATCCGCAGCTGGCGGCGGTGATAGGGGTTGCGGATGAACACGAGCGAGCGCACGGCGTCGCGGTCGGCGTGTACCACGCGCAGCAGCAGAGCCAGCAGAAACAGCATCCCGCCCAACAAATGCACCACGTGCAGCGCCGATATCAGGTAGATAAACTGGCCACTGCTCCGGCTGGCAACGCCCCGAAACGGCACACCCTGCGACATCAGCTCGCGCCAGCCCAGCACCTGCAGGCCCGCAAATATGCAGCCCAGCAGCAGCGTGGCCCCCAGGCAGCGCCCGAGGCTGCTCAGGTCGTCCTGCGCATATAGGCGCGGGGCCTGCCCAATGGTGTAGCTGCTGACCACCAGCACGATGGTGCTGAGCGAAAAGTAGCGCGGCAGCGAGTGCAGGCCCGTCGGCACGCCGTTCCGAACCCGGGTAGCGATGTAGGCCACCACCAAAATCACGAACATCACCGTGATGGCAAGCATCGCCAGATAGAGTGCCACCTGCAGCGGCGGCATCCGCTCGATGCGGGCAAATGGTGAGGGGCGCTGCTGCGCCCCAACGCGGTTTTTATGGTCGTTTTCGGAGTTCATCGGGCTACACTAAGAAGTGTACTTCTCCAAACTAATGCGATTGAAATTAGTTGCAAACCCGCCCGAATTGACAAGATAATGTAGGGGCAGAAACGGCCTTATTTAAAGAACGAGCCAATTTTGCCCAGCACGGCGTTGAGGGTGATTTTGGGGGTGCGCTGCACGCCAAAGGTGACGTAGGTTTTGCCCCCCACGCGCAAGTCGAGGACCCAGCCCAGCTGGCGCGCCAGGTCGTTGATTTGCTGCAACGGGTCGGGGCCGGCGGGCTTGGGCGTTTTGGGCGCGCCGTGAGCTTTGGGCGGACCCGCGGTGAGCTGGTCGAGCACCTGCTGACTGGGAATATTCAGGATGAGGTAGGTGCCGGCGGCGGCCAGCTGCAGGGCATGCCCGTTCCAGGTGATAACCAGCTGGGCCTCAATTTCGAGGGTATTAGGCACCGGTTTCGGGGCGGCTGGGCGGCAGTTGGGGTGCAGTAGCGGGGCTGGCCGACTGGTCGCCACGGGTCCGGATGCGGAGCGAGCCGTTCAGCTTCCAGGTAGCGGCGGGGGCGTTGGGGTTCTGCGGGTTGGGCACCTGCAGCTCAATCTGGTCGAAAGCGCAGCTGAGCTCTACGCCGCCCGAAAGCTTGCCGAGCAGCGAGGCGGCCATATCGGCCCAGTTGGAGGAAGAAGAATCAGCCATGGGTATTGGTGAAGTTGAAGCAATGGGAGGCTGGTGGGCATCGGCCCAGCCTCCGGAAAGGCCGCAAAGTACGACCCTGCCCCTGCTAACGCAATGCCGTGGCTGAGGTTGTGGGGCCCGGCCATCGGGGCAGGAGCGTCCGTGGCCACCAGTCGCCGGCAGTGGGCCGGGCTGCTACCTTTACGCGCCCATCCCGCCCCGACCTCTCCCGCCATGAAGCTCATTGAATGCCCCCGCGACGCCATGCAGGGCCTGCCCGATTTTATCCCGACCGCCACCAAAACCGCTTATCTGAATAAACTGCTGCAAGTTGGTTTCGATACCCTGGACTTCGGCTCCTTCGTGTCGCCGAAGGCCATTCCGCAGCTGCGCGATACGGCCGAGGTGCTGGCCGGCCTGGATTTAAGCACGACTACCACCAAGCTGCTGGCCATTGTGGCCAACCGGCGCGGGGCCGAAACCGCCGTCCAGCACCCCGAAATCAGCTACCTGGGGTTCCCGCTGTCGGTGTCCGAAACCTTCCAGCGGCGCAACACCAACCAAACCACCGCCGAGGCCCTGGCCGATGTGGCCGCCATGCACGAGCTCTGCGAGCGCACCGGCAAAACCCTGGTGGCGTACCTGTCAATGGGCTTCGGCAACCCTTATGGCGATGCCTGGAGCCCGGAAATTGTAACTGATTTCACCCAGCAGCTGGCGGCGCTGGGGGTCCGCATCGTGGCGCTTTCTGATACCGTGGGGGCCTCTTCGGCGGCCACCATCGCGCCCCTGTTTTCAGCGCTGATTCCGGCGTTCCCGGCCATCGAATTCGGGGCGCATCTGCACACCACGCCCACCACCTGGCACGAGAAAGTAGCCGCTGCCTACGAAGCCGGCTGCCGGCGCTTCGATGGGGCCATTGGCGGCATCGGGGGCTGCCCCATGGCGGCTGATGAGCTGACGGGCAATATGGCCACGGAAAATCTGTTGGCATTTCTCGCTGAAAAGGGGCTAGATTCGGGGCTGGACCCAACCGCATTTGCCCGGGCGCGGGAAGCCGCAACCAGAGTATTTGCTTTGCATTAATACCTTCACACGATGCCTACCACCGTCGATATTTTCATTCCCTGCTTCGTTGACCAGCTCTACCCCGCCACGGCCATGCACATGGTGAAGGTGCTGGAACGTGTCGGCGTGAAAGTCAATTACAACCCCGACCAGACCTGCTGCGGCCAGCCCGCCTACAACGCCGGCTACCAGGACCAAAGCCGCTCCGTGGCCGAGAAATTCCTGACGGATTTTGCCGCGCCGGCATCCAATGAAACCCGCTACATCGTGAGTCCCTCGGCGTCGTGCGTGGGCATGGTGCGCAACAGCTACACCGACTTATTCGCCGGCACGGCGCAGCAGGGTGCCTGCCGGGCCGTGCAGGGCCGCATCTACGAGCTGACCGAGTTTTTGGTAAATGTGCTCGGCATCACGGCCATTCCGGGGGCGCGGCTGGCGGGCAAATACACCTACCACGACTCCTGCTCCGGCCTGCGCGAGTGCCACATCCGGGCCGAACCGCGCCAGCTGCTCGACGGCGTGGCCGGGTTGGAGCGCATCGAAATGGCCGAAACCACCACTTGCTGCGGCTTTGGGGGCACCTTTGCCGTGAAGTTCGAAGCCATTTCAGTGGCCATGGCCCAGCAGAAAGTTGAGCACGCCCTCGACACCGGCGCCGAGTACATTGTGAGCACCGACGTGAGCTGCCTGATGCACCTGGAATCCTACATCAAGAAGGAAAAGCTGCCGCTGAAGTGCCTGCACGTGGCCGATGTACTGGCCAGCGGTTGGTGAGCAGTGAGCAGTGAGCAGTGAGCAGTGAGCAGTGAGCAGAAGAACGTCATGCTGAGCTTGCCGAAGCATCTCTACCTCAATACTAATTCAGTGTGGCTGCAACAAAGCGGTAGAGATGCTTCGGCAAGCTCAGCATGACGTTCTTCTGTCCTGACTTCTGCCCTGACGTTCTTGTGCTGATGTTCTTCTGCCCTGACGTTCTTCTGCGTGACGTCCATCATAAAATAAAAGACTTTCCGTGCAGCAGTATTATTTATCCGGTCGGCTCTCGCAGCACCTGTTGTGGCTGGCTTGCGTGGCCGGCGTAGTGGGGCTGCTGGCGGCGCGGGCGCTGGTGGCCATCGCGCCCATTGTGGGCGTGGTAGCCGCGCTGGCCAACCCGCAGGTACGGCGCGAAATTCCGGACTACCTCCGCAACGGGGCGGCCATGCGGGCGGGCGCCGTGGTTGTGTTTTTGCTCCTGAGCGGCTTTTACACCAGTGAACGGGCCATCTGGCGGCACGAGCTATTCCGCGACCTGACCTGGCTGGGCGTGCCGCTGGCGTTCGGGCTGGCGGTGCCCCTCACGGCCCGGCAGCGGCTGGTGGTGGGCGCCCTATTCGTGCTGGGCACGGCGGCCGTGGGCCTGGCCACGCTGGGCCAGTACGCACTGAACCCCGCCCAGGCCAACCAGGCCATTCATGTGGGGCAGAACATGCAGGCCATCACCCGCGTGTTCCACATCACGTTCGGGGTGATGCTGGCGCTGGCCTTCTTTTGGGGGCTGCTGCTGCGGCGCAATGCCCTGATGGGGCCGCTGCTGCGGGCTTTGCTGCTGGCGGCGGCCGTGGTGGCGGCCGGCACCATTCACGTGCTGGCGTACCGAACGGGGCTGCTGGTGCTCTACACCGGCCTGCTGGCATACGCCGTGCGGCTGCTGGCGGGCAAACGGTTGGCCATCGGGTTTGGGCTGCTTGTGCTGCTGGGGCTGGGGCCTTGGGCCGCGTACCACACGCTGCAATCGGTGCATAAGCGCGTCGATTCCACCGTGTGGGACGTGCAGCAATTCACCCTCGGCCACGACATCAACGATTATTCATTGGCCCAACGGCTGGCCGCCATGGAAACGGCCGGGGCCATCGTGGGCCAGCACTGGCTGCTGGGCGTGGGCCCGGCCGATACCCGCGCCGCCATGATGGACCAGTACGCCTGGAAAGACTTTGGGCTGCGGTCCGCCAACCGCATCGAGGTGCACAACCAGTACCTGCAAGCCCTGCTGGGCGGCGGCGCCGTGGGATTGACGCTGCTGCTGGCGGTGCTGTTCTGGCCCCTCACCCAAGCGTGGGCGCGGCGCAACGCGGCCGTGGGCTTCTTTATCCTCAGCCAGGCCACGCTCATGCTGGTTGATGCGCCGCTGGACCTGCAAATCGGGCTCAACCTGTTCGTATTTTGCTACGGCTATCTGGTGGTGGCGGAGGAGCGGCATTGGCGAGCTGGCTCTGCGTTAGAGAGCACCAGGGAAAATGCTTTTTCCAATTCAAAACCTGCCCCAGCCGCAGTTGGGGTCAACTCCAATCCGACGGCACTCACCACGGTTCCGCAACGGCCAGCCTGAACCCGGCGCCGATTATTCCAGCATGAGGCGCTTGGTGAAGGTTTCGGTGCCGGCCCGCACGCCCAGCAGGTACAGCCCCGGCCGGCACCCGCCCGCGTCGAATTCCGCGCGGGTGCCGGCCGGTTGCAACGGCACGAGTTGGCGCAGCACAAGCTGGCCCACGGCGTTGCGCAGCGTGAGCGTAGCCGCGGCCGCACCCGGCACAGCCGGCAGGTTTACTGCGAATCGCTGGTGGGCCGGGTTGGGAAAAATGCTCACCTGAGCCGCCAGCGCGCTGGGTTGGGTAGCCAAGGGACGGTTCTGGTTGAGGCGAATATTGAGGGAGCTCGACGCCCCGGTACCGCTGGCGGGAATAGTCGCCGTAATCAAATCCAGGTCGCCATCCTGGTCAATATCACCTGCCGTCAAGGCGGCTGGGCCCTGGGCAGCCAAAGCGAGGGTGGTACCGGGAGTAAAAGTGCCGCTGCCATCATTGAGCAGCACAATCACCCCCAGGCTGCTGGTTGCCAGAATATCCAGGTCGCCGTCGGCATCGACGTCGGCCAGGTTTGCCTTTCCCAATCCGCCAGTCCCCGGTATCGTTGTGGTTGCGAAACCGCCCGTTCCGTTGTTTACCCCCACCACCACGTTGTACGTGGCATTGTCCAAGGCAACAAAATCAACGTCGTTGTCACCATCAATATCTCCCGCTGACAATCCCACCACCGCCG
Source organism: Hymenobacter terricola (assembly GCF_017921975.2). Classification (GTDB taxonomy): domain Bacteria; phylum Bacteroidota; class Bacteroidia; order Cytophagales; family Hymenobacteraceae; genus Hymenobacter; species Hymenobacter terricola. The sequence goes on from NZ_JAGEMO020000003.1 coordinate 293,075, forward strand.
CCGCAACAGTTCCTCCCAAGGAAAACACCCCTTGTCCATTATTAAGCAGCACTTTGGTGTTGGGGTAATCAGGACTAAGCAGGTCCATATCCCCATCATTATCAACGTCAGCTGGCACCACGGCACCACTGCCAACCGAGCCGCCCGCCACGGTTATGCCATTGGAGAACGCGCCGGTGCCGTTGTTGAATAATACGTCCAGCTTAAAGCCTGGAAATTGCGTTATCAGGTCCTGGTCGCCGTCGCCGTCCACGTCCACCAGCGCCACGCGAGCAGTGTGCGGAACCCCCTGACTAACCCCGTTTAAGATGCTGCCTCCCCCCGCGGTGAAGTTGCCATTCCCGTCGTTCAAACCAAATCCCGCCCCGCCATTTTTACCGTACGCGACGTCGAGGTCCCCATCCCCATCAAGGTCTGCCGTGGCAATTGAACTGAACGACGTTCCAAGGTCTGGACTATCAACGGCAGCGGACAAGCGGGTAAAAGTGCCGGTACCATCATTGAGATAGCGATAAATCCCGGAGCCCTGGCTGGCACTTCCGGAATACCTGCTCCCCTCGTATTGCAGCAAGTCAAGGTCCCCGTCATTGTCCAGGTCGACCATGGTCAGGTCGCTAAGCCCAACATAGCCCACCGCAACATCACTCCCGGCCCCAAAGGCCCCAGTGCCCCCCGTCGCCGCGGCCACAAAGTCGAACACGCGGGACTGGGCCAGGGGCTGGCCGCTGGCATTCCGGGCAGCGGTGGTCAGGGTGGCGTGCACGGTTTCGCCCGCCTGATAGGGGTAGCTGGGCGTGAAGGTGAGCGTATTGCCGCTCACCGTCGCGGTGCCTGTCCGGCCCGTGCGCAAGCCGCCCCGCTGCGCGCCAAACACCTTCAATCCCGTGGTACTGGCCGCATCCAGCGGCTGGCTGAACGTGACGGTCACGGGGCTGGTGCGCGGGGCGTTGCGCAGGTTGGGAGCGGGCGAAATGGCCGTGACCGTGGGCTGGGCCAGGGCCGCGGTGACGCCCAGTAATAACAGAATGGTAATGCCGCCGGAGCGACCAAGCAGTACGCCTGAGTTCATATGATTGGGAAGAAAAACGAATGACGTGCGCAATGTAGCTCACAATATAATATAGCCCCTGTTGATTTTAGCCGTTTTCCGCTCCTGCGTGCTTCTCCTCGCCTTCCAAATCCAGTCCTTCAGCCCGCCCGGTGGCCTCCGGCAACGGCAGGCGCACGGCGGCGCGGTTGCCGGCCGCGCAGCAGGGAATCCTGCTGGGTGCAAGTTGTTCCGGGCCGCACCTTGTATAGCACCCGGAAGTGGTTATACCCCAACGGGCCCAGTCTGTATAGCAACGCTTTTGCGTTGGGCATAAATTACATTGGCATGTACCGCAACGCATGCGTGTTGAGCACTATCCCGCACCGGTATGTACAGTAACACCGTGTGGCTGGCCGCTATCCCGCACCCATACGTATAGTAACATTGTGTGGCTGGGCATAAACTCATACCCCGCCGTATCGCAACACCATGTGGCTGGGCATAACTGGGCATCTCCTTGTATCGCAACCACGGAGTATCACCCTAAAACCGGCCCTACCAGCCCCTACAGCGCCCGCCGAATCCGGTCCTTCAGCCCGCCGGTGGCCTCCAGCAGCGGCAGGCGCACGGCGGCCCCGCACACGCCCAGGGCCTCCAGAGCGGCTTTTACGCCCACGGGATTGCTTTCCTCATACATCAGCGGGTTGAGGGGCAGCAGGCGGAACAGGATGTCGCGGGCCGTGGCAAAGTCGTCGGCCAGGGCGGCGCGGGTCAGCTCGGCGAAGCGCTTGGGAAAGGCATTGGCCATGACGGAAATGATGCCCTCGGCGCCGCAGGCAATGAGCGCGGGCGTGAGCAGGTCATCGCCCGAGAGCAGCAGGAAATCTTTTGGCTTGTGGGCCGCGATGGTCAGGCACTGCTCCATGAGGCCGCTGGCTTCCTTGATGCCGATGATGTTGGGGTGCTGGGCCAGCCGCAGCGTGGTTTCGGCGGTGAGGTTGGACGCCGTGCGGCCGGGCACGTTGTACAGAATAATCGGCACGGGGCTGGCCTCGGCCAGGCGGTGGTAGTGGGCGATGAGGCCGGCCTGGCTGGGCTTGTTGTAGGCGGGGCTGGCCGAGAGCACGGCGGCCACGCCGTGCAGGTCGGTGGTGTGGAACAGCTCTTCGGCGGCGGCCGTGTCGTTGCTGCCGATGCCGTAGACCAGCGGCACGCGGCCGGCCACGTGCTCTTTGGCCACGCGCAACAGCTCGGCTTTCTCGGCGGCGGAGGTGGTGGGCGACTCGCCGGTGGTGCCGTTGATGACGAGGTATTCGACGCCGCCATCGATGCAGAAATCCAGCAGGCGGCGCCAGCCGTCGTAGTCCACCGCAAACGCGGCGGTGAACGGGGTGACCAGGGCCACGCCAGTGCCGTGAAACGCGGGAAGACGGGAGCCAGAATTGTTCATGCCGAGGGTTTGCGGGTTAGTTTTGTGGGCGCAAAAGTAGCGCAATGCGGCCCTTTGTGCGGCATTTGCCTTGGTTTACGATATTCACCCCCCTTCCCTTTTGGTTGCGAAGCCCGGCTTCCCCCGCTTTTTCATGAAATTTACTTCCGCTTCCCTCCTGCTGGCAGCCCTCGCCGTGGCCGCCTGCGACTCCAAAACCGCCACCACCGGCGAAGCCGCCACCAGCACCGCCTCCGTAAAAGCCGAAAACATCGACCCGGCCGCCGCCGAAACCTCCGGGACCAAGGCCACGGCCGCCGACGAGGCCAACGCCACACCCGCCCCCGCCCCCGGCACCATCCCGGCCGCCAAATCCGGCGATGCCGCCGCCATCCTGGCCCGGCCGCAGGTGCCCATCCTCTGCTACCACCAGATTCGGGACTGGACGGCCCGGGACTCCAAGAACGCCAAGGACTACATCACGCCCATCGCCACGTTCAAGGCCCACATCAAGATGCTGGCCGATTCAGGCTACCACACCGTCTCGCCCGACCAGCTTTACGCCTACATGACCACCGGCGCCAAGCTGCCGGCCAAGCCCATCATGCTCACGTTTGATGACACCGACCTTGACCAGTTCACCATCGCCCGCCCCGAGCTGGAGAAGTACGGCTACAAGGCCATGTACTTCGTGATGACCGTGAGCCTGGGCCGCCCCCACTACATGACCAAAGCCATGGTGAAGCAGCTTTCCGACGAAGGCAACATCATCGGCTCGCACACCTGGGACCACCACAACGTGAAGAAATACCAGGGCCAGGACTGGGTAACGCAAATCGACAAGCCCACCAAAACGCTGGAGGACATCACCGGCAAAAAAATCAACTACTTCGCCTACCCCTTCGGCCTCTGGAACGAGCAGGCCTTCCCGGAGCTGAAGAAGCGCGGCTTCGTAGCCGCCTTCTCATTGGCCGAGAAGCGCGACCAGAACGACCCGCTGTTCACCATCCGCCGCATCATCGCCAGCGGCTACTGGACGCCCCGCACCCTGCACACCAGCATCGTGCAGTCGTTCTAGGTAGCCTTCGTTATTAGTTGCTTGTTGTTCGTTGTCTGTTGTTAGAGCGCTGACAACGAACAACAAGCAACTAATAACGAAGGACCCGGCTGACCGTCAAAAAAAGCCCCGTCAGCAGTTGACGGGGCTTTTTTGTATCGGTCAGTAACTCCGGAAATTATTCGTACCGGGACCGCATCAGGGGGTTTTCACACCCGCAGGCCCGTTGGCAGCGGCTGGGGGGCTGATGCTGGCCGGTACCTGGTGCACCACCACCACGTAAGGGTAGTCACCCTTCATCTTGCTGTAAATCGTGGCCTCGAAACCGACGCCCTGGAACCGGATGGCCTCACAGCTGGGGCACGTCACGGGCTGGGCGGTGAGCTTGCGGCTTTTGAGCTCCCGGGTCAACTCGCGCACGCAGTTGGCCTGGGTGGTTTTGAGCACCACGTCCTGGCCGGGGCGCTGCGGCCGCAACGTGAGCCGGGCGGGTGGCAGGGAGCCGCCGTCCGGCGCGGGCACGGTCCAAAACGTCTCGCGCAAAGCAGCCGTGGGACCAGTAAAGGTCCATTCGAAGGTGAGGTGCGCAGTCACGACCTGCGGCGTGGTCAAAGCCGTCGGCTCGGTCCCAATGGCCAGCAGGTCCGACAGCCCCAGGCACTGGGCTCGCAATGACGGCGCCGCCGCTCCTTGCCAAAGGAGCAGCAGCAGGATAACAAGAATTCGCATGGGTGGGAAATAGAGGTCAAAGGTCGGTATTTCAGTCGATAGACAAAAATGCAGCCGGATATAAACCCCAATTTAAAGATTGGTATAGAAGTTATCCGCGGGCTAATGAAGTTGCCTTCCACTAGCCCGCGGGCAATGCCACCAAACAGGAGCTGAGGGCACATTTTAGTGCATCATCAGCTCAGTACAATCTTATCAATTCCACCCCGTTTTTGTTGCGGCGTTCGGAAACGACCGAAACCGAGTCCCCTTACCGCGATTTCGTGGTCAAGCCACGAGGCAATGCCTGGAAATAAGGCCCGAATGCACTTAAAATAACGACCCCTGCTGGCCCGGCCCAGCCGGAACAACCGGGTTTTCAGCGGCAGAATCCCTAACCTCGGGCGCTTCGGTGGCAGTGGGCAACAAGGCCATCAGGTCGGTTTCCGAAATGATGGGTACTTTGAAGCCCAGGGCCTTTTCGCGCTTGGCGGGGCCCATGTTGTCGCCGGCCACGAGGTAGCTCAGCTTCTTGCTGATAGACCCCGTAATTTTGCCACCGTTGGAGATAATGAGCTGCTGCAGCTCGTCGCGGCTGTGCTGCTCGAATACGCCGGACAGAACGAACGTGAGGCCCGCTAGCCGGTCGGAAGCCGGCACCGGGGCCTCGCCGGTTACGGCCAGCTGCACGCCGGCCTGGCGCAGCCGCTCCACCAGCGCACGGTTTTCGGGCTGCTGAAACCAATAGGCCGCAGCCACGGCAATCACGCCGCCCACTTCGGGCACGGCCGCCATTTCTTCGGCCGAAGCTGCCATAATTGCCTCGATGCTGCGGTAGTGCGCCGCCAGCTTCTGGGCCACCGTTTCGCCCACGTAGCGGATGCCCAGCCCAAACAGCACGCGCGGAAACGGCACCTGCTTGCTGACCTCGATGCCGGCAATGAGGTTGTCGATGCTCTTTTGGCCGAGGCGCTCCAGCGTCACCAGCTCGGGGCGGCGGGCCGGCAGGTCGTAGATGTCGGCGGGCGTCGTCACCATGTTTAAGTCGAAGAAGCGGCCCACGGTTTCAGCCCCCAGGCCGTCGATGTTCAAGGCTTTGCGCGACACATAATGCTCCAGGCGGGCCTTGAGCTGGGGCGGGCAGCCCCGCTCGTTGGGGCAGCGGAAATGGGCCTCGCCTTCGGGGCGGACCAGCGGCGTACCGCAGGCCGGGCACTCCGTGGGAAAGCGAATGGGCACGGCGTGGACCGGGCGGGCGCTCAGGTCCACCCCGGTGATTTTGGGAATGATTTCGCCGCCTTTCTCCACGTACACCAAGTCGCCGAGGCGCAGGTCCAGGGCTTCTATCTGGTTGGCGTTGTGCAGGGTGGCGCGCTTCACCACGGTGCCGGCCAGGGGCACGGGCGTGAGCAGGGCCACCGGCGTCACGGCCCCGGTGCGGCCCACGTTGTAGATAACTTCATTGAGGCGGGTGCGGGCGGCCTCGGCCGGGTACTTGTAGGCAATGGCCCAACGCGGGCTTTTGGCGGTGTAGCCCAGCTGGTCCTGCTGCCGCAAATTATCCACTTTGATGACGATGCCATCGGTGGCCACGGGCAGGTCGAAGCGTTTTTTGGCCCAGTAGTGCACAAAATCCAACACTTCGGTGATGCTGGTCGCCCGCCGCCAAGTGTCCGACACCGGCAGGCCGTAGCGGGTCAGGGCCTCCAGCGCGGCGCTGTGGCTGGCGAAGTGGCGGCCCGGCGTGAGCAGCGAGTAGGCGTAAAACCGCAGCTTGCGGGCAGCCACCTGGGCCGAATTCTGCAGCTTGAGGGTGCCGCTGGCGGCGTTGCGCGGGTTGGCCAGCAGGGCTTCGCCGTTTTGCTCGCGCTCGGTGTTCAGCTCTGCAAAAACGGGCAGCGGCAGAAATACCTCACCCCGCACCTCGAAGTCCAGGGGCTGGTCGGGGCCGGGGCGCAGGGCCAGCGGCAGGGTCTTGATGGTGCGTACGTTGGCCGTCACCACGTCACCGCGGGTGCCATCGCCGCGGGTCACGCCCTGGGTCAGCTGGCCGTGCTCGTAGGTGAGGCTCATGGCCACGCCGTCAATTTTCAGCTCGCAGACGTAGGCGTAGAGCGCGCCTTCGAGGCCCTTCTGCACCCGCTCATCAAACTCCCGCAGGTCGTCTTCCGAGTAGGTATTGCCCAGGCTGAGCATGGGGTAGCGATGCACCGCCGTGGGAAACTGCTTGGTGATGGTGCCGCCCACGCGGCGGGTGGGCGAGTTGGGCAGGACCAGGTCCGGGTATTCGGTTTCGAGCTGCTGCAGCTCGGCCAGCAGCTGGTCGAATTCCTGGTCCGGAATCTCCGAGATATCGAGCTGGTAATATTGGTGGTTGAGGTGGTGCAGGCGCTCGGTGAGGGCGTGAATGCGGTGCTGAACGGCGGAAAAATCGGGCATGGAGGTGGTTCGGTGGGGCGTTAAACGGAACGTCATGCTGAGCTTGCCGAAGCATCTCTACCGCAACACTAAATCTAATTAGTTGCGCGGTGGAGATGCTTCGGCAAGCTCAGCATGACGTCCGGATTTTTTCAGGTGCTACTAATTCCGTACTAAAACGCCGTCGGCCAGAAAAGTCAGCTGCTGCTCGTCCTGCGTGATGGCCGCAATCTCCTGGTCCGACTTGCCGGCGTCTTTGGCGTAGTGCTGCAGCTCGGCTTTGGGCACGGTGCTGCGGTAAGCCCAGCCACTCACCACCACGTCGTGGCCGCTGAGGTCTTTCGGCACGAAAAACGCGTAATCCCGGAAGCGGACGCGCATTTCCTTGCCGTCGGCGGTGGGCAGCGTCATCCAGCAGCCTTTGGCCTGGCACACGGCCGAGGCCTTGCCCGCTACTTTCACCTGGGCCGAATCGCGGGCATTCAGGGCCACGCCGAGGGCGCTCACGGGCACGGCACCGTCGGGGCTGATGACTGCGCCGTAGGTTTGGCCGGGGGCCACGGGGGCAATGCTGGTATTGCCGGGGCGCTCCTCGCCTTCCTCCTCTTCCTGGTTCGATTCGTTGCCGGTCCCGCTGCCCTTGGGCACGCTGGAATCGTGGCCGTTCACCTCTTTCTGGCCTTGCGGCACGGGCAGCACGGGGTTAATCGGGGCCGAAGGGAAGAAGCGTACCAGCACCAGAATGGCGACCAATACACCAACAAACGAGAGGATAAATTTCATGACTTGGGAGGTTGAGAATAACACTCAAAGATTAAGAACCAGGCGAAGAATCGGGCTTTTGACCTTCTCCTGCCTCTTAAAGTCGCGGCAACCTACTGGGCGATATCCACGGCCCGGCCCAGCTTGCGGATGTAGGCCATCCGGCGCTCCGAACCACCGGCGCCCAGGTAATCGAACCCCACCGTGGCGGGGTCATCGCGCAGGGCCGACCAGGTTTTGGAATCTACTTCGGCGGGCTGCTCGGCCCCGGCCGGAATGGCCGGCTGGGTGAAATGGCCATCGGCAAAGAAGTTGTTCATGCCCTGTAGAATCGCAATTTCCTGCTCGCGCACGCTGGCCGACTGCGCATCGGTAAGGTCGGAGTGGCTGAGGAGGGCGCGGGCAGGCAGTACCTCGTGGCGCAGGGTATCGCCTTTGCTGCTGATGATGATGAGGTGGGCCTGGGAGGTGAGCACGCGCGGGCCACGCAGCTGCAACACAAACTGGTCCTGGGTTTTGGAGTCGGAAAAGGAGTGCGATGCCGTCACGGTATTGAGCACTGTTTTGTTGCCGATGCGGGCGCGGGAGCCGGCGGGCGGCGGCGTGTAGGTGGCGTGCGGGTCGACGGTAGAGTTGCTGACTTCGCGCTCGGTGCTCACGCAGGAAGCGAGTTCCAGGGTAAGCGTGGCGGCGGTGAGGCAGAGGGCAGAAAGTCGGACTATCAGGGTTTTCATAAATAGCTGGCGACCCAAAAGGGAATTGGGCTCACAAAGGTAAGGCGGGAAAATGGGGCCGTAAAGATTGAGCTGCAACCAGCGCAATACCCGGCTATTGGGATTTTACGACAAAGCTCAGGCATTGGGTTTGCCACCGGCCCAATTCAGGCTCAGAACAGGCCCACTTCGACCCCCAGCAGCCAGTGGGGCAGCTCGGGCCAGGCAGAGTAGCTTGGGCCAAAGGCCGGCGACACCCGGTAGCGCGCCGTGAGGGCGTAGCGGTCCATGCCCAGGCGGGCGCCCAAACTGCCGGTCCAGCGGCGCAGGTACGGGAGGCCACGCTCCGTCGTTTCCACCGAGCCAATGCCGGGCCCCGGGTCGTCCTCGGTGGTGTGGCTGGTGGCGGCCACCCAGCCTCCGCCGGCCAGCAGGTCGAGGTAGCTCCCCACGGCATTGCCCCGCCGGCCCGCGTTCAGGCGCACGCTGGCTTCGGAATACACTTCGTGCAGGCCAAAGTTTTCGCTCTGGTGCAGGGCGGGCGTGGGAATGGTTTTCTGGCCGTTTTGCGCCAGGCCGTAGCGCCGGTAGGCGTAGCCCAGGTCGAGGTTGAGGGCCAGGGCTTGATTGAGCCGGAGCTTGAGCCGGCCGCCGCCGCGCACCTCCGCCGAGGACGGACCGTGGTGCAGGGCCGCTCCGGCCGGCCCGGCCACCAGCCCATAGCCCAAATAGACGTGGCCAAAATAGCGGCGATTGGGCCCAAACGTGGTTTTCACGGTGTCGTCGGCCACGTTGGCGTGCACCAACACCTGCTGCGCCCGGGCCGCCAGGGCACTGCCGGCAACCAGCAGGGCGGCTACTATCGCGGCCTTCTTTCCGGAAAATGGCGCCTTGCTCACCCGCAAATGGCGAAGTATTGAGGAGAAATTCATCGTTCCGAATAAGTCCCGGTGTAGCCTTTGAAATGCACCCGCAGCACGTCGCCGCCGCGCAGCAGGCGGCGCGGCACCTGCACCACCAGGCGCTGGGTTACGGCGCGGGTTTCGTAGCGGTGCAGCACGCCGCGGCGGTCGGCCAGGTTCCAGTAGAGGTAGGCGGGGTAGTTGGGTTCGGGCAGCGAAGCCAAAGACGCCGCGCCCGGCGGCACGGGCTGCTCGTGGCCCACGCGCGGCACCGATTCACTGGCCGAGGCTTTGGGGTCGGCTACTTCGGGGGCGGCTTGCAGGGCCGCTTCGCTTTGGTCGGCCACCAGCGGCAGGGATTCGGCGGGGCGCAGGGCGGCCTCGGGCCGAATGATGACGGCCACGAGGCTGTCGTGGGGCACGAAATCGAAGGTGGGCACGGCGGCCGGGGACTGCGGCAGCTCCGGGTGCACAGCAAAGTGGTGGAAGCGCGGGCGGCCGTAGCCGTGGGCGTAGTCGAAATACGGGTACAGCTCCGCCGATTTTTCCAGGCCCTGAAACAGCTGCATGGCCGTGAGCTTGCGGTTTTGCTGCCACATGCAGGCCGCGAAACCGGCCACCAGCGGCGAGGAAAACGACGTACCTTCCAGCCGCTCGTAGTCGTCGGGAGTGGTGGTGAGCACAATGCCGAACGCCGCCAGGTTGGGCTTGGGGCGCCGGTCGGCGGTGGGGCCGTAGGAGCTGAAATCGACGTGCAGGCCGGTTTCGGGGTCGAGCCCGCCAATGGCCAGGGCCGAGTCGGCGTCAGCGGGCGTGCCGATGCGCACCCAGTCGTTGTCGCCGTCGTTGCCGGCGGCGCTCACCACCAATATGCCCTTGCGCGCCGCCAGGTTGGCGGCCCGCGAAATGAGGCTGCGGTGGCCGTCCATCAGCTCCGGGAAATAGCGCTGCTCGGTGTACGCCAGCGAAGAATTGATGATGTCGGCCCCGAGGCGGTCGGCCCATTCCACGGCGGCCAGCCAGGCTTCTTCTTCGGCGTAGCGCTCCCGGTTTAGCTGCTCGGTGCGGGCCAGGAGGTACTCGGCGGCCGGCGCCAGGCCCAGGGCCGAGCCCAGCGTGCCGTCGATGCCGGCCGGCAGGCGGCCGGCGAGGCAGCCCATTACTTCGGTGCCGTGGCTACCGCTGTGGTACACGTCGGCGCGGTTTTTCAGGAAATCATGGGTAGCCACGATGCGCTTGCCCGCAATCAATTCGCGGAAGGCCGGGTGGTCCGGCAGCCCGCGAAAGCCCACGTCGAACACCGCGATGCGCAGGCCCCGACCGTCCAGGCCCGCGGCGCGCAGCGCGGGGCCGTCGAGGTGGGCCGTCTGGCGGCGGGCCAGCAGGTAGTCGTTGGCCGAAATGGGCGGCTTGGGTGGTTGGGCACCTGGTTTGCTGGTCGTGCTGTTGGCAGGCGACACTTCGGCCGCCTCCACGTCGCGCCGGGGCCACAGCTGCACGGTGCGAATGCCAGGCACCGTCCGCAACGCCGTGGCCTGCGCCGCCGTGGCCCGGCACGCCACCGCGTTGAACCAGCGGCTCACCAGCGTCACCGTATCGACCCGTGCCGTGATGGCCGCCAGGTAATCGGTTCGCACGGACAGGTCGGTGGCCTCGTAGGCGGGCAAGTGCTGGCGAGCCCGGCGGGCCCGCGCCGCTGGCGTAAAATACTGCTTTGGGTTGAAGCGGACGCCGTTTTTGTCGTTTAGCGTAATCCAGTAGCGGGCGGTAGCAGTGGCGTGGGGCGGCACCCCAGTGGGCGGAGCCTGCGCGGCAGCGGGCCGCACCGCGCCCAACAGCACCAGGCCTAGCCCGCCGGCGCGGCAAGACGGTGCCAAATGGCTCCAAATGGCAGTAAACAAAGGAAGAAAGTACATAGAATTGCCCCAAAGATAACCCCAGCCGGTGGCGCCCGTTTTAATGCTGGTCCGTTCGGGCTGCATTTGTTTTTTTAACCCTGCATCCATCATGTTTTTTCGCTTCTCTCCCACCCTCTTACTCGGGGCCGCGCTGCTGGCGCTGCCCGGCTGCAACCAAAAAGAAATTGCCGCCTTGCAGCAGCAAAATGCCGAGCTCACCAAATCGCGCGACCAGCTTACCCTGGAAAAAAGCGCCCTGGCCAACGATAAAACCCGCAACGAAGAAGCCCTCCGAAATTCGCTACTCAATAAAAACCAACAGGTTAATCAACTAAATCAAAACCTGGGTGATGCGGAAACCGACATCAAAAACAAGGACGCCGACCTGCAAAGCAAAAACGCCCGCATCGCCGACCTGCAGAATGCCTTGGCGCAAAAAGACGCGGCAACCAAAGCCCTCCGCCAACGCGTTTCCGACGCCCTGCTGGGTTTCAATGCCCAGGACCTGCAGGTGAGTGTGAAGAATGGCAAGGTGTACGTGTCGCTCTCGGAGCAGCTGCTTTTCAAATCGGGCTCGACCAAAGTGGACCCCAAGGGCCAGGATGCTCTGCGCAAGCTGGCCATGGCCCTCAAGGATAACAAGGACGTGAACGTGCTGGTGGAAGGCCACACCGACAATGTGCCCATCAAAGGCACTACCGCCAGCGGGGCCCGCGACAACTGGGACCTGAGCGTGATGCGCGCCACCGAAATCACCCGTCTGCTGACTACCGCCGGCATGGACCCCGCTCAGGTGACGCCCTCGGGCCGCGCCGAGTTCCTGCCCATTGCCGCCAACGACACCCCCGCCAACAAGGCTCTGAATCGCCGCACCGACATCATCCTCACGCCAAAACTGGATGAGCTGTTCTCGATTCTGAACCAGAACTAGGGCATTGGGGGTCACTGAGGCTAACGAAACAGCCCGCCGTGCAAAAGCACGGCGGGCTGTTCAACTTTATGCACACAATACTCAGGATGACAGACTGATTACATACTACAGGCCGTATTTGCTCAGCAGGTAAATCAGCGAAGCCATGCTGGCGCCGCCCAATTCCAGCTCGCGGCGGTTCACTTTGTCGAACGTGTCGGCTGCCGTGTGGTGGATGTCGAAGTAGCGCTGTGAGTCGCAATCGTAGCCGATGAGGGCTTTGGGGTGCACGGCGGCTTGCAGGGGCTCGATGTCGGTGCCAGCGTGGCCCGGAGTAATATCGGCGGCGTGGTAGGGCAGCAGCAGCGGCGCCCACCGGGCTATTTTGGCCACGGTGGCGGGGTCGGCCTCAATGTTGAAGCCGCGGGGCGTGAAGCCGCCGCCGTCCGACTCGATGGCGGCGAGGTGGGTTTCCTTGTTTTGGGTGGCCAGGCGGGCGTATTCGTTGCCGCCGCGGGTGCCGTTTTCTTCGTTCATGAACAGCACGGCGCGCACCGTGCGCTCGGGCTTGAAGCCGGTGGCGTGCAGCAGGCGCAGGGCTTCCATGCTCTGCACCACGCCGGTGCCGTCGTCGTGGGCACCTTGGGCGAGGTCCCACGAATCGAGGTGGCCGCCCACGGTGATGATTTCCTGCGGGAATCTGCTGCCCTTGATTTCGCCCACCACGTTGTAGCTTTTCTCGTCGGGTAGGGTGAGGCACTCCATTTCCAGCTCAAACTGCAGGTCGGGGTTGGCCTTGAGCAGCTGGCTGAGCTGGTCGGCGGCGTTGGTGCTGAGGGCCGCGCCGGGCACTTTGGTCACGCCCTCGGCGTAGCGCATGGTGCCGGTGTGCGGGTTGTCGTCGCGGGCGCTGGTCATGGAGCGCACCAGGGCCCCCACGGCCCCGCGCTTAGCGGCCTCAATGGCCCCGAGGGCGCGCTGGTCCACGGCCCCGCCGTAGGCCGTGCCGGGCTCGATGAGGGCGTCGTTGAAGGGCCGATTATAAAACACAAACTTGCCTTTCACGGCCGCCTCGGGCAGCTTTTTCACTTCGTCGAGGCTGTGCACCTCCACCACGCCGGCCTTGAGCTTGCCGCCCGTGCCCACCGAGCCGCCCAGGGCGCACACCGGCACCCGGATGCCTTTGTCCTTGTTGCCCACGATTTCGCCCCGCTCCTTGCTGCCGCGCACCCAGTGCGGCACCATCACCTCCTGCAAATACACACGGTCAAACCCCGCTTTTTCCATGGTGGCCTTGCCCCATTCCACGGCCTGCTGGGCCTGGGGCGAGCCCGACAGCCGCGGCCCGATGGTGCCCGTGAGGTAGCGCAGGTTGTCGTAGCTCTCGCCGCGCAGCAGGGCTTCGTCGAAGATTTTGCGCAGCGCCAGCGAGTCGGTGCGGTCGGCATTGGCGGCGGCGGCCGGCGCGGGGGCGGCTTTGGTGGGTTTCGGGGCGCGTTGCGCGTGGGCGGGGGCCCACCCGGCCAGCGCGGCCACGGCCGCCAGCGCGGCGCGGCGGCACCAGGCCGCGGAAAGAATTTCGGTCATAGGGCAGAAGTCGAAACCCGGTATTTTGGGGCTTCGCTGCGAAAGTACGCGGCCGGGCCCGGCCCGGCCTACAAAACCGTGCTAAAGCCGGCCCCCTCCTGCCCCGACGCCGGCGCCGGTTACTGAATTTTCCCCGGGCCCAGCCACCGGGCCACCGGGTAGCGGTTGTGGCCAGGCTCGTGGTACGCCGAGTTCAGGTACACCCATTCCAGCTGGGCGGGGCCGTTGGCGGCAAAGGCGGGGTTTTGCTGCCGGAGCGTTTCCAGGCGCTGGCGCAGGGCGGGGTCGCGGCGCAGCAGGTCGGCGGCGAGGTCCTCAAACACGTAGTCGGAGTAGTGCTCTTTCTGCTGCAACACGCTGTCGAAAAAGCCCCAGGCGAAGAACGAGTCGGTGGCCTGCGGCTCCAGCGTTTCCACGAGGTAGCGCACCGGCGCGGCCCCGCTCAGGTACACCACCAGGTCGCCCGGCTGGAAGGCCACGGTTTCCGTTTTGGTTTGCACCTGCACCTGGCTGTGCACGTAGTGGCCCTCGAACGGCTTGGGCGTGGTCTTGAAATCGGTGAAATAATAGACTTCCACGGGCGCGGTCACGTCGTGGGCCAGCGGTTCCAGCGTCGCACCGTTGCGGCGTAGGATGTCGGCCACTTCCACCCAGGCTTTGGGGATGATGTATGCCGCGGGCCGGCCGGCCGTGGTGGTGGGCAGGAAGGTATTGAAATACGGCACGGGCCGGGTGAAGGGCGCGGCACGGTCGTAGTACAGGCGGGGCTGGCCGCTCACGTCGCTGGGCTTGGTGCGGCCCTCGTAGCCGCGAAACTGCACGGTTTCGTGCTGGGAATCGTCCAGCGCCCAGGTGAGGGGGAAGGTGGTTTGGGCGGCCATACCGGCGGTGGCGGCGGCACGGGCGGCGGCCAGCGCGGCGGCCTGCTGGCCCACGGTTTCGAGCATGGTTTGCAGGAAATCATAGGTCGAGTGCACGCGGGGCGCGAAGGCCTTCAGCATGTGCGTTTCGGGCATGAAGCCGATGGTGTTGAACAGGGCCGCGTAGCCGGTGGAGTAGCGCGGCGTTTCGAGAAAAGCCTGGAGGCCGCTCTCGGGCGTCTGGCCTTCAAAGTCCACGTAGGGCGTCATGGGCCACTTTTTCTGCTCCATGCCTTTGTACAGCGCGGGCAGCAGCTGGCCCTGCAGGTACGTGCCCAGCGCCGGGGCCAGCTTGCTGTGCTGGGTGGCAATGAGCGTCATCGTATACTGATAATCGGCCCCGTTGGAGGTGTGGGTTTCCACGAACACATCGGGCTGCCACTTCTGAAACAGCGCCGCGAACGAGCGGGCATTGCGCGACTCCTGCTTGATGTAGTCGCGGTTCAAATCGAGGTTGCGCGCATTGCCCCGGAAGCCGTAGGCGGCCGGCCCGTTCTGGTTCACGCGGGTGGTGGCGTTGCGGTTCAGCATCCCATCGATGTTGTAGACGGGCACGATGACGACGGTAACCTGCACCAGCAGCTTCTGCAGCGATTTTTGCTGCATCAGGTCGCGGGCCAGCATCATACTGGCGTCGATGCCCTCCGGCTCGCCGGGGTGAATGCCGTTTTGGATGAACAGGATGCGGCGGTTTTTCCGCCGGGTGCTGGCTGGGTCGGCGTCGCCGTCGGCGCTCAGCACCACTTCGTGCAGGGGCAGGCCGGCGTCGGTGGGGCCGGCCTCGGCCAGGTGCAGATGCTGAGGGTAAGCCGCCGCCAGCTTCTGGTAATAGCCGATGCACTCGGCGTAAGTGGCCGTGGTGTTGCCGGCGGGGTCGTTTTCGAAGGGCGTGCGCCAGGCGGGGGCCGGCACGGGCGGCGGGGAAGCAAGGGTCATCAGCGAGGCAAGAAGAAAAAGCATAGTAGCGCGAACTTTGTAGTTCGTGTTCCCGAACGATGCGCAAGCGGCTCGGAAACGCGAGCTGCAAAGTTCGCGCTCCGGCGCGCTACTATTCACTTCCGGCCCCGAATGCCACCCTTACCTTTGCCCGCTCCTCACTTCTCACGCCCCGCTTCAAGTTGAAAAAGCCCCTCATTCTCGTCTCCAACGACGACGGCATCACCGCCCCCGGCATCCGCCACCTCGTCGAAACCGTGCTGGCCCTGGGCGCGGAAGTTGTCGTGGTCGCCCCCGATGCCCCCCAGTCGGGCATGGGCCACGCCATCACCATCGGCCACCCCCTGCGCCTCACCAAAAACCCGGTTTTCGGCCCGAATGTCGAAGCCTACGAGTGCTCCGGCACCCCGGCCGACTGCGTAAAAATCGCCAAGCACTACGTCCTCAAAGACCGCACCCCCGACCTCGTCGTGTCCGGCATCAACCACGGCTCCAATGCCTCGGTGAACGTGCTGTACTCCGGCACCATGTCGGCCGCCATTGAGGCCGCCATTGAGGGGCTGCCCGCCGTGGGCTTCTCGCTCTGCGAATATGGCCCGAACGCCGATTTCTCGCACGTAGCCGAGTGGGTGACCCAAGTGTGCCGCCACGCCCTCGACCACGGCGTGCCCGCCGGCACCGCCCTCAACGTGAACATTCCCAAGAAGTCGGCCACGCCCATTGCCGGCCTGCGCCTGGCCCGCCAGGCCCGCGCCAAGTGGCAGGAGGAATTTGACCGCCGCCTCGACCCCTACCAGCGCCCCTACTACTGGCTCGTGGGCTCGTTTCTGAACCTCGACTCCGGCACCGACACCGACGAGTGGGCCCTGGCCAACAACTACGTGTCGGTGGTGCCCTGCCAGTTCGACCTCACCGCCGCCCACGGCCTCGCCCACCTCAGTACGCAGTGGCAGTTGCCCCTGCCCGTGGCCACCGAGGCGGCCGCCCCGCCCCAGCCCGTGGCCGCGCAGGACTACGGCGTGGCCGCCCAGGAGTAAGGCGCCAATGTGCCGCGCACAAAAAATCCCCGGCTAGCTGGCCGGGGATTTTTTGTGCGCGAGGGCCGGGGCTTTGTGCCGGCTGGTGGAGGCCGGCGGCGGGCCCGGCACGGGGCGCACCGTTTTGGGGGGCGTAGTGGGGTACGCGGCTTTGCGCACCACCACCGTGGGGGCCGCTTGCAGCGGGTGCAGCAGGGTGCTGCGGTGCAAGGCCACTACTTCGGCCCCGACGGCAACTACCAGCACCAGCAGCAGGCTGGTTAGTAAGAATTTAAGGAGGTTGCGCACGGATAGTTTGATTACCGCCCGAAGTTAAATCTGCACCTATGAAGGCGGCATGAACCCCGCGGCAACGCCGACGGTGGGGCCAAAATCGAGGACAAACACCGTGCCTTTATCGACCTCCGATTCGGCCCGTAGCGTGGCGCCATGGAAGCCGGCAATGGTTTTGGCAATGGGCAGGCCCAGCCCGTAGCCTTCCGGCGAGTTGGGCGCGTTGGCGTGGAAGCGCCGGAACCGGTCGAACAGGTAAGGCAGGTGGTCGGGGGCAATGCCGAGGCCGGTGTCTTCCACCCGCAGCGTGTAGCCGCCGTTGGCTATCGGCCTTCCAATTACGTGAATGTGCCCGCCCTCGCGGTTGTATTTCACGGCATTCGAGAGCAGGTTGCGCAGGAGCGTGTGCAGGAGGCTGGCGTTGGCGTGGGGCCGCACGTCGTCGCCGCTCAGGTCGACGGCGAGGGAGATGTCGCGCTGCTGGCGGCGGTCGTCCAGCTCTTCGGCCACGTCGGCCACCACGTCGGAGAGGCGCACGGGCTCGTCGCGCAGGTACTGCTCGTTTTCGATGTTGGCGATGAGCAGCAGGGTGCGCACGGTGTTGCGCAGGCGGTAGAGCGTGCGCTGCGATTCCACGATTTGGTGGGCGTGCGGCTCGGGCAAGGTCGGGTCCTGGAGCATGTTCTCGAAGCGCGACTGCAGGATGCTGACCGGGGTCAGCAGCTCGTGGCTCACGTTGCTCATGAACTCCCGCTCCTTGGCAAACGCCGACTGCACCTGCCGCATCAGCGAGTTCAACCGGTCATCGAGCCGGCGGAAGTCAGTGGTATCGGTGTCAATGGGTTTAAACTGAAAATCGGACGGCTGCCGGATGCCCCGCAGCTTGCGCACAATCAGCTCCCGCAGCGGGGCCAGCAGGTAGTGCGCAAAGGCCGCATCGGAGAGCACCGTGAGCAGCGAGGCCGCCACCAGCACCCACAGCGCCAGCCGGCGCAGCGTGCCCGTGAGCAGCTCCACGGTGTCGAGCGACGACCCAATTTCCAGCCGAAAGGCCCGCTGCCCCGGCACCCCGGGCGGCCGCGCAAACGTCAGAATCCGAAAGTCTTCCACCTGCTGGTCTACCTGCCGGGGCTCTTCGGTGATGCGCTCGGCGGGCAGCGGCGCCCCGGCGGGCAGCGGCGTCACGGTGATGTACTCCTGCTTGAAAATGTTGTAGTCGGCGTAGGTTTCGGCGCGCTCGCCCCGCTCAAAGGCCTGCAGGCCATCGCGGGCGATGAGGGCCAGCACCCGGTGCTGCTTGTCGCGCAGGCGCTGGTCGGTGTGGGCCACGGCCACCCGCTGCACGATGGGCGGAATCACCAGCGCCCCCAGCAGCACCAGCAGCAGCTTGGAAAGGGCGTTGGAAAGGGCAAGCTTGGCTTCTAATCTCATGCGGATTCGGAATCAAAAAACAAAAGAACGTCATGCTGAGCTTGCCGAAGCATCTCTACCGCAAGAGCAAATAATTACTTCAGCAGTAGAGATGCCTCGGCTTCGCTCGGCATGACGTTCTTCTTTCTACGTTCAACTCCCCCCTACTCCGCCGCCCGGTAGCCGATGCCGCGCACGGTTTCCAAAAAGTCAGCCGAGCCGAACTGGGCCAGCTTCTTGCGCACGTTTTTGATGTGCACGTCGATGTAGTTCGAGTCGGAATCGTCTTCCAGCACGTTGCCCCACAGGTGCTCGCCGAGCTGCAGGCGGGTGAGCACCCGGCCGCGGTGCAGCAGCAGGTAGTGCAGCAGGTCGAACTCCTTTTTGGTGAGCGGCACCTCCTGGCCGCCGATGCGCACAATGCGGGCGTTGGGGTCCATGCTGAAGCCGTGGCCGAAGGTGATTTCGGGGCGCTTCAGGTTGAATTTGCGGCGCGTGATGGCCTGCATCCGGCTGGTGAGCTCCAGCAGCGAAAACGGCTTGGGCAGGTAGTCGTCGGCGCCGAGGTCGAGGCCGCGAATCCGGTCGTCCAGCGCGCCGCGGGCGGTGAGGATGATGAACGAGGCCTCCTGGCTGTCGTTGAGGCGGGCTTCCTTGAGCAGGTCGAGGCCGTCGCCGCCGGGCAGGCCCAGGTCGAGCAGCACGAAGTCGTAGCTGCTCACGTACAGCTTCTCCGACGCTTCGGCGTAGGTATAGGCCGAATCAACCAGGTATTGGGCCTGCAGCAAAAACTGGCGCATTTCCTGGTGCAGGCTTTTT
The DNA here is from genome assembly GCF_017921975.2 of Hymenobacter terricola. Lineage (GTDB taxonomy): Bacteria > Bacteroidota > Bacteroidia > Cytophagales > Hymenobacteraceae > Hymenobacter > Hymenobacter terricola. Next base: position 311,884 of record NZ_JAGEMO020000003.1, read on the forward strand.
TCGTCTTCGATGAGCAGAACGTGCATGGAGGGGGTGGGAAAAGTCGATGAATGGCGTTAGTGGGTACAACATACGTCACAGCCGTCTGAACGCCGCATGAAGCGCACCCAAACCCGGCCTCCTCGCCCGGTTTACCGGATTGTGGCGTAATTTGCCCTCGCTCAAACTTTATCCCTTCTTTCCACTTTCTGCTATGGCCTCACGCCTAAACACCTGGTTATTTTTATTGATTGGTTTCGCCACCTGGGCGGCAGGCCCGGCGGCGCAGGCCCAGGACCCGGCGGCCAAATCCAAAGCCAAACCCGCCGTGACGACGGTTTACCTCGTGCGCCACGCCGAAAAAGATTCGACCTCCGACCACGCCGACCCTACCCTCTCGCCCGTGGGCCTGGTGCGGGCCCAGGCCCTGCGCCAGCTGCTGGCCAAGCGCCACCCGGCCGCCCTCTTCACCACCGACACCAAGCGCAGCCGCGCCACCATCGCCCCGCTGGCCGAAGCCACCAAGCTGGAGCCCCAGGTGTACGACCCCAAGGAAACCACCGCCCTGGCCGTGCGCATTCGCAAGGAGTACGCCGGCAAGACCGTGGTAATCGTGGGGCATTCCAACACGCTCCTGCCGCTCATCGAGTCGCTGGGCAGCACCCCGCCGGTCGAGGAAATTGCCGATGATGAATACGACTACCTCTTCACGGTGCGCATCGCCGACGGCACCCTGCCCACGGTGGGCGTGCGCGGCTACGGCCCCGAGCGCAAGCTGGCCGATGCCAAAGCGCCGCGCAGCAACTAGGCAAGGCCGCTCCCGGCGGAGAAAAAAGTAGCACGGATGGCACGAGGTCGTACCCGGTCGGGCTCAGCCCCGTGCCGACTATTCGCAGGCCCTGGCCCGCAACGCTGGAATGACTTTCGGCCGTATCGTTCAACAACGACAGGCCAGAAATAACTGACACGGGGCCGCGCCATGCGCCCGTCCAAATGAGAAAGGCGGGCGGGCACGTACCCGCTAGTGGCCCAGGCTTCCGGCGGCCACCACCGGCGGCTTGCTTCTGAACGTTTCGTACAGCACCAGCGCCACCAGCAGCCCAAACAAAATCAGCGACGAGCCTTGGGTGCCAAAGCCCAGGCCGTGCTTCTCGGGCGATTTGGTGAGCAAGTCGCCAAACGTGGCTCCAAAGGGCCGCGTGAGCACAAACGCCACCCAGAACAGCAGCACCCGCGAAATGCCGGTGAAGTAGTAGGCCAGCACCAGCACCGCCAGCAGGCTGCCAATAAGCATGGCCCCGCCCCCAAAACCCAGGCCGGAATCATCGGCCAGAAAGTCGCCCAGGGCCGTGCCCAGCGTGTTGGACACCAGGATGGCGGCCCAGTAAAACAACTCTCCGGTACGGGTCTTGATTTCGGTGACGGACAAAGATTTCTCGCGCCACCACCACAGGCCCAGCACCAGCAGCAGCAGCGACACCAGAATGAGCGAGCCCGTGGCGTAGCCCAGTGCCAGGGTGCGGTCCATGTAGTCGGAAATGGTGGTGCCGGCTGTGCTGGTGGCCAGAATGGTGGCCCAGTACAGCGCCGGAATGTAGCGCGACACGGCCAGCTGCCCGGCCAGCACCACCACAAAAAAGCCGAGCAGGATGAGCGAACTGGTGCCGTAGCCCACTTTCATGGTTTGGGCCAGCTGGTCGCCGGCGGTTTCGCCCAGCGTGGTGGCACAAATCTTCATTATCCAGAACAGCAGGGTGATTTGGGCAATTTTTTTCATGGGGCGCAACGACGTGAGGAATGGCAAAAGTTGCCAGACTTCCTGTTTACTTCCTGTTGCCCCGAAGGTTCGCTGCCCGATGGGACCCGCAAAAAAGCCCCGCGCACCTGATGGTACGCGGGGCTTTTTCCGCAAAAAACAGTAGCCCTACCGGCGGCGCTTCGGCTTTTCGTCCTCGTCGTCCTCATCGTCGTCATCCCCGAAAGTGGGCATGGTGAACATCGAGGAAAGCAAGTCCTTGAACTGCGCGCCGGCCGTGAGGCGGTTGCGCGAAATCAGGCTGTGCTCGCTCAGGCCGTGGAGCAGAAATTCCATCAGGAAGTAGGTGTGCTCGGGCGTTTCGTTGGGGTGCAGCTCGGTCACGATGTCGCGCAGGCCGGGCACCTGGTCAAGGGCCTTGCGGTAGTCGGCCGTGCTGGCATCGTGCAGCAAGTCCAGCGTGTGGCCGTTGCCGAACCACTCCTGCACCGTTTTATAGGGCGAAGGGCGGTTTTTAAGCTTCTTGGACTTGTCGGGGTCGGGGAAGAACAGCAGGAACAGCGTACGGATGGCTTTGCCCATCAGCTTCTCGGCCACAATGCCCGCGCCTTCCTGCTCGCCTTCGTACACCAGCTCCACCTTGCCGGTGATGGCGGGCACGGCCGAGATGAAGTCGCCCACGCGCACGTAAGTGTTGCTTTCGCCGTTCACCAGCGCCCGGCGCTCGGCCCCGGCAATCACCTGCTCGTAGGCCGAGATGGTGAGGCGGGCCGACACGCCCGACTTGGCGTCCACGAACTCGGAGCCGCGCGCCTCCACGGCCACCTGCTCCACGAGGTCGTGGATTACCTCGTTGCTGGTCACCATGCCCTTCTGCTCGTCCTTGATGCGGGCTTCCTGCTTGGTGATGCGCTTGCCGATTTCGATGGACTTGGGGTAGTGCGTGATAATCTGGGCGTCAATCCGGTCCTTGAGCGGCGTCACGATGCTGCCCCGGTTGGTGTAGTCCTCCGGGTTGGCGGTGAAGACGAACTGGATGTCGAGCGGCAGCCGCACCTTAAAACCGCGAATCTGAATGTCGCCCTCCTGCAAGATATTGAACAGCGACACCTGAATGCGCGCCTGCAAGTCGGGCAGCTCGTTAATCACGAAAATGCCCCGGTGCGCCCGCGGAATCAGGCCAAAGTGTATCACCCGCTCGTCGGAATACGGCAGTTTCAGCGTGGCCGCTTTGATGGGGTCGGCGTCGCCGATGAGGTCGGCTACGCTCACGTCGGGCGTGGCCAGCTTCTCGGTGTAGCGGTCGTCGCGGTGCATCCAGGCCACGGGCGTGTCGTCGCCGTGCTCGGCAATGAGGTTTTTGGCGAATACGGACAGCGGCTGGAGCGGGTCGTCGTTTAGCTCGGCCCCGGCCACCACGGGCATGTACTCGTCCAATAAATTAATCAGCAGGCGGGCAATGCGGGTTTTGGCCTGCCCGCGCAAGCCAAGCAGGTTGATGTGGTGCCCGGCCAGGATGGCGCGCTGCAGGTCGGGAATAACGGTTTCGTCGTAGCCGAAAATGCCGGGGAAAACGTCCTCTTTGAGGCGGAGCTTGCGAATGAGGTTTTCCCGCAGCTCGGCTTTCACCGTGCGGGATTTATAGCCAGACTTTTTCAGCTGGCCTAAGGTGGTGATGTGCTGCGAGTGGTTGATTGGAAGCTGGTCGTTGGCCATGAAGGGGAATATAGGGGCAGGGCTTGTCCCTGCCCGCCGTTAGAACGATGTAATTGTAAGGACGAAAGTATCGTGCGGGTGTCACGCAAAGATTCGGGCGGGGGCAGGCCCCGCCCCTACAAGGTTTTACGCCGGTTTTTCTTGTAGTCTTCGAACACCAGGTGGCCCAGCCCTTTCAGGCCGGAATAGTACGCCTTGCCCTGGTTCACCTCCGTGAATTCCTCCACGAATTTCTGCAGATACGGGTCGGAGGTAATCATGAACGTGGTGATGGGGATTTTCACGCGGCGGGCGGCGGCAGCCAGGTTCAGGGTTTTGTTTACCACTTTGCGGTCGAGGCCGAAGGAGTTTTTGTAGTAGCCGCCGGGCTCTTTCAGGCAGGTGGGCTTGCCGTCGGTAATCATGAAAATCTGCTTGTTGGGCGTTTTGCGCTTGCGGAGCAGGTCCATGGCCAGCTCCAGGCCGGCCACGGTGTTGGTGTGGTAGGGGCCGACTTGCAGGTAAGGCAAGTCCTTCACCTCAATCTGCCAGGCGTCGTTGCCGAACACGATGACGTCGAGGAAATCCTTGGGGTATTTCTGCTTCACCAGCTCGGCCAGGGCCATGGCCACCTTCTTGGCCGGCGTGATGCGGTCCTCGCCGTAGAGAATCATCGAGTGCGAGATGTCAATCATCAGCACGGTGCTGGTCTGGGACTTGTGCTCGTTTTCGCGCACTTCCAGGTCGCCCTCGGTCAGCATGAAATCGTCGCCGTCCATGCCGTGGTTGAGCTGGGCATTGCGGATGGATTCGGACATCTGAATCTGCTCCAGCGAGTCGCCGAAGCGGAATTCGCGCAGGTCGGTGCTTTGCTCGTCGCCCTGGCCGGTGTGGGGCGTGCGGTGGTTGCCGGTGTTGCTCTTCTTGAGCTTGCCAAAAATCTCCTCCAGCGCCGACTTGCGGATGCCCTGCTCGGTTTTGGGCGTAATCTTGAACGCGCCCTTTTCCTGCTCATTCTCATCGATGTAGCCCTTTTTCTTCAGGTCATCGATGAAATTGCCCATGCCGTAGTTGTCGTCGGTGAGCCCGTACTGCTTGTCGAGCTCATTGAGCCATTGCAGGGCCTCGCCCACGTCGCCGGAGGTGATGGTAACGAGCTGCATGAACAGCTTAAACAACGATTCAAAGCCCTTCTCGGGCTGGTCTTCGGGCACAAAATCGCGGAAGCGGAAGCCAACGGCCATATAATTCGGGGAACAGTTATCGGTTTGCAACTAACAATTTCCGGGCTTGCGGATACCTGTACATATCGGCCGGTTGTTGGCTTCGAAAACAACGACGGCGCGGGCAATGTTCAATTGGGGTCTTGGGGACTTAGGAACCGGGGAACCTGGTTCGTCCTCGTACCCTTTCCGCTTCGGATTTAAGGTTCTGAATCTCCGAGACCCTAAGTTCCCAAGACCCTAAGCCCCAAAACCCCACCCATGAAAGCCATCTGGAACAACACCGTTGTGGCCGAGAGCGACGACACCGTAGTGGTCGAAAACAACCACTATTTCCCCGCAGATTCCATCAAAAAGGAGTTTTTTGAGGACAGCATTGCCCAAACTACCTGCCCCTGGAAAGGCCGCGCCAGCTACTATTCGTTGAAAGTAAACGGCGAGCAAAACAAAGATGCCGCCTGGTACTACCCCGAGCCCAAAGACGCCGCCAAGGAGATAAAAAACCGCGTGGCGTTCTGGAAAGGCGTAAAAGTGGAGAAGTAAAAACTCAATTGAACGTCATGCTGAGCTTGTCGAAGCATCTCTACCGCGTAACCAATCCTATCGATTGGATTTACTATTGCGGCAGAGATGCTTCGACAAGCTCAGCATGACGTTTTTCTTTGACCCGATTCCTCCCCGAACTGCGCAAGAATCGGGTTTTCACCTTCAGCGCCAGGCGCGAAATTTGTAGTCAATCAGCCCCAAACCGACATGACTGACTACGACCGCATTGCCGGCGCCCTGGCTTTTGTCCGGGCCAATTTCCAGGCCCAACCGAGCCTGGACGAAATGGCCGCCCAGGCCCACTGGAGCCCGTTTCACTTCCAGCGCAAGTTTCAGGAATGGGCCGGCGTGACGCCCAAGAAATTTCTGCAATACCTCAGCCTCGACCACGCCAAGCGCATGCTGCGCGAGCGGGTATCCGTAGCGGAGGCGGCCCACGAAACCGGCCTCTCCGGTACCGGCCGCCTGCACGACCTTTTCGTGACCCTGGAAGGCATGACGCCCGGCGAATACCGCCACGGTGGGGCCGATTTGGCCCTGCAGTACAGCTTCGGAAACAGCCCATTCGGGCGTTACCTGGTTGCTTCGACGGCCAAAGGCGTCTGCAAGCTGGTGTTTGTGAACGATGAAGCGGCGGCGGTAGCGGCCCTGCATCAGGAGTGGCCGAATGCGAGGATTATGGCTACCGAAAATGCTTTCCACCTTCAGGTCGGCCGGTTTTTTGCCCGCGACTTCCCTCCCACCGAGCGGCTGCACCTGCACCTCAAGGGCACGCTATTCCAGCTCAAAATCTGGGAATCGCTGCTGCACGTTCCCGAAGGAGAATTGCGCACGTATTCGCAATTGGCCGAGGCGGCCGGGAACGGCGCGGCCGTGCGGGCGGCCGGCACCGCCATCGGGGCCAATCCGGTGGGCTACCTCATCCCCTGCCACCGCGTCATCCGCCAGACGGGCGAGCTGGGCCAGTACCGCTGGGGCGCCACGCGCAAAGCCGCGCTGGTGGGCTGGGAAGCCGCGCACACCGCGCCGAACCGCGCCGCACCCGTTGCCGCGGCCGCCGCTTACTAACGGCAAGTGCGCAAGAATCGGGTGGGGCGCAGGAGCAGCAAGGGCCAATTTTGCCTGTGCAACTCCACGAAAACCCTGCCCTATGCACCAGCTCAGCGAACCCGCCATTCTTTATTTCGGCACTCCCGTCGTCCTCATCAGCACGCTTAATGAAGACGGTTCGGCCAACCTGGCTCCGATGTCCTCGGTGTTCTGGCTGGGCTGGCGCGGGGTACTGGGCCTCGCGGCCCCTTCCCAAACCACCCAGAACCTGCTCCGAACCGGCCAGTGCGTGCTCAACCTGCCTTCGGTGGACCTGGTGGATGCCGTGAACCGCCTGGCGCTAACAACCGGCTCCGACCCGGTGCCGGCGGGTAAGCTGCACAAGGGCTACCGCACCGAGCGCAACAAATTCGGGTTAGCCGGCCTCACGCCCGTGCCGGCCGAAACCGTGGCGCCGCCGCGGGTGCAGGAGTGCCCCGTGCAGCTCGAAGCCGTGCTGGAAGCCACCCACGGCCTGGGCGAAGCCGATGACGCCATTCGCGGCCGGCTGCTTACCCTGGAAGTGCGCATCCAGCGCGTGCATCTGGCAGAATCCATTCTGCTGGCCGGTCATCCCAACCGGGTAGACCCCGACAAGTGGCGGCCCCTCATCATGAGCTTTCAGCACTTCTACGGGCTGGGCTCGCGCATTCATGACTCCACGCTGGCACAGATTCCCGAAGCGCTTTACCGCAGCCCCGACATTGACCGCGCCCGCACGGCTATGGAGCTAATCGGCAGTTGAGCGTTAGGCCATATGCGCAGACTGCAACGGGCTGAAACAACACCGCGCCTACTTCTCAGCAGAGAGGTAGGCGCGGTGCAGTAATTCAGCTCAGGGCTACGAAATCCACTTGAACTTGTACTCCAGCTTGGGCACGGGCATGCGGTCGGCCACGCGGCGCAGGCGGTTGGGCAGGGCCATCACGTAGTCGCGGGCTTTTTCGGCGGCCCCGTTGAGGCCGGTGAGGTGCTCGATTTTCCAGTCGTGAATGAGCGAGTCGAGGATGTCGGTGTAGTCGGAGCTGGTGTACACGCCGAGGCGCTGGGCGGCGTCGGTGAAGTGGCCGAAGGTTTTGCCCATCTCGATGCCCATTTCGCGCATGTAGTGGGCCGGCATCACAATTTTCTTGCGCATCATGTCCTCGAAGGCCAGCATCATTTCGGAGGGGTCCACTTCGAAGATTTTCTCCACGAACGTCTTGTAGACGCGGGCGTGGCGGTTTTCATCGCCCGCAATCATGCCGCAGATTTTGGAGAGCTGGTCGTCGCCGGCGGTGCGGGCCAGCTGGCCCACGCGGCGGTGCGAGATGTTGGTGGCCTGCTCCTGGTAGCTGGTGTAGACGAAGGCGCGGTACGGGTCGTGGGCCGTGCCGAGGTCGAAGCCGTCGTTGATGAGGTACTGGGTCGAGACTTCGAACTCGCGCATGTTCACGCGGCCCGAGAGGTACAAATAACGGTTCAGCAGGTCGCCGTGGCGGTTTTCTTCGGCCGTCCAGCCCCGAATCCACTGGGCCCAGCCGTTGTCGCGGTCGCGGTTCAGGTCGTCGAGCTCGTGGAACCAGGCTTCGTAGTTGGGCAGGGCCTCCTCGGTGATGGTGTCGCCGATGAGCACGGCCAGCAGGTCGTAGGGCAGGTTGCTGGCTTTTTCGCGCAACTCCTTCACCTCATCAAAGAAGGTATCGAGGCGCGAGTCGGGCAGGAAATCGCCGGGCTGCCAGCTCTCTTCCACACTTTTGAGGAAGGTGCCGATGTTTGATTTCAGGAAGCCTTCGAGGTGCTGCAGGACTTCGCTGCGGGAAGTCATCGTGGTGGTTAGCATGGGATGGGGCACGAAAGCGTGAGTTATTAATGAAGAAACGCTTTTGGCGAAGCAAAGGTCCGCCTTGTGAGCAAGGAGCGGGGTATAAGATTATGGCATTGGGCTGCGCAGGGCCCAAAAGCCGGGGCAAATTCAGGGTCCCGGGTAGGGCTGTACGCGGTAAACGAACAGGGCCGCATCGGCATATATAACCGGGTCGCTGGCCTGCGCGCTCAGCAGCAGGCGCGGGGCGCCGCCAAAGCGAAAGCGGCGGCTAAGCCAATGGGCGCTTTCGGGGGTGAGCACCCACAGCGGGGCAATAGCGGGCGCACTGGTCACTAAGCGGCGCAGGCAGTCGGTTTGGTCGGCATGGCCGCTGAGGGCGTACCGGAGCGGGCCCTGCGAGGCATCATGAGAAGACCAGCCGGTGAGCAACAGCACAGGCCCCGGGCCTGCTGAATAATTGCGAAAGGGCGAAAGGCTTTTCAGCAGGTCGTTGGTGCCCCCCAGGATGCGGAGGCGGCCAGCTTCCAAGCGGGTGATGGCCTGCAGGGCCAGCTCATGGTGGCGCCGTTCCTGGCTCAGCACCTGGTGGCGGTGCCAGGTTTTGGCCCCGTACAGCAGCAGCACCAGCACGGTGGCCACCACACTCAGCCGCCGAATCAATGGAGAAACGGCTGGCCGGGACATAACCAAGGGCTTCGCTCCGGCGGCGGCCACGGAAAAGCCCGCAGCCTGGAATAAGAAAGCCAGGTTGGTCAGGAGCCAGAAATCGAGCAGCGGCAATTCAATCCTGGCTGGCAGTTTGAGAACCCCGGCCAGGAACACAAAGACTCCGACAAAGCCGAATTGTACGAGCCAGAACCACCCCGGCCGGCCCCGGCGGGCCACCCCCACGGCAGCGGCCAGCAGCGCCAGCAGCAGCGGGAAGTAGTCACGAACCAGTAACTGAGCCCGCAGCACCAGCTTGGCGGGCACCACCTGCCGGAAAAAGTCGGGCGCATCGAAGTGGTAGGCGCGGCGGCACATGGCTTCGTTCACCACCGTGGAGTCGCCCATCAGCCAGAGATTAACGGCATCGGTGCCCAGACTATCGGCGGCAGTACGCGGCTGCGGGCGCAGTTGGTCGAAGTCCAACACGCGGGCAAAATAGCCGTCCCGCACCTGGGCATGGGCCTGCTCAGGGGTGCGAAGCAGGGCAGCGGCACCAGTGGCGAAGGCCAATATGAACGCCGCGCCCGCCACTACTGGCAACGCCCGCCGCCCGCCGCCGGCCAGCAGCAGCACCGCCGGCAGCACCGCCCCCAGGCCCAGCGCCGCCTGGCTGGGGCGCAGCAGCCAAGCGGCCCCCAGGCCCGCCAGCCCCAGTAGCAGCGCCCCCCGGTGCCCCGGCCGCTGCGCCGCATACAGCACGGCCACGCCCGCCAGCAGCAGCGCCACCCGCACGTAGCTGAACCACAGCCAGTGCTCGACCCAGGCCACCCCGAAAAACACCACCAACGCCAACACCAGCGCAGGCGGCCGCAGGTGGGGCCGCAGCAAGTTATCCAGCACCGCGAACGCGAGGATGGTGGCCCCGGCCAGCAGCGTGCTCAGCAGCAGGCCCAGCCAGGGCACGCCGGGCGCAGCCGTGTACGCGGCAGCCAGCAGGTGCCCGTAGCCGTGGAAATACAGCGGCACCGAGGTTATCGGCTTCAGCGACAAAACGCCCGAAAACAGCCAGGCCAGGGTGGTATCGTCGCTGGCTTCGTAATAGCTGCCCAGCCCCGCCAGCGTGAGCAATATGAGGGCCAGCGGCAGCAGCACTACACGGGCAAAAATGGCTAAACGGGAGTGGCTCGGCACAGCGGCAACGGAAGAATAGCCTGATTAAGCTGGGTTAATTTGACGGAGTGAGTGACGCTAATTTTCAATTCAGGATACTCGTTCAGGCCTTCCAAAACCGCATTTCGAGCGATACGCGGGTGGCGTCTTCGTTCAGGTTGGCGGCGGCGCCGTGCAGCAGGTAGGGCGAAAACACCAGCACTTCGTCGGGGCCGGGGTTGGGGCGGATAATGTCGAGCGAACGGGCGGGGCGCAGCACGCCGGGCACGGTGTAGGCCACGCCGTGGTAGATGGCCCCGCCGGCCGTGCGCTCCACGGCGTTTTCGGGCCAGTGGTGGCTGCCGGGCACCAGCGTGAGCGACGAAAGTGCCGTGCTGCCGGCCACGGGCAGGTAAATATTGAGGCCGTCGCGGTACTCGGGCAGCCACACGTCGCGGTGCAGGGGGTTGTGGTCGGCCCGGCCGGGACGCACGATGCGCAAGTGAAACACCCGCTCATCGGAGTGGTAGTTGTAGGCGCTGATGGGCTGGCCAGTGGCGGCGCTCAGATACGCTTCCATGACTTCCAGCGGAATCGGAAACTGGCCGTGCTTAAACTCCTTGGTCTGGGCGATGACGGCCAGATGCTTCCCATTATCGCCGCCAATGGCGTGGTGATACTGGGCAATATCGAAATCATCGGCCACCGGCACGCCGGCCGTGCGCATGGCTTCGCGCAGCAATGCGGCCAGGCCCGTTTGCAGTGCCTCGTGGTAGGGCGCGGGCAGGCCGGGCAGCACGGCAAACCCCTCGGCCGCCCAGGGGGCGCGGGCGGTGAGGTCGTGGTCGGCGGCGAGGAGGACCTGGCTGTCATCGGCCGCGCCGCGGGCCCCTTCCACTTGGTAGGGCACGGCCTGGCCGTTGAGGTTCAGGTGGTCGAAGGGCGCGGGAGTGGCAGCGGAATCAGGCGTCATGGCAGGTTGCTAGTTGTTCGTTGCTAGTTGTTGGCTAATAGCCAGTTGTTTTATACGATTGACTATTAGCCAACAACTAGCAACGAACAACTAAACTCGGCCCCAAATTTAACCGCTAATCCGGCTTCGAAGGTGGCTCCAGGCGGCCAGGGCCCAATCCAGGGGCGTGAAACGGGCCGTTTGGCGCAGGAGTCCCAGCACTTGCCGGGCCTCGGGGTAGCGGCCCCGGCGCACGGCCTGGCGCAATTCCCAGCGCAGGCAGGTGGCCAGTGCGGCCTGCTCCCAGGGCGTGCGGAGGAGGCCCAGCGCCTTGTGGCACACCGCAATGTTGGAGGCCAGGTACGGGTCGTTGGGCTGGTAGGCTTTGGTCGACATCGAGCGCGGGTGGCGGCGGCGGCGGGTGGTCACGGCTTCCTGGTAGAAGAACTGCCAGTCGCGGCTGGCCCGCACCCAGAAGTCGAAGTCCTCGTAGCTCAGCGCCTCGTCGTAGCCGCCCAGCCGGGCCAGCACGGCGCGGCGCATCATCATGGTGGGCGTGCAAATGAAATAATGGTCGAGCACGTCGGCAAAAACCCAGCCGCTGGCGGGGCGCGGGCGCAGGCGGCCGTGGCGGTCGGGCCGGTGGTGCAGGCGCAGCAACTGGCCGTTTTCGTCAATCAGCTCGGCATTGGAATACACCACGCCGTAGGAGGCCGGCAGCGCCTGAAACGCCGCCACCTGGCTGGCCACGCGCTCGGGCAGCAGCACGTCGTCGGTGGCAAAATCCACCACGAACTCGCCCCGGCACTGCCAAAAAGCCTGGTTGAAGGCGCGGCAGTTTTTGAGGTTTTCGGGCAGCAGCAGCAGGTGCCAGCCGGGGTTTTGGGCCGCGTATTCCTGCAAAATGGCCGGGCTGTCGTCGGTGCTGGCGTCGTCCACGAGCCACACTTCCAGGTTGGGGTACGTCTGGGCCCGAATGGAATCCAGGGCCTCGCGCACGAACGGCGCGTGGTTGTAGCACAGCGCCACGATGGACACCAGGGGTGGCGCGGGCGCTTCGCTTAACGAGGGATGAGGAACGAGGAACGAGGAATCGGGCATGCGCCGCAAATGAACAACTGAAAACCCCGCCTCATTTGGTAACCTGCCTAGATGGGTGCTTTGGGCCAATCCGTGAGTACCTTGGCCTCACCTATTCCCCTATTCTCCCTTTCATTGCATGAAGCACACTTACGCAGCGCCGAACCAATTTCGGCTGATGGCCACCCGGCAGGTTCTTGTTCTATTTTTGGTCGCTGCACTGGCATCAACAAAGTGCTATGGGCAAACCCCAGCGCACCAAGCCAACCGCCTGATTAGTGGCGCTACCGGCGGCACTAAGCCCGATACCACCGCACCGACGTCCAATGCCGGCACCAACCCTGGCCCCTTCGATACGGGCCCCGGTGGACCAGGAGCGATTCGCGTTACGGGGAGCGGGGTAAACACCATTTGCGCCGGCGACCATTTTACGATGACCGCCAGCGGGGGCAACGGCACCTTTACCTGGAGCCCAAACGTGGGGCTCTCCGCCACCACCGGCGCGGTGGTCGTGGCCGCGCCCCTGGTCACGACGACTTACAGCGTCACCAGCATCGACCCGGCCACGGGCCAGCCGGTATCGGCCGGGGGACCCGTGCGCGTGTACGAAAACTGCTGTCCTATCTCGCAGAACCCGACGGCCATCATCACCATCGCGGGCAGCCTGTTCAATGCCGGCACCGGCTCGCCCTTCATCAACCCGGCCACCGGCCAAAGCTACCCGGTGGGCACCCGGTTCCACTTCACGGGCAGCAGCCCGATAATTCTGAGTGGCCTGGCCTACCAGCCGCCCATGGGCAGCGTACTGCTGATGGACGGCGGCAAGGACCTGTATTTGCAGGACGGGGCCAGCCTGAGCCTGGCCGGCGTGAGCATCACGGCGGCCTGTGACGAGATGTGGGGCAAGCTGTGGGTGCGAAATACCGCCGTCGGCATCACGGCCACCTACGCCAACGGCACCCCAGGCGATGTCAACAGTCCGCCCGCCAGCACCCTGCCTACGCTCCGCAACCAGGTCAGCCACAGCTTGGGTGGCATCGATTTTGAGCAGGCTTCGGGCAGCAGCGCCGGGCCGTACTACCAGCTGGCCGGCATCGATTTTTTACATAATGAACAGAGTATGGTGCTGCACCGGGTCAATACGCCAAACGCTGCCCGGAGCGACGGCAACTTTGTGGTTGGGGCTTTATTTGACTCCAAACCGGAATCTTTCAAAGCACCCAAAGCTTTCGCGGCGGGCGACCCCAACTATCCCCATTACTCCCAGTACCATGTGTGGTTTACCGGCAATTGTGGAATTGAGTGGGATTACAGCACCTTTCGCAACGCGCTGTTTGGCTTCCACTCCCCGGACGACGGCAGCGCCTCGACGCTTGATGCCGGGGAGAACCGGTATGAAAACCTCTGGCTCGCGGCCATGAACCTCAACAGTTCAAACACGAGCGGTCTGCTGGCGTTGGGCGGCCCTTCGTATTTCGTGTTTCCCACGGCCACCAGCTTGCCGAACACCCCCCAATTTACCACTGCCGTTGCGAATGACGTGCTGGACGGCGTGGGCGAAACGCGGGGTATTTTCACCAACGGTACGCTGCTGCTAACCATCTACAACGCCGATTTTCGCCAGACTAACAATCCCTACACGGATTTTACTTTTTCCCAACGCACTAAGCAGGTCGGCATCAAGGTAAAGCGCCTGGGCGTCGCCAGCAATAACACCTTCACCCTGCTGCACACAGGCATTCAGTTCAGCGGTGTGTTATTTAATAACCCTTACAATTCGCTGGGCACCGTCAATACCAGCGTGTTTACCCAATGCCAACGGGGAATTGAAGTCTCGGGAGGTGGCACCAACCGTGCTTCTACAAACTTTAATAATCCGTGTGCTCCCACGGTATCACTACCGTTGTATTGTAATACGTTTGACCGCAGCAACGGTACCTTCCCTGGAACGGCCTACGGCATTATAGTGACCGGGGCACCGCTTGTCTCACTTGACCCGCTGCCTAGTTCGGTACCAACTCCGGTCCAACCGCGCTCGAATAAATTTCTTGATTATTCCGCTGGAAAACCTGCCTTTTATGCTATTTACAATGGCAGTTGTACTGCTCCACAGTTTTTTAACTACACCACTTTCCCTGATTATATAGACATACCTCCTGTGCGATTACAACCTTTATTCTCAGGCCATCACCAGTTATCAGAATTATGTTTTAATGTATCCTTGCTTCGAGCAAATCAGACCTATCCCCAAGGACAGGTTTGTGGAAGCGGCAATCCAGGGCTTGAACGGACCAATGCACCGAATGGCTTATCACAGAACAGTCCCAACCCAGCAACGGAATCTACTTCTTTTGCTTACCAGCTAGTTAAAGAAACTCACTCAGCTGAGTTGCGCGTCAGCCGGGCCACAGATGGTCGCCCGCTGCAACGCTATGCGATACCAGTTAAGCAGGAAGGCGTATTTGAAATGAATGTTTTGGGCTGGCAGCCCGGTCTGTACTTCGTTACAATGTATGCTGATGGGGTTCCTGGGCAAACAAGGCGGCTACTTGTAAAATAGTCTTTTATGTTAACAATCTACTCGTGATGAAACAGCTTAGCCTAATTCTACTTTTTGTTTTTCAGTTGAGTCCCTGCTTCGCGCAAACGCAGCCCACACGCCTCTGGCAGCGCAATTACCGCTACAACAACCGGCAAGGGGATGTAGGACTATTCAAACGCCTTACTACCAAACGGCTGTTAGCTGCGGCCAGCCTGACGGGCAACACCGATACGGCTTATCGCGCTGCGATACTGGGCTTCTTTAATAACAACGGAGACACGGTTCGTTATCGACTACACAACCCGACACGCAGCATAGCAAGCCAAAATATATTCCCGCCCAGCTACGGGTATGGTGATGCCGTTGCAACGCCGAATGGTGACTTGTTAATATTAGGTGGTATTACCTCCGGCTATATCCAAGGGGTGTACCAACCTCCTGTCATCACCTTAAATCGCACCGATTCGACCGGTATTGTGCGATGGACACGGCCGCTTACAATCAATGGCCAGATATCTTACGCTTTTAAGTTGTTGGCTTTGCCTGATGGTGGGGCCCTGATTTCCTGTGCGCCCGCTTCTCCAGCGTCAGTCAGTGCGCCGATAGCGGTAGTGCTACGGGTAGATTCGGCCGGCTCGGTTTCCTGGCAGCGCACCTACGGCCGGGCCTATTCAGCGTTGACTCACATGGCAGCCCTGTCTGACGGCTCGTACGCCCTGGCCGGCTACCAGGAGCGCCCCTACCCCGGTGCCAGCTACGTGCAACCCGACGTGTGGGTGCTGCGCATCACGGCCAGCGGCGACACCCTCCGCTCCCGCTACTACGGGGGGGCCACGGACTTTGAAACGCTGCGCGACCTGCGCCCCACCCCGCACGGTGGCCTGTTGCTCACCACGGTGAAAAGCATCGGGGCGGGCCCAAATGTCTACACCAAAGCCTGGCTCATGCAGCTCGACAGCCTGGGCCAGGTGCAGTGGCAGCACCTGCTGGGGCCCGCCACCGGAGCCAGCGCCCCGAGCTACGACCTCTCCCACGGCCGCCCCCTGGCCGACGGCAGCGTGCTGGTGAGCGGCTACCGCAACACCGGACAATATTATACGCAGCAACTCACCCAATACCTTGCCCTATTCCGTCCGGCGGTGGGTGGCGTCGCGCAGCCGGTCTGGGAGCGCTACACCCCCAGCAGTGGCCCCGACTACGAACCCAACCGGTTCCTGGACCTGAGCCCCAATGGCACGCTCACGCTGGCGGGCACCTTCTCCGACGCCACGCAAAACAACACTTTCGAACTCACCCGGCTCAGCAGCGTGGGGCTGCCTTACGAGCCCAACCTGTGCCAGACCCCGCCCGTGGCCGCCTTCGGCTACGCGCCCACTCCTACCGGCGACAGCCTGCGCTTCGTGAGCCTGTCCACGCCCGGCCCGCCGTATGCCCAATTCGTGCGCTGGCGCTGGGACTTTGGCGACGGCACCCACTCCGACGGCCCCGCGCCCCCGCCCCACCACTACGCCCCTGGCAGCGGGGCCGCCACGGGGGTGCGCCTCACCGTCACCAACAACCTGGGCTGCACCAGCACCGCGGTGGTTTACCCGTTCGCGCTGGCCACCGCCGCCCAGCGGTTGCTCCAGGACCGGCTCAGCGCCTTTCCCAACCCGGCCGGGACCGGCGGCGCGACGGTGCAGCTGCCGGGCCTGCGGGCGCAGGGGCCCGTGGCGGGCGAACTGCTCAACCCGCTGGGCCAAGTGGTGCGGCGCGTGAGCTGGCCCGCCAGCCAGCTGGCCCAGAGCGTACGCATAGACCTGAACGGCTTGGCCACGGGCGTGTACACCTTGCGGCTCCGGCCGCAGGAAGGTGCCTTGGTCAAACGCCTGGTGATTCAATAACCGGGGGCTTTTGTTTCACTTATTCTATTCTTCCAAAAGAAAAAGCCGCAGGCCAGCAGCAGCAACCAATACCGGGCGGCGTGGGCCAGCACCGCCCCTTCCAGGCCGTAGCGCGGCAGCAGCACGGCCAGTAGCGCCCCAAATACCGCCGCCGAAGCCGCCTGCACCGCGATGTATGGCCCCGTGCGCGCCCGGGCCGTGAGTTGAAAGATGAACAGCCAGCTCAGAAACTTGGCCCAGTCGCCGAGCAGCTGAGGGGCCAGGAATTCGCGGGCACCCAGCAAATGCGGCGCAAACAGCAGCGGCAGCAGCCAGTTGCGGCAGGCAAAAATCAGCCCCAGGCCCACGGCCAGCACCGGCGCCAGCAGCCGCAGCACGCCCAGCAGGTAGCCGCGCGCCCCCCGCGCCTGCCCGGCCAGCGCCGCCAGCCGGGGGTAAAAAACGCTGCTCATCACGGCCACGAATACCATGGTGTAGTTGTCCGAAAGCTTGGCCACTGTTTGCCACAAATCAGTACGCACCGGGCCGTAGGTGTGCAGCAGGTAGTCGCGCAGCACGTAGTCCACGGCCTTGCCAAAGAGCAGTGTGCTCACAGCCATGAGCAGGAACTGGCCCAGCCCACGCAGCGCCAGCCGGCTGACGGGCGCGGCCGGCCGCAGGTGCCGCAGCAGCCCGGCCCGCGCCGCCAGCACCAGCGCCGGCAGCAGCGTGAGACCCTGCGCCAGCAGGTAAGCCAGCAGCACGATGTTCAACGGAAAATGCTGGAGCAGGGTGACCGCAGCCGCGCCCGTGCCCAGCCCCGACAGCGCCACCGACAGCCCAATGTAGGCCCGCAGCCGCCCGGCCGCCAGCAGCGCCGCGCCCAGCAGCCCCTGCCCGGTGAGTAGCACGATGCCCAGCAGGAATGCCGCCAGGCTGCCCCAGCCCCAGCCCAGCAGCCCGCGGCTGGCCAGCACGCCTGCCCCGGCCAGCAGGGCCGCGCCATTGAGCCCGGCCGCGGCCCCCAGCCAGGCCCGGTAGCGCGGGCTGCCGGGCCGCAGCGGCGCGAGGTATTTCACCAGGCCCACATGCACGCCATCGTTGGGCAGGGCGGTGAGCAGGGCCATCAGGTTCTGGAACTGGGCCAGCAGGGTGAGGCCGCCGGCCGGCGCATACACCGCAAACAGCTTGTTGAGCACCAATGCCCCCGCCCCGCGCGCCGCTACGGCCACGCCCGTGCCCAGCGAGCCGCGCACAAATTCCCGCCAGATGGGTGGATTCGGGGTTGGGATAGGTGGTGGGGTGGTGGGCATGCAAGTGCAAAGAACGGGCGAGCCGCTTACAGCGCCTTTTCCCAGCTCAGGCGCAGGCCCGCCACTCCGCCCAAATGCCGCTTAAAGCGCAGCAGCGAGGCATTGGGGCCGGAGTCAAGGGTCGAGGTGCCAAGGTCGAGCACGGCCATGCCGCTGGCGCGGGCGAACGCGTGCAGGCCTTCGTTGAGCAGCACCACCGGGCTGAAGGAATTGCAGCGCAGCGGGCTGGCCGGGTAGAAGTTATACAGCACCCGCTCATCGACCCGAATGGCCACCGTGACGGCCGCCCACCCGCCGTCCGGCTCACGCACCGAGAACAGAAAATGCTCCCGGGGGAAGCGCTGAAACAGCTCCTGCACCCGCTCCAGGGGCAGCGACAATTCCTGGCCCCGCTCCTGCCGGCAGGTTTTGATGAAGTCGTAGGCCGCCGGCAGCAGAAAGGGCGGCTCCTGCTCGAAGTGCAGGCCGTGGCGGCGGCACTTGTGCAGTCGGCGGCGCTCGGAAGGGTGCAGGTGGGCTTCGTAGTCGCGGGCGGGGTCGAGGTGGTAGTTCAGCTCGGCCAGACTGACGCGGTAGCCGCGCTGGCGCAGGGCTTCGGCCAGCGTGGCGGCCCCGGCGGGGTCGTAGGCAAACGGGTAGCCCCGCATGGTCAGCTGCCGGATGCCCGCTTGTTGCAGCCGGCTTTCGGCCGCGTCCAGCAAGGCATGAACCTGGCCGATGGACACGCCCGCCGCCAGCTGCACGGCCCCGAACGGCGCCTGCGCGGGGCTGCGGGCCCGGCCCGATTCGGTATTCAGCGCAACGTGCAGCTGGGCCACGGTTTGGCCGGCCGCGGCATTTTCCAGATAAAAGCTGAGCACCGGGCCCGCCGCCGGCTGCAGCGCCTGATGCGCGGGCCGCAGGTACAGAAACGACTCGAACGCCAGCGGCAGGCGGGGCGGGGCCGGGCCCTCGGGCCCGCCTGCGGCCACGTACACGGCCAGCCCGGCGGCACCGCTGGCCGCGCCCGCTTCGGTGGCAACTAAGGAATTCGTACTTTTCAACCCGGTCTGCTGTGGCTTTCCCGGCAAAGTACGGTACAGATTGGGTGCGTGGCCCCAGGCAGGGCCTGCTTCAGTCCCCCGCTCCGGGCATCTTCATCTTACCACCATGCGTAAGGGGCGAAGTTGCGCCTTTGCTTTCGCCTACTTTCCCGCCGCATGTCCCCGCTCAGCCCCTCCTCCCAGGCCACCCCCAACCTCTCGCCCGCCCTGGCCGAAACCGACGGGGTCAGCTTCGGTATCACCGACCGCGAGGCCACCCGCCAGGCCCGGGAGCAGCAGGTGGGCCAGCGCCCCGGCACGCTCAACATCCGCGAAGGGGCCATGAAGCCGCGCCTGTTTCTGATGTCGTACGACGACGACACCTTCACCGAAGAAGAATACACCGACCGCTACAACGAGCTAATCGACCAGCTGCGCGAACACCCCGACCTCAAGCACTGGATTGACGTGCGCGGCTACGGCGACCTGGCCCTGATTGAGCAGCTGATGCAGGAATTCGGCATTCATCCGCTGCAAATGGAAGACGTGCTGAACGACTACCAACGGGCCAAAATCGACGTTTTCGACGATAATCGCCTGTTCATGGTGTCGCGCATGACCGACTTTACCGCCAACCTGGAAATCGACGACGACCAGCTGTCCATTTTCACCGGCCCGAATTATGTGCTGTCGTTTCAGGACGATTACGACGACTGCCTGGACTCGCTGCGGGCCCGCATCCGGTCCAATTTCAGCACCCTGCGCCGCCACCCGGTGCTGTACCTGGCCTACGCGCTTACCGATGTGGTACTCGACCACTACTACCCCACCATGGCCGCCATCGGCGACTACATTGAGGACCTGGAGGAAGCCATTTTTGCCGATAAGCGCCCCCGCCGGCTGCTCAACCGCATCCTGCGCATCAAGAAGGACGTGGTGCGCTTCCGCCGGCTGGTGTACCCGGAGCGCGACAAAATCGCGGAAATCCTGCGCCTGCCCGAAGAAGTGATGCCCGAGTCGCTGAAAATATTCTACCGCGATGCCTATGACCACGCCATCCAGGCCCTGGACCTGGCCGAAAGCTACCGCGACAACATTTCTTCCCTCACCGACCTCTACCTCTCCGACCAGGGCAACCGCATGAACGAGGTGATGAAAGTGCTGACCATCATCAGCACCATTTTCATTCCCCTGAGCTTCGTGGTGGGCCTCTACGGCATGAATTTCCAGCGCGACGACGGCCACGGCCACCTGCTGCCCCACAACATGCCCGAACTCTACAGCCCCTGGGGCTACCCCATTGTGCTGGCCGTGATGGGGCTGGTGGTGGCCGGGCAGCTCTTCTACTTCTATCGCAAGGGCTGGCTCACGAATCGGTAGGAAAAGCCTGCGCCGCGCCGGCGGCAAACCGGGGCCGGGCCGCAAGGCTCGGCCCCGGTTTGCGTTACTTTGCCGGCCCACTGCTACCCCGTTTTATGGCCAGGAAATACCAGGTTTTCATCAGCGCTGCCTTCGACGGCCTCAAAGAGCACCGCGACGTGGTGGTAAAGGCGGTATAACATCCCAGTGGAACAGGCAGGACATTGAAAGTGGGGGTCAATAAGAAGTAGTCTTTCACCCAAAAACGCCCCCGCGCCACTCCGGCACGGGGGCGTTTTGCCGGTGGCCCGAAACGCCTCCGCAGCGGGCTGCTGATGTTTCTCCAAGGCTCCGGCAAACCCGGCCGGGGTCGTATCTAGCCCGGCCCCGGCCGCAATAAGCCCGACCTTGGCCGTAGAAAGTACGACCTGGGTTGTATAAAACGCGGCCTGGGTCGCGTAAAGCACGACCCAGGCCGCCCGCACCACGGCCGGACGGGCACAAAAAACGGCCCCGGTCGCCACGCGGGCGGCCGGGGCCGGGCCAGTTGCCACCGGATTACATGGCCGGGGGCGGGGTCGGGACGTCGGCGGGCTTGGGGCCGTTGGGAAACCGCTCGCGCATCACGTCGATGATGGGCTTCACGCCGGGGGTCTTGCCGCGGTCGTCCTGGCCGTTTTTGTAGCCGCCACGGGCCATGCCCATCACGGTATTGCCGGTCGCGAGTTTGTTGCCGCTGAGCTGGGCCACGATGGTGGCGGCGGCCACGCTCAGGTCGTCGGCATCCCGAAAGGACTGCAGCTGACCGGGGTAGGCGGCAATCATCTCATCGGTCACGGTGCGGGGCAAAATTTGCGGGAAGTTGGCAAACAGCTGCGCGGCCTGCTCGGCAAAGGGGATGCTTTCGCGGCCCATCGCGGTGCTGCCCAGGCTTTTTTGCTCGGCATCCGTGAGGTGCACCTCAAACGGTGCCAGTGTCGGCTACTTCCTTGAGCTTGGCCAGGGCATCGGTTTTGATTTTGGCGGGAATGTTGGGCGGGTTGAGGGCCATAGGAGTTGTTGGGGGTAAAATGAAAAACACCCGGCCATTAAGCCGAACAGTTGGCAAAGTAATATAATATACCGATAGCCAGTGGAATGGTGCGGCCAACGGCTCCCGCCCCGCCCCTACAGCACTGCCCGCACCTGCGCTACCCGCTCGGCCACCGTGCCTTCTACCAGCGTGAAGGGGATGCCGTAAAAGTCCAGCTGCATCAGTATCATGCCGTGCTGAAAGCTGCGCAAGGCCTCGGGCCCGCGCCAGCCGTCCTGCTCGAACGGCACGGTGGGCGCACACACAAACGTGTGGGCGTAGCGCTGCCCGCACACCGCCGCCATGGCCTGCAAAGCCGGGTCGCAGCGGTGGAAATAGTAGTAGGAATACAGCGCCGTGGTGGCGGCGTTGGTATCGCAAAAAAGCACCCCGTGGGCCTGCACGGCCGCTTCGTCCTCCAGCTCGGCGTGGCGGCGGGCAATGTAGAGCAAGTCTTCGTAGTCGAGATTGCCGTTTTTTTGCTCGTGCAGCGTGCGGCCGTATTCCGGCACCCACGCGGTACCGCAGGCCGCCGCCAGCGCTTCGCAGAGCGTGGACTTGCCGCTGCTTTCGGCCCCCAGAAATACGACGCGGGGCACCACCGCGGGCGGCACCACGCCCAGCTGCGCGGCCACCAAAGGATGCAGATACTGCGCCGCTGCGACCGGGTTTTCACGCACCACAGTGCCCGATACCGGCACCCGCCCCCGCGCCGCATCAACGGCTACGTGCGGCACGCCCAGGTGCGCGGCAAAGCCGGGGCCATAGGCTTCGCTGGTGAACACCACGTCGATGCGAAGGCCCTGCCGGGCCAGCCACTGCCGCACAAATTCGCGCTGCGTGTCGTCATCGGCGGCGTCGGGCGGCACGCCGTCGGCCCCGGCCGAGAGGGCGAAAATGCGCAGCGGCGTAGTGCCGATGCGCGGACCATCGGCCCGCTCGTCGCCCCGGTACAGCTCGCGCAGCCACTGGGCGCGCACGGCGGCCGGCAGGGTGGCCGAATCGGGATTGGCGTACACCAGCACCACCAGCTCCCGCACCTGGGCCGCGGCGGCTTCGAGTAGCAGCTGGTGCCCCCGGTGTGGGGGCCAGAACTTGCCCACGACGAGGCCGGTGGAATTGGGTGCGGTCATAATTGGGGTGGGCACGACACCGTGGTGCTGGTTTAGGGCAACGAAACTTTAAGCTCGGTGCGCCGCAGCTCACGGCCCACGGTGCGTACGAATTGGTAGGTATCGGCGCCGGCATCGTAGCTCAGGCCAACGCCGGGGCCGGTGCTGGGCAAGGCGGCGCCCCCCAATAGCCGCCCCCCGGCATCGTAAAGAAATACCTGGCCCGGGCCGAACTCCGTGACGGCCACAATCCGGTGGTTACTGCCGAAATCGAAGAGCTGCACCGGTTTTTCACCCGAGGTCACGAAGCGCTGGGTGAGCAGGGGCGCCGCCTGGGTGGGGAGGTACACATCGAGCTGGTTGCCGTCTTCGCGGGTCACCACGAAGCTGCGGCCGCGCGGGTCGGGCACGAGGCGGAAGCGGGCGGTGCGGCTCCAGGTGGCCACCCGGCGGCGGCTGAGGATGTCGCCGCTCAGCGTGAAATTCACCAGCTCGCCGTGCTGGTTCACCACCGTGAAGCGGGTGCGGCCCAGGGTGCTGCCGGTTTGCACCAGCACATCGCCGGCCAGCCGCCCGCCCACGCTCAGCGGGAAGCCGGGAAACAGGTTTCCCTGCCCGTCGAAGGCGTATACGTAGCCGTTTTGCAGGGGCACCAGCACCACGTCGCGGCTGTTCACGTTGAGAACGGCCGGCCGGCCCGCCAGCGGAAAATCGAGGCGCTTGGGCTGCCAGCCGGGAAATAAATGGCCCTTGGCATCGAGCAGCAGCAAGGCATTGCCGGCTGTCACGGCCAGAAGGCGGGCGGGCACGCCGGGACCGGAACCGGGCGCGGCCAGCAGCGCGGCCACGCGCACGGTATCGGGCAGGTTGAGGGGAAAGGGCAGCACTTCCCGGCCATCGTTGGCCAGCAGGTGCAGGCGGTGGCCGGCCCCCAGCAGCAGGCCGCCCGGCACCCCGCCCCCGCTGGGCAGCAGCCCTGCCCCCACGGCCGGCCCAGCCAGCGTATCGGACCACAGCACCGCGTTATCGGCGCTCACAAAATGCAGCGCGCCGGCCGAGTCCTGCACCACCACGGCCGGAATGCGCGTGCCCACCACCGGCAGCAGCGTGGGCAGGCCCACCAGCGGATGTTTGAAGGCCAGGACCCGGCCATTGGCCGCCGCGCCACCGGCCTGCGCCACGGCCGGGCCCAAATCGGGGTGGCGCAGCAGCAGCTGGGTAAAATATTGTGCTTCGGGGGCTGCTTCGTTCTCGGCGGGCACCAGCTGCAGGGCAATCTGGGGGAAGCGCTTGAACAGGGTTTCGTTGCGCAGCAGGCCGGCCCGGCGCTCTTCGGTGAGCACCCCGAGCAGGGCGTTCCAGCTGTTGTGCGTGTCGATGAAAATGCTCAGGCGGGCCCGGGGCAGGGTTTCCCGCAAAAACGACACCTGCGCCGGAGTCTGGGTCCAGGTGCGGCCGGCCACTACGTCGGCCAGGTAGCCGCTCAGGGTGGGTTCATCCGAAAGCACCAGGTAGCTGCCCACCAGCACGCCCGCGCCGGCGCGCACCTCCACGGCGCGGGGCTGCGCGGGCGCCAGCAGCGGCCCCAGCACGTCCGCTTCCTGGAAGCCCACCGGGTGCACTTCGTAGGAGCCCACCTTGGTGAAGGCCGGCGAGCTGCCGTCGAGCCGGCGCAGGCGGGCCAGCCAACGGGCCGTGCGGGCCGGCACCGGGCAGCGCACAAACGCCAGGCGCCCCGGCCGGCCGCCTGCCGTGGTGGTGGCCAGGTAGCCAATGGCCATCTCACCATCAAAAGTGGCCCGGAGGCTATCCAGCGCCGCATTGCGGCCCAGCGAATCTACCAGTGGGCGGCCCGGCCGGGGCCAGGTCTGGGCGGGGTTGGCCGCGAGGTGCAGCAGCAGCGCGGTGCGCGTGCTGAGCAGGCCGGCTAGGCCCAGCGGTTGCGCGGGCTGGCCTCGCAACCGCTGCTGCAAAGTACCCCTGGCAGTTTCGGGGTTCGAAAACCCTTGCAGCTGGGCCCGGCTGCCGGCCAGCTTCGCGCCCAACAAGCCCTGCGAAACCAACCCTGCCAGCTGGTCGAACTGTCCGTGGGCTTCGGGCCGAAACAACACGTCCAGGAACTGCGGCAGGCGGCGGTAGTTCACCAGCAGCGTGGCGTCCATGTCGCGCAGCTTCAGCAAATCCGTCGAGCCGAAGGCGGCCAGCACGGTGGGCGCTTCGGGGTGGGCCAGCCGGCGGACGACGGCTTCTACCAGGCCGGCATTGGCACTCACGAGCAGGTGGTTGCGATAGTTGAGCACGGTGAGGCTGTTCTCGCTGCGCAGCTCGGTGAGCACGCTGAATTCCTGGCCTTCGTAGTCGCGGGTGGTGAGGCGGTAGCGGGCGTCGCGGCCCAGCGTTTCGAGCAGGCTGCGCACCTGGCGGTACTCGCTCACCTGGCTCAGGGGAATCTGGTAGAGCACGTCGAACTCGCCCGGCCCGGTCACGTGAATGGAGGTGATGACCAGCTTGTGGCCCAGCAGCGCGAGCAGGCCGTTGCGGCGGCGGGCGTTGCCCCCGGCGAGGCTGTCGGCCAGGGCCAGGTGGCCGGCCGCCTGCTGGAAATAGCGCACGGCCGTGAGGTTGTCCCACAGCTCGGTTTCCTGCAGGTGGCGCACCAGCGCGGGGTGGTCGTGGGTGCTCAGCACCAGCACCGCATCGTCGGGCACCAGGGCGTAGGGGTCCACGGGCACCGCGGCCAGGGTGCGCCGGTAATACACGTAAGTGGCCAGCGCCAGGAGTAGCAGCAGCGCGGTGAGTAACGCCAGGAGCTTGCGGGACATGCGAGAGGAAGCGGATGACGGGCGACGAAAGTACGGGGTTTGGCCGCTTGGCGCTGCCTGCCGCCCCCCTTGCGGCCGAAAAACCCGCTGTGCCCTGACACTTCCCCCAAAAGGCGGCGTATCTTTCTGCTGGCTACCAAGCGCCTCCTCAACCATGCTTCACTGGCAGAACACACTTGCGAAAATAATGGCTTGCTGGCCTCGGGGCCGCATTGCGGGCTTTGTTTTCCGGCTTTCCCTGCTCCCGCTGCTGGCTTTGCCGGCCTGCTTCCAGCTGCGCGAGCCTGAGCCCGCCGCCACGGCCAGCGAGTGGATTCAGCCCACCCAAATCGATATTTTGCTGGCCAACTTCACCACCGCAGTGCAAAACCTGAACGTGGCGAATTACGAGCGCAGCCTCAGCGGCCCGGATTACCGCTTCGTGCCCGACCCCACCAGCGCCGGCTCCTCGCCCGCCCTGTTTGCCAACTGGAGCGTGCCCGAAGAAACCACCTATTTCAGCAGCCTGCGCCGCCGCACGGCCCCCGGCGTCACCAATTCACTCACCCTCACCGACCGCCGCGACCAGCTCTACACCGCTGATTCGGTAGAAGTCACGGCCTTGTATCAGCTCAAAGTTACTCAGCAGGACACGGCTTTCCACGCCGGCATTCTGCGCGGCAACATGCGACTCATTCTGCGGCGGCGCAATAACGAGTGGCGCATTATCGCCTGGCGCGACCAACGCACCACCACCGGCCTGTGCTGGACGGATTTGAAAAAATATTTCAGCTCGCACTGACTTGCGCCTACGGCGGAATGCGGAATGCGGAATGCGGAATGCGGAATGCGGAATGCGGAATGCGGAATGCGGAATGCGGAATGCGGAATGCGGAATGCGGAATGCGGAATGCGGAATGCGGAATGCGGAATGCGGAATGCGGAATGCGGAATGCGGAATGCGGAATGCGGAATGCGGAATGCGGAATGCGGAATGCGGAATGCGGAATGCGGAATGCGGAATGCGGAATGCGGAATGCGGAATGCGGAATGCGGAATGCGGAATGCGGAATGCGGAATGCGGAATGCGGAATGCGGAATGCGGAATGCGGAATGCGGAATGCGGAATGCGGAATGCGGAATGCGGAATGCGGAATGCGGAATGCGGAATGCGGAATGCGGAATGCGGAATGCGGAATGCGGAATGCGGAATGCGGAATGCGGAATGCGGAATGCGGAATGCGGAATGCGGAATGCGGAATGCGGAATGCGGAATGCGGAATGCGGAATGCGGAATGCGGAATGCGGAATGCGGAATGCGGAATGCGGAATGCGGAATGCGGAATGCGGAATGCGGAATGCGGAATGCGGAATGCGGAATGCGGAATGCGGAATGCGGAATGCGGAATGCGGAATGCGGAATGCGGAATGCGGAATGCGGAATGCGGAATGCGGAATGCGGAATGCGGAATGCGGAATGCGGAATGCGGAATGCGGAATGCGGAATGCGGAATGCGGAATGCGGAATGCGGAATGCGGAATGCGGAATGCGGAATGCGGAATGCGGAATGCGGAATGCGGAATGCGGAATGCGGAATGCGGAATGCGGAATGCGGAATGCGGAATGCGGAATGCGGAATGCGGAATGCGGAATGCGGAATGCGGAATGCGGAATGCGGAATGCGGAATGCGGAATGCGGAATGCGGAATGCGGAATGCGGAATGCGGAATGCGGAATGCGGAATTTTGAGCCTTTCAAACGGTTTGCAAATTCCTCATTATTAATTCCGCATTCCTCATTCAGTGTAGCGTATATTTCGCCTCATGAAATTGCCGCCGCGCCCGTCGTTTCCAGTTGTGTTGCTCGCCGGCATCCTGCTGCTGCTGCTGGTGCCCGCCTGCAATCCCTTCGCGCCGGCCCTTGATGAAGTGCCCGCCGACCAGAACGCCCTGCTGGGCAATCCCATTTACGTTCGGGGCTTTTTCGACCGGTTCCGGGCTGCCTATCAGCTGCGCGACTCCACGCTCTACGGCCAGCTGCTGCACCCCAGGTTTCGCTTCACCTACCACGACTTTGCCGCCAACGTGGACCGCTCCTGGACCCGCGACGTGGACGCCAACACCACTTACCGCCTGTTTCGGGCCGCCCGTTCCACCAATTTGCAGTGGACGCAGTACCTGCCCAGCTCCGATACCCTTTCCTCCGATACGCTGGCCAACGTGGAGCGCTCCTTCCTGCTCACCATCGAGCAGCGCGACGACGAGCGGTTTTCAGGCTCCGGCACAGCCCGCCTGGTGCTGGTGCGCAAGAACCGCAACGACCCCTGGCGCATGCGCAGCTGGTACGACCGGAGCGAGTTTTAAGTGTTTTTAATCCCTCCAAAAGCCAGGCCCGCCTTCTACAGCGGGCCTTTTCGTTTTCTTTGGCAAAAATCTTTGCTTTCTTATGACCGAACCGCAACCCGACCAGCCGCATTTTAAGCGCGCCATCAATCTTTTCGATGCCATCATGCTCGTCACCGGCAGCATGATTGGCTCGGGCATCTTCATCGTCTCGGCCGATATTGCCCGGCAGGTGGGCAGCGCGGGCTGGCTGCTGGTGGTGTGGCTGCTCACCGGTTTCATCACCATGGCCGGGGCCATCAGCTACGGCGAGTTGGCCAGCATGTTTCCCAAAGTGGGTGGCCAGTACGTGTACCTGCGCGAAGCTTTTGGGCGGCTCACGGCCTTCCTGTACGGCTGGACGCTGTTTCTCGTCATCCAAACCGGCGTAATCGCGGCCGTGGCCGTGGCCTTCGCCAAGTTCACCGGGGTCCTCATTCCGTATTTCAGCGTAAAAAATGCGCTGTTTAAGGCTGACTCTTTTGAGTTCAGCACCGTGCAGCTGCTGGCCATTGTGCTCATCATCGGCATCACGGCCCTTAATGCTCAGGGCGTGCGCACCGGCAAGCTCATTCAGAACGTGCTGGGCAGCACCAAGCTCATTGCGCTGGGCCTGCTCATCGTGTTCGGCGTGGCCCTCGGGCTGAACCACGACGCCATTGCGGCCAATTTCCACGACCTCTGGACCGCCACCCGCTACCCGGCCCCCGGCGTGAGCGCGCTGGAGCTGCCCATCAGCGGCAGCGGCCTGCTCATCGCCATCGGCATGGCCATGACCGGCTCGCTGTTTTCGTCCGATTCGTGGAACAACATCGGCTTTGCGGGCGAAGAAATTCAGAACCCGGAGCGGACGCTGGTGCGCAGCATGGCCATCGGCACGGCCATTGTCACGGCCCTCTACATCCTCATCAACGTGGTGTACCTGCTGGTGCTGCCCCTGCACGGCTCGCCGGATGCCGCCACCGTAGCCGGCCGCGGCATCCAATACGCCACCGACGACCGCGTGGCCACGGCCGTCGCCGAATCGGTGCTGGGCAAAGCCGGGGCCTACGTTATGGCCGTGCTCATCATGCTCAGCACTTTCGGGGCTAATAACGGTATCATTCTCAGCGGCTCCCGAGCGTATTATGCGATGGCCAAAGACGGCCTGTTCTTCCCCGGCCTGGCCCGCCTGAACGTAGCCGGCGTGCCCGGCCGCGCCCTGTGGGCCCAGTGCCTGTGGGCCTGCCTGCTCTGCCTCAGCGGTTCCTACGGCCAGCTGCTGAACTACGTGATGTTCGCGGTGATACTGTTCTACGTCGTCACCATCATCGGCATTTTCGTGTTGCGCCGCACCCGGCCCGAAGCGCCCCGCCCCTATCGCGCCTGGGGCTACCCGGTGCTGCCGGGCCTCTACGTGCTGCTGGCCAGCACTTTCTGCATCATCCTGCTCATTGCCCCCGATACCGCCGAATTCTCTCGCCGCGGCCTGGGCCTGGTGGCACTGGGGCTGCCGGTATATTTCCTGTTTGGGCGGCGGTTTGGGGGTACTGCCGCCTAAGTGCGCCGCGCAAGGCAACCGGATTTTCCCCCACCAAAAAGGCCCGGACTTTCAGCTGAAAGTCCGGGCCTTTTTGGTGGTTTCAAACGGGAAAATCTACCGGCGCTTGCGGCCGGTTTTGGCGCGGGGCGTCAGGGTCACGTTCATGGGTTTGGCACCGCTGCTGCGCACGATTTCGTCTTCGTAGCCCCCGTAGCCATAAATCAGGGTGTTATCGTTCCCGCCCGGCACTTCCATGGTATAGTTGCCGTTGGCATCGGTGCTGGTGCCTTTGCTGCTGCCTTTCAAGAGCACGGTAGCGCCTACCAGCGGCCGGCCGTTTTCGTCCTCAATCTTGCCCGACATCGTGACGTTGGCCGGGGCCGCGGGCTCAGGTGCCGCCACCGGGGCCGCCGCTGGGGCCGGCTCCGGCGCCGCCGTTGGGGCAGGTGCGGGGGCCGCCACTGCTGCGGTAGCCGGCGCAGTGGCCAGGGTGCTTACCATTTTCGGAGCAGTGGAGGCGTCCTTTGCAATCGATTTCGGAGCTTTTGAAACGGTTTCCTCGGTGGCGGCGGCGGGGACAGCCTTCAGCCCGGCGGCGATGCTATCGGCACCGGTAGGGGTTGTACCGGTCACGGCCGCATCATCGAGCATGAACGATGGCGTGGCGGATGCGAGTCCGCTGCCGCTGCCTTTGGGCAAGGCCACGTAGCCAAATACCAGCACCAGTACCACCGCTACCAGGATGTACATCAACCGGTTATTGCCTCCTGAGGCAACTTCCTCGTCCTGGGCCTCCAGGTTGGGGTCGTACTGCTCGTTATCAGGCTTGGGTAGATTTTCTGGATTCATCGTTTCGAAAAAGTAGTTAAAAAATGAGATGTGGGAAAGCAGTTGAAACGGAATTGACTAGTAAAGCCACCCGTCCAAAATGTCCCCGCAAGTTAAGCTTTTGCGGCGTTATATATCCGCTCCGTTAAATTTTTTGGTAGGTATCGCCACCTGCGTGGCCCTGCATCCGCTACCCGCTGGCTGTAAGCCTGATACGCCTGGCCTGCCGGCTGGCCACGCAAAAAGCGGGACCGGGCCCCGATGCGTCGTGCATCGAACCCCGGTCCCGCTTCGCGGTGGCTTATTCCAATTTGGGTTGCGCGGCGGCTTATTCGTCGCTGCTGGTTTCGCCGTCGCCAGCGTCGCCAACGGGCCTGACGGGGCCACTGGGGGCTTTATCGCCAAAATTCTGGTCGCGCGTGCGCAGGTTTTGGTCCAGCTCGTAGCTGCCTTCGGCCTCAAAGCCAGGGCCCTGGGCCTGCTCGCCGACGTTGTCGTGGTCGTTGCCGCCCTGGGGGCTGGTTTCGGAACCGCCGATGTGCAGGTTGTCGAGCTGGTCTTTCTGGTTGTCGCGCTGGGTGTAGCCGTTGGCACCGGTGTTGCGGGCTGCGGTGGGGTCGTTGCTGGCTTTGTTGTTGCTCTGGTCCTGCTGGTACTCCTTTTCCTTTTCCAGCTCTTCGTTTTTCGGGAATTTCTTGTTTTCCGTAATATCGGCGTTTTCGCCTTCGCTGGGATTGGTACCGTCGCCGGAAATAGTGTCAGGAATCATGGGCTGGGGAATTAGGTGAAGGAATGCTTGAGTAGACTTACGCAGGCCCCGGCTTTCCGTTACGCGAAAGCCGCGGCTGCTGGCAGGCCCCGGCTTTTGCGTTTCCACGGCCTTTCAACAGCGTTATTTCGTCACTTCTGCAATGCCGGTTTCGGGCTGCTGCTGGTCGTTCAGGCTCCAGCTGTAGGGGTAACACTCCACCGAATACCAGGTTGGCACGCGGTTTTCTTTCCGAAACTGATTCACGTACAGCACGCCGGCTTCGCCACTGGTGTTGTACGCATTCAGATAAAACGCGCACTGGTCGGCCATCTCGGCCTTGGCCACGTTGAACTCGGCAATATTGGTCAGCAAGCGGCCCAGCGCGTCGGAATCGCGCTGAATGCCCGCGTAGTTCACTTTCCCTTCTTTGTTCACAAACTCCTGCAGGAACTTCGTGGTCTGCGCCGTGAGGGACGCGGCGGTAATAGAGTTGTCGCCCGAAGCCAGGGCCGGCCCACCGCAGAGCAGGCCAAACAGCAATGCAACAGCCCAGGGTTTTCCAAAAGTCAGCAGAGATTTCATGTCAGAAGCGGGTTATAATTGGTTCAGGATGTAGAAACTACTAGGCCGCTGCATGCTCGGATTCGGGGTTTTTACCGATTCCCATTTCGGTTCACCGGCAAACCGGCCAAAGTTTATTGATTGCGTGGAAATACTATTCCCAAAAATCATATTCCCAAAAATAGTCTGACAAAAAAATCTTTTAGCCGGGCCTCAACTCGCTTTTGCCGGGTTTATCAACATGTTATCTTCCACAGTGGGGCCCGTGCCGTTGTGGCCCGGTTGGCGGGTCCCGCCTACATTTGACAAGTAGCTTTCAGTACACTGACCCATGCATCTGGTTATTATCGGCAATGGCATTACCGGGGTGACGTGCGCGCTGGCCGTGCGGCGGCTGCGGCCGGATGCCCGCATTACCCTGGTTTCGAGCGAAAGCGCGCACCATTACTCGCGCACCGCGCTGATGTATGTGTACATGGGCCACCTGCGCCCCCAGGACATCAAACCTTACGAGGACTGGTTTTGGGATGAAAACCGGCTGGGCCTGGTGCACGCCACCGCCACCGCCCTCAGCACCGCCGAAAACCTGCTCACCCTGGATAACGGCACCACCCTGACGTACGACAATCTTTTGCTCGCCACCGGCTCCGAAAGCAAGCTTTATGGCTGGCCGGGCCAGCACCTGGCCGGCGTGCAGGGCCTCTACAACCTGCCCGACCT
The DNA here is from genome assembly GCF_017921975.2 of Hymenobacter terricola. GTDB lineage: Bacteria > Bacteroidota > Bacteroidia > Cytophagales > Hymenobacteraceae > Hymenobacter > Hymenobacter terricola. Next base: position 343,655 of record NZ_JAGEMO020000003.1, read on the forward strand.
GGCGGCCATGACCCGCGACACCAGCGGCATCAGCCGGGGCGTGGTGGTAGGCGGCGGCCTCATTGGCGTGGAATTGGCCGAGATGCTGCACACCCGTGGCATCGAGCCCGTGGTGCTGGTGCGCGACGCGCACTACTGGGCCTCAGTGCTGCCACCCGAAGAAGCCAACCTGGTGGACCAGCAGTTTCAGAAAAACCACGTACCGGTGCGCTACAACACCGAATTGCGTGAGATTCTGGGCGATGGTCTGGGCCGGGTGCGAGCCGTAGTAACGACGGCCGGCGAAGAAATTGCCTGCCAATGGGTGGGCCTCGCCACCGGCGTAACGCCCAACCTGACGCTGGCCAACACCTCGACCATTGAAACCGACCGGGGCATCCTCGTCGATGCGCACCTGCGCACCAGCGTGGCCAACGTTTTTGCGGCCGGCGACTGCGCCCAGCACCGCGAGCCCGCCGCCGGCGAGGTACCTATTGAGCAGCTGTGGTACACCGGGCGGTTGCAGGGCGAAACCGTGGCCCACACCATTTGCGGGCAGCCCACGCCTTACCGGCGCGGCATCTGGTTCAATTCGGCCAAATTCTTCAACCTCGAATACCAGACCTATGGCCGGGCCCCGGCGGGCCCTACGGCCGGCCTGGATAGTTTTTATTGGGAACATCCGTCAGGCCGGGCGGCGCTGCGCGTCTATTTTCGGGCAGCCGCGCCGCACGCCGTGGTCGGGTTCAACGCCCTGGGGCTGCGCCTGCGCCAGGCCATGTGCGAGCAGTGGCTGCGGGCGCAGACGCCGGTGCCCACGGTGATGGCGCAGCTGGGCGCGGCTAATTTTGACCCTGAGTTTTTTCCGCAGCACGAAAAGGCGATGGTGGCCGCCTTCAACCGGCAGTTTCCTCAGCAACTGGTGGTGCTGAAGCAGCGCAAGGGATTATTTGCCCGGCACTGGTCGCCTTCAACTTAACCTGATTCCCCGTGGATTTCTCCAAACTTTACCGGCCCTCGGCCCTCAACAGCTTTCAGTTCATCGCCCTCACCGGCCTGCTGATGAGCGCGGGGGCCCATCTCATTCTGCACTTCTTCGTGGGGCGCACCCCGGCGGGGTTCAACTGGCTTTACGTATGTTGGACGGCCTTTTACCTCATCGGCACCCTCATCAATTTGTTTGGCAAGCCGGATGAGCATCACCATCATTGAAGACAGTTGACAGGGAACAGTTATCCGCGAGCAATTGCGGCTATTGTTTATTTACAACAACTCATTGCTCCATAACTGAATGGCCACCGCCCCGCTTCTACCCGCCTCTTCGCCTGCCGAAAAGCTTACGCTGGCCGTGGTGGCCGGGGGCCTGCTGGCCCTGCTCCTGGCGCTGGCCGATGCTGACGCGACCCGCCAAAAAACCTGGTTTTACCTGGCGCTCGGCCTCGTTAGCGGGGGCACGCTGGCTTGGAGCTGGCTGAAATTTGGAACGGCCCCGGCCGGCGTGCAGCAGAACAACCTGTGGCTGCGGGCCAGCACAGGGCGCGGCGCCGTAGCCTGGGTTACCGGGCTGGTGCTCACGGGCTTTTACGTGGTGCTTTATTGGTACAGCGGCGACGATGGCCACGGCCACTTCGGCCCGCTCAACAACCTGGTGCATGCCCTCGACGGCTTCAGCCAAACCCTGCGGGCCCGGCCCGCCGACCAATGGTTTCTCTATGGCACGTTCTATACGCTGGCCGTGCTGCTGATGGGGGCCCGCGCCCTGTGGAAATACCGCCACTCGCGCTACCAGCTCATCCGCACCGCCTCGGTGATGTTCTTCCAATTGGGGTTTGCCTTTCTGCTGCCGGGGCTGCTGCAATTCTTCCAGCAGCCGGAGTTTTATTTCACCTATTTCTGGCCGCTGAAGTACGATTATCTGTTTCCCGGCACCGTCACCTCGCTGGTGCAAAACGGCGGGTTGGGCGTATTCATGGTGTTTTGGGGGGCGGCAATGTCGCTGCTGGCCACGCCGGTGCTCACCTACTTTTTTGGCAAGCGCTGGTACTGCTCGTGGGTGTGCGGCTGCGGCGGCCTGGCCGAAACCGCCGGCGACCCCTACCGCCACCTCGCCGACAAAAGCCGCGCCGCCTGGCGCTGGGAAGTGGGCATTATCTACACGGTTTTGGTTGCAATTGTGGCCATTACGGCCTTGCTCTGGGTGAATTTTGCAATGCACAGCACCTTGCTCGGCGAGGCCGGCAACGTGGCGGCCAAGTGGTACGGCTTTGCCATCGGCTCGGTGTTTTCGGGCGTAATCGGCGTGGGTTTCTACCCGCTGATGGGCGCCCGCGTGTGGTGCCGCTTCGGCTGCCCCATGGCCGCTTATCTGGGATTGTTGCAAAAGCACTTTTCCCGCTTCCGCATCAGCACCAACGGCGCGCAGTGCATCTCCTGCGGCAACTGCTCCAACGTGTGCGAAATGGGCATCGACGTGCAGCAGTACGCCCAGCGCGGCGCGCCCATCATCCGGGCCTCGTGCGTGGGCTGCGGCATGTGCAGCACCGCCTGCCCACGCGGCGTGCTCAACCTGGAGAACGGACCGCGCGAAGGGCGATATCAGGCTTCGCAGCTGATTCACGCGGATTCGCTGCGGATATTGAGCTGATAATTAGTGCTACTCGAATGATATTTTTGAGGCGTTCCAACTCAAACTAGTGAGTCAAAATCTTCATGATTTCACTTTCTACCAAACTACTGGCGAGCCTTGGTTGGGCGCTTTTTTTTAGTTCATGTGTCACTCGGATGCCGCCAAGCAGCGTCAGGCCCGGTATGTACAGCGCCACCACCAGTTTGCTCGCCACAGGGTCAAACGCCTGGACTACTGCATCGGGGCTCGATGATTACGACGTTTTGTTTTTTCATCCATCTACTAAATTGTGTCGGGATACCACCTCGATTCCAAAACTGGCTCATTGACCTGCCCAGAAGCTCGGGCCAGGCATTGTCCCACTTAGGGCCTAACCGAATAGGCTTTGAGCTTCACCCAAAAAGACAATTGTACCACGTAATCCGAGCGCAGGCAAAATGAAGCATCGCCAAGTAATTTTCGGGCAGTGGTCTATTAGAGGGTGAGGTTGTAATGCTCAATCACGATTTTAATTCGGGCGATGTGCATGCTCAAGGACTTGCTAAAGGAACAGGACTTGCGCACCAGCACGCCGCACCGCTGACGCAAGGAACAATTGATGGCCTCGACGATGCTGGTCTGCCCCTCGCCTGTGGGGCAGGGCCGGTGCTGCCAGCGGGGCACCACCTTGGCATAGGCTTTCCGCTGGTCCGTAAAGAACCAACAATGGCGGCGGTAATGCGCGGGCAAGGATTGCCACAGGCGGCGCAAAGGCGCTTCGCCCCGGCTGCCCAGCGTCCAGCCCACGATGCGCCGCCGGGCCCGTTCGACCACGAGCCACAGCCACCCTTTGCGCTTGCGGCGGCCGACGAAGCGCCACAACTCAGCGAGTGCGCGCGCTTCCCAGCGTTTGCGCTGGGCCTTCGCCGAGCGCCTCGGGGGCAGGGGCGGCGAGGGAGGCGCCGCTTTTTTTTATCCGCTGGGCAATCGTCAGCCGCGCCACACCCGTCAGGCGGGCAATGCTGCGGTGGGAAGTGCGTTCGCTCAGCAGGGCGTCCACCTGCGCGTATTGCGCCGCCGTGCGCGCCGCCGCCGGCTCGCACAGGCCCTGGTAGCGGCACGCCGTACACTGATACTTGGGCGGGCCGTTTTTACTGCCATTGCGCCGAACCTGGCCGCTGCCGCATTTGGCACAGAAGTGCTGCGTATAAATCATAAACCGCTATCCGCCGTTCACCCCATTATAGACCACCGCCACTTTTTTTAAGCTTTTTGCTCATCCCCAATTTTTAAATACGTCACTACTCAACACTATGAAATCAGGGGCATTCGGGAGCTTCTGCCGGGTAGTTGAGCGCCAGACTAATTACTTTTTATCAGTTTGGCTCAACGTGAATTAAGATATTCCCTAATTGTGGTAATTCACGATGCAGCGCATCCTTTAAGTGGTGCGCAATTTCGTGCCCTTGCCGCACGCTGATATCGCCTCCCACTTTGGCGTGCAGGTCGACGTGGTATTGCATACCGGCTTTGCGGATAAAGCATTTTTCGGTGTCCAGCACGCCGTCCACCCGCAGGGCGACTTGCCGGATTTCACCCACCAAATCGTCGTAAACGTGCTCGTCCATTATTTCGCCCAGGGCGGGCCGGAAAATCAAATAGCTGTTGTAAAGAATAAAGCCGGAGGCAAACAGCGCGGCCCAGTCGTCGGCGGTTTCGTAGCCTTTGCCAAAAACGAGGGCAATAGAAATGCCAATGAACGCGGCCACCGACGTAATGGCATCGCTGCGGTGGTGCCAGGCATCGGCTTTGAGCGAGGAGCTGTTCGTTTCCACGCTTTTCTTCATGACGATTCGGAAGGAAATTTCTTTCCAGATGATGATACCGCCCAGCACAATCAAGGTCCAGGCTTTGGGCAGCGCGTGCGGCGTGCCGATATTCTGGATGCTTTCGTAGGCAATAATCGTGGCCGAGGTTATGAGGAAGCCCACCACCAGGAACGTTATCAGCGGCTCGATGCGGCCGTGGCCGTAGGGGTGGTTTTTGTCGGCCGGTCGGCTGGCGTACCTGATGCCAAATAGAACCAGGAACGAGGCAAAAATATCGGTCGTTGACTCGATGGCATCGGCCACCAGGGCATACGAATTTCCGAAATAGCCGGCAACGCCCTTAATCAGGGCCAGGCTGGTATTGCCGATGATGCTGAAATAGGTGGCTTTTACTGCGGTTTCCTCGGTTGTCATGGATGTGGGGAGAAAAATCAAGCGCGCCGGGCCTGGTGGTGGTAGCATTACGGGAACCAGCCCGGCACTAGCTATACGGCCGGCCTCGCCACCACCCGCTTTATCTTCCGTTCACATCCTAAACGTTGCGGCGCGTCGTGCGTTGGAGCTTCAGGAACGGCTCGCCTGTTTTTTCACTTTACATGCACTCGAATGAGCGACTGGCCGGCCACGGCGGACCCGTCGGTGGCCGAGTAAAAGCTCGCGAATTGAATGCTGGCTGTGTTCGTCAGCTCGGTTTCCGTCCAGGTGGCGCCAGCCGTGGTGGTTTGCTTAAAGGAACCGTCGTAGGTGCCATAATCGCCGCCACTGTGCCGACCCGCCCCGAATACGACGGCGCTGGTGGCCGTGAGCGGCTGCACGCTCAGGGAAGTAAAATCAGATTGGCGGACGAACCTCCAGGTCACGCCGTTGTCCGTGGTTTGGTAGATGGTGAGGTAGTTGGCCACGCAATAGCCGGTGCCGCCCCAAAAGGCCAGCTCGTTCAGGTAATACGCATTCAGGGTGGCCGCATCGGCCCAGGTGCTGCCGTTGTCGGTGCTGCGGAAGGTTTTGCCATTGTGCCCGATGCAATAGCCGGCCGCGTGGTCAAACGCGATTTTGTTCAGGGTGTAAGCCGCGCGGCCGGCTAGCGTCCGGTTGCTGCCGGCATCGGAGCTTTTCAGGACCTGCGCATCGGTCCCTTTGACGAGGATGAACACGTCGCCCTGGCCATTAGCGGCCACCGAGGACACTACACTACTACGGCCCCAGTTGCAGCACGCTCGTCCAGGTGGTGCCGCCGTCCGTTGTTTTGAGAACCAGCCCGCCGACGGGGGCACAGCCGGCGCCGCCGCACGAAGTCGCCCCTCCTACGGCGTAGCCCACGGTGGCGCTGGTAAAGAGCAGTTGCAGCAGGAGCTGGTCGGGGGTTGGGTTGAGGGGGCTGCCGTTCGCCGCTGCTGGCGCGCGAGTGCGGCAGTATGCTTTTCACGATGCTGCCGGCGCGGTCGGCGTGCTCGTTCACCTTTTGTTGGGTCTGGGCCAGGTCATCGAGCAAATGCGTCAGGGTTTGCTTGCCGTGCTCTGACAGCGCCTCGTGGGCGAGGCCTTCGCGCAGCTCCTGCACCAGTTCCAGGCCTACCTTGGCAAAGTTGTCGACAAAGTCCAGGGGGTTCTGGATTTCGTGGGCAATGCCGGCCGTCACGGCACCCAGCGAGGCCAGCTTCTCCTGCTGCACCAGCTGGGTTTGGGTGTTTTGCAGGTGCTCCAGCGAATCAGCCAGCGACTCGTTTTGCCGGGTCAACAGCCGTTCCTGACGGAAATTCTCCGAGCGGAAATAATACACGACCACAAACAGCGTCATGAAAAACAGCAGCACGTTGGCGTTGTAGAAATACTGGCTGTTGGGCATGTAGAGAAACGGCTTGAAAACCGTCATGACGTAGCGCACGGCAAAGTAGGCGGCCACATTCAACCCAAACAGCACCACAGTTTTCCAGAGATTGCGAAAGAACAGCATGGGCACGATGCGGGCTGGCAAGGCGAGTACCGGTAATTATATTAAAATTATTCCGCTTATGTTAACATTGCATTCAATATATACTTAATTTCTGTTTTTTGGCCCCGGAAATGCGCGGGCAAGCCCTGATGGCAACCACGCTCCCGCCCTTTCACTACACCAGCCCAGCACTTGAACACCCTGACCGTCACCCATTCCCGACTCGACCTAGCCACTGGTACCGGGTGCTGCCCGTTACCGCGATAGAAATGCGATGCCGTACCCACCGCCGATAAAACCGCTGTTCTACCTCCTGCTGCTGGTTGGCGCCGTGCGGATGGCGGCGGCGCGGCCCGCCCCCCAGGCGGCGCTCACGCTGCGCAACATGCCCGCCACCGGCCTCGTGCTGGACAGCGGCTGGACCTTTCACGCGGGCGATAACGCCGCCTGGGCCCGCCCCGAAACCGACGACCGGCAGTGGCAGCCCATCAACCCGGTGCTGAACCCGCAACAGCTGCCTCAGGTGCAGCGGGCCGGCATTGGCTGGCTGCGGCTGCGCTTCCGGGTGGGGCCGGAGCTGCGGCACCAAGCCCTGGCGCTCGGGATTTTCCAATACGCGGCCTCGGAGGTGTATTTCAACGGGCGGCTGCTGCGGCGCTACGGCACCGTGAGCGCGGCCCCCGCGCAAGTGCGGCCGTACTGGCCCGACGGCGAGCCCATTGAACTGCCCATTACCGATGCGGCGGGCGAGCAGGTGCTGGCGGTGCGCGTGGCCAGCTGGCCGCCCTTCCTGGCCTTCAACGAGTTCTTTGTGCCGTTTTTTTTCGAGGCCCACCTGGACGGGCTGCCCCAGCTGGCCCTCCGCTTCGAGCACGAGGCCACCTACAAAACGTCGGATATGCTGCTGTTTGGCGCATTTCTGCTGATTAGCCTGCTGCACCTGGCGTTTTATTTCTACAACTCGGCCCAGCGGGCCAACAGCTATTTTGCCCTGTATACGCTGCTGGAAGCCTGCAGCTTTTGCTGCACGGGATTCCTGGACGAAGTTCATCGGCTCGACCTGCGGCTGGGCGTCGACATCCTTTCGTATGTCTGCCTGCACACCGGCAGCGTGCTGGCCGTGCGCGCCCTCTACAGCTTGTTTCATGTGCGGGTGGGCGCGGTGTACTACGGGCTCTGGGCGGCCAATATCGTCAGCCTGGTGCAGCTCACCTTTGTTCACCAGCTGAGCTGGTACCCCACGGTGATATTCATGGTGCTGGTGACGGCCGAGCAGCTGCGCCTGACCCTGGCCGCGCTCCGCCAAACCAAGCGGGCAGCAGGCATCATTGCCACCGGGTTCGGCATTGCGCTGGCCCTGCTGCTGGTGTTTGGGTTCATCATCAAGTTTCATCCCAAGCTGCTGCAGCTGGAAGTTCTCTCCATTCCGGTGCATACGCTGCTCACCTTTCCGGCCTTTCTGAGTCCGGTACTGGCCATTTCACTGTTTCTGACCCGTCGCTTCGCGCTCGATAGCCGGCTGCTGGCCATCAAGCTGGCCCAGGTGCGCCGGCTCTCGACCCAGACCCTGGCCCAGCAGCAGGAAAAGCAACAGCTCCTGGCCCAGCAAAACGAAACCCTCGAACAGTTGGTGCAGCAGCGCACGGCCGCGCTGCAACGCACCCTCACCAACTTGCAGGCCACGCAGGAACAGCTCATCCAGAAGGAAAAAATGGCGTCGCTGGGCGAGCTGATGGCGGGCATCGCCCACGAGATTCAGAACCCGCTCAACTTCGTCAACAATTTTGCCGACGTGGCCGTGGAGCTGCTCACCGAGCTAAAAGAAGGCCCCCTGCGCGCCCTGAGCGGGCCGCCGAAACACGGCGCCGAGGACCTGGTGAACGAGCTGGCGCAGGACCTGGGCAGGATTAGCTTCCACGGCCAGCGCGCCGACAGCATCGTGAAAGGCATGCTGGAGCACTCCCGCACCAACTCCGGCGAGCGCCGCCCCACCGACCTCAACGCCCTGGCCGACGAGTACCTGCGCCTGGCCTACCACGGCCTGCGCGCCAAAGACAAAAGCTTCAACGCCACCCTCACCACCAACCTCGACCCGCGCCTGGGGTCGGTAGAAATAGTGCCCCAGGAAATTGGGCGGGTGCTGCTCAACCTGTTCAACAACGCCCTGTATGCCGTGCAGCAGCGGCAGCAGCTCGGGCAGGCTGGCTACCGCCCCGAAGTCTGCGTCAGCACCCAGCACGCCATCTATGGGCAGGTAGCCATTCGGGTGAAAGACAACGGCATGGGCATGCCCGATTCGGTGCGCCAAAAGATATTTCAACCGTTCTTCACCACCAAGCCGGCGGGCGAAGGCACCGGCCTGGGCCTCTCGCTGAGCTACGACATCGTGACCAAAGGCCACAACGGCACCATCACGGTGAACACCCAGGAAGGCGCGTACACGGAATTCACGGTGAGCCTGCCCGTGAACGACGAAAAATATCAGGCCCTAACCTACTCTGTCTAAGTCTAATGAAAATTCTGGTGGTCGACGACGAGGCCGACGTGCGCTTCCTGTTTGAGCAGCGCTTCCGGCGCGAAATCCGCGAGGGCCTGTTCTCGTTCACCTTTGCCTTTTCGGGCGAGGAAGCCCTCTCCTATCTGACGCAGGAAAAGCATTATTCCGAAGTTGTGCTGATTCTCTCCGACATCAACATGCCGGGCATGAGCGGCCTGGAATTACTCCGCAACATCAAGGTGGACCACCCCAATCCGCCGCCCGCCGTGATGATGATTACGGCCTACGGCGACGAAAACAGCTACGCCAAGGCCATGCAGCTCGGCGCCGCCGACTTCCTGGTGAAACCCATCGATTTTGCGCTGCTAAAGCAAAAGCTACTCCCCCTGAGCAATGGCTAAGCAAGCACCGGGCAGGCTTTATAAACCGGCCTCATTCACAGCTTTTCCAGCCAATTAATGATATAATCCGCGTCTTCCTGCCAGGTGGGCTGGCCCAACACAAAGTGGTTGCGGCCTTCGAATTCCTTGTAGTCCAAGACCGAGTCCGTTTTTTCGTATTTCTCAAAATTCCGATGATTGAGGTGCGCCGGAATGATGTTATCGATGCTGCCGGAAGTGAGCAAAAGCGGGGCGTGCGGCTTCTCGTAATCCACTTCCGCCGCGCTGCTCAGGCCGCCCCGGGCCACGGTTTTCGACTCCGGAATGGTGTATTTGTCGTACGCCGCCTGCTGCACTTCCAGCGGCATGTCATTCACGAAAGCATACTGCCAGTCTTCAAAGGACATCAGGTACGTTTCATCCTGTGATGTAAAGAGCCCCAGGGATTTCCAGCCCGCTTTCAGGAACGAAAACTCGTACGGAAACACCCCCAGCGTGGGCACCGAGTGAATGGCCACCCCGGCAGCGGCCAGGTCGCGGTTGACAATAAGTTGCGTCATGAGCCCGCCCAGCGAATGCCCGATGACGATGGGCTTTTCCGGAAATCCCTGCACAATCCCGGCGTAGTGGTCCACCACCTCGCTCAGGGTAAGCTCGGCGAGGTCGGTGTCGTGGGGCTGCCGGGCCCGCAGCTCCGCCGCAGTGCCGTCCTTGAACGGCCAGGCCGGGGCGATGGTCGTGTAGCCCCGGCTCTCGAAATACGTTTTCCAGGCATCCCAGCAGTTGTTGCTCACAAAAGCGCCGGTCACAAAAACTACATTTTTGGTCGTGATTGTTTTCATAGGGGTTTGCAGAAAGGTGGTTACATGTGTTTTAATGTCAGCGCACGCATTAATTTTCAGGCCGCTATTTTATAAAATAAACTATATATAAGCTAATAAAATTTCTAGGGCCGGCCGTAGTCGCCGCGCTGTTGTTCGTTGCATAATGGCCACGCAAAGGCCCCAAGCGGCCAAGGTGGCTACCTGTCTAGAAATCACCCGTGGGCCGCGCCTTTGGCCCCCGCTCGTATCCGGCTCAACGACGTATCTGTTACGCCCAGGTACGAGGCCACGTACTTCACCGGGGCGTGCAGCATGATTTCGGGCGTGGTTTTCAGAAGCTGTTCGTACCGCTCCGTGGCCGATGCCGTTATCATGCCCAGCATTCGCCCTTTGGGGGCGGCAAACCCCTGCCACCAGCACCAACCGCCCAAACTCCCCGAATTCGGTCCGGGCGTGGAACAAGGCATTGAGCTGCGCAAACGTAATGAACCAGCCGTCGCAGTTCGTCAGCGCCTGAATGTTTTCCTGCGAGGGGACGCGGGTAAAGAAGGACGATACTTCGAACACGATTTCCCCGGCTCTGTAAAACCCGGTGGTGACGTCGTTGCCGGCCGGGTTGCAGGCAAACGCCCGCAGCAACCCGTTATCCAAGAAGAAATACTCGTCGCACACCTTGCCTTCACGCAACAGAAAGTCGTGCCGGACAACGCTTTTGCGGGTGAACTGGCTGGCAGTTTCCGCTGCTTGCTGCGAATTGATAATCCCCCTGCTTTGCAGGAAATGGGTTAGTTTATCTTGCGACATATCCACGGGGGCCGGTTGCTACTGCTGGTAAAAATACCTGTGTGCGAAGCAACTGCCCGCGTGTTTCGCGGCCCATGTAGGCGGTGGTTTCGCCAGCCGCCCCCGTGGGCAGTTCGTGAACTTTCCCGTTCGGCCGTTACTTTACAAAACTGGCTGGCCCGGCCTGCCGTCGTTGTCTATGTTCAAATACCTGCTGCTCACCGCCACCCTCCTGTTCTCGCTCGCCGCCGCCGGCCCGGCCGCGCCCAGCTTCCGCATTGCCAAGCTGCACTACGGCGGCGGCGGCGACTGGTATGCCAATAAAACCTCGCTCCCCAACCTCATCAGCTTCTGCAACCAGACGCTGAAAACCAACATCGCGCCCGACGAGGCCACCGTGGAGCTTGACGCGCCGGAACTCCTCACCTACCCGTTCGTGCACATGACCGGGCACGGCAACGTGAGCTTCACCGCCGCCGAAGCCAAAAACCTGCGCCAGTACCTCACCGGCGGCGGCTTCCTGCACATCGACGATAATTACGGGCTCGATAAATTTATTCGCCCCGAGATGAAGAAGGTATTTCCGGAGCTTGAGTTCGTGGAACTGCCCTACTCCCACCCGGTTTACCACCAGAAATACCAGTTTCCGCGGGGCCTGCCCAAAGTGCACGAGCACGACGGCAAGCGCGCCCAGGGCTTCGGCCTGGTATACAAAGGCCGGCTCGTGTGTTTCTACAGCTACGAATGCGACCTTGGCAACGGCTGGGAAGATGTGGGCACCTACCCCGAAGACTCGCCCGCCATTCACGACGCCGCCCTGCGCATGGGCGCCAACCTGGTAAGCTACGCCCTGACCCAGGATTGAGCGCCTTCGGCTTAATGAAGAATGAGGAATGAGGAATGAGGAATGAGGAATGTTGAGCCCACTTGGCTAATTCTTCATTCTTCATCAAGCCGAAGGCGTCCACCGTCTCACCGCACGCCTTTTTCGGGGAAGCGCCCGGTTTTGGTGCGGTAAAAGGCTTTGATTTTGGCCTCGTCCGCTTCGTAATCGCCCGTTGGATAGACTGCCTCGCCAATGCCGGCCTCTTTCCGGGCGTAGTCCAGATACCCCAGCCGAATGGGCACATGCGCGTTCAGGGCCGCAAAGTAGTAGCCCTTGCGCCAGCGCGGCTGGAAAGCCCGCGTGCCCTCCGGGGTGATGAGGATGACCAATTCGTCGTGTTCGTTGAAAAGCTTCACCATGCCATCCACAAGGCTGTTATTGCGGCTGCGGTCCACGGGCAGCGCGCCAATGGCTTTCACCAGCCAGCCCAGCGCCCAGTTTTCGGTCCATTCTTTTTTCACGGTGAAGCGCACATCCACATCCATGAGATAGAAGGCGGCCCGGGCGATGATGAGGTCCCAGTTGCTGGTGTGCGGGGCCGCAATCATCACACTTTTTTTGATTTCCGGGTTACGAATCTCGCCCAGTTTCCAGCCGGCCACTCCAAAAACGAGCCTGGCCATGTAATACCAGAAAGTAGATGTTTTGCGGGCGGGCATCAGGCAGTGAGCTGGTGAAGTGAGGAATTAGTTTGCAGCTTTCGAGCAAAGCAATTCTTACGCGAAGCTCGGGTTGAGTGCAAAGATGGGCAATTGGCCCCAATCTGGCGCTTTTATCTACATCAGCGCCTGCAAGGCCGCGGCCTGACCCATGGTGTAGCGGTAGCCGATTTCGAAAAGCTCCGGCCCGCGCTTGTAGCTCAGGGGGCGGTAGTGGCGCAGCTCGGGCGGCTCCAGCAGCAGGTGGCACTGGCTTTTGCGGGCCGCCGTGTTGGCGTTGATGGCCAGGTGCAGGGTGCGCTCGATGAGGCGGCGGAAATTGGGAATCCGGGCCTCGCGGTTGATGGGGTTGCAGTGCACGCCCACCACGCGCAAGTCGGGCTGGCCGAGCAAGGGCTCCACGGGCAGGTTATTGAGCAGCCCGCCATCCACCAATTGCCGGCCCTGGTACTCCACCGGCCGATAGATGATGGGCACGGCCGATGAAGCCAGCAGCGGCGGCAGCAGCAGCCCCGAGCTAAAATACACCGACTCGCCCGCCATCAAATCGGTGGCCACCAGCGTCAGCGGCCGGCTGAGGTCCTCAAAGTTGACCGTGCTGCCCAAGTGCCGGGCCAGCAGCTGCTCCACCGCATCCAGGTGCAGCAGCCCAAAGCGGCTGAACGCCGGCCGCGTGAGCCGGAACACGTTGGTGCCCAGCAGCAGCCGCAGAATCTCGCGGGGCGCAAAGCCTGCGGCGTAAAACACGCTGGCAATGGCCCCCGAGCTAACGCCCGCCAGCTGTGCCACCGGCAATTGCAGTTCTTCGAGCGCCGCCAGCACACCCAAATGCGCAATTCCGCGTGCGCCGCCCCCGGATAAAGCCAAACCCAGTTGGGCCATGGTGTTGTTCGTTATTTAATCAACCTGACGCATTTTTCTGGCATCGCCAGCCAATACCCTGCCGCAGCACCTTACGCAAAACCAAGCCGAACAACCATGCGCAGCCCTACAAATCGGCCAGGCGCAGCGTCTGGTCCAGGCGGATGCCCTTATCGGTGAGTTGCACGGTACAGGCTTCGTTGGTGGGGTCGTGCTCCAGCAGCAGCACCCAGTTTTCGTCGGCGGCGCGGCGCAGCACGGCTTCTTTTTCGGGCATGGTCAGGAGCGGGCGCACGTCGTAGCTCATCACGTAAGGAAGCGGAACGTGAGCGGCGCTGGGCAGCAAATCGGCCATAAATGCCAGCGTGCGGCCTTTATAGTGCATCACCGGCACCATCATTTTCTCGGTATGCCCATCGGCCAGAATAATTTCGCTGAATTGCGGCAACGCATCGGGCACACCGGCCTGCAGGTCGATAAACTTCAAACGTCCGCTCTCCTGAATCGGCAAAATGTTCTCTCTCAAAAAGCTGGCTTTTTCGCGCGGATTGGGCGTCACGGCCCACTCCCAATGCGCCTCATTGCTCCAATACGTCGCATTCGGAAACGCCAGTTGCAGTACGCCATCGGGCCGGCGCTGCACCGAGCCCCCGCAATGGTCGAAGTGCAGATGCGTCAAAAAAACATCGGTAATATCGGCACTGGTAAAGCCCAGCTTGCGCAGTGATTTGTCCAGCGTGTCGTCGCCGTGCAGGTAAAAATGGCCCCGAAACTTCTCATCCTGCTTCTCGCCAATGCCGTTGTCAATCAGCAGCAGCCGGCCTCCATCCTCAACCAACAGGCAGCGCATGGCCCAGGTGCACATGTTGTTGGCATCGGGCGGGTTTAGCTTTTGCCACATGCTCTTGGGCACCACGCCAAACATAGCGCCGCCGTCGAGTTTGAACAATCCGGTGTCAATGGTATGAATGGTCATCTTCTCATTTAACAGTTATCAATTAACATTTAACACGCTGCCAATTCGCATTTTTCAGCACCTATCGAATCGATTCAATGCTGGTTAAATGTTAATTGATAACTGTTAAATGACTACTCCACCACTACGCCCATCGCCGAGAACTTATCAATTCGCTGCGAAATCCGGTCTTCCACCGAGATGGCAGCCAGTTCCTTCAGCGTCTTCAGCAACGTGTTTTTCAGGGTTTCAATCATCAATTCGGGCGCGGTATGCGCGCCGCCCAGCGGCTCTTTCACAATGCCATCAACCAAACCGGCATTCTTCATGTCGGTAGCCGTGAGTTTGAGCGCCTCGGCCGCCTGCTCCTTATAATCCCAGGTACGCCACAAAATGCTGCTGCACGACTCCGGTGAAATCACCGAATACCAGGTATTTTCCAACATCAGCACTCGGTCGCCGATAGCAATACCCAAAGCCCCGCCGCTCGCCCCCTCGCCGATGATGACACACATAACCGGCACCTTGAGCATAAACATCTCCTTGAGATTTCGGGCAATGGCCTCGCCCTGCCCGCGCTCCTCAGCCTCAAGGCCCGGAAAAGCGCCCATGGTATCAATCAAGGTCACTATGGGTATATTAAACTTTTCCGCTAATTTCATCAGGCGCAGGGCCTTGCGGTAACCCTCAGGGTTAGCCATGCCGAAATTGCGAAATTGGCGCTCCTTTGTATTGTGCCCCTTTTGCTGACCAATAAACATGACCGTGTGACCGTCGAGTTCGCCCAAGCCGCCCACCATTGCCTTATCATCACCAACCGTGCGGTCGCCGTGCAGTTCCACAAACTTGTCAACCATGCCCCCAAGGTAATCCAGCATTTGGGGCCGGTCGGGGTGGCGCGAGAGTTGCACCCGTTGCCAACGCGTCAGGTTGGCGTAGGTTTCCTTTTTTAGGTCTTTGATGCGCTTTTCCAGCGCCGCCACGGCTTGGCCTACTTCTACGTCGCTGTCGGCGGCGAGTTTCTGCATTTCGAGGAGTTTGCCTTCGAGGGCGGCAATGGGTTGTTCAAAGTCGAGGAGCATGAGCTGCGGAGGGATTTGCGTGGAGTAGGAAAGGGAAATATGGGACAGCGAAATCTGGAAGAGGCTCAAACCCGGGACCTGCTCCGCCGATTGCCGCCAGGAAAGCGGGTGGCAAAGGTAAAACATCCACCGTTGCGGTGCCGTGCAAAAATTAATCGTCCTGAAAAACAACCTTAAAGCTTTCAAAAAGCGCTGAATTGGCAAAAATATTAGCCCCTGGCTTGCAGGACGCAATTTTTATCCCCTACCTTTGCATCACCAAAACGGAAAAACACACGGTTTTCCCCTCAGCAAACGGTTTGGTAGTTCAGTTGGTTAGAATGCCGCCCTGTCACGGCGGAGGTCGCGGGTTCGAGTCCCGTCCAGACCGCTACCGTTTGCATACGGAAACCCCTAAAAGTCGCATATCTGTTCTCAGAAGCGGTTTTTAGGGGTTTTTGTTTTTGGTTGGTTTCGGAAATAAAGCCCGGTTTAGGAGCATATGCGCCCCCACTGCCGCCCCCAGTGGCGGCCCCAAAAGCATCTCTCCCACTAAACCCTTTTTCCGATGACCATTACGTTTGAACGGCGGACTGACCGCCCGGACGCCGCGGGGCGCTGCACCATCCACCTACGGGCTTACTTCGACAACCAGCGGCTGCGCTTCGCCACGCGGGAGCGCTGCCTGGCCACGGAGTGGCACCCGGAGCGCAACCAATTCCGGCGCAGCTTTTCCGGGGCGCAGGAAGCCAACGAGTATTTACAGTCGTTGTGCGACCGGTTGCACGCCCACTACCGGCAGCTGCGCGCCGCCGGCACAGTTATCACGCCCGAGGTATTGAAGGCTGTGTTAGCGCCGCCGGTGGTGGCTAAGCCGGTGGCCGAAGCAGAGGTGCTGGTATTCTGGCTGACCGACCTCTACGCGGACTACCAGGCGGCGCTGCTGGCTCGGGGCAACCTCGCGCAGTCGTTGGTATCGGTGGCTTCTACCCTCACCCACCTGAAAGGGCTAGAGAAGTCGCTGAAGAAGCGGCTGCAGCTTGGGGATTACGACCTGGCTACCCACGACAAGTTTCTAGCCTACCTGCGCGGGACGCGGAAACTGGCGCAAAACACAGTGTGCAAGACGGTGAAGCATGTGAAAGCCTTTCTGCGATATGTGCGCGAAGACCGACGGATGCCGGTGGCCGTGGAACCCCGAGAAATGAAAATCAAGTGGACCGACGTGGAAAAGGTCTACTTGAGCGCTGCGGAGCTGGCCTTGCTGGAAAAAGCCATGCTCCCCTCTTCGCTGGTGGCCACGCGGGATGCTTTCTTATTCTGCTGCTATACCGGATTGCGGCACTCGGATTTATCGGCCTTGAGCACGGCCAACGTGCAAACCTGGGACGGGAGCCGCATCCTGCGGCTGACGCAGACCAAGACGCGCACGGCGGTCAGCATTTACCTCACGCCGCCGGCGGCAGCCCTGCTCGACAAGTACGAAGGGACGCGGGCCCAACTATTGCCGGCCTACAGTAACCAGGTGATGAATCGCTACCTGAAGCGTATCGCGCAGTTGGCGGGGTTGCGGGAGATGGTGGAAGTAGTGACCATCGAGGAAGGCAAGGTGGTGAAGCGGCAGCAGCCCAAGCATGAGCTGGTGAGCATGCACACGGCTCGGCATACGTTCGCGGTGCTCTCGCTGATGCGCGGGCTGCCAGTGGCGGTGCTGCAGAAGGTGCTGGGCCACGCCAAGATTCAAACCACGATGCTCTATGCTAAAGTGGTGGAGGACTTTCAGCACCAGGAAATGCGGCGGATATGGGATGGGGGCGCAACACCCGTGCCGGCGGCGGCCCCCAATCCGGTGTGCGTGATTGAAGCGGCGGTGGCGTAAGCTGGGCGGCAGCTATTTACAGAAAAGCCCGGCTTGGATAGTACCAGGCCGGGCTTTCTTTTCTACGGAGGGCTGTCGCTGTTCAGCGACTCAGGAGGATTGGGCGGGCGGCCATTCGTCGGTCAGCCCGGTATGCAGCGCGGTGAGCACCTGCAGGCAGGTAGTGAGCGCAGCTCCCTGCTGACTCAGCACCTTTGCCAACGGGCTGCGCTCGCCCAGCGCCAGTTGGTCGGCAAGCAGCGCTAACACCCGCACTTGCACGGGGCCGGCCGCTAGCAGCTGCCCCATTTGCCGGCCCAGGACCCGCGCACCCACCAGCAGCATAAAGTTGGTGGCCGTGGCCGTTTCGTTCTCGTCGAACAAGTCCAGGTGCTCGGTATAGATGTCGTCCGCAATGAGGTTAAAATAGCCCTCCACCAGATTCCACACGTCGGTGGCATCCTTGCCCCGCTTCTCGGGGCGGTCCTGCCAGGCGATGAGCTTGAGCACGGCGATGCCCGGGAGGGTGACAACCCGCCACGCTTCGCCGGCTTCGGTCGTGAGGGTGGCCGCCTCGGCCAGCACTTCCGAGAACCCCACCGTGGAGATGCGCTCCATGCCCCGACCGGTCAGGTAGACGTCGCCGGCTTCGTCGGCAATGGCCCCGAAGGGCATCAGGTCCACGGGCACGCTGCCGGAGCTGCCGGGGGCGTGGTAGTGCAGGCAGAAGGCGCTGTGCCGGGTTTGCGTAAAGTTTTCGTGCGCGATAAGCCAGGCCAGCAGGGTTTCGTACTCGGCCGTGTTGTTGATGAAGACGGCCAAGTCTAAATCCTTGGTCATGCGCCGTTCCGGGGCGTGGTACACTTGGCTCATCCAGATGTCCCGCGCCACCGCTCCTACTACGTAAAAGTCAATGCCAAAGTGTGCAAAACCGCGCTGCAGCGCGGCCATGGCGGCACTCATACCCGCCGGCTGCAGGCGCTCAGGCGAGATGTGAAAGATATTGCTCATGCAGCAGCTTGGCCACCTCGTGGTTGCGCGGGTCGGTTGTTAGGAGAAGGTCAGCATAAGCAAGCAGCGGGCTTACGGCCCGGCTCTGGGGCCGGTGCTGAAAGGAGGTTGTTTCAAAGGGCATCAGCACTTCTACTTTGCCGCTCTCGTCGGGCACCAGCCGGAACCTGCGCATGAGCTCGCCGCGGCTGGCGGTGCTGTAGAGCGTGAAGTACTCCGGCAGCAGGTAGCCATCGAGCAGCAGGTGAGCGGCCGGCTCGCCGCCCCACCACGAGTCGATGCCTAATGGCACCTCCTGCCAGCCGTTTCGGCTGGTGTCGGCGTCCAGCCAGCGGTAGCGGTGGGGCAGCAGCTTGGGCCGCACGGTTTCGCCGTAGCCTTCCACCCAACGCCGCAGCACCTGCGGGGCATCCAGCCAGCGCCGGTGGTCACCCTCCTCGCGCAGCAGCCCTAGCTGGCGCAAATCGGCCAGCACGGCACTGACCGACCCCAGGGCCAGGCTCGCCTCATCGGCCAGCGTCCGGTACGGGGCTTGCAGCAGCTCGGGCCGGTTGAGCAGGTGGTAGAGCAACCGCAGCCCCGTGCGCCGGAAGGCGCGCCGGGTTTCGCCGCGCTCGGCAGCGGGTGGCCGCTTCCCCTGAATCAGAATCAGCAAGGCGGGGTCGGCCGACTGCAGGTACGCATTGCCCACGGTATCGAGGTAATACACGCCCTGCTGCTGCAGCGCCTGCCCAATGGCAGGCGAGATGTACGGGCTCACGACCACCCGGGGCAGCTGGCCTGGCCGCACCGAAGCCTTTAGCAGGCCCAGGGTTTTGAGATGCAAGGCGGCTTTCACATCCACCAAAAAGGCATTCTGGCCAATCAGCAGCTGCCCATCCGCGCCGTGGAGCGGGCTACCGGGCACATTCGGGTGCTGGTGGTCTAGCCGGACGGGTTGCCCAATCAACTGCTCCAGGGCATAGGTGGCCCGGTCGATGGTGCTGACGGTAAAGGTTTGCTCGGGCAGCATGTTCATTTTTTATTGGTGTTCAGCATTTGTGAACACTCAAAAATACTGAACACTCCGGCAGAAAGCAAGGAAGTTGGATAAGAGAAATGCCGGCGGCAGACGGCGAAAGAAAGGGCAGCCTCGGGCCAGCTATGGGCGAAGTACGGGCGAGCCCCGGTTGGTCACCGGGTGGAGGTTCCGTTAAGGGCGCGGGAAACCTCGGTTTCATCGAGGCCGGTGTGCTGGCAGAAGTCGCGCACGGATACCAGGGCACCGGCCGGCTTGCCGGCGGCCTCACGGGCACGGCGGACCAGGCGCTTGGCGGCGTCGTAGCTGCGGCCGGTGAGCTGGGCCACGTCTTTGGGATAGATGCAGATACGCGGCATGGGGTGAGCGGGCGCAAACCGGGCTAGTGTGGGCGCGGCACTTGGTTAGACAAAAATAGTAGATGAATTTTGGTTCACCATTGAGCGCAGGGCCACATAAGTGGATTAAGCGGCAAATACAATCACCATTTTTATCAACTCTTTTTTCTTATGGCACAACAGACCGGTATTTTGGGCATTCAGGGCACCGTCGGGGGCCTCGTGTTTGCCAAGGACGGAAGCATCCGGCAGAAGCCGGCTTCCAACAAAGCCAAGTACATGACGGCGGCCAGCATGGCCCGGACGCGTGAAAACACGGCGGAATTTGGCCAGGCGGCCAAGTACAGCAAGGTGCTGCGCGACTCGTTGCGCGTGGCCATTGCCTCGGCCAGCGATAGCCGCGTGGCTTCGCGCCTCACCAAGCTGATGCGGGAAGTCATCGGCCTGGACGATACGAATGACCGGGGCCAGCGCGTGTTCGACTCTTCGAACTCGGCTCCGCTGCTCGGCTTCAACTTCAACGCCGGCGCGGGCATCGGTCAGACGATGTACTTCCCCTTCCAGGTGACGGGCGACGCCGCAGACGTGACGCTGAGCATTCCGGCGCTGAATCCGGCTTCGGACATCGCCGCTCCGCAGGGCACGACGCACTTTGAAGTGGTGTTCGCGGCTTCCTCGCTGGATATGGAGACGCTGACCTTCACCAACGCCGTAGTGGCCGCTCCGCTGGGCATTCTGGCGGTGAACAGCGTGGCCCTGGTGAACCAGGTGGTGGCAGCCAGCTTCCCGGCTGCGCCGCCCGCGGCCAACCTGGTAGTGGGCGTGGTGGGCATCAACTTCTACCAGCAGGTGAACGGCAAGTTCTACCCGCTCAATAACAACAGCACCAACCCGCTGGCCATTGAGTACGTGGCCTAAGCCACGGGAACGAAACGGCCGACCGGTAGCGGTTGGCCGTTTTTCTTTTCACCTCTCCCCTTCCCCATCATGCCACTGACCGGGTACCAATTGCAATACAAGCGGCGCATGAAGAAAGCGCTGGCCTTGCGGGCGAAGGCCGACCGGCGGGCCCGTCATCTGGTGGCACGCCTGATTACGGCGCTCACGCAGGGGGAAACGGCTGCCGACCACATCGGACGGATTAACACGCTGTACGGGACCGGTATGAGCCTGCGCACCGACCTGGTGGACGGCTATCGACTGGCCGGCACGGCGGCGGCCCTGGACCAGATTGCCACTGCGAGTCTGGGCGGGGCCCCGGACGCGGTGTTTGTGAACCTGCCCGTTGACGCGGGCGATGCCATGTTTCCGCCCAATGCGGACTTGGACTAACTCTTTTCTAACTTCTAATTTCTAACTCATTATGGCACTTACGGCCTATCAAACTCAATTTAAGCGGCGCATGAAGCGCGCCATCAGCCTGCGGGCGAAAGCCGATGCAAAAGCCCGGCGCTACACCAAACTCTTGTCGGATGCCATCGGCTCGGCCGAGGATGCGGCCATGCAGATGAACGAGCTCAACCAGATTTACGGCGTGGACGTGAGCACCTACACGTTGCTCACGCAGGCGCTGCACGCCAATAGCGGGCAGGAAGTGCTGGAAGACCATCTGGCGCAGAGCACGCCCGGCGAGGAAGCGGTTATCTTCAACCAGATACCGGACGGCAACGGTGGGCAGCCCCTTCCGGCTAACCCGCTGTTTGGGGAGCTGGTGACCGGTACGCCGATTACGCCGGCGGCTCAAATGAAGCAGGTCAGAGACAAAGAAGTGGCTCCGAAAACAGTGATTGTGGCGGATGAGGCACCAGCAGCTTCAGAAGTATTTGAGGCTTAAAGGCTTTATCAACAGCTAAAAACAAAAAGGCCAGCTCCTGTTTGACAGGGGCTGGCCTTTTTTATACCCTGACGGGTATAGAACGTCACCGAAAGCATACATTTACACCCGTTCGGGTACATATATAGTTGATACCCCCGCCTGTGGCCTTATTATTCATATGACTGAAAGCATTGCGCAATTTGTAAAACAGCGACGGAAAATGCTTCGGCTTACCCAACCTGATATGGCTGCCAAAGCAGGCGTTGGCCTGCGGTTTGTGCGGGAATTAGAACAGGGGAAAGCTACCCTGCAGCTGGACAAAGTCAACCTTATTCTCAACTTATTTGGCCACGTATTGGCACCGGTACCGGCAGATAGGTCACACTGGACAGACGAGATGTGAAAGCCATCAGACACCTGTAAAAGAGAGGACGATGAAGTGATATGCTTGGAATTAACGTCGGTTTCGACGGGCGCGGCGCTCAGCGACCTTTATAAAAAAGGATTCGAGCAGGGTGTCGGCGTGGTTGCGTTGCTGCCAGGATAGCAGTTCGGCCGCCGTGATGCGGTAGCCGCGGGGGCTACCAGTACAATCCACGTAGCGCAGGCGGCGGGGATGGCCGGCGGGCAGCTTTAGATAATCGCGCAGCGTTTCGGGATGGAGGACAAGCAGTTTGGCGGCCTGTGGGCAGGAAAACATAACCTCGGGGAGTGGCAGATGGGACAGGATGGTGGTGACCTGTTGCGTGATTTCACGCTGGATTGCCTCCTTCAGCTCATCCTGTTGGTGTTCACTGAAGGTAAGTATGATTTCAGGGAGCATAGTTGAACGGGTTTAGAGGAGCGAAAGGCAATTCACTGCACTTTGATTACCAATTAATTGGAACCAGTCAGCATTGTCAAATCACAGGTTTGTAGGGTGGAGTCTCAGAATCTCCAACCACTAGTTGGAGATTCTGAGGCACAGCGTTTAACAGTAGTTGTTAATTGGGCAGTTCTTTTGATATCGTGGGAAGCAGTGGTGAGACAGGACAGTAAGTTGCTACATTGCCTGAAAAGGAATGAAACACCCTCTCATAGAAAGGACGCCATATAGTTTATCGAGGGATTATTAGCACCCTTATTTACCTAATTATGAGTTTGCAAATTATTGATGAGCTAGGTTTTAAGGAAGCAGCTGGGCATGAGGTGCTGGGGCGGGTTTCTATTGCAGACTTATTTCCCAAGTCAAGAAATCGATGCGGAATTTACCTGCTACAATTCAGCGACGGCACCTACTACATAGGTCAGGCGGTGGATGCCGTACGGCGTTTTGCGCAGCACCGGAAGAATTACGATACCATCGCACACTACTGGTTTCAGCGGGTAACCAAGTTGCAGCTGGACTCGGTGGAACAGCAGTTGATTCGGCAGGCGGAGCAGGCCGGCCTGCTGCTGACGAACAAAACGTTTGTGACGAACGTGGTTGGAGAAACTGACTTGGACCTCCTTGTTAGCCCTGCTGAGCAGCAGACTTGGGTAGAGACGGGCAGCGAGCTGACCAACGACGGCATAGACCTTAGCCAGGCCGTGGAGGAACGGGCGAAGGTGAAGTATCGACAGAACTTCCTGCAACTGGAGCAGCACCGCCATTATCCACAGCTGCGCAGTTTGTTACGGGCTTATATTCAGCGGGGACTGCCAGCCTATAAGAAAACGGAGCAGGCTTTTTGGGCGCTGAGCTGCCTTCCCTCAACCAATAAGGCTACCTACCCGCGTTTCTGCAGCCTGAACGTGAACGGCATGGAGGTGCTCGTGGCGGGGGTAGAAAAGAAGAGCCAGGAGCCTTTTGTCTTCACGATTGTGTCTGGCAGCATGTTCCCTACAGCTACCGAAAAGCACCGTTTTCAGAAGGCCTACGCCCGGGTGATTGCAGCATCGGACTACCGCGCCGCCGGCGTCGACCAGTTCGTGATTCATTTTCGTTCGCTCGAAGCATTGCAAACAGCGCTGGAGCGGGAGCCCACTTTAAGGAAGAGCATCCGCGAGATGAACCTGCGGCTGATGCGGCGAGGCGGTACGGTTTACTCCCCCTATCATTGCTTCGACCTAGTGGCGGATGTAGTGCGGGGCTAGTCAGCTGGGCATAACTGTATTGTGATTCTATACTATGAAACAAGGCCAACGCCTCTGGACCCGGGATGAGCTGCTGCTGGCCATCAACTTGTACTGCAAGCTCACCTTTGGGCAGCTGCATAAGGGCAACCCGGCCATTATTAAGCTATCAGGACTGATTGACCGTACGCCGAGCTCGGTGGCGCTGAAGCTGGTGAACTTCGCTAGCCTCGACCCGAGCCTGGACCGGGCGGGCATGAGCAATGCCAGCCACCTGGACCGGCAGGTTTGGCAGGAATTTTACGCCGACTGGGCGGGGCGGGCGCTGGAAAGTGAGCAGCTGTTGGCGGAAGCGCAGCATCTCACGCTGGAAGATGTGGCGGCCGAATACGAGCCACTGCCACCGGTGCCAGTGGGCCGGGTGAGGGAGCAGCTGGTGAACGTGCGGGTGAATCAGCAGTTTTTCCGAAGGACAGTGATGGCCGCGTATGACAATACCTGCTGCATTACGGGGCTGAACGTGCCGGCGCTACTGGTGGCGGGCCATATCAAGCCCTGGGCGGTTGACGTGGCCAATCGACTGAATCCGCGCAATGGATTGGCGCTAAATGCGCTGCATGACCGGGCTTTTGAGTTGGGGCTGTTTACCATCCGGCCCGACGACTACGTGATTGAGGTAGCACCGACCGTGCGACAAGGTAACCGGCCGGATGCGCAGGCGGTGGGGGAACTGTTGGGACAATACCATGGGCAGGCGCTGCGGCTGCCGGCGCGGCGGCGGTTTCTACCGGACCCTGCGTTTCTAGACTGGCACCGCAGCAAATGGCAGCCGTAATTTTTGCAACAAGCTGTTGCAAAATTCAACCTATGCTGCTCGGTATCATTTTTAGACAAGTCAAAGCCCCGTCAGCTATTGGCCAACGGGGCTTTGACTTGTTGCACCAATAAGGCTAGCTCAGGTCTTCGATGCGAGCAGTTGGCGCATCCTGTAGTACAACCTGGATGCCGTGGTCGCGAGATTGGGCAGTGGTGTACTTCTCGCTGCGGCCGATGATTTCACCGTTGGCAGCGACGTGGTTGAAGCCATACTGGCCGGCGTTAAAAAATGATTCGAAGTGCTGCGGCTGGCAATTGGCCTGCACCGACCGGATGCCGTTCTGGCAGCTGGCCTTGGTGGTGTACCCTTCGCTGGATTGGACGATTTCGCCGTTGTCGGCACGCAGGTGGTACCAATACTGGCCGCTGCTTTGGAAGATTTGGAAGGTTGCCATAGTGAGCAAGATAAGAGTGTGGTGAAATGACTGGCAGCAATTTAGGCGGCCTGCGCCAACGGCGCGGGTACGGTGAGGGGAATAGACAAGCCGGCGGCTTGCCGGGCGTGGTGGCGCAGCAGCGCCGCGTACTTTTTGCGGCCCTGCTCGATGAGTCCGAGCATGGCCGTTAGTTCAACACGCCACACTTCGTGCGGGGCCTTTTTCTGCACGCCGATGATGAGAAAGCGCGTGGCACCGAGCACATCGAGGTAAAGGGCGGCCTGGCGGTCGTAGTCGTATTTCTCGATGGTGGTCAGGAAGTGGGCCTGGTCGGGGCTGCTGGTAGTTTTGAAGTCGATAAGCGTGAGCTGGCGGCCGGCGCGGCTGCGCACTAACAAGTCAGGGCGCAGCTTCACTCCTACTCCGGTGGCGGTGTGGATGGCGGTATAGGACTGTTCGGCGTGGCCCCGGTAAAGCAGGTCACGGCAGTAGCGTTGGCGGCGCACCTGGCGGGCCAGGGTTTCCAGGTCGGCCCACCGTATGCCGCGCTCCTCAGTGCGGACGTAATGCGGTGGCTCCAGCACGGCGGTGTGAAAGTGGGAGCCATAGGCCAGGGCCACGGGGTTGGGGGTGTTGGGCTTACCGAGCAGCACAGCCTTTAGATTGGACAGGTCGGTATTGCTGACGTAGGGTAAAGCGCGGTGCTGGGCCTGGGTCAGGTCGGGGTGATTGATGAGGGAGTGAAACATGAGGCTGCGGATATTAAGGGATGAGGAAGTAGCTCGCTGGGGCCGCCCGGCCCTGGACAGGACGGGCGGCCGGCGGGTGCTGCCGCTAGGCAGCGATGGGCAGGGGTACTTGCTCGGCTGCTGGCTCCGGGTCCTTGGTGTCGTCCTCGGCGGGCGCGGTGTAAGCGTGCTGGATGCGCAGGTCGGCGTTGCCGGTGTAGGTTTCGGCGCGCCAGATGGGGAAGTCGCGGGCGAAGTCGCGGCGGGCGGCTACTTCGGCCGCGTCGGCGGCTTCGTAGCTGAACTGGGCGATGTAGTAGGTGGCCGTCTTGCCGTCCTTGGTGGTTTGCTTCTTCTCGGCGGTCACCTTTACTACCACGTCGGCCAGGGTCAGGTCGTCGTAGAAAAGCGGCTCGATGAGGCGGTACAGGTTTTCGACGCTGTAGCCGTGGAAGAGCACGGCGCAAATGGCACCTTTCTCGTCGGCAAAAAACAGCTCGGCCCACAGCTTGCGGCCCATGTTCAGGATGTCGTCCTGGAACACGCGCCAAGCCAGCGGAATGAAGGAAAGCGAGTTGCCAAGCGGCACGGTGCCGCCGATGTTGAACTGGCCGGCCTTGGCATCGAAACGCACCTGGCGCGGGTGGCCGGGCAGATAGCGGAAGCGCGACACCTGCACGACTTCGCCGGTGGCCTCGTCGGCTTTCTCGGTGAGGTAGGCGGGCACGGCCGTAATGGGGCCGCTGAGGGTGAATACGGGGGCCTCGGGGGCGGTGGTGGATGCGGCACCGGCTTCGGTGGTGGCGCTGCGCTGGGCTTTTACTTTGGTGGACATGATGGGAAATAGTTGGGGTTGGAAATGAAAAAGGTGGGGCAAGTTGGCGGCCGGCCACTACGCCGTATCAGGTGTTATTTGGCCTCCGTGACGGACGAGGTCAGCACGTAGTATTTGCGGAATAGTGCCTTTGCTTTTATCAGGCTGACGGAGCGTTCAGTTAGGAGCACGGCGACTTTGGAGCGGCTGTCCTTTTCGTAGCCGTAGGCTTGGAATAGATTGGTTTTCATGGAAAATGAAGGGTAAAGTGGGGCCAGCCGATGCCGACCCCTAGTGAACTATTTGAATTGCTTATCGTGGCACAGAATGGCGCGGCCCACGATGGAATCCTGGCCCCGCGCCTCGGGCTGGTGCTGGTACCAGAGGTAGGTAGCCAGCAGATTGAGGTAGGCCGGGTGGCGGAACTTGCCTTCGTCGTCGATTATCAAAATCAACTCTGGCGTGAGGCGCACCACATCGACCAGACGGCAATCGAGCAGCTGGTACAATTCGGCCAGCTTGAAGCTGCAGCCGTTGGCGGGGCTGACCGGCTGCGGCTGGGCGCTGTGCGGGTCAAGTAATTGAGGCTGGTATGTTGTAGCGTTTTTTGGCATGACGGGGCGGGTTTGGTGGAGCCGCCCGGCTTGGCGGCCCCTGGTGAATTATTGAGTTAGAATCCCTCGACTTCGAACATCATCTGCTCGTATTCGCCATCCTCCCACCCCTCTTGCTCGTGGTGGTAGTGGGCCTGGCGTTCCCACTCGGTTTGCTGCTCGCAGAAGGCGGCCTGGGCTTCGTCAGCTGCCATTTCGTCGCTGCTGAGGCCGTTTAGCTCGGCCTCGGTTGGTTCGTACTGCATGAAAAGCGGGGCTTTAGGGCCCGCGCCGGGCGGGCGCGGGCCGAATGGCTAAAAGCGGAGGTACTTGGCGCGGGCGGCCTGCAAAGCGGCACCGGCGGAGCTGGCGTGGAAAGCGGCAGCAGCGGTTGCGTAAGCGGCGCGGGCCTGCTGGTAGCGGGTGATGACGGCGCGTAGCTGAGCGAAGCGGCCAGCCTGGGGACGGTAATCATTGCGCAGCGCGTACTTGGCGGCGCGGGCATCGAACATGGCGGAGTGGGCACGGGCCAGCATATGACGGGCAGCAACGGCGGCCGGGTCGATGGGAGCCGGCGGGGGAACTACCAAGGGGCGGGGCGGGTACTTGGCCGCTAGCCGGTCCAGGGTGGCCTGCAGGGCAGCCATTTTGATAGCGACTTGGCCAACAGCCGCGCCCACTACGGGCGCGGCTGGGGCTAGAACGAGGCTAAGCATGAGCCAGCACGCCGGCAAACTCATCCTCGGCCTTGATAACCTCCCACACGGCCCCGAACGCATAACCGGGGTACATGGCCCGCATGGAGCGGAAGGCCTCGCGCAAGGCGTGAAACGGGCACTTGCCGCTGCCTTTGAAGTCCGGGCGGGGCTGCCCTTCGGCGGGCTGCTCGGCCAGCTTGAGGCTGATGTACCAGGAGGTACCGCCCTGGTCATAAGTGGCGGCGGACTGTGATACCCAAATGCCGGCGAACGGGCAGAGGGCGGGGCCTTTCCAGGCGGCGGCAGCAAGCTGCAAAAGTTGATTGGGGAGCATGGCTGTATGTGTTAGCCGTGGGGTGCCCGCGCCGTAGGCCTCCGGGTGGGCGAGTAGCTAGGTCCTTCCCGACTACACCCTAAAGATACAACAATAATTTGTATTTGCAAACTAAACTTTAATAAAAATACCTTTGATGGCAAGCAATATTTGCCTATCTTTAAACATGGAAAAGCACAATAAAATAACAGTGGCAGTGGTAGGTAGCCGGGGCGTGAGAAGCTGCGCCGCCCTGGTGCGGCGGCTGGCCGAACTGGAGCCGGCGGAAGTGGTGAGCGGGGGCGCGGCCGGCGCGGATGCCCTGGCGGCCAACTGGGCCAGAGCCCACGGGGTGCCGCTGACCGAGCTGCGGCCCGACTATGCCGCCCACGGCCCCACGGCTGCTACCCATGTGCGCAATGCCGAAATAGTGAAGCGGGCCGCGCTGGTGCTGGTGGTGTGGGATGGCCAGAGCAAGGGCACGCTGAGCACGCTGAAAGCTGCCCGACGCCTGGGCCGCCCGGTGGAACTGCTGCCCCTGGACTGAGCCGGAGCCGGCGGGCCGGAGCCAGCGGGCACGGGCAACCTGCCCAAACAAGCTGGATGCCTTGGCTAGGGGGTTTGGGGGGCGGCCTAAGACCCCCAATGGATACTCGGCGGAGCCGGCCTTATGAGGCGTTAGCGGCCCTTTTCGGGCGGCGGAAGCCGAGGAGGATGACCGGGCGTTAGCCAGGGCATGATGGCAGGGGTTTGGGGCTTTCCCCAATAAAACCCTCCGCGAAGCGGGCCTTGCTTCTGCCTGCGTGGCTTGAACGCAAGCTTTACTCGCGGGTGGCAGGCTTTTTCGGCCTGCGGCCTGCAACCGAATTAAGAGGGTGCTGACGGGCGGCGTGTGGCCTTTTCCTGGCCTGGCGCGGCCTGGCAGCGGTGCGGTGGGTTGGCGGTGGGGCGGCTGGCTGACCAGCGGAAAGCGGGCCGCGGGGTGGGCTGGCGTTAGGGGCTGTCGCGGGAGTATCGGGGGACTGCGACCTGACGCGCCAGGCAGGTGGTGGGTAAGCTAGGCGGCGGGTGGCAGGGCCCTGTAGCTGAAGTATCGAGCGTGGGGAGAGCCGGGCGAATGGAGCGAAGTCGGCGGAGCATGGCGCAGCCGACGCAGCGGAATTGAGGCGGGCGGGTGCGGTGGGTTTTCGGTAGCGCAGGCCGGCCGAATGCAGCGACCGGAGCCATAGCAAGCCTAGTGAAGAGTGACGCTAGGAGCGATGAACGGTGCGCCGCGTTGGCGTAGGAAGTGAAATGAGGTGGGCCGGAGCGTAGGACGAGGTTGCGCTGAGAAGCTGAAGCGTCGGGGGTATGCGGCAAGGATGGGAAGGGCGCGACCAACGGGAGCGGTGCGCAGCACGGGAGCGTCAGCGCACCCCTGGACAGCCTGGCCCCGGCCCGTAGCGGAGCGAAGGGCCGGGGGCCGCCCAACTGCTTCGAATCAACAGCTCACAAAAATAAGTCAATTGTTAAAGTTCAATTAATACGACCATAACAAGATGCTACATACTATGCAACCAAAATTGTCTATAAGGTGTAAGTTTGTAATATCAATACTGACCAACAACTATTATATACATCATGCATTTCTTCAGCAGCACGAAAGCCGGGCACTTGGCGCACATTGGTACGACGGCCTTCCTGGGACAGGTGGCTAGTCACGAATTGATACCGCCCGACCCGACAAAAATTGAGAACTATGGGCACCTGATAATTCAGGCGCTGGTGGCGCTGGTAACCATTTGGGCTACGGTACGCAAGGCACTGCAGCGGCCCGAGGAAGTGGTGAGGGTGCCGGTGGAAGTGGTACCCGTGGACAAGGCTGCCCATCAAAGCGACCAGAGCAATGGCAACGGACTTGAATAGCAAACCAGCGGCGTTGCTACCGCTCCCACCGCCGCGGCTCAATGTGGCTCAAATGCTGCGGCAGGCCACGCGACTATCGCAGGTGCGGACGGAGCTGGTGGAAGCCTATCAGGTAGCGTTGCGTCGTTGGATGGGTGACCCGGTGTTAATGGTGCTGGGACTGCCCTTTGTGAGCGAAGGGTACCGGTCGCCGGAACGGCAGGATGAGCTGTACACGCACGGGCGAAATGCGCCGGGGCCGGTGGTGACCTACAAGCGCGGCGGCGAGTCGAAGCATAACACGCTCCCGAGTCGGGCGCTGGACGTGGCCTTTCTACTGGCCGATGGGTCGGTGTCGTGGTCGGGGCTGCTGCTGGGCAAGTTTGCGCGGCTGATGAAGGCGGCCGATGCGCGGGTGCATTGGGGCGGCGACTGGCCGGGGTTTAAGGACCGGCCGCACTTCGAGGTGTAGGGGAAGAACGAAACGAGCGGGCCAAGTGGTCCGCTCGTTTCGTTTTATACGCGCTACAGTACAGAAAGCAGCGCCTTGATGCGTAGGTTGAGGCGCTGGTGAGCGAACAGGGTTTGGTAGTCGGCGAGACGGGCGGGGTTGAGCTTGTCGCGCAGCACGGCAGTGTTCAGACGCAGGGCGGCGAAGTCGGCGGCGGTGCGGAGTTCGGGGTGCAGGTAGCAGTAATCTAGCAGGGCTTTTTCGAGGTCGGCCATGAGCACGGGCCAGTTGCCGCTCGGACGCAACACCTCGTAGCCGAAGAATAGGCGCGGCAGCAAGTGCTGGTAGCGGAATGTGCCGATGGGCGTGTGGTACTCCTGGGTTTTGCGCGAACTCACGGAAGTGAGCGTGTGTACGCCTTCGGGAATGAGGCCGTGGTAGGAAAAAGCCGTTTCCAGCGACAGGTAGGCGGGTTGGTAGATGCGGTTGGCGGTGAACCAAAGCAGGGGCTCGTCGACGGGCGTTTCGGTGAAGCGGTACCAGCGGTTGATGACGCGCTGAAGATGGCCGCGGGCCTGCCACTCGACCAGGCGGCGCTTGTCGAATCCGGGAAAGGCCTTGCGTAACTCATGGGTGGATACGAGGCCCTGGTTGGCGAAGCGGGAACGGACGGTGAGGTAAGTCATTTCAAAAAGTTGTTAAAAATAACAGCTATTTGAAATGAAACGCATGAATTACAAGCTCTGCTTCTCCTGTTAACAATGCCAAGCAGGTTTGTACAGTCAGCGTTTGGGGCGCCATAGCCGCCAGCTTTGGGGTAAAGAGCCATAGTACTACGGGGACTGTATACTAAATTTTATTATGCTATTGGTCAAATTGTTAAAACTATGTTTGACATAAAATTTAGCAATATCAAACTAAATTTGTTAGTCAAGCCGTATAATTGCGACTGCTAAGCAACTAAAGTGCATTAGCAGTCTACAATATTCAACACCCCTAACCCACTACCACATGGACCAAGTTATTCTATTGGGTAAAGCCTATCCCCTGCTTTCAGCGCATCCATTACCGATGGTGAATCTGTTGCTGTCGTGCGGCTTCCCTTCACCAGCCGCCGACTATGAATCGGAGTTGGTGGATTTGAACCGGTTGATGCTGCGGCATCCGGACGCTTCATACCTGGCGCGGGCCCACGGCGAAAGCATGACAGGCGCGGGCATCCACGATGGCGACGTACTGGCGGTGGACCGCAGCATGCAGGCGCAAGACGGAGACATTGTGGTGGCCTGCGTGGAGGGGGAATACACGGTCAAGCGGTTGTCGAAGCGGATTGATTCGGTGGCGTTGGTAGCGGAGAATCCGGCTTATCAGCCAATAGTAGTGCGTAATGCGGATGATTTGAGAATTTTCGGGGTGGTGGTGTTGGTGTTGCATCCTCTGGTGACGGAGGGCAGACGGGGACTGAGCTACGTGCGGCCCCAATAGTTTTTTAGGCTCTGCGGAGCCCCTGGCTTCTTAGGCAAAGAGCAATTCACTTCCTGGCGTTTAACCTGGCCCCTTCCTCAAGAAGTGAGCCCACTACCCTACTGCCGTATGTTTGGCCTGGTCGACTGTAATAATTTCTACGCTTCCTGCGAGCGGGTGTTCCGGCCCGAGCTGGAGGGCCGGCCGGTGGTAGTGCTCTCCAATAATGACGGGTGCGTGGTGGCCCGGTCGCAGGAAGCCAAGGCATTGGGGCTGAAAATGGGAGTCCCCTACTTCCAGGTGAAGGCGGAGTTTGAGCAGCGCGGCGGGGTGGCCTGCTCCTCGAACTATGAGCTGTACGGGGACATGAGCCGGCGCGTGATGTGGTATTTACAGCAGGTGGCGCCAGCGGTGGAAATCTACTCGGTGGATGAGGCCTTTCTGGATTTGCACGGCATGCAGCGGCATTATAATCTGGCGGGCTGGGCCGGCGACGTGCGCGGGGCCGTGCGGCAGCGCACCGGTATTCCGGTGTGCGTGGGCGTAGCCCCGACCAAGACGCTGGCCAAGCTTGCCAACCGGCTGGCCAAGGTAGATAGTCTGGCCAAAGTGGGGTCGGGCGTGCTGGTGCTCGATGATGAGGAGCAGCGGCGGGAGGCCCTGGCGCGGGTGGCCGTGGAAGACGTATGGGGCGTGGGGTACCGGTCGGCGGCCAAGCTATACACGGCGGGCATCCGCACGGCCGCGCAGCTGGCGGGCGTGGGCGATGCCTGGGCCCGCAAGAACCTGGGCGGCGTGGTGGGCGCGCGGATGTTGCACGAGCTGCGGGGGTTTCCGTGCTCGGGGGTGACAGTGGAGGATGAGGCGCGCAAGTCGATGTGCTGTTCGCGCTCGTTTGGTCAGGTGCTGACGCGGATGGAGGACGTGACCGGCGCGGTTGCCACCCACGCGGCGCGGGCCGGGGAGAAGCTGCGGGCGCAGGGCATGGCAGCGCGGATGCTGACGGTATTCATTGAAACCAGCCGGTATGGCAATGTGCCGCCCCCCTACTCGTTTTCGACGCAGCTGACGCTGCCCACGGCCACGGATGACACCCTGACGCTAACGAGCTGGGCGCGGCGCGGGTTGGAGCGGATTTGGCGGCCGGGCCTGCGGTACGTCAAGGCGGGCATGATGCTAGATGGACTGGAACGGGCCGGGGCTGACCAACAGGCGTCGCTATTTGCGGAAGTGGCCCGGACGCCGGCTCGGGCCAAGCTAATGGGCACCCTGGATGCACTGAACGGCAAGTTTGGCGCGGGAGCGGTGCGGGTGGGAACGGCGGTGGGTACGGCCGGCCGGCCCGAGCCCTGGGGAATGCGGCGCGGGGCCAAGAGCCCGGCGTTTACAACAAAATGGGGCGAGCTGTGGCAGGTGCGGTGTTAAGCGCTTGCCGCCCCTGAATGAGGAATCAAATTATTTGGGCAGTTTTTACAGAAACGAAATGGCAAACTTGATAATGTTGCTGGGAATGCGGGTGGAGAGCACGCCAGGAGTCGTGCGGGAATTGGTGGTTACCCGACCGGGCGCTTCCTGGGAGTGGCGAGCCGGGCTGCCGGAGTTGCTGGACCAGCGGCCGGCTCCGGCCATGCTGGTGGAATACCTGGTGCGGCTGTTTCAGCGACAGCGGCCGACCGAAGCAGCGTCAGTGGGGTTGATGAGCCTAGCCGCGGTGGTGCGAATAGCGCTGGCGCGAGCGAATGAGGAAGACGAAGAGTGGGAATGGGCGCAGGAAGTAGCGTGAGGCTTATCCTATTGTCAAATGACCATGGCATGGGCAGCGCAATGCCCCTTTTGCATCCTTGCCTAAGCTATGGTTGAAGTGGCCTGGAATGTGGATTTTGCGTGCTTTATCGTAGAAATGCAGAAAACCTACCGCTTATGAAAGCTACAGGCAAACGAATTGTAGACTGTTACCCGCACCTAAAGGACAGCATCGAGCTTCGGGAAATGCTGGTGCGCAATGCCGTGGGTTCAGCACGGGTGGAAGGCATCAGAGTTGATGAAGAGCGGTTGCGCAACTTATTGGCTGCTGCGGCTATGGAGACTGGGGCCACGCCCTTGCTGTAACCGTCTCCACTTGCTTGTACTCGGGTAGACCTGTGCCTAGACTGCCTTACATACAGGTTTGTCACGGCTCGGCCAATCACTCCTACTGGAAAATGGTCGAGCCGATTTTGTAGGCCAGAGGTTGTGAAGCGCAGGAATTACAACAAACGGGGCAAGACCAGCTTAGTCCTTTTTTCCTTGACGCTTGGTCCTTACCACTGGTCGAACGTGGGCAGAGAGGTGGTGGTGGCACTTTTACCTAATCCAGCTTGGTCCCTTTTCGGAATAGCTTGGTCCCTCCTAGTACACCAGCACGGCCATTGAGGCAGCTATTATGGAAAGCTTAGTGCTGGAAATGGGGATAGGAAATGGCGTGAGCATATCAGATTCGCGGACATTGATGGCCGCGAATCCGTAGTTTGGCCACAGTTTGGCCGCGGGTAGAAGAGTCCAGGACATGTGCGTGTGGGCAAGGGGTCACTTGGCGGCGGTTGGTAGCAACGGAGTACTCAATTGAGTAATTTGCCTTGTTCTATTACTTTTGAACGGTTACCGGCCTGACTTTACTACAATTTATGAACAACCTTGATTCTTACCTTGCACGGCTCAAAAAGCTACGAGTAGCGGGTGACAAGGTCGAGGGAGTGAAAATTGAATCGCCGTATAAACCGGCATTGCTGCTTGCTGTGATTGAAGGCATTGAGGAGCATTTAATCCTGGATAACCGCATTGAGATTACGCCCGAGCTGATTTCAGGCTTTAAGGCATACTGTAAGCTGCTTAGCCCGGGGCCGGAATACAGCGCGTGTCCTTTTCAACTACCGTTTTTTCATTTACGCACTGACGGCTTTTGGCACCTGCATCCCCGGCCGGGGCTGGAGCTCGTGGTGACGGCATCGAAATCGGTACGCAGCTTTGGACACTTGCGCGACGTGGTTGCCTTTGCCTCACTGGACACAGCCTTATGGAAACTGCTAATGCAACCGGTGGCCCGCGAAGAAATACGGCAGGCACTGCTAGTGCGCTATTTTCCGATAACGCGGCACTACTTCCGGCCGCAGGCAGGGCAGGAACGGCTGGATGAATTAGGCCGGCAGATGCTGGAAGAGCCGGCGGCTGTGTACAACCGCTCGGTGGACATAGCTAATGAAGAAGCGGTGGCCGAACGCAGCGGGGTATTTGTGCGGGAAGTGCTACGGGCGTACCAGTCGACTTGTGCGATATCGGGCTTGCAGCTGGTGAGCACTACGGGGGCCGCTCCGTTGCTCGATGCTTGTCACATCGTGCCCTGGTCGGTGAGCCGTGACGACACTATTGGAAATGGGCTGTCACTGTGTCCAAACCTGCACCGGGCCTTTGACCGGCACCTGTTTTGGGTGGACGATGACTACAGGGTGCGTGTGGCCGAGGGATTTGGAGAGCTGGGTGGACACGACTACGGCGTGCAACGGTTTAACGGGCAGCAGCTACGGTTGCCGAAAGTGCGGGCATGGTGGCCACGAGTGGAGAACCTGATGGCGCAACGGAGATTAAAACTGTCTTAATCGGGCACTGCGTCCGTATTAAATTCAACGCACATTTTAATCTGTAAAAACAGCCACGGTTGGGGTCGAAAAGGGTAACTTGCTCCTTTATTAGCATGGGCCAGGCATTCTGGATGGCTGTGCTTTCGACTTAATGACTAAGACAAAGTTCTTTACCAATCAAGATGGCAATACGCTGCTGGAAAAGCTGCGTGGCATCTTCGAGCATATGCCCGTGCATCAGTTTGATGCGCTGGTCGGCTTTTTTCGGGCTTCGGGCTGCTACCGGCTGCGTGAGCTGCTGGATAATGTGGCAGAGGTGCGCATTCTGGTTGGCATCAATGTAGATGTAGCACTGCAGAAAGCTCATGCCCAAGGTTTGCAGCTGGGTAATGCCCTGCGGGCGCGGCAGCAAGCCATGGATGACCTAGTGGAGGACATTCAGAAGGCTGAGTACACGCGGGAGGCTGAAGACGGCATCCGGTGGTTTGTGGATGGGGTGGCGAGCGGACGGCTGCAGGTGCGGGCCCACCCTAGCCAGCGGCTGCA
This sequence comes from Hymenobacter terricola, assembly GCF_017921975.2. Taxonomy (GTDB): domain Bacteria; phylum Bacteroidota; class Bacteroidia; order Cytophagales; family Hymenobacteraceae; genus Hymenobacter; species Hymenobacter terricola. The sequence goes on from NZ_JAGEMO020000003.1 coordinate 379,400, forward strand.
TTCCAAAATCTATATTTTCCGGCCACAGCCTTTCAATGAGCACACTTCGGCCTCGGTTATTACGGGGTCAAGTAATTTGACAGAAGCCGGGCTCAAGGACAACTTTGAGTTCAACGTGGAGCTGCGCGACTATGATGACGTCTGCTTTGCTACGAAGACCTTTCAAGACCTGTGGGACGAGAGCACGGAGTTGTTGCCGGCCGACCTGCGCCAGACGGTGGCCACCCGCACGTACCTGAATGACGATTTGACGCCCTACGAAATCTACCTCAAATGCCTGGTGGAATACTTCGGCAAAGCCATTGATGAAGAGTACGGCACGGTAGCAGACCTCATCCAAAACGACAAGTTCTACAAGCTAAAGTACCAGCTGGATGCTGTGACAGACGGCTTCCGCAAGCTAAAGCAGCACTCGGGCTTTTTTCTGGCCGACGTGGTGGGGCTGGGCAAGACTATCGTGGGGACGCTGATTGCGAAGCGGTTTTGCCAGTTTGCACGCTCAGCGGCCCATACGCCGCGGGTGCTGATTATCGCGCCACCGGCGCTGGTGAGGAACTGGGAAGAGGCCACGCGGGATTTTGCGCTGCAACGCTTCGGGGCCTATGACATTCTGCGTAATGGCTCGCTGCACAAGCTGCGCCACGACCCGGAGGACTATGACCTTATCATTGTGGATGAGGCACACAAGTTCCGGAATGATACGGCCGGGGCCTACGGACAGCTGCAGCGGCTGTGCAAAACGCCCACGCGCCGGAAGGTGCCAGGCACGGACACGTTTGAGCGCAAGCGGGTTATTCTGATTTCGGCAACGCCGTTGAACAACCGGCCCGAGGATATTGCCAACCTCCTCTATCTATTCCAGGACTCGAAGCAGCCGACGCTGGAAGGGGTAGATAACCTCCAGCACTTTTTCCGGCAGCGTACCGATGAGTACCAGCGCCTGAAAAACGTGTCGCGGGCGGATATGCGGGATGGACTGCGGCGGGTGTACTCGCTGATTCGGGAGAAAGTATTGGAGCAGGTGACGGTACGCCGCACCCGCACCGACCTGCTGAACAATGAAGTGTACCGGCAAGACCTGGACAAGCAGGGCATTGTGTTTCCGAAGGTGGGCAAGCCCTACAAGCAACTTTATCAGCTAGAGCCGGCCCTGAATCAGCTGTTCGACGAAACCATTCAGGTGCTGAGCAAGGACCTGAAGTACAACCGCTACCGGGCCATTGACAAGCTGAAAGAACCGAAGCGCAGCAAGTACAAGTACGCCAAGCGGATTTCGGACTCGCTGGCGCACATTATGCGCACGCTGCTACTGAAACGCATGGACTCGTCGTTTCTGGCTTTCCGCAACTCGCTGCGGCGCTTTGCGGAGGCCAACGATGCCATGGTGAAGATGTTTGCGCAGGGGCAGATTTTCATTGCTCCCAACCTGCCGGTAACGGAGCTTATTCTTAACGACCGGCTGGATGAGTTGGAGCAACTGGTGCTGGAACGGGCGGAATTAGACCCGAGCATTGAGGTATGCACCCCGGATGATTTTGAATCGGACTTCCTGCCAGGCTTGATAGCCGACCAACAATTGGTATGGCCACTGCTGGAACGCTGGGAGGGTTTTAAAGCCAGTGACCCGAAGCTGGATGCGTTCGTGCAAGTACTGGAAACCGAATTCTTTGCCCTAGACCGCAACCCTGGTCAGAAGCTGGTGATATTTTCGGAAGCCCGCGACACCACCGAGTACCTGGCGAAGCAGCTGAAGACGCTGAGCAAACGGCGGGTGCTTACCATCGATTCGGGCAACCGCGAGCGAATGATGACCACCGTGCGGGCCAACTTTGATGCAAACTTGCCATCAACTCAGCAGGCGCAGGATTATGACATTCTGCTGGCTACTGAAGTGTTGGCGGAGGGCGTGAACCTGCACCGGGCTTCTTCCATCGTGAACTACGACACGCCCTGGAACTCGACGCGGCTGATGCAGCGCATTGGGCGGGTGAACCGCATTGGCTCGGTGGCCGACCGGGTGTACGTGTACAACTTCTTCCCCACGGCGCAGGTGAATTCGACCATCGACCTGGAGAGCAAGGCGTATCTGAAGCTACAAGCGTTTCATGAGGCGCTGGGGGAAGACTCGGAAGTGTACTCGCCGGAAGAGGAAACGCAGACGTTTGGCATTTTTGACAAAGACCCCGACGAGGGGCAGGATGCTAGATTGCAGCGACTGTTGTGGCTGCGCGAGCAGTTTAGACGCGAGCCGGAATTACTGGACCGTCTGCGCCGCCTGCCGTTGCGGGCACGCTGCGGGCGTGAGCATCCTACCCTGCCGACACTGACGGGCAGCACGCTGTGCTACCTGCGCACCCATCGCCGCGACGGCTTCTATCTGTGTGACCGGCCAGGCGGACAGCCGCTGGAAGAGCTATCGTTTCTGGAAGCAGATGCCTACCTGCGGGCCACACCCGACGAACGGCCCCAGCCACTGCCGGCGCACCACCACGAGCACGTGCGCCGGGCGGCCAGTCACTTTGGCGCAGTGGTGGCCCAGGCGGCGGCGCAGCCGCAGGTGGTGCAACGGGTAGCTCCCAACGAGCGGCGGGCACTGGATTTTCTGAGCGGCTGCCTGCTGCTATTGCCCCCCGATGCGGCTCCGGCCGAGCGCCTGCAGCTGCGGGCAGCGCAGCTAGCGGTATCGACAGGCACGTTTCAGCAGCTGCAGCGCGACATCAATAAGCTACAAGGCAACTTGAAGAAGCTGAACATCATGCCCGGCGAGCAGCTGGCGCTGGTGGGCCGCCTGCTGACCAAGTACCCGCTGCCGACGCCAGAAGCTCCCACCTACGGGGCCGCACCGCCGGTGGCCCCCGATGAACCGGGCGCAGTGGGGGGCTGGCTCCCACGCATTATCATTTCCGAATCGTTGGTGTAGGCCCTTTCGGCCGAATCCTCACTCTTACTTTGCGCCGTGTACACTGCCGCCGACCTCAAACCCTTTTTGCAACAACGCTACGACCGCGCCGAATGGGTGACGATGTTGGAAAAGCTGTTCGGTTTCGAGCGAACCGAGTTTTTTGCTTCGGCAGCTAAGTTAGAGGTGAGTGAGGCCATTGCCGACCGGGTGGCCGCCATGCGGCAGTTTGGCTACGTAGAGCTGGGCGACCCCGCCTACGTCGGTTACCAGCACCGGCTGGCCCTGGTGGAGGTAGAGCTGAAAACCGGCAAAACCCTGGTTGCCCGCAACCGGGTGGGGCTGCGGGCGCTGACCTACCCCTACGTGGACGGAGTGCAAGCCCACGGAGTGCTGGCATTTTACTATGACCCCGAGCAGGCCGACTACCGCCTCTCCTTTCAAACCAAGCTGGCGCAGGGCCGGGGCACTAGCGCTGTGCCCGATTTTGTAGGCACCGACCGCCGCCGCTACACCTTTGTGCTGGGGCCACACGAGGCCGCTCGCACCGCCGCCGACCGCCTGAGCGAACTGAGCCGCCGGGCAGGCCGCACTACCCTCGACAACGTGCTGGAAGCGTTTTCGGTGGAACGACTGGGCAGCGACTTCTTCAAGCGCTACAAGGGCTTCTACGAGGAGTTTATTAAGCAGCTAAACGATAACCCCGCCTACCGGACGCTGTTTGGCCTGAACCCCAAACCAGCCAAAAACCTGTATGAGCTGGAAGACAAGCCGCTGCGCGACTACGCGAAGCGCTTGCTGGGGCGGCTGGTATTCCTGCATTTTTTGCAGAAAAAAGGCTGGATGGGCTGCGCCCCCGACCGGCAGGCGTGGACGGGCGGCAGCCCGGAGTTTTTGCTCGACTTGTTCCGGCCGTTCCGCGAGGCCGACCGGCCCGACTTTTACAGCGCGGCGCTGGTGCCGCTCTTTTTCGAAACCCTGAGCCGCAAGCGAGCCGACGACCTGTTTCGGGTGGTGGGCATGAGCGGGCCGTGCCGGGTGCCCTACCTGAACGGGGGTTTGTTTGAGGAAGAAACAGTGGGGGAAGTGGCCGTGGACGTGCGGCGCATTGATTTCCCGGCTGACCTATTTGGGCGGCTGCTCGATTTTTTCGCGCAGTACAACTTCACCATTGAGGAAAACCGGCCCGAAGACCACGACGTGGGCATCGACCCCGAAATGCTGGGCCACATTTTTGAGAACCTGCTCGAAGAGAACCGCACGAAGGGCGCTATTTACACGCCCCGGCCCATTGTGCAGTATATGTGCCAGGAAAGCCTGATTGGCTACCTGCACGGCCGCCTCGAAAAAGAGGGCATCGACCGCGCCATGGTGGCGGCTTTCGTGCGCGAGCACGACGTGCAGCCGGCCCTGCGCGAGCGGGCGGGCTACGTGGAAAAGCTGCTGGAAGACGTGCGCATCTGCGACCCTGCCATTGGGTCGGGGGCGTTTCCGATTGGCTTGCTGCAGGAGCTGTTTGCGGCCCGGCTGTACCTCTACCCCTATTTGTCGAACGAGCGCCGCCGGGCCTTTGACCCGGCCGAGGTGAAAAAGCAAATTGTGGCCCACAACATTTACGGCGTGGACCTGGACAGTGGGGCCGTGGACATTGCCCGCCTACGCTTCTGGCTGGCGCTGGTGGTAGACGAACCTGACCCGGTGCCGCTGCCTAACCTTGATTTTAAGGTGATGCAGGGCAACTCGCTGCTCGAATCGTTTGAGGGCGTGGACCTGAGCAAGCTGACCGACCCCGCGGCCGGCGACGGCGACACGCTGGTGCTGGCCGAGCGCGGACAGTTTGAGCTGGGAGCCGAGTTTAGCAAGCGGCGGCAGCCGCTGCTGGTGTTTTCGAGCAAGCAGAAGGCCGATTTGCTGCGCGATATTACCGAGTTTTTTGAGGCCGATGCGAGCCGTAAGGCGGCGCTACGGGCCGAAATTGGCCGCACCGTGGACGGCTGGCTACACGCCGAAATGGAGCGCGACCGGCTGCGGGTGCAAACGAAGCTGACCGATTTGGAGAAGTTTCTGACCGAGCGCCTGGGGCCTGATTTTGGGCCGGTGCTGGCCGCCAAACCCAACTCGAAGCAAGCCCGCGACCACCGCCGTCTGCTGGAAGAGCTGGAACGCGCCCAAGCCAAAGAGCAGCGCCTGCTGCTGAGCCAGCACTCGCCCGACCGGCCGTATTTTCTCTGGCACCTCTATTTCAAGGACGTATTCGACCGGGGCGGGTTTGACATTGTGATTGCCAACCCGCCCTACATGCGGGTGCAGGAAACCCGCAAAGGGCAGCCCGACGTGAAGCCCGAATACGAGCACTACTACGCCGACATCACAAGCGGGGCCTATGACCTGGCCAACCTGTTTGTGGCGCAGGCCCTGCGAATGTTGCTGCACCCGCAGGGCACAGCCTGCTTCATTTTTCCGCACAAGTTTTTCAATGCTGAGGCCGGGGCGGGCCTGCGTCGGGTGCTGGACGAGGGCCAACTGCTGCATCGACTGGTGCATTTCGGGGCCAACCCGGTGTTCAACGGCGTGAATACCTACGTGTGCATTGCGCTGCTGCAACGGCAACCGGCAGCAGACTTCCAGCTGCTGCGCTTACCCTACCCTACGCCTGCCGAGCACTACGCCCAGCTACTAGCCGACGACAGCCGCTTTGAAACCGTTCGCTACCAGACCCTGCGCGACGCGGCCCGGCTGCACGGCTCCGACCAGTGGATACTGATGGAATCGGCGGTCGAGTATGCGCTGCTGGAAGCCCTGTACACGGCCGATGCCGGTGACAGCAGCCAATCCCTAACCCCCGAACATGAAAGCCGCTATACGCTGGGCGACAACGTGGACATTTTTGTGGGCCTGCAAACCAGTAATGACGACCTGTACGTGCTGGAAGTTGATAGGGAATATAAGTCAGAGACGCACTGGCGTGGGCATAATGAAATAGACAGCAGTCAATATTGGCTAGTTGAAAAAAGCATCTGGAAGCCTTTTCTGCGAGGTAGAGATGTGCATAGGTATGAGGTACAATCAGACCCACCGGACCACGTAGTTCTGTTTCCATATGTCTTAGAATCCAGTCTATCTAAGGGGGCAAAGGCTGGAATAGAGAAACCAGTACCTATTCCATTTGGTGAGTTTGAGAGAATTCATCGTGACACTTACAAATATCTAGTACACTACGAAAAGCTGTTCAAAGCACGTGAGAGTGGCAAATCCACAAATTGGCCCGAATGGTATAGGTTTCTACGCGAGAATAATACAGAAAAATTCTTGCAGGAGAAACCTCGGCTTATTTCAATGGAAATATGCACCAGTCACCCGAACGTTACGCTCAACGACGGCAGTAATTACCATACAACTACAGTTTGGGGTTGGCTAATAAAAAATCAGTTAGGTTGGTCCGATGAGTTTCTGCTCGCAATCGCAAATTCTAGATTAATATGGTGGTTTCTTAAAAGAACCGGCGACACCTTACAAGGAGATGCCCGCCGCTTTTTTACACGTTACCTCAACCCCTTTCCCCTACCGCGCCGGGTACCGCTATTATATCAGGAGGCGCTGGCAACGCTGGCGCGACACCTGCTGTGGCTGCACGACAAGGGCAACGCGCCGGCCGTGCCCAACCTGCCCAATAGCGCCGTGGCCGACCTCTTCCGCGATGTGGTGGACCTGGGGGTGTGCGAACTGTATCTGGGAGAGCAGATGGCCGAAAAGCGGCTAGACATTCTCACCACAGTGGCCCAGGACATCCAGGTCGAAACCAGCGAAACTGGCGTGGCTGACCAGGCAGCGGTGATTCTGCGACTGTTTCGGCGCTGGCAACAGCCGGATTCTATTGTGCGGAGCCGGCTGCAGGTGGCTACCGTTCGGATGCCGGAGTGGCTAGGTGCTATTTTTTCGGTTTGATTTCTTGCCTGATACGAGTTTATGAAACGGATTACCAAACTGACGCTAAAAAACTTTAAAGCCTTTCGGAGCGCAGAGTTTGATTTAAACGGCCACCATGCATTGGTTTACGGCAACAACGGCTCGGGTAAATCATCGATTTATTGGGCCTTGTATACACTGTTCGAAAGCAGCGGTAAGAGTTTTGCCCAAACCAAAAAATACTTCGAAGACCCCGTTACTGAGAAGCAAAGTCTCCGTAATGTGGATGCGCCACTCACGGAATCGTCGTCCGTTGCTATTGAATGGAAAGAATGCGACCCTACGCCGGGTATGCGTCAAGACCAGCGTAGGGGCAGTTGCTTGTTATCAGACCAAACCAATCAAGCTGCCACATTGCCGTACATGGCAGAAGCCAGCCAAGGGTCTGACTTTGTATCGTACAGGCTGTTTCAGCATTTCAATGGCTCAAACCGTCATGATGTGAATTTGTGGCCAGCTTTCGCCCGTGACATCTTGCCCTACTACTTATCCGCCCAGAGGCAGCCCCCAACGGGACTGCGCCCGGGCAGCCCGTTAAGTTTCACAGAAGCAGTAGAAGATTTTGCCATACGTCGCGACAATTTAGATAATGAGCGTAATGCCCATCCTCGCCGGAACTTCAATAGACAAGAATCTGCTTTTGCTCAAGAGTGGGCTAATTTTAATCAGGAATTAAAGCAATTTATTGCAGAGATAGAAGCTGAGGCCAACGCCTATTTGGCTAACCGAGCCACTCATGCATCAGGTGTTCCAACGCTGACACTTGCCATCAGTTACGAGCCTGTAGGCTGGATAAGCCAAAATAGCTTGCGTGAGTTGATAGCAACGCAACCTGATGAGCGGGCAACGCTTCTGCGTCAGCATCGGTTTGCTAATATCAAGCTTAGTGTCAATTCAGCTCGTGAAGCCACCCGCTGGCACATAGCTGACCGACCCCAAACTTTCTTGAATGAAGCCCGACTTACACGCATAGCTATTGCCCTACGATTGGGTGCTTTGCTCACCAGACTTCCAAAGAATTTTAACGTGCTGTGCTTCGATGACGTGTTGGTCAGTTTGGACATGACGAATCGCCTTGAAGTATTGGATTGGCTATTCAGTCGTGAGGTAGCCGATGAAAATGGCGGGCAAATTTCACTATTAAAGCGTTATCAAGTCATTTTCTTAACCCACGACCGAGAATTATACGAGGCCGTTTATCACTACGCCACGAACCGGCCTCCGGCGCGCCAAGCCGATGGCAAACCCGAAAAATGGGCAAAGTGGGTACGCTACGAACTGTATTTAGAAGAAAGCGGTAATAGTTCGAATCCGCACATTGTTAAACCCGGTGGCAGCAACGACAATTATCTGCAGCAAGCCGATGGTGCCTTTGCTCGCTTTGATTATCCGGCTTGTGCCAACTACCTCCGCAAGTTTTGTGAAAAACAGATTAGCAGTTTCTTGCCAGACCGACTGCTTTATGAAGTTAAAAATGATGCTGGCGAAATCAAAATCAAAGACCTTGAAAGACAACTCAACCAACTCAAAGTTTATCTAACAAGTAGTGTAGAAATGGCTCTAGGTGCAGCAGCATTTGACCCATTTGCTGATTTGACACTTTATCGTCGGCTTCACCTGAATCCGCTGTCACACCATCATCCCCAGCCTATTAGTCTACCAAGTGAATTAAAAGCCTTCCGCAACAGCATTGTGCCAGCTTTAGAAAAACTGAAAGCAATTGAATTGATTGGTACACAGCCCTTGCGCGAAACGTTTGCCGAACTCGAATTACCAGAAGCAGTTACCAATATTACTCGAATTTTTAAATTGCGATTGCGTGAACCTTTGCGTGAGTTAAGCGGGCCGGGATTTCTCAAAAAACGGTCAAATTCATTATGCGAAGTGGTAGGAGAAATAACAGCCTCTGGAACCGCACCCGTACCGCTAATAGGGTTCCCATTAAATCCACCAGATTTAGACCGATTACACAGTGTCTTCGATGCATTAACTCATCTTTTAGGCTACTCAATCACTAACCCTTCGCCTAATTTAGAGGATGTTGACATAAGAGAGGTGTAAAAAAAGTCTCTTATGCTCAAACTAACTTAGTCCATCCATGCACGAAGAAGCCGTTAACTACGCCACCGAAGCCCTCGAAAAGCTCCTGACCCGCGCCACGCGTTTGAGCGCCGATGAACAAACCGGCATTCAGAAAGCCCTTAAGGCCCTGAATGCTTACCCGGAAGAATTCCTGAGCGGCACGATTGAAATAACCGTCAGCCGCCGCGTCCCTGAAGGTGGCTCTAGCTATACGAGTATCAGCATTGGGGAGGAAGGCCTGGAGCTGAGCAGCGGCGGCTCGGTGTACGACCCAGCTGTGGGCAGCGACTCGTTTTCGCGCACCGATTTCCGCCACTTTCGCGAAGCTGAGGAAACCGAAGAAGAGTTTGGCTGGGAGCAAAGCTGGCTGGAAGGCTGGCGTAGCAACCTACCTCGCCGGAACGACGCGGCCGGAGAGAAAGCAGAAGTATCGGTAGAAGACGAAAGCGAAGTGCTGCCTACGCCCGCCGAAGAAGTAGCCGCTACGTTTGCCACCTACGCCTCGGCGCTACCCGACCTGCTAGCCAGTTTGCAGGACTGCGAGCCGGCCACCCGGCTAGAGTTAAGCGGCCGGATTGCGAAAGAAACGCCGGGCGTTTACGTGTTCTACGATTGGTACGACCAACCCCAATACGTGGGCCGCACCCGCGACCTGCGCCGCCGGCTGGGCGAGCACGGGCGCGATTCTTCCTCACACTACAGCGCCTCGTTTGCGTTTCTGCGGGCGCGAAAAGTGGCCGAAAGCGACGGGCACGACCTTCGGGGCTTCTCGCGCAAGGAGCTGGCGAACGAGCACGAAGCTTTCCGAGACTTCTTCGCCGCCGCCAAGATGACGGTGGCCGAGATGACAATACGCTGGGTAGTGGTGCCCGATGCCGTGACGCAGGCGCTGCTGGAGGTGTACGCGGCGCTGGAATTGGGCACGCCGTTCAACTCGTTCGAGACGAGCTGATAACACTATTCTGCTTAAACTATCCGGCTGCTACCCATGCCCTATTTTACTTCTGAACAACACGCTATCATTTCCGCAGTCGGCGACCTGAAGATTAACGCCGTGGCGGGCAGCGGCAAAACCACTACCCTGCTGGAATACGCCAAGGCCCAGCCCGCCCGCACCCGGATTTTATATCTGGCATTCAACAAGACGGTAAAAGATGAAGCCAAGCGCAAGTTTGCGGCGGCGGGCCTGCGCAACGTGCGCGCAGAAACGGCGCACTCATTGGCTATTCGCGAAGTGATGCGTCAGCATCCGTACAAGCTGCATCCGAAAGGAGGCTACCGGGCCCACGAGCTGGTAGAGCTGCTGAAACTGCCTCGGGGCTTCGGGGAAGAGCGGCATTTGGAGCATATGGTGGCTAACCACGCGCTGAAGTTCGCGGCGTACTTCTGCAACAAGCCCGAGGAAAAGGTGCAACACCTGGACTACCGAACGACGGTGGTTGATGTGAAAGCGCGAGAGTTTGTGGAACATCACTACTGGTCGATTGAAAAGAACTGCCGGGACTTTCTGGCGCGCATGGACAGCGGGCAGATTCCCATTACCCACGACTTTTACCTGAAGAAATACCAGCTGAGCCGGCCGGTGCTGGCTTACGACATCATCCTGTTTGATGAAGGCCAGGATGCATCGGAAGTGATGCTGGAAGTATTTGCGCGGCAAGCCGCGACCAAGGTGATTGTGGGCGACACCCACCAGCAGATATACCGGTGGCGCCACGCGGTAAACTCGCTGGAAAAAACCAGCTATCAGAGCTTGCCCCTGAGCACCAGCTTTCGGTTCGGAGAGCCAATTGCGCAGCTGGCGACGCGGGTATTGGGATGGAAAAGCCAATTGGGCGAGCCCATAGCGCCAGCCATAGAAGGGCAAGGCATGGACACCGATGGGGTGAAAACACGGGCAGTAATTGCGCGCACCAACCTGGCGCTGTTGCTGAAAGCAATCGAGTACCTGCAGGACCACGACGAGCAACTGCAGCGGGTGTACTTTGAAGGCAACATCAAGTCGTACACTTATGCGGGCGAAAGTGCCAGCCTGTACGACGTGCTGGCCCTGAGCAAAGGGCGGCGCGGAGCCATTAAGGACCCGCTGATTCGGGCGATGGAAAACCTGGACGACCTGCGGGACTACGCCGAGAAAACAGAAGACAAGCCGTTGGAACTGCTCATTACACTAGTTGAAGAGCAAGGCGACGAGGTGGCCGGGATGATTGAGGAGCTGAAGCGGCGGCATGTATCGGATGCCGAACGCGACCAGGCGCAGGTATACTTTTCAACGGTGCACCGCTGCAAAGGGATGGAATACGACGAGGTGCAACTGGTGGCCGACTTTCCAACGCAGGCCGTGATTGACAAGCTGGAGCAGCAGGTAAAAACAAAGCCTCTGGAACCGGGCGAACGGGCCAAGGTGATGGAGGAAATAAATCTGCTGTATGTAGCCATTACCCGGTCGCGCCAGCGGCTGCACCTGCCAGCTGACTGCTGGCCGACGGGACTGCTGCACCACGCGGATATTCAGCTCGGTCAGGGTACCGGGGGCACAGTGTTGCTAGGCCTGCCGCGTACCCTCGCGGTTGTGACACAACCGGAAGTTATCCAGCCGGCAGTGCCCGCTGGACTTGTTGAGCAAGACGCAGCCCTCGCGACGCTACAGCAGCGCCTGAACCAAGCCGGCCACTAGGTGCCGGCCTGGTCTAGGCGCTGCTCTGTCTTCATTTCTGGTTATGCCAAATCTTCTGTAGCGTCGCCAAGCTGTTGCCTTCGTAGTATTGGCGGAGCAGGCTTACTACCCGTTCGTGATTTTGTTGGATAGTCGAGAGGTTCCATTCTGAGAAGGTTTGAAACACGTAATTAGTATTGGCCCGGCTGTCGAAGTGGACCTTGTACTTGTCCTTCTTGACTTGATAAGGTGCATTACCAATCGAGGAATTTTTGCGCTTATCAATCAGCACAATATTGCCTAAGCGGTGCAGCCACTTCTGATGGTCTTCGGCGGGCACATCCCAAATGGTGTTCTGGATTTTCTGCGGTAGAATGTGTTCGACGGTAGCAAAAGTTTTATTGAAGGTCATCTCCATGTCGCGGTGGCCTAACAACAAATCCAGCTTTAGAAGCAGGTAGCGCGTTTTATTGATTTTGGTACCCGAGAAGCTACCCCACCCTTCTTCATTCAGCATTTGATAGAAGACGTCCATATCAATGGCCGTCGTTGCTTTCTCATCGTCGAAATCGAAGCGCAAAGCATCGTCGGCCAGAAACTGAGCAGCAGCCACCACTTTGTTTGACTGGTTCTTGCTGATGTCTTCCATACGACGCAGCAGAATGAAGATGCGCTGCTGGAGGTTCCGATTGTTGGTGAGCCAGCTGGCGGAGAAGATGTTATCGACCTTAATCATGAAGTCGAGCAACTGGTTTTCACCGAAGCACTCGCGGTAGTACATCAGCAACACCATGTAGTTGTTGCTGTAGGTGGTAGCGAGAATAAAATTGAGGTTGGAAAAGAAGCAGCCACCCTCCTTGCTGTCGTAATCGGTAGTGGTGATGGCGCTGAGGTGGTTGACGTAGCGGCCAATAAAGTCGAAAGTTGATTTACCAGGGTGGATGGTGCCTTTTGCGTAGATAGAATTAAAAGCCTTCGTTAGGCTAAGATTGATATCGCCACGGTATTTGATGATTATGAAGACCAGGGCCCACAAGAACTCATCGAAGGAGTTATAAGGGGATTCTAACTCATTCTGGTATTCTTCCCAACGAGCAGCGTAGGTTTTGCGCTGCCTTTCATCGTCAATTGCCCGTAGATTTTGGGCACGCAGGATGTCGCTGGTGCGGAGCTGCAGGCCCCGGCTGTTGAGGACGGTAAAGAGGTTGTAGGCGTCGTCAACGTTGTCGTTGGTGGCCAGGTGAATAACCAGAACGTTATTGCATAGGTAACTATAATACCGAAAGATGTACTCCTGAAATTCGGCATCGTTATTAATCTTCGCCCGTTTTTCTTCCCACCAAGCGTGCATCAACAGCACACCGCCGCTCATATGGCGGATTGATGTGCCTGCTTCTTTCTTTTTGCTAGATTGCTTCAACTCAGCCTCCCGAAGGGTACCGCCGTGCTCGATGACAAACTGCTTAATGAACTCCTGGTCATCTTCGCGGATACTGAACTCCATGCGGTGACGCTCAGGGTTGCCGTCAAGCGGGTTAGCCTCCTGCCAGAGGCGGGTAGCCACGGTCTGGTGCAACTGTTCCCGATTGGAGAGGTCCCGGATAACGGCCTGAAGTAAGTAGAGCGTTATAAAGCGCTGCTGGCCATCGAGGATGTCGTTATACTCGTAGGGCTGGCCTTGGAGGACACCTTTTTTGGTGTTCCAAATCATACAGCCAAGGAAGTATTTGTGGTTTGGGTCTTGATTGAAGGCTTTGTCAACATCATCGAGCAGATTGTGAATCTGCTCTTCTTTCCAGACATAGGGCCGTTGATATTCGGGGATGTTATAGAATTTACCGAGAGAGAAAATGGCGCGGATGCTGCTCTCGCCAGGCTGTAGAAAATTGGACATTGGTAGAAACGCTGACTGTTAGTAATTGAATAGTGGGGAATGGTTGGGGGGTGAAAGTTATAGCTAATCTGAGCAGTTGACATGTCACTATCTAAATTTTTTAGTCTTTCCAGTTAAAAAAGCCTGCATCCAATCTGAGTTCAGCAGCGCCCAGCCCCTCGCCATCACTATTCATAGCCTGCTGAACTACCTACTACAGCATCGAAACGAGCACCAGAATTAAATAGCAAACAATACAGTTATCATTCTGTATTACTGAATATTATGCATCAAATTAGGTTTCTAAATTTCAGGCGTGACGTAGTTACAGTGAAGGGCATCAATTCTTGCGACAGTGTCGCAAGAATTGATGCCCTTCACGTTAGTTCTCTGACAAAGCTGGGCTTATAGTATTGTGAATAAGAGTGTTTGCTAATTGGCACTAATTTTAGCAGTCTCAAAAACTTGGTTATTAGCTTCAAAAACTGCGCGAGAAAAGCCAGCGGGAGTAGCGGAGCGCAGATTGGCTCGGTTCTTTGAGTCTGGCAGGTTGTGCATTTTGGAGCCGAGAATTGGTACTACCGCTTTGTACTCGGGCAACCGGAAACCGCCACCGGTCCACAAGCAGGTACGCTTGGTGTAAGCCTCGCTGAGCTGGTGCTCGGCGGACAGGTAGCCGGCGTAGTCGCAGGGGTCAAAACGGAAGTCTGGGGGCCGCCAATAGGTACTGACAGTGCTTACCGGGTTCTCGATGAAGTAGGGGCACTGGCACCAGGCGGCGAGACGGGCCGACCACTCGAACAGCTGCAGGGCCTTGATAACGCTGCCGAGACCCTTACGGCGGAAGTGGGCGCGACCGGAAATGGCGGTGTCGGTGCAGGGCGGGAAGAAGGCGGCAAAGGCCACGGGGCCGTAGGGCGGCAACCACTCGCGCACGTCGATACCGACGCGAATGATGTTGCCGTCACGGGTTTCGCCGGGTGGATGCTGCAGGTCGACGCAATAGCAGAGGTAGCCGGCGTCGGCCCATGGCTGGACGAGCGTAGTAGTGAGGTCAAAGCAGCTGATGACGATGGGGACAGGCATGACGAATGACGGAAATAGTTATCGGAATCACTTCCTCAAAACACGAGGCAGATTCTTGATTAATTGTGCGTTATGTTTCGGAATCAGTATCGTAATTTTTACTACTTTCCCTGCGACTTTTAGTAGCCAGCGGGCATTGTCGTCAGGTCCTGGAAAATACCCCTTCGCAAGTTGCAGGCAGCTACTACCTCGTCGGTGGCCCCGTTACGGTGCTTGGCGATGTCGAACAGAACCGTGTCGGCGGTAGCAGTGCCGTCTTCGTACTCGGCGATATTGTAGTACTCGCCACGCCAGAGGAAGATGATGCAGTCGGCATCCTGCTCCAGGCTGCCGGACTCGCGCAGGTCCGAGAGCAGCGGGCGCTTCTCTCCTCCCCTTTTCTCCACGTCGCGGCTGAGCTGCGCGAGGGCGATGACGGGGGCGTTGAGCTCTTTGGCTAGCTCCTTAAGGCCACGGCTGATGCTGCCGACTTCCTGCTCACGGTTGCCTTTGGTGTCGCCGCGCATGAGTTGCACGTAATCAACCAGGACCAGGCGCAGCGGGTGTTGGGCATGCAGGCGGGTGCATTTGGCGCGCAGCTGCTGGATGCTGAGGCCGGGCGTGTCGTCGAGATGCAGGGCGTGGCCGTGGGTACGCAGACGTTGGGCCTGCTGGCGGATGTGGGCCACTTGCTCCAGGCCGCCGGGAAGGTTGCCGCGCCGAAGGTCGGAGTTGCTATAGCCGGGGACTTCGCTGGCCACCAGGCGCTGCATGAGCTGCAGGGTGGGCATTTCGAGGCTGAAAATGGCGGTATGCTGGCCGTGGTCGAGGGCGGCGGTGCGAGCGAAGTGCAGCATGGCGGCCGTTTTGCCCATCGCTGGGCGGGCAGCCAGGATGATGAGGTCGGAGGGCTGCCAGCCGCCAGTGAGGCCGTCGAGCTGGGCAAGGCCGGTGGTCACACCGGTGAGGCCGTGTTGGCCGACGCTCTGGGCCAAGTGGGCGAAGGTGGCTTCCTCGGCGGCGGCGGCGGTTTGGCCGGGGCGGGTTTCGAGGCTGCGGTTGAGGGTAGTGAGGTGGGTTTGGGCGTCGCTGAGCAAGGTGAGCGGGTCGCGGGTATCGTCGTAGCCGTAGGCGGCCATTTCGGTACCGGCCTTAATGATGACGCGGCGAGCGTGCTGCTCCTGCAAAGCGCGGCAGTGGGTTTCGAGGTGGGCGGCCGAGTTGATTTTGCTGGTGAGGCCGGCCACGAAGGCCGGTCCACCGGTGCGGGCCAGCATGCCGCGGTGGCGCAACTGTTGGGTGACGGTGAGAATGTCGGCGTGGTCGCCGACCTGCACCAAGTCGCGGATGGCCAGGTAAATCTGCTGGTGGGCGGTGCAGTAAAAGACTTCCTCGGTGGTGAGGGTGGCCAGCATGGTGCGCTGGGCGTCGGCTTCGAGTAGGGCGGCCCCGAGTACAGCGGCTTCGAGGTCGAGAACCTGCGGGGGCAATTGGTTGTGGCGCGTGGCGGACGTGGTGGGACGAGGATTCATGGGGATTGGGATGGGTTAGCTCCAGCGGGTTGGGTCGAAAGGTTTGGGGGCGGTGCGGGCCCGTGACGGGGCCGGCGACTGGCCGCCGGCGGCGGCCTGGAATTGGGCGCGGCGGCGCATCCAGTTGCGGAAGGCGGCGCGCCAGTTGGCCATGGGGGTTTTGCCACTCACGCGCCAGCCGTTGCTTTCGTAGTGGTCGCAGAACGCGCCGGCTTCGGCGGGGGCATCGGCAATGTTGGGGTACTGCTCGGCGGCAAAGGCCTGGACCTCGGCGAGCGTGGGCGGCGCGGCGCTCTTCTTCCGGGCGTCCGCTGGTTTTTTAACTGACTTTTTAGAATTGAGGGCGGGCGCGGCGGCGTTAGCCGCCCCCCTCTCTTTTTTTGTAGATGTAATTGAAGTTGAAGATGAAAATGAAGGGGTTGGAATTTGCTTATCCCCGGTGGTTGAATTTTGCTTATCCTCGGTGGTTAGGTTTTGCTTGGCGGTTTGGTTAAGCAAAGCCGGATTTCCGCCCTTTTTGCCCGCTTCGCTCCGTATTTGTCGCAGGTTTTCGTCTTTCACCATGCGGCGGCAGAATAGGGCGCCGTCGGCGTCGCGGCGGCTGGCCACGCCATAGGTTAGCAGAGTGGTTAGGATTTGGTTGGCACTTTGGTTATCCAAACCGAGGCGGCGGGCGATGACGGCGTCGGGCATGGGGACACCGTTGACGAGTAACACGCCGCGCTCGTCGCTGTCGTGCATCATCAACAGCAGCTCAAACCACGCCCCACGGTGCGCGAGGTCGAGGGCCTGGACGCCCTGGTCCTTGTGCCAGTCGCCGGGGTAGAATTGGATAGCCGGAAGTTTCATGCCTCGGGGCGAGTCGACACAAGCGAAATGGAGGCAGCTGCTGGCTGCTCATCGAACAAGTCGAGCTGGCGGTACTCGGTGCATTTGCCGCGCAAGGCGGCTTCGACTTCGGCCAGGGCTTCGAACAAAGCGGTTTCCAGGCGGCCGGCGTAGGCATAGCGGTTGTGTTCGTCCTCAAACGACTGGTAAGGAGAGGTCAGGTTCAGGACGCGGCCACCAGTCAGCTCACGCTGGCCAATGAGGGTGACGCCCGACTGGTTCTTGCCCATCGAGAAGCCGGTGACGCTGAACAAGCCAAAAAGGGCGGGCAATTCTTCGGCTTCGTCGGGCCAGAAGTCGGGGGTTTCGGCTAGCTGCTCGGCCAGCAAGCACAGGTGCGGTACCAGGCGGCTCAACCGGTGCAGCAAGTCGGCATGGACCTGCTCCTGGCAGGTGAGGGCAAAGGCACGGGCGGGAGCTTCCTCGTGGCGTTGCTCGGTGAATTCGCAGGTCAGGTGCAAGTCTTTGAGCTTGACCTTCTGTATGGTAATGAGGGAGTTGGTGGCCTCGGGGCTGTCAGGCCCGACGATGGGGAGTAGCTGGGACATGATGGGAAAGGGTTAGGCAGCCTGAGCCATCACCGGACGGCCCTGGGGCACAGTGGTTGATGGGGGCAGCTGGCGGTGGTAGCGTTTGACGTAGCGGTCGAGCTCAGAAAGGCGGAAGCCCCACTCCTTCTCGTTGAGGCGCACACCGGTGAGGCGGCCGGCCCGGCGGGCCTTGCGGATGCCTTCGGGCGTGAAGCGCAGGTACTCGGCGGCTTCGCGGACGTTGAAAAGGCGGTCGGGTGGCGCGGGGGCGGGCTTGTTGGCCTCTTCCTGGGCTTTGAGGCGCTGCACGTCGGCCAGCAGCTGCCGCCACTCTTGTTCGGGGACGAGGAGAGCTACTTGCATGGCTTCCCGCTAGTGGCTTTGGTGGCCCGGACCTGAAGGGCGGCAACCCGCTTCTTTTCTTCTTCGACCACGCTGATAAAGGCCTCGGCCACATCGGTATTGTGGTAGCGGCCGGTGAGGATGTTGTAGACCTGCTGCTTGGAGTAGGTCATGCCCCGGCTGGCCAATAATTCGACCGTGCGACGGGCAAAATCATTGCGCTTGGGCAGCGTGGCCCGTAGCTCAGAAATAATCTTTGCGAACTGTTCCATTTTGTTTGCTATTACGTATCTTTGTTTAGACTTCGAAGCTCAAATGTGGCTACTAAAGTTTGTAACAGCAAATAAAGTTCATAGACTAACGGCAATAAAAATGGACCCTAGAGCGCACGTTGGCACACGCATCAGTCAACTGATGACTCATTACAGCCTGTCGGCTTACCAGTTAGCCAAGAATTTAGGCTACGAAGGTCCACAAAAGTTGTATAAGCTAATTCAGAACAAATCCAAGCCGGGGTATGAAACTCTGATGGACATTCTGGACCACTATCCGCAGATGCGGTCGGAGTGGCTAATGCGTGGCGACGAGCCGATGTTTAAGACGACGGATGCCAAACCGGAGGTGAAAGAAGCGTCCAGCTACACCGGAATGCCCACCGTGGTGACGGTAGATGCCAATGGTAAAGAAGTCATCCTCTTCGTGCCGGTGAAGGCTGAAGCTGGCTACCTGCTGGCCCGCGACGTGGAAGACACCATGACCGAACGTGAGACGTTGAGCATCCCGGGCATGCCGGGTGGCAAGACGGTCCGGGCGTTTGAGGTGGCCGGCAATAGCATGCAGCCCACGCTGAACCAGGGTGACGTGGTGGTGGCCACTTGCACCGAGCGGCTGGACCTCATTCAACCCAAGCACGTGTACGTGGTGGTGGCGCATGACCGAATTATGGTGAAGCGCCTGCGGGGTCCGGTGAAGCGCAACGAGCCCATTGAGCTGCTGTCGGACAACCGGTTTTACGACCCGTTCATCCTGCCGCAAAACGATTTGAAGGAGCTGTGGCAGGTGCAGGCAGTGGTGTCGCGCAGCGTGCCGGCCAACACCAACGAGTCCTTCGACCGGATGCTGGTGCTGCTGGAAATGCTGGCCCATGACTCGACGCAGCTGCGCAGCATTCTGCTGGATATAGCGTCCCGCTACGATGTAAAATTGGTAGGTTAAGTAGGGTAAAATGGGGCCGGCCCCGCTGCCGCAACCAATAGTATAATTATTCAGCGCATTCCGCAAATATGTTTGTGTCCTTTTAACGCCTCTGGCTGGGCTGCAAATCAATCAACGTTGCAAGGCTCAATTAGCTGCTTAACAGGCGCTAATAATGAATGTTATTAACTATTGACACTTCCCATGCACTGTAGTTAATGGCGAGTATCCGACTAATCGTGTATAAAGTGCTGATTGGGTTCGAGCTCATTCAATAATGGGCTCTAAAGCAGTTTTGAGGTCAGCTTATACTCCGAACGATGTAGGGGCAGGGTGGTCGTACCCGGAGGGGCTTCCCCCCGCCCCTACATCCACTGAATTCGAAACAGCTCTAGGCCCTCTTAATGCCCGACTGCCTCACACTTTTGGATGCTTTCCAGGCTACCCTAATTACAACTGACCTTTGATAAACGCTTCGGCAGGATTGCCCTGCTGAAGCAAAGTACCCATTTGCTTGTATGTGATGAATACCGTTGGGTCGCCGCCAGCATAGGCTGCAGCCTCATAAGGATTGAAGTGGAAAAGCAAACCCGTGGGTTGAATAAGAAAGTTCTCATTCATCTTGAACTCCTCTGCGTCATGCAGCATGTCATTGTCAGCATTTTGTGCATAAAAAAGCTTGCGTCCTAACAACAACAAGCGCTGCTCATAGCCGGGAGCCAACAAATCCCGCAATCGGATTTGGGTGTTGCGCCGCAAATCATAATTGATGTACCGAGTGCTATGGTTGGGGTGAGCTCCGCCGCTATCCTCGCTTTCATCAATTTGCAAGGAAAGTAAGTGGTAGCCGTTATTTACTACACTTACATCAATATCGGCTTGGACCGGCCCTTCATACACTCTTTTTTTCATCCAAGTCTGCAAGTCCAGATTTTGATTCTCAGTAGTTCCGCTACCATCGTCCATCAGAAGCTGGCGGATATCCTCGTTGATTTTGTCGTGCTCCTCAACCAAAGGCAGTCGCAACGAGACAACCGAACAATTATCCATGTCGGCGGGTCGGTTTTCAAAACGGATGGTACAGTCTTTTACTTCTTTCGAACCAAAAGTCAAACGGGCGGCGCCGGTATAGTCTTCGTGCAATGCCAGCGGTAGCGGAGCACCTGTTTTCGTGTTCGTCCAGATACCCGCCCAGCCAGTGGCCGAAAGCTTGCCCGCAAAGCGACCAGTTATTTTTCCTGCTTGGTCCTGCTCATCCAATTCGGCCTCATGGCCGCGGAGCCGACCGTTTAACGTTAGCGGTAGGCGTGTCCGTTGGTAATAATAAACACCGCTTAACCGACCGCTGCTGTCTTTGTCTATCGTCAGTACAATAGCCGATTTGCCGATGGTACCCGTGTAGCGCTTGCTAAAGGTTGCCAGCGTGGCAATATCCGGGGCAGTTGGCTGAACAACGGCCGCCGGAATATCACTACTGACGCCCTTATCTTTTTTGGATTGGCAGGCACTTGCCAGGAATGCTGTGCCGAGCACCGCCACGGAAAGGAATCGAAGAGTAATCACTATGTAAGAAAGGTTATTTGTCGAGCTGTACATCGTTCGTTAGCTTGCCGTTGTTAGCTTTCCAGGAGCCGAAGCAGTGATTAATGTTGAGTGCGCCACCATCTTTGGATGTTACCTGCAACTCAAAGGCACCGTCCCACTTGTCGTCACCCGGCTCACGCAGCTTGAGCCCGAACCCACACGCGTCGCCCTCAACCCAGGCCCAATAAGTGCCCGTCACAGCTCGCCGGTTATTGCCTACTTGGTTCCAGCCAGTTACCTGGTCACCGTTGACTTCGTCGATTTGTAGCGTCAACGGTTTTGCTCCGATTTTACCCCGCCACGTACCTCGCAGATAGGTAGGCGCGCCAGCTTTAAGCTGTGCTTCGGTGGGTAGAGCGGAGGGGGTTTCAGCCGATGAACCGCTCTGAGCACCTACTTCTACAGCTGGGGCGTCAACAGGTGCTGCTGAAGGGGCCATATTAGTGCTTGTTGGTGCTATTTCGCTATAGTCAGAATCCTCCCGGTCACGGGTGAGCACCGCTACGGCAGGGTCTTCATTGCCCAAAAGCACCTCCGATAAATCAGGCTGGTATACGCCGTCATAAGTAGGGTTTTCGATGAATTTGCCGGCCTTGTCAATCATACCCCATTTATCACCGACTTTAGCGAAAGCTACATTTCCGTAAAATGGCGTCGCTTCTTCAAACTGGGCATTAATAACCCATTTACCTTCTCGGTCCAGGTAACCAATTTGATGCGTATTGTTGTCCATTGCTAACGCCATCCCATTGGCAGAGAAGGGAAGGACCCCAGCATAGCTGGGATTAATAACAATTTTACCACTTTCGTCAACAAAGCCCCAACTCTTCCCAAACTGTACCGGCGCCAAGCCCTGTGCAAATTGGCCAGCACGGTCAAACTGTGGACGGATAGCATAAGCCCCTTTTTCATCGAGATAGCCATACTTATCCTGCGCTTTTACCAAAGCGCGGCTCTGGGCAAAGTTTCCGAGCTCTGCATGCTCTAGTGGGACAACTACTTGGTTATTTTTATCAATGAAGCCAACTTTACCTTCAAAAGGACCGGCCTGCTGCTCTACTCTGGCTTTGCCATTCACGAATGAAGCCGCTTTGCTGTAGCTAGGCGGGATGACCAAGCGGCCATCTGCATCGATGTAGCCCCACTTCTCACCCATCCGTACTGCCGCCAAGCCTTCGTGAAAACTTCGGGCTTCGCGTGCCCCCTGTACAACAAATTTTACTTTGCCGTTGGCATCTACAAAGGCAATCTGCCCACTAGCGGGTAATACGCAGGCTAAACCTTCTGAAAAGCTCAGGCCTGCCTCGTAAGCAGGAGCGATAATAAATTTTCCCTCCGTGTTGATGTATCCGATTTTATGAGCGGTATTTTCTACCTGGGCTAATCCATCGTGGAACAGGCCAGCCTGAGAAAACTGAGGATTGATAACTGATTTACCCTTTTGGTCTAAGTATCCCCATCTGTCCGAGGTCTTGTAAGGGAGTAATTCAAACTGCCCGTCGGCGGCTTTCCCGTCTTTGCTTGAGCTGCAGCTAGTGGCAGCGGAAATGACAAATGCTGATAGGAAAAGGGAACGTGAGAATCTGGTGAGCAGTAACATTTGGTGAATTAGAATTGAAAAATGGAAATCCAGGACTTGAGTCCTATTCTATAGTGTACTTGATGTAACGGCAAATCACGGTTCCTCCCGCATTGTAATCCACATCTCGGTCGGGGAAATACATATCGCAGCCAGCGCTTTCCAGGCAAAGGGCAGAAGCGCATTTAAGCTTTTCCTGAAAAAAGGAGGCCAGCTCAAAGAAGGTCACCGGTTCATTGGAGATGACGAAATTCACATACCGCTCCCCTCCCATGGTGCTCACTCCAACCCCACACCGGATGTAGCGATTTACTGAGTTTGCGTTGAAGGCCGGGTTTATCGTTTTATTATCGATGAGCATTGGGCCTGACTGAACGCCATAGGCCACGCCTGACTGCGAGGCAATGCTGCCGCTTTCCACCACTGCTACGTCGCTGCTAGTGACTAGAAAAGCGCCGTTTGGCTTCAGGTAAAAGTTTCCGTCGCCCGACTTGTTGTTCACGGGGCCTTGTTCGGTCCCGTTCATCACGAAATAGCCCAGGGGCTGGCAGGCCTTATCAGTAATACTGGCACTAATCAGCAGAAAGGGAACGCCAGTTTGCTGAGAAGCTACAAAAGCTTGGTGAGACAGACCGCCCGTATTCTCGACTATTGAGAAGCGGGCCGCTTCCTCTGGGGTAATCTTTACCGAGAAGTAGCTGAAATCATGCCCCCCGTAATTGCTATGAGGACTGGAAATAACCTGGCCTTTCGCGAGTGCTCCCAGCAGGGCGAACACGAGCGTAAACAGTAGCTTCGCGTGCTTATTCATTGCCTTTCCTTGGGTTGGGCCGCCGTTGGTCTTTCTGCGAAGCAGGAGCTGCGGAAGGTGGAGCTGTTTTCGCCGCAGCTGGCTTTTTAAGGGCGCTATTTGAAGCGGTATCACCTGGTATTGCCGCTGGTGCCTTGCCTGATTCCGGCAGTGCTGACGGCTGCTTTGCCGCCGTGCTGAGCACCGGCGGGTTGTCGCTGCTGCCTTTGGGCACCGAGGTGCGACTAATGACCGATACCATGGGGCCAAAAAATCCCCCGGTATAGTTCGTCTGCTCACCTGCTAAGTACATCCTGGAAATAGCTCCATCCAGAAACAAGGCATTGGAACAGCCGAATAGGTCTCGGAAAGTGGTGGAAAAATCGTAGAAGGTACTTCCCCCATCTGTGGCCAGAAAAATGACCCTGCTACCTGTGTTGCCGACTTGGTTTATGATGCCCACGCCGCTGCGGACCTTGGCATTAGTAGAGAGCTCGGAGAAGTGTGAGTTAAGGCGGTTATTAATTACCAGCATGGGGCCCGACTGTGTGGCCTCCCGCACTTCGTGTTGCCGCTGGCGTGCTTCCCATTGGCGCTGGTAGCCCCCCGTGGAGTCGATGCGGCCTACGTTGTGGCTATCGATAAAAAAGACACCATTGGGACTCAGGTAAAAGTTCTCGTCGGTAGCTGGCTTTTGGACATTGAGCGGATTGATTACAACCCCATTGCTTATCAGCAGACCGACAGGCTCCTGGTTGGCATGAAACATGCCGGCATTGGTTATCATCGCGGGGCTTTGGCCGAGCTGCTTGTAATGCTCACGTAGCCGCTCCAAGCTGGTGAACTTGGCGTGTTTCACACTGTCCTGGTCGAGGTGAAGCTCAATTTTATCATCATTGAGGTCGACCACATACGCCTGATAGGTGATGCCGTGCAGCTGGAATTTGAAGCCCTTGCGCTTAGCTGCCAGCGCCTGGCGGAGGGTAAGGGTGACACGGTCAAGAGCCTTGGTGTTAGCAGCAAGCTGCTTATCGGCTTGAATTTTTACGCTGTCCTGCCAGTGTAGGCGCTGAGTGGCCAGTCGAAGAAGCTGGTTGCCTAATTCGGCGTCGCGCTTTGACTCCTCAATGTCGTGAGCAGAATTGCCCGGAGCCGACTGCTGGCAGATGCTCTCACGCTGTGCTAGCAGGTCGCGCTGAGAAGCGGCAAATTGGGGTGGCAGCAAGCCGGCATTTGCGAGCGTGCGACGCACGCTCTTGCAGTCTGCATACGCTTTGCTGTATTGGTCGAGCAGGTTTTCCAGCGATTTGTCATCGCCGGGACGCGGCAGTGTGGTAGCTACCTGTTTAGGGGATGGCGGCTTCTTACCAGCACCTACTGGCAATAATCCAGTGCCAGCACTCAGGCTACAAGCTGTCAGCACAGCTAGGGCTCCTTTTAGAATAGACAGGCTCATTTTTGCTTGCAGGTAAGGTTGATGGAGTCAGATAGGCCAGGAAGCGAGTACAGCACTTTCGTGTATGCCGGCTTTTTTCGCTGCAACTGTTTGGCAGTGTCTTCGGTGTAGTAACCGTCAAAAAACTCCACCTTAAGGGTATTGGGGGTGCCAGGCCGCCCTACGTTCCAGGCCTTTACAATCAGGGAGTTCTTTTCTCCTGCATTGAGCTGAAGGGGACGAATAATTACCCCGTGGCCTTTGTTGACAATCATCTGTTTCGCCACTATCTCCCGGCCTTGAAAAAACACGGAAATAGAGTCGCCGTCCTCATCGTAGCCATCATAAGCTAAGATGGTGACGGTGCACGTACGAAACTGAAGGGTGGCGCCAGGCTTGACACTGTCCTGCCTTATTACGCGCCCTCCTACTATTGCAGGAGCAGGCGGTGAACTCCCTACCAGGGGTTTAGCAGGCACTAAGGGCACTGCAGCAGAAACTTGCGCTACGAGCACGGGGGGCACTGGCGCCGCCTGCACTATTACCCGGCGGCGGCACTCTGTCCGGTTGCCCTGTTGGTCGATGGCGGCAAAGACCAGCTCACTTACACCAAACGGGAACAACGTACCGGACTTGCCGCCCTGAGCTAATTCCACTCGCACATTGGGGCAGTTGTCGGTAGCGACAGGCAATGCATAGCGCCACACGGCCCCGGCTGGGCTGGCAGACTTAGCCGTTATCACAGTGTCTGGGAGGCAGGATATTTGGGGAGGCTCGCGGTCAACTACTTTGATGCTGGTATAACAGGTCTTCTTGGCTCCATCGGCGCTTACGGCCTGAAAGGCGAGGGTGGTGCTGCCCACGGGAAAGGCCGAGCCACTGGGCAGGCCTAGTGTTTGCTTTACCGTGACGGTGCCGCAGGGTGTTGAGGCAGTGGGCAACGCAAACGTGACCACCGCCGAGCATTGGCCCGAGGCTGCATCAACAACCCGGCGGGCCGGGCACTCCAAGGTGAAATCAGCAGCTCCTTGCTGGGGGGCAGGAGCCTTGAACAGCTGTAATAGCTGCGATGAGGTCAGGGCCCCATCGTAGAGCCGCAGCTCGTCGAGACTGCCTTTGAAAAACTCCATTGCACCAGGGGCATCCCGCCCGATGAAAAGCGGAAAATCATTAGCGTTTAGGGAGCCTTGGTAATCAAAAGCAAACACCTCCACGCCGTTTTGAAAAGTGCGCACCGTAGCCCCATCATAGGTAAGGGCGTAGAAAAACCAAGAGCCCACCGGGAACGGATGGACACTGAACGTGGGGTCGTACTCGGTAAAATCGGAGTTGATAGAGACGGTGCTTTGTTGAATAGCGGGGGCTTGCAGCACCTGGACCCGGTAGTGGGGATTGGCTAATGTTTCGCTTGCACCATCGCCCTTGCACAGCAGGGTTACCCACCGGGGGGCATCGGGGGTAAGCGGGTCAAGGCGGCACCAGGCGGTCGCCGTGAACTGTTGCGATGGCGTGTTGAGCGAGGGGGAGCTTGGGATTTCCACGTAGCCGTCCTGCCCGTTGAAATGCAGAGCGCTGCAGGGACGTCCGTAACGGTCGGTTGTGGGGCTCAATCCTCCGTGCCAGACTCCGTTATTGCGGTTTCCGCTCAAATCCATGGTGGCCTGGCCATCCAAGGGATAATAAGCCAAGAGTCGCTGGCCACGGCTTTCAAGCGCAACCAGCATCCAGGCCAATGCAAGGAGCAGGATAAACGGTGAACGCATTGACCTACTCGTAGTAGTAAGCAAGTAGATTAGCCGCTTCTGGCAACGAGAGCTTCCCCTTAATCATGGGGTTTTCGGTTCCGCTGCAGTTATACAGCTTGAAAACATCCTGCGCGCCCGTGTCCAGGTTTATCATGAAGGTGACGTCCATATTTTGGAAGTTGTTCAGGAAGCGTAGGGCCTTCTGAGCGCCTGCCATCAAGGTTAAGCCACTTGAGGGGCACTGTACAATGACGTGGTATAGCTCTCCTTCCTCGTTCTTGCCAACCGCCAGAAAACGGCGTTCTGCCGTATTTGGTGAGGAACCTGAAAAAATGGTCAGCTTGTTTTTATATGCCAGCAGATGAGTCTGAAATACAGTAGCGCGGTTATTGGCAGCCCACTCAATAAAGCTTTGCAAGTCGTAAGAGGAATTACGAATCCGATATTTTGTAGCAACCCCGCCGTCATCTACAGTTAGGTCGTCGTTTTTCAGGTTGGTCACTGCTATGCCGCCTGTGGCATAAATAATCACGAGTCCATCCCAATCGGCCAAGTTTTGATTAACCAGCGTTCCATTGTCAATGGTCAATCCGACCGGAGTGCGGTATTTGTCCATGTAGGTACCACTCGAAGCCAGAATGACGTTCTTGTTAGTGGACCAGCGCATATAGCGGTTATAAACAGAGCCTCCCAGTGCATCGGGAGCCGCAAAGTACTTGGCCTTAACGTGGTTGCCCGGCTGCCGCTTCATGGAGATGACCTGGTAGCGTTCCTGCTCGTAAGAAACATTGATGGTCTCCACATATGCACAGTCGTAGCGTTTGGCGTCTCCTGGCAAGAGGGTCATGCTGGAGGCAGTTAGGGCAATGACGCTTAGCGAAAAGTAGGATAGTAGTTTCATGATGTAGACTTAGCGCGTAAGCAAAGAGGGGGTGAAGCGTTGGCGGACCGTGTAGAAAAACGCCAGCCAGGTAAGCAGGAAAAGGGCAACAAAAAGACCAGCCCCCAGCCTGGTTGGCAGGGATGAGTCGCGCAAGAACTTGGTCAGTAAATAACCCCACTGCCCTTCCACGACGTTGTTTATTACTTTCTCCGAAGCAGAGAAGGAAACGGGAACTCCGCACTTAGCATCGCGGCATAATTGATTGAGGTGCTTGAATTGAAAAGCATACTTAATGTTGGGGTTGCGGCGGTATTGTTGCTCGAGCGAAGTAGCCACTTGCTTCACCCAATAGAGGTTGAGGGCACGAAAGAACGTAGCCCTCCGCGGCTCAAAACGGGCTGCAACGGGCAGCTGCGAAGCCCAAGTCATGATGCTCAGCAGATGAGCCATGGTGTCGGCCTGGGCGCTGTGCATCCAGCGAGCCGACAGCGAATCGGTGAGTGCCGTGTAGAGCAACCGCTCGTTGTTGTGGGCGCTGGCCGGAAATAGCGAGTCGAGGGCCTGCGCATCGAGCGCCAACCGGCGAGCATCGGAAAAGTCAGTTGAATCCAGGTAGCTTTTGTAAGGAAAGCGGCTCGGCAAGTTTACGGCAGTAGCTGATGCCCTCCGCAAAGCCGAAGGCAAGCTTATCGAGGCGGCATGGGGCTTGAAAGCTAGCGCCACCGTTGCATTTTCCTCGTTCGGCTGCAGCAGGACTGATGCGGCCCATCCCACAAGCAGCAACAGAATGGCAGCCAAGCCAAAGGTTGCTTTTTTCCAGGTGATTATTTTCTTTGACACTATGGGGATAGTTAGAAGTAAAACCGGTGAGTATTAGCGAAAAAAGTCTTCTTTCAACACCAGGCTAGCGTTGAACTGCGCTCCATACATGCTAGCATTGAGCGGGTTGAAGCTTTTCTGCACATCCTGCAAGGTTCCTTCCAAGCGGAGACCTATTTTGTTATGGCACCACCAGTTAATGCCTGCTCCGACATTCCAATTTGCCAGGTTTGCATAAATATTCTTCGCGTCGAAATTATGATTGGAGCGCACCAAAAAGCCCTGCAGGTCAACCGTATTAGCCACCTTCTTATCGCGCCCGTAGGCCCCGATTCTAGTTCCTACACCCAATTTGGAGAAGTAGCTTTTGTCGCGCTGATTGATTTCCCAAACAGTACTCTGGTTTTCGAAGCGGTACTCGCGCAGTCGATGCTCCTGCGTAAGTAGGAGCTTAAATCGACGGGCTCCCAGGGCCATCTCCCCACCTACTCGGAATTCGTAATAAGAAAACCGTTTGCTTGCTTCCGAGCTGCTGGCACTCATTAGGCTGTAAATTCCCGTGCCGAGTGCTGCGGATGACTGAATTCCAAGGCTGAAGCCATTTTTAATGATGGGGTGAAAAGTAAATTCTCCCACCACGCCGAAGGCATCGGCCTCGCTTCTCACTGTATCGTTTCGTACGGTCCCATTGCTGCGATTGAAGTTCTGGCGACCGGTCATGATGGAAGCGTGGTTATAGTCGATGCCAAAGCCAATTCCAAAGTGCAGAAATTTCTGCGCCTGGAAGGCATGTTCCCAGCTGCGCGCAGACCCGGCCACGACCGACTTAGAAACGCATTCGGTTTGCCCACAGGAGCTAACGGCTTTGACGAAAACGACCGTTGGCTTACGCAGCTTTAGCGTAAGAGATGACCCGGTTCCCAGCAGCTTTCCTTTACTGCAATCATTGGCGTACCAATTCCATTGGGCATTGTCTCCGAGCTGACCACCCTGCACCTGTAGAACGAATGGTGCCTTGCGCGTAACGGAATTAGGGCCGGAAATACCCTGCGCCGCCACAGACTTGCTGATAACCTGAATAGATAAGCTTGCAGAAGCGGAGGGCGTGCAAGTACCTTCGGCGCGTACCAAATACACAGTGGAAGCGGAGGGACTAGCACTGAAGGTATCCCCCAGCCCAAGCGGCTGGCCGCTGCAGCTGCCCGCGTACCAGGCCCATCGGGCGCCGGGGGCTAGCTTACCCCCAACGACCTTTAATAAGACGGGTACAGGGCTGCCTTCGCAAAATTGCGTAGGTCCGGCCGCACTTATCGCAGATGGCGCTTCGGAGTTGCCCGTTACCTCAACAGTTTGCTTGGCGCACTCGGTGGTGTTGTATTTGCCCTCGGCACGCACGAAATAAGTGGTGCTGGTGCTATTGGTTCCTTTTGTCTGGGCGGTGGTCGTTAGGGTGCGGCCTGTGCCTACCTTGGTGCTTCCGCAGGCTCCGCTGTACCACACCCATTCGGCGTCGACGCCAAGGGCACCACCTACAATCGATAGCGAAAGGGCTTCTCCATTGCAAAGCGTGGTTGGGCCACTAACGCGCTGTGGGGCCACGCTGCGGTTGTCCATCCGCACGGTAGTGGATAGGCAAGCAGTGCTGCCAGGCTCTGCCTTTACGAAGTATGTGGTGCTTCCGCGAGGAGAAATCACGAGGGAGCGACCCTTTCCTACGGGCGTGCCGTTGCACTGTCCCTCGTACCACACCCAGCTGCTGCCTTGCGGCAATGAGCCACCTAGGACGCGGAGCGTTGCCCCCTGACCGGGCTGGAGGGCCGTGGGTCCGCCAATAGAATCCGCTTGAATAACATCAGTTGAAACCACATCCCTGGACTTCATAGCCATTGGGCTCACCTTGATGTCAAAGCACGGATTAACCAATTGCAGACAGGGGAAGGGAGCATCAACAACGCTTACCGCTGCTGCGTCTTTGGAATCCACCGTTCCCTGTAGCTCCGAGCCCCCAACAGGAACGGTGAGCTGCTTGATGACCAGCTGGTCATTTTCATTAAGAAAGCTCATTTTCCAATTGACATGTGCCTCCTGCACAGCAATAGGGCCTTTGTAGATGTACTTAATCTTAACCAGGCCACCAGTGGGCTTAGGCGACATCGATATTTCAGCATCCACTGTTAGTCCGTTACTGGAGTAAACACGCTTCGTCACCTTGGTCGGCGTGCCTTTCGGCTGCCCATGTGCTGCGCCCGCAAGGAGAACTAGGACGTGTAAACAATTAAAGCCACATCAGGATGGCTCCGAGGGTGACCATTGCCAGAAAGGTGCTGGCGTTCTTTTCGTAGCGTGAAGCGAGGCCCCGAAACCGCTTGAGGCGGTTGAAGCAGCGTTCGATTTGGTTACGATTTTTGTAGACTTCTTCGTTGTGCTCAATCACTTGCGTCCGATTTTTTTTGCTCGGAATCACGGCCTCCGCCCCCGCCGCCCGCACCTGGTCGCGGACGTAGTCCGCGTCGTAGGCTTTGTCGGCCAGCACCTGCTGGCCGGGCCGCAGGTCGGGGGCGAGCAGGGCCGGGGCCTGGGGGCAGTCGCCGGCCTGCCCGCCCGTCAAGGCGAAGCGGCGCGGCCGGCCGAGCGCGTCGGCGCTCAGGTGGAGCTTGCTCGAAAAGCCGCCCCGGCTGCGGCCTAGGGCCTGCGGGCCGTTTTTTTTCGCGCCCCAGCCGCGTGCTGGTGGGCGCGGACGATGGTCGAATCGACCATCAGCTCGTGCAACCCGGTGTCGTCCTGGAGCGCGGCCAACACCTTCTCCCACACACCCTTTCGTTTCCAGCGGCCGAAGCGCACCGACACCGTGGACCACGCCCCGAAGCGTTCGGGCAAGTCCCGCCAGGGCACCCCGCAGCGCAGCCGCCAAAGTACGGCCTCCACGAACAAGCGCGTGTCCTTGGCCGTCACGCCGCAGGCATTCGCTTGGCCCGGCAAGAGTGGCGAAAGGCGTTGCCAGTGCGGGTCGGTCAGGAATGTGCGGTCTTTTTGCATCTTCAAAGCT
>NZ_JAGEMO020000030.1 GCF_017921975.2 Hymenobacter terricola
GAAAATGGCAAGCCCCACGTCGACCCAGACCGACAACGCTAAAGGATAGGTTTTATAAGTTAAAAAGGCCCTGCAAGAATGCAGGGCCTTTTTGCTGTGCCACCTTTTTTGCCACCTTTCCGGACAAATATGCCTTTTCAAGTTACCAAACCAATTCTGCCAATTCTCAGCCAGAAGCCGATGGTGTAGGGACGGGAAGTAGAAGTAGCCATGAGGACCGCAAAGGTCGGCAAACGGGCCGGATACCGGGCACCGTGAGTTCCTGGCCGCCAGGTGGCGCAAGCAGAGCGTGCCCGAAATAGAATCAGGCAAACGCGTCCAGCAGCGCCAGCAGGTGCGGGTCGTCCACGTGCGGCACACGGAACGGCCACTGCACCTCAATGGCAGTGAGCACCTGCTGCAGGTCGGCCTCAACCACGTGCCCAAAACCCATGCTCCAGTCGGAGAAACGACGCGGGCCCGGGCCGCTCCGCACCGTGGCCACCTCATGGTGCCGGGGGTCGTGCTGAATCCGGGCAAACAGGGTATTGACAGCCGATTCTTCGCCTTCCAGCACCTGCACAAAGTACCCGTCGCTGTACAGTAGCAAGCCCGTGATGTGTTGTTTGGCGTTGTGGGCACGCGCCGACTCCAGCAAACGCTGCAGGTCGGCATCCGCCACGGGGCTGGTGGCCCGGCTGTGGTAGAGGATTTGGTGCACACTGGTGGCCATTAGCTCGTCCACCTGAGTAAGGGTGAGCTCGCCGGCTTCGAAGCGGGCCAATAGCCGGCGCTCGTAGTGCAGGGGTTCCAAATGGGTGCCGGCAGTGAGGGCAACGACCATCGCCACGGCGCGCCGTCTCTGAGCCTGGGTAGAAAGGGAAGTGTCATGCATGCTGGTTATACGAAAAGGGCAGCCGCGATTTACCTGGAAATTTATGCGGTGAAGTACGTATTTCCTGGGGAAAAGACCACCAGTTTTGGGTTTCGATTATCCCGTGGCGTCCGCGGTGCGTGCGGGATGGGAGCCGCCAGGTAGCTTTATTGGAACGGAGGGCTGGGGGGCTCAGCAGTCGTTTTTATCAACAGATACAGCCTCATTCCCCATTCTATCGGCTTCCTGTTCCAGCGCTGGGGCATCGTTTAGCAGGGTGGCGTCCTTTGGCTGGATGGTGGCCCGCACCCGGCCCTGCTGCTGCTGCACGACGTGCCAGGCCTCGTGCGGCAGGTGTTTTTCCTGCCCTGGGGCTACGTGAATATCGGTGCCCTGCGCGTAAGCAGCGGCCTGGAGCTGCGCGGGCCCGGCCGAGTTATAATGCACCCGCACGTCATCGAGGGAGTGACCCGAGAGGCTTTCCACGCCGGCCTTTAGCTGGTCGGGCAGGCCGGTGGGGTTGCGTTTCGGCGGCGCTGGGAGCACAGTAGGAGCAGGGCGGGCAGGTTTTTTCATGTGGGCTAGCTTTAGGAACCCACCAGGTAGGCGAGCGAAAGCTGGAAAGCGCGGTGGCAGCACGTGGGGCCGGGGAAGGTTTGCGGACTCGACGAGCCGGATTACCAGGGCTGGAAGGCAGGATTAGCGGGTGAGGTAGGCCTGTACATCGGTGGCCAGCGTTCCGACGGCCAGCACGGCGTTGCGCAGCCGGGTTTCGGTGCAGTTCAGGGTCTGGCACCAGTAATTCACATCGAGACTGGATTGCACGTTGATGCGGGAAGGGTCGGCGGGTGGGCGGAGTTTGGGGTTAACGGCCATGGCGATAAGCGGGGAAGGCTTGGAATAGGGGAGTGAAATGGTTAAAAGTCGCTGGGGCGCGTGGGCGAATCACCGAGGGGAGCAGCGGGGCCGGCCGCCGCGCCGCAGCCCAAACGGTGCAAGGTAGCCCAAGTTTAAAAACCAATGGGTTGGGGCGTGAGGACAAGTAGCTAAAACGGGGGACTTCGACAACGCCTACTGCATCTTTTTCGGCCGCCAAGCGGCGGCACTTTCGCCGGAGAAATTCCGCCGCTTGGCGGCTAATGGGATAGTCCGCAACTTGTGGTATATAATGCAAGATGTATATTTCGGCCGTTTGGTTTCAGAGTAGTCACCGGTACCGTTCTCTTATCCCTCCACCAGCAAGCCCGCTCCATGAAAACGACACTCCTCGCCGTGCTTAGCAGCTGCGCAATCTTCCACGTTGCGCCAGCACAACAGCTCGGCGCATTGTCCAATCCCGCTAAAGCAGCCGCCGTTGCCGCTGTCTCGGCAGCCGGGCAGCAAGCCGCCACTCCTCCGGACGAATTTCATCGGCTGTTGGCGCGGTCCAGCGGGGCCTGGACGGGACAGGCCACCATGACGTTTTCGCCCACGGCGCCGCCCCTCACCAGCACGTCCACGCTCACCAACAGCATGACCATGGGCGGGCTCTTCCAGCTCTCGGAAATCATCTACAACATCAACGGCCAGCAAATTAAAGGCGTCCGGGTGACGGGCTACGATGCCAACAAAAAAATATTCACCCGCGCCATGATTCAGGACGGCGGCAACGGCGTGGCCATGGAAGGACCCTGGGACCCGGCCACCAAATCCACGACCATGCGCTACAAGCAGCTCAACAACGCGGGCCAGGCCAACGATATGAAGGAAGTTTACACCTTCATCGATGAAAACACCGAGCTGCTGGAAATCTACCGCACGGATGCCAAAACCAATAAGGAACTCAAAATCCTGAACGTGAAGTGGACCCGCAACCGATGATAGCGGAGGTCCCAGCCTTGGCAAAAAAGCACAAGAAACCCCCGACTGCGCCAGCAGTCGGGGGTTTTTGAAGGAAGTGACCAGCCCTTACGCCGTCAGTGTGGCCCGGTGCGCGACGATGCCGTTTTTGATGGTGGTAAGCGCCGTCACCTGCGTATCGGCTTGCTCGCCTTCCACCTCGCCCATAAACTCATCGAGGCCGGTGGTGCTGCGGCCGCGCTTGGTGAGCGTGGTGCGCCGCACCAGCAGGGCGGCGCGTTCGTCGGTGGTTTTTTCGACCAGGCCCGGCTCAATACCGGCCGTGGCCAGCAGAATGTCGGCCGCCGTGATTTTGGAATTCACCGCGGCCAGCTCCGACGAGGTGCTGGTTTTGGAGCGCTGGCTGCGCTTGTCAGCCAGCTGGTCCACTACCTCGTGGGTGGTGTACACCTGCAGCTTAAAGTCGATTTCGGCAGTGGCCGTGTCGCACGTGGCCCAGTCGGTGAGGGAAGCATAATTTACAGCCATGACTTAACAGGAAAAGAAGGGTTAAAGGATTTGAATACTGCCATCCAACGCCGAGCTTATCCCCGGTAGTATGCGTCCTCAATTAATATTTTACCACTGCTACGCTTGAGGCAATCCGCCGCCGCCTTCCAGCGCGGCCACCTCCGCCAGGAGGGCCGCCCGCCGCGCCCGCAGCAAGTGCCAGCGCGTGACGGCCTCCGGGGGCAGCGGGCGGGCCTGCCGCGTCAGCCAGCCGGCCAGCCAGGCGCCCCGGTCGGGGTTAGCGGGGTCGGGGGTGGCGTAGGTTTCGGCGGCGGCTTGCAGCAGGGCGGGCAGGGCCTGCGCCCAGCGCGCCGCCACGCGGGCCCGGCCCTCGATGGCGGCCAGCTCGCGCCCCAGCTTCGCCGCCTGCTGCTCACACACCCACCGCCGAAAGTCCAGCTCCGCCGCATCGGGCGCGGGCGCGCCGGGCGGCAGCGCGGCCAGCGGGAGGGCAGCAGCTGCTTCGGCCGGGGCCAGGTGCTGCACCAGCGGCCGCAGGGCCAGGAAGAGGTCGGCCGTCAGGGCCCGCCGGCCGGTTTCTACCGAGCGAATCAGTCCCGGGCTGGCCCCCAGATAAAGCGCCAGGGCTTCCTGGTCGAGCCCAAACCACGCCCGCAGGCGCACCAATAAGTTAGTTGAAGGACGGGAGCGACGAGCCATGCTGAGGTGTACAAGAATTTTCGATTTTGTGCAAATTCTTGTACACCAACGTCATTTATCCTGTACAAGTATTTTTTGATTTCAGAAAATTCTTGTACAAGGTTGGTGCAACCGTGGTTCGGTGGGCTGTGACACGAAGAAGCCCCAGCCGCTGGTGGGGCTGGGGCTTCGAGGGGTCACATGGAGGAAACCACCGGTACCATGATTTTGTAGCGTGACACAAATGTGTCAGCGCTAGTACCGACGACTATTTTCTAGCTTTTCTCCGAGGTTTGCTATCAGCCGGCTTTTCTGATGATTCGCCATTTGCAACCTCCTGACGTGTCATCAGGAAAGTCGGGACCGTTCCAGATTGCTCCTCTAGTCGTGCCCTGCGGAATTTATCGCCCATTCCCTCAATCAATTTGAGGGTGTTGGCCATTGGCATCAGGTACCGGCTCACTTGGGTGCCTGCGGTACGAGCAAAAAGGATACCTCTGCAAGTTGAGTAAGCTGCGCCTGCAAGCGCGGCCGCAATTGGAGTAGGTAGCGTGATAAACTCTTCTCCTGTATCGGCATCAAATTGAGAAGTAAAATCCACCCCGGCAACTTTAAAAAAGAAAACCGTTTCGTAATTCAATAGACGGCTATTGGTCGCGGGTTGTTCACCTTCGATTTCCAGGTCCATCGAAACCTCTACCGTAATAATGACCATGTGTTCACTAGGCCAGATATCAAAGCGGTTTGTGATGGAGAAGTTGAGGTCTATTCCAGATTCAGCAAGGTCTTTTTGGGGCTCATGATAAGCAAACCGAACATCCTGTATTCGTTCAAGCCCAAGGTTAATGGTGTTAGGCATATGCAGCGGTTAATTGCGGAGCAGTAGTGTAGGAAGCTGACACATCTTGGTCAACCAGATGCTTTGCGCTGTTAGCAAAATAAGAGGGAGTTGTCGCAACTCTGGCAGATTGACTGGAAGCTGGAACGTGAAAAGAGATGTGCACTTTTTCTGCGCGCAAGCAGCCATCATACCCACTTAAATAATCCTCAACATACGTGTCCAAGTCCTGTAAATGCAGGTTTGGCGCTACGCCTACGGCGAGCGAAAGGTCAATAAGTTTGGAGAGCTTGTGGTCGAATTCGCCGTTGAGAATCTGGCTGAGATAACCTTTGCTGAAGCCTAAATGCGCTGCTAGTTCGGTGCGGGTCCATTTGTTTTTCTCACGATATTGTTCCAGGCAGGCGTATAATTCGTTTTGAATTTTAGTAAGCCAATAGCCACGGGTTTTGGCAAGTTCGGGAAAAGGTTTCATGGGGAAAGTGTCAAAGTAGGATGAGGGGATGAAAGTAGAAAAGCCGCGTCGCTACCTACTCCTTGAATTGCTTGTAATACTCCTTTTTGATAGTGCGCATCCGCGCTATTGCTTTAGCTTGTTGCTTTTTGTCATTATGCCCACCAATAACAATGACTTTGCCAGCTTGTCCGGGACCACCCGGCAGCTTAAATAGATATACCCGGAGATTCTTGGTGCGAAACTCATAGTCCTTTATCGTATCGGAACCATTTGTGTTTAGCTCCTTAAATTTCCCTGGTGAAAGAGGCAGCATTTGCGCATGAGACAGGATGAGTGTGTCGAGGGAGTCTAACTCATCATCATAGGTTCCCTGTTGCTGAATTTCAGCTCGCCAAGCATCATACTCACAATAACCGTTCGTTTCGAGCTTATAGATTGGAATCCGGACATGAGGTAGTTGGTCGAGGCCATCCAGTTTGCTTAAGGCGAAATTAGGCATAAAAGTTTAGTTCTAACTAAACAACGGTGAGGATGCTCACTTGGTTGCTTAGTAGAATTGGGTAGAATGATTGGTAGGAATAGTGGTAACTCCTTTGCTTCGATGTAGTGCCCAAATGTTAAGCAAGATAAGGGCAGGTATGCCCCTGCCAAAACGGCCGCCTCTCCCTCCCGGCCCCAACCTTGCCACCTCCCCGGCAATGTTTGAATTCCTGAAAACCATTTCCGCCAAGAACCCCACCGCCTCGTGCGGCCCCGAAAAGCCCGCCGTGAGCATGCGCGAGCGGGCATTGGCCCTGCGCCACCTGCCGGCGTTTCTGAAGCTCACTTTCACCAGGCCCGGCTTGGCGCTGGACCACGTGGCGCGGCGGCTATCGCAGTTACAGTGGATTCAGGAGCCGCTGGGGAGCGAGAATAAATAGGCGAGCGAAAGCTGGAAAGCCTGATTGGGGTAGCTGGACGGCTTGGTGGTATACACGCCGTTCTGGCCATGGTCGACTTCGGAGCCCACGCCCGGGTTGGTCAGCCCCAGGCTGTAGCCGGCCCGAACCAGGCCGTTGCCGAAACGGTATCCCAGGCCAACCTGAAAGCCCGCGTCCAGCCGCCGGGCATAATAGGTAGTCAGCGGCGGGTTTGGTTCGGCCGGGTCGTTCGATGAGGAACCGTATTGTTGGCTGCCGGCTACCGGCAGCGTGCCATCAATGGTGTACTCGGGCTGGCGGTAGCCCACGTAAGTGTTGTGATACACATAAGTGCCCCCCAGCAGCAGGCTCACGTAAGGGCCGCCGAATACCTGCAGTCCCTGCCCGGTTGCCCGGAAAGTGTAGGCCAGGTTCAGAGGTAGGCTGAGGTAGTTGAGGCGCTGGCGCACGCTGGTGGTGGCGTGGAAATAGTACGTGATGTAGTCATCGGCTATGCGAAAGCCGCGTTGCGCGAAAAGCAAGGCGGGCTGTACTTGGACGTGGCCCAGGTTCAGCGCACCCACCACGCCCGCCTCAAAGCCGGCCAGGTAGCGGGTCTGGTACGGCCGCCCGGTGCCGGTGTAATTGCCGTAGCCGTAGTACGAAGTGAAGCTGCCGACCGCACCCACCTGCGGCCCCATGCTAAATCGGGCCTGGGCCCGAGCCGGGGCCGCGAGCGCCAGGCCGGCCGGCACCAGCAGGGAGAAGAAGACGTAACGCATAGATTGGGTGAAATCGAACGGGTAACGAGCATCGAAAAGGAAGCCCCGCCGGCAACGGCCGCTAAGCGAGCGGCCCGGTTCTCCCGGCGTGCTGGTACCGCAAGATAGCCTTATTTCACATCCCCTGCCAAAACGGCCGCCCCCCAATCCCGGCCCCAACCTTGCCACCTCCCCGGCGATGTTTGAATTCCTGAAAACCATTTCCGCCAAGAACCCCAGCGCCTCGCGCGGCCCCGAAAAGCCCGCCGTGAGCGTGCGCGAGCGGGTATCGGCCCTGCGCCACCTGCCGGCGTTTCTGAAGCTCATCTGGCACACCAGTCCGGCCCTGGCTTCGGCCAACATTGTGTTGCGTCTGTTCCGGGCCTTTTTGCCGCTGGCCACGCTCTACGTGGGCAAGCTGATTATTGACGCCGTAGTGGCCCTCACCCGGCTGCCGGCTCCTGAGCGGGTGCTTGTGCCCGTGTTCACCCTCGTGGCCCTGGAGTTCGGCCTCGTGCTGCTGGCCGATGCCTCGGGCCGGGGCGTGGCCCTGCTCGATTCCCTGCTCGGCGACCTGTTTGCCAACCAGT
Source organism: Hymenobacter terricola (assembly GCF_017921975.2). Classification (GTDB taxonomy): domain Bacteria; phylum Bacteroidota; class Bacteroidia; order Cytophagales; family Hymenobacteraceae; genus Hymenobacter; species Hymenobacter terricola. Next base: position 7,426 of record NZ_JAGEMO020000030.1, read on the forward strand.
CGTCCATCCGCCTCATGGCCCACGCGGCGGAGCTCGATTTGGACCAGTTCGAGGACAGCACCTTTTACGACAAGCTGGAGCGCGCCCGCCGCCAAACCCTCTCCCGCACCGTGCTCATGAGCCAGGTGCTGGCCCAGGGCCAGGATTTTGTGACCCTGCTGCTGCTGGCCGCCGGCCTTGTGGCCTTCCAGCCCTGGCTGCTGGGCCTGCTGCTGCTGGCCGTGGTGCCGGCCTTCCTCGGCGAGTCGCATTTCAACGAGCGCAGCTACTCCCTCTCGCATTCCTGGACGCCCGAGCGCCGCGAGCTCGACTACCTCCGCCAGACCGGCGCCTCCGACGAAACGGCCAAGGAAGTGAAGATTTTCGGCCTCTCGAATTTCCTCATCGACCGCTTCCGCGTGCTGTCCGACGACTTCTACCGCCAGAACAAAAGCCTCGTGCTGCGCCGCGCCGGCTGGGGCACGCTGTTCGCCGCCGTGGGCGCGGCTGGCTACTACGGCGCCTACGTCTACATCATCACCCGCACCGTGTACGGGCAGATTTCGCTGGGCCAGCTCACCTTCCTGGCCGGCTCGTTTGCCCGGCTGCGCAGCCTGCTCGAAGGCATCCTCAGCCGCTTCAGCTCCGTGGCCGATGGCGCGCTGTACCTGCAGGACTTCTTCGACTTCTTTGCCCTACAGCCCCGCATCGTGCGGCAGGCAGTGGTGGGCGAAACGGCGCGGCCCTTCCCCCGGCCCATCCGGCGGGGGTTCGAGTTCGAAAACGTGGGCTTCCAGTACAAGAACGGCGGGAAATGGGCCATTCGCAACCTGAGCTTCGTCCTCGAAGCCGGCGAAAAGCTGGCCCTGGTGGGCGAGAACGGCGCGGGCAAAACCACGCTGGTCAAGCTTCTGGCCCGCCTCTACGACCCCACCGAGGGCCGCATCCTGCTCGACGGCCACGACCTGCGCGAGTACGACCCCGCCGAGCTGCGCCAGGAAATCGGCGTCATCTTCCAGGATTTCGTGCGCTTCCAGCTGCCGGCCGGCCAGAACCTGGCCGTGGGCCGCATCGAGGAGCGCCAGAACCAGCCCCGCATCATCACCGCCGCCCAGCAAAGCCTCGCCGATACAGTCATTGCCAAGCTGCCCGGCGGCTACGACCAGATGATTGGCCGCCGCTTCAACGGCGGCGTGGACCTGAGCGGCGGCGAGTGGCAGAAAATTGCCCTGGGCCGGGCCTACATGCGCGACGCCCAGCTGCTCATCCTCGACGAGCCCACGGCCGCCCTGGATGCCCGCGCCGAGTTCGAAGTCTTCGAGCGGTTCAAGGAGCTGACGCAGGGCAAAACCGCCGTGCTCATCAGCCACCGCTTCAGCACC
>NZ_JAGEMO020000031.1 GCF_017921975.2 Hymenobacter terricola
CGTGCTCATCAGCCACCGCTTCAGCACCGTGCGCATGGCCGACCGCATTTTGGTCATCGAAAACGGCCAGTTCGTGGAAATCGGCTCGCACGAAAAGCTGCTGGCCAACGGCGGGCGCTACGCCGAATTGTTTGCGCTACAGGCCGCCGGTTATCGGTAGAACGCGCTGGTGGGACTAAAGCACACGACTACCTTTCGGCAATAATATTAGCAGGAATTAAGGTTGACCTCCCAATGAACATTGCTGACAAAGTGGTTACAAAAATTCCTCTGGAAACTATCTGGACCGATAAAGGGGAGCTGTTCGTAAAGCGGATATCCTATTTGAGAGCTAAAGACGTGGCGCAATTACTTAAAAACGCAACCGTGCAATTTGTAGTCGCCGATGTCGGATATAACTTGAAGTGGATTGATGCAAGTCAGTGCTTTGACTTTTGGAAGAAGGAAGCAAAACAACATATTGCCGATAACGCTGACGAAATTGACCTTGAAAGCTTTGTGGACAATTACGCTTATGTTGCCAGCCAGTGGGAGGGACAAGATGAAACGTCAATCATCATGTTAGAAAAATTTCACTAGTACAGAACCGCCAGTAAGTCTATTCCTCTTCCGCCGCAAACCCCGCTTTCATGGGCGCTACGCTCGCCTCTTCGTAAATCTGCACCAGCGTCATCGTCAGGTTCAGCTCCGGGATGACGACGGCATCTTCCGCTTCGGCCAGGGCGGTGTGGCCCCACACGCCATGCTCGCTCAGCTGGTACCACTCCACCAGCCAGGTTTTTTGTGACACCAGCAGGTAGTGCCGCAGCGAGGGCAGCTTCTTATACTGGTTGAATTTCAGGCCCCGGTCGTAGGCTTCGGTGGAAGGTGAGAGCACTTCCACGATGATTATCGGATGATGCAGCCGCCGGCTCTCTTGCTGGTCCTGCGGGTTGCAGCTCACCACAATGTCGGGGTAGGTGTAATGGCGGTTGGCTTCAACGGCCAGTTGGATACCTTCTATCTGCACCCGGCACTGCTGGCCGCGCAGTGCTTGGCGGCACACCATTGCCACGTTCAGCGAAATGGTATTGTGCGCGATACTCTCGCCCGCCATCGCGAATACTTCGCCCCCAAAAAACTCGTGGCGCAGGTCACTTTTGGCTTCTAAAGCAAAATACTCTTCGGCGGTGTAGCGGCGTGGCTGTAGTTCAGGTTGTCCCATATAAGTCAAATATAGCAGCGGCCGAGGGAAGAAATTGCCCTCGGCCGGGCCTACATGCGCGACGCCCAGCTGCTCATCCTCGACGAGCCCACGGCCGCCCTGGATGCCCGCGCCGAGTTCGAAGTCTTCGAGCGGTTCAAGGAGCTGACGCAGGGCAAAACCGCCGTGCTCATCAGCCACCGCTTCAGCACCGTGCGCATGGCCGACCGCATTTTGGTCATCGAAAACGGCC
>NZ_JAGEMO020000032.1 GCF_017921975.2 Hymenobacter terricola
GGCCGGGCCTACATGCGCGACGCCCAGCTGCTCATCCTCGACGAGCCCACGGCCGCCCTGGATGCCCGCGCCGAGTTCGAAGTCTTCGAGCGGTTCAAGGAGCTGACGCAGGGCAAAACCGCCGTGCTCATCAGCCACCGCTTCAGCACCGTGCGCATGGCCGACCGCATTTTGGTCATCGAAAACGGCCAGTTCGTGGAAATCGGCTCGCACGAAAAGCTGCTGGCCAACGGCGGGCGCTACGCCGAATTGTTTGCGCTACAGGCGGCCGGGTATCGGTAGGAAGCCGGCTGGCGACGGGGGCCACCCGCTACCTTGCGGCAAGCGAGCTTCTCCCGCTGCCGGCCAGCCGGACCGGTCATTTTTTCTTACCCCATAATGCCAGAATTTACTGATTCCGATAGGGCCCGGCTCTATTTGCTCTTCATGCTCAGTCCGCTTGCTCCGAAGATGCCGGCAGCCCCGAAGAGCCCCGTGCTCCGGATAATCATCATCCGGCACGGTGAAAAACCAGCTTCTGGCGATAACCTTTCCTGTGCCGGCCTCAACCGGGCGCTGGCCTTGCCCGCGGTGCTCAACCAGCTGCTGCCCGCGCCACCCGACTACACCTTCGTGCCGCTCATCGGCACCGATGGCAAGGACACGACCAGTATCCGAATGCTGCAAACCGTCATGCCCTACGCGGTGCAGCACAACCTCACCATCAACAGCGACTTCGCCGTCGATAATATAAAGGGCCTCACCAAAAAGCTGCGGCACCGCAGAGGCGCGGTGCTGGTAGTATGGGAACACGTCAATATTATCAAAATTGCCGAAAAGCTGGGCCTAAAAGACGTTCTGGGATGGCCTGACGACGATTTTGACAGTGTCTGGACCATCAGCTTTAGCGGCGGCGGTGCCAAAGGCAAAGCCAGGCACCCGGTATTAACCAGGAGCAAGGAGCACATCAACCCCTCGGCTATTTGCCCAGGCTAACCCAAAATTCGACCGGGCCTGCCCACATGCGCGCCGCCCAGCTGCTCATCCCCGCCAAGCCCACCGCCGCCCTTGATTGCCGCGCCGGGCCCGAAGTATGTCAGCGCTTTACCGAATTAACAAAAGGGAAACCGGCCGTGCTCAGCAGCCACCGCGTCAGCACCGTGCACATGGCCAACCGCATCCTGGTGATTGGAAACCGCCAATTCGTCGAACATCGGCGCGCACGAAGAGCTGCCGGCCAGGGTCGGGCGCTACGCCGAATGGTCTGCGCTGCCGGCCGTTGGCTACCGGCAGGGTTTGAATTTCCGGTGAGGGTACGTATCTTAGTCAGCCCATACCCGTCCGGCCATTCCATGACTAAAGTATTACGCATGCTATTGGCCCTCAGCAGTAGTGCGGGCTTGCAGGGCCTTGTTGCCTTGCGGGAGGCCGTCTTCGAATCGGATTATGGCTACTGCGGGCATTGCCATCACAGCAGATGCCTGCTGTGCAACTCAGTACACCCTGTTTTCTCCGGCTTCCGCATCTGGGCTAGTGGCTACGTTCTCGCGCCGGTTGCCGCCGGCCGCAACTATTGATAGCCTGCCTGCCCGCCCGCGATAGCGTGAGCCGGAAAACTTTTCTGGTTGGTAGTCAGACCCTCTACACGCAAATTCTCGTAGCTTGAATGTCTTTTTACTTCTAAATTTCCACAGTGATGACCCGCACAATTACCCGTTTATGCGTTTTTTGCCTCATTGCTGCGCTCGCCGGCTGCATGACCATGCGGGAAGCCCGTGTGGATTCGGACTATAGCTACCGTGGCAACTTTCGCCACTACCGCACCTACGATTTTGTGTCCGGCACTGGCCTGACTTCCGATAGCAGCCACCTGGGGCAGTCCGTGCGCGAGGCCATTCAGCAGCGCCTGCTGGCCCAGGGCTACAAGCTGGCCCGCCGCCGGCCCGACATGCTGGTGAATTTCCGGGTGTACCAGGGCGACATGAATTTCCACGGTTTCCAGCAGGAAGACCTCAGCCAGTGGATAAAACGCAACATTGAGGAAGACGACGAAACCCCCAAGGAAGAGCGCCAGGGCTACCAGCCCATCCGCCTGCTGCTGGCCGAAGGCACGCTGCTCGTCACCCTCATCGACGTGAAAACCAACCGCGCCGTCTGGAACGGCTACGCCTCCGGCGTGACCGTGCCCGACGGCCCGATGGGCGAAATCGTGCTGCGCCGCTCCGTGCGCTCCATTCTCGACCGCTACCGCGTCTTCACCGAGGAATTTGCCAACGGCAACATTCAACACTCCGACGCCAGCGATTCGGACCGGTAGGGAAGAGCGTAAGATGGGAAGAGGGATGTGGTTTGGGCCTCTTTCCACCTCCCGTTTTCCATAGCCTTCATTTCCCCACTTTCCCCTTCTTCCCACCTTCCATTTTCCCTTTTCCCTAAATTACCCGTGCCGAACCTGAATCAGCTCAGCGGCAATACTGATGGCAATTTCTTCGGGCGTCTGGCTGTTGATGGGCAGCCCGATGGGGCCGCGCAGCCGGGCAATGGCTTCAGCCGAAAAGCCTTCTTCGGCCAGTCCCCGGCGCAGCTCGGCCACTTTCACGGTGCTGCCCATCACGCCGAGGTAGCGGTAGGAAAGGCCTAGCAAATGGCGCAGCACCACGGCATCGGTGCGGTAGCCCACGGTCATCACCACCACATATTCGTGCGGCCCGATGGGGATTTCGGCGGCCACATTTTCGTAGCTGATAACGCGCCGATGGTGGGCCGCGTCGTTGGCAGCCAGGGTGGGCAAATCGGGGCGGTCATCGAGTACCGTCAACTCGAAATTAAGCTGGGCGGCCACTTTCGATAGGGCCAGACTGACGTGGCCGCCACCTACAATGGTGAGGTGGTCGCGGAATCCCAGCCGCTCGCGGTACTGCCACGTTGGGCCGGGCTGGTAAACATAAAAGGGAGTGGCAACGGCCCAGGAAGCCGGCGTTTCGGCGGAAATAACCTGCAGTCCGGTTTCGGCGCTTAGGGCCAGATAGTGGCCGGCGCCGGTTTGCAGGGCTTTTTCAATAGCCATTACGTTGGCCAAATTGCTTGCCATCAGCGGCCAGAGCAGAACATCCTGCTCCCCCGAGCACATCATGCCGGAGCGGTCGGCCGGGGCCTCGCGCCGATGAATCTGGGGCCGCAGCAGCGGGGTGGTGTCGCCCTCGCGCAGGCGCTGCCGGGCCAGCTCCACGAACTTGTGCTCCATGATGCCCCCGCCGATGGAGCCGGCGATTTCGGCAGCCGTTACGGCCATTTTGAAGCCCTGCCGGCCAGGGCTGCTGCCCTCGCTGCGCAGCACGCACAGCAGTGCCACGGGCGTGCCCGCCCGCAGGCTGGCCGCCGCCAGGGTCCAAACGGGCAGGTCGCGGGGGAAAGCGGGCATAGCGCGGGGTTACTGGTTCAGCGCGCCCTGGTCAATCCAGCATTTGATGAGGTCGCGCTCCTCCTGGGTAATCATCGTTTTGTTGTTCTGCGGCATCGTTTTGGTGACCACCACCCGCTGCATAATTTTGTCTTTCAGGCGAATAATATCTTCCGGCGTATCGTACACCACGCCATTGGGCGGCGATTTGAATACGTCGTCGGTCGGGTGCGCGGAGTGGCACTGAATGCAGCGCTTCTGCACAATCATGTTCACCTGGCTCATGCTCACCTGCTGGGTGCAGATGGCGGCAGTGGCCTTGTTTTCGGCCGGCGGCGCCGTCACGAACACCACGCCCAGCAGCAGCGCGGCCGAGGCCGGCAACACCCACACGTTGGTGCCGGACTGGTGCTTTTCGCGCAGGTTCAGCCAGTGCTTCACGCCAGCCGTGCCCAGCGTGATGGCCGCCAGAATGGCCCACGGAAACGAGTGCCCGAAGGTGCTGGGAAAGTGGTTGCTGACCATCACAAACAGGACGGGCAGCGTGAAGTAGTTGTTGTGCAGCGAGCGCCAGCCCGCGTTTTTGCCCAGCGCGGGGTTGAGCGGCGTGCCTTCGGTAGCGGCTTTCACCATGGCCTTTTGGGCCGGGATGATGATGAAGAAAACGTTGGCTACCATGATGGTACCCAGCATGGCCCCGAAGTGAATATATGCCGCCCGGCTGCTGAACACCTGCGCGTAGAAGTAGGCAAACCCCACCGCAATCAGAAAGCCCACCACCGCAAACCAGATGCCCTTGGTGGCCAGCCAGCTTTTGCACAGCGCATCATACACCAGCCAGCCCACCACGAACGAGCCCACGCCAATGCCCACGCCCGCCAGCGGCGAAATGTCCAGCACCCGCGGGTCAATCAGCATGGAGCTGGCGTTGAAATAATACACCACGAACAGCAGGCTGAAGCCCGAAAGCCAGGTGAAATAGGCCTCGTACTTGAACCAGTGCAGGCTTTTGGGGATTTCTCTGGGGGCCAGCTTGTATTTCTCCAGATAGTAAAAGCCGCCGCCGTGCACGGCCCAGAGGTTGCCGGCCAGCTCGTCGCGCACGTTGTCGGTGCGGTTGAGGGCGTTTTCGAGGAACACGAAGTAGAACGAGGCCCCAATCCAGGCGATGCCGAAGGTGATGTGCATGAGGCGCACCACAATGTTCATCCACTCCATAAGGTGGCCGGCCCAGGGTGAATCGCGCGCCAGCACATAGCAAATGCCCACGCCCGAGATGACGGCCAGCAAAATCAGGGCATAGGAATAGCCTTGCAGCGTGAAGCCGTTTTCGCCCACCACTCCGCCATCGGGCCGGGTTTTGGCCACGCGCTGCAGAGTGAAAATGACGCCTAGCAGCAGCAGGAAGGCCAGTATCAGAGAAAGCAGGGTAACGTATTGAAGCATATGGAAAAGTGGGCAGCTACCGGGCTAATATGGTCAAAAGAACGTCGTGTCGGGCGCCGCCGAGACCTCTCGCTCGGGGCAGCATTCAATCAGTCGAGTTACTACGGCACGCGAGATGTCTCGGCGGCGCCCGACATGACAGGCTGAATAAACGTTCTTGCAACCCCCTCCAATTTAATTGGGCCAGGAAAAAGTCCTCAATTTAGCGCCAAACTTTGCTTCCATGCCAAACCTTGCCCTGCGT